>NZ_FYAT01000001.1:902500-1078803 GCF_900185685.1 Sphingopyxis sp. P1IMeth2
AACGACTTCCCCACTGTCTCCAGGAGATGCTCAGCGAAATTGAATTCTCCGTGAAGATGCGGAGTACCCGCGGTTAGACGGAAAGACCCCGTGCACCTTTACTGCAGCTTCAGAGTGGCATTAGGAAAGAACTGTGTAGCATAGGTGGGAGGCTTTGAAGCGTTGGCGCCAGCTGACGTGGAGCCATAGGTGAAATACCACCCTGTTGTTTTCTGATGTCTAACCTCGATCCATGAAACTGGATCAGGGACCCTCTGTGGCGGGTAGTTTGACTGGGGCGGTCGCCTCCTAAAGAGTAACGGAGGCGCGCGATGGTAGGCTCAGGACGGTTGGAAACCGTCTGCGAGAGTGCAATGGCATAAGCCTGCCTGACTGCGAGACTGACGAGTCGAGCAGAGACGAAAGTCGGTCATAGTGATCCGGTGGTCCCGAGTGGAAGGGCCATCGCTCAACGGATAAAAGGTACGCCGGGGATAACAGGCTGATGATTCCCAAGAGCTCATATCGACGGAATCGTTTGGCACCTCGATGTCGGCTCATCACATCCTGGGGCTGGAGCAGGTCCCAAGGGTTTGGCTGTTCGCCAATTAAAGTGGTACGTGAGCTGGGTTCAGAACGTCGTGAGACAGTTTGGTCCCTATCTGCCGTGGGCGTCGAAATTTGAGAGGAGTTGACCCTAGTACGAGAGGACCGGGTTGAACATACCTCTGGTGTACCTGTCGTGGCGCCAGCCGCGCAGCAGGGTAGCTATGTATGGACGGGATAACCGCTGAAAGCATCTAAGCGGGAAGCCTCCCTCAAGATAAGATTTCTTAGAGCCGTGGAAGACCACCACGTTGATAGATCGGATGTAGAAGTGCGGTAACGCATGGAGCTAACCGATACTAATTGCTCTATTCGCGCTTGAAGAGTCCCACCATCAACGACAATCCTGTCAGGATTGTCCGCGATAAGTGGATGATTGATCAGACAGTATTGCACGGACATCGATTGAAACCCTTTTTGACCTACGCCGGCTTCATTGCTTGGTGACCATGGCGTCAGTGACCCACCCGATCCCATCTCGAACTCGGCCGTGAAACCTGACAGCGCCGATGGTACTTTGGCTTAAGCCACGGAAGAGTAGGACGTCGCCAGGCATTGCAGCCGGCGTAAGGTCGAAAAGAAACCCATTCACAAAGTTAGAGGCCGGCAGCGATGCCGGCCTTTTGCTGTTTTTGCGGCCCCAAACGGCGCCGCGCTCTGGTTGACGCGGGATGGAGCAGCCCGGTAGCTCGTCAGGCTCATAACCTGAAGGTCGTAGGTTCAAATCCTACTCCCGCAACCAGTAACCCCTTTGATTTCCATGATAAAGTTCCCCTCGGGGGAAATCTGGAAGCACGCCTCTGCATCATCGGTTAGCACACCCTACGCAGACGGATTTAATTTCATTACAATCCGGAAGCACCACGCCGAGGCGGCGCGAGAAGCGGCCAACGACCGCCGGTCAGCGGCCGAGGTAAGCAAACCTGTCAGGTGCGTGCTGCAGCAAGAATCTGCGAATCCGCTCGCGCTCCTCCGGCGCGCATCGAGCCATCAGGGCACGAAGTTCACCATCAATCGCCTCACTAGGAGCGCCGAGTTCTTCTGCTTTTTCGTACCAGCTGTGACCAGCGGCTAGATTACCGGCCTCCATATGCAGCGCGCCCAAGAGCGTGCATGGTCGGTAGCTGCTTCGTTCCAGCGCATGCGCTTCGAATGCAAGCGCCATCGCCTCTTCGTGCCGCGCCAGATCTCGCATCGCTCCACCGCGCGTGGTTGTGAGCGCTGATCGCAGTTTCGATTCCAGATTTGGCCTTTTCAACGCAGCCGCGGTCAGATCTAGCGATCGCCTCGGTTCTCCTGCCTTCCGCCAGTGGCCGCTGGCATTCACCGCCGTCCAAGGGTCTTGGCTTCGTTCCCATTCTTCGGTGAAGGCTTTCGCTTCGGCAGTGTGCCATGCGTGACTGACCGCATCGGTCCAGCAATAATCGGCCTCGGTTCTCAGCCATGCTACCTCGCTCGGTGAGAGCCGCCGCCCGACAGAAAGCTGGGAAAGCAGCCTCATGATGCGACGGTAGTGGTCGGCATCAACATTTCCGATTCCGAAACGATTCCGGAGCTCTTTGGACTCGCGCCGCCGACGAAATACAGGGTCATTTTCGCGCTCGGCGAAATATTGTTTAACTGCCGCGGCTCTGCTTTCCGCAGCCTGCGCAAGGGCCACTGCGTCGTCTGCCGCCTTTTGCTCGGCACATTCGATCCGCTCTCTACGCTCGGCCTCGGCTTGCTCCGAAAACTCTGACCAATCCCGCTGGCTGATCACGCAAGCGCGAATAGCTTCCAGGCCTCTTTCTGCAAGAAACTGTAGCGTTGCTGCCGAGGGTGACTCGCCGGCTTCGATCTTGCAGAGAATCCCATTAAGCCGTGCGCCAACTTGCCGCGCACCTGGAAGGTCGTCGACCAGATACCGAGCGGCCAAACCGAGATTAGTATTTTGATCGATCATGCTTAAGGCCGGAGTGTGATGGTGCCGACTAACGCCACGGCTATCGAGGCCCAATATGCCTCTATGTCGTTGTGAATATCTTAATCTCAGGCTCGTCGTCGCCCACGAGCTCCGCCAAATTCCGACTGGATTCCAGAGCATCGATCGCTGCCTGGCGGTCAGCTCCGTGGAAGCTTCGGAACAATTTTCACAGCCGTTGCGCCACGGCTTCGCGGCCGACCGGCCTCGAAAAAGACAGAGGATCCAAGAGCGTCACTCAGGTCAGCGAGGCGCGTGCAGATGACGCCGACCGAAGGCCCTGTGGCAAGCTGCGGGCTACCCTTCACCCGCCGCCCCCCGTAGTCGACACCTTCGGCATCGAGTTGAACGGGGATAATCTCTGCACGGGCTACGCCGCCATCAATGACGTCAAGTTCGGCAATCACCGACTGCCACGCTTCCGGGCCATAGGCGCCGTGAGGCTTTTCGGATTGGAAGATAAAGGACGAGAGGCCGTGGAAGAGCGGCGCCCCACGGTAATATTCGATGCCCTGCAATTCAGGCACGCCGTGGGCAACGAATGTGACGGCGCCGGCATCGATCGCTCGGCGGGCGAGGTCGCGCTGCCAAGCCGGCGTATCGGACTTGCGCGGCTCCCAATAATGGCTGTGCAGATAGGCAATCACTGTCGCCCCGCTGGCTGCGGCAATGCGGATGGCGGCTAGATAACGTTCGACGTCGCTTCCGACCAGCGCTCCGTCTGCTCCGCGGCGCAGCTCGTTGACGCCCGGCCTTGTGTCGGTGGCAGCCGCACCATCGCGGATTGCACCCGCCGCCGCCGCGACAAGCGCCACCCGGGCGCGCGCCTGCAACAAGCCGGGAGCGCTCGCTGCAGCGAGGTTGCGGCCGCTTCCGGCATAGACGAGATTTCGGGTCTCCAGCGCGTCAATGGTCGACAATATCCCGCCGCTGCCCAGGTCCCAGGCGTGATTGTTCGACGTTGCGACGATATTGACCCCGATTTTCAGGAGGCAATCGATAACCGTAGGATCGGCGACGTGCAGCACCTCGCTATCGGCAGGCCGCGTCGATTCCCCTGCGAGTGGGCCGGCAATTACCGTTTCAAGATCGGTGAAAACGGCGTCGCGCCCTTTGAACAGGTGCCCGAACGCCTCGAGCTCGCTCCAGCCAAGCTTGCGCAGGTCGGTTTTGATAAGTGATTGGCCGAGCAGGCTGATCCGCAGAGGCCGCTTCCCGGCTCCGGCCAGAACCGGCAGAAGGACGACGGAAACGCCAGCGCCGATGAGGTGTCTGCGGGTAGGCGTGAGCCGGTAGGCTGATGACATGAGTACCGTTCCTCCGCTTCACTCCATACCAAGTGCGTGCAAAGCAGGGCAATGTCATGCACTTTCGGTATGAGCGCATTTGCGACCGTCATAATATTTTTTGGGGGAACAGTTGGCCCTAAGCCAGTGACCGAATCGCAATTTGGGGGGACAATATGACCATCGCATCCGCTCGTTTCATCCGGCGCCGACAGGCCGCGAGGTTTGCCGCCATCGCCGGCATCAGCCTCGCCGCGCTTGCATGGCCTGCGCTCGCTCATGCTCAAGACGCAGAGGATGAGGCGGCAACAGATGCAGCTGGCAGCGGCGAGATCATTGTCACCGGGTCGCGCATCGGGCGCAAGGATGCAGACTCGGTCGGTCCTATTCTGACATTGACGTCGGAAGACATCACCAAGTCGGGCAGTTCGTCGATCGGTGACCTGCTGCAAAAGCTGCCGTCGGCAGGTGTCAGCCTTAATTCCAACGGCACGCAGGGAACCTCCTACGGCGCCAGTTCGATCAACCTGCGCTATCTGGGCGGCGCCGAGGGCAGCGGCAACCGGGTCCTTGTGCTCGTTGACGGGCACCGCTGGGTCGATGGCGTCGGCCAGCGTGGCTTCCGTGACTTCGTCGATCTCAACACGCTGCCGCAGGGAATGATCGACGGTATTGAAATCCTGAAGGACGGTGCGTCCGCCATTTATGGCGCCGACGCAATCGCGGGGGTGGTAAATATCAAGACCGTCCAACCGTTCGACGGGCTGCGAGGATCTGTTCGTGCGGGCGTGACCAGCCACGGCGACGGCGCCGAACTCGGGGGCAAATTGACCGTCGGCAAGACATGGGACCGGGCTTCGGTCATCCTGTCGGGCAGCTATTTTCGGTCGCGGCCCATCCGTACCGACGCACGCGAGCTGACCACGCAGACTTTGGTGCCGGCGACTTCGGTTGGCACCAATCCCAACGGTCTGTTCATCCTGCCGGGCCTGTCGAACAACGCCTATTTCGGCACCGCGACCGGCTTCGCCAATTCTTCAAACCCGATCATCCTCAATAGCGGCGCGACGATCGGCGCCGGGGCGCTCGCCGACAATGCATTTCATGTCGGAGCGCTGCCAGGCGATTATTACAACACGCAGGCGCAGGGCATCTATTCGGCGGGTCCCTCGGAACGTTACGGCTTTTATGGCCGCTTCGACTATGAGCTTTCGGACAATGTTTCGATCAAACTGGACGGCGTTTACAACCGCCGCAAGTCGAACCAGCTCTTCTCGCCAGTCCTGCTCGATATCGGTGGCTCATCGGGAACCGTGCGCGGATTTTCGATCCCGAACAATCAGGCCTTTAATCCGTTTGGCACTGCTAACGGGGTACCGACCGCCAACGCCATCGGCTTCGCTGCGAACAGCGCCTGGCGCATTCGCAAGGTCATGACCGACGTCGGCAACCGCAACAATCTGCAGGACGTTGAAACGATCCGGGTGTCGGCAGGTCTCGACGGAAGTTTCATGATCGGCGACGGCGAATGGCGCTGGGACGTCTTCGGATCCTATTCGAAAAATGCCATCCACACGACCGCCGAGAATGGTATCAACTACGACAATCTGTTCTTAGGCCTCGGCTCGCCCGCGACCTGCGCAGCGAATGCCGGCTGCGTGCCGATCAACCTGTTCGCGCCGATGACGGACGCACAGGCGGCCTATATCCGCTTCACGACGCGCGAATATAACCGCACCGAGCTCTACAATGCCGCATTCAACGTGACGGGCAATCTGTTCGACCTGCCCGCCGGACCGGTGGCGCTAGCGGTCGGCTACGAATATCGTCAGAACCGCGGCTTCGATGCGCCCGATCCGGTGGTCAACGCACCCTCGCTCTACCTCTCCTCCCAATATGCGAAGACGACCGGGCAAACCCGGACCGCGACCGTTGGCAGCTACGACCTCCATGAAGCCTATGCCGAACTCAATGTTCCGGTTTTCCGCAACCAGCCATTTGCCGAGAGCCTCGAGCTCAGCCTCGCCGGGCGCTATTCGGATTACTCGACGGTCGGCAACAAGGTTACCTTGAAGGCAGGCGTCGGCTACCGTCCTATCGAGGACATATTGTTCCGCGGCACTTACTCGCAGGGCTTTCGCGCGCCTTCGATCCTCGAACTATATCAGGGTGCCCGCCAGACAAGCTTCCAGGGGACAGACCCGTGCAACGGCGGCGCATCTGCGAACCCCGGCCTGCCAGGCTGCGCCGGCGTGCCGACCGGATATAACCAAGCCAATTACAACCTCAATGGCCTGATCCCGGGCGTCATCAGCGGCAACCCCGGCCTCAAGCCGGAAACAGCCGACACGTTCAGCGCAGGCATCGCTATCTCGCCGCGCGCGGTGCGCGGCCTGTCGCTGACCGTCGATTACTACAAGATCAAGATCAAGGACGCGATCGCCTCGCAGTCGGCGACCCAGATCCTTCAGCTTTGCGCCGTTCGCGGCGGAATATTCTGCGACCTCGTCAGCCGCGACAGCGGGACCGGCGCGATCCTCGAACTGCTGCAGGGCGCCCAGAACCTCAACTCGATCACCACCGATGGGGTCGACGCCACGCTGCGCTATGATTTCAGCACCAGCATCGGCCGCATCTCGGCGGTCGTCGATGCGTCCTATCTCCATTCGTTCAAGACCACCGCGCCCAACCCCGCGGGAGGCGACCCCATCGTCGACGAGCGCGCCGGCCGCGGCGATGCTCCGCGATCAACCTATCCGCACTGGAAGGGGCAGGCGTCGCTCGGCTGGACCGGCGACACGGTGGATGCGACCTTGCGCGCGCGCTACATTGGCCCGACGAGCGATGTGGTCAACGCGGTCAAGGACGACCGGACCCGGTCGATCATCTACACCGACGTCGAACTCGGCTTCAACATCGGCGACGATACGGCGCGCTTCGCGATCGGCGTGAACAATCTGTTCGACAAGGCGCCGCCTGCTTCTTACGCCAATGCGCCCATCAACTACGACATCTACACCTATGACGCGCGTGGCCGCTTCCTCTACGCCAGCTTCTCGGTGAAGATGTAAACCGATGCGCCGCGCCGGAACCGGCGCGGCCATCACGGAATCAGCGATGCGGGGCGGTTCGACGATGTCAGGCAAGACGCAAAAGTGGCTCGACCGGGTCGAGCGCTGGGGCAATGCCCTGCCCGACCCGGTCTTCATCTTCCTTGGTCTGATCGCGCTGCTGGTCGCCGTATCGGCGGCTGCGGCAAGCTGGGGCTGGAGCGCGGTCAATCCGGTGAATGGCGAAATACTGGTCACCAAAAGTCTGCTTTCGGCGGAAAATATCGGCAAGCTGCTGACCGCCATGCCCGACACCATGGCCAGCTTTCCTCCCTTGGGGCTGATCCTTGTCGTCATGCTGGGGGCCGCCGTCGCCGAGCGATCGGGACTGTTCACCGCCCTGATGACGCGCGCGATGCGCGGCGTGCCAAGCCGCTTTCTCAGCCCGGCGATTTTTCTGATCGGCCTGTTGTCGCATCAGGCCGCCGATGCCGCCTATGTCGTATTGATTCCGCTATCGGCGATCATCTTTGCCGCCGCCGGGCGGCATCCGCTGGCGGGCATTGCGATCGCCTATGCCGGGATATCGGGCGCTTTCGCCGCCAACCTGGTGCCAGGTCAGTTTGACGTTCTGATGCTCGGGATCACGAAAACGGCGACCGCGCTGCTCGTCCCCGATCATATGCTCAACCCGCTCGGCAATTGGTATTTCACCGCCGCGCTCGGATTGCTGCTCGTGCCGATCACCTGGTTCGTCAACGACCGGATCGTCGAGCCCCGGCTCGGTGTGTGGCGCGATCCGCCGCCCGAGGGTGAGATCGACGATCATGCCGATCCCGTGTTGCAGCGCCGCGGCCTGCGCCGCGCGGGCTTCGCTGCTTTCGCGGTGATTGCCCTATTCGCAGCCCTCCTCTTCTGGCCCGGCTATACGCCGCTGGTCGATGCAGGGGCATTGGGGCCGGCCCGGTTCGAACCATTTTACGCCTCGCTCGTGGCAGGCTTCATGCTGCTCTTCCTCGTCAGCGGCTGGGCTTACGGCGCCGCGGTCGGCACCGTCACCTCGCACCGCGACGTGGTCAAGATGATGACCGAAGGCCTTGCGACCATGACTCCGTTTCTCGTCATCGCATTCTTCGCCGCGCATTTCATCGCGATGTTCGCCTGGTCGAACCTTGGTCCGGTGCTCGCGATCAACGGCGCCGACTGGCTGCGCGCCCAGCATCTTGCGACCCCGGTGATGCTGATTCTACTGCTGCTAATGTCGTCGATTTTCGATCTCGTCATCGGTTCGGCCTCGGCGAAATGGAGCGCGATGGCGCCGATTGTCGTCCCGATGCTGATGCTGCTCGGCGTCTCGCCGGAAATGACCACGGCCGCCTACCGGATGGGCGATTCGATCTTCAACATCGTGACACCCGTTGCATCGAACTTCGTCCTCGTCCTTGTCCTTGCACAGCGCTGGCGCCGCGATTTCGGGGTCGGGTCGCTAATCGCGCTGATGCTGCCCTTCTCGATGGCAATTGGACTGACCGGACTTTGCCTTGTCGGATTCTGGACCGGGCTCGAACTGCCGGTCGGCCCCGGTGCACCGGCAACCTATATGATGCCTGCGCGGTGACCGCGGCCATGACCGCCCAGGTGATCGCCAACGTCATGGTGCCGATGCGCGATGGCGTGCATCTGGCGACCGACATCTATCTGCCCGCCGGCGCCAAAGACAAGGCCGTGCCGGTGCTGCTCGAACGCACGCCCTATGACAAGACCGGCACCAACCACGCCGACTTCTCGGTCGCCGATCCGGTGCCGCGGTCGAAGCCCGCGATTGCCGCCGATTTCGCAGCGCACGGATATGCATTCGTGTTGCAGGATTGCCGCGGGCGCTATGGCTCGCAGGGCGTGTTCCGCAAATATATGTCGGAGGCGGAGGACGGCGCCGACACCATCGCCTGGATCATGCAGCAGCCGTGGTGCAACGGCCGGATTGGCACGCTCGGCCTGTCCTATGGCGCGCATGTGCAGGCCGCACTCGCGACGCTCGATCCGCCGGGCCTCGCGGCGATGTTCCTCGATTCGGGCGGATTTTCGAGCGCCTATCACAGCGGCATCCGACAAGGGGGCGCCTATGAACTCAAGCAACTGACCTGGGCGCTCAAGCATGCGCTGCTTGCGCCGGAAACGCTGGCTGATCCCGCGCGGCGCGCGGCGCTCGAGGCATCCGACATCCGCGAATGGATCGGCGTCGAGAAATGGCGCCCCGGCCACTCGCCGATCGCGGCGGCGCCGGAATATGAAGATTTCGTCCTCGAACAATGGGACGAGGATCGTTTCACCGACTTCTGGAAACAGCGGGGCCTTTATGCGCGCGGCTGGTACGAGGACTTCGCCGACGTGCCCATGGTGCATATGTCGAGTTGGTATGATCCTTACGCGCTGACCGCTGTGGAGAATTTCGTCGCTCTGTCGAAGATCAAGCGCGGCCCCGTAAAGTTGATTCTCGGGCCGTGGACGCATGGTAAGCGCTCGCTTACCTATTCGGGGGATGCCGACTTTGGGCCGCAGTCGACCCTCGACCATCTGTTTGGTGATTATGGCGCGCTGCGAAAGGCGTGGTTCGACCGTCATATGAAGGCTAGCGCTATCGACCCGCTGCCCGAACCGGTTTACTTCTTCATAATGGGCGGCGGCACCGGCCGGCGCCTCCCGAGCGGGCGGCTCGACCATGGGGGACGTTGGAGCACCGCCGCTTCCTGGCCGCTGCCGACGATGCGCCTGACGCCATTCTATTTGCATCCCGACGCCGCGCTGCGCGAAGCGGCACCAGCCGGTTCCCACACGTCGAGCTTCATTCACGACCCCTATCATCCGGTGCCGACAATCGGCGGCGCGATCGCATCGGGAGCCCCGGTGATGGAAGCAGGGGGATTCAACCAACGCGAAGGACCCGATTTCTTCGGCGCGCGCGAACCCTGGCCCCCCCTTGCCGATCGGACGGATGTGCTGGTGTTTGAAACCGATCCGCTGGGTAGCGACGTCGAACTGACCGGTCAGGCGGTTGCCGAACTTTTCGTAAGCTCGACAGCCCTCGATACCGACGTCATGATCAAAATTGTTGATGTTTATCCGGTGAGCGCCGACTATCCGGAGGGCTATGCGCTCAATATCGCGCATGGCCTGTTGAGAATGCGCTTCCGAGACTCCTTTGAAGTGCCAGAAGTGATGGAGCCCGGAAAGATTTATTGCGTGCAGATTGCCTCGTTCCCGATGAGCAACCGTTTTGCGGCCGGGCATCGCATCCGCCTCGAAATCGCCGGGAGCAATTTCCCCCACTTCGACATCAACCCGGGCACCGACTGGCGCGTCGAAGGGCTCGACCCTGTCGTCGCCGAGAACAGCGTCTATCTGGGCGGTGGTCTCGCCTCGCGCATCCTTCTGCCGGTCATAGCGGCCGCGACAGACTGACGATGCGCAAGCCGCTAGCACCTGCCGGCGTCGAGCCCGACAAGGATGTCAGCTTCCGCGCGCTGCGCGTTTTTGCCGAGATAATGCGCACCGGATCGGCGACCGCCGCTGGCAAGCAATTGTCCCTGTCCCAGCCCGCGGTCAGCCGCCTGATAGCGCAGCTTGAAGCCCAGGTTGGCTTCGATCTCTTCTATCGCGATCGCGGTAAGCTGGTACCGACCGCCGATGGCACCAAGCTGATCCAGGAAGTCGAGCTTTCGCTCTCAAGCCTCGACCGATTCAACAGTCTGGTGCGTGACATTGCGGGCTATTCGGCGGGTACCGTCCGGATTGTCGCGCCGCCGAGCTTTGCCGAAGGCGTGCTGCCCGACATCGTCTCCCGCTTTCGGGAGCGCTTTCCGGGCGTCGAGTTCAGCATCGATTCGCGCAGCGTCGAAACCGCGCGGACGATGATCGCGATGCGTTATGTTGATTGCGGTTTCGTCAAGCTGCCGACCGACGAAAGCGATCTAGCGATCGAGCAGATAGTTTCGAGCGGATCGGTTTGCGTGATGCGCGGCGATCATCCGCTTGCCGGACGCGGCGAAATCACGCCGTCCGACATCGGCCGGCATCCTTTAATTCTGCTCGGCGCGGGGCGCCACTGGCGCACGCAGGTCGATGCCGCGTTCGCCGCCTTTGGCCTCCGCCCTACAGTGGCGATCGAAACGCACACGCACGGTTCAGCCTGCGCGCTTGCCGCACGCGGGAACGGGATGGCGATACTGAACGAATTGCTCGTTAAGCCCTATCTTCACCATCCGCTGGTCGCCCGACCCTTTGATCCGCCAATCGAGCATGAATATGCCTTTGCCGTGTCGAACGTGTCGCGGCCTTCGCGGCTGACGCTGGAATTTCAGAAGGAGGTGCGGGCCTATTTTGCGGCAAGGATGTTGTGAGTGGCACTCTTGGCCTGAGACGGCGGCGGGTACGCGGGGCATGGAGGCGCTTGTTCTTTCGCTCCAGCGCATGGGCTTCGAATGCAAGCGCCATCGGCTCTTCGTGCCGCGCCAGATCGCGAATCGCTCCACCGCGCGTGGTTGTGAGCGCCGATCGAAGTGTCGATTCCAGGTCAGACCTGTTCAGCGCGGCCGCGGTCAGATCTAGCGCTCGCCTCAGTTCTCAGCCAACCTAGATCGCTGGGTGAGAGCCGCCGCCCGGCAGCACGGTGCGGTCGTCTCGCGGGGCCTATTGCAGCGCAAACGGGTCGGCAGATTTTTCCGTCGCAGCCGGGGGGACCTTAGCGAACCGCAGCGAACCGCTTCCGTCTAGCTTGGGGAACTGCGACCGCGTTCGACGGACCGCAAAGCGACTATGCAGACTTCGAACAGAATCTTTAATGATGTTCATACTGTTTGAGCGCAGTCGCGCGATCATAGGGGGTCAATTCGTCGATGCGATGCTGTTCTATTTTCTCCAGCCAGTTGGGGTCGGCGAGGAGGACGCGACCGAGCGCGACGAGGTCGAATTCACCGCGTTCGAACATCGCAACCAGATCTTTCAAACGCCCCAGCATCGGCGAGGAAATCCCTTCGACGAAATCCTGCATCAGGTCGCGGTCCATGCCGATCGACCCCACGGTGATGACCGGCTTGCCCGTCACTTCCTTGATCCAGCCACCGAGATTTTTGGCATCGCCCGCGTATTCGGGCTCCCAGAAGCGGCGCTGCGAGGCGTGGAAGATGTCGACCCCAGCGCGTGCGAGGGGGTCGAGCCAGCGGTGCAATTCGTCGGGATCGCGCGCAAGCTTGACGTCATAGTCATAGGTTTTCCACTGCGACACGCGGAAAATAATCGCAAATTCTTCGCCAACCGCCGCGCGGCAGGCTGCGACCACCTCTGCGGCGAAGGTCGCGCGGTCACCGATGTCCGGCCCGCCGTAGCGGTCGTCGCGAAAATTGGTCTTATCCCAAAAGAATTGGTCGAAAATATATCCATGCGCGCCATGCAGTTCGATCGCGTCGCAACCGATCGCCTTGGCAGCACGAGCGGACTCGGCGAAAGCTGCGATAGTGTCGGCAATGTCGCGGTCGGTCATCGCCCGGCCGCCCGGCACGTCGGGACCAGCAAAGCCCGACGGGCTGACCAGCTCAGCGTGGGGCGCGTCGGGGTAGTTGAAATCGATACAGCCGCCGACATGCCATAATTGCGGAACAAACATGCCGCCTTCGCCATGGACCGCATCGACCGCGGCCTGCCAGGCGACGAGCGGCGTATCGCCGGCGAAGATGGGGATGGTGTCGGCAGCGACCGTGTGGTCGATCGCAACGCCCGTTCCTTCGGTGATGATCGTGCCGATACCCGCGGCAGCGCGGCGGCGATAATATTCCGCGCCATCGTCGGTCAGCACCCCGCCGGGCGCAAAATAGCGCGACATTGGCGCCATGCAGAAACGGTTAGGCGCTTTCAGCGATTTGCATGCGAAGGGCGCATGCAGGGGAGCGAGCAGGGCGGCAAGATCGTCGAGCGGCGCGGTGGTCATCGGTCAAGCTTTCTTACAAAGGCAAGTATCGCCTCATTATAGGCGGACGGGCTTTCCAGATGCGGCGAATGGCCAGTATCCATGGTGAGCAGCGTGCCTTTCGAGGCACAATTTGCCGCAAATCCCGCAATGGCTGGGTCGGCAATGCTGTCTTTCGCGCCGCCGATCGACAGCACGGGAAAATCGAACGATGCCAGCAAGGCGCGCTGGTCGAGCGTCGCCAGCCCAGCGAGCGTGTCGCTGGCGCGCGGTCCGGTGGCCAGGAATCCGCGTTCGACCCAACCGATCATCGCTTCGCTTGCGCCTTCGCCCGATGCGCCTTCGGCTAGCGCGCGGAAAAAGCCGGGGCGGTCGGCCGTGATCGCAGCGCCGATTCCCAGCACATCCTCGGGCAACCCGCCGTGCGGAAAGCCGTCGCCCTGGACATAGCGCGGCGACGCGCCGCAGGTAAGGATCAGGCCGGCGACGCGATTGCCCAGCAGATCGGCCGCGGCGACCGCGACGGCGCCGCCGAGCGACCAACCGTTGAGCACCACGCGCGGGGTGCCGCAGCGTTCGACGATCGCGGCCACGTCGCCTGCAATCGCGCCGATCGACATATCGCCGAAGTCGCGGTCGGAGCGGCCGCAGCCGCGGTGATCGACGACGATCGCGCCATGGCCCTCGGCAAGCAACGCCTCGACCGCCGAGGCCCAATAATCGCCCGACATGCCCCAACCGTGGATCAGCACAACGGCGAGGCCCGGCGCGCGGTGATGCTCGTAATAGACGCGGCCGCCGTCATCGGTGTCGAGATAGGCCATGAAAACTCCTATTCAGGGGCGGACAAGGTCACGCCGGGCAGCGGGTTGAAGTGATACATCTTCACCTTGCGGTGCGCGATCTTCCAAACCCCGCCGCGACGCTCGAACCGATCGAAATAGCTGGCGCTGACGGTCTGTGCCTGCTCGTCGGCGGTGGTGCCGATGCAGTCGACGTCGCACACCCCGGTCGCTTGGTCGTCGCCGTCGAAAGCGATGACAAGATTGGTCGTGAAATGGCTCGACGCGAGCCAGGCGGGCCAGAGAATATCCTTGGTCACATGCGCGATGCCTTCGCTCCCCTCGAATTTGCCGAAGGGCGGGCCGATGTCCCACACCGCGTCGGGCCACCAGATGGCACTGAAGCGGTCCCAGTCGTGCTTGTCGAAGCCGTGGCAGTAATCGCTGACGAGATCGTGCATCGCAAATCGGCTTTCGACACGGTCGAGACGCTGCGCGAAGTCAGGGGATTCGGACATTTCGGGCTCCTTGCGCCGCAGCGCGTCAGTCGAGAAAAGCGGCAAATTTTTCGCGCGCGGCCGCGAGGCGCGTCGGCACGTGATAACTTGGGAAAAGGCCGTCGAACGGGCGGATATCGCGCAAGATATCCTTTGCTACTCCGACCTTGTGAACCTCGGTCGGACCATCGACGATGCCCATTTCGGGCACATATTGCCACATATCCATCAGCGGCGTTTCGTTCGACATGCCGAGCGAGCCATGGAGATGCAGCGCCCGATAGACTACGTCCTTAAGCACCCCGGGCATCGCTGCCTTGATCGCGCTGATTTCGCGTCGTACCGGTCGCGTATAGGACTTGTCGCGGTCGAGAAGCCAGGCAGCGTAGAGCACATGCAGCCGGAACTGCAGGATCTGCGTATAGCTGTCGGCTATTTTCTCCTGCACCATCTGCTTGTCGGCCAGCCTTTCGCCCTTGGTGGTTCGGCTGACGACGCGCTCGGTCATATAGTCCATCGCCTTGTTGAGCATGCCAACGGTTCGCATTGCGTGGTGGATGCGTCCGCCGCCAAGGCGCGACTGTGCGACCTTGAAGCCCTCGCCAACCGGGCCAAGGCGGCTCGCCTCCGGCACGCGGCAACCGGTGAAGCGCAGGTAGCCGTGGACGCCACTTCCGAGTTCATCCTTTGGCCCGACTGCGGTGTTGCGCACGATCTCCAATCCAGGGGTGTCGTGCGGCACGATCAGCATGGTCGAGCCCTGATGGACCGGGACATCGGGGTCGGTGATGACCATGACGATCAGGAATTCGGCGATACAGGCGTGGCTGGCAAACCATTTTTCGCCGTCGATCACCCACTCGTCGCCGTCGAGGCGCGCCCGGCAGGTGAATTCGGCGGGATCGGCGCCGGCCTGAGGCTCGGTCATCGAATAGCAGGAGACGATCTCGCCATCGAGCAGGGGCTGGAGATATTTGGCCTTCTGATCCTCGGTCCCGAAGCGCGCGAGAATTTCGGCATTGCCGGTATCGGGCGCCTGCGTCCCGAACACCGTCGGCGCGAAGCGGCTGCGGCCGAGAATTTCGTTCATCAAACCCAATTTGAGCTGGCCGAGACCCTTTCCGCCAAGCTCGGGGCCAAGATGACAGGCCCACAGGCCGCGCCGTTTGACCTCTTCCTTCAGCGGCGCCATGGCACGCGCCGCGGGCGAGCGCGGATCGACGTGCGCGCCGGGGTTGCGAAAAACAAGGTCGAGCGGCTCGATCTCTTCGGCCACGAAACCGCGCATCCATTCGAGCTGCGCCTCGAACTCGGGGTCGGTCGAAAAATCCCAGGCCATCAGTCAAGGGTCCTTGCGCGCATGTCCACGCTCATTGCCCCGCGTACCATGCGCCATCGACCCAGAGCTCGGCGCCCGACACATATTTCGCTTCGTCCGATGCGAGATAGAGGCTGGCATAGGCGATATCCATAGGTTCGCCGACGATGCCCATAGGGATCGAGGCCTTGATCGCCGCATCCTGTTCGGGGGTGATGTCGCCGAGGATCGGTGTCTTGATCTGCCCGGGGAAGATCGTGTTGACGCGGATGCCCTGCTTGGCGAATTCGAGAGCGCCTGCTTTGCCCATCACGCGCACCGCGGCCTTGGAGGCGTGATAGGAAATGGCGTTCGGGCTGCCGATCAGGCCGTAGAGCGAGCTTATGTTGACGATCGCCGCATTGCCCGCGGCGAGCAGGGCAGGAACAGCGGCCTTCATCCCCAGAAAGACCGCGGTCTGGTTGATCGCGATCATGCGGTCCCAGCCTTGCTGTGTCTCATCGACGATCCCGCCCGGGTGGAAGATGCCGGCATTGTTGACCAGCGTCGTCAGCTGGCCGAACCGCGCGACGGCGTCGGCAACCGCAGCAGCCCAGCTGGCGGCGTCGGTCACGTCGAGATGAATGAAAGCCGCATTGCCGCCTTCCCCGGTGATGGTATCGACCACCGCCCGGCCCTTTTCGGTCTGAACGTCGCCGATCAGAACCGCGGCGCCTTCGCGGGCATAGAGGATCGCCTGCGCTTCGCCCAGACCGCTTGCGCCGCCCGAGATCAACGCCGACTTACCGTTCAGCCGGCCTGTCATTCTGCACTCTCCCAATCCGTCTCTTTGATAGCGAATCTTGTTACACACTTACTAGTTGAGAACAAGCAACAATATTTTTGATCTCGAAAAATAGGCGAAAAAATGATATTAAACAAATATATGGCCTTATCATCTTCTGCCTAAATTGCGGCGCTATCAAAATTTGCTTGTCGAAAACAACCAAGTGGGTCATTCTGAAATCGGAGCGTGACTCGCGAGCTTTGCACAGCGCATCCGCGAGAAAAATCACACGCCCGCCGATGGGAGAGAAATGACCATGATCGATCGCGTCAAATCCGTGCGCCTGCTCGCCACCGCCGCAATGATAGTCTGTCCGGCATCGGCCGCGAGCGCGCAGGAGGCTGGTGGCGAACCGCCGGCCGCTTCGTCCGGCGGCCTCGAAGAAATCGTCGTCACTGCGCGCAAGCGCGAAGAAAGCATGCAGGACGTGCCGGCATCGATCAGCGCGCTGTCGGCGAGCGAGCTTGATCGGCGGTTCGATTCTGATGTCCGCGATTTTGCCGACTCGTCGCCTAACATCGTGATCGACGATACCCAGCAGGGACCAGGCGGCGTAGCTGCAGTCTATATTCGCGGCATCGGGGTTGCCGACGTCGAGAAATCGGTCGATCCCGCGGTCGGCGTGGTGTTCGACGATGTCTATATCGGCCAAAGCTCGGGCAGCCTGCTGAAAGCGATCGATATCGACCGTGTCGAAGTTCTGCGCGGGCCGCAGGGGACGCTGTTCGGACGCAATGCGACCGGTGGGGTCATCAATCTCGCGCGCTCGCGCCCGACCTACGACCTGACCGGCAAGGCCCGGATCACATATGGCCGCTTTGACAGTTGGAAGGTGGAAGGGGTCGCCAGCACCGGACTGTCGGACAATGTTGCGGTGAAGGTCAGCGGCGCATATGAAAAATCCGACGGCTATATCTTCAACAGCTTTCAGAACCAGAACGGTCAGCGATCGGAATTCTACGCCGTCTCAGGCGCCCTGCTGTTCGAACCTACCGACAAGCTCGACATTCAGCTCAGCTACGATCACCAGAAGACGAAGCAGGATCCGCCCCAACTTCTGGCGGTCAACCGGCCGACCGATCTGTTCTGCGTTGCCTACAGCCAATGTTCGCCTGCCCCGGGGGTGCCGACATCGGGTGACCGCTATACGAGCGTTTCGGATGGCCGGCTTGAAAAGAACGCGACATTCAAACTCGATATGGCCATCGCCAAGGCCAGCTACGATCTCGGCTCCGACATGCAGGTCGACTATATTTTCGGCTGGCTGAAAACCAATGAAGCGATCAACCAGGATTTCGATGCCGGGCCGCAGACGCTCTATCACACCGATCGGCCGGCGCGCTGGCGGCAGACGACCAACGAGCTGCGCCTGACGAAGGGCGGATCGGGTCCGCTGAGCTTCGTTCTCGGTGCCTATCTTTGGGATTCGGCCTACACGATCAACCTCAAGAACTATATCGGTTTTGCCGGGCCTGCGCTCCTCACCAGCGCGCAGGACGTCAGGCAGACCAACAAATCGTGGGCGATCTATGGCGAAGCCGACTACGAAATTGTCGATCGGCTGACACTGACGGTCGGCGCGCGCTACACCAAGGACAAGAAGTCGAGCATCGTCAACGATCTGCCGATCTTCTTTTACGACACGACGGTCGAGGAAAATCCGGTCGGAACGGCGCCAGGCGCGATCGTCATGGCCGATCCGGTTCGCGCGAGCTGGTCGAAATTTACGCCGCGCGTTTCGCTTCGCTACGAAATTACCGATCAGGCGATGATATACGCCCTGTGGTCGCGCGGCTATCGAGGTGGTGGGTTCAACGGGCGCCCGTCGACGATCGGCGCTGCTACAATTCCTTATGACCCCGAAACCCTCGACAATTACGAGGCCGGCTTCAAAACCGAGTTCGCGAACGGGCGCGTGCGCCTGAACGGCGCCGCCTTCCTGATGAAATATAACGACATGCAGCAGGACCTCGACGTCCCGGCGCCGGGAACCTCGACCGGACGCGAAAACCGAACGATCAACGCTGCGTCAGCCGAGCTCAAGGGTTTCGAGCTCGATCTGACCGCGCGCCCCGTCGACGGCTTTACGCTCAACGGAAACATTGGCTATCTCGATGCAAAATATAAGGATTTCATGGGCGACATTTACAGCACCGGGACCCCGATCGACGCGAGCTTCCTCAAGATTCGCCGCGCGCCGAAATGGACTTGGAGCGTTGGAGGGACCTATGAGGCCGATATCGGCAGCAACGCGTCGGCGTGGATCTCGGGCGACGTCCACTATATCGGCCCGCACGAGATTACATTCCTCAACAACCCGAACCTGCGTAATAGCGGCCAATATTTGGTCGATGCTTCGATCAACGTACGGTTCGACCGGACAACCATCAGCCTATTTGGGAAGAATCTGGCCGACGAAAAGGGTTGGACGATCGGTTACGATGTTCAGGGAGTGTGGAGCTATGCCGCGCCGCGTCCGCGCCGGACATGGGGTGTCGCCGTGACCCAGACCTTCTGAGCGAGCCGGCGATGACGACACCGACGAAAGCTGCGCCGCGCCGATGGGTCGTCACCGGGGCATCGCGAGGCTTGGGCCTGGCGATTGCCCGGCTGGCGGCCGGCAAGGGTGATCGCGTAGCGCTGGTAGCGCGCGGCGCCGATATCGAAGCCCGGGCGAAAGCGATCGGCAAGGCCGCGATCGGGGTGGCTGCCGACGTGACCGATCCGGCATCGGTCACGGATTGCTGTGCGGAAATTGCCAAGCGGTGGGGCGGGATCGATGTCCTGATCAACAACGCCGGCCTGCATCGCGGCGGACTGATCGGTTCGCTGGCGCAGGGCGATTGGCAGGCGGTGCTCGATACCAACCTGTCGGGGCCGCTCAACTTCGTGCGCGGTGCCTTGCCGCATATGGGCGCAGGCGGATCGATAGTGAACATCGGCGCGGTCGTCGGCCTGCGCGGCTTTGCCGGCGACGCCGCCTATGGCGCGTCAAAGGCGGGACTGGCCGGGCTGACGCAAGTGCTGGCGGTCGAACTCGCGCGGCGTGGGATCCGTGTCAATTATGTCATTCCGGGTTTTACCGCGACCGAGATGACCGCGGGCATTTCGGCGCGCGCCAAGGCCAAGCTGGTCGCCAGCATCCCGCTCGGCCGCGAAGGCACCGCCGAGGAACTCGCCGACGTCGTCTGGTGGGTCGCGGGGTCGCCCTACATGACCGGATCAATCATCTCGAACGACGGCGGACTTCTGTGCAGGTTGTAAGCGATCCGGCCGAGCGGCTTTCCCGCTGGTTGGAGCGTGAAGCCGGAATTTCCGAAGCACGGATCGTTCGGCGGCTGACGGGCGGCAATGCCAATGTGACCAGTCTGGTCGAAACCGCGCAAGGACCGATGGTGCTTCGCCATCCGCCCGCGGATACCGTGTCGGACCTGGCGGCTGCAGGCATTGCGCGCGAGTATCGAGTTACCTCGGCAATCGCCGGCAGGGCGCCAGTTGCGGAACCGATCCTCTTTTGCGACGATCCGGCGGTGCTCGGCGCGCCCTTTTCGCTGACCCGGTTTGTCGGCGGCACGGCGATCACCGACGCCCTGCCGCCCGCCTATCCCGACACCGTCGCGACGCGCGATACGATCGGCCACGCCCTCATCGACGCGCTGGCGAGCGTCCATGCGATCGCGCCGGTGCCTGCCGGTCTGGGCGACATCGAAAAGGCGCGAAACTTCGTGGTCCGTCAAATCGAGCGGTGGCGGGCGGTGCGATCCGCCCATGCCGTCCGCGACCTTCCGCTGATCGAGGCGATCGGCGCCTGGCTAGCGGAGAACGCTCCGGAGCCGGAAGCAGTGCGCATCGTTCATTGCGATTATCACCTCGACAACCTTCTGTTGGCCCCCGATGCACCGGAAGTGCGGGCGATTCTCGATTGGGAGATGGCGACGCTCGCCGATCCAATGGTCGATGTCGGGCTGGTCACCGCGATGTGGAACCGCGACGAACGTCTGCCGCTCGGCTTCGCCTTCGTCCAGCGCGTGTCGAACCTTTCCGGCGTGGTGACGGGTTCGCAGCTGGCGCAGCGCTGGTCGAATGCGACCGGGCTGTCGATCGACCATCTGGGATATTTCCAGGCATTCGCGCTTTGGCGGCTCGCCGCGATCGTCGAAGGCGCTTATGGACTGTTTCGGCAGGGTCAGGTCGATGGCTCCTATGAGCGCGGATTGGAGAAGGACGTTCCTGCATTGCTGGAAGCCGCACGGCGGATCGCCGCGGCTGAGGGGATGGCGTGATGGACGCGACCATGATGCACGAGCCGCTGGGCACTGCGACGATCATGGCGCATGGCGAGCGGATTTACGCAAACAGCCGCATCGGACTGTTCGATGGCGAACAGGTGACATGGCGCAGTTATGCCGAGACCGCCGAACGCGCGCGCCGGCTGGCGGCGGCGTTGCAGGCCGCAGGCGTCGGGCCGAACACCCGCGTCGCGACGCTCAGCTGGAATGATTTTGCGCATTTCGAGGCCTATCTGGCCGTTCCCGCGATGGGGGCGGTCCTGCACACGCTCAACCTGCGCCTGCATCCCGATCAGCTGCGTTATATCATCGCCGATGCCGAGGACGCGTTTCTGATCGCCGACGGTTCGCTGCTGGCGGGACTGCTGCCGCAAATGAACGCGTCGGACAAGCTAGTGCGTATCATCGTCACCGGCGATACGACTGGACTCGCGGAGTTGGAAAAACCCTGGACGCCTTATGAGGCCTTCGTTGCCGAGCACGCGCCGCTTGCCGATTTTCCGGTTCCCGATGAAGCCGCCGCTGCGGCGACCTGCTATACATCAGGAACGACAGGCGATCCCAAGGGGGTCGTCTATTCGCATCGCACCATTTTCCTGCACAGTATGGCGTCGATGGCGGCCAATGCCTTTGCGCTTCGCGAGAGCGATACGATTCTGCTGCTGCCGCCGATGTTTCACGCCAATGCGTGGGGCCTGCCCTTTTCTGGCTGGCTCGCCGGGGCTGACTTCGTGCTGCCGGGCCCCCATTTGCAGCCCGAGGCGATCCGCGCGATGATCCGCGCGACCGCGCCGACCTTTACCGCGACCGTTCCCACGATCCTCAACGACCTGCTGCTCGCCGATGCGAGCGATCCGGTCGATATGACCAGCTTTCGGGTTATCGTGGCTGGCGGATCGGCGGTGTCGGAGGGGCTGATCCGCGATGTCGAGCGCCGCTGGGCTATCCCGTTGATCCAGGGTTGGGGCATGACCGAAACCAGCCCGCTGTGTGTGCTGTCGCATCCGCCCGCCGATGCTCCGCCCGACGAGGCACGCCGCCTGCGCGCCAAAAGTGGGCGTCCGGTGGCGGGGGTCCGGGTGCGGCTGGTCGACGACGCAGGCCAACCGGTTTCCGAGGATGGCCGGAGCGTCGGTCGACTGCAGTTGCGCGGGGCGTGGATCGCGCGCGGTTATCACCGCGGCGCCGGTGCAGGCGTCCTGACCGGCGACGGCTGGCTCGACACCGGCGATGCCGGGACGATCGACGAACGTGGTTATGTCCAGGTCACCGACCGGCTGAAGGATTTGATCAAATCGGGTGGCGAATGGATTCCGTCGGCCGAGCTCGAGAACCATGTCGCGAGCCTGCCCGGGGTCGATCTGGCCGCGGTGATCGGCATTGCCGACCCACGCTGGGAGGAGCGGCCGCTGGCAATCGTCACCACTATCGACGGCACCCGTCCCGATTTTGCGGGTCTGCGATCGGCGTTGCAGGGCCGGGTCGCGCGCTTCTGGATTCCCGAATATTGGGCGCATGCCGACAGGCTACCATTGACCAGCGTCGGCAAGATTGACAAGCAGGCCCTGCGTGCCGCGGTCGCAAACGGCCGGACGGGTTTTGAAAGGGTTGACGAATTTTCATGAACGCACCGTCTTCGATGAAAGGCAAGGCGTCGCTGCGCGAAGTGACCGAAAGCCATCGCGTCGAGCCCGTCAAGGGACGCGCCAAGCCGCGCGCCAGTCGCCGCACCCAGGCGGAGCGCACTGCGCTGTCCGATGCGCGCATGTTCGATGCCGCGATGCAATTGATCATCGAACAAGGAACCCACGCGACGACGTTGAAGGCGGTCGGCGAACGCGCCGGCTATTCGCGCGGACTGGCATCGAGCCGTTTCGGTTCGAAGGATGCACTGTTCGGGCAACTGGTGTTGCACTTCAACACCGGCTGGACGCAGGAGCTGGCGAACAAGGTGGGCACCCGCGGCGGCGCGCAGGCGTGTCTGGCGGCCTTGCGCGCGGTCGAGGGCTTTCTGGCAAGCCATTCGGGTTACATGCAGGCGATGTACATCCTGTGGTTTGAATCGATCAGCTCGCACAATGATGTGCGCGACCATCTTGCAGCGTATCACGAAATTTATCGCCGCGACGTGGCGCATTGGGTGAAGGAAGGTATCGCAAGCGGCGAGATCGACCCGTCGGTCGATGCCGAATGCTATGCTTTCGGCTTTTGCAGTTTCATCTTCGGGACGATTTATCAGTGGCTGGTCGCACCCGGCAGCGTCGATCTGCCTAAACAGTTCGAAGCGTTCCGCCGCTCCACCGCCAAGGCCTTTGGCATCGCATATTGATTCGCTTGGCGAATCTCATTTAAATTAATAAAATCAAGATAATAACCAACCAGTTTTACGCTTGATATTTCATTTGCTAGACGCTAGCAAATAAATTAGACGGATGCCGATGGCGGCGCCGGTTTATTGGGAGAGTTGGCTTGGCCCGGGCTGTCGATCTGGTGCCGTTGCAGAGCATGGTAAGCCATTCGCTCGCGCGTGCGACGCGCGCGGCTCGATGCAGGCAGCGCTATCATATCGCCCGAAAGCGGCCCCTATGACGCCTGTCCAGCGCCTCGATACGACCTCGATGCGGCCGGTACTCGATGGCGTGCGGGTCATCGAATTGGCGGGCATCGGTCCTGCCCCCTTTTGCGGCATGATGCTCGCCGACCATGGTGCCGAGGTCATTCGTATCGATCGCCCCGGCGGCAGCGACCCGCTGGCCCAGGATCAGAGTCGAGACGTGCTGCTGCGCTCGCGGCGCTCGATCACCCTCGACCTCAAGCAGCCCGAGGCGGTCGAGATCGTTTCCCGGCTGGCCGAAACCGCCGACGGCTTGATCGAGGGGTTCCGGCCAGGCGTGGCAGAGCGGCTGGGACTTGGTCCCGATATATTGATGCAGCGCAATCCGGCGCTCGTCTATGGCCGGATGACCGGGTGGGGGCAGGAAGGCCCGTTGTCCGACATGGCAGGACACGACCTCAATTACATCTCGCTCAACGGCTGCCTCGGCGCGCTGGGCAGCGAGGGCGAGCCGCCGCCGCCGCCGCTGAACCTGATCGGCGATTATGGCGGCGGGGGGATGATGCTCGCCTTCGGGTTCGTCGCGGCGCTGCTGGCGGCGCGGCATAGCGGCAGGGGACGTGTGATCGATTGCAGCATGGCCGAAGGGTCGGCGGCGCTAATGGCGGGAATGTGGTCGCTCGCCCATAACGGGATGTGGGACGAGGGGCGCGGCCGGAACCTGCTCGACGGCGGAGCCCCCTTCTATGCCTGCTATGCTTGCGCCGACGGGAAGTTTGTCGCGGTCGGCGCGATCGAGACACAATTTTACGCGCGGTTGATTGACGCGCTGGGGCTTACGGGCGACCCCCTGTTCGCGGCGCAGCACGACCAGAGCCGCTGGCCGGCGATGAAGGCGCGGCTGGCAGAGATTTTTGCCTCGGCACCCCGGGCTGCCTGGACCGACAAATTGCAGTTGCGCGATTGCTGCTACACCGAAGTGCTGACCATGGCCGAAGCCCCGACGCACGCGCACAACCGGGCGCGGGGCAGCTATCTGGAGGCCGACGGGCGGCTGCAGCCGCATCCGGCGCCGCGTTTCGGCGACACCGAGGTCGTCGTGCCGACGATGTGGCGGCGTGATTCGGCGCGAAGCGAGATTCTGGCCGAGATCGGGGTCGCCGACCCCGATCGGGTGGCGGTGCGACAGGAACCCTGAGGCAAAATGACGAGCGTCGGACAAGGCGCCGTCGGATGATTGGAGAGAGTGATGACGACGACGAACGCCGATACAAGCCTGGCCACCCGAAATCGCGACGACCGAGAGGCGTTCGATTATGATGCGATCGTCATCGGTGCCGGCTTTGCCGGACTGGCGCTGATCCATTACCTCCGCGAGATCGGGCTGAATATCCGCGTGTTCGACCGTGCGTCCGATATAGGCGGCACCTGGGCCTGGAACCGCTATCCGGGCGCTGCGACCGACAGCGAAAGCTATTATTACTGCCTGACCTTCTCGCCAGAATTGTTGCAGGAATGGTCGTGGTCCAAGCGCTATCCAGGCCGCGAGGAAACGCAAAATTACATGCGCTTCGTCGCCGACAGGTGTGACATGTGGCCGCACATCCAGTTGAACACCGAAATTGTCGAAGCCGAATATGAGGCCTCGCACGGGTGCTGGCGGGTCACGACGGGCGACGGTGACGTCTATACGTGCAAATATTTCATCAGCGGTATGGGGATGATCTCGGAACCGATGATTCCGAAAATCCCAGGGATGGATCGCTTTCAAGGACCGATCTTTCATTCCTCGCGCTGGCCGCAAGAGGGGCTCGATTATGCGGGCAAAAAGGTTGGCATCATCGGTGCGGGCGCGACCACCGTCCAGATGCTACCGGTCGTTGCGGAAACCGCAGCAAGCGTGACGGTGTTCCAACGCACGCCCAACTACGTCCTGCCCGCGATGCAGAAAGAGATGACTGCCGAGTGGGAGAAGGAGATCAAGGATAATTACCCGGCGATCGTGGCCAAGTGCCGCAACCATGTCTTCGGCATGGCCTTTGACAGTCCGGTCGGGCGCAACGTCCTGGATACTCCGCCAGAGGAACGGCAGCGGATTTTCGAGGAAAACTGGACCGGTAGTTTCCGCTGGGTGTTCGAAACCTTCGACGATCTGCTTGCCAGCCCCGAAGCCAACCGGATCGCAGGCGATTTCATCGCTGCCAAGATGCGCGAGCGGGTCAAGGATCCCGCGATCGCCGACCTGCTGACGCCAAGCTTTGACGATTATCCATTGTTCGCCAAGCGCCCGCCGCTCGACCATGGCTATTTCGAAGCCTTCAACCGCGATAATGTCCATCTGGTCGATATCAAGAAGCGCGAGCCTCTGGTCGAGATTACCGAGACGGGGGTGCGCACTACGCTTGCCGATTATGAATTCGACATCATCGTGCTGGCGACCGGCTTCAAGGCCTATACCGGCGCGCTCGAAGCGTTTCCCATCCGCGGCGAAGGAGGGCAGACGCTGCGGGAAAAATGGCAGGTCGAATCCTCGTCGATCATGGGGGTATGCGTCGCCGGCTTCCCCAACATGTTCGTCGTCACTGGTCCGCAGGCGCCATTCGCCAACCTGCCGACCTCAATCGAGCAGAATGCCATCTGGATCTCGCGCTGCATCGCCAAGATGGAAAATGAAGGGTTCGATATCTTCGAACCACGCGAAGCTGCGGAACGCGAATGGACCGCGGCGACCGCGAATATCCATGGCCAGACACTGATGGCCGAAGGCGACAAGGTCAATTCATGGATGATGGGCGCCAATCGCGACGACAAGGGTGCACGCGTGCTGATCTATTTCGGCGGCGCCAACCTATATTATGACGCGCTCGATCAGTCGGCGGCCGAGGGTTTCCCGGAGTTGGAGTTCAGAAGTCGCGCCTAGGCGGCGCGGGCAAATTTGAAACAGTATTCGGCGGTGGCGAGATGGAACGCTCCGTGAGGCAGTCACGCATTGGCCGCTTGAAGTTGATTGAAGCTATCGGCGATCGCCCGCCAACGCTCGACGTCCAAGATGTCGCGCGTCATGGCCGAGACATGCACCCGCTCGGCGATGAACTGTGGCCTGCGCGCCCACGTGCTCCTTCTCGGCGTGGAGCGCACAGGCCTACAGTTCATACTCGGGCGATATCACTCGCAACCGATGCCGTCGCCATCGCGATCGAGCCGCGGCGCATAGCCGGGATCGCCGATGCGAACAGGAGCAGCGCCAGCCGCGCGTGCTTCCCGGCAATTGCGAAAGGGCCGACTTCCGAAGGCCCGTTGCGGTTCGTCCGAGACAAAGCGCTGCGGCTGGAGCGCAAAGGGCTCGGGCTCGGCATAAGAGGCGCTGGGATCGTAATTGGCTGGCGCCTGGCCAACAAGAGCCTGGGGTGCCACGTATGCGCTGCGCTTCGGATCTTCACTCGACAGCTTGCCGGCAACGAACGCAAACAGCGCCACGAGCGCAATCGTTCCTATGTTGCTGTTGCCCCTCTTGCCCATGTCGGAAGACTGCCACGAAGGGGTTAAAGAGTCGATTCAGCCGACGAGCCGCCTTCAGACAGCGTAGGCGAAGGTCCCGACTGCGGCGGTCGCGAGCGCCAGGCCGATAGCGACGGTGGCGCGATCCTTCATGGGCAGCGATGCCCCTGCCAATAGCGGTCCCACTTGGCAGCATATCCGTTCCGCACCATTGCGCACGAAAGATCCCCCGACTTCGGCGAAACGCAAAAGGCCGCTGTCCGGTTTCCCCCGGCGCCGCCCGCGGAGCGGCAGTGCATCGTCGGGCCGCTGACTTTCACATGGCCGGTTCGCAACTTGCCCTGCGGCGTGCCAACGAGCTCGGCGAGATGATCGCGGGCGGCAACGGGGTCGGCGGCCGGGCAGGGGTGGCCGGGACGGCATGAGCCGTCCATTTCGCGCGCCGCGATGCCCGACAGGCGAATGTGCGGCCCTTCGGCGCACCAGATCGGCCCGTCGCCATCCCAAACGGCCGTGGGCGTGCAATCGAAGGATTGGCCCGCAGGAACGACCGCGGCCGCGAGAACAAGCGCAACTATCATTTCGGCTCGCATCCTTCCGGCCAAGGTTCGTCAATGCCCCAGACATCGCACACGCCATGGCTTTGGGGCTTCACCTTGGTCGATATCACCATGCGGCTGCGCTCGTCCACGATCTCCACGAGCAAGGCCGCAAGCGTGCCGGCAGCATAATCGTCGCTCCGTTGGGGCTCAGGGCGACCGCGACCATTCTTGCCCTGCCGCATTGTCTTGATCTTGATTCAGGCGCTGTCCCGCAGTTGCTGGCGATCGATCCGGCGCATGTCAGTGCTCGACCAGGCCGGCGCGGCTGTTCCCCGCCTCCGGAGCTCACGCCGCTGACCGAGAACGCTGGAACATCCAATTCCGGCTCCAGTTGTCGTTGCCAATCGACCATACAATCCTGAATGAAAACCCGCACTTCGAAATTAATGAGGTGTGTGACCGGGTTCCGCTACGCATGTCCAGGCGAAAGCTAAAGGTAGCGGAATGCGCCCCGACGTGCATTTCCTTGGCTCGGTCGCCTTTTTTATGACCTGGTATCCGATTATAAATGAATTATAAAATGGATGCCCCCGAAACCGGGGTATAACTTCATGAATGCGACTCATTCTGGTCGCGTCTTGAAGTGAGAAATGCCATGAAAACGCTCGAAAACAACATCGTCGATCTCGGCGATGCGCGCATCGAAACCCGCGGCGTCGACGTCGAGGGTCCGGTCGACTTCCAGACCCTTCTGAAGATCCGCAATGGCGGCATCCAGGCCGACGACTGAAGCGTCCGGCGTGCGGCGCCCGGGGGCGCCGCACGCCCTTCGCCAACTCGAGCCTTTCAGGAAGGACTAAAGATGAAAAGCAATACCCATGAGACCCAGATCATCGACCTCGGTGAGGCGCTCACGGCCACTCGCGGCGTTGATCTCGAAGGGCCCGTCGATCTCCAGACGTTGATGAAAGTCCGTCAAGGCGGCATCAGCGACGAGGATTGACCGATGCGGCATGCAAAAGGAAATCGGCTGCACGCCGATTTGCCGTGCGCCGCGTCAATTTATCGACCTCGCTCCTCGCTCCGCTATTGCGCGATCGGGGAGCGCATTATCTTTCTGGATATCGCGGCAAGCCGATACTTTCTGCTGGAGGGGAGGGCCGCCGGATATTTTTCGGATTTCCTAGCCGGCGAGTCGAGTCCCGAAGCCGTCTCTTGGTTGACCGAACAAGGTCTGATAGAGCGCGGCGAGCCCGCGGTGCCAACCTTCCTGCCAACAGTTGCAACGTCCAGTTTGCTCGAGGGCCCCCTTCCACCACCTCGCATTGCCACCGTTGTGGAAATGCTCGCCGCGCAGGCTCTCGCGCGGCGAAGAGTGAAGCGCGAACAGATGTCGACGCTGTTTATGCCGTCGCCAGATGGTCTCTCGGATATCGGGGAGTGCATTCCGCTCATTGCCGCCTTTCAGCGCGCCGCGCGCTATTCCCAAGCACAGGATCAGTGCCTCGCCAATGCTGTCGCTTTACGTTCGATGCTCGCCCGTCGCAGCTTGAGGTCGACGCTCGTCATCGGGGTCCGGCTTCCATTCGCTGCGCACTGCTGGGTGCAATCGGGCGACTACCTCTTGAGCGACCCGCTCGACCGGGTCATGAACTTCGAACCGATTGCAGCCGTGTCATGAGCTTTTGGTTCCGCGCTGAAATTGGCGCCCACAGCCTCTCTCCGCTGGCAGAGGGCGTGTTAGTGCCAGATTATACGACCCCCAACATGCGGGTCTGGTGCGGGCTGCCGCTGGTCTCGCTCGGGCGAGAGGGCTGTATTGCGGGCTATCTGTTTCGCCGCGAAAGCCCCTGCGGCCGCATTATCGAACTCGATCCCGACGAGCAGCGAAGGGCGGTCGCGACGCGCGGAGCGTCGCTGCTTGCGGATTATTGGGGCGGATATGTAGCGCTTTTTGCCGAGCCGAGCGGCGGAGTCTGCATGTTGCGCGATCCCTCTGGGATGCTTCCTTGTTATCTGAAGCGATCGGGCGGCAGCGTCCGCGCTGCCAGTGACATGGGCGCTCTTGCCAAACCGGGATCCGTCGCGATCGACTTTTCGGTGCTCGCGCGGATGTTCGCCAGTGTCGACGCGCTTGGCCGTAAGACCGGCATTGCGGGAATCGAGGAACTGCTGCCGGGTGAGCGGCTCACCGCCACGAACTCCCGCACCGCTATAGACATGGCGTGGTCGCCATGGACGCATGTTCGCTATCGTCCCCGGCTCGGTTTCGAAGAAACCGCAGAGCAGTTGCGGGCCGTCGTCAAGGCATCGGTCGGCGCATGGGCGAGCTGTTTCGACTCTATACTGCTCGGCGTCTCCGGGGGTGTCGACAGTTCGATTGTCGCGGCGGCAGCGATCCCTCGCGCGCCAGGTCTCCGCTGCCTTACTATGGCTGAGCCTGGGACCGATGGCGACGAGCGGCGCTACGCTGGAGCGCTTGCCGCCAAGCTTGGCAGCAGACTTGAAGCGCGCCTTTACGATGCGGGAACGGTCGATTTGTCGCGTCCCGTTCTGCCTCACAGTCCGATACCAAGTGGTTCGCATCTCATGCAGGCGATCGCAGCTGTTCATGCCGAACTCCACGATCAGAAATGTGTTGATGCCTATTTCACTGGGAATGGCGGCGACAATATCTTCTGCAACATGCACAGCGCTGCGCCGCTGGCAGACCGCTTTCTCGCCTGCGGGCCTATGCCCGGACTGTTTGCGACCGCGCGTTATCTTGCCGATCTTACCGGGTCGCCGCTCACAAGCGTGTGGGCGCACGGCTGGCGGCGCGTGCGGAAGCGGCGCCACCCTCACCCCATCCGAGCGGATCTCGCTGGCCTGACGACGGAGGCCGGGAAGATGGCCCTCGATGCAAGCGATCGTCACCCGTGGCTGGCGGCCCCAACCGGCGCGCTCCCCGGCAAGAAGGCCCATGTGGCCATGCTCGCCCGCGCGCAGAAGAGCATCGAGCTCTATCCGAGAGACAGCGCGTCGCCTCAGATCGCACCGCTCCTTTCGCAGCCCATTCTCGAGCTCGGTCTGTCGATTCCCACCTGGTACGCGGTAAGGGGTAGCCGCGATCGTGCTGTCGCGCGGGCGGCATTTGCCGCTGATTTGCCGCCGCTCGTTCACGAGCGGCGAACCAAGGGTAGCCCGAGTGGTTTTCTGCGACGCGTGTTTGACGCGCGGATGCCACAGGCGCTCCACCTATTACGCGGCGGCCGCTTGGTCGAAGCGGGCCTTCTCGACCCGGCCTATCTCGATCGTACAGCGGAGGCCGCCTGGCAGGACGACGGTCGCGACCACCGGATTCTCACGCTGTGTGGCGCCGAAACCTGGGTGCGCTGGTGGGAGGGACGAAGCTAGGTCGATGATCAGGCACCGGTGCGCTCATCGGCCCGACAACGCGCCGGAATGGCATCCCTCATCCTGTCCCACTCCGCATAGCGGCTCGCCGAAGGGGATAGAGGGTCACGTTCCCCCTTCAACCAATAGTCGAACCAGGCGAGATTTTCCTGCATCGCGGCCATCCGGTTGGACGGAATGTGGAAGATGTGGGTTTCGTCCGAGCTGTCATCCTCTCCGGGGAACAGGCTCAGTTGCGTCGGCACGCCGGCTGCGCGAAGTGCCCGGTAGAAATCGATCGCGCCGGCGTGCGGCGCTGCGACTTGCTGCAGGATAGCACCGCACGCTTCGCCCGTGCGCAGCGACGGCGACAGCGCGAGATAATTTGGCAGAAATTTCGGATCGAACGGTGATCCGCCGAAGACCGCACGGTAGGATTCGGGCATGTCCGGCTCATACACAGGCTCAAGATAGGCACCGTCGCCGCTGGACGCCGCACGGAATATTTTCGATTGCGTCATCGCGACATTCACCAGCTGGGATCCGCGGCTGTAGCCCGCGATACCGACGCGCTCCCTGTCGATTACCCCTGCTGCGGCCAGTTCTTGGATAGCGGTCTCGAAGCTCGCGACCCCTGTCAGCCAAAGAAGCTTCCGCATCTCCTCAGGTGGCATTAGGCCGCGCTCCGTTGCCCATGCCCTATCGGCATCGTGCAGATCCTTGTTGAACCGCGAACTTGGGATGTTGATCAGGAGAACAACATATCCGCGCTCGGCCAGCACTTGCGCCGGATATTCCCACTGGTTTTCCTGAACGGCAAAACGCTGATCGGCGTCGTAACCGTGCGTAATGACGATCGCGGGATAGCGCCGTCCCGTAACATAATGGCGCGGCCATATGACATAGCCCGTGGCCTTGTGGCCGTAGCGATTGGTCCAGGTTCGCGGTGTAACCTCGAGCGGCGCGATTTCGTCATGCTGATCCGATACCGATGCGACTTGTTCCACCTTGCCGGCGTCGACATCGATCGTCACGATCGAGGGCGGCCGACTCTGCCCCTCCGCGATACATGCGCCGTTGCGGAGCGTTGGCGTGAAATCGCATTGGATCAGGCTCGCCTTCCCCCAGATGGTCCGCAATCCCTTTGCCTCGATCACGGCTATCCCATAGCGCGGATCCTCAATCGTCCGCGCGTTGACGATCGCGCGGCGCCCATCGGCCGTCCGGAAACCGCCGAAGCCGGCTCCGTGCCCGATGGAGAAGGGGAAATGACCATAGCTGTATCGCTTGCCATTCTGGTCTGTCTCGACGATCTCGCGGCTCCCGCCAACCCCTTCAGCCGTGAGACGTCCGCCACGAGGGCCGGGCAGCATCCAGGACGCAACTTGCACCGTCGATCCGATTTCGCGCGATCGCTTTTCGGCAAAGGACCAGGCCATCGTCCGCTTGCGCTGGCGGCCGCCTTCCTCGGCATCCATCAGGACATATTCGAATCCGGTCGCGGACCAGTTGACGTCGCCCTTCGAAAAGATCGAACGAAGATCGCTTCGCGGTCTTTTGGCAACCAGCTGGATGGAACCGTCGGCGGCGCGAACGTAGAGCGAGGCGGTCGCTTGTCCGCGCGGTCGTCGCATCCCGCGCTGTTCGGCAATCTCCTCGTCATGCTGCACCCCGCGTTCCGGGCGGATGGCGTCGAGCAGAATGTAAAAGAGCCAGAGACCGTCAGGCGACCAGCTATAGGCTTTGACCCCGATGCCGAGCGGGGAATGCGCAAATCCCGGCAGGAGCCAGCCGTCGACCTCGCCAAACCGCACCGTCGCCGGGTGGATGATGATCGGTGCGACCCGTCCGTCAGGCTCGACCCGGTAAAGCTGGACTCCTTCGCCGCGATCGATCAGCGCGCTCCACGCCTCGCTTCCTGGAATGCGGCGGAGCTGGTCGATCCAGCCCGCGCGCAAGATCTCGCGCTTCGCGCCGGTCGCGAGATCGACCAGCGTCAATACCGCGACCGTCTTGTCGCTTGGCCTGTCGGCGATGCGCGTCACATAGGCAGCCCTCTTGCCATCGGCGGAGATAGCGATTGCTCGAAGCTCCGGAACGCTCAGCTGATCGTCGAGCGTCCAGTGTCTTCCCCCGGCCAAAGTCGGAGAGGAGATCAGTGCGGCAGCGGCGCCAATCACGCCCCATACCAGCCAATTGGCCCGAGCAGATAATAGCGGATACCGCATCCTCACCACTCGGTCCGAAGCGTGATGCCGAGAAACCGCCCCGCCGGGGAATAGTTAGTCGTGTCATAGGGGGTTTCTGCGGGCGACGCGGTGAAGATCGCCGCAGGCTTGGCGTTGAAAAGGTTGAGCGCGCTCAGCGTCACCCGGGTGCCGCTCGCGACCCCCAGCTCGCCATTGAGGTCGAATGTTGTGAGACCGCGCACCCGCACGGCCGTGGCGCGGCGGTCATCGTCGAGCGCTCCCGAATGGCTGATGAAAGCAGCGACCGACACCATCTGGTCAGCCCAGGCAATGCCGCCCCGGGCCCGGAGGCGCGCGGGATGGAAGATCGTGCCAGCCAGCTTCGTCCATGGCGCGTCGGGTCGGATTCGCTGGCGGCTTTGCAGCAAAGTCGCAGCTCCGGAGAGCGAGAACTCGCCCCCGCCGAGGGGAAAGCGATAGCGGACCGTGAAATCAACGCCACTATAGCGCTGACGTGCGATGTTGCGGTCGCGCAGATCCAGAAAGGCCACGACATTCGCCGGGTCATAGGCGGCGCCCGTTACATTCTGGAATGGCGGCAAGGCCCCGGCAATGATCTCGTCGAGCAGGTTCGCTCCGGGCGCGCGCGTGATCGAATCCTCGAAAACCGGATTGTCGAGCGCGCCCGCGGATGAGGCGAATGGCGTGGCGACGCGGTCGCGATAATCAATATCGAACCATGACACTGTAAGGTCGAGGCCCTGGACCGGGGTCAGCTGCGCACTCAGCGTCCAGTTTTCCGAGCGCTCAGGCCCGATACGGCTGTCCGGCCCCGCAGCGTAGAGCACTGTCGCCGTCGCCGGAAGGCCGGCGCCATAGCGCGACGCAGGTGCCAGAACGGCCGTGTAGCCGCTATATTGCTGGGCGAGCGTCGGCATCTTGAACGAGCGGCCCCATGAAAGCCCTAGCCGCAGGATCGACATGGGCTCCCACGCCAGCCCGAGCTTGGGCGTGACGATCCCGTCGGCGTCCGAATAATCTTCGAACCTCAGCGCCGCCGTGAGCGCGAGACGGTGCAGCCCCGAGATCTCCTCGGCGGGCGCCGCCAGCGGAATATGAATCTCGCCATAGGCGAAGATATTGTCGCGGCGCCGCGCGAGCGTTCCCGTCGGCGCCACCGACCGGAAGAAATTGCGCCGCGCGCCGCCGCCGATCGCGAGACGGACCTCGCCCGCGGGGAGTGCGAACAGCGGTCCCTGAAATCCCGCTTCGATGGCGATGTTGCGGTTGAAGAAGTGTCGGTCGATGCGCGCGAGCTCCGCGCCGCCCGCGAAGAGCCGCGTCGCGCCGCCCGTCTGGTCGGTGCCGAAAAAGCCCGCCGTCTTGAAGGTCCAGTCGCCGCCAAGCTCGATCGCAAGCCCTGGTGCGATACCGACAATCTCGGAGGTGCTCACCGCATCGAACCCCGATGTCTCGGGGGTCGAGCCGAGCGTGAATGCGGTCACGCTGTGATTGCGGCTGCGCTTGTATAGCATGTCGGCGGTGAGGGTGACATTCTCGCCGAGCACCTGATGGCCGCTCGCAAGCAGGCTGTGACGATGCTGCGCGGGGAAGAGGGTCGTTGCCGGATTTGCAGCGGCGGTATAGCTGCGGTCGCCCGCGCGGATCATCGTGGAACGGGTGAAATCATAGGCTGCCATGATGCCGCCCGAAGCCCATACCGAGCCCCCAACCAGTCCGGCCTGTTGCTGGAAATTGCCGCCATCGGTCGAGGCGCCGAGCCGCCCCATCGCCGACACGCCTTCATAATCGCGCTTGAGGAGGATGTTGACGACACCCGCGACCGCGTCAGCGCCATAGATGGCCGACGCGCCATCGGCGCTGATTTCGATGCGCTCGACCGCTGACACCGGGATCGCGCTGACGTCAATCACCGACGACACGCCGGTATAGGCAAAGCGATTGCCGTTCAGCAAAGTGAGCGTAGCGTTCGGGCCGATGCCGCGGAGGTTGAACGTCGAAGCGCCATTGACGTTGGCATTTTCGTTACCAGCGCCTTGGCCGTTGCCGATGCCGGGATTTTGCCCGCCACCGAAATTTTGCGGCAGGCTGCGCGCGACCTCGCCAAGATCATTTTGGCCGGCCTTGCGGATATCCTCCGCCGTCACGCGAATCAGTGGAGCGACCGGGGCGGCCCCTGCGATGCGCGATCCGGTCACGACAATCGCTTCGTCTTCGCTCGCGGCGAGCGGCGAGGCCGCTTGAGATCCGTCCGAGATGATCACGGCGCCCGCCTCGAACCTTGCGATAAGGCCGCTGCCCGCCAGCAGCGCTTCGATTGCCTCGCGCACCGACAAAATGCCTTTCAGCGGCGGTGCGGATTTGCCCTCGAGATCGCGCGACGATGCGTAAAGCTCGATTCCGGCAAGCGTGGCGGCGCTGCGCAACGCGTCGCCGAGGTCCTGTGCCGGCAGATCGTAGGACCGGCGCTCCGACGGATTGGCTTTCGCGGCCGCCGGTGAAAGACAGGTAGCGCTCCCCACCAGTAGCGCGGTCAGAAAACGGAACTTTTTCAACTTTATTACTCCCCCGATATTCTCGGCCGCGCATCAGACAGGGCGGCCAGTGGGGGTGCATTGACGAAAGAAGCCGAGCGACCTTAGCCGCCCGATGAAAAAATTATCGGCGGCTGAGGTGGATGGCGTCCGCCTGGCTGTCGACCGCTAGGTCGAGCAGCATTGCGATCCGTTCGGCAAACGCCTCGGTCTCACTGATGTGGAAGCGGCCCGACACCTCGCGTGCGGCTATCGCGCTATCGTCGATGACGATTGGGACCGCCGCATAGCGATTGGCCTCGGCGACGAGCGCGCCGAGCCTGATCGACCGATAGTCCGCCCAGCCCGCGGGCCAGCCGGCCGGAATGACCGTCGCCGGCGCCGCGACAGGCGCGAGCCGCTTGCCCGGCCCATAGGCAAGCGCGCTTCCCGCCTCGACTCGCTTCGCCTCTCCGCTATCCCCATCCGCGCGCACCTCGGCCGCGCCGCGGCGCAGCGATGCGACGACGGTCCCCTCCGCGTCGAGACTGAGATCGATCTCGGCATCATTGGCTATCGCCCCGCCGCGCCCCGCCTCGATCTTCAGCGGGACATCGCCCCGCACGACCGAAAGCCGCACCCGTCCCCTGACCAGACGAACGCTGCGTGTGTCCTTCGCGAACGCAACGTCGAGCCGGCTGTCGGTGTCGAGCGTCGCGCTCGACCCGTCGGCAAGACGGAAAGTCCGGATCTCGCCGCGCTGCGTCTCTATGGGTTCGGCGGCGAATGCCCTTGCTGCGACGCCAGGCTGGCCGGGAAGCGGGGCGCCTGCGGCCCCGATTGCGATGATCAGAAGCGCGAGCGCGGTGGCGGCAGCGCCCCATGCGAACCAGCCGCGAACCCGGCCGCGCCGCGCGTCGGCATGTGCCGTTCCGTGGCGCGGTGACGTCTTGAGGATCGCGAGCGCGGCCATGCGCTTCTCTGCGCGCCGATAGGCTTCGCGATGCTCGGCCGATGCCTGCAGCCACGCATCGAACTCGTCGCGGAGTGCATCTCCATCACCGCCGCGCAGTTTAACGAGCCAGGCCCGTGCGACTTCATCGACCGTGTAATCATCGCCGCCGGCTCCGCTCATTGTTCGCCGTCCACCACCTTTGCGATCAGACCGAGTGCTTTCATCATATGATATTCCACCGTCGCGATGCTGATGCCGAGCTGCTCATGTATCTCGCGATAGGAGAACTCGTCCACCCGGTGCATGAGAAAGACACGGCGTGTCTTCGGCGGCATGGCGTCAACCGCCTGCTCATAAAGTCGCAGCAGATCAGCGGCTTCGAGATTCCATTCCTGGGTCGCCGGGGTTGCCGCATCGCTTTCTTCGCGCAGCGAAAAGAGGGCCGTGGGCGCAGACTTGCGGCGGCGCGCCCGGTCAATCAAGAGGTTCTGGGCAATGCGGCGCAGAAAACCGCCGGGGTTGGCGAGCCGGTCGCGCTGCGCGCTTCCTGCGGCGCGCGCAAAAACTTCCTGTACAAGATCGGGCGCTTCCTCTGCTCCCGCCTTGCGGCGCAGGAAATAAAAGAGCGACGCGCGGTGAGTGCGGTACGCCGTCTCCAGATCTTGCCCGGATACGCATCGCTGTTCGGTCGGCACCGGACGATCGTCGGGATGCGCGTGGCACGCTGACGACACCGAAAAGGGATGACGCGACGGGGCGCGGTCGCCGCAGGTACAGGAGGGCACGGCACAAAATCCCGCAGGCACGAGCGGCGCCATCCCGCCGCGGCGGGATGCCCGTCTCTCCATGCTGCGCCGCCGTTCGGTCGCGTGTGCGATCCAGGTCCGGTTCGGCCGCCGGTCCGGTCAGGGACTGGCGCATTTAATGCCTGGCGAAAGATTTCGCGCAGGAGCTGCCAGCGATGCTTCTGCGCCGCTGAATCATGTCAAGTGCGAGGGGCGCTGACAAGCAAAAGTGTGGGATGCGGTCTCGCGCATCAAGCCTGGCCGCCCTGGTGAGCGCCAAGCATCCGTGCATAGCGCGCCGCCTCGTGCGCCCGTCTCTCATGATAGCCAAGCAGCAAATTTCGGACCGCGGCCTGCGGTTCGGCATCGGCGACTGCGGTCTCGATCCGGCGGTACTCGCTCTCTACGTCGCCGAGGATTGCCGCATCGAAGTGCCGCGAGAACTGCAGCCGGTCGCCGATCGCCGCTATGCTCGCGACGATCTCGCCGTTCGAAGTTCGTTCGGCGATGGCGAGGAACAGATCGGCGATCCGGTCGGGATAGGGCTGGTCGGCAGACACCGTCGCTGCGGCCGCATTCGGTGCCGTCGCAATCGCGGCGAGCAGGAGCACCAGATGCAGTTCGAGAAGATCGCGAAACTCGGTCTCGGTGAGGCGATGCACATGAAAACCCTCACCCGGTCGGAAGTCGACCATGCGTTCGCCATCCAACCGGAAGAGGCTGTCGCGCACCGGAGTCAGACTGACGCCAAGTTCATCGGCGACGCGCGCGGCTTCGATCCTCGCGCCGGCCGGCCATGCGCCCGTCATCAGGCGCCGTTTGACCGCTTCATAGGTCGGCTCGAACACATGCGCGGGGCTCATTGGGCGTTCCTTTGGCCGGCGGCAAAATCGGCGACGGCATCGGCCTGGTCGGGACGAAGCGCATCGACGGCGCCGACTGGACCAGGCGGATCGTCTTGCAGGAGGATGGAAGGGCACTGCCCCTCATAATTGCCAAGGTTGGGGCGGTGCTGCGCATAGCCCGCTAGCGCCGCGAGCCCGGGCGGAAAATCTCTTGCGACGTGAGGTGGGTAAGCCAGCCACAGATTTTCATAGGGCTTCAGCCATCCTAAACTGTAGCTCACGAGCAAGCCGCGCCGGACATTCTCGCTGATGTTCGCGCCAGCGCCATGCGCGGTCGATCCCAGAAAGCAGATCGCCGACCCGGGTTCGCATTCGGCATATATGGGAGGGCCGGGATCCTCTTTGGCCATACCGCTGACGCCATGGCTGCCCGGATAGATTTCGGTCGCGCCATTGTCCCTGGTGAAGGGCGTCAGGGGCCAGAGGACATTGACCAGATATTCCTGGCTGCCGTCTGCCCCGCGCCACATGTCCTGATCGCGATGCGGAAACTGCCGCACTTCACCGGGGTGGATCTCGATCGCCTGCGTGAGGTTGAGCTGGATGCGTTCGCATCCCGTTCCAAGGATCGCCTCGACGGCGGGCAGAACGAGAGGATCGAGCACCAGATCGGCCATGTGCCCCGAGCGCCGCAACAGGCTGCCGAACCGCTTCGTTCGCCGTCCGTAGAAGTCGCCCTGGCAAAAGGGCGTTTCGGCAAAGACCGGCTCGAGATCCTTCGCGAGGGCGTGCACAGGCGCGGGTGCGACCCCATGCAGGATGCAATATCCGTCGCGGCGGAGCTCGCTGACGAGGCGCCCACGGGCGGCGTGGTTGATAGCCCTTCTCATGGTGCGAGCTCCCCGCTTTCGAGTCTGAGCCCGAGCGGCGCCCATGTTCCCGTCCGCTGCAGCCCGGGAAGCGTGTCCTCATCGATCCTTATGCCGAACGCGAGGATCGGGCATGCCCCGTCGGGCCGCGCGGGGCCGAACGCGCGGCACGACCAGCCGAAGCTGCTGATCTTCGCGAACCAGCGCGTGTCGGCGATCCCGACATATTCGCGGATGCCGCTGTGAAGGGCATGGTCCGCAAGGGCGCTGACGAGCTGATTGCGCGCGTCGAGACGCTCTGCCGCCGTTTGCGCCGGGTCGAGGCAGAAGCGGCTGACCTCCCAGATGCTCTCGTCAGAGGGCGCGCCGTCCGGGCAGAGGTGCGGGTAGATGTTGCCGAGAAGATGCGGCGATGTCGTGGGCAGCAATCGCGCCGATGCACGGTGACGCAGATCGTCGGGATCGAGAAGGATAAGATATCGGGCCTGCGGATTATCGAACTGGTCGAGCTCGAAGCGGTCGTCAAGGGCAGGAAGATCCCATTTTAACCGGTCGATGAACACGTGTTTGCGGGCGGCGAACATGGCGCGCAGCGCCGCGTCGCCGGGCGCAGCTGGCGCCCGCGGGGATTGATCGGTCATGAAATGTCCTTCGTTGCTGGAAGCTCATTTCAGACCACCAATCCCGCGGGGCGGCTATTCCCATTTATGGGCAAGCCTTTTGCGATTGGACCGCCGGATTAGTCGGGGCGCCACCAGTCGTAGATGTCGGAGAAGCCAATCAGACCGTCGAACAATGCGCAAAGGATCAGCATCGAGCGGCAATGGACCGAATAGCGATCGCGCGCCATCTTGAGGTGGCGCACCACCGTCTCCTCGCTGATCCCGAGAATATCTGCGATCTCGCCGGCGGTCTTGCCGCGCGCCGACCAGAGCACGCATTCGCGCTGCCGCTCGGTGAGGATGGAACGTCCTCTCAGAGGGGCCGTGCCGACGAGCTCGCGCGCCTTCGCGATCGCAACGGCACCGATGATCTCTGCGACATGGAGCATATGGCCGGGCGTGTCGGCGCGCGGCTTCACGGCAAAAGAGCAGGATCCGCTCGCCTCGCCGGGCAGATGACGCGGAACGGTGAATCCGTCGCCGACGCCGCTCTCTCGCGCGACGCTGAGAAATTGCCGATCGCCGCGCGACAGCGGAATAAAATGGTCGACATTGCGCCATTCGAAGCCGGTGAGCGATCGCTCGCCGGCGCGCCGGATCGGGTCGGTTGAGCGGAGGTCGAGGCCGATATAAATCCGCGCCCAGGCCTCGGGATAATTATGGACAAGGATTGACGCGTTCTCGCCGCCGCGTCGTTCGAAGGCGAGCGCGAAATGGTCAAAACCCATACGGTCTGCGGCTTTCGCGAGCGCCGAAAAAAGATGGTCTTCATGCCCGGCGCCTGAAATTTCGTGCGCGAGTTCCTCTGTCAAATAAAACTGCTTCACGTCGATAATCGGCCGCTGGCGCGTTCCCGACCCGGCTGCCCGCGGTCCGCTCCCTGGGTCGAACGCCGCCGGTTCCTCTCCGGGACGCGCGAGATTGGGACAAGTCACCGACGGGTCCTGATATCGCACGCCGGACGGCAGTCTTCGCTGCCTCGGCGCGGCAATCTATCGGTTCCAACGGTCTAACGTCCCGAGAAATGACGTAAAGCCTGTGCGAGTAGAAGATGGGACCATTTTGACACGTTATCGGCCTGACGGCCATGCGATGCGATGTCCCCGCTGCGCGAGCTATGCAGTCAGTCGCCCGTGAGCGACCGAACCGCGCCGATAATTCCAGCGATGAAGGAGCCCGCCACGATCACTGCGGCGAGCCAGAACTCGATAGCAAGGGCGCGACGCTTCCACCTGGGTTCATCGGTCATCGGAACCGCATCACGGAAAGAGGTTTGGCGTGTCAGCCGGCGGGGCCTTGCGGCTGAACCATGGCACGTCGGTCCGCTCGACGGCGAGGCGGTTTGCGGGATATTTCGCGACCAGCGCCATCGCCTCTTCGGCAGGCGCCTGGAGCCAGGCCTCATGATCTTCGGGGTGCAGAATCACGGGCATGCGGTCGTGAATATGAAACAATTCCTCGGTCGCATCGACCATCACGCCCGTATAGCAATCGCCCCATTCATCGCTCGGACGCCAGAGACCCGCCCAGGCGACAAGCGGCTGGTCGGTGACGCTGATCCACGTCCGCGTCATGCGTCCTTTCTCGCCTTCGGCTTCGGCGAAGGAGGTGAAGGGAATGAGGCAGCGATGCGCCGGGTTGGTGAACCAGGGACGCCAGAAGGACATCAGCTTGTCGTCGCGGGCATTGTTGACGGGTTTCGGCTTGCTCGTGGGCTTCATATGCTTGAGCCGCACCGGGAAGCCCCAGGTCATCGCCTGCAGGACGCGCTCGCCGCCGTCCTGGCGGACCACGAAACCCTGTCCGCCGGGATAGACGTCGCCTGGCGAGACATTGGTGGCCTGCGGCCGGCGCGCCCTGAAATAGGATGCTACTTCGTCAACCGAGCTGTTCAGCGTCACCAGATTGCACATTGACGGCTCCAGGTCAGGGGAGGCTCACGGTCAGGCTGCCCCCAGCAGGACCCCGAAGCTCTGCTGGATCGGCGGCGCGATTCTGAAGCTATTCTTGGGGAAGCGGCGCAACATGTCCAGCGGCGGTCGCGCGCGCTCGAGCCAGTCGAAAAGATCCTCGGGGTGAACCACCGCCACATGGCGGTCCTTATAAGGTGCGAGATCGTCGTAGGCAGCGACGGTGAGCGCCGCGAAACTGCCCGGCCATTCGCGGCTCTCCGGTCGCCAGACCGCCGCGATGCCCATCAACGGTTCGCCGATCAGGCTGGCCGAATAGATTGTCTTGCCCTGCTTCACCAATCCGAAGGCATCGGCAAGCAGCAGACAGGGGCGATCGATGATCGCGGTCTCGGACTTGAGCAGCGGAATCTGGAAGACATCGGGATCGCGCGAAGGCAAACCCCAGTGGAGCTCCTTCTCGCGCTCGCGCACACCGTCCCAGATCATCACGCGATGGAACCTGCCGATGCCGATGAGGGCGTCGTTACCTTCGATATCCATCGGTCTGCCTTTCGCTGGCTAGGCGCGGAAGCGGCTCAGCGCGCGCTTCCATTCGCGCTCGTCGGGCATCGGCAGCCGAATGTCGTCCTTGCCAGGCTCGACCAGGTCGAGCCGGACCGGGCGTATACGCTTGCCCGTTCGCGCCTTGCAGCGCGCGCACCAGAATTTCTCGCGGGCGCGCCCAAGATCATCGTCCCACATCTTGCGCTGGAACAGCCACCAGAGGCCATAGGGATCGAAGCTTGCGCCATGCCCGCAGCGGCAAACGGGCCTGACCGCCTGATACCAGGCCGCCGCTTCGAACAGATGTGTGGCGCGCCGCTGCCCGTCTTTGGTCCAGCCGCCCACGTCACAGCGACAGCCCGAGCTGGTCGATATGCGCGGGCTCGCCATTCTCGCCCAAGCTTTCTGCGATCGCGCGCGCCAGCTCGAACGCTGCCTCGACGCGAACATGGCGGGTGGGTGCGGTAAGGCCCACGCGCGCCCAGCCGGGCGCAGTGAGCAGTGTTTCGGCGACTCGGGCGGTATCGATTCTGTTCATGCATCAATGAGAACATAGGAAGAACATTTTGGCAAGTCCGCGTGCATGTCCGCCATGCCGACATGGTATTCCTCCGCACTGCGGCCTCGACCGGCGCGCTGCCGCTTGCTGCGCCGACGCGCGCAAAATCCCGCAGGGGGCGGTCCGCCCCGACGGGACCGCGATCGCAAAGCCGCGCCCTTCAAGCCAACGAGCGGCTGATCCACGCCAGCCCACCGGGCTCATCGTCTTCTCGGGCACCGGCATCCAGGACAATCTCGTCGACAAGGCACGGGCGTTCGGCATCCCCGACGGGAATTTTCGTATCCGGGATCCGGCATCAGGTGCCGATCTGGACCTGACCGCGCTTGCCATCGGGCAAGCATGTGCCCACAGAAGGAAGGAGCGATGCGGAACGATCTCGACCATCTCCCGGCCAACAAGCAGCGCGAGCTCGAGCGCGTGAAGGCGATCATCTTCGAAGAATTTGAGGACGCCATTGCGCTCGGCACGATGAGCTGGAAGAAGAAGGGGCGCATCGACAAGATCATTCTCTACGGCAGCTATGCGCGCGGCGGCTGGGTCGACGAACCGCACACCGCCAAGGGCTATCGCTCGGACTTCGACCTGCTCATCATCGTCAGCGACAAGCGGCTGATCGACAAGCTCGATGTCTGGTCGAAGCTTGACGACCGGCTGACCCGAGAACTTCTGATCGACCGGACCCTCAAGACCCCGGTGAATTTCATCGTCCACACCCTGCAGGAGGTGAACGACGGGCTCGCGCACGGGCGCTATTTCTTCATGGACGTCGCGCGCGACGGGATTGCGCTTTACGAGGCCGACGACAAGGCCTTGCATCAGCCGAAGCCGAAGACGCCTGACCAGGCGTTGGCGATGGCGAAGGAATATTTTGAGGAGTGGTTTCCTCTGGCAATGCAGCGGTTCGAGTTGTCAGCCATGGGTCGGGAGAAGGGCTATCTTAAGCCCGCGGCATTCGACCTCCACCAGAGTACCGAATTCTTGTACCACTGCGTCCTGTTGGTGTGCACATTCTATTCGCCCCACGTTCACAATCTCGGCTTTCTGCGGACGCAAGCTGAGCGGATCGATATGCGTCTTGTCGACGCGTGGCCGCGTGAGCTGAAGGCCGATCGCGCTCGCTTCGAGAAGCTCAAGGAAGCCTATGTGAAGGCCCGCTACTCGAAACATTATCGGATCAGCGAAGCGGACCTGGTGTGGCTTGCGGGGCGTGTCGAGGAGCTTGGCCAGGCAGTGCACGCCATTTGCTCGGAACGTATCGCAGAGATGGAAGCTCGCGCTGGCGCGTAGCGGCTTACGGGTTCTATCTCTTTCCTTTGCGAAATCGCTTACAGGAGGTCGATATTCTCGCGCAGCATCGAGGCGAGCTTGGGCAGGCCTTTCTTCTGCAGATCGAAGATGAACTCGTTCGGTGTGAAGGGCGGCCGCGTGTAGCAGCGCCGCATCGTCGCGAGCGCTGACAGGGCCTCGGCGGGATAAAGTTCGAATGTGCTCGCGAGAAAATCGTCGGCCGAGACCGCGCTGATCCCATATTGGTCGAGCTTCGCGTCCGGGAAATCTCTCAAGTTCTCGGTCACGATATGCTCGGCACCGGCGCGGATCGCCGTCGCCAGAACATGGCGATCGTCAGCGTCTGGCAGATCGAGGCTGCCGATCAGGCCGGTGCCGCCAATCACGCAGCCCTCGGGAAAGGCGACGTGCATCGCCTCGATTTGCGCATCGATACTGGTCTCATAGCCGGGCTTTTGGGCAAGGAGGTTGCGGCGCCATTCGTCGAGAATTGTTGGCGACCAACGAGCGCGGAACAGCCCTGCCTCGGCGAACCGAAGCAGGGCGTCCCTTACCCTGAACGGATAAAGCACATTCGCGTCGAGAACGACGACAAAACGGTCGGCTAGGCACCTCAATCCGCATCGAACTCCTGGCCAAGGCGCTGAAGATCGGCAAGCGCGCCGCTTCGTTCCGCATCGCGCTGCGCTCGAAACGCGAGCACGTCGCTTGCCCGCACGCGTCGGTGCGATCCGACCTTGTGAAACGGTATCTTCCCGTCGCTCAGCATCGACACCAGGAAGGGACGCGACACATTCAACAGGTCGGCCGCTTCCTTCGTGGTCAGTTCGGCTCCGTAGGGAACAAATGTCACCATTTCGCCGCGGGCAACGTGGGTCAGCACGTCGAGAACCAGTTGTCCGAGCGCTGGCGACAGGTCCACCTCGGTCCGGTTCCCGTTTCGCTGTACGGAGAAGGGAAGGCCCTTCGACGTGAGGGCCTTGGCAAGCGCACGCGCAGCCTCCGACGCTTGTCGCACTTCCGTTTCGGTAGGGGGCCGCTGGGAAAGCTCCTGATCGCTCATTTCATTCTCCTCGCTGCCGGGGCCGGCTATATATATAGCTGGACCAGTAAACGCAATAAGTGAAATATGTGCAATAAACGTAAACGTGTATGGATGGTTGCTGAAGCGCCTGTTATGGTAGCTCCGGGCCCGTCGTTGCCCGACGCTTGGGGTGCCGAAAAGACAAGACGGGGTCGGCCATGCGCCTGATTTTGGCCGTTCTTTCGGTTTTTGTCGCGGTCCTGAAAGCCGTCATTCATTGAGCTCTGTCATGCAGCCTAGCGACCATTCCCGCAACCCACCTTTAGGCCATGTCCGCGATTGCAAGCACGGCGTCAGCGAAGGCCGCAGGCGCTTCTTGCGGTAGGTTATGACCGACGCCGCCGCCGATCAAGCGATGCTCGTAGGGGCCAGTGAAACGCGCGCGATAGCCTCTTGGCTCGGGGTGCGGCGCGCCGTTGGCGTCGCCCTCCATGGTGATCGTCGGCACCGCGATCGGTGGAGTCGCTGCAAGCGCTGCTTCGGCTGCTTCGTAGTGCGTCTCGCCTTCTACGAGACCCAGCCGCCAGCGATAATTGTGAATCACGATTGCGACATGGTCGGGGTTGTCGAAGCTTTTCGCCGAGCGCTCGTAAATGCGAGCGTCGAAATGCCATTGGGGCGACGCCATCTGCCAGATCAGCTTGTTGAAGGCGTGGCGGTTCGTCTCATAGCCAATCCGGCCGCGCTCCGTTGCAAAGTAGAACTGATACCACCAGGCGAGTTCGGCCTTGGGGGGCAATGGCGTGGCATTGGCCTGCTGGCTGCCGATCAGATAGCCGCTGACCGCTATCAGGCCCAAGCATCGGTCCGGCCAGAGTGCGGCAACAATATCGGCCGTGCGGGCACCCCAGTCGAAGCCGCCCAATATCGCGCGGCGGATTTTTAGCGCATCCATCAACGCAATCAAGTCGAAGGCGAGCGCAGCCTGTTGGCCGTTCCGCACCGCGTCGGGCGAACGGAAGACCGTACTGCCATACCCTCGCAAATAGGGGACGATGACGCGGTGTCCTGCGCTGGCGAGCCGCGGCGCGACCTCGGCGAAGGCTTGGATGTCATAAGGCCAGCCATGAAGTAGGATCACGGGTGTGCCGCCCGCCGGGCCTAAATCCGCATACCCCACGGAGAGCGAACCGGCATCAATCTGGCGGAGTGGACCTAAGTCGCTGACACCCGGCAGGAGCGTCGCGGCGCGAGCGGTGTTCGCGGACTGGCCGAACTGGATTGCGGCAACGGTCACGGTGGCCACGCCCAGAAGGCGGCGCCGATTGAGGGTGGCTGATCGCGGGGCGGCGTTGATCATGACAAGAGCTCCTGACGGGGCGAGCGTTTCGGGGGCAATTTCTCCGGTGACCCCGCCTCGAAGTCGGTCGAGCAGCTGAGCGAACGCCACTGTTGAAGTTCGTCCATCCGGGCGCGGTCCGTCAATTCGGCTCGGCCGAACGCATCGCTCCCCAGCACCAGTCGCAACGGCGGCGCCGGGAGCGCGGCGAGCGCGAGAATCGCCTTCGCGGCCTTTGCCGGGTCGCCTGGCTGATGTCCGTTGTAGACGCGCTGCCTTGCGGCGACAGCCCCGACGGTTTCGGCATAGTCGGGATCACCGTCCTCGATCTTCGTCGAGGCTCCAGCGAAGTCGGTGCGGAAGCCGCCCGGCTCGACGATCGTGACATGGACCCCAAAAGGTTCCATCTCCTGCGCCAGCACTTCCGAAAAGCCCTCAACCCCGAACTTCGCCGCAGAGTAAGCTCCGCGTCCGATCGCGCCGGATCGTCCCCCGATCGACGAGATCTGAATGAGGCGGCCCGACCGCTGGTGCCGGAACAGCGGGATGGCCGCCTTGGACACGATGATTGTACCAAACAGATTGGTTTCGATCTGCCGACGAAAGCTTGCGAGACTGGTGCCCTCGATCGGCGCGACGTCGCCGTAGCCCGCGTTGTTGACGAGAATATCGAGGGTGCCGAACCGATCGATGGCCAGAGCTACGGCATGCGCGGCCGAGTCCGCGTCGGTGACGTCGAGCGAAGTCGCCAACACGCTATTCGGGAAACGCGCAACGAGGTCGGCAAGCTGCTCGGGTGCGCGCGCGGTGGCGACGAGATTGTCCCCTGCTTCGAGCACGGCTTCGGCGAGCGCGCGGCCAAGCCCGCGTGCGCCGCCGGTGATGAGCCAGGTTTGGGTCATAACAACCTCCAAATGATCGGGAGGTCTAAAGGTAGATTATGGCTATGATCCCGATAAGGGGTGCGATAATCATCATATCATGCCAAGAAGCGGGATAATCAGAGCCGGGCGGCTGGCGGAGCTGGAGGCCGTCGCCGCAGTTGCCCGCCAGCGGAGTTTTAGTCTGGCGGCACTCGATCTTGGCCTCTCGACGACTGCGCTCAGCAGGACGGTGGCGAACGTCGAGGAGCGGCTTGGGGTGCGGCTCTTCGCACGGACGACCCGCAGCGTCGCGCTAACCTCAGCTGGCGAACGATTTGTGGCGCGGATGGTGCCGGCGCTCCGCGAGATCGGAGCAGCGATCGAAGATGCGACCGACGAGCGCGACACACCGGCGGGCAGGCTGCGAATCAACTGTTCATCGGGAGCAGCGCACCAGATTCTCCCGTCGCTGGTTGTGCCATTTTTGGACCGCTATCCTGCTGTGTCGATTGATCTCGTCACCGAGGAGCGTTTGATCGATATCGTCGCCCAAGGTTTTGATGCGGGCATTCGACAAGCGGAATCGGTGCCGACGGGGATGACCTGCGTGCCCATTTCGGGTCCCGTCCGCTTCCGGATCGTAGCCTCGCCAGCCTATCTGGCCGGCAGAGAGATGCCGCGCGTGCCGGCCGATCTTCTCGCTCACCGCTGCATTCGCATCCAGCTTGCCAATGGCGCCAGCTATGCCTGGGAGTTCCAGGAGGGGACGAGAGGATTCATGATCGATGTATCAGGCCCCCTGACGCTCGACGAGCCGGCATTGATGCGGCGCGCCGCGCTTGCTGGTGCCGGTATCGCCTATATCGCGGATGGGCGCGTCGCCGCCGATATTGCGGCCGGCCGGCTTGTTTCCCTGTTGGACGAGTGGACCCCGACAGAGGAAGGCCTTTACCTTTACCATCCGAGCCGGCGGCACCCTTCCGGTGCGCTGAGGGCCTTGATCGACATGATTCAACGCAGTTGATCTGCTAACGCCGAGAGTCGCCTGCGCGCCCAATTTCGGTCATTCGATCTATCACCCGCGCTTTCTGAAAGCAGCCGCCCAAACCAAGGAGGAGAGGGATCGTGTCATCAGCAGACCCTACGCTGTGCTGATGAAGGTCAAAATGTCCATGTTTATGATGTCCGGGTGGCTCGTCGGCATCCCGTGCGGAAGATCGGGGTAGGTCTTGAGCGTGCCGTGCTTCGCCAACTTCGCAGCCAGCGGAGCGGAAGACGCAAACGGCACGACCTGATCGTCTTCGCTGTGAAGCACTAGAACCGGCACGTCGATTGCCTTGAGATCTTCGGTGAGATCGGTCTCGGAAAACACCTTGATGCAATCATGATGGGCCTTGATCCCGCCCATCATGCCCTGCCGCCACCAATTGCGTATGGTGCCTTCCACCGGCGCAGCGCCGGGACGGTTGAATCCGTAGAACGGGCCGGAAGCGATATCGAGATAGGCCTGGGTGCGGTTTGCCGCCACAGCCTGGCGATAGCCATCGAACACCTCCACCGGCAGCCCGCCGGGATTGCTGCCGGTGCGGATCATCACCGGCGTAATGGCGCTGATCAGCACCGCCATGGACACGCGGCCCGGTTCCGCCTGCGCGACATAGCGTGCCACCTCGCCCCCACCGGTCGAATGGCCGATATGGATCGCGGCCTTGAGATCAAGCGCGCGCGCCAGTTCGATCACATCCCGGGCATAGGTGTCCATGTCGTTGCCATTCTCGGTCTGCGTCGAACGGCCATGACCGCGGCGGTCATGCGCAATCACGCGAAAGCCGCGATCGAGGAAGAACATCATCTGGTTGTCCCACTCGTCGGCGCTCAGCGGCCATCCGTGGTGAAAGACAATCGTGCGCGCGTCTTTCGGACCCCAGTCCTTGAAGAAGATGCGTGTTCCGTCGCTGGTGGTGATAGTGTCCATGGGACTACTCCTTGCGGCGCCGGTTGACAATCCCTGCGGGCTGTCCGGCGCACGGCAGCCAGCGGGTGTCTCGTCGGTCTATCGCTGGGCTGCGGGACGCAGATCGAAGGTCTGCGACACCCACTCCTCGCTTTTGGCCCAGAGAGCCTTGGCGGTTTCGGGATCCAGCGCATAGGGCCGCACGCCCGGGCTGCCGAAGCCGATGCTTTCATCGCTGATCAGCGGAGACACCTGGCAATCCTCGCAATAGCGCCCGCCAACAGCGTCAGCTTCGGCCACGAGCCCTGCCCAGAGCGTTGTCGCCGCGCCCTGCGCAGGGGTCTTCCACGCCATTGGCGGCTTACCCTCCTTCGCCAGGTCCGCGTTGATGCTGTCGGCAAGCAATTCGAGCTTTTCGGCGCCCATGTGGCGGGCCAGCTCGGTCCGGATTGCGCCGGGATGCACCGCCGTCGCTCGCAGCCCGAGCGCGCGATACCGCCGGTCGAACTCGACAGCGAAGAGGATGTTGGCGGTCTTGGAACGACCATAGCCGACGAACGGTTCGTAAGGCGTCGTATCGAAGTTCGGATCGACGAGATCGACATCGGCGAAGCGATGCCCGGACGATGCCAGCATCACCAGCCGCGATCCGGGCCGCATAAGCGCGGCAATGCTGTTCACGAACGCAAAATGACCGAGATGATTGGTTCCGAACTGGGTTTCGAAGCCATCGGCCGTGCGCCCGAACGGCGGCGCCATGACTCCGGCATTGGCAATCACAAGGTCGAGGCCATGGCCGTCCGCCAGCAATTCCGCCGCCGCGCGTCGCAAGCTCGCCAGATCGGCCAGATCGAGTTCCAGCAGAGCGACGGCGGCCTGATCAAGTCCGGCTTCGGAGAGAGCCCTGACGGCCTTGCCAAGGTCTCTCGCCGTGCCGACCACCTGCGCGCCGTGGCTGGCGAGCGCGCAGGCGGTTTCGACCCCGAGCCCTGCCGAAACGCCGGTCAAGAGAATGCGCTTGCCGGTCAGATCGATCCCTTTGAGCACGTCGTCGGTGGTGGAAGTGAAGCCGAATGTCTTTGTCATGTGATGTTCCTGTGGTTCTTGCGGAAGTCGCACCAAAAGGGCGGCGGCGAAGGGATGCCTTCGGTCCTGTTGCGGCTAGTCGGCTTGCGGATCGATGGTGACCGCGATCTTGCCTTGCTGGCGCGCAGCGCCGTTCACACCCAGCACCGCGTCGTAAGCGGCCCCGAGTTCCTCGATGGAAAAGCTGCGCTGATCGAGCCTGGGAAGGAGCTTGCCCGCCTCGACAAGAGCACTCGCCTCGGTCAGGATTTCGCCGAAATGCGCACGGCCCTCGTCCGCCAGCAGCGTGTGCAGCGTGAACACGCCCGAATAGGTGGCTTGCTTGAAGGACAACGGAGCCAGCTTGTGTGTGCCCCAGCCCAGGCAGCTCACCACGTGCCCGAAGCGCTTCACAGCACGGAACGAGGCATCCAGAACCGGACCGCCGAGCGTATCGTAGACCACATCGAAGCCCGCGCCGCCGGTATGTTCGGCGACAAAAGCTTCCACTTCGACAGAGGCGTCGATCGGTGTGGCACCCAGGCTGCGCACATAGTCGAGATCCTCACGCAGCGCGGTGGCAAAGACCTTTGCCCCGCGGTCAAGCGCAATCTGGACGGCAACATGGCCGACACCGCCCGCGCCGCCTTGCACCAGCACTGTCTGCCCGGCGCGGACCTTCGCACGGTCGACCAATCCTTCCCAGGCGGTGATCACGACCAATGGCAGAACCGATGCCTGCCGCATGGTGAGCGAAGCCGGTTTGCTGGCCAGCAGCGGCGCATCCACGGCAGCGAACTGCGCATGCGAGCCCTGCAGCCCGCCGGCACCGCCCGTCAGTCCGAAAACGGCGTCCCCGATCCGGAAGCCCGCCACGCCATCCCCGATTGCGACCACCGTTCCGGCAAGATCCATCCCGAGGATGGCCGGAAGGGGTTGCCGGGCGTGGGCCGCCTCGCCCGCCCTGATCTTGGTGTCGAGCGGATTGGTGCCGCTCGCCGCGATCTGCACGAGCACCTGCCCGGCCGCGGGCTCTGGCCGCGCAAGCTCACGGAGGATGAAAGGTCCGTTGGTGACTTCGACGAGGGCGGCGGTCATGGTTGGCTTGGACATGGTCGGTCTCCTGTTGATGCACAGGTGATGGACGCATTCACCTTTGACTGACAGCCGCTAAAAGTGCACAATGATCATTCATTTTTGAATGGAAGCGCTATGTCCGCTGTGCCGCTTGACTGGAGTGACTTGCGCGTTTTCCTCGCGATTGCGCGGGCCGGATCACTGGGCGGCGCAGGCCGGCGCCTCGGCCAGTCGCAGCCGACAATGGGGCGGCGATTGCGGGCGCTGGAGGAGGCCGTGGGCACGAAGCTTTTCCAGCGTTCGTCGTCCGGCTTCTCGCTGACCGACGAGGGCGCAATCATGCTTCGCCATGCGGAGGTGATGGAGGCGGAAGCTCTTTCTCTCGCCCGCGAGCTCACGGGCAGCGACGGTTCGCTCGAAGGAGTGCTGCGGCTGACCTGCTCGGACTGGTTCGGCCGCATCATGCTGACGCCGGTGATGGCCGAATTCCAGCGCCTCAACCCGGCCGTTGTCCTCGAATTGCTGACCGATGCGCGGGTTTACAGTCTGGCCCGGCGCGAAGCCGATCTCGTGATCCGCATCGCCGGCTTCGACGAACCGGAGGTGATCGCGCGCAGGCTGGTGACCGTGGACTATGGCCTCTACGCAAAGCCGGGAACGTGGCTGCCGGCTGCTGATGACGGTGCAGGCTGCCCGTTGATCGTGATGGATACGGGTTTTGGCGACATGCCCGACGTTGCCTGGCTTGGACGAACCTTCCCGAAGGCCCATATTGCGGCGCGAAGCAACAGCCGTGATGTGCAGGCGCAGCTCTGCGCGCAGGGCGTTGGCCTTGCGGTTTTACCCGTTCCGCTTGCTGAAGCGACAGCGGGGATAGAGAAACTGGAACTTGAAACCGATCCGCCGAGCCGGGACACCTGGCTCGGCTTTCACCGCGACCTCAGGCACCTGCCACGCCTGCGCGCGTTTGTTGATTTGATGGTGGAGAGTTTTTCATCGCCTTGAACTTGCGCATCGCAAGGTCATGGAGTGCATTGCCCGAATGCCTGCATCGATTTTACGATCCGACGGCCGGATTCCCCGCTTGCCAACTCAAACCTGCCTTTCGGCAATCGGCCATTGATGCTCTCTGATAAGCTTTCGAATTGCTAATTCATGGTGAACTCTTGCCGGGCAGCGCCGCTTTCGGCGCGGGGCCGGCTTCCGGATTGCGGATGATCCAGCCGCGACCTTCGCGCAAGTCGAGCGTGATGATCCAGTCGTGCAAAAAGGGCATGCCCAGATTGCCGTCCATGATCATGTCGGGCGTGAACATATGCTGTGACTCGATTTCGACGCCATCGGCCACCTTGAAATGCCCCGATTGAGGCCCCTCTGCGTCAGCCTGCAAGTCGAATAGCGAGGCGTTGTGCTTCGCCACCAGCACGGTGCCCCCATTGCCCGAGTCGAGTTCCATCCATACGGGGCCGCGCGGCGTAGGCACTTCCGCCATCACGGCGAGCGCTGTGCCCTCCACCTCGCGCTTCAAGCGGATCGGGAAGGGACGCATCGAGTGTACGCGTTCAGCGAGGCTCGCCGGAGATTCCACGATGATCTCGCCTTCGCCAAGGTTCAAGGTAATGGCCCGCCCTTCAAACATGTTGAGTGCGGCAATTCCTTCCAGTTCGGCGTCGGCAGGATTGAGCTTCCCGAGATTGATCGCGCCGAGAAGCGGCGGCCTGAAAGCGCGACCGGCGATGACGATATCCATGGCATTGCAACGGGGACCATCGCCCCGTTGCCCAAACATCCGAAAGCCGGTCACGCGGCCCCACAGCTCGCACTTTGCTGCCACAAGAGCATCGGGATGGAGCAGCGTCAGACCAGCGCCGGAATCGAACAGCAGCTTGCGTTCCGCCCCACCGAACTCGGCGCGCAGCATCCAACGCGTGCGCCAGCGTTCCAGCGGTATGACCGCGTCCGGAGACGCATCTGTGCGCGGCGTGACCTGCTCTCTCGCCTGCGCGGGCGAGGAGACGGCAATCTGAGCCAGGGCTAGCGAGGCTCCCAGTAAAAGACTGCGAAATTTCATTCTGCACCTCATCGATAAGGCCCAAGCGCCGCCATCATCATTTTCGATTGAGCGGCTCTGCCTTCAACTTTTGGGTAAGGCGGCGCGCGGTTCGCCGGCTTCGTGTCTTCGGAAGCGCGCGAGGAAAATCTTGATGCCCCTTATGGATGTAAATGCTGCTGACTGCATCAGGATCGGCCTCCGACTGCACGCCGGCCAGAGGATGGGTTTCTCGCCGTGACTTGCATCAAGGCGCGACTTCCGCGGGCTTGGCAGGGCATCAGCGGAATATGAAGGGTCGCGGTGAAGCCGGACTCGCTGGCCGACGTGTGCAATTGCCCCCTCTCTCCGTAAAGTACGGCCAGCCGGTCACGAATGTTGCGAAGTCCGACCCCTGTTCCATTTTCTGGTACGGGCAGTTCGGCTCTCCCGTCATCGCTTACGCAGATTGTCAGCATATCGTCCGCGGCACGGGCCACGATGGAAATCGTGGCACCGAGCCGCGACGAAGCCACAGCATATTTGACGGCGTTCTCGACCAGCGGCTGGAGGATGAAGCCTGGAACGCTCGCGTTGCCAAGATCGGCCGGGCAGTCGATTTCGACCTTGAGCCGCTCGGCGAAACGAATGGCTTCCATGTCGAGATAGGCTTCGATCGTCGCAATCTCATCGGCAAGTGCAATCGGCGTTTTGACATCGCCGCCCAGATTGATTTGGAAAAAAGTAGCCAGTTTCATAGTCATCGCATCGGCATCGTCGGGGCGGCCCTGCACGATCAGGCTCGATATCGCGTTCAATGTGTTCAGCAGAAAATGCGGGTTGAGCTGGAAGCGTAGCGCTTCGATCCGAGCATCCTGTGCGCGGGCTTCGGCTGCCGCGGCAAGCATCTCCTGCTTCTTGGCGCGCTCGCTGATGCCAAGGGCCCAGAACAGCGTGACGTTGAGGCAGAAAGTCCAGGTGTAGAGGATGAAGACAAAACCAATTCGCCTGAAATCGATATTGGTCCAGCTTTGCCACTCGGGAAATAATGTGTCCGTGAGCCACCGATAAAGCACAAGATCGAGGGCGCTCTGAAGGGCGCCGGCGCAAAGGCAGCCGACGAGGATTGACGGCCAGCGCAGCGCCGGCGCGGCCGGCTCGAGGCGTTGCCAGAGAAAAAAGAGCGCCATGGCCAGGCTCAGCGCGGTGAGGCAGAGGGGCAGCTGGATCATGGCCTGCACCAAAAAGCCTCGCCCCATCAGTCCGGCCAGTATCGCAACCAGCGCAAAGCCGAAACCCCACAGGATCAGCGAAACCCGCGCCGCGGGCGATGCTGCGGCGCATGCGATAAAACTGCGATCCTGCATGCTTCCTCCTTGCGAACCGGCGGATCCATTGCTGCGCATGTTCTTGCCGGGTTGCGGGCAGATTGGCGGGCGGGCGAGTCGGCCCAAGCGTCAGCGGTCAGGACGCCTAGCCGATATCGCGACAAACAAGCCTCTCGTCGCGACCAAGTCCGACATTTGCAAGACAAAGATCGCTTTACAGTCCCGGCGGGCGTTTCTTCGCTTGGTACTGCCAGTTCATTTCGATCGAATGCGCAGCCGGCCCGAACGCGGCAGGGGCGGGCTTGATCGCAATCGGCTCTCGCGATGGATAAGCTCGGGGCAAGCTCGGCCTTTGACCTCATCAATGTGCAAGGAGCCGATAATGCGTAAAATTCAATGGTCGATACTGGGCAGCCTGATCGCGGCGACATTGCTCGTGCCGGCGCCGTCCTATGCCAAAAAGCAGGCGGAGACACCGGCCTTCCAAACGGTAAAGCCTGGAGACCGGGAAATGAGCTGCGAGGCGCTGGCTGCGGAAATCAATTCGCTCGACGGGCAGCGGCAGGCGGATGCGAGTGCCAAGCAGAAGAAAAAGAAGGGTCTTGGCTTTCTCAAGATGCTCGGTGCCGCCAGCCCGATCCTCGGGGTTGCCGGTAGCGGCGGCGCGGTCGCCTCTACCGCAATGGGCGCCGCCGGGTCCGTAGCGGGCGGGATGGGCGGCTCCGGTCAAGAGGATGCCGAAGCGATGCTCCAGCGCAACCAGCGCAAGCAGCGGCTGATGGGCATATTCGACGAGAAGAAGTGCTGATCATGACATCGGTGGGGCGTCAGAAGGCACCCCGCCGATGTCTTCCGACCCTCTGCTCTCTACTGCCTATCTGCAGTTTCAATATAGTCTAGCCAAGGCTGCCAGCTCTTCGAACCTCTCACGCCCGCCCAGGTCATGATCCCGAGGATTACGCATATCCACTGCGGGGGTGAGGCCAGTTCGCCCAGCCGGAAATGGGCGCAAATTGCCCCGCCAAGAAAGCCGGTGATGCAAATCGCTCCGAGCAGCGCTGTCCGCGGGACGGCATAGAGAAGGATCGAGACGGCGAGAATGGCGGCAATCTGCGGCGCTTGCGCCGCTTCAAAGCCCGTCGCTGCAAATTCCGCCGCGAGGGCGTCTGGACGAAATGCCATCACGGCGGCATCCGCCCCCAGTATCAATATAGCCGATAGGCGCAAAGCCAGTGCCAGCCGGCGGCGCGTCGCTGAAGTGATCATCGCTTTTCTCCACGGCGCGACTGTCGCGCCCTCCATGAGCAATCACAGGGGGCGGGCGGTATGGCGATGGGCACGCGACAAAGCTCGACACGCAAGCGACGACGAAATCATCCCCGTCCGAAATTCGACCAACGCGGACCTTGATGCGACCAATCCGGTCGGCCGAAACGCCAGCCTGTGCTAAGACGCGCGCCGTGAACCGGCTCCCGACTTTCCGCCTCAAACTGAAGGGTTTTGCGCTTGGCGCAGCGATGACCCTGATATTTTGGGTCATGGTACTTCTACTATGGGCCGCGCAGGACATCGCCTCGGGCAAACCGATACCCGATGCGCTGAAAGTCCTTCAGGCGATGACTTTGGGGCTGGGCGTGATATTCTGCGGAGCGCTGGCCGGGTTCATCATGCTCGCCCGGAGGCTGCCCAATCCCGCAATGACGGCTCTGGTCGCGCTTGTCACGACGGCGCTCGCCCTGCTGCATGCGCTAATCGATGCGATATTGATGCAGATATTGGGTCCGTCGATGGGAATGCGGTCGATGCCGCTGGCGGAATTGTTCAACCGCAGCCTGATGCCTTTCGTCCTCATATACGGATTTTATGCCTTGGCGCTCGGCCTGCGGCTTAGCGAGAATGCGGTTCGGGACAGCGCGAGACGCTTGGTCGAGGCGCGCAGCGCGGCTCAAGGCGCTGAACTCGCCGCCCTGCGATTCCAGCTCAACCCGCATTTCCTGTTCAATACTCTCAATTCCATTTCATCGCTCATTGTCACGAATGCGTCGGCGGAAGCTGACCGATTGACGATGCGGCTGTCCGACTTCCTGCGCCTGACCTTCGAGGCCGACCCCGAGGCCGAGGTGACGCTGGTCGAAGAATGGGCGATCGCGCAGGCCTATCTGGATATTGAAGCGGCTCGCTTTCCCGGGCGGCTGCAGGTGACGTTCGACTGCGAGAGCGCTCTTCTCGACGCGCACGTGCCGACATTTCTTTTGCAGCCGATTGTCGAAAATGCCGTCAAGCACGCGGTGCAGACTTCGCGCCGGCTGGTTACGCTCAGTGTCCGTTGCCGTCAGGTGGACGACCGGCTGCATTTGATGGTCGAGGACGATGGGGGCAGAGCGGCCGCCCTCCCATCCGAAGATAGAGAAGGGAGCGGATCGGGGCTGCGAAACGTGCGGGGCAGGATGGCGGCCTTTTATGGCGACGATGCCGCGGTCAATATCTGCGCGAGCGACAGAGGGTTCGCTGTGGAGCTGACCCTTCCGCTGCGGCGGGCAATGAAAAGGGCGACGGCGTGATGCGTATATTGCTGGTCGATGATGAACCTCTTGCTGCCGCGCGGCTGCGCGTGGCGCTCGATAAGATGGACGATGTCGAGGTTGTCGGAAGCGCCTCCGATGGCGAGGAAGCAGGGCGTCAGATCGCGCAGCTCGATCCCGATATGGTCCTGCTCGATATACAGATGCCCGAAGTCAGCGGGATGGAGCTGGCACATCGCCTGGCCGATGCGCCGCGCCGGCCCGAACTTGTGTTCGTTACGGCCTTCAACGATTTCGCAATGGAAGCTTTCAACGTCGACGCGGTCGACTATCTTCTCAAGCCAGTCAGCTTTGACAGGTTGCGAATGGCGATCGATCGCGTCCGCCGTCGCCGCGCTCTGCCGGATCCCGACGCCTTCGTGCGAGCGGATCCCGCCGGGACGGATCGGGGTGATGGGGGCCAAGCTGGCTATGACGATGGAATATGGGTCCCTGGACGGGGAGGCGCGGTGCGTGTGCCTATCGAGGCGATCGACCGGATCGAAGCGGCGCGCGATTATGTGCTGCTCAACACGGCGACCAAATGCTATATTTTGCGGGCGCGAATGACCGAAATCGAACAGCGTATCGACCCGAAGATCATGATCCGGATCCATCGCTCGCATATGGTCCGCATTGATAGTGTCGTGGGTATCGAGCGGCCCGGCAAAGGGGTGTTGCGCCTGCTTCTGAACGATGGCGCCGCGCTTCAGGTCGGATCCAACTTCCAATCCAACGTCGTCCGGGCCCTGCGGCTTTAGCGCTTGACCTTGGTCCCGCGACAATGCTTGTCGCGGGGCGAACGGGGCTGGTCGCAGCGCGGTTTACGTCGCGGCGAAAGTAAGGCCGGTTGGGGGAATGGCGCATGTCACCCCATTCCGAAGCGGCGTTGGATTATTCACTCGTACGCTGTCCTTTTCCGTCCTGCCGCTTGTCGTCGCATACGCTTTAGCCGCGGAGCCCGGCGCCGATCCTGTCGATCGGATGATCGCGACTGAGCTCAGTTTTGCGGCCGACGCGCAGCGGATCGGCATCGCACCAGCGTTCCGCCGCCATGCCGCGCCCGATGGCATATTGATGCGGCCCGACCCGGCGCCAGCGCTCGAAGTCCTGCAAGGCAATGTCGATACGCCGGATGTGCGTCTCGAATGGAAACCTGCAATCGCGGGCATGTCGCTCTCGGGCGACCTTGGCTTCACCACCGGACCTTATCGTCTGTTCCAGGGTGCCGAGGTCATGAACGGCGACACGCTGACCGTCTGGGTGCGTGGCGCTGATGGCCGGTGGGGCTGGCTTCTCGATCATGGGCTGCTGCCGATCAAGGCGTCTGCGCCGGCCGGTCTGCCGGGTGAGGTCGCAATTATGCGCCAAGGGCAGCCCGGCCCTCGTCGACGACCGTCGGGTGTGATCGATGCCGATGCGGCGCTGAATGCGGAAGTCATCGCGCAGGGGACTGCGGTAATTCCTGGCCATCTCGCAGACGACGGATTCGTCTTACGGCTGCAGCGAGGAAGGGTTCCAAAAGCGGCGGCCGTCGACGCCGTCGGAGATAATCTGCGCGTCTCCACAGCTCAAAGATTCGGTATGCGGGTTTCGCGCGCCGAGGATTTGGCAACCACATATGGTCGATTGACCTTCGATGGCGCGCAACCTTCGCGCAACTATGTCCGCATCTGGCGCCACGACGTGAGCGGTTGGCAATTGCTGGTCGACCTCATCAACTGATTTCCCTCCCCGGGAAAGAAGGGTGCGCAGCTTGCCGCGACGGTGATCCGCGCACCCTTCATCTGTTCCTGCTTGAATTTGCGCCGGAATTTTCATCGCTGGCTCGTCCGGATCGGTCGCAAAAGCGCGGCCTGCACCCTTCGCTTCATCCTAGCGGCACGGCGAGCGCCTCGCGCGCGTCCAGCTTCAATGCAATCGAACCGAAGGATGTTTCCAGTGAACCGTATCAATTCCGCCGCCCTTTCTCCTCGCCGCGGCAGCGCAGCAATCCGCGGCCGGGCCGCGCTTCTGCTCGGCGGCGCGCTCGTCCCCCTGATGATGGCGGCGTCTGCCCGGGCGCAGGATCAGACGGTCGTTCTGGAAGAGGGGCAGGCCCCGGTCGCGGTCGAGCTGGGCGCGGGCAACGACCGGGTCGTCGTCGACATCTCGCGCGTCAATGCCGACACCGGCGTCCTCGACCTGACCGGCCTGACGACCGGCCCGCTTACCGATGCGGGGGGGCGCGACACGGTGTGGCTCCGTGCAAATTCCAGCCAGACGCAGAATGTCGTGTTCACCGAACCGAAGGGCAATACGACGCAGCAGTTCGTGCGCGCGGATTCGGCGACGGGCACGCCATTCGACGGCGGAACGGTTTATGAAGCGTCGGGGAATGACACGGTCCTCACGCTCGAAAATCGCTCGCGCTCGCCCATTCCCAGCGATCCGTCGAAGCTTCCCGACAACGCATTTATGAACCTGCGTCACGGGCCGCTTCAATTTGCCGGTGACGGCACGATCGTGCTGACCTTTTCGGTGGCGGCGGCCGATCAGCCCAAGGAAACACAGCAGGCGATCCGCGTCCTGTCGGGGTCGACGTCGCAGGACCAGGGAGCTGGGGGCGACGGCAAGCTCTCGCTCATTATCGAGGGCGACGTTGGTGGTGGAAGCACCTTCAGGGGTCTGATCGACGTGACCAACGCCGAATCGCTGCGGCTGAGGAATAATTCGCGCGTCCAGATTCTGGAAGGCACCGCGATTGTCGGCGGCAATGCGGATATCTTTCTCGAAGCCAATACCTGGGTCAATTCGACCAATGCGGCTTTCCCGAACGTGACGCTGATCAAAAGCTCGGGCCGGGTCTTCAATTCGACGAAGATCAGCGTGGGCGGGCAATCTGGCAATTCGGATGCCTCCGGCGTCGGGGTCCGGCTGGACGACGGGAAGCTTTATAATATCCTGACCGAGAATAGCAGTGGAACGGGCGCGGCCAGTGGCGGTTTTGGCAACATCATCGGTGGCACCAGCGGCGTTCTCGCCGCCAACGGCGACAATTATATCGAAAATGTCGGCGACATCAGCGCCAATACCGGCGCCGCGGTCGAAAGCCTGCGCGGCACGATGGTGCTTCGCAATACCGTATGGAACTTCTCGAAAGGCGGCACCCGCGCCGGAACGATCACTGGCGGCACGGTCGACGGCCGCCGCATCGCCGTTCAGGGCGGCGATGGCACCGACATGGTGGTCAATTCGGGCACGATCACCGGCGACGTCGATCTTGGTAATCGCGAAGACATGTTCCTCTATACCGGTGCGACCAATGGCGTGACCGGCACGATCGAGGGCGGCGAAGGTCTCGACGGCTATGGCCGTTCCTTTGCCGCAAGTGCGACCAACACGCTGTCGAACGACATTCTCGGCAACGGCAACAGCGGCTTCGAAATGCACGGGATCGAAGCATCGGGCGCCGATACCATCGTCACCGTCGCGGCGTCGCAGACGCTCGACGCCGGGCTGATGCTCGTCGGCGATGGCTCGGTCGTCAACTCAGCGAAGATCAATGCTGATGGTTTCGGCGTCTATCTGCGCGACATTGCCAACGTGACGCGCGGTATGCGCTTTACCAACAATGCCGATGTGGTCAGCACCAAGGGCGTCTATGGCCGGGCAGGCGTCACCAGCTTCCTCAACACCGCGCTGATCCGCGCGACCGACGGCGATGGCGTTTTCTTCAATGTCGGCGACCTCGGCAGCTCGGTGAAAACGCTGGAGTTCCGCAACGAGGGAACGATCGAAACGACATCGGACTATGATCATGCGGTGGGGATGCAGTTCGATGCCTCGAACTCCGATGGTCCGCTTGCCAACGTCGTGAACACGGGGACGATCCGCAACAGCGGCGCGCAAGAAACATTCTATGATTACGAGCAATACGGCGTCCGCCTCTATGACATCAGCTATGAGGTCGACAACAGCCTGCGCTTCCGCAACGAAGGATTGGTTGAAACGACCGGTCGCGGAGTGAGCGGCGTTTCGCTCGACAGTGCCCACAATGAGGTGGTGAACAGCGGTACAATCCGGGTCGACGGGATGGGTGGACGAGGCGTCCTTATCGTATCGCGCCTTGATCCCGATCAGCCGATGCTGGTGTCGTCATTGGTCAACAGCGGCCTGATTTCGGCCAATGGCGGCGCATGGACGAATTCGGATGATGGCACCGTCCGTTTCAACGCGGCCGTCCTTATCGGGCTGAATGGCGACACCGCCAAGGGACGTGTCATCAACAGCGGCACCATCGAGGCGATGGGCGCCGGCTCCAGCGCCGTTATCGTCGGCGGCGACGGGGCGGCAGGCGCGGCCTTCGAGCTTGAAAATGACGGAACAATTCGCGGGCACGCGGAAACATTGTTCCGCGAGGATCAGGGCGTAGCCGAGGCCTATCGCCGCCTGGCCGGCGCCGTTCACACTGTGGGCACGACCGACAGCATCACCAATCGCAACCTGATTCAGGGCAATGTCGATCTGGGCGATTATGACGACCAGTTCCGCAATTATGGCAAACTCGATGGCGATCTGCGGCTTGGCGAAGGCGACGACACCTATGTGTTCGGCGGCGGCAGCAGCCTGACCGGGTCGGCCTATGGCGGCGACGGGAACGATATCATCGCGGTTGATCTCACCGGCGACATCGCGAAGCGCATCAATGCAGGCCAGTTCTTCGGGTTCGAGGCGCTGACCCGGCTGCAGGGCACCGCAGGGTCGGGCAAGGTGTCGATCTTTGGCAATATCGACTCCGATTCGCTGCAGCTTGCCAATATCGCCGTGCACGTCGATGCCGGGGACAGCGTTTCGTCGGCGAGCGGCAACAGCGGCTATACCTTCACCGGAACCGACCAGGACGAACAGATCGTCAACGCCGGAACGATCGCGGGCGGCGTGTCGATGGGCGGCGGTAACGACAGCCTCGAAAACAGCGGCACGATCGGCTGGGACGTCGACATGGGGGCGGGTGACGACGTCGTCACCAATTCGGGCCGGATCGAGGGGAATGTGAACCTCGGCGACGGCGACGATCGCTATATCGCATCGGGCGGCGGGATCGTGACCGGCGACATCGACGGCGGCGCCGGCAACAACACCTTCGTCTTCCGCTTGGAAGGAAGCGAGGGAGAAATTCCGGGATCGGTCCTGAATTTCAGCTCGTTCGGCGCCTATGGTCCGGGCACGCTGACGGTCAACCTCGACAAGGGACAGAGCTATACCAATCTCGAACTGCTCGAAGGGGCGGATCTGGTCCTCACGGGTTCGAACGGCTCGGTCGAAAATGTCATCGGCGATGACAGCGCCCAGAATGTGACGATCGACGGCGCGTTGACCGGCGGCGTTTCACTGGGCGGCGGCGACGATGTTCTGACGCTGAACCTGGGCGGTGAGCTGTCGGGCGCGCTCGATGGCGGGGCCGGCACCGACACGCTCAATCTCAAGCTGACTGCGGCCTCGACGGTCAACGACCTGTTCAATTTCGAAGTGGTGAATGTCGCCGGCAGCGCGTCGTTGACGCTCGCGGGCACGCTGGGTGCGGGCCAGTCGATCAATTTCGACGAGGCGGACAATCTTTTCATCGTCGATACGGAGGCGACCTTCAACGGACGCGCTGATGGCGGTGCCGGCACCGATACGATCGAAATCAACACCGGCGCCGAGAGCAACCGCACGATCATCGCGGGGCAGCTGGTCTCGTTCGAGCGTCTGATCACCGGCGGCGACGGCACGCTGGCCCTGAACGGCGAGAGCTACAGCTTCGAGTCGGTCGACATCGCCGGCAACCTCAGCATCGGCGACGGCGCGTCGCTGTCATCGGCCAGCGGCGTCAATTTCAGCGAAGGCAATAACAAGCTGACGCTCGAAGGCACAGGCAATGTGAGCAGCCTTGTCGACGGCGGCGACGGCACCGACACGCTGGCGTTCAAACTGGCGCAGGGTCAGACGCGCAATCTGAGCTCGACCGGCAATGTCACCGGCTTCGAACAGCTTGCCGCCGAAGGCGCGGGCATGCTCAACATCGACCAGAGCACCGACGGCTATCGGCGGTTGCTGCTCGGCGACGGCGCGACGGTGTCGCTGGCCAACGAAGATGGCGGTAACGCCAGCATTGCCGAAGGCGTCACCTTCAGCGGCGATATCGGCGGCAACAATGGTGCGAACACGCTGACGCTGAAGGCCGGCGCCACGGTCGACGGCAGCGTCTATATGAACGGCGGCAACGACGTCGTCACCAACGCGGGCACGATCGATGGCGATCTCGATCTTGGCGATGGCGACGATCGCTATATCGCACGCGGCGGCGGCACCGTGACCGGAACGATCGACGGCGGCGCGGGGAACAACACCTTCGTGTTCAATCTCGACGGCGGCAACGGCTCGATCCCCGGCTCGGTGGTCAACTTCGACTCGTTCGGCGCTTATGGCCCGGGCACGCTGACGGTCAATCTCGACGCGGGGCAGACCTACAACAATCTCGAACTGCTCGAAAATGCCAATCTGGTGCTCACCGGCAGCAATGGTTCGGTTCGCAACGTGATTGGCGACGACAGCGCGCAATCCGTGACCATCGAGGGCGCGCTGACGGGCGGCGTTTCGCTTGGCGGCGGCGACGACACGCTGACGATGCAGCTTTCGGGACTGCTTGAAGGCGCGCTCGATGGCGGGGCAGGCACCGACACGCTCAACCTCAACCTGACCGGTGCATCGTCGATCGCGGGCATGTACGGCTTTGAAATCGCGAATGTGTCGGGCGCATCGCCGCTTACCCTGACTGGCGATCTGGGTGCGGGCCAGCAGGTCAACTTCACCGGCGATATCGATAATGAGCTGATCATCGGCGAAGGCGTGAAGTTCGAAGGCACTGTCAACGGCGGCGCGGGTCGCGATCTGCTCCGCGTCCAGTCGGGCGCGGCCGATAGCCGCACGGTGGTCGCGTCGCAGATCATCTCGTTCGAGGATCTGGTGTCCGAAGGCGAGGGGACGCTGGCGCTAACGGGCGGCAGTTACAGTTTTGAAACGGTGAATGTGAAGGGCGGGCATTTCGAACTTGGCGAGGACACCCACCTTACCGCGTCGGGCGTGATCTTCGACGATGCCGACAACCGTTTCACCCTGGGCAGCGGCGCGACCGTCGCGGGCGTTGTGGCCGGCGGCGAAGGCAATGACACGCTGGCGCTGATCCAGAATGCCGGCACGACACGCCTGCTCAGCAGCCTGCAGCAGAGCGGGTTCGAGCGGCTGGAAGCGTCCGGTGCGGGCGAGCTGCGCATCGACGAGGACGCCGCCCACACCGGCGGCGTGTTCCTGAACAACGGCACCGTCAATATACTGGCGGGCAAGCAATTGATCGCTGATGTTACGGGCGGCGCGGGGGCGGACACGCTGATCGTCGCCGGGTCGATCGAGGGCAATGTCGATCTGGGCGACGGCGACGACACGCTCACCCTGACCGGTCTCGACGGCATCTCGGGCACCGTCACGGGCGGCGCCGGCACCGATCGCCTGCGTTTCGACACCAGCGGTACCTATGCCTCGCCGACCGCGTTCGACGGATCGAATTATAGCAGCTTCGAAAAGTTCGACGTCGCGGGCGGCGTGGTCTCGATCGCGGGCACCGGCAGCTGGGACAATGTCAGCATCACCGGCGGACGCCTGATCGGTCAGGCCGGCAGCGTCATCTCCTCGAGCAGCGCGATCGAGGTGGCCCATGGCGCGACCTTTGGCTCGGCGGGTATCGTGAACGCCGACATCAATGTGGCGGGCACGCTCTCGCCGGGCGCATCGCCGGGGACGATGACCGTCAACGGCAATGTCAACTTCGCGGCGGGTTCCAACCTGCTCATCGAAGTCTCGCCGACGGTCAGCGACCTGCTCAACATCTCGGGCAAGCTGACCATCGCGAACGGCGCCGCGATCGACATCACCGGCGTACTGCAGGGGACGCCGGGCAACACGCTCGACCTTGTCGTGGCGCAGGGCGGTATCACCGGCCGCTTCACGACGATCAACAAATCGGCGGACGTCTTCGGCTTCGTCGTCCAGAATGGCAACAAGCTCCAGATTCAGAGCGAGTTCCTCAACGACGATGCCTATCCGACCAACATCCACGCCAGTGTCGATTATGCCAACGAGGTGCTGCGCGGCGGTTATGGCGTGCAAGCCTTCACGGCCGGGCTGCCAGTGCTCGTCGACGCGCAAGGCGTCGTCAACCAGGCGGCGTTCCGCCAGCTCACGCCCGAAGCCTATGGCTCGGCGCTGCAACTCGGGATCGAGAACAGCCTGTCGCTGGTCGATGGGGCTCAAAGCGCCAAGGCGGCCAAGGCTGGGCATAGCGGGCTATACAGCTTTGGCCAGTTCCTCACTGGAAGTGCCGACGTCAATGCCAGCGGCGGCAACACTGGCGCCTCGCACAGTCATCTGACCCGCACCGGCTTCTTCGGCGGCGTCGGCTACGGCTTCGGGGAAGATGCGCAGGTCGGCCTGTTCTTCGGCGGCCTGAACAGCGATCAGACGATCGGTGGCCTGGGTGCGAAGACCGATATGGATGCGCTGGCTGGCGGTGTCTTTGCCGACGCGGCGCTGGGCGGCTTTGGCATCCATGGGCTGCTGGCGGTCAGCGGCGGCAAGGCCGAGACCCATCGCCGGCTGTTGGTGACCGACAGCGAGGCGAAGGCGAAATACGACCTTAATAGCTGGGTGGTCGATCTGGGCGTCGACTATCAGGTGCAGCTGGGTTCGTGGTCGATCGCACCCAAATTGGGCGTGACCTATGTCCGCACCAGCCGCGGCGCGGCGGTCGAGCAGGGGGCCGGTGATTTCGGTCTTACCATCGACAAGGGCAGCAGGAGCAGCCTCTTCGGTGAGGCGGCTGTCAATGTGTCCGGCCGCTTCCAGACCGGGGGCATCGGCATCACGCCCTATGCCCAGCTGGGCGTGCGCCAGATGCTGAGCGATGGCGACGTCCTGGTCTCGGGCCAATTCACCGGCGCCGGCAGCGCGATCGTGGTGAACGGCATCGAGCGCGAGAAGACCGCGATGCGCGTCGCCGTCGGCCTTGGTCTCGACTTCACCGACAGTGTCCGCGTCCAGGCCGGATATGCCGGGGAATTCGCGGGCACGAAGCGCAATAGCGTCATGGGAGGCCTCACGGTCCGCTTCTGACGTCTCTCCCCTTGGGGATTAGTCCCACCCCAAGCGGGTACGATAGCACGGTCTGGATGAAAATCCGGACCGTGCCATTGGCGTTTGAGCGGGTTCATTCATCAAGGTTGCTGATCGCGATGTCGGTTTTACCATAGCGGGCGTCGCGGCAGGAACCGACCAAAGACCAGAGGATATGCGCGATGCGGATTTCGGGCAGCACGAGCCGGCGTAAGAGCAAAAGGGTGCCGCGCACGCTCGCGCTCCTCCTTGCAGCCGCCGTCGGCACCTGGGCCACCCCAGCGCTTTCCGCGCCCCGTCCCGATCCGATAGACTTGATCGTCGGCCGGCAAATGGAATTGAACCACATTCCCGGCGTGGCGGTCGCGGTCGTCGAGCAGGGGCGGATCGTGAAGATCGCGGCCTATGGCACCGCCAATCTTGAATGGTATGCGCCGGTCGGGCTCGACACGCGGTTCCAGCTCGCTTCGGCAACCAAGATGTTTACCGGCATGCTGCTGATGCGGCTCGCCGAACAGGGCAAGCTCGGTCTCGACGACCCCGTGACGCGCTGGCTTCCGGACGCGCCTGCCAGTTGGTCAGCCATCCGCGTCAGGCAATTGGCCGATCACACATCGGGGCTGGCTGAGCAACGCGGCGCGACGCGCGATGCGACGCTTGAGAGCATTCTCACCACCACGATGGCCGCGCCGCTCGCTTATGTCCCGGGGAGCGAGGCGCGATATGGATTTACAGATTTTGCGGTGCTGCGCGTCATATTGGAGAAAGCGGGCGGCGACAGCTTGCCGCGGCTTTTGCACAAGCAGTTGTTCGAGCCGCTGGATATGCGCGCAACGGCGTTCGCCAATGCGAGTGACGACGGCACCGTGCGCATCGGCGACCTGCTGCCGCGACGCGCCCAGATCTATGGCCTGCGCGACGACAGGCTGACGACGAGCGATTTCTTCTTTGCACCGCAAGGATATGGCGCGGGCGGCCTCTATTCTTCAATCGAAGACCTCTCCAAGCTGTTCGCAGGTCTCGATGCTGGGCGCGTGCTGAAACCCGAAAGCATCCGTGAGCTCGAGAAAGCGGCGACGTTGACCAACGGCCGCCGCGCGCCTTTCGGCCTGGGCTGGATCGCGCGCCCCTATCGCGGCGTCACGCTGGCGGGGCATAGCGGTGGGCCGGCGCTTGCCGACATCTGGCGCATCGAGGATCGCAAGCTGACGGTCATCGTGCTGACGAACCAGCAGGTCCTGCACCCGCTGATCGCAGAGGCGATCATCGACACCTTGTTGCCGCCATTGGCGCCGGAACCCGTAATCGCGGATGATCGCCCGGCGATCGCGGCAAATATTCGCGTCGCGGTGACAAAGGCCGCAGCGGGCGATACCGGCGCGGCGGCGGCGTTCGCTCCGACCGGGCAGGATGCCGCATCGAGTATCGTCTCGCCATTCGCGCGCGCGATGCTGCGCGGCATGGGCCCGCTGCGAACGGTGGAATTGCTGGAGGTCAAAGCGGACGGTGAGCGGCGGTACAGGCTCGCGTTCCAATATAAGGCGGTCGTCTGGACCGCATCCGCCGCTGCCGATGGAAGGCTGACGCGCTTTCGGCCCGAATAGACTGGCGAATTTATCTGCGCACCCGGCGATTGATCAGAAAGACGTCGTTCCGGGCAAGACTATCGCCGCTAATTACGTGCAAAAAAAGGGGGGAGGCGATAAACGCCGCCCCCCAGCTGCTGGGTACCGAACTCCTAGAAGTCGAGTTTGGCGCCGATGCGGAAGTAGCGGCCCATGATGTTCGGGCCCGCCCACGCCGGGTTGTAACCGTAAATGCCATAGGCCGCGTTCGGATCGAACGGCGCCGTGGTGTCGAACAGATTCAGGACATTGGCATAGAGGGTGAATTTGTCGTTCACTTTTTGCGACGCGGTCAGATCGACGTTCCAGATCGACTTCGACTTGCACATCACCGGGCTTCCATCGGGATAGGCCGCTGCACCCGCATCTACCGCGCTTGCGCAATCGCCCGGCGTCGCGCCGAAATCGACTTGCGAGACGTGATAGCCGGCGGTGTAGTAAGCCGTTACCGAAACCGTCGTATTGCCGAACGCCAGCGTGTTCTGCCACGTGGCGCGCCACTTGGGCGAACCTGAGCAGGACGTCGTGTTGCAGGGGCTGAGCGTCCCCTCGAACTTTTGCGGATCCTGGGCTTCGCCCGTCAGCGGATCGACCAGCGTCAGATGGTTCCTGTCGAGATAGGACGCCTCGAACGCGCTCGTCAGGCGCAGATTGTCGGTCAGGTCGAACCGTGCGTTGACGCCAAGATCGACACCCTGAAGTTCCTGCCGGTTGGCATTGGCATAAGAGGCAAGGATGGTGCCGATGTGCGGCAGCGCGCTGGGGTTTGCTTGGTCGACAACGCCGGGAGTCACGGTGAAGCCCGGAATATTCACTACCCCGTTGTTGGCATAATAGGCAGCGATGACCGGGCCGATGTTGCTGACGCCGACGATCTGGTCGCGGACCTTGATCCGCCACAAATCGATCGTGAAACTCAGGTTCGGAATCGGCTCGAAAATTGCGCCAAGGGTGATATTTTCGGACCGTTCCGGGGACAGTTTCGGATTGCCGACGTTGGTCAGGCCCACCGAAAACGGCGAGGTGGCATAGGCGTTGTTGCCATGCGCGGCGCAGAATGCCGCATAGGTCGCACAGAAGGTGCCGCCGCCCTGCGATACGAAGCCGGTGGTCGGAGTACCGAAGGATTCGTTGAAGCTCGGAATGCGGAAGCCCTTTGACCAGGTGCCGCGCAGAGCGATCTGCGGGATCGGCGTGACCTTGACGCCCACCTTCGGCGAGAAATTGCTCTGTCCGGTGGAATAGCTGTCGTAGCGTCCCGACAGATTGACTTCGAGCTGATCGAGGATCGGCGCATTGATTTCCCCGAAGCCGGAGAAGACGTTGCGGCTGCCCGATGTGCCGACGGCATTGATCACATAATAGCGATCATAGGGATGGGCGTCGTTCTGCGGATTGGCGCTGGGCGCATCGATCGATTCATGACGATAGGCCAAGCCCAAAGCAGCTTCGAGCGTGCCGCCCGGCAATTCGAACAGCGAACGGGTGAGGTTGGCGGTGGCCTGCCACAGGTTCGATTCCGATCGCGTGATGTTCGTCGGCATGACATAATCCCACACCGCCTGCGAATTGGCTTCGGGATTGGCAAAGTTGAATGTCCCGCGCGCAACGACGTCCATGATCCGCTGCGGAATCGCATAGCCGTTCTGGACGCGGGTGAGCTGTACGTTAGACGCCGTGAATTCTGCCGAATAGCGCCAGCTGTCCCCGAAGGAACCCGACAGGCCGATCGCACCGCGCAGAGAACGCCCGGACGTCTCGTCAGTTGTTGGACGATCCGGCATGAACTGGATCTGGGCAGTCTGCCCCGCGCCCGCATAGGGGTTGTAAGGATTGAGCACACCATTGGTGGCGTTGCACCCGGTTCCCACGCCGTTGAGCGTGCCGACCCCCGTGGGGCAGACATAGACGGGCGCGATCACATTATAGACAACCGCGCCGCTGCGTGGAACGGTCGGACGATCGGTCCAGCTGCGCGGTGCCGACGATGAGAAGGTATTGGTCTGATAGAAATTGCCCTGCGCGTAAAGCTGATGATCCTCGCCGAGGTTCGCTGTAAAGCGCGCGGTGAATCCATAGCGTTCAATATCGGGCTGCAGCATCGAATATTGGCCCGTCGGATTATAGGTGCAGACACGGCCGTCGGCCGGCGCCGTCACCGCTTCGTCGACCTGCGCGGGTGTCACCTGGATGGTGTCCCAACGTCCGCATCCCGCCGCCGGATTCAGATAGGCGAAGCGGCCGGAGCCGATGCTTGCCCCGTCGGTCGTCACGGGACGAACGGCGGCTACGCCCGGAACGGCCGAGAAGCCGTTGAAGTAGCCGTCGGGGCTTACGCCATTCGGATTGAGGTTGGGCAGGCAGGAGCCCGCCGCGTTGCAGATTCTGCTCCAGTCGGAGGTGTTGTAGGGATAGCCGCGGTCGCGGGCCCATAGCGCATCCTGCTTCAGATATTCGCCGCTGACATAGACGTTGAAGCCCTGATCAGCGAGGCTGCCATAGCCATAGGTCGCGTCGAACCGGACCTCGCCCGCGTCGCCGCGCTGCGAAACCCCGGCCGATCCATTGGCATGCAGGCCCTCGATCTGCTTTTTGGTGATGACGTTGATGACGCCGGCGACCGCGTCAGCGCCATAGGTCGATGACGCTCCGTCGCGCAGGACTTCTATGCGCTCGATGACGGCGTTCGGAATCGTGTTGAGATCGACGAAATTGCGCTGGCCGTCGTCCGCGAGCGGATAAGGCGCCATTCGCAGTCCGTCGAACACACTGAGCGTCGATTGGACGGTCAGTCCGCGAAGCGCTACGGCATTGGCCCCGGCGGCAAAATTGTTCCCCGAGTTCCAGCCCTGCGTCATCGTGCCCGCATTGCCTGCGGTGACGCGCTGAAGGGCTTCGGCGACGGTGTTGAAACCGCGCTGCTCGAGCGTTGTCGACGAGAGCACTGTAACCGGCGAGGGTGTTTCGGTGTTGGCGCGGCGAAACAGTGAACCCGTGACGACGATTTCTTCGCCCGTCTCTGCCGCCTCGCCGACGCCGACAAGCTGCTCGGTTTGGGGCGATGGTGTATCGGCCGCCGGCTGGCTCTGGGCATAGGCTGGCGCCACAAAAAACAAGCTGCTCGCCGGCAACAGAACGCAAGCAGCGCTTGAGCTGCCCAGCAAGCTGGCCATCATCATATTTCGTTTTTTCATAAGTTGCCCTTTTTCCCCGCCCTCCACCTGCGCACCTCTGAGCGTCGAGTGTTGGCGGGCCTCCTGAGTTGATGGCGCGGAAGGGGGCAGGGAGCATCGACAACCCAACCCCGGGCAGCTTGGCGCAATCGCCTTGCCGTACCGCGCCCGTTTGCGGCAGGCCGCAGCGCGATTGGTAGGTCACGCCCGGCGAGGCACTCTATGAAAGCGACGGAAGTCGCCCGCGGTGCGACGGAGCCGTCTTTTGGGGTTCTGAGTTAAAGTCGGCAGTCGCGCGGCGGATTGAACGCCCTGGCGAGGCGCGGCGACTGAGCCGCTCTCACGCCCGGCCTGGCCGGGCGGGATACCCACTAATGGGCATATATATGCCCCTGGCATGGAATTGGCCTTTGCCGCTCCAGCCTCGAATCTGCTGGCTTGCGGGGAGGTGGCATGGCAGCGGCGAAAGAGGAAACGCATCGGCGACCGCGCCTCGACTTTCCCGGCTATGCCCAGGAATTTCTTCGTCGCAGCCCGGATTATTGCAGCCAGTACGCCCGCCTGATCGCGCAGCGCGACGCGCGGCCCGGGTCGCAGGAGGTGATGGCCCGGCGATGGGGACTCAGCTTTCCCGCTCGACCCCCGCGTGCCGGCCGTCGACGCGCCGGCCTTCTGGGACGCGGCGCTCTGCCCCTATGTCGTCATCCTCGATGCGGCGTCTCCCGGCATCCCGGCCACGCCGCGCTTCGATCCGGCCTGCTGGCCGCAACCTGCGCACCGGTATAGCGGGCCCGAGGGGACGCACCTGGTCCTCGGCGGCGGTGCATCATTTTACCGGGTCTGGCTGCGCGGCGCTCGGCGGGATGGCCCGCTCGCCGCTATCGTCCCCTTCGATGCGATGACCGCGATGCGCCTCGCCGCTCTAAGCGATTTCGACCGGTGGCGGCGCGGCGCATCCGCGCCTGCCGCGGTCCCGCGTCCGACTGCTTACCAGGCGCTTCGGCTCGACCTTCTCCTCTCGATCCTCGACCTGCGGCAGGCCACCAGGGCCACGAGCCACGCCATCGCCAGTCGGCTCGTTTACCCTCGGCTGGCGACCGGCCGCGGCGCGGTATGGAAGGCATCGCCCGAGCGCCGACGCACCCAGCGCCTGATCCGCGAGGCTGAGGCGCTCGCAGCCGGCGGCTACCGCGCTCTGCTGTCGGGCCGTGCGGTGCGACAAAAATAGCCGCAGAATTCAGCCGCTCCCCCCAGCCTCATGCTTCACGCCATGAGCCGACACCGCCCGCCGGCCAGCGCTCTTCGATCCGGCGTCTGAAAGGAGCTTACCATGGCAACCCGCCACCCGCCGCGCTTTCTCACGACCCCCGAAGCCGCAAAACGCGTCGGCCTTTCGAATCGCACGATGGAGAAGCACCGCTGCTACGGAACCGGACCGGTCTTCCGCAAGGTTGGGGGGCGTGTGCTCTATGTGATCGAAGAACTCGACGCCTGGGTCGACCTTGGCCGCCGCACATCGACCTTCGATCCCGGCATCAGCACGGTATATCCCGCGCGGAAGCGATCGCGCTGATGTGCGGGCCTCCTTCTTTTCCATGTTCGATCCTGCTGTCGGACCGGAGGCGCGCGAACCGCGCGATGCTTGGCTCGAGCGCCGCGGCGGCGACGCTGTTCGGCGCGCTCTTTACCGCCATTTGCTGGCTGGAACCGGCGCCGCGTCTCCTCTGGAATGCAAGCGCCAGCGCGGCGGTAGGCCTCTACTGGATCCATGTCGGCGCAGCGCCCGAAACCGGCGACCTTGTCGCGATCGTGCCGCCGCCCGAGCTTGCGCGCTTCCTCGGCGCGCGCGGATATCTGCCGCCGGATGTGCCGCTTCTCAAGCGCGTCGCCGGACGCCCCGGCGCGCTCGTCTGCCGATCGGGCACCTTCGTGACGATCGACGGGGTGGGCGTCGCCCGCGCGCTGGCGCGCGACCGGGCGAACCGGCCGCTCCCCATCTGGACCGGATGCCGCGCCGTCGCGCATGGCGAGATATTCCTGATCAACGCAGCGCGCGACAGTCTCGACAGCCGCTATTTCGGGCCGATCCCCGTCTCCGGGCTGATCGGCACGGCGCAGCCGCTCGTCACCCGCGGTACATCGATCGACCCGCGCGCCGGCGCTCCTCGCGACTCCATCCCGCCCATCTTCCAATTTGGGGAAGCAATATCGAGCAGCTTCGAGCCATTCGGCCGCCGGCGCGACGCGAGCAAGGCCGCCGCGCGTTCCTTGCTTGCGCGCGGCGCCGCCGATCGATGACCGGCTCCACGCATCTTCGCGGTATCATTCTTGCGCGCGCCTTGGGCCGCGCCGCTCACGCGGGTGCCGCCGCAGCCGCGCTTGCCGCGCCAGTGCCGAGCATCGCGGCGGCAGCCGAAGCGCCGCTGCCTGTGCATCCTTACGCGGCCTCGGTGTCCGATGCGGCGCGGCGCTTCGGCATCCCCGAGGAATGGATCTGGCGCGTCATGCATGCCGAAAGCCGCGGCAACCCGCGCGCCGTCTCGCGAGCGGGCGCGAGGGGCCTGATGCAGATCATGCCCGCGACATGGGCGATGCTGACGGAAAGGCATCGTCTCGGGCCCGACCCCTTCGACGCCCGCGCCAATATCCACGCCGGCGCGGCTTATCTGCGCGCGATGTGGGATCGCTATCACGACCTTCGGTTGATGCTCGCCGCCTACAATGCGGGTCCCGGGCGCGTCGACGCCTATGTCGCCGGGCGCCGGCAATTGCCCGCCGAAACCCTCGCCTATGTCGCAGCGATTGCGCCCGACCTCGAAGCCGGCTCGCGCGCTCGCCGCGCCGAAGCTCGGCTCCCCCCAGCGCCCGGTTGGCGCGGCGCCGATATTTTCGCTGTCCTCACGAGGGGCTTGGAGAATGACCCCGGCGCTGCATCGTCGCCCGGTTCGGACGCGCCGGGGGACGATGGCCGCGCGCCTGGCGCCGGTCCCGATCGGCTTTTCCCGCTGCGGTCACGAAAGGCTCGGTGATGGCCGATCGCGCAATCCACTCGCATTCGCGCGCGTCAATTCACCCGGTATTGGCGCGGCGCTCCTGCCGCCCTGGCGCTGCCCGTCGCAGCGCGCAGGGCGGCAAGACCGACGAAGCCATAGCCGCCGAGATCTATGGGGCCGATGACCGGCAACGGGCGGCAGCAAGGGAGCGGTCATGAGCGAGCCCTACGACCGGCGGCTCCATGCCGAGACGCTACGCCGTCATCTTCGCTTCAGCCAGGCGCGGCGTTTCAAACGGCACATCGCCATCATGCTTTCGTCGATCGCGCTTGGCGGCCTGGCCGCGCCCTATCTGATGCTCGATCCGCATATCGTGCAGGATACCGGCACCCATTATCATGCGAAAATCTTGTCATGGTTTGCCGGCAGCCGAGGCGACCCCGGGATCGTGATCCATTACGAAGGGAGAGACTATCTGACCCCGGCTCGCACCGTCGCGGCCGACCCCTATTTTGTCCGACGGGCCAGTATCACCAAATCTTTCATCCTGCGCGGCAGCCTGCTCGGCTTTCTCGCATGGCTGGCGGGCCTCTCTCTCCTTCGTGACATCGCGGCGCGGCACCGCGAGGGGGCGCTTCGGGATCATGTGCTTGGCGGCACCAAGGTCGCCAGCGAGACAGAGCTTGCGAAACAGGCGCGGGCCGAAGCCGGCACGCATCCGCTGGCTATCGGTCGCATCCCCTTTCCCCGCCGCCTCGAAACCCGGCACATGGCGATGGTCGGCACGACCGGCAGCGGCAAGACGACGGTGCTGCGCCAGCTGCTTGACGGGATCGCGGCGCGCGGCGAAGCGGCGCTGGTCTATGATACCAGCGGCGAGTTCATTGCCCATTATTACCGCCCCGAGTGCGGCGACATCATTCTCAACCCGTTCGATGCCCGCTGCGCCTATTGGTCGCCCTTCGCCGAGATCGCGCACCCCGCCGACGCCGATCGCATCGCGCACCAGCTCATCGCCGAGGCCAGTGACAAGGCCAAGGACGTCTGGCTTGAAACCAGCCGCATCCTCGTCGCCAACATGATCCGCGAACTGTGGAAAGAGGAAAGATGCACCCTCCTCGATCTTCTCGAAGCACTGAAGACGCTCGACAAGGACGACCTCAAGAGCTGGCTGAAGGAAACTTCGTCGGCCCGCACCTTCTCCGACGACGCCGACCGAGCCACCGGTAGCGTGCTTTTCATGCTTACCAAGGCCGCGAACCTGATCCAGTTCCTGCGCATGCCCGAGGAGGGCGAGGCGCCCTTCGCCTTTCGCGAATTCATCGCTGGCCTTGACGATCGGAAGGGCGCGAAGCCCTGGATCTTCGTGCCCCGGAAGGAGGAACATTTTTCGGCGCTGAAGCCCTTGCTCGCCTGCTGGCTCGAATGCGCCGCGAGCGCCATGCTCGCGCTGCCTCCGTCGCCGGTTCGCCGTGTCTGGTTCCTGCTCGATGAGCTGGCCGACCTGCCGCGCGTCGATAATCTCACGCGCCTGCTGCCCGAAGGGCGCAAGTTCGGGGCGGCGGTCGTGCTGACCTTCCAGGCTATCGGGCAGATGCGTCATCGCTACGGCGACGATCTTGCCGAATCCATGCTCGGCTGTTGCAACACCAAGCTTTTCCTCCAGGTGACCGACGGCGAGTCCCGGCGCTGGGCGAGCGAGACGATCGGCACCTGCGAGGTCGAGGTTCGCACCATGACAAATGCGCTGGGCGACGGCGATGACAAGCCGCGGATGACGCTTGGCCGGCAGCGCCAGACCCGGCCCGCGGTCTTCGAAAGCGAACTCCGCCTTGCGCGCCATCAGGGCTATTTGCTGTTCCCCGATGGCTTCCCCGTCGCGCGCATCGGGCTTACCGCCGATCATATCGCGAAGCGCGGCAAGCCGCGCCAACCGGCGTTCGTCGAGGCCCATGCGCAGGCCACGCTTTGGCATCAATCGCTGGAGAAGGCGCCTGCCGAACAGTCCGGCAGGGGCGAGCCCGCACCGGCCGAGAAGGCGAAGCCTGCAAGGAAGCTGCCGCCGCCCGCCGCAAGTCATGGACCACTCTGATAGCGACGCCGGTATCGGCGCTAACCAGCTCGGCGCAGGCGAGCAGCTCTCATGAAGCCGGTGCGGGGTTCCCAAATGGGGGCGTGGCTGGCGCCGGTTGCGGCGGCTCCTGCGGGCGGTCGATACGATGCCCGCGCCGCCGCATTGGATCGGCGCGGCGACCGTCTGCAAGGTAAGGATCAAGCTCGGGACGGTCGTCACTAGAGCAACAGCTACGGGGCGCCTCCTATCAATCTTCGCCACCCGCAAAATAGGCCACCAGCCGGTTTCCGAGGTCGGGTGCCAGCCGGATGAAGTTACGCCTTCCGTCGGCCTGGTCAGGCTCGCGCGTCACCAGTCCCATATCGCAAAGTCGCTGAAGCAGCCTCAGCGCGCTGCTCATCGGCAGCCCCGAGCCGATACAGAGCGAACTGGTCGACACGGGCTTTCCCTCCGCCTCATGAATGAACAGGTCGATGAGCATGTCCCATGCCGGTTCGCCGAAGAGCTCCCGCGCCCCCACCAGCTGGCGCCGTAGCAGCCGGCGCCGCGATGTCCGCTGGGCATTGGCGAGCGCCCGGCCCGCATCGGGGGCGCTCGACCAGTCGCCGCCCTCGTCACGGAGGATGATCTTGGGTGAAAGCCGCGCGCCTGCGGACGAGCCGCCTGCCAGGATCATCCGGTGGTCGCTCGCGGTGACGACGATATGCTCGAGAAGTTCGACATCGAGCAGGCTGCCGATCTCCGCCAGCCGCTCGGTAGCCGCAACATCGCATTCGCTCGGCGCGGAATTTCCGCTCGGATGGTTGTGGACGAGAATGATCGCGGCGGCACCGAGTTCGAATGCCCGATAAAATATGGTGCGCGGATAGAAGGCAAGCTGCCGGACCGTTCCATGATGCAATTGTTCATCGGCGATCAGATGGCGCGATGCATCGAGGAACAAGACGCGTAGCGTCTCGTCGGCCAGCGCCCCCATCGATACGCGCAGATATTGCAGCAGATGCGGGTCGACCGGATCGATCGCACGGCGGGCAAAATCACTGCGCATGGCCTCCAGCGAAAGCGCACGCGCGGCGACGAACATCGCCGTGACCTGGCTGTTCTCCCCCAGCGTGCGCGCCAGCGCTTCGGGAGGGCGCGCGAGCAGCCGCGCGAGCGAGCCATGCTTTGTCAGCAGCTTTTCGGCTAGGGCGGCGCTGTTGTCGGGGTCGACGGCCGCGATGAACTCAGCCAGCATGGCTCGCTGATGCCGCGTGCCAGCCGACGCTGGTGCCGCCAGGTTGCGAGGATGAGGATGGCCGGTACCGGCCATGAGGTCGCCACCTGCATCGCGAGATATGCCGCCGGATGCATCCCCGCGCTCAACAGGCGGCTCGTATGGGCCAGCAGCGGCATCAGATGCAAAACGGCGATGCAGAGCGGCCAGAAACGATGCGCCAGGAGCGCAAGTGCGACCGTGGAGCCGGCTCCAAAAAGGTCGATGACGAGATGACCTGTGTCGAGCGACACGAAATTCGGCGGAATGAAAAGGTGGAGTAGTTTGTCCAAGCCCACCATTGTCAGTGCGATCGCTGCCATCACCCGTTCCGGCCCCCCGCCTTTCCAGACGGCATAACCGGCGGCAATGGCCAAGAAAGCTAGAAACAGGGCGACACGCACGCTGCAAAACTTTCATGGCCATTGCTCGAGGTCAACCGGGGTCAGGCCGCAGCGCCCTGCACCCTGGTTCCGGCCTGTGCCACCGACGGGCATTCATGCAGATCATAGCCCGCGGTCTCGCGCCCGATCTCGGCGAGCGCGCCATGAACCCGCAGGATGTCGCCGCTGGCGTCGACCAGAGCGATCTGCGCCTTCAACAGTCGCCGGATCGTCGCCTGACCCTTCGTCGCCGGGACGCCAACGACATCCCGGCGGGCGGCCACCGCGCTCGTCATCAGCGTCGACACCGCGATGAGTGCCTCGTCGAGCCTGAACTCGGCCGCTGGCACGTCGCGCGCCAGGCGCGCGGCCGAAATTGCAATTTCCTTGGACATGACTTCTCCTCAGCCGGAAGCATGAACCCCGGCGCCTTGCTGTACGGGATGAAAGAATCAGCCGGAGATCAGCCGTGTCAGCGTTTCGCCGATCGTCACGCCCGCCAATATGAGCAGGACCAGAGCAACAAACATTGCCGCCATGATCCAGGCCCTGCTCAGGCGGGGGTGATCGTGCCTCCAGAGACCCTTGGTCGGAGCATCGGCAACATCAGCCCGCTCGGTGAGCGATGCGCTGTGTGCCAGCGCCAATGCAGCCGACTCTCCGTCCGGAAAATCGGATGGCAGCAGTTCGGCCTGCGGGGCTAGTATGACCGCGTCACATGATATTCGATCATAGGTCTGTTTGAGGCGCGCATAGCGAACCGCCGCCGCAGCCCGGCTGTCTGCTCCCATGATGCGCCGCGCGGTCGTGAGCCTCAAATCGACGGCCTGCTTCGAGATATTGAGGTGCCGCGCTATCTGCTTCGAGGTCTGATGCGCAAGCAGCAGATCGAGACAAGCACGCTGCTTGTCCGTGAGCCGCGCCCAGCACGCGGCATCGTCGGACGGATGCGACCCCGAATCAGTCATAATTACACTCTTGTCAAAATGGAGCGCGGCACAAGCCCCACGCCGCGATTCGGCGGCTGCTGGCGGCCGCTTCGCTTCGGGGCGCCTACGCCAGCGCCTGTCTTTCTACGCCACAGTACGCCGCGCGCATTGCGCTGTTGATTTTGCGCCTTTCATGCGTCTCTTACTCGACCCCGCCGCGCCGGGCGCCCTTGTCCGGCCAGCTGGAACGGGGTTGCAATGGGCACAGATTCTGCCGGGCTCGAAGCACAGCAACGCAGCGCGCGCATGCTGCGCACCGCGATGGGCGCAGCGATTGCCGAATGGCTTGGCGACCCCGAGGTTGCCGAAATCATGCTCAATCCCGATGGCCGGCTCTGGGTCGACCGGCTCGGCCAGGGAATCGGCGACAGCGGCGAACGGCTGAGCTTCGCCGATGGCGAGCGCATCATCCGTCTCGTCGCGCATCATGTCGGCGCCGAGGTGCACGGCGCGGCGCCCCGTGTCTCGGCCGAGCTTCCCGACGGCGGCGAGCGCTTCGAGGGATTGCTGCCGCCGGTCGTCACGGCGCCCGCATTTGCGATCCGCAAGCCGGCGGTCGCGGTCTTCACGCTCGGCGACTATGTCGCCTCGGGCATCATGCCCGCAGATGCGGCGGATGTCCTGCGCACCGCGGTGCGCGGCCGGCTCAACATATTGGTCGCAGGCGGCACCGGCACTGGCAAGACCACGCTCACCAACGCGCTGCTTGCCGAGATTTCAGGCAGCAATGACCGGATCGTCCTGATCGAGGACACGCGCGAGCTGCAATGCAACGCGCCGAACCTCGTCGCGATGAGGACGAAGGACGGAGCCGCGTCGCTTTCCGACCTTGTCCGTTCGTCGCTGCGCCTTCGCCCTGACCGTATCCCCATCGGCGAGGTGCGCGGGGCCGAGGCGCTCGATCTCCTCAAGGCCTGGGGGACCGGACATCCCGGCGGCATCGGCACGATCCATGCCGGGAGCGCGCTCGGCGCGCTGCGCCGCATGGAGCAGCTCATCCTGGAGGCGGTGGTTACGGTGCCGCGGGTCCTGCTGTCCGAGACGATCAACCTTGTCGCCGTCCTCACGCGAGACGGCAGCGGCCGCCGCCTATCCGAGCTCGCGCGCGTCGACGGGATCGATGCCGCGTCCGGCGATTACCGCCTCATCCCGCTTGTCACTCACGAAGGAGAATCCCGATGACCCATGCCCTTCGGCATGGCGCGCGCTGCGCCATGCTTGGTTCAGCCGCGCTGTTTGTCTCGCTTGCCATGTCCGCACCGGCCTGGGCGGGCGGTTCGTCGATGCCCTGGGAAGCACCGCTGCAGTCGATCCTCGAGAGCATCGAGGGACCGGTCGCCAAGATCATCGCGGTCATCATCATCATCGTGACCGGGCTCAGCCTCGCCTTCGGCGACACCTCGGGCGGCTTCCGCCGGCTCGTCCAGATCGTGTTCGGTCTGTCGATCGCCTTCGCAGCATCGAGTTTCTTCCTCTCCTTCTTCTCCTTTGGCGGCGGGGCGCTCGTCTGATGGGCGGGGAAGGAGAGGTGCCCGGATATTTCGCGCCCGTTCACCGGGCGCTGGCCGAGCCCATCCTGCTCGGCGGCGCCCCGCGCAGCCTGGCGATCGTCAACGGTACGCTCGCGGGTGCCGTGGGCCTCGGGCTGCGGCTCTGGGTCGTCGGCCTCGCGATCTGGGCGGTCGGGCACGGCCTCGCGGTCTGGACCGCGCGCCGCGACCCCCAATTCGTCGACGTCGCCCGTCGTCATCTCAAATATCCCGTCTGGATGCGCCCATGATGAACCTTGCCGAATATCGATCGAAATCCGCCCGCCTCGCCGATTTTCTCCCTTGGGTCTGCCTGGTGGCGGAGGGCGTGGTGCTGAACAAGGACGGCGCCTTCCAGCGCACGGCGCGCTTTCGCGGGCCCGACCTCGACAGCGCCACGCCCGCCGAACTCGTCGCGGTCACTGCGCGGCTCAACGGCGCGCTGCGGCGACTGGGCTCGGGCTGGGCGGTGTTTATCGAGGCGCAGCGCGTCCCGGCCCTGTCCTATCCGGTGTCCGAGTTTCCCGATGCTGTATCCGAGCTGGTCGATGCCGAGCGCCGCGAACAATTTCGCGAGGAAGGGGCGCATTTTGAAAGCTTCTATTATCTGACCCTCTTGTGGATGCCGCCCGCCGAGGAGGCGGCGCGGGCCGAGGCCTGGCTTTACGAGGGGCGTGCCAAGTCCGGGGTCGATCCCAAGGAACTGCTCGCAAGCTTCATCGATCGCACGTCGCGCATCCTCCATCTCGCCGAGACCTTCATGCCCGCGGCCGAATGGCTCGATGACGGCGAGACGCTGACCTATCTGCACAGCTGCGTTTCGACCAAGGTCCAGCGCGTCCGCGTTCCCGAAACCCCGGCCTATCTCGATGCACTGCTTGCCGACGAAGCGCTTGTCGGCGGGCTCGAGCCACGGCTCGGCGATCATCACCTGCGCACGCTCACCATCACCGGCTTGCCGAGCGTCACCTTTCCCGGGCTGCTCGACGAACTCAACCGCCAGGCCTTCGGCTATCGCTGGTCGTCGCGCGCGATCATGCTCGACAAGAGCGATGCGACCAAATTGCTGACCAGGATCCGGCGGCAATGGTTCGCGAAGCGCAAATCGGTCGCTGCGATCCTCAAGGAGGTGATGACCAACGAGGCCTCGGTGCTGATGGACAGCGATGCCTCGAACAAGGCGGCCGACGCCGACATGGCGTTGCAGGAACTTGGCGCCGACGAAGCGGGCATCGCCTATGTCACCGCGACGATCACCGTCTGGGACCGCGATCCCGCGCTCGCTGCCGAAAAGCTGCGGCTGGTCGAGAAGATCGTCCAGAGCCGCGATTTCACCTGCACGGTCGAAGGCGTGAACGCGCTCGAGGCCTGGTTCGGGAGCCTCCCCGGCCATGTCTATGCCAATGTCCGCCAGCCCCCGATCTCCACTCTCAATCTCGCGCACCTGATCCCGCTTTCCGCCGTGTGGGCGGGGGCGGAACGGGACGAGCATTTCGGGGACGCCCCCTTGCTTTACGCCAAGACGGAAGGCTCGACGCCGTTCCGTTTTTCGCTGCACGTCGGCGACGTCGGCCACTGCCTCGTCGTCGGCCCCACGGGCGCCGGCAAGTCGGTGCTCCTCGCGCTGATGGCGCTGCAGTTCCGGCGTTATAAAGGCAGCCAGATCTTCGCCTTCGATTATGGCGGTTCGATCCGCGCCGCCGCGCTCGCAATGGGCGGTGACTGGCAGGATCTTGGCGGCGCGCTCCACGACGCCGACAGCAGCGGGGCTGTCGCGCTCCAGCCGCTGGCGCGGATCGACGAGGCAGCCGAGCGCGCCTGGGCCGCCGGGTGGCTCGCGGCGCTGCTCGTGGGCGAAGGCGTGAAAGTCGATCCTTCGGCCAAGGCGCATATCTGGTCGGCGCTGACGTCGCTCGCCACGGCGCCTGCCTGCGAACGGACCCTCACCGGCCTTGCGGTGCTGCTCCAGTCGCAGGAGCTCAAGCTCGCGCTCGCGCCCTATCTCGTCGGAGGGCCCTGGGGCCAGCTGCTCGACGCCGAGGCCGAGCATCTGGGGAATGCGCGCGTGCAGGCGCTCGAAACCGAAGGCCTGGTCGGCGCCTCTTCTGCGGCGACGGTGCTCTCCTATCTCTTTCACCGCATCGAGGGGAAACTCGACGGCTCGCCGACGCTGATCATCATCGATGAGGGCTGGCTCATTCTCGATCAAACGGCCTTCGCGGCGCAGCTGCGCGAATGGCTCAAGACGCTGCGCAAGAAGAATGCGAGCGTGATCTTCGCAACGCAGAGCCTCGCCGACATCGAAGGGTCGAGCATTGCGCCGGCGATCATCGAAAGCTGCCCCACACGCATCTTCCTGCCGAATGATCGCGCCGCCGAACCGCAGATCGCGCGGGTCTATGAGCGCTTCGGGCTCAACGACCGGCAGATCGAGATTTTGAGCCGGGCGACGCCGAAGCGCGACTATTATTGCCAGTCGCGTCGCGGCAACCGGCTGTTCGAGCTCGGCCTTGGCGAGGTCGCGCTCGCCTTCACCGCCGCCTCCTCGAAGTCCGACCAGGTCCGCATCGGCGAACTCATCGCCGCGCACGGCCGGCAGCAGTTCGCGGCGGCGTGGCTGCGCCGCCGCGGCCTCCCATGGGCCGCCGATCTTCTCGGCAACCTCGAAATCGCAGCCCCCTGAAGGAGAGATCTGATGACGATGTCTATCTATCGCAGCGCGGCATTTGCGGGCCTGCTCGCGATTGTCATCTTGCCAGCGGGGTCGGTCATTGCGCCGGCGAGCGCGCAGATCGGCGGGATCGTTCATGACCCGCGCAATTATGCCCAGAATATCCTGATCGCAGCCCGCACGCTCGAGCAGATCAACAACCAGATCAAGCAGCTCCAGAACCAGGCAACCTCGCTCGTCAACGAGGCGCGCAATCTTCAAAGCCTGCCGACATCGACGCTGCGGGAGCTGCAGGACCAGGTCGATCGCACCCGCGCGCTACTCGGCGAAGCTGAGCGCATCGCCTTCGATGTCGGCGATATCCAGAACGCTTTCGGCGCGCGCTACAAGGGCTCGGCGCTTTCAGGACCGCAGGCGGCGATGGTCGCCAATGCGGAGGCTCGCTGGGCCGACAGCGTCGCCGCCTTCCAGGATGCGATGAAAGTGCAGGCGGGCGTCGTCACCAATATGGGCGCCGCGCGCCAGTCGATCGGGACCCTGGTCACCGCGAGCCAGACGGCGACCGGTGCGCTCCAGGCGGCGCAAGCGGGCAACCAGCTGCTCGCGCTCCAGTCGCAGCAGCTCGGCGATCTCACCGCCGCAATCGCGGCACAGGGGCGCGCCGAAATGCTGGATGCCGCGCGCGCTGCGGCCGCGGAGGCCGAAGGCCGCGAACGCTTCCGCCGCTTTCGCAAGGGCCATTGAGATGGGCCGGGCGGGCAGGCTCATCGCCGGAGCAATCGCCGGCGGCATGGCGCTGGGGCTCGCACTTCTGGCTGCGCTCGGTCCACCCGCGCCCCCAGCGTCCGTTCCCCCGCAGATCTTCGCAGCGGACGCACGGCCGGGTCTTGGCGTGACGCTGCGCCGCTGCCGCACCGTCACGGTCGCCGACGACGCATGCGAGGCAGCATGGGAAGCCAAGCGGCGCCACTTCTTCGGCCAGGAAAGGCGTGCGCGATGAACGATACCGGGGTCATCGACCAGTTTCTGTCGGTCTTTTCCACTTACATCGACAGCGGCTTCGGCCTGCTGGGCGGCGAGGTCGGCTTCCTCTCCTCGACACTGATCGTCATCGATGTGACGATCGCCGCGCTCTTCTGGGCGTGGGGCGCCGACGAGGATGTCCTCCAGCGCCTCGTCAAGAAGACGCTCTACATCGGCGTCTTCGCCTTCATCATCGGCAACTTCCAGAGCCTGGCGACGATCATGCTCGAAAGCTTTGCAGGCCTTGGTCTCGAGGCGAGCGGCGGGGCGATGGCGATCGGCGACTTCATGCGCCCCGGCGTCGTCGCTGCCACGGGGCTCGACGCGGCCCAGCCCTTGCTCGACGCAACCGCCGATCTTCTGGGACCGGTCGGGGTCTTCACCAATTTCGTCCAGATCATGATCCTGCTCGTCGCCTGGGTGATCGTCGTTCTCGCTTTCTTCATTCTCGCGGTTCAGGTCTTCGTCACCATATTGGAATTCAAGCTCGTCACCCTCGCGGGCTTCGTGCTCATCCCCTTCGCTTTCTTCGGGCGCACCGCCTTCATGGCCGAGCGGGTGCTCGGACATATCATTTCCTCGGGGATCAAGGTGCTCGTGCTTGCGGTGATCACCGGCATCGGGACGACGCTATTCGATCGTTTCCTCAACGCAGGCATCGGGCCCGAGCCCGACATCGAGCAGGCGATGGCGCTCGCGCTCGGGGCGCTGACGCTCCTCGGGCTCGGCATTTTCGGCCCCGGCATTGCCAATGGCATCGTCGCAGGCGGACCGCAGCTCGGCGCCGGCGCAGCGGCAGCGACCACCGTCGGGGCGGGCGCGACCCTTGCCGCGGGTGCTGCCGGCGCGACGCTGGCGGGCGGCGCAGCCGCAGCGGCGGCGCGGAGTGCGGCTGCTGCGGGCGCTCGAGGTGCCGGAAGCGCCTCGGCCGCCTATGCGGCGGGAACGGAAGGAAAGCGCGGGGCGAGGGCAATCGGGTCCGGCCTTGCCAATGTTGCCGGCACCGCCGCGAGCCGCGCCAGCTCGCCGCGACCCGGCACGTCGGACAAGACCCGCGCGAGCAGCGCCGACGCACCGCCTGCATGGGCCGCCGCCATGCGCCGCCGCCAGATGGTGGCGCAGGGCGCCGCCCTCGCGGCGCACAGTCTGAAGGGCGGGGACAGCCACGGCGGCGGCGGGGTCCCAGACATCAGCGAAAAGGACTGATCGATCATGTTCAAGAGACCGCATAATCATTACGGCCGCGCCCCCGAGCCGGTCACCCCCTACCAGCGCGCGGCGCAGGTCTGGGACGAGAGGATCGGCTCGGCGCGCGTCCAGGCGAAAAATTGGCGGCTGGCCTTCTTTGGCTGTCTCGCCTTGTCGGGCGGCCTTGCCGCAGGACTTGTCTGGCAGTCGGCGCGCGGGACGGTCACCCCCTGGGTGGTCGAGGTGGACAAGTTTGGCGAAGCGAGGGCGATTGCCCCAGCCGACGCCGACTGGACGCCGGCGGACCCGCAGATCGCCTTTCACCTCGCGCGCTTCATCGAGCATGTGCGCAGCATTCCCGCCGATCCGGTGGTTCTGCGCAAACACTGGCTTTCCGCTTATGATTTCACGAGTGCGACCGGGGCGCAGGCACTCAATGATTACGCCCGCAACAATGATCCGTTCGCCGAGGTCGGCAAGCTCCAGGTCTCGGTCGATGTCTCGAGCGTGATCCGCGCGTCGAAGAACAGCTTCCGCATCGCCTGGTCCGAACGCCGCTATCAGGACGGCAGCCTCGTCGAGACCTCGCGATGGTCAGCGATCCTGACCGTGACCCTGACGCCCCCGCGCACGCCAGAGGCGCTGCGCCGCAACCCCGTCGGAGTCTTCGTGTCCGCTATTTCATGGTCCAAGGAGCTTGATCAATGATCAGAATTTCCGCCATTTCGCTGGCTCTCGCGCTGGCGATCCCGACCGCTTGGGCGAGCGAGCCCGCCGACCCCCGGCAGCAGGTCGGGCGCGCCAACGCGAACGCGCGCGTGGAGCCCGACCGGCAGGCTTTCCGAAACGCGATCCAGCAATATGCATGGACCGATGGCGCGCTCTACCAGGTCTATGCCGCGCCGGGGCAGATCACCGATATCGTGCTGCAGGAAGGCGAGCAGCTGGTCGGACCCGGGCCGGTCGCCGCGGGCGATACGGTGCGCTGGATCATCGGCGACACGGTGAGCGGCACCGGCGCGAGGCGCCGCGTTCATTTGCTCGTAAAGCCGGTGCGCTCCGACATCACGACCAACATGATCATCAACACCGACCGGCGGACCTACCATGTCGAGCTGCGCGCGACGCCGTCCGCCTATATGGCGTCGGTCTCATGGACCTATCCCGCCGACGAACTGCTGGCGGTGAAGCGCGCCGAAGCGGAGGCGGCTCGGTCTGCGCCGGTTGCTGCCGGCATCGCGCTGCCGTCGCTCAGCTTCGCCTATAAATTGTCGGGTGATCGCGTGCCGTGGCGCCCGGTACGCGTCTTCGATGACGGCCGGCAGACATTCGTCGAGTTCGGCGAGAGCATTGCGGCGGGTGACATGCCGCCGCTCTTCATCCTGGACGAAAAGGATCAGGCGGAGCTCGTCAACTACCGGGTCGAAGGCCGCTATATCGTCGTCGATCGCCTGTTCGAGCGCGCCGAGCTGCGGCTCGGCGCTGGGCGGGCCGCTAAATCCGTTCGCATCAAGCGCGGACGGAGCGCGTCATGACCGGCAGCCAGCGGCAGATCCCGGCGGCGGACTTGCCAGATCCAGACCCCGCTGCCGCCGAACCCTTTCGGCTTGCCGCCGACCCGCCGCGCGTCATGCGCCTGTCGCGAAAGGCGCTGGTGATCGCGGGCGGCGCGGCGGGCGCCGCGATCGGCGGCGCGCTTCTCTACGCGCTTAGGCCGACCGCACATGAGACGCCGGAAAATCTTTACGATGCGGCGGCCAGCAGCCGCTCCGAGACCGTAACCGGGGCGCCGAAAGATTATACTGTCATGCCGAAGCTCGGGCCTCATCTGTCCGGCGATCTCGGGCGGTCGATCATATCGGCGCAGCGCGATGGAAAGTCGCTACCCGAGCCGGCGACAGGACCGGTAGAGCCGCCTCCCGATGCAGGTCAGCAGGCGCTTCAGCGGACACAGCAAGAACGAGAGACGGCGCGGTCAAGTCGTCTTTTCGGCGCTGCGACGGGGACTTCGGCTCCCGTGCCTGGATCGACGGGGCTCGCGGAACCGGATGTTTCATCAATTGCGCCCGCGGGAAGAACCGGGTTCCTTGCGCCGCGCGCGGAACATGCCGAAAGTGCTGAGCGGATCCGCACCCCGGCTTCGCCTTATATATTGCAGGCGGGCAGCGTCATTCCGGCCGCATTGATCACCGGCATCCATTCGGATCTGCCGGGTCAGATCACCGCGCAGGTTACCCAGAACATCTTCGATAGCCCGACGGGACGCCATCTGCTCATCCCGCAGGGGGCGAGGCTAATCGGCACCTATGACAGCGAGGTCGCGCCCGGCCAGAGCCGGGTCCTTCTCGCATGGGATCGGCTGATCCTTCCGGGCGGGCGCTCGATCATGCTCGATCGCCAGCCGGGCGCCGACGCGGCCGGGATGTCGGGGCTCGCCGATCGAACCGACCATCATTGGGGCAGGATGCTGCGAGCGGCCTTCGTTTCGACCTTGCTGGGGGCTGGTGCCGAACTTGGATCGGGCCGAGATGATGAACTGGTCCGGGCGGTCCGCGAGGGCGCACAGGACAGCTTCGGCCAGACCGGGCGCAGGCTCGTCGAGCGCGAGCTCGCAATCGCGCCGACCATCCGGATACGGCCGGGCTTTGGCTTCCGCGTGATCGTGACCCGCGATCTTATGTTCGAGCCAATGGAGGAGGGTCGATGAGGCGGCTGCGGCTCGGCTCCGTCGCCGCGGAAAGGCCGTTGAGGCTTTCGGATCTGCAGTCGGCCCGATCCAAAATTAATTTGAGTGTGAAAAATCGCCTGTTTCGGGCATCGACGATGCGATCGAGGCTTCGGAACGGGCGGGATGGCTGGCGAACAAAAGATTCTGATCGTTGACGATCACCAGATCACGCAGGCCGGCTTGCGGATGCTATTTCAGGCCTATCCCGAATATATCGTCGTGGGTGCCCTCGATCGCGGCGCTACGGTGGCGGCCTTCGTCCAGTCGCAGCCAGTCGATCTGGTCATCCTGGACCTCAACATACCCGATGTGAAAGGCATCAACATCCTTGCTGAGATCGTTGGTTCGCGCGACATGACGGTGATCATCCTGACGGGCGAAAATGCTTATGGCGAGGTAGAATATGCGCTGAAACTCGGCGCTCGAGCCGTGGTGAGCAAAGCGGATCCGGCCGAAGAAGTCATCGCTGCTTGCGAGGCGGCGCTCGCAGGCGAGCTCTATATTTCTCCGCACATGCGGGACGCGCTCGGTCGCTATCGCCAGCCCCCCGTCACCCTTTCTTCACGGCAAATGGCGATTCTTCATTACCTGGCCCAGGGCGAGAGCAACAAGGAAATTGCCTACCGACTGTCAATCGCGCAGCCGACTGTCTCTTTTCACATCGCCGAACTCCGGCGCAAGCTCGAGGTGGCCAACAACCGCAAGATCGTCGAACGCGCGCAGGAGCTAAACATTCTCTGATCTCGCTGCAAAAACGGGGTGGCCAAGCAACTCGCGGCAAATTGGCTTGATGATCATCAAGCCGACCTGATTTCTCAGCCGGCTGCGCGTGACCGTTGTGTCGTCATAGCTCAAGGCGATTATCTGCCGCTTCGCGACGGTCGCGGCGGCCAGCCCGGTTTCGAACGCTGCGCGCTGGTCAAAGTCGAGAAGTTGCCAGTCTGGAAGGCCTGCCTGGATCGTCTCTGCGTCGCACGGCGTCACCTCCGGCCAAGCGCAGGGCAGAAGAATTCGGATAAGGGTTCCGCTCGAATCCGAAGACAGGATTTCCAGCGAACCCGACAGACGTTCGATGAGCCGCTTGGCGGACCGAAATCCCGAGCCGGTGCCGCCCACATCTGCATGCCCGCGCAGCCGCCCCGTGTCGTCGCCGTTCAGCGCGTGCAAGATCGCCGGGGACATGCCCCGGCCGCTGTCGCGGATATGGATTGCCGCGCCGCTCGCTTCCGTACCGATAGTCAGGCTGGCGCCACCGCGCTCGGTATAATGATAGCAATTGCTGAGCAGGTTTGCCAGCGCGCGCATCAGCAGAGGCTTGTCGGACACCAGGGTCACCTCTCCTTCGACTTGAACGGTCAGTGTCAGCTTTTTGCCCGCAAAGGGGGTGCGGAACATCATGGCCAGCGGCTCGACGAGCGCCTGCGCCCGAAAGCTTGACAGCGCGAGGAAGTCGGTGTCGTCCCCGACGATATTGGCACCCGAGATCGTCGTCGAGACGATCTCGTTCAGATAGTCGGCAGAGCTTTGCAGCATGGCCGTCAATTCGCCATGCGCACTCGCGCCATCGCCGCGCTTCAGCACGCCGATCGCGCTGTTGAGCGCGAGGATTACCTGGCGGCTGTCATGCCCCGAGGCGTGCAAAAGAGCGTTCTGGCTGTTGACCGTCTCAAGCGCGAAGGCTTTTTCCTTGGCCAGTCGCGCCGCTTGCTCGCTAATCGCCACGCGTTCTTCCATCGAGCGAGCATAGTTGGAGTCAGCCTCTAGCTTGTCGCCTTGAATCTTCTTGAGATTGAGCCCGAGAGCAAGTGTTACCATCAGCGATTCGAAGAGCCCCACGGGCCCCGAAAGATGCCAGTTGATCGGTAGCCACGAGAAAATCCCCATCGAAGCCACGGCGGCATAGATGATGAAAGCGGCGAGGCTGCCCCAGCCGACAAACAGCGGCCAGAGCTGACGCCCCAGTTGCTTCATGGCGGCGAAGCCGATGAAGGGCAGGAACAACGCCACCGCGACCGCGACAAACCAGCCGCCGATGTGGAGAGCACTGCGCAGGCCCGGTGGATAGAGCCAAAGCCCGGGCTGGAGCAGCATGATCGCAAGCGCCGCGCCGATCAGGGTGCGAAGCACAAGATCGCGCTTCGGAAAGCGCTGCCGGGTGCCGACGAAGCTGCGGCCGAACTGAGCCATGGCGGCAGCGAAGCCGCATTTGAAGATCTCCTCAATGGCGACCCCAAGGAGCGGGTTGTCGGCGAGGAAGAAGATGGTGAAATAGCCCTCCGAATGGACGGTGTTGAGGGCGAAAAAGGCCTGCGCGATCGCGAGCCAGATGAATTCGCGGTGACCGGTGATCGAGAAGAAGAGAAAATTGAGCAGGATCAGCACGACAACCGCTATCACGACGCCCGACACCATTGCGATATTTTCGCGTCTCGCCTTGAAGAAGCTGCCGTAGGTTTCGATCCTCAGCGGCATGTAAGTCGAGTTTTCGGACAGAAAGTCGATGACGAGGATTTTCTCCTGGCCCGGATCGAGCACCAATTCGCTGCTGAACGCCTGATAGGTTCGCAAGTTGCGGCTCGCTGAAGCGGCGTCGGCACCATCGACAGTCAGATCGAAGCGTCCGTCCTGAACCTCGTAGAGCCGAAAATATTTGAGCGAACCGCGCCCGGTCGTGAATATCCATGCCGCACTCTTGTCCCCGGCATTACGCACGCGAAGAAGGGCCGTAGTCTTGGTTCCCGGCGGGCCGAAATGGGTCGCCTGTCCGCGGATCGGCACGAGCGGCGAGCCGAGCAGACGGTCAAGGCCGATTGCCGCCGGATCGCCGAGATTCCTGGCATAGCGGACATATGGGGTGAGCGATGGCGCGTCCTTTTCCGCCTGCAAATCGAGAAGCGGGAGCTCGGCTGCGCGCGCTTCGGTAAACCCGAAAGCGGCAAGCAGCGCGAGCAGGTGGAGGATGGCGCGAAATCGGTGTGGCATGATTGACGTTCGTCGCCATCTGTTAAGTCAAAGTCAAATTTCATTGAAATCAATGTGGTGGCGTGTCGCCGCGGTTTTCCGCGCCTGGCAAGACGAACGTCCCTCACGAAACCGGCGACCCTAAAAAACATTGGGTAGACGCTCGCTCCCGCGGTCCCCTAGCTGGCCTCGTAAAGGTCGAAGGCGAGGCGTCATTCGGCCATGCGGGGCGCATGAACATGGTGGAGGGTTATACACGGTGACGCTGCGCGTCCGCCGGCACCCCTTCGCGCACTATGGTGAACCAAGGGGAATTCCAGATGGTATCGAATAATTCAAAATCGCGCCTGCTCGCGACGAGCGCGATCGCCGGACTTTCGATCCTGCAACTGGGCGCTGCCGCCCATGCGCAGGAACAGACCCCCGCTTTCGGCGTACATGTGGACCAACCCGGGACGGTCGAGATCAATGTCGGCGAGGACGAGGAAATCGTTGGTAACGACATCGGTATCTACGCGGATAATGGCACAGTCATCGTCGACAATGCCGGGACGATCCGCGGCAACGGCTTTTCGCCTGCGGGGCTGGACAGCCGGCCAGCCGGTGGCATCGTCATCGCGCAGCCGGGATCGGTCATTACCAACAGCGGTGAAATCAGCGGCGCCGCAAACGGCATTGCCACTTCCTATTTCTTCAGCGAAGACGCAAACGACGACGCATTGCCGCCCGAAGCGCGCGCCGCCGACACAATCGTCGTCAACACCGGCCTGATCAGCGGCGAAGCTGGCGCGGGCGTCTCGCTCGTCGGCGGCGGCAGCGTCACCAACGATGGCACCATCCGCGGCGCCAATGGCGCGCCGGGCAGCGGGATCAACGGCATCGGCGTCGCGATCGCCGAATTTCCCGACCGGATCGCCGAGGGGGTTGCGGGCGTCGGATCGATCGTCAACAACAGCGACGGCGTGATCGAGGGGCAGACGTTCGGGGTGGTCCTGTCGGGCGGCGGAACGATCGAAAACAGCGGCATCATCCGCACCACGGGGCAGTTTAATCCGGCCATTCCGGGTGCCCAGACGCCGATCGCCATCGTGATGGGAGCGACGCCGGCCCAGGAAGGCCGCAGCGCGACGTTGACCAACACGGGTCTGGTGCAGGGTTTCCTTGGCATCGTCGCGACGGGGTCGCTCGAAACCGTCACGATCGAAAACAGCGGCACCATCAACGGACAGGTACTGGGTATTCTGGGCTCATCGGCCGGGGCGCTTGTCATCGACAATACCGAGGACGGCCAGATTCTGGCCGGGGGCAATGCGGTTACGGCCGGACCCAGTACGCTGACCCTCACCAACGCCGGGCTGATCCAGAGCCAGAGCCAGATCGGCGTCAACATCCAGAGCGCCGATGCCGTCATCAACAACAGCGGCACGATCAGCGGCAAGACCTTTGGAATTACGACGAACGCGCTTCAGACCGCGCCGGGCGTGTCGGTGCATGATGCCGTCAATACCGCGGTAACCAACAGCGGGCTTATCCGCGGCGAGACCGACGATGGTGTCCGCCTGATCGGTGGCGGCAGCGTCACCAACAGCGGCACGATCGAAGGCGTCGCCAGCACGCCCTCGACGCTCGCCGACGGCGTGTCGATGTTCAGTTTTGCCGGGCAGGATCTGTCGGGGGTCACGGCCATCGGTACGATCGCGAATAGCGAGGACGGCACGATCCGGGGCGATCGCTTCGGCGCGATCATTTCGGGCGGGGGCGTCGTCGAGAATGAAGGGCTGATCAACGGCAATACGGGCGGCCTCTTTATTCAGACCAATACCGTGGAGGAAACGGGCAAAACCGCGTCGGTGACGAACAGCGGGACGATTTCGGGTGGCAATGCCATCACCTTCGGCGGCAACCTCGAATCGTCCGAACTCGTTAACAGCGGCAGTCTCGTGGGGACGACGGGTTATGCTGTCGCCAACGGCTCGTACGGCCGCCTCTCGATAATCAATTCCGAAGACGGAATGATCGAGGGTGCAACGATCGGCGTCCACGACGACGAAGGAGGCATTGATCTGGTCAACGCGGGTACGATCCGCGGCAATGGCAATTACGACGGCTTCGACGCGTCGCCCCATGCCGGCGTCACCCTCGCGGGGGCTCCATCGACGATCGACAACAGCGGCACCATCTCGGGCGCCGGCGCCGGTATCACCACGGCCTATTATTTCAACCCCGAAACCGGACAGCTTGAGGGTCGCGCGACCGATACCGAGATCGTCAACAGCGGCACGATCGCAGGCGAGAGCAACGACGGCGTCCGCCTGATCGGCGGCGGCAGCGTGACCAATTCGGGCACGATCAGCGGCGCCGGCCGCGTCGACGCCGACGGCGTCTCGATGTATGGCTATGCCGACCAGGCGAACGAGGATTATGCGGCTAGCGTGACCAATCAGGACGGCGGCTCGATCGCCGGGCAGCGCTTCGGCATCATCCTGTCGGGCGGCGGTTCGGTCGATAACGCGGGCGAGATCGTCGGCGTCGTCGGCGGCATGTTCATCCAGGGGACCGCACTCAATAGCGCGCCGGGCGAGGATCGCAGCGGGCTGACGGCCAGCGTCGTCAACAGCGGGCTGATCCACGGCACGGGAGACCTGGGCGGCAGCGGCGGCGACGGCTATGGCGTGGGCTTTGGCAGCGACATGTCGAGCGCCACGCTCGAAAACAGCGGCACGATCCTCAGCGACTTCGGTGCCGCGGTTTCGCAAGGATCGCGTGCCGACGCCATCGTTACCAATCTGGAAGGCGGAACGATCGAGGGCGCGACGTCGGGCATCTATTCCAATGCGACCGGGACGCTCGCGGTGGACAATGCCGGGACGATCCGCGGCAACGGCAGCTACGACGGCTTCGCCGCCGCGCCCGACGCCGGGATCACGATCACGACCGCAGCGTCGAGCGTGAAGAACAGCGGCACCATCTCGGGCGCGGGCGCAGGGATCACCACCGCCTATCAATTCGATGACGATATTGGCGATCTGGTCGGCATCGCGATCGGAACCACGGTCGAGAACAGCGGCACGATCAGCGGAGAATCGAACGATGGCGTCCGTCTGATCGGCGGCGGCACCGTAACCAACAGCGGCACCATTACCGGTGCGGGGGCTTCCTTTGCCGATGGCGTGTCGATGTACGCCTATGACGGACAGGATGGCGAGAGCTTTGCGGCCAATGTCGTCAACAGCGCGAGCGGAACGATCGGTGGCGACCGGTTCGGTATCATCCTGTCGGGCGGCGGCACCGTCGACAATGCGGGCACGATCACCGGCACCACCGGCGGCGTCCTCATTCAGAGCGACCTTGCCGATACGCCCGGCCTGCTCGGCAATTTCATCAACAGCGGGACGATCACCAGCACCGATGGCGCGGCGATCATTGCCCATGTCCAGTCGAACGTCACCAATGCGGGCACGCTGAGCGGCGGAAATGGCGTCGCAATCCAGCTCGATGCGTATGACGATGTGGTGACGCTGAAGACCGGGAGCGCCGTCGATGGCCTGATCGATGCCGGGGCGGGCGAAGACAATCTGGTGCTCGATGGCGACATCCTTGAACTGACCGAGGCGCAGCAACTGACTGCGGTATCGGGTTTTGAAGCGCTGACGGTCGCTGCGGGCTATTGGTCGACCAGCGGCATGGTCGGCGAATTCGGCAACGTCGTGATCGATGAAGGCGCTGCGTTGCAGGTCAATGAAGTGGTTGGCGAAGACGGCGCGGAATCGCCCATCCTTACCCCGGCGGTGACGACCAACGGCTTGCTCGTGCTCAACTTCGGCGACGATGAGACCGTCTCGAACCTTGACGAACTGACGATCAGCGGCAGCGGCAAGCTGCAGTTGATCGGCGATGCGGTCTTTACCGTCGATACCGATACGGTGGCGCACACCGGCGGGACGATCGTGTCGAACGGCGGCCTTGTCCTCACCGGCCTGCTTCAGGGCGATGTGAAGACCGAGGGCGACGGCTTTTTCGAACTCGGCGCGGGCGGCACCGAAGGCAGCTTCGCCGGCGACATCGTCAACGACGGGCGTTTCGTTTTCAACCGTTCGGACGACTACGACTTCCTCGGCGCCTTTTCGGGTAGCGGCACGCTCGACAAGCTGGGTGATGGCACGCTGACCTTCATGGGTGACTATGGCTTCCAGGGCGTGACCAACATCTTCGGAGGCGCGGTGCGGATCGGCGGGACGATCGACCCCGGTACCGACTTCAATCTGGGTGAAGGCGGGTCGCTCGACATCACCGGAAAGGACCAGACGATCGGCGGCCTTGCTGGCGAGAGCGGCGCCCAAGTCGAGCTTGGCGACAATCAACTGACCGTCGATCAGGACGACAACAGCGAATTTGCCGGCACCATTTCGGGAAGCGGCGGCTTCGTCAAATCGGGCGACGGCACGCTCAACCTGTCGGGCGACAGCGATTATACCGGCCCGACGACCGTCGATGGCGGCAAGCTTGCCGTCAACGGATCGATCGTCTCCGACGTCACCGTCAATGCGGGCGGCGCGCTGGGCGGCAACGGCAGCGTCGGCACGACGACGATCAATGGCGACGGCAAGTTGACGCCGGGCAATTCGATCGGGCGCCTTACCGTCAACGGCGATCTCAATTTCGCAGCCGGTTCGGTCTATGAGGTGGAGGTCAATGCCGCGGGTGCGGGTGACCGCGTCGATGCGACGGGCCTCGTCACCATCGACAGCGATGCGAGCGTGGCCGTGCTTGCAGAGGACGGCGACTATAACGGCCGCACCGACTATGTGATCCTGACGGGTGCGGGCGGGATCGACGGCACCTTCGGTTCGGTGACCAGCGACCTGGCCTTCCTCGATCCGCTGCTGCGTTACGGCGCCAATTCGGTGACGCTGTCGCTCTATCGAAACGACGTCGATTTCGCCGACGTGGCGATCGGCTTCAACCAGGCCAGCGTTGCCGCGGCGGTCCAGTCGCGCGGCATCGACGATCCGCTGTTCGAAGCGGTGGTCAACCAGAATGCCGCCGGCGCGCAGGCCGCCTTTGGTGATCTCTCAGGTGAAATTCTTGCCAGCACGCTCAGCGGGCTGACCGACGATAGCCGGCACCTGCGCAATGCGTTGTACAGCATGTCGGGTCCGGCCGAGGCCGGCCTCTTCCTCTGGGGTTCGGCCTTCGGCGGCTGGGGCGATTTCGATGCCAAGGGTGGACGCTTTGGCATGGATACCGACCACAAGGGCTTCGTTACCGGCTTCGGCTATGGCGGCAACGGCTTCGCGGCGGCAATCTCAGCAGGGATCGGCGACAGCGATTTCCGTCTCGGCGGCCGCAACGACCATGCACAGGCGGACAGCAAATATCTGGCCGCGCATGTCAGCTATGGCACGGGTGAGGGCGCTCGCGCCGCCGCCGGCCTTGCCTATGGTTGGCACGATATCGACACCAGTCGTTCGATCAGCGTCGCGACGCTGGCGCAGACGCTGACGTCGAAGCGCGATGCGGACACGATGCAGATCTTCGGCGAACTTGGTTATGACGTGCGGACGGGCAACCTTGCACTGACGCCCTTCTTCCGTCTCGCCCATGTCCGCACCAAGAGCGACGCCTTTGCCGAAGCCGGCGGCAATGCCGCGCTTTCGATCGCGGCGGCGAAGCAGGAAACGACCTTCGTCAGCCTGGGCGGCCGCGCACGGTTCAACATCGGTGAGGGCTTCCAGCCCTATGTGTCGGCCGCGTGGAACCGGGCTTCGGGCGACCGCGGTGCGCCGGTGGCCGCGGCCTTCACCACCGGGGGCGGCAGCTTCGCCCTGATCGGCACGCCGATCCCGAAGAATTCGGCCGAGATCGAAGCGGGCTTCGATTACAGCGCGGGCAATTTCCGGATCGGCGCCGCCTATAGCGGCACGCTGGCCGGCGATCGCAACACCCATGGCGCACGCGTGACCGCGCGGATCGCCTTCTGATCATTCTACCCCGATCAAAGGCAACATGCAGCTGGGGCCGGAGCAGGGTCAAAATGCTCCGGCCCCGATTGACAATAGACGATATTCGAAGCTCGTCGCGACCCCGAGCGGAGAATGGGTTCACGGCAGTGATTGTCGGGAATCCGAAAGGGCTCGCCCTCGGGCGAGCCCTTTCTTTGTTGAAAGGAGCTGGGTCTGGTGCCGCCTAGCGCGAAACAGCATGTCGCCGGCGAGCCGTTACGCTGGACAAATCCTACCGGCGGATCCGGTCGCCATGACGGCGAAGCGGTTTCTGTGCAGCGCTCAAAGCCGCCTGGCCGCAAATCGCCAACTCGAGCCGAATAGCAGCGGGACGGCAACGCTCCCGATTTCGGTCGTTCAGCTGCTCCATCAATGATGCCAGAACCCGCCGTTGGCTCGCTAGAACCGGGCAATATGATGACTGGAACCAGCTTGGCCATTGGTGGTCGAAACCTGCGCTAAAGGCCCGGTTTCACGCTGGCATTGCCATAACCTCATGCCTTCAGGCAAAAATATCGTGTCGCCAGGGAACCGGGCGGCGGACATCGGGGTATTCCCGGCGAGCTTCAAAACGATAAGGGTTTGAGTGCTTTCCACCGGGCCGCGCTCTCGCGCGGTCCGGACTATCTTCGGCAATTCTTGCGTTAAAGTTGGCGTCGTCCGACGTCCGCATCGACCGGCGCGAGCGGTTTTATATTCGCATCGCAGAAGGCTCCGAGATCGTCGGTGCGGCGGCTTGTGATGGTCATTCCCTGATCGACCCGGCGTAGGCGATATCCGTCCGAACAGAGGTAGCTTGTCCTGCATTTGGCTTTGCGAGACCCGCTTTTCACGAGCGGCCGCCCGGATACCGAAAGGCAGTGGTCGGCCGCCGGGATTGGTGGCTCGAATAGGACCGCGACTGTCTTATCTGGAGCGGGTTCGATTACTGCCTCGATGCCGGCGAAGGCGTCGACGATCGCCTTCGCATGCGCCAAAGCCGATCGGTGAGGCTCGACGACAAAAGAAAAGGGGCCGGTTTGCACCGGCCCCCTTCGTATTTCCGTATCGCCGCCGCGATCAACTCGGGATGATCTGGAGGTCCAGATGGTCCGAATCGAAGCCGTTCTCGCCCGGAACCGCGGCGATCGGCCGTTCGCGGATTCGCGGGCCGGTTGCGCGGCTCAGCACTGCCTGGCCTGAACCGTTGAGCAGGATTTCGTCGCTGCCGGCGATGATGCGCGTCCCGACGAGAGTGCCCGGTGCATAGCTGACGATCAGCTCATAGCCCGTGGGCGCGTTGCAATATTCGCGGAACGAGCCGAGCGACACCGCGTCGCCCTCGATCGCGCCGAAGCCGGTCAGTTGATGATTGACGGTGCAATTGACCGCCACCGTCGCAAACAGGTTAAAGCCGTACGAGGCGGCCAGCGCCGTCGTCGGTACTGCCACGAGCGCGGCGCCCGCGAGAGCAATCGAAAGTTTCCGTTTCATTCGCCACCCTTTCCGCCCGAATTGGCCGAAGTGTTGGATGGTGATTAGCCGCTCACATCTAATATTCAGTTAAGTGCCCACGCGAACAGGCGCCGGAAACTGGCGCTTTCTGCGCATGAAGATCGGAAATTTAAGTGCTTAGCGCGCGGTGACGGAGATCGAGATCACGTCGCTGTAGGTCCCGGCACGGCGATCGCTGACATCGCCAATGATGAACTGGATCGGCAGCGAATCGCGGCGGTAGCCATTGCCGGTCGGCCCCGACAGGCGGCTGGTGCCGGCCAGATTCACCGCGGTTCCGCCCACCGCGATTGTATAGGGCACCGTCCAGTCGCTGGCGCCGAGGCGCAGCTTGCCCGAATTGGCCGATGTCACCTGCAGATCATATTGACCGGTGCTGCTGACGCGCAGCTGCAGCGGCACGGGCGCGACCCCGGTACGCAGATCGCCGAGGTCGACGACGGCGTGGCCGTCGCTCATCGAATAGGCGCCCGACAGGCCCATGCGCGCCGACGGCAGCACCTCGAGGCCGAGAACGACCTGCGTCCCGCCGAGCGACCGGAAGCTGCGGTCCTGCGCCTCGATGCTGACGTCCTGGGTGAAGGTGCCCGAATCGCGGACGTCTTCGGGATTGGCGACGAGCTTGTAGAGAAGCGTCTTCGATTCATTGGGGGCCAGCACCAGCTCGCGCTGCGAAGGCGTGCGCAGCGAGCGGCCGGCGCGCGGCGTCACATCCTGCGAATCGGTGAGGTTGACGAGCGCATAGCCGATGCGCTTGCCCGTCCCCTTCGACAGGCCGAACGGCGGCTGCGACAGGTCGAACAGCGGCGCAAAGCGGCATTCGGACCCGCCGTCATTGATATAGGTGACGCTGAACGTCCCTTCGGGCAGCGAGCCGCCATAGGGATCGTAGCCGGAGATCATCCAGCTCGTCGGCGCGGCGTTCATCCGCACCATGCAATCGGTCGGACGCGCCGAATTGGCCGACTGGGCAAAGGCGGGAGCGGCCATCAGCGTGGCGGCGAGCAAAAGCGATGCGCGAAGCATGGAAGCCTCCTATTTGAACGAGCCCGACTTCACGGTACCGAGATTGACGAGACCGGTCGTATCGGCCGGAACGGTAAATTCGAATGCCTTGTCGACCGTGCCGTTGGGACCATAGGTTTCGACAAGATAGCGGCGGCCGGGCAGCAGGTTCGATACCGCAAAGCGCCCGACCGAGTTGGTGAAGAAAGGCGTCGGCTGCGGATTGTCGCCTTCCTTGACGTCGAGCAGCGTGACGCGCCCACCGATCAGCGACACGGGCTTTTCGACCGTGAGCATCAGCGTGCCCATTGCGCTTGCAAAAGCGTCGGTGCCGACACGCGCGGCATAGCCGCTCTTGTACGGCGGGTGGACGCGGAACACGCCGGGCCCGGTGTCATACCCCGGTGGCGGATCCTGCACATCATACTGCACCGATTGTGTGGAATATGAGCCGAGGAAATTATGCACCGCCGCACCGAGCGGACCGCTGCGCGCGATATAGTTGTTCTGCGCGAGCGACTGGCCGACGACTACATCGCGCTTGCCGAGATTCTCATGCGCCTTGAGCAGCATGAAGCTGTCGTTGATGCGACGACCCAGCCCGACCATACCGCCAGTATAGGCGATCGTTGTGCCGACGCGCAGTGTCGTGGCGTTGATGTCGGCGATGCTCGATAAGCCGGGACCGAAAGTTGCGTGGCTGAGCGTGGCGTCGAAGCGGTTGGCCGAGTAGCTGACGTAACCGACCGCCTGCGCAGAATTGTCTTGACGAGTGAGGACACCGCCAAAGCCGACGCTGTTTAGCTGGTTAAGCCCGCTCTGGTTGTAGGACAACTCCGCGAGATTATTGCGGCTTTGATACCGCGCCTCTGCACGTCGGCGATAATCTGGTTGGAAAACTAGCCCGACCAGAACGCTAAATCCCGTTGCGCTAGAGGATGTTTGGAACTTGGTATATTCAACGCCAGCGCGAAAAGTCCATTCCGGGTTGAACCGATAATAGCCGTTCGTGGCAATTCGGTAACTGTCTCCGCGGGTGCCTCGTCCCTTGATATAGGAAGCGGTTGAGCTGGTCAGGAATTTTTGGCTGAATTGATGCGTGTATTGCGCTGAAGCAGTGACCGACGCCGAGTTGATCCCCTCAATATTACTTACGGTGGAGAAATCCGGGGACGTGTAGTCCACCCGCAAGGTCAAGCTATCAGACAAGCCGCCCCGATCGAAATAATGTTCGTAGCTCGCTCCACCAGTAAAGCCCACGCCGGCTACCTTCGAGTGGCTTCCAGCGGCATCGAGCAATATACGTCCGCCGTTGCCGAGGACGAATTGGGTTTGGCCCGTCAGCGTCTGAACGTCTTTGCTCACTTGGAGACCGACACCGACCGCTGGGGCATTAAAAAACGCCTTGCGATAGAAACCCGAAAAAACGACCGGGCCCTTGTAATCGGGCGCGTAGCCGAACCTTTTGCTCATTGGCCCGAGATAGGCGCCATATTCATAGTCGCCTGGATCCAGATCAATCGGATCCAGATATTGCTGATACGAAAGATTTTGGACCGCACCGCTGTTGTCGGTGACCTGAATTTCGATGTCGTTGCTTCCCGCAACAAGCGGCAAGGAACTGAAGTCGTAACGTCCAGGTTGAAGTCGCAGCTCGCGATAAAGCGAGCCGTTGCGCAGGAAACGCACGGTCGATTCACGCTGAAGAATCAGTTGCCGATCAGCTTGCAGGATCGCGGAGCGAAAAGTGTTGAAGCGCCGCTTCTGACGTAGAACGCCAATGCCGCCCATCTGCGTATAAGCTTGTTGGCCGCGAATTTCGACATCGAGATCGCCAATGAACCAGCGCCGATACTGTTCGGGTTGATCATAGACAAGACGCGCATAATTACGCTGAAACTTGTAGCTTTCGCCATTCAGCGTAAACTGTTGGCCCAGTTGGGCGTCGCCTTCGAACACGACCGGCCCGACGCGCACCGCCCCGTCGAAATTTATCGTTGGGGGATCGGCGTGTTTGCTGCCTTCCCAAATATAGGTCTGGATGAGGCTGAGATTCAGAAAGGCCGAAAAGCTTTCCGGCTGCAAGGTGATATCATCGAGATCGTCTTTGGGGGGAGCAAACAGGTCCACTGTCGAGCGCTGGTCAGCCCCAACCTGCACAACGACGACCGCCAATGTGCTGGGATCGTAGGTGAGGCCAACCCCGGTACCGCTGAGATCTTCCGGGCCAAATTGCGTCTTGCCTGCCAAATGCTCGGTCAATTGAGCATGTGCCTCATCATTAAGGATCGGCTTCAGCAATTTGAGAAATGTCGACGTTTCCAGCAGAAACCGGTCGTCCGCAGTCAGCCGCATCGGAATGTCGCCGAGGCTGCGATTGAGGAAGGTCAGCGGCACCGTCATGTCGATGTCGCGGTCGTAGGGATTGATGTCGGGCCGTCCGTATGGCCCCATCGGCACCTGCGGCAGGCCGAGATCGGGCTCGGTCGGCGTCGGGGCTGGCGTCGGTGTCGGCGCGCCGGGCAGCGGGATGCTGGTCGGCGGCGTGCTCGGTGCTGGAGTGGGCGCGGGCGCCGGCGCTGGCTGGGCCGTTCCCGGCCGCTGGGGCAGGGGAATCGAAACTTGCGCGGCGGCGGAGCTGGCCCAAAGGGCCGCCGAAGCGACCGAGCAAAGCGCCGCACGCATCCTCATTTTGCGAAAGTCAGCTTGATCGGGCCGGGGCCGAAGCCGGGGACCGGCAGGTTGAAGGTGCGCTCGCCCTGCGCCGGAACATAGCCGGTGCCGACAACGCGTGCCAATTCTTCGGGTGACACATCGACGCGCAGGAACTTGCCGTCCCGGTCGGTGCCTTCGAGGTGCCAGCCGAAATTCGACATCATAGCGTGCCGGCGGCCGTCGTTGCGTAGCACCACCTCGACCCCGTCCTGAAGCGGCGGCTGTTCGGTCGCACCGGGCGGCGCGGGCGGCTGATAATTGACCTGGCGCACCGATGCAGCCTTGACGTCGGGCTTGGCGCCCGGCGGTGCAACGACGACGAGCGCGCGCATATTATAGAGTACCTGTACCTGCGCCGAGGCGGCGTCCTTGCTGCCGGGTTCGAAAGCGACGGGAAGCTGTTCGACCGAAACATAATAGGCTTGCGACGTTGCAAGCTGGGGGTCGCCCACCCATTGCAGACGGATCACCTGGCGCCCGCCAGGCGGCAACGCGCCCTGCGGCGGGAAGATCAGAAACTGATCGTCGGCCGGGGTTTCGGTGATCTTGCCGTCCTTGTCGATTTCCATGCGAAAGACGCGCGTCTGGAAAGCGAGCTTGCCGGCATTGATATTCTGGACTTCGATGCGGGCCACAGCATTGGTGCCCTGCGTCTCCATTTCGACGACCATCGGCGAAACGCGCATCGCATAAGCCGTGGGGACAAGAATGAACAGCGCGGCAATCGCCGCCAGCAGCGCCTTCGACTGACGCTTCAGCACGGACATGATAGCCATGATTCCCCTTCCCCCCTGAATTTCACAGAATAATTGCATTCATTCATGAAGAAAGGGGAAAGATTGCTCTTCCCCCTTTCCCTGATTTTACGCTGAGGCTTAGAGCGCCTGGAGCGTCAGCGTGGTCGTCCCGGTGTAGTTGCCAGCGACCAGGCCCTTGCTCGTGACGGCAGGAGCGGTGAAATTGATCGTCATCGCCGAACGCCACGCGCCCTGTTCGATGGTACCTTCACCGTCTGCGTCGGTCGAGGTGACGACAAGGCTCTGCGGCGAGCCGTTCGCGACGACGTCCTTGGCAACACCGGTCCAAGCCGCAGTCACGGCGTAGGGGATGTTGTTCTGGAACTGCAGGTTGTCGTAGCCGCTGCTGTCCTGGTTCACCAGGCCAAGCGGGTTATTCTTGGCGATCTTCACTTCATTGTTGAAGTTGCAGCCAGCCGTCAGCGTTTCGATGTTGGCGACAGCCGGGCCGACCATTTCGAAAGCGTTGTTGACGTTTTCGTTGTTGCCGGTGCGGACACCGATCACGCCGAAGTCGATTTGCGTCGCGCTGCCGTTGTTGCCGGCATAGAACGAGCAGTCCTTGTTCACCGAACCCGACAGGCTGAATTCGACGTTGACGGTCGGGGTCGCGGTTTCGCTATCGCTCGGCGCATCGGCGACGGCGGTGTAACGCGTGCCCACCTGGAGGGCGATACCAGCTTCGCCAAGGGCTTGGCCGACGTTGACGTTCACGGGCGGCAGAAACGGGAACGGGTTAATGTTAACCGGCTGGGGATTGGTGATCGTATAATTGACCGGAGCCGAAAAATTGATCGGGCCGACATTGACGTTGACCGTGCCTGTACCCGCGTAGTGACGCTGGTTGGTCTGCGCAGCGGCCGGCGAAGCAACGCCGACAAGCGCGATGGCGGCAATAGCGCCGGTAAGAATCTTCTTCATAACCTTCTTCCCTCATTTTTGAACCGCGCCCCCGTCGCGGGGAGACGGCTGTTCATATGCACCGGCTGGTCGGAGAGCCGAGGGGATCGGTGCCACCCCCAGGGCCTGATCCGTCCGCGAAGTCGCCCCTCGCGAAGGAATCTCGTCAGGTCGGAGAAACGGTGATCGTGATCGTCTCCGAATAATCGCCTGCCAGCAGCATCCCGGCCTCGCCCGTGGGCTGACCCAGTTCGACCGCCAGCGTCATGCCGTCGGTGGCGATCCCGCCGTTGCTGGAAATCACGCCGCCGGCCTGAAGCTGGGCGCTGCTGAAACTTTTGCTGATCGTCTGCGACGACGGAAAACGCACCGGCATCTGCACCGCCACATTATACGGCAGTTTGCCGCCATAGGGGCCTTGGCCGTTCGGCATGGTGGTGTGGGTCAGCGCGCCGTTGGCGCCTTTGATCGTCATCGTGAAGGGGACATTGCAGTCAAAGGCGACGCGCGTCTGAGCGCCCAACCCGCGACGTTCGAGGTTGCCGAAATTCATGTCGGCAATGTTCCCCATGGCGCAGTGCTGGCGAATCGACCCGCTGACCGCGATGTCGATCGACCGGGCGTTCTCGATTTCGCCCGCGAAGGCGGGCGAAGCGAATGCAAACGCAGCAAGCGCGATAAGCAGCGGACGCATGGCTCTCCCCTCAAAAAAACCTAGAACGGCTTTCGACCGGCTCATTGGCGGTCTCGGGCACGGGATGCCCGGGGAAGTCGCGACCCGACTAACCCCCCTTTCCGTTAAGAGGGATTTAATACGATGGTTCAGTTAGATGTGAACCCTCAAAATGGCATCTTGGCAAGATTCGACATTGCCGATGCCATTGGAAGGATTGAGAATTACCGGATTTGCGGGGATTTCGAGGGTTAATCCGAAAATCGGCTCTGCGGATCACCTTTGCGGCCGTCCTGATATGAAACAGCGGCGGTTAACTTCTTAACAAAAAAGTGAACGACATTTGACGCCGTATCGGTGCTCTTCTGCGCCGCGGCGGGGCAAGCGTGCGGTGAGTCGCGGCAACAAAGCGCGGCTTTCGGCCGTTTCTGTCGGTCGCCATTCCGGTTTGCGGGGTGCAAGAACAGAAAGTCGCCATGTCCAGCCTGCCCCGGCGTGCATCCGCGCCCCGAAGTCCCGCGGGACCGTCCGCCGGCCCCTTCGCCCGCGTCCCCGGCTCGCCCCAGTTGCCGCACGAATCGGATGAGACGAGCGTGCGCATTAACCCCTCGCTTACCCTGCGCTGCGACAAGCAGCCGCCTATGGTCATTCACGGAACGATGGTTGAGCCCCCCGCGGGCGAAGGGCAGCAACGGGCGGATCGCCTGCGTCTCAATCTTGCGGTGGCGGGCGCGGTGGCGCCCGGTCAGGGCACCGAGGTTATCGTCCACAATCTGTCGGTCAGCGGCGTGCTGATCGAAACCGCCGCCGATCTTACGATGGGACAGGATATAACGATCGCCTTGCCCGAGGCCGGCGACGTCGTCGCCGCGGTCGTTTGGCAGAGCGAGCGGCTCTATGGCTGCCGCTTTCGCCAGCCGCTGCCGCGCGCGGCGCTCAGCGCGGCGCGGCTGCGCAATCCGCTCCCCTCCGATTTCGATCCCGCCGACCGGGCTGAAGCCGACGCCGCTGCCGATGCTGAGGAGACGCTCGGCGCGCGGCTGCGGCGGCTGCGGCAGGCGCGCGGGCTGAGCCTCGCGGGGCTCGCCCAGGCGGCCGGTCTCAGCAAGCCGAGTATCTGGGCGTGGGAAAATGGCACCACCGCCCCGCGCCGCACGAGCCTGCTCGCGCTGGCGCGTGCGCTCGATGTTCCCGAGCAGCAGCTGAGCGGTGTCGCCGCGATGGTCGGCCTGCGCGCCTCGGCGCGTGCCGAGGCGGATGCCGAGAGCGACATGCTGAAAATGGAAATTGCCGCGGCACGCCGCCGCATCGCGCTCGCCGCGGGTGTCGATGCCGACAGCGTGCGGATCATGATCGAACTGTAACGCTGCCGCGGGCGGCTCAGGCTTACGCATCGGGTGCCCCGCCCTCTTCCTCGCGGCGCAACCGGCGCGCCAGCCGCTCGTTGCGGATCGCCGCCTCGCGCAGCCGCCGCGCCAGAAACGGGTCGTCGCTCGCGTCGGCCTTAAGCCGCGCGACCCGGGCGAGTTGCTCGTAATAAATGGCGTCGCGAATCGGTTCCACGCCGCCTCGTTAGCATGATCGCCGCCCGCGCCAGCAGCGACCGCCCTCGTAACTGTCGCCTTTTGGGACAGGGATCGATCTAGGCTGCCGTGTCGGGGCGCCAGCCGCGATAGAAGGTTTCGACCGCGGCCTCGACGTCGGCCTGCAGCCGCTCGACATCGTCGGGGTCGGTCATGCCTAGGATCGCGAACTGATAGAGTCCCGACTGGCAGAGGCCCGAAAAATGCTGGACGGCGCGCATCGGATCGCCGGGGCGCAGTTCGCCGCGCGCCATCTTCGCCGCCACCCAGTCGGCGGCGCGCGCCTTGCCCCTGCGCGGCCCGCGATCATAGAATGTCTTAGACAGGTGCGGAAAACGCTCGGCCTCGCCGACGACCAGGCGAAACAGCGACAGTAGGGGCGTCGCGGTCAATTTGGTCATCAGCACATTGCCGAACCGGCGCAGCACGTCGGGCACCGGCTCGTCGAGCGGCAGGTCGATGGCCAGCGCGTCGCCATAGCGTTCGACAATATCGTCGACCACGGCTTCGAACAAATCCTCCTTCGACGGAAAATAGGTCCACAGCGTGGTTTTCGAGCCGCCGACCTTGCTGGCGATTGAGGACATGGTGGTGCCGGCATAGCCATTGGCAAAGAAGAGTTCGCGCGCGGCATCGACGAACGCCTTGCGGCGCGCGGTCGCGGCGTCATCCATCACAACCGTACTGTCTGGTATCATTTCCGTTGACAAGCCATCCTCCGAAGTCCAATGGCGCATGATACCAGCTAGTATCGTTGGAAGCCATGCCCCGATCATTTTTCCTCTCCACCGTGGTTTTCGGCCTGTTGGCGGGCTGTGCGAGCGTCCCCGATCTTGGGCAGAAGCCCGCGCCGGTCGCCGCCGCGGCGCTCGATTCGCAGGCGACACTTGCCGATCAGGCGGGCGCCTGGCCGGTCGAGGGGTGGTGGCAGCGCTTCGGCGACCCGCAGCTCGATGCGCTGATCGATGAAGGACTGGCGGGATCGCCCGACATTGCGGCGGCGGCAGCGCGGGTCCGCGCCGCCGAGGCGCTGGCGCAGCAGGCGGGGGCGGCGTTGCTCCCGCGCGCCGGCATCCAGGGCAGCGCAGGAGGCGTCCAGCAGAGCAAGAATATGGGAATCCCGCCGGCTTTCGTGCCCGACGGTATTCAGGATACCGGCAGCATTGCCGCGACCTTCGGCTTCGATCTCGACCTCTGGGGCAAGAACCGCGCGGCGCTGGCGGCGGCCACGTCCGAAGCCGAAGCGGCGCGCGTCGATGCTGCGCAGGCGCGGCTGATGCTGACGACCGGGATTGCCACCGCCTACGCTGATCTGGCGGGCTATTATGCCGATCTCGACGTCGCGCAGGACGCGATCCGTATCCGCGGCGCGAGCGCCGACCTGTCGGTGAAGCGCACCGCCGCCGGGCTCGACAATCAGGCGACGCAGCGGCAGGCCGAAAGCCGCGCCGCCTCTGCGCGCGGCGATGTCGCCGCGATCGAGGAGGCGATCGCGCTCACCCGCAACCGCCTTGCCGCCCTGCTCGGCGCCGGACCCGATCGCGGCCGGAGCATCGCGCGTCCGGCGCTCGCCGCGCCGTCGCTCGCACTGCCGCCGCAGGCGGGGATCGACCTGGTCGGCCGCCGGCCCGACATCGTCGCGGCCCGGCTGCGGGCCGAGGCGGCGGCGAAGCGCATCGACGTCGCGCGTGCCGCCTTTTATCCGAACATCAACCTGTCGGCGCTCGTCGGGCTCCAGTCGCTCGGGCTGTCAAACCTGTTCAAGACCGGGTCCGAATATGGCAATGGCGGCGCCGCGATCAGCCTGCCGATCTTCGAGGGCGGGCGGCTGCAGGGCCAGTATCGCGGGGCGCGGGCCGATTATGACGGCGCCGTCGCCAACTACGACCGCACGCTCGTCGCCGCGCTGCGCGATGTCGCCGACATCGTCGCCAGCCGTGACGCCATAGCGCGCCAACTTGCCGACCGGCGCGACGCGCTGAAGGCCGCGGCCGACGCCGCCAACCTTGCCGGGATGCGCTACCGTGCCGGCCTTTCCAACCAGCTTGCGCAGCTCACCGCGGAGGACAGCCAGGTCGCGCTCGCGCGCGCGGTCGCCGACCTCGAAGCGCGCCGGCTTTCGCTCGACATTGCCCTGATCCGTGCCCTGGGCGGCGGATTTACGGCCGCATCGCCAACAGGAGACAAGCAATGACCGATACTCCCGCGGTCGACAGCGAAACCCCCGCCGCCGCCGAGGGGCGCCCGGCGACGCGCCGCAAGGCGCTGCGCATCCTTGCGCTCGTCGTGGTGACGATCGCGGCGCTGTGGGGCATCTGGTATTTCCTGACGCAGGCCGGGCGCGTGTCGACCGACAACGCCTATGTCGGCGCCGATTCGGCCGCGGTTACCGCGCTCGTCTCCGGCCCGGTCAAAGAGGTGCGCGTCAGCGGTACCCAGGCGGTGAAGAAGGGCGATATCCTCGTCATCCTCGACGATGCCGATCAGCGCATCGCGCTTGCCGATGCCGAAGCCGCGCTGCGGCAGGCGCGCCAGCGCTATGGCCAGGCGAGCGCCAATGCCGATGCCGCGCGAGCGCGCGTTTCGGCGCGCGGCGCCGATATCGCGCAGGCCCGCGCGCGGCTGCGCGACGCCGATGCGGCGGTGGCGAAAGCGCGTGCCGAACTCGCGCGCCGCGAAGGCCTTGCCGGAACGGGTGCGGTGTCGGGCGAAGAATTGACCGCGGCGCGCACCGCCTTTGCATCCGCCAGCGCGACGCGTGATCTTGCTGCGGCGGCGATCGCTTCGGCCGAAGCGACGCGCGGTTCGGCGAGCGGCGATCTTGGTGCCGCCGAAGCGGTGGTGCGCGGCACGACGATCGAGACCGCCCCCGATGTTGCCGCGGCGCAGGCGCGGCTCGAGAAGGCGCAACTCGATCTTGAGCGCACGATCATCCGCGCGCCCGTCGCCGGCATCGTCACCAATCGTCAGGTCCAGGTCGGCCAGCGGATCGCGGCTGGCGCACCGATCATGGTGATCGTTCCGATCGCCACCGCCTATGTCGACGCCAATTACAAGGAAAGCCAGTTCCGCAAGATCCGCATCGGCCAGCCGGTCGAGCTCACCTCTGACTATTATGGCGGCGATGTCGTCTATCACGGCAAGGTGATCGGGATTGCGGGCGGCACGGGCGCCGCCTTTTCGCTGATCCCCGCCCAGAATGCGACGGGCAATTGGGTGAAGGTTGTGCAGCGCCTGCCGGTGCGCATCGCGCTCGATCCCAAAGAATTGCAGGCCCATCCGCTTCGCGTCGGCCTGTCGATGGAAGCGACGATCGACACGCGCGGAAAGTGAGCTGAACGATGGCCAGCGCCGCCGCATCCGCTGCATCGACACCGGCCGGGCCGCAGCCGCTGAGCGGCGTCAAGCTGCTCGCCGCGGCCTTCGCGCTTGCGCTCGCCAATTTCGTCGTCGTGCTCGATTCGACGATCGCCAATGTGTCGGTTCCCCACATCGCGGGCGGCCTTGCCGTATCGCCGACGCAGGGAACCTGGGTGATCACCAGCTACGCCGTCGCCGACGCGATCAGCGTCCCGCTCACCGGGTGGCTCGCCGCGCGGTTCGGCACAGTGCGCTGGTTCATCGTGTCGATCGTCGGCTTCGGCATCTTCTCCTTCCTGTGCGGCATTTCGCGCACGCTCGACGCGCTGATCCTGTTCCGCGTCCTGCAGGGGCTCGCGGGCGGGCCGCTGATGCCGCTGTCGCAGATATTGCTGCTGCGCATCTTTCCGAAGGAAAAGGCCGGTGTCGGGCTCGCGATCTGGTCGATGACGACAACGACGGCCCCGATTCTGGGGCCGATTCTGGGCGGACTGATCAGCGACAATTGGAGCTGGCCCTGGATTTTCTTCATCAACCTGCCCGTCGTCGCGGTCTGTGCCTTCGGCGTCGGCAGCATGCTCGGCGCGTTCGAGACGAAGAAGGCGAAGATGCGGATCGACATCGTCGGCCTCATCCTGCTCGTCCTGTCGGTCGGGTCGTTCCAGGTCATGCTCGACACCGGGCGCGAGCACGACTGGTTCGGATCGGCATGGATCGTCATGCTGGCGATCGTCGCCGCGATCAGCTTCGCCGCCTTTCTGATCTGGGAGCTGACCGACGCCAATCCGGTGGTCAATGTCCGGGTCTTCCGCTTTCGCGGCTTCAGCTTCGCGACCGTTGCCATCTCGCTAGGCTTCGGGGCCTTTTTCTCGCAGGTCGTGCTGACGCCGCTATGGTTGCAGCAGGTGGCGGGTTACACCGCGACCGAAACCGGCTTCATCGTCGCGTGGATCGGCTGTTTCGCGGTGCTCTTCTCGCCATTGGCGGCGGGGCTGCTGACCAAGATCGACGTGCGGATCACCGTCTGCGCGGGCATCTTGTGGATGGCGCTGATGTCGATCCTGCGCGCGCGCTGGAATACCGACGTCGATTATTGGAGCCTCGCTTTGCCGCATCTGCTGCAGGGGATGGGCATGCCCTTCTTCTTCGTCGGGCTGACCGCGCTGGCGCTGAGCTCGGTACCGGCGAAGGATCAGACCTCGGCGGCCGGCCTGATGAGCTTCCTGCGCACGCTGAGCGGCGCGATCGGCACAGCCATCGCGACAACGGCGTGGGACGATGCAAGCCGCGTATCGCGCGCCGAACTGGTGCCCGCGCTCAACGGCGCGGCCGAGACGATGGACAAGATGCAGAATGCCGGGCTGACGACCGAACAGGCGCGCGCCGCGCTCGACCGGATCGTTGATGTCCAGGCCTCGACGCTCGGTGTGCTGCATATCTTCCTCGCAGCGGGGACGGTCTTCGTCATCGCAGCAGCGGCGGTGTGGCTGATCCCGCGGCCCAAGACGATCTCGATGGGCGCTTCGCACTAGCTCCGATCGGGCTTCGCACCGGCGGACAGCCGTGCTAGGCGCGCGCCCATGCTGACGATCAACAATCTGACCGTGCGACTGGGCGGCCGCACCATTCTTGACCGCGCGAGCGCCAGCCTGCCGCCGAAAAGCCGCACCGGGCTGATCGGTCGCAACGGTGCGGGCAAGTCGACGCTGATGAAAGTGATGATTGGCGAACTCGAAGCCGACGACGGCGGGATCGAAATGCCGCGCAAGACGCGTCTCGGCTATATCGCGCAGGAAGCGCCGAGCGGCAGCGCGACGCCGTTCGAAACCGTGCTCGCCGCCGATGCCGAACGCGCCGACCTGCTCGAACGATCAGAGATCGAATCCGACCCCGACCGGCTCGCCGATATTCACGAGCGACTGATCGCGATCGACGCCTATACCGCGCCAGCGCGCGCCGCGCGCATCCTGATCGGTCTCGGCTTCGAAGAGGATATGCAGGGGCGCCCGCTCGACAGCTTTTCGGGCGGGTGGAAAATGCGCGTCGCGCTTGCCGCGCTGCTCTTTTCGAACCCCGACCTGCTGCTGCTCGACGAACCGTCGAACCACCTCGACCTCGAAGCGACGATGTGGCTCGAAAGCTTCCTGCGCGCCTATCCGGGGCAACTTGTCGTGATCAGCCATGAACGCGATCTGCTCAATAATGTCGTCGACCATATTCTGCATCTGGAAGGCGGGAAGGTGACGCTCTACGCCGGCGGCTATGACGCGTTCGAGCGCCAGCGCGCCGAACGCGCGGCGCAGCTTGCGGCGGCGAAGGCGGCGCAGGACGCGCAGCGCGCCAAATTGCAGGACTATATCGCCCGCAACAGCGCGCGCGCCTCGACCGCGAAGCAGGCGCAGTCGCGCGCCAAGCAACTCGCCCGTATGCAGCCGATTGCGGCGATTGCCGACGATCCGAGCCTGGTGTTCGATTTCCCGAGCCCCGGCGACGAACTCAAGCCGCCGCTGATCACGCTCGACCTTGCCAGCGTCGGCTATACGCCCGGCGCGCCGGTGTTGCGCCGCCTGAACCTGCGTATCGATCCCGACGACCGCATCGCGCTGCTCGGCCGCAACGGCAACGGCAAGACGACGCTGGCGCGCCTGCTCGCGGCTCAGTTGAAGCCCGAAGAGGGCGGCATGGCGGTCGCCGGCAAGATGCGCGTCGGCTATTTCACCCAATATCAGGTCGAGGAACTCGACGGCGCCGATACCCCGCTCGGTCATATGACGCGCGTGATGGCGGGCAAGACCCCCGGCGCAGTGCGCGCGCAACTGGGACGCTTCGGCTTTTCGGGTAACAGGGCGACGACCGAGGTCGGCAAGCTGTCGGGCGGCGAGCGGGCGCGGCTCGCGCTCGCGCTGATCACGCGCGAGGCGCCGCACCTGTTGATCCTCGACGAACCGACCAACCACCTCGACGTCGATGCGCGCGAGGCGCTGGTGCAGGCGCTGAACGGCTTCGAGGGCGCGGTGCTGATCGTCAGCCACGACCGCCATATGCTCGAACTCTCGGCCGACCGGCTGGTCCTCGTTGATGACGGAACGGCGCGCGATTTCGACGGCAGCATGGACGATTATGTCGCGTTCATTCTCGGCAAGTCGCCGTCGGGCGACGATGCGAAGGCCGCGCCCGCGAAGCCGAAGGATGCAAAGGCGGCGCGGCAGGAAGCGGCAAAAGCCCGCGAAGCCCAGGCGGCATTACGCAAGACCGCCAAGGATCATGAGGCGCGCGCGGCCAAGCTCGCGCAGCAGGTCAGCGCGATTGACCGCGCAATGTTCGACCCCGCGAGCGCCGAGCCGGCGCTTGCCAAGCTGACGATGGGTGATCTCGCGCAGCGCCGCGGCAAGCTCGCATCCGAGCTGGAACGCGTCGAGGCGGCATGGATGAGCGCGCTCGAGGCGATTGAGGAAGCGGCGTAGTCGCTGCGACGAGAAGCGTCGCCCGAGCGCAGGCGACGGTCTATCTGAAGCGCCCCGGCATTGACTCGCGGTCCGCGATCCATCATAATAGTTTCAATTGAAACCACATTAAGGGACTGACCATGGCCGACCTGTTCGACAATCCGCTGGGCCTCGACGGCTTCGAATTCGTCGAATTTTCGGCGCCCGAAAAGGGCATGCTCGAACCGGTGTTCGAACGCATGGGTTTCACGCGTATCGCGCGGCACCGCTCGAAGGATGTGGCGCTTTGGCGGCAGGGCGACATCAACCTGATTGCCAATTACGAACCCAAATCGCCCGCGGCCTATTTCGCCGCCGAGCATGGCCCGTCGGCGTGCGGCATGGGCTGGCGTTGCCGCGACGCGGCGAAAGCCTATGCCGAGGCGATTGCGCGCGGGGCCGAGCCGGTCGAGGGCAAGACCGGCCCGATGGAACTGCGCCTGCCCGCGATCCGCGGCATCGGCGGCTCGATCATCTATCTGATCGACCGCTATGGCGACGGGCTGAACATCTATGACATCGACTTCGTCTATGAAGATGGCGTCGACCGCTATCCCGAAGGGGCGGGGCTGAAGGTGATCGATCACCTGACGCACAATGTCTATGGCGGGCGCATGGCGCATTGGGCGGCCTTTTACGAACGCATCGCGGGCTTCCGCGAAATCCGCTATTTCGACATCAAGGGCGAATATACCGGTCTGACCTCGAAGGCGATGACCGCCCCCGACGGCAAGATCCGCATTCCGCTGAACGAAGAAGGCGCGGGCGGTGGCGGCCAGATCGAGGAATATCTGCGCGCCTATAATGGCGAGGGCATCCAGCATATCGCCTTCAGCTGCGACGATCTCTACGCGTCGTGGGACAAGCTCAAGGCGCTCGGCAATCCCTTCGCGCCGTCGCCGCCCGCAACCTATTACGAGATGCTCGCCGACCGCTTGCCCGGCCATGGCGAGCCGGTTGATGACCTCAAATCGCGCGGTATCCTGCTCGACGGATCGACGACCGAGGGCGATCCCCGCCTGCTGCTCCAGATTTTCGGGCAGACCGTGATCGGCCCCGTTTTCTTCGAGTTCATCCAGCGCAAGAAGGATGAAGGCTTCGGCGAGGGCAATTTCACCGCGCTGTTCAAGTCGATGGAACTGGACCAGATCCGCCGCGGCGCGCTCAATGTCGAGGAGCCCGCCGAATGACGAGTCCGATCAAATTGGGCGGCGTCCACCACGCCGCCTATCGCTGCAAGGACGCGAAGGAGACGGTCGAATGGTATGAGGCCATGCTCGGCATGACCTATACCACCGCCTTTGCCGAGGATCATGTGCCCTCAACCGGCGAATATGATCCGTACATGCACGTCTTTCTCGACGCGGGGAACGGCAATATCCTTGCATTTTTTGAGCTGCCGAACCAGCCCGACATGGGCCGCGACGAAAATACGCCCAAGTGGGTCCAGCACCTCGCCTTCAAGGTCGGCAGTTATGACGAGCTGGTCGGCGCCAAGGCGCATCTCCAAGCGAATGGCGTCGATGTGCTCGGTCCGACGCATCACGGCATCTTCAAGTCGATCTATTTCTTCGACCCCAATGGCCACCGCGTCGAACTGGCGTGCGACATCGGCACCGACGAACAATATGCCGAACTCGCGCGCGTCGCGCCGCTGATGCTCGAAGAATGGAGCCGGACGAAAAAGGCCCCGCGCCACGCCGACTGGCTGCATCAGGCCGCGAACGAGTAGTCTAATCTAAAAGGGCCCGTCATTGCTTCGCTTTGCTCGCAATGACGAAGATATTTGATTACTCCCGACCCAGCCCCATGCTTTCCAGCGTCGCATGGCTGCACTTGTCGGCGGTCTTGCTGCCGTCACCCGACAGCGCGCTCGCAGCGATGAAACCCCCGACAACGAGGATGATGAAGCCGCCCGCGACCCAGGCGAGATATCTGTCGATGAACGCCTTGATCGGCGCCCCGAACAGCCGGAACAACAGGCCCACCAGCATGAAGGAAAAGGCGCGGCTCGCGAGGCTTGCCCACAGGAAGGTGACGAAGTTCATGTGGATGAAGCCGGCGGTGATCGTCAGCAGCTTGAAGGGAATCGGCGTCGCCCCCTTCACCAGGATGATCTCGGCGCCATAGTCGCGCAGATAGCAGGCAGCGGCAGGAAAACTCTCGGTCAGATGGAGCACGCCGAGCAGCCACAGTCCGACGCTTTCGTACAGGAAGAAGCCAATCCCGTAGCCGAGCACCCCGCCTGCGACCGAGGCGAGCGTGCAGATCAGCGCATAGCGCACGGCCTTCTTGGGCTCGGCGAGGCACATCAGCCCCAGCATCGGATGCGGCGGGATAGGAAAGAAGCTCGCCTCGACGAACGACACCAACGCCAGCCAATATTCGGCGTGCGGATGCGCCGACTTCTCCATCGTCCAACCATAAAGGCGCTGGATCATCGACTTGTTGCGGGGGATGGCGGTCATGCTGGTCCTTGGTTGCGGATCAGGACGATCCCGGCTTCCCTATGCCGTTCGCGGTGCCCGAAGTCGAGACAGGAGCACGCTTCCTTCATCTCTCGTCAATTCGGCCTTCGCCCGGATGACGGTTCGAAAATCAGCGTCAGTGCCGGAAATGCCGCATCCCCGTGAACACCATCGCCAGGCCGGCTTCGTTCGCCGCGGCGATCACCTCGTCGTCGCGGATCGAGCCGCCCGGCTGGATGACGCAGGTGGCGCCTGCTTCGACCGCGGCGAGCAGCCCGTCGGCGAAGGGGAAGAAGGCGTCGCTCGCGACCGCACTGCCGACGGTGCGCGGCGTCGCCCAGCCGTGGCTCTCGGCCGCTTCACGCGCCTTGATCGCGGCGATGCGCGCGCTGTCGCGGCGGTTCATCTGTCCCGCGCCGATGCCAGCGGTCGATCCGCCCTTGGCATAGACGATGGCGTTCGACTTCACGTGCTTGGCGACGGTCCAGGCGAAGAGCGCGTCGGCCAGCTCCTCGTCGGTCGGCGCGCGGTCGGTCACGACTTTCAGGTCATCGCGTGTGATGCGGCCATTGTCGCGCGTCTGCGCCAGCCAGCCGCCGGCGATCGCCTTCATCACCAGCCCGCCGCGCGCCGGGTCGGGCAGGTCGCCGGTGAGCAGCAGGCGGAGGTTCTTCTTCTTTGCGAACACCGCGCGCGCGTCGGCGTCGGCATCGGGCGCGCAGACAACTTCGGTGAAGATGCTGCTGATCGCCTCGGCCGTCGCGCCGTCGAGCTTGCGGTTGACCGCGATGATGCCGCCGAAGGCCGAGACGTCGTCGCATTTCAGCGCGGCGTCATAAGCCTCGGTCAGCGTGGCTGCGGTGGCCACTCCGCAGGGATTGGCGTGCTTGACGATGACGCAGGTCGGGTCGGCGTCGCGGAATTCGGCGACAAGTTCGAGCGCTGCGTCGGCGTCGTTGAGATTATTGTAGCTAAGCTCCTTGCCCTGCACCTGCTCGGCCTGCGCGACGCCGCGCGCCGACGGGCCGACAGGGAGGTAGAGCGCCGCCTTCTGGTGCGGATTTTCGCCATAGCGCAGTTCGCCCGACAGCCTGGTCGTGAGCGGCAGCGTGTCGGGAAAAAGCTTGCCCTGATCGGCGAAGGCGAACCATTGCGCGATCATGCTGTCATAGGTGGCGGTGTGTGCAAAGGCGGTCGCGGCGAGCCGCTTGCGCAAGCCGAGCGTCGTCGCGCCGCCATTGGCGTCCATCTCGGCGATTACCGCCGCATAATCCTCGGGCTCGGTGACGATGCCGACAAAGGCGTGGTTCTTCGCTGACGAGCGCACCATCGCGGGCCCGCCGATGTCGATATTCTCGATGATCGTATCGCGGTCTGCGCCGCTCATCACCGTCTGAAGGAAAGGGTAGAGGTTGACGACGACAAGGTCGATGCCGCCGATGCCATGCGCCTTCATCGATGCGACATGCGCGGCATCGTCGCGCACCGCCAGGATGCCGCCGTGTACCGTCGGATGCAGCGTCTTGACGCGGCCGTCCATCATCTCGGGAAAGCCGGTGAGGTCAGAGACGTCGAGCACGTCATGCCCCGCATCGCGCAGCGCCTTAGCGGTGCCGCCGGTCGAAACCAGCTCGACGCCGTGGCGTACGAGCGCCGCGGCAAGATCGGCGAGGCCCGCCTTGTCGCTGACGGAAAGGAGCGCGCGGCGGACGGGAACGAGATCGGTCATGGGAAGGGCGGCCTTTGCAAGACGGGAAAGACGCGGCCCCCCTAGGCGGGTGCGGGCATTTGGGCAAGGGCCGTCGCCCCCGCTTTCGCGGGGGCGACGTTTCCGATTACAGTCCCAGCGCCGCCGCGATCCGGTCCCAGCGCACCAGCTTGAAATTCTGCGCCGCGGGTGCATTGTCGCCGTCCTGCGCCAGGAACAGGCCGCCGGGATAGGCCGCGCCGAAATTGCCCGCGACCGCTTCGATGCCGTCGGTCTCGCTGGTCGCGCCATAGCGTCCCGCCGAAATGGCGAAGCGGCCGACATAGTCCATCCCGGGCAGGCGGAAGACCGCATAGGCGTTGTCGCCCTGGCTCGATGCGATCAGATAGCGCTGCCCCTTGTGGTCGATCGTCGCTAGCCCCTCGACGTCGGCGACGAGCCGCTGGTTGTCGACGGGCGCGACGATCTTCGCATCGACGCCGCTCGCGTTCGGCGTCAGCCGCCAGATGCCAGCGTCCTCTTCACCGACATACAGCGTGTCGCCGTCGAAGACGCAGCCTTCGGACTGGGTCGGTATCTTATGCTCCCACTGCACGGCGAAGGCGGGTTCGGCCCCCTCGGCGAGCTTCAGCGTGCCGACGCGCACCGTGCCGTCCTTGATAATGAGGGCTGCCGTCACCGGCTCGCCGGGCGCGCTGCGCTTGAGGCAGAGGCCATAGGCTTCGCCGGGGCCCGCCGAGGCGCGGCCGAGGCTGGCCAGCGCGGGCTTGGCACCGTCGAGCGCGAAGACCGCGAGATGCGCGTTCACGCCGTCGTTACGGTCGCTCGCGACGACGATATTGCCGGCGACATCGACATTGTTGACGCGCCCGCCTTCCAGAAAGGCGAGGTCGCGGCCGGCAAGGTCATAAAGGTGCAGCCCCGCCTTCTTGTCGGTCGCGATGATCAGCGCGCGGCCCGGATCGGCCGGATCGACCCAGATCGCCGGATCGTCGGCGGCGTCGGCCTTCGCCGTGCCGACGGGGGCGGTTTCGCCGTCGGCGGTGACCGCGACCGGCGGCAGGCCGTGGATCGCCGCACCCTGCTGCGCGGCGCATCCGCCGAGCAGGGCGGCAAAGCCGATCGAAGCGGCGAGCTGCCGCGGGCGCAAAGACATCATCGAAATTCCCCTGTCATGCCGATCAAGCGGCCCGGTCATTTGCCGCGCGCGACGCAGGCGCCGCCGTCGGGCCCGACGGTGCCGCTGCACCGCCGCGCCGCGATCGTCGGTTCATCGATTTCGCGCAGGATATTGGCGCCATCGGCGCGGCGTTCGAGCGTGAAACCGTCATACAGGCGGCCCGACGCGGTGAAGGTCCGGAAGGTAAGCCGCCGCGGTTCGACATCGACGATCTGATAGAGTTCGGTCGCCTCGGCGACCTTGTCGGGTTGCCATGGGGTGCGGTCGTTGAGCGCGTACATCTTCGATCCGGTGACCGAGACCAGATAGACCGGCCCCTGCACGCTGCCGTCGGCGCGCGCCCTGGCGCTGGCCTCGCGACCGGCTTCGGACGTCAGGCGGCTGTAGCAATGGTCGTGTCCCTGCAGGACGAGATCGACCTTGCGCGCGTCGAACACCGGCTTCCAGGCCGCCTTGATTTCCTTGGTGTCGTTGGGCCGGGCACAGGTGAAGACCGGCTGGTGGAACAGCACGACATTCCAGTTGGCCCTGCTCGATGCCAGCGCGGCATCGAGCCAGCGCGTCTGCGCCGCCACCGTGCCGAGGTCGAGGGCGGAGGTGCCGTCGAGGACGATGAAGCGCACGCCCTGATAATCGACAAAATAGGTCGTCGCCTTGACCGGATCGGCGCCGTTCAACGGCAACGCGAACTGCGCGGGCCAATAGGGACCGAGCCGGCGGCTTTCGCTGCCGTCAGGCGCGAGATCGTCGACATATTCATGATTGCCGGTCGCGGGCAGCTGCGGGACAATCGCGTAATTATAGCCGCCCGCCTGGTTCCATTCGCCCCATTCGTCGTCATGGTCGAGGTCGTCGCGCTGGCCGACGAGATCGCCGGCGTGGAGGACGAGGCGAATGTCGCCATTGGCGTGGAACGCCTGCCGGATGACGCGGCTGGCATAGGTCAGGATGCCGTTCTGGACATCGCCCAGATACAGAAAGCGGAAGGGTTTGGCTTCGGCCGCCGCGGTACGGAACTGGTACCATTCGCTCCATCCCGCCGCGCCCTTCACCCGGTAGGCATAGACGGTGTTGGGCGTGAGCCCGGTAAAGCGCAGCTGATGATAGAGCGCCGGCCCGTAGCTGCTGTCGACCCGCACCGCGGTGCCGGTCACGAGCCGGGCCTTTTCCTCGAGCGTCGGCCCGTCGACCGACACCGCGATCTGGGCCTGGGACTCGGCCTGTGCGGTGTCGGTGCGATAGGCGACCGCCATCTCGCGCGCCGGATCGGAGCCGGGCGTGAGGACGATGCGGTCGGGCAGGTTGCGCGGCGCATAGGGCAGGCCGGGGGAACGGGGCAGGGTGCCGCCGGCGGCGGACGCCCCCGCCGCGGCGGGGATGGCGCCGATCGCGGCGAGCGCGATCGGCAGGATCCAGCGGTTGCGGCGGCGCCGCGCTCCCGTCGACATGGCCTCGCCCTCCTCAGAAATTGGCCTTGACGCCGAATTTGAACGTCGAGCCATATTCTTCATATTGGAGCAGCCGCTGGCTGCTCGCATAATTCTGATAGGCGAAATATTTGGCGTTGTTGATGTTCACCCATTCGCCATAGAGGCGGACATTGTCGGTGAGCTTGAACTTGACCGACAGGTCGAGCTGGAAGTGGTTGTCGACATAGCGGTCGGTTTCCGCATCGCCGCCGATTTCGTCGAGATATTTGTCGCGGTAGGTGCCCGCCAGCCGGATGTCGATCGGCCCCTTTTCATAGCCGAGCACGAGGTTGAAGGTGTTGCGCGAATTCGACGGCAGCGCGATGCTGCGGCCGTCGAACAGCTTCGCCTTCGACCAGGTGTAAGTGTAATTGGCCTGTGCCAACAGCCCGTCGAAGGGTGCAGGCAGCATGTCGAACACCTGGCTGTAGCTTGCTTCGAGCCCGGCGACCTCGGCCTTGTCGCCGTTCACCGGGATGATCGCCTCGCTGAAGGCGGTGCCGCGATACACGCCGTTATAGGGCGCGTCGCTGTCCTCGAAGAAGCCGTCGACAATGAAATTGTCGATCGACTTGTAGAAGCCGCCGATGCTCAGCGCGGCGTTGCGGCCGAAATAATATTCGGCGCCCGCGTCGAGATTCCACGCCTTGTAGGGCAGCAGGTCGGGGTTGCCGAATTCGGCCTCGTCATCCTCGTTGATCGTGAAGCGCGGCGCGAGCTTCGACAGCTTCGGACGCACGATGCTGCGCGAGCCCGCCAGGCGCAGCACGAGATCCTGCTGCGGCTGGAAGCGGATCGTCATGCTGGGCAGCCAGTCGGTATAGTTGCGGCGGTAGGACACCGGCGTGACGAACACGTCGGACCCGTCGTCGGCGACGAGGTTGCCGTTGAGCACATTCTTGGTTCGTTCGACGCGGACGCCGCCGATCACGCGCAGCGTGTCGCTGTCCCAGCGGCCGAGCAGATAGCCCGCCAGAATATCCTCGCTGACCGAATAGTCGCTGCTGTTCGACCCGAGGTCGGACTCATATTGGTCGACCTCGAAATTGCCGAGATTGGCATTGTAGAAGGCGGCCGGACCGGTCTTGCTCGCCACGGGGCCGATATCGGTGAGGCGATAGGTCTGCTGGCCCAGCACGTCGGCGAGGGTGAAGTCGCCGTTATAATCGCCATAATAAATGAGGTTGAAATTATAGCTCTTGTCGCGCCAGCGCGATTTGATGCCGCCCTGGATCGTGAAGTCGCCCTTGTCGCCGGCGAAGGTGCGGGCGAGGTCGGCCTTGACCGCATATTCCTCGTCCTGGCTGTCCGACAGGTCGGTGAGTTCGAGGCGGTTGAAGCCATATTCGGTGGGATCGTTGAACAGCGCGGCGCCGGCGGTGACGCTGTAGAGCGGCACGCGCGGATTGCTGTAATCCATGTTCACATCGACGCCATCGTCGTTGAAGCGGGCGCGGAAGCGCAGCGGGTCGATCGAGAAATCCTCGCGCTCGCTCGATTTGGCCCAGCTTGCCGACCAGTTGAATTTCCACACGCCGGTGTCGGTGTCGCTGCCGACGACGATGGTGCGGATGCGCTGACGCTCGAACCGGTCCTTGAGGTCGCGGCGGACTTCGATGCGGCCGTCGGCATCGGTGAAGAAGGCGCTGTTCGCGTCGCCCGAGGCGGGATCTTCGTTAAAGATGATCGTCGTGCGGCGGCGATATTCATGATCGTCGAACTGGCTGAAATTGCCGCGGATATAGGCCTTGGTGGTGTCCGACGCGCGCCAGTCGAACGACAGCGCGCCGCTGATCCGCTCGCGGGTGACGTCATAGTCGCGATATTCGATTTCGGGGGCGAAGGCGACGCCGTCGGCTTCTTTCCAGAAGTCGCCGGCTTCGACATTGTCGGTTTCGAACTTGCGCTTGTAATAGCTGATACTGCCCGCGATGCCGAAATTGTCGCCGACCCGCGTCGCGAAATCGAGGCTGCCTTTGGGGGTCAGCTTGCCCGAATAATCATTGTAGCTGCCCTCGATACGCGCCGAATAGAGGTCGCGCTGGCGGTCGAACGCGCTGGTCGTGTGAATCTCGATCGAGGCGCCGATCGTGTCGGCATCCATGTCGGCGGTCAGCGATTTCTTGATCTCGATCGATTCGATCGTGTCCGACGAAATGACGTCGAGCGCCACCGAACGGACATCGCTTTCGGGTGCCGGCAGGCGCACGCCGTTGAGCGACGAGGCGTTGAGTTCGGGATCGAGCCCGCGCACCGAGACGAAGCGGCCTTCGCCCTGGTCGTTCAGAATGTTGACGCCCGGCAGGCGGCGCAGCGATTCGGCGACATTCTGGTCGGGGAACTGACCGATCGCGTCGCGCGTCAGGACGCTTTCGACGCCGTCAGCGGCTTTCTGGCGCGACAGCGCGCTGGCCTGGTTCGCGGCCTATCCGACGACGAGGATGTCGTTCGCGCCGCCGAGGCTGAAATTGACCGTGACGCTGCCGGTTGCGGGCACGTCGATCGTGCTGCGTACGGGCTCGGCGCCGACGTAGCGCGCCTCGAGCGTGTAGGTACCGGCGGGCACGTCGCCGAAACGGAAGCTGCCGTCGCGGCCAGCTTCGGCAACGCGGCCCAGTTCGACGATGCGAACCTCAGCGCTCTGCAGCGCGCGCGTGTCTGTGGCGTCGGTGACGATGCCGACGATGTCGGAAGCGAAGGCGCTCGCCGGAGCGAGCATGGCCGCGGCCAGGCCGGTGCCAAGAAGGATGCGCGAACGGCAACTGCGAATCAGTGTCATGGAAAGAGCCCCTGTCCAGATGGCCGCCGGCGCCCTGTGCCGGCGGATCGAGGGGGCCTGTGACAATCGCCCATGACGGCTGTGTTACGTCGATGTCACACGAGTGAAACAAGCGGGGGTGCGGCTATGCTAAACCGCTGGAAAATCCGTTTAAAATTCGGCCTAGGATTTTTTCCCCCCGCTGCTGCGCGCGGCATGGGCGGTCAGCCGATATGCTTGAAGATCCAGCCGATGCTGGCACCGCCGGCGGGCGCGGCACCCGTTACGACGAGTTGCTCGGTCGGATGCGGCCGGCCGTCGCCGTCGACCCACAGGCTTTCCTCGATCGCGAGCTGGCCTTCGGAGGTGCGGAACTGCCACAGCGGGCCGCCCGCGATGCGCAGCAGCGCACCGAGCTTGTCGGCGGTCAGACTGGCCGAGATATTGCGGCCGAGGTGAAAACGCAGCGTGAAGGCCTTGTCGCCCTTGCGCCGGCTGCGCGGGGCGGGGAGCAGCATGTCCTCACCGCGCAGCTCGCGGCCGTTGGGCGAAAGGATCAGCAGGCGGCGGTGGATCAGACCGTGGCGGCGAACATAGCCATCATGCCCCATCTCGACCCGGCTGCCCTGCGGCGTTTCGCGCCGGTCGAGCTCGACTTCGGTCACGCCGCGGCCAAGCGTCCCGTTGGGCAGGATCGCGGTCGAATTGCTGTCGGCGATGGTCAGCGTCGAATGGGCGGCGGTGGTGCGCAGCCCGCGCGCCAGGTCGGCGGGAATCGTCGCGCCGGTCAGCGCTGCGCCGCCGCAATTGACGACGATGCGTTCGTCGCCATCCGAAAGCTCGAACGCCAGCGTCGAGGCGCAGCCCGCTTCGGTAACCCGCGCGATTGGGGGCGGCGCGGCGTCGGCCAATACGACCACCTTGTTCGCAACCAGGCGCTGATAGCCCCAGTCGCGCGCCTGTTTGAGCGGCCGGGTGCGCACACCGCTTGCCGCGACGACCGCTTCGATAACCGCTGCCGGCGTCGCGCCGCTGCCCTGCCAATTGCCCATGCCGCCGTCGCTGTGGACGAGCCCGAGCAGCGCTGGCACGGTGCGCGCAAGCACTTCCTGCAGGAAGGGCGGCACCTCCATCCGGCGCATGTCGTAAATGCGCGCGAGCATCGACAGCGCCATGATCGCGTCGAGCTGTGCCTGCGGCGAACGCGCGATATTGCCGCCGTCGGCATAGAAGCTGGTCTCGAGAACCTTGCGCAGCCCTGCTTCGCCGAACACCTGGCGCGGCTCGCCGCCCGGCATCAGCAGCGATGCAGCGACGATGCCGATCCAGGCAACAAGCTGGCCGGTGCCGGGGCGCGTCTTGTCGGCGACGCGATCGAGGTGGCGCGCCGCGCGCGCGAGATGGTTGAGTACGGCGGAACGATAGACGAGATCGCTCGACGACAGGATCAGCGGCGCGTGCGCGGCCCAGAACAGGATGCGCCAGCCGGCATTGTCGGCGCGCCATGCGGGTTCGCTTACCGTTTCGCCGTGCGCGGCGAGCCATTGGCGGACGAGCGCTTCGGCGATCGGGGCGCCGTCGGCGCGCGTCCCGGTGGCGGCAAGATCGCGCAGCCAGGCAAAACTGTGCAGATAATCGGCGAAGGCCGGGGCGACCGGGAGCGCCGCGAAATCAATCTCCCTTATCGGCAGCTTGAGTCCGCGGTGGAGGAAATGGCCGGCGCGGATCGCCATGCCGGCGCGCGTGTCGCCGGGAACCGGATCGGCCGGAACGCCCAGCAGCTTGAGCGGGAAACGCCCCTTCAGCCGCAGCGCATGGAGCGGGGTGCGCCAGGTCAGGCGGGTGAAATGATTGGCGATGCGGTCGCCCAGCGAAAGGCCCTTGTCGGCGGGCAGGCGGATCAGCCGTTTGCCGGGTTCGATGCTGTCGTCGAGCGGCGCGACGGGGTCGCCCGTTTCGGGCATCGGATCGACGGGAGCAGAGGTCAACGGTCTCCCTTCCATCGATCAGCCGCGCAGGCGCTTGATATTGTCGGCGTAGGCCGCGGGACCGCCCTTGAAGGTTGCGGTGCCGGCGACCAGGACGTCGGCCCCCGCCGCGATGGCAAGCGGGGCAGTTGCGGCGTCGATGCCGCCATCGACTTCCAGCCGGATGTCGCGGCCCGATTTGTCGATCATCTTGCGCACCGCCTCGATCTTGCGAAGCTGGCTCGAAATGAAGCTTTGCCCTCCGAAACCCGGATTGACGCTCATCACGAGGACGAGGTCGATGTCGTCGATCAGATAGTCGAGCATCTTCGCCGGGGTCGCGGGATTGAGCGACACGCCCGCCTGCTTGCCCAGCGACTTGATGTGCTGGACGCTGCGATGGATGTGCGGACCGGCTTCGGGATGGACGGTGATGATGTCGGCGCCCGCCGCGGCGAAGGCGTCGAGGAAATTATCGACCGGCGAGATCATCAGATGAACGTCGAAAGGCAAAGTCGAATGGGGACGCAGCGCTTTTACCACCATCGGTCCGATGGTAAGATTGGGCACGAAATGCCCGTCCATCACGTCGATATGGACCCAGTCGGCGCCCGCCGCCTCGATGCGGCGCACCTCTTCGCCCAGCTGCGCGAAGTCGGCGCTGAGGATCGAAGGGGCGATGCGGACGGAGGATGGATCGGCGGTCATGACGACCGCCCTTAACCATCAAGCGGTATGGGGGCAAGGCGCTGGACGTCGCCGCTAGGCGGAGACTGTCGATAATCGGTCGGGGCGGACAGCGCGGCTATTTTTTCCGTCGCTTGTCGTCGCGCTTTTCGGCGGCGCGATTGCTCCAGCGCCATTTCCAGCCGCCCTCGGTGCGGGCCTGGTAGATGGGCATGGGCGCGAGCGCTGCGAGGACAACGACGATGGTCATCGCGACCGGCTGGTTGCGCAGCGCCATCGACAGCCCGGCGATCAGCGCGATGTGGAGCGCCATGAAGACCCACCCCTGCCACGCGATCGGCAGGCCGGTGCCATAACCGCGGTTCTTGGCGCGGAACCAGGGCTTCTTGTCGAGGAAGAGGTGAAGCATGATCGGGCCTCCTTCAGTGGCTGTTCGCGCGCACGAAATGGACGATGTCGGCGACGAGCGAACGATCGATCGCCAGACTCGGATCGGTGTAGGTCGCCATATTGGCGGCGCGGTCGCTGGCGCTCGCCTGCTTCAGCACATGGGTCATCCCCTTGATCACCGACAGTGTCGCGTCGTGGCGCGCGGCCTTCAGCTTTTCGGCATCGGCGAGGGGAATTTGCAAGTCGGCGCTGCCCGCGACGATCAGCACCGGCTTGGTGGTGGCGGCCAGCATCGCGGCGGGATCGTGCCCGATCAGGTCGATGAGATAATCCTGCACCGCCGGATTGAAGAGACCGCGGGCGAGCGCCGGGTGCATTGCGCTCACATCGACATGCTCGCCCTTCGCCAGTCGGTCGAGCGCGCCGTTGGCGTCGGACAGGATCGGCGCGTTGGCCGGATTGGCAGCAAGCTGTTCGCGCAGCACCACGTCGAAGGGGCGTCCCATCGCCGATATCAGGATCAGGCCGCAGACATGCGGATCGGCTTCGGCCGCGATGGCGACCAGCCCGCCTTCGCTGTGCCCGGCCACCCAGATGCAGTGCTGGCCGGTTCGCTCGGTCAGGCTACGCGCCCATGCGCCGACGTCGGCAGCATAGGCGGCGATCGTCACCTTATTCGCATCGGTGACCGCCGCCTCGCTGCCGAACATGCCGCGCTTGTCGATGCGCGCCGCGGAGATGCCCTTTTGCGCCAGCGCCTCGGCAAGCAGGCGGTAGCTTGCCGAGGTGATGCCGAGCGGGCTGTTGCCGTCGCGGTCGGTCGGCCCCGATCCGGGGACGATCAAGACGACGGGTGCGCTCGCCTTCTCGGCGCTCAGCAATGTGCCGGCGAGCGGGCCGTCGGGGCCCGGCGCGCTGATTTCGCTGGCGACCGGGCTTGCCCCGGCAGGCGCGGCGGTGGGCAGCAGGGCAGCGGCGAGGGCCGCAGCGGCGATCCTATTTTTCATCAGGGGACTCCGTCGCGCGCGTATCGGCTACCGCCGGCGGGCGACCGCGGCGGGGCTTTTCGCTCGCCTTCACGGCAACGCCGCGGCGAGCGAGCGCTTCGCGCAGCAGCATTTCGATCTCGGCATTGGCGCTACGCAATTCGGCCGCCGCCAACCGCTCGATCGCCGCATAAAGGGCGGGATCGACGCGGAGGGCAAAGGCTTTCCTGGCAGCTGTTGACATCGTTTTTGGGCTCAGTAGAGCGACCCGGCGTTGACGACCGGCTGCGTGTCGCGCTCACCGCACAGGACGACCATCAGGTTCGATACCATCGCGGCGCGGCGTTCGTCGTCGAGGTCGACGACCTGCTTTTCGGACAATTGCTGCAACGCCATCTCGACCATCGACACCGCGCCTTCGACCAGCTTGGCGCGGGCAGCGACCACCGCCTCGGCCTGCTGGCGGCGCAGCATGGCGCCGGCGATCTCGGGGGCGTAGGCAAGGTGCGTCAGCCCGCATTCGTCGACGGTGATTCCCGCGACGTCGAGCCGCTCGATCAACGCCTTTCGCAGTTCGACGCCCACCTCGTCATGGTTGCCGCGCAGCGTGATCTCGTCATGCGTGTGATCGTCATAGGGATAGCGCGATCCGATCGCGCGCACCGCCGCTTCGATCTGCGCGAGGACGAATTCCTTGTAATCGTCGACGTCGAACAGCGCCTGCGCGGTGTCGGTAACGCGCCAGACGACCTGCGCCGCCATCTCGATCGGGTTGCCTCGCAGGTCATTGACCTTGATCTTGTCCGAAATCACATTGTTCGCGCGCACCGCGATCTTCTTGCGGGTCAGCCACGGCAACACCCAGCGCAGCCCGCTTTCGCGGTCGGTGCCCTTGTAACTGCCGAACAGCTGGATCGCCGCCGCCTCATTGGGATTGATCAGGTAAAAGCCGCACAGGATCAGGGTGCCGACGACGCCGCTTGCGACAACAACGCCCCATTTCCAGTTCCAGTCAACCGTTTCGCCATTGATGTTGGCCACCGCCGCCCAGATCGCGATGCCGACCAGCACCAGCCAGACCAGCAGCATCAGATAGCCGCTCTGTGTCGCAGCCCGCGTTTCACGGCTGCGGTTCAGTGCCGGCGCAGTTCCGTCTCCCATCTTGCCCTCCGAATCATCCGATATAAAGATGATATCATATTTATATCGGATTCGGTGGCCGTCAACAGGAATCGGCTGGAGCTGGTCTATCGGCGCTGGTGGAAGGCCTCCGATCGTCTCTGTTGTGGACAGCGGACAAAAGAAAGGGGGCACGGCGGCCCCCTTTGCTCCCCGGGTTTCGTTTGATTATTCGCCGGTCGGGAACCCGCGGCGTTCGAGCAGCGCCTTCACGTCGGGGTCGCGGCCACGGAAAGCGCGATAGGCTTCGGCGCGGTCGGTCTCGTTGCCCGTCATCAACAGGATGGTCCGGAACTTGTCGGCGACGCTGCGGTCCCACGGCCCGCCCGCTTCCATGAAGGCAGCCCAGGTGTCGGCGTCCATCGTTTCCGACCAGAGATAGCTGTAATAGCCCGCCGAATAGGCGTCGGAACTGAACAGATGACCGAACTGCGGCAAACGGTGCCGCATGACGATTTCCTTGGGCATGCCGATTTCGGCCAGCGTTTCGCGTTCGAAAGCATCGACGTCGGTCACCGGCACCTTGCGGTCGTGCAGCTTCATGTCGACGATCGCGCTCGCCAGATATTCGACCGTCTCGAACCCCTGGTTGAACTTGCTCGACGCGATGATCTTGTCGACCAGCGCCTGCGGCATCGGCTCGCCCGTCTTGTAGTGCGTGGCGAATTTCGACAGCACTTCGGGCGTCATCAGCCAGTTCTCGTTCACCTGGCTCGGATATTCGACGAAGTCGCGCGGCACCCCGGCAAGCGCCGGATAATAGACGTGCTGCAACAGATAATGGATGCCGTGCCCGAATTCGTGGAACAGCGTCGTCGCATCGTCGAGGCTGACGAGCGTCGGCTCGCCGTTTGCGCCTTCGGTGAAATTATTGTTGTTCGACGCGAGGACATTGCGTTCGCCGCCCAGCCCCTGTTCGCTGCGATAGGTGGTCATCCAAGCGCCCGAACGCTTGCCGTCGCGCGCAAAATTGTCGAGGTAGAGGACCCCGACATTCTTGCCGGTCTTGAGGTTATAGACCTCGAACGTCTTCACCTTTGGATCGAAGACCGGGATCGTGCCGGTGTTTTCGCGGAAGCCCAGATCATAGAGCTGCCCCGCCGACCAGAACATCGCATCGCGCAGCTTGTCGAGCTGGAGGTACGGTTTCACCTCGCTTTCATCGAGGTCGTATTTCGCCTTGCGGACCTTCTCCGCATAGAAGCGATAATCCCACGGCTCGATGGTGATCTTCGGCCCCTTGCCCGCCTTTGCCTCGGCATCGGCGATCGCCTGCATGTCGGCTACCTCTTCATGCACGCGCGCGACCGCGGCGGGCCACACCTTCATCATCAGCGCCATCGCGTTCGCGGGCGTCTTGGCCATCGTGTCGGCCATGCGATAATCGGCATGGGTCGGAAAGCCGAGCAGTTCGGCGCGCGCCTGGCGCAGCTTCAGTATTTCGGCGATCGTCGCATTGGTGTCGTTGGCATCGCCATTGTCGCCGCGATTGACGAAGGCGCGCCACACCTTCTCGCGAAGCGCGCGATTGGTCGCATTTTGGAGCACCGGCTGCGCCGACGAGCGGGTGTTCTTGATCGCCCACTGGCCGGGCTTGCCCTGCGCCTCGGCCGCAGCGGCCAGCGAAGCTACGAAGCCCGCGGGCAGCCCGTCGAGTTCGGCCTTGTCGGTGACGAAGGTGTAAAGCTTTTCATCGCCGAGCAACTTCGACGAAAAGGTCGAGAACAGCCCTTCCAGCTTGGCGTTCATATCGACCAGCTTCGCCTTGTCGGCGGGGGACAGATTGGCGCCGTCGCGCACCATCTCGTCATAGCTGCGCTCGACAATGCGAATCTGCTGGGAGTTGAGCCCGCTCGTCAGCCGCGTGTCATACACCGCCTTGTAGCGCGCGAAGAGTTTGGGATCGAGGAACAGCTCGGTATAGAATTTGGTGAGCTTCGGGCTCCATTCGGCGTCTATATCTTCGACGCGGTCGTTCGACTTGTTCGACGTCTGCACGCCCCACATCGCAAAGACGCGGTCCATCGTTTCGCCGGCAAGCTGCATCGGGACATGCGTGTTTTCGAAAGTCGGCGCGGCGGGATTGTCGATGACCGCCTGCACCTCGGCCTTCACCTCGGCCATCCCTTTTTCAAAGGCGTCGGGGAACAGGTCGGGGTCCAGCTTGTCCCACGGCGGCACCCCTTCATAGGGACCGGTCCACGGGGCAAGCAGCGGGTTCGCGTCGGCCGGGGTGGAAGCGGGCGCCTTGGCGGCGGGTTCGGCGGCAATACTCATCTGGCTATAACCCATCATCAGCGCCGTCGATGCAAGCAGCATCGACAAATGACGGAGAGGGCGGGGCGCGATACGCGGCATCTGTGATCTCCCGGGGGTTTTGGTTTCGGACGAAACTATGTCGGTAGGTGCCTTAACCCGATAGGGCGGCAGCGCGCAAGCCGAGGAGGCCAGGCCCCGGCGGAGCTCCAGTTGTTGCAGGAATGTTCGGATGGGTGTGGGGCGGACTTAACGATCGAGAGGCAAGGACCGACGGTTTCGTCTGGCTAATAAGCTTTCGTATGACCCTCGCTTTGATGGTTGGGCCCAAAAATCTTCGCCAGCAGGGCGATCCTGGCGGCCTCATTGGAAGCAACGACGTGACAATCGTCTGAATCGCCGGCCACTGCTGTGTAACCAATACCGCCGAGTTTAAAATCGGAGGCTTTCGCGAACACCATATTCTTGACGCTACCCATTTCCACACCGAGGGTTTCCTTCAAATATTCGAGAAAGCGTGGATAATTACGAACGTCAAAGCGGAGAAACATGACATATCGCTTCTCGCCGCTGGCGAATGTGAATGTCTCTGCCAAAGGCTCCGGCACGTCAAAATCCTTCCGGGCGGCTGGCTATATTCTGACGCTCAGTCATGCGCACCGCAACCGGTCACTTCCCGCCATACCGCGCCCGTCGAACTCACCCGCCAAAGCACGGCTGGACGATCCCTGGCACATCGACGCGGAAGGTGAAGAGGCCGCCGGCGTGCGGCTGGGCCGCGCGCGCGTCGTCGGACAGGTCTTTGCCCGCGCTGGTGACGAAGGCGGTGCACAGGTCGGCGCCGCCCAGCGCGATCATCGAGGGGCGCTGGACGGGCATCTCGACCGTCTGGAGAATCTCGCCCGCGGGCGACAGGCGCACGACGCGCCAGCCGTCCCACAGCGCCGACCAGTAACAGCCCTCGGCATCGACCGTTCCGCCGTCAGGGCGGCCCTTGCCCTGCTCGAACTGGTGGAACAGCCGGCCGTCTCCAAGCGCGCCGGTCGCGGGGTCGACCGCATAGGCGTGCAGCGCATGCGTTGGCGTGTCGGCATGATAAAAGGTGCGGCCGTCGGGGCTGAAGGCCGCGCCGTTGCTCGTCAGCAGCCCGCCGAGCATCGGAGGCAGAGTCCCGTCGGGGTCGAGGCGAAACAGCATTGCGCCCGGGTTGGACTTGTCGCGCGTCACGCTGCCGATCCAGAAGCGGCCCGCGGCATCGACGCACCCGTCGTTGAAGCGCTGTTCGGCTATGCCCGCCAGCACCGCCGGACCGAAGGGGCGCGGGGCCTCGCCCCACGCGTCGATCAGCGCGCAGCCGTCCTTGAGGCCCATGACCAGCCCGCCGCCCGCGCGCGGCGCGACGCAGCCGACGGGCTGGTCGAGCTGCATCGTTTCGGTCGCGCCAGTCGCGGGATCGGTGCGATGGATGCGATGCGCATCGATATCGACCCAGTAAAGGCGTGCTTCGGGGGCGTGCCAGCGCGGCGATTCGCCGAGCAGCGCCTGCGCATCGAGAAGGAGATCGACCATCGCAGCGGCTTAGCGCGGCGCGGCGGCGCTGCCCAGCGCCCGCAAACCTATTCGGTGCCCGATTCGATTATGGAACAGCCGCCTCGGCGCAAATTCCGTTCATCGTCACTGACTTGATGCGGGGTCGTTTCTCGCCGCGCGGGGCGCATGGGTCCGGTATCCGGTCCGGGGCGACAAGACGGTGGGCGGCTTCGCGTGCGTTTTATGCCGTAACGGCATTTCTACTTGACGTGGACGTAAACGTAAGGTCCATTAGCAAGCGAAGGACGTGCCCCGGCGCGGCCCCGTTTCGCGCACCGGCTCCCCGAAATCGTCCGGACGCGCTCAGGGAAAGGAAGAAGGATGTCGCTCGATAATCTGTCGCGCACCGCTTACACCGACGATCATGAGGCGTTCCGCGCGACGGTGCGCCAGTTCCTCGAAAAAGAAGTCGCGCCCAATCAAGCGAAATGGGCTGAGGACGGCATCGTGCCGAAGGATTTGTGGCCCAAGGCGGGCGAGCTGGGCCTGCTGTGCCCCACCGTTCCCGAAGAATATGGCGGGCTGGGCCTCGACTTCGGCTATAATGCGATCGTCGACGAGGAAAGCGCCTATTATGGCCGCGTCACCACCGGCTTTTCGCTCCAGTCCGATATCGTCACCAACTATATCGTCCGATACGGCAGCGAAGAGCAGAAGAAGCATTGGCTGCCCAAGATGGTGTCGGGCGAAGTGGTCACCGCGATCGCGATGACCGAGCCGGGTACCGGCAGCGACCTTCAGGGCATGCGCACGACCGCAAAGAAGGATGGCAATCATTATGTCATCAACGGGTCGAAAACATATATCACCAACGGCCAGAACGCCGACCTGGTCCTGGTCTGCGTCAAGACCGACACCGAGGTGCAGCCTGCGTGGAAGGGGGTGTCGATCGTGCTCGTCGAGGCCGATCGCGACGGTTTCCAGCGCGGCCGTAACCTCGACAAGATCGGGCAGGACGAAGCCGACACGTCGGAGCTTTTCTTCAACGACGTCCGCGTCCCCATCACTAACTGTCTCGGCGAAGAGGGACAGGGGTTCATCTATCTGATGAGCGAACTGCCGCAGGAACGCCTGTCGATCGCCGTGTCGGCGCAGGCCTCGGCGCAGCGCGCGTTCGACGATACTGTCGAATATACGCGCGACCGCAAGGCGTTCGGCAAGCCGATCCTCGATTTCCAGAACAGCCGCTTCGTCCTCGCCGATCTGAAGGCGAAGCTGCAGGTCGGCTGGGCGCACCTCGACTGGGCGCTCGCGCGACATCTGAAGAAGGAACTCACCCCCGAAGAGGGCGCTGCGGCGAAGCTGTGGCACACCGATCTTCAGTGGGAAGTGATGGACAAGTGTCTCCAGCTGTTCGGCGGCGCGGGTTATATGAACGAATATCCGATCGCCCGCGCCTGGCGCGCGGCGCGCGTGACGCGCATCTTTGGCGGCACGAACGAGATCATGAAGGAACTGATCGGGCGCAAGCTTTAATCCCGTCGCCCCCGCCTTCGCAGGGGCGGCGACAATCGGAAAGGAACTCTCCATGGCCACAGCCTATATCGTAGATGCCGTCCGCACCGCCGGCGGTCGCCGCGGCGGCAAGCTCGCCGGTGTTCACCCTGTCGACCTCGGCGCCGCGGTCTATGACGCGATCGCCGACCGCAACGACTTCGACACGTCGAAGATCGACGATGTCATCACCGGTTGCGTCAGCCAGGGCGGCGAGCAGACGATGGACCTCGGCCGCAATGCCGTGCTCGCCTCGAAGCTTCCCGATTCGATCCCCGCGGTGACGATCGACCGGCAGTGCGGATCGTCGCAGCAGGCGATGATGTTCGCCGCGCAGGCGGTGATGTCGGGCACGCAGGATATCGTCCTCGCCAGCGGCATCGAAAGCATGACGCGCGTACCGATGGGCAGCGTCGCGACGCTGTTCATGAAGGAAGGGCTCGGCAATTATAAGTCGCCGCGGCTCGAGGAAAAATATCCCGGCATCATGTTCAGCCAGTTCATGGGTGCCGAGATGATCGTCAAGAAGCACGGCTTCACCAAGGACGACCTCGATGCCTTCGCGCTCGAAAGCCATCGCCGCGCCCGCGTCGCGACCGAGGCGGGGCTGTTCGGCAATGAAATCGTCGGGATCGAGGTGGAGACGCCCGAAGGGCCGCAGCGCCACACGGTCGACGAGGGGATCCGCTTCGACGCGACGCTCGAAAGCATTGCCGGGGTGAAGATCCTGCAGGAAGGCGGCACCATCACCGCGGCGACCAGCTCGCAGATCTGCGACGGCGCGTCGGCCGCGCTGATCGTGTCGGAACAGGCGCTCAAGGATCATGGGCTGACCCCGCGCGCGCGCATCCATCATATTTCGGTGACCGCGGGCGACCCCATCATCATGCTCGAAGAGCCGCTGTTCGCGACCGAAAAGGCGCTCAAGAAGGCGGGTCTGCGGATCGAGGACATCGACGCCTATGAAGTGAACGAGGCGTTCGCGCCGGTACCGCTCGCCTGGCTCAAATATCTTGGCGCGGACCATGCGCGGCTCAACCAGCATGGCGGCGCGATCGCGCTCGGCCACCCGCTTGGCGCCTCGGGAACCAAGCTGATGGCGACGCTGCTCGGCGTGCTCGACGCCACCGGCGGCAAATATGGTCTTCAGACGATGTGCGAAGGCGGCGGCCAGGCCAATGTCACCATCGTCGAGCGGCTCTAACGATCTTGTGCTCCGGCGGAAGCCGGAGCCCAGGGCGGCCTGACGCGGGCGTCAGTTGTTCACGCTCTGGGTTCCGGCTTTCGCCGGAACACGCATTTTTCAGGGAAAGGACATGACATGAAACTCGATTCCACCGTATCCGCCGTCGTCACCGGCGGCGCTTCGGGCCTTGGTGCCGCCACCGCGCGCGCACTTGCCGCGAAGGGCGTCAAGGTCGCGATCTTCGATTTGCAGGCCGAAAAGGGCGAGGCGCTTGCTGCCGAACTCGGCGGCGTTTTCTGCGAATGCAATGTCACCGACGATGCGTCGGTCGACGCCGCCTTCGAAAAGGCGCGCGCCGCGATCGGTCAGGAGCGTATCCTTGTGAACTGCGCCGGCACCGGCAATGCGATCAAGACCGCCAGCCGGTCGAAAGAAGACGGCAGCATCAAGCATTTCCCGCTCGATGCCTTCAACTGGATCATCCAGATCAACCTAGTCGGCACCTTCCGCTGCATCGCCAAGTCGGCGGCGGGCATGATGACGCTCGACCCGATGGAAGATGGCGAACGCGGCGCGATCGTCAACACCGCGAGCGTCGCGGCCGAGGACGGCCAGATCGGTCAGGCAGCCTATTCGGCATCGAAGGGCGGCGTCGTCGGCATGACCCTGCCGATCGCGCGCGACCTTGCGGCGGAAAGCATCCGCGTCAACACGATCCTGCCGGGCATCTTCGACACCCCGCTGCTCGGCGCCGCGCCGCAGAATGTCCGCGATGCGCTCGCGGCCTCGGTCCTCAATCCGAAGCGCCTCGGCAACCCGGCCGAATATGCGGGTCTCGCGCTGACCATGATCGAAAACGGCTATTTCAACGGCGAGGACGTGCGCCTCGACGGCGGCATCCGCATGGGTCCGCGCTGACATGCCGAAACCGGAAAGCTGGCGGCTCGATGCCGCCAGCTACCCTGTCCACCTCGATCTGCAGACGCGGTTCCAGGACATGGACATCAACGGTCACCTCAACAATGTGGCCTTCGCGGCACTGTTTGAAAGCGGCCGCGTGCTACTGAACCGCGAAATCCGTCCTTGGGAGGAGCGCCCGGCGAACGAGCGCACGATGGTCGCCGCGGTCGAGATCAACTATCTGGGTGAGGGAAATTTTCCCGACCCGGTCGAAATTGCGACCGGCATCGGCCGCCTCGGCACGTCGAGCTGGACGATCGTACAGGCGATGTTCCAGAACGGTCGCTGCATCGCGACCTGTGATACGGTCGTGGTGTGCCGCACCGACGGCGCCGCCAAGCCGCTGCGCGCCGAAATGGTAAGGGAACTGGAAGCGAAGCTGGCGCGGCCGGGTTGAGCTTTCGTCATTGCGAGGAACCAACGGCGACGTGGTAATCTCCCGGCTTTCGCCGGGGTGGCAATGACGGCGCTCTAAAGTGTCGGGTCCGCCTCGGGCACCGAGCGGATCAGATCGCGGGCGAACCCGATCAGGCCGATCTGGCGGCGGCGCTTCAGCCGCTCGGCGCGCAGGATCGCCTTCACTTCCTCGAAGCAGCCTTCGATATCGTCATTGATCAGCACATAGTCATAGCCGTCCCAGTGACTGATCTCGTTCGCCGCGCGTGCCATCCGCGCCGCGATCACTTCGTCGCTGTCGGTGTTGCGCGCGCGCAGCCGGCGTTCGAGCTCCTCCATCGTCGGCGGCAGGATGAACACCCGCACCACATCGGGGCCCGCTTCCTGATAGAGCTGCTGCGCGCCCTGCCAGTCGATATCGAACAGCACGTCCTTGCCGGCTGCGAGCAGTTCCTCGACGCGGTCGCGAGGGGTACCGTAGCGATGGCCGAAGACATGCGCCCATTCGAGAAACTCGCCATCAGCGGCCATCTGCTTGAACGTGTCGACGTCGACGAAATGATAATCGACCCCATCCTGCTCGCCGGGACGCATCGGCCGCGTGGTGGCGGAGATTGACAGCGCAATGTCGTGGTCGCCCGCGAGCATCTTTTTGGAGATGGTGGTCTTGCCTGCACCCGAGGGCGAGGAGAGGACGAACAGGACGCCGCGGCGGTTGAGGTGGACGCTTTCAGCCATGGGCGCTAATTGCCCGAGCGAGGGCGGCGGTCAAGCGGGAAGGAATACAGGGATGCGGGGAATGTCGCGCACGGGTTGGCTGGTCGCGGCGGGGCTGCTCGGCCTGCTGGCCGCGATCCTGATCGCGATGGGGCGCCCGCCGATCTGCCCCTGCGGCACGATCAGCCTTTGGCACGGCACCGTCCAATCAAACCAGAACAGCCAGCAGATTTCGGACTGGTACAGCTTCAGCCATATCATCCACGGCTTCATCTTTTACGGCCTGTCGCGCTGGCTGATGCCGCGCGCGCCGCTGTGGGCCGCGCTCGCCGTAGCGATCGGGATCGAAGGCGCATGGGAGATATTGGAAAATTCGTCGGTTATCATCGACCGCTACCGCGAGGTCACCATGGCCTATGGCTATGCGGGCGATTCGGTACTCAATTCGGTCAGCGACGCCGGTTTCATGATCTTGGGATTTCTGGCCGCCAGCCGGATGCGCTGGTGGACGACCGTCACGCTCGCGCTCGCCTTCGAACTCTTCACCCTGTGGGCGATCCGCGACAATCTGACGCTCAACATACTCATGCTGGTCACACCGATCGAGGCGGTGAAGGAGTGGCAGGCGGGCGGATAGCGCTCGCTGCTCGGTGCACGCTGCTCAGTGGGTGGCGGGGCGCGGCGCCTTTTCGTCCACCGGAATCGCAGGCGGCAGGGCGTCGCCCAGATCCTGGCCGTCGGTGTGGACGATCCCCGCATAGGGATCGACGACGCCCTCCTGCGCGAGCGCGCTGTCGGCGCGATGCGCGGCCTCGGCGGCATGCCGCGCTTCGGCGCGGTCGGCCCATTTCTTGGTAAGATAGGCCGCCGCAGCGGTCGCGGCGAGCGCCGCATAGCGCTGCGGGAACATCCGCCGCGCGACGAACAGCGTCCCGGCGCCGATCACGGCGCCCGCCATCGTATGATTGCCTTTCCTGCGGCCGATCGCGCTCCCGATCACGCCGCCGATGATCCGTCCCATCATCTTCATATCCTTCCTCCCCCTATCAATCCCCGGCAGGCGATTCGGGTTCCGGGCCGAGCATGTGCCGCGGGTTGACGACGCGGTCGAAGGTCGCAGCGTCGACATAGCCGAGGTCGAGCGCCGCCGCGCGCAAGGTCGATCCCGTCTCATGCGCATGTTTGGCGATCTTCGCGGCCTTGTCATAGCCGATTTCGGGCGCCAGCGCCGTCACCAGCATCAGCGATCGGTCGACCAGTTCGGCAATGCGCGCGCGATTGGGCTCGATTCCCTCGACGCAGCGCACCGCAAAGCCTTCCATCCCCGTCGCGAGCAGATCGATCGAGCGCATCACATTGGCGCCGATCAGCGGCTTGAACACGTTTAGTTCAAGATGCCCCTGCATCCCGCCGACGGTTACCGCCTGATGATTGCCGATCACCTGCGCCGCCACCATCGTCAGCATTTCGCACTGGGTCGGATTGACCTTGCCCGGCATGATCGAGCTGCCGGGTTCGTTCGCTGGCAGGTCGATCTCGCCCAGGCCGGCGCGCGGCCCCGATCCCAGCAGGCGTATGTCGTTGGCGATCTTGGTCAGCGCGACTGCGAGCGTGTTGAGCCGGCCCGACAGATCAACCAGCACGTCGTGGCTCGCCAGCGCCTCGAACTTGTTGGGTGCGCTCTTGAAGCCAAGCCCGGTGATCGCCGCCAGTTCGGCCGCGATATCCTCGGCAAAACCCGCCGGGGCATTGAGCCCGGTGCCGACCGCGGTCCCGCCCTGCGCAAGCCGGGTGATGGCATGGTCGACCATCGGTTCGGTGCGCGTCCGGCACAGGCGGAGCTGCGCATAATAGCCCGAAAACTCCTGGCCCAGCGTCAGTGGAGTGGCGTCCTGCAAATGGGTGCGGCCGATCTTGACGATATCGTCCCACGCCTTCGCCTTCACAAGCAGCGCGTCCATCAAACGGTCGAGCGCGGGCATCAGCCGGTGCGTCATCGCCAGTGTCGCGGCGACATGCATCGCGGTCGGGAAGCTGTCGTTCGACGATTGGCTGCGGTTGACGTCGTCATTGGGATGCACGGGCGATTTGCCGCCGCGCTGGCCCGATAGCATCTCATTGGCGCGCCCGGCAATCACCTCGTTGACATTCATGTTCGACTGGGTGCCGCTGCCGGTCTGCCAGATGACGAGCGGGAACTGGTCGTCATGCTTCCCGTCGGCGACCTCGCGCGCCGCCGCTTCGATCGCGTCGGCCTTTTCGGCGGACAGGCCGCGCCGACGGTTCACCCGCGCCGCCGCCTGCTTGACCAGCGCGAGCGCATGAACGATCTCGATCGGCATCCGCTCGCGCGCGCCGAAAGGGAAATTCTCGATCGAACGCTGCGTCTGCGCGCCCCAATAGGCGTTCGCCGGGACCGCGATCTCGCCGATGCTGTCGCTCTCGATCCGCGTGCCGCTCATCCTATCAATATCCTCGTCACCGCCACCGCGCCGGCCCAGATCAGCGCGACCATGCCCAGAAACTGCCAATAGCCGCCTTCGCCAATCCGTCGCCGGAACCAGGCTGCGGCTGCCCAGACGATCAGCAGCGCCGGGGTCAGGATTAGCAGGCTGAAGCGCAGCAGCCCGTCGACGATCGCATCGCCGACGCCGCTTTCGAACCGGGCATAGCCCTCGACACCCCACCAGAAGGCGGCGGTCAACACCAGCATCCCTGCGAGTGCCCAATATTGCCAGAAGCGGCTGGGGGGCCAGTTGGGGCCCGCCATCCTATCGTTTCTTGCCGAAATCCACCGTCACGACATTCGATCCGTCCTCGACCGCAACATCGGGGCGGTCATTATCGGCTTCGTCATGCGGCTCGGGCTGCTCCAGCTCGTCTTCGCTGACCTGGAACTGCAGGCCGAAATCGACCGACGGATCGACGAAGGCGGTGATCGCGGCATAGGGGATCACCAGCGTCGAGGGCGTCTGGTTGAACGACAGGCCGACGCTGAAAAGATCCTCTTCGACCTTCAGGTCCCAGAAGCGGTTCTGGAGGACGATCGTCATTTCGTCGGGGAATTTGGCAACCAGATGCGCGGGGATCGATACACCCGGCGCCTGCGTCTTGAAGGTGATGTAGAAATGATGCTCGCCGGGCAGATGGTCCGATCCCTCGACTTGCGAGAGCACGCGGCCGACCACGGCGCGCAGCGCGTCCTGCACGATTTCGTCATAGGGAATCAGGCTGTCGCGAACGTCATCACTCATGGCGGTGGGGGATGAACGGACGACGGGCGCGGGTCAAGGGGGGTCTGTGGGGCAGAGTCGCCTTGCAACGCGAAAATTAGGCTCTAAGGGGCATGCCATGCGAACCGCCACCGTCCAGCGCACGACCAAGGAAACGGATATCGCGATCGCCGTCAACCTCGACGGCACCGGCGACTATTCGGTGTCCACCGGAATCGGTTTCCTCGACCATATGGTCGAACAATTGTCGCGCCATTCGCTGATCGACATTTCGATGACCGTGAAGGGCGATCTGCACATCGACCAGCATCATACGGTCGAGGACTCGGCGCTCGCGCTCGGCGAGGCCGTGGCGAAGGCGCTCGGCGACAAGCGCGGTATCGCCCGCTACGGCGAAGCCCATGCGCCGATGGATGAAACGCTGACTCGCTGCATCCTCGATATTTCGGGGCGCCCGCACTGCGTTTGGAAATCGGCCTTCTCGCAGCCGCGGCTCGGCGAGATGGATACCGAGCTGTTTCCGCACTGGTTTCACAGCTTTGCCCAGACCGCCGGGATCACGCTCCACATCGAAACGCTTTATGGCGAGAACAACCACCATATCGCGGAGAGCATGTACAAGGCGCTGGCCCGCGCGCTGCGTGCAGCCGTGGAGATCGATCCGCGCAAGGGCGACGCGATTCCGTCGACCAAGGGTGTCCTTTAGGGGCCGTCCATGAGCGCCATTGCCCTGATCGACTATGGCGCGGGCAATCTTCGCTCGGTGCATAATGCGCTCGTCGCGGCGGGCGCGGACGATGTTGTCGTCACCGCCGATCCCGATGTCGTGGGACAAGCCGACCGCATCGTGCTGCCGGGTGTGGGGGCCTTTGCCGCGTGCATGAACGGATTGGCGGCAATTCCCGGGCTGATCGAGGCGCTGGAGCAGCGCGTTCGCGGCGAGGGCGCGCCCTTCCTCGGCATCTGCGTCGGGATGCAATTGCTCGCCGACGCGGGTGAGGAGCATGGGCGGCACGAAGGGCTCGGCTGGATCGGCGGAACGGTGCGCGCCTTCACGCCGGCGCCGGGACTGCGCATCCCGCACATGGGCTGGAACGATGTCGTGCCAAGTTTCGCGCATCCGGTGCTGGCTGCGGGCGAGGCCTATTATCTGCACGGCTATCATTTCGCCGACGCGGCGCATGTCGCGGCGACGAGCAGTCACGGCGGCCCTTTCACCGCCGCGGTGGCGAAGGACAATATCGTCGGCGTGCAGTTTCACCCCGAAAAGAGCCAGGCCTATGGCCTCGCGACCCTCGAAAGATTCCTCGCATGGCGCCCCTGATCATCTTCCCCGCGATCGACCTCAAGGGCGGGCAGGTGGTGCGGCTCGCCGAAGGCGATATGGCGCGCGCAACCGTCTATGGCGACGATCCGGCGGCGCAGGCGCGGCTGTTCGCGGACGCGGGCGCCAGCCATTTGCACGTCGTCGATCTCGACGGCGCCTTCGCCGGTGAAAGCGTCAACGGCGCGGCGGTCGAAAGCATCGTCGCGGCCTTTCCGGGCAGGGTGCAGGTCGGCGGCGGTATCCGCGATCGCGCGGGCGTCGATCGCTGGCTCGCGCTCGGGGTAGAGCGCGTCATCATTGGCACCGCGGCGCTCAAAGACCCCGATTTCGTCAAATCGGCCGCGCGCGATCTTCCGGGCCGGATCATCGTCGGCGTCGATGCGCGCGATGGCATGGTCGCGACCGAAGGCTGGGCCGACGTCTCCGACGTGCGCGTCGAGGATCTGGCGCGGCGCTTCGAAGATGCCGGCGTTGCTGCGCTGCTGTTCACCGACGTCGGGCGCGACGGGCTGCTCAAGGGCTGCAACGTCGCCGCGACCGTGGCGCTGGCGCGCGCGGTCGCCATCCCGGTGATCGCGAGCGGCGGCGTTGCGGATATTGGCGACATCCATGCGCTGCGCCCGCGCGTCGCCGACGGGATCGAAGGCGTGATTACCGGCCGCGCGCTCTATGACGGCCGCCTCGACCTCGCCGAAGCGATCGCGGCGGGGCGGGCATGACCGTCCGCGTCCGCGTGATCCCGTGCCTCGACGTCGCTGATGGGCGCGTCGTGAAGGGCGTCAATTTCGTCGACCTGCGCGACGCCGGCGATCCGGTCGAAGCCGCGCGCGCCTATGACGCGGCGGGCGCCGACGAGCTTTGCTTCCTCGACATTTCCGCGAGCCACCAAGGGCGCGGCACGCTGCTCGACATGGTCGCACGCACCGCCGAAGTCTGCTTCATGCCGCTCACCGTCGGCGGCGGCGTGCGCAGCGCCGACGATGCGCGCGCGCTGCTCCTAGCGGGCGCCGACAAGGTCGCGGTGAACAGCGCCGCGGTGGCGCGCCCCGAACTTGTCGCCGACATCGCCGACCGTTTCGGCAGCCAGTGCGCGGTCGGCAGCATCGACGCGCGCCGCGTCGCAGACGGGCGGTGGGAAATCTTCACCCATGGCGGACGCACCCCGACGGGGATCGATGCACTTGCCCATGCGGTGCGCCTTGCCGAACTGGGCGCGGGCGAATTGCTCGTCACCAGCATGGACCGCGACGGGACCAAGGACGGCTATGACCTCGCGCTCACCCGCGCGATTGCCGATGCGGTGTCGGTACCGGTGATCGCATCGGGCGGTGTCGGCAATCTCGACCATCTGGTCGCCGGCGTGATCGAAGGCGGCGCGAGCGCGGTGCTCGCGGCCAGCATCTTCCATTTCGGCGAAGCGACGATCGCCGAGGCGCATGCGCGGCTCGCCGCCGCAGGGCTGCCGGTGCGCGCGCATTGATGTCCTGAAGGACTGGCGCTGAGGCCAAGCGGCTGCAATAGAAAGCCGATGACAGCCAAGCTCCGCCTCGCCGACCGTATCAACGACCTGCTTCCGATCCTCGGTTTCGGTACCGCGATCGCCAGCCTGGCGATACCGCTCAATCCCTTTTTGGTCGGGGTTATCCTCGCCGGGTCGGTGATCGCCGCGGTCCATCATGCCGAAGTCGTCGCGCACCGCGTCGGCGAACCCTTCGGGACGCTGATCCTCGCGCTGGCGGTGACGGTGATCGAGGTGGGGCTGATCCTGACACTGATGCAGGCCGAGCCCGAAAAGGCGGCGACGCTAGCGCGCGACACGGTGTTCGCGGCGGTAATGGTGATCATCAACCTGCTGATGGGGCTTTGTCTGCTCAGCGGCGCGATCCGCCATCATGAACAACGGTTCCAGCGCACCGGAATGGGCGCTGCGCTGGCGACGCTCACCGTGTTGACGGTGGTGACGCTGGTGCTCCCCAATTTCACCTCGAGCGCGCCGGGGCCGCGCTATTCGGCGACGCAACTCGGCTTCGTCGCGGTGGTGTCGCTCATCCTCTATGCAACCTTCGCGCTCGTCCAGACCGTGCGCCACCGCCATTATTTCCTGCCCGATGGCGAAGCGCAGGACGAACCCGACGCCCACGCCGCCCCGCCATCGGCGCAGCGGATGTGGCTGTCGCTCGCCCTGCTCGTCGCGTGCCTGTTCGGGGTCGTGCTGCTGGCGAAAGCGCTGTCTCCGGTGATCGGCGCGCTGCTCGCCGAAGCGGGCGCGCCGCCGGCGGTGCTCGGCGTTCTGATCGCGGCGCTGATCCTCGCCCCCGAAGGACTGGCAGCAGTACGCGCGGCAAAGGCCGATCGGCTGCAAACCAGCCTCAACCTTGCGCTCGGATCGGCGCTGGCGACGATTGGACTGACCATCCCGGCGGTCGCGATCCTGTCGATCGCCACCGACATGCCGATCAGCCTGGGCCTCGATGCCAAATCGACGGTGCTGTTGTTCCTGTCGCTGATCGTCGCGTCACAGACGCTGGCGAACGGGCGAACGACCGTGCTGCAGGGCACGATCCACCTGATGCTGTTCGCAATCTATCTGTTCACGACCTTCGTGCCGTAAGCGGTTCCGTCGCCCCCGCCTTCGCGGAGGTGACGATTTTGGCGGTCACGTCTTGCGAATGAACACCGTACCCGCCGAATAACCGGCGCCGAACGAACAGATCAGCCCAGTATCGCCGGCCTGCATATCTTCGTGGTTCAGGTGATAGGCGATGATCGACCCGGCGCTTGAGGTATTGCCATAGGTGTCGAGCACCGTCGGGCTTTCGTCGGCGCTTGCCTCATGCCCCAGCACCTTGTGCGCGATCAGGCGGTTCATATTGGTGTTCGCCTGATGCAGCCACAGACGGCGCATGTCGGCGCCTTGCAGGCCGAGTTTCTCCATTTCCTCGACGATCATGGCGGCAACCATCGGCACCACTTCCTTGAACACCTTGCGGCCTTCCTGGACGAACAGTTTGTCGGTCTTCGGTCCCGACTGGTCGATGGCGCCGTGGGCGCGGTTCAGAAAGCCGAAATTGTTGCGGATATTGTTGGAGAAAACGGTCTTCAGCCGCGTACCCAATATGTCCCAATGCCCCGCCGGCGCGATGGCCTTGTCCTCGACGAGAATCGCGGTGGCGACGTCGCCGAAGATGAAATGGCTGTCGCGGTCGCGCCAATTGAGGTGCCCCGAACAGATTTCAGGGTTCACGACCAGCACGCTCCTTGCATGCCCCGCACGAATATAGTCGGCCGCGGTCTGGATGCCAAAGGTCGCCGAGGAGCAGGCGACATTCATGTCGAAGGCAAAGCCGTCGATGCCCAAAGCCTGCTGAATCTCGATCGCCATTGCGGGATAGGCGCGCTGCATGTTCGACGCCGCGCACAGCACCGCATCGACGTCGGCGGCATCGCGGCCGGCGCGCGCCAGCGCGTCCTTTGCGGCCGCCACGCCGATCTCGGCGAGGATCGACAGCTCGTCATTGGTCCGCTCGGCAAGCCGCGGTGCCATATGCTCGGGGTCCAGGATGCCCGCCTTGTCGACGACGTAGCGCGATCCGATGCCGCTCGCCTTTTCGATGAAATCGACGCTCGATTCAGCGAGTTCGTCGATCTCGCCCGCTGCGATCGCCGCGGCATTTTCCCTATTGTGCAGCGCAACATACCGGTTAAAACTGGCGACAAGTTCTTCGTTGGTGATGCGTTCGGCGGGGGTGAAGAGGCCGGTGGCGGAAATGACCGGCTGCGGTGCGTGCGACATTGTTGTCCCTGCGTGTCTTATGGTCTGATGACACGCTGATTAGGCCCGGTCGCGGCGCGGCGCAACGCCCCACAAGCGAAGCTGAACGCGCGCCGACGTCATGGTTAACCGGCCACTAACCATTTCAGTGGCAGACTGTTCGATGCAAGCCTCCGGGGGGACGGCTCCCCGGGGTGCGCAAGCGGGAGCATGACCATGGCGACGCGTTCGGGACCGGCATCCGGCGATTTGTCCCTCGCCGAAATCAAGGAATTTGCGGGCTTCGCTGCAGGGACGCAGCGCTATATTCGCCGCTCGCTCGATATCGGGCTCGAGCGTGACGATGCAATCGAACGCTGGTCGCGCGACATGGTCGAAGAAGCGGCAATCCGCGTTCAAGCCCGCGTCTATCAGCGGCTATGCGACATTCGCACCCATATTCCGGAGGACAGCGGACTCGACGCGCTCGAAGGCTTCATGGCGCCGCTCGTCGCGGTATCGGCCTTCGATCTGGGGCAGGATCGCCTGCCCACCTTCGCCGCCTATCGCTTTCTCTATGAACGTCTGCTCGGCGCGCACGCGCGCCCATGGCTGCCCGGCGCCTTCTGCGCCGCGGCATCGCTGCCGCACCTGCACCCAGACAAGCGCAAGCTGCTGCTCCAGTCGATCAGCGAAGCCGCCGCCACCGCGCCCGGCTGGTCGGCGCGCGAACCGAGTTTCTATCCCGAATGGGTCGAAAAGATCGACGTGACGAAGCCGGCGAATTGAACGGCGCGGCCTATTCGCTGATCCACAGATTATGGCTGTCGATGCGCAGCCGGGTGATGTCGCGCAGCGCTTCGGTGCGGGCGATCGTTTCGGCCCGGAACGACGCGTGCGTCTGGCGCTCTCCGAGCAGGACGTCGGCGAGATCGATCGCATCCAGATCCTGCCCGCGGCGAAGCTTGGCGAGCGCCGCCATCTGCGCCGCGCGCGCCTGATCGGCGCGCTGCCACGCCGAATAAGCCGCGGCAGCGCGCGCGAGGTCGCCGTCGGCCATTTCCTGCACATCGAAGCGGACAGCGCTGAGCTGCGCCGCCGCGGCCTGCGCCTCGGACGCCGCGCGCGCCGCCATGGCGCCGCGGTGATTGCCGCCGATCGGGATCGTTACGGTCAGACCCGCGCCCCGTTCGGCGCCGCTGCGTTCGCTGAACAGCCGGAGGCCGACGGTGGGATCGGGAATCCGGTCCTGCCGCCCGCGTTCGGCGAGTGCACCAAAGCGCCGCGCCTCGGCATCGGCGGCAGCGATTTCGTGGCTGCGTTCGATGACCTGATCGCGCATCTGCGACGCCCCGGCTGAATCGAAGGTCGGCGTGGCGAGCGTCGGTGCCTCGGCGGGCAGGGCGATACCCGGAAATTGTGCGGCAAGCCGGGCCCGTGCCAGATCGGCGCGCCCCGCCGATTGGGCCGCGAGCAGGCGCGCCTCCGCCAGCGCGGCTTCGGCCTGATCGGCCTCAAGCTGCGGGGCGTCGCGCAGATCGACCCGTCGGCGCACGATCCGGACCAGCGTTGCATAATTTTCGACGCCCTGCGCATCGACGACGGCCTCGGCGTTGGCACCGACCCAGTCCCACCACAGCGCGTTGAGCAACAACGCGGCCTGATGCCGAGCATCTTCGAAATGATTGGTGGCGGCCTCGACGCCCAGCGCGCCGGCCTTGCGGTCCAGCCGCGCCTTGCCCGGCATACGAACCGGACGCGCGAGGATCGCGTCATATTCGTTGAAGCGCCCCTCGCGGTCGATGCTGCGGCTGACATAGCTGCCGGTGACGCTGAACTCATAGGGTCCGGCTTCGAGCGCGCGCTTCTCTGCCGCCGCGACATCGACACGGGCTCTCGCCGCAATGACCGAGGGGTGGGCGTCGAGCGCCTCGCGCACCACGGCTTCGGGCAACAGTCCCGGCTCGGCGGCGGCAGGCGACGTCAGGGCCAGACTGGCGGCAAGGAACAGAAGGCGGGTCATGCAGGGGCTCCGGCAGGATGATCCTGATCGCCCGCGCCGCGCTCGGCAGCGCTTTCGCCGAAGCGCTCGTACAGGATGGGCAGCAGGATGAGTGTGAGCAGCGTCGCCGTCACCAGTCCGCCGATGACGACGATGGCAAGTGGGCGCTGGATTTCCGACCCCGGACCGGACGCGAAGAGCAGCGGGACGAGGCCGAAGGCGGCGATGCTCGCGGTCATCAGCACCGGGCGCAGACGCCGCGCGGCGCCCTCGCGCACCGCCTGGTGCAGCGGGACGCCGCGTTCGCGCAGCTGACGGAAATAGCTGACCATGACGAGCCCGTTGAGCACCGCGATGCCGAGCAGCGCGATGAAGCCGACCGAGGCGGGAACCGACAGATATTCGCCCGATAGTGCGAGCGCGATCATCCCGCCCACCGCCGCAAAGGGTATGTTGACGAGGATCAGCGCCGCCGCGCGCAGCGAGCGCAGCGTCAGATAAAGAACGACGAAGATCATCAGCACCGCGATCGGCAGCACGATCATCAGGCGTGCGGCCGCCCGCTGCTGATTCTCGAACTGGCCGCCCCAGACGATACGATAGCCGGGCGGCAGTTTCACATGCTTGCCGATATCCGCCTTAGCCTCCTCGACGTAGCCGACAAGGTCGCGGCCGCTGACGAAGGCCTGCACGAGCGCGAAGCGAGATCCATTTTCATGTTCGAGCTTCACCGGCCCCGCGACCTGTGCGATCGCCGCGACATCGCTGGTGCGAAGAAGAGTCCCGGCGGGGGTGCGATAGAGACGGTCGGTGTAGCTTTGCGCGTCCATGCCGTCGCCGCCTTCGCCGCGAATAACCACGGGAATCCGGCGCGCGCCTTCGGCGATCGTGCCGGCGCGGACGCCCTCGACATCGGCGCGCATCATGTCCTGCAGCATGTCGACGGGCATTCCCGCCCGCCCTGCGGCCATACGATCGATGTCGATCTGCAGATAATCGACGCTGTCGTTGGCGACCGTCATCGCCTCGCTCGTCCCGCGGATCGTTTCGAGCCGGCCCTGGATCGCGCCCGCGAGCCGCGCCAGTTCCTTAAGGTCGGGGCCGAACAATTTGATCGCCAGATCGCCGCGCGCACCGGTGAGCATTTCGGAAACGCGCATCTCGATCGGCTGGGTGAAGCTGGGATCGATCCCCGGAAAATCGGCGAGCACGGCCCGAATCCGGTCGTTGAGCCAATCCTTGTCGGCAACGCGCCATTCGGACCGCGGCTTCAGCTTAAGAAAGCTGTCGGTTTCATTGGGGCTCATCGGGTCGAGGCCGAGCTCGTCGCTGCCGACGCGCGCGATCACACTGGTAACTTCGGGCACCTGTTCGAGGATTGCGCGCTGCACCTTCATGTCGCCCGCGGCGCTATGCTCGATATTGATGCTTGGCAGCTTGGTGAGCTGAACGATCGTCGACCCCTCGTCCATCGTCGGCAGAAAGGTCTTGCCCGTCACCGTATAAGCGACCCCGGCGAGCAGCAGGCCGATCGCGGAAATCCCGGCGACGGTCCGGCGGTGGGCAAAGGCCCATTCGAGCGCCCGCGCGTGACGCGGCGCCAGGAAACGCATCAGGCGCGGTTCGCGGTGGCCGTCCTGCTGCTTCAGGATGAAATAGGCGAGCACCGGCACCAGCGTCAGCGACAGGACCAGCGCCGAAAGCAGCGCGAGCACGATGGTCAGCGCGACGGGCGCGAACAGCTTGCCCTCCAGCCCCTCGAGCGTGAGCAGCGGCAGGAACACGAGCGCGATGATGAGGAGCCCCGAGGCGACCGGCATCGCGACTTCGGACGCGGCGACGAACACAGCATGCAACTTGCCCATCCGGCGATGCCTGGGATCGGACAAGCGCTCGACGACATTTTCGACGACGACAACGGCGCCGTCGACCAATATGCCGACCGCGATGGCAAGCCCGCCGAGGCTCATCAGATTGGCGGTGAGTCCGATCGCCCGCATGAAGATGAAGGTCAGCAGCGCCGCCATCGGCAGAGCGAGTGCGACGATGACCGACGCGCGGACATCGCCCAGAAACAGGAGTAGCAGGATGACGACGAGGATCGTCGCTTCGATCAGCGCCTTCTCGACCGTCCCGACCGCGCGTTCGATGAGGTCGGACCGGTCGTAGAAGACGTCGACGCGCATCCCGCGCGGCAGGCTGGGCTGGATTTCCGCGAGCCGCGCCTTGACCCCGTCGACGACCTTCGACGCGTCGGCGCCGCGCAGCGCGATGATCAGCCCCTCGACCGCCTCGCCCTTGCCGTCCTTCGTGACGGCGCCATAGCGCGTCAGATGCCCGGCGCGCACCGCCGCGACGTCGCCGACGCGCACGATACCGCCATCCCGCGAGCGCACCACGACCGAGGCGAGATCGTCGAGCGTGCGGATAGCGCCGACCGAGCGCACGATCAGCGCTTCGTCGCCGATCTTGAGCCGACCGGCTCCGTCGTTGCGATTGCTCGCCTCGATCGTCGCCCGCAGATCCTCGACGCTCAGCCCCGCCGCCGCCAGCGCGCCATTGTCCGGGCGCACCTCGAAGGTTTCGGCGAAGCCGCCGAGCGCGTTGACATCGGCAACGCCGGGAACGGTGCGCAGCGCCGGGCGGATGATCCAGTCGAGTACCCGCCGCTTTTCGGTCAGATCCTGTGGCCCTTCGAGCGTGAACATATACATGTCGGACAGCGGGGTAGAGATCGGCGCCATCCCGCCCTCGACCGTCGCCGGCAGGTCGCCCGCGACATTCGACAGCCGCTCGGCGACCTGGCTGCGCGCCCAATAGATGTCGGTGCCGTCCTTGAAATCGATCGTGATGTCGGCGATCGCATATTTGGCTACCGAGCGCAGGTTCGCCTGATCGGGGATGCCCAGCATCTCCATCTCGATCGGCGTGATGACGCGGCTCTCGACCTCCTCGGGGGTCATTCCCGGCGCCTTCAGGATGATCTTGACCTGCGTCGAGCTGATGTCCGGAAAGGCATCGATCGGCAGATTGGCGAAGGACCAGGCCCCGATGCCGCCCAGCAGCAGCGCGGCACCGATGACGGCAAGGCGCAGCGCGAGCGCCTTTTCGACGAGTTTGCCGAGCATCCTATTCGCCGCCCAGCACGGCCTTGAGTTCGGCGATTGCCGAGGTTGCGACGCGTTCGCCGGGCTTCAGTCCGGCGGTTATCGTCACGCTGGCGCCGACGCGGCTGGCGACGGTGACGGGGCGCAGCGCGAATCCGTCCGCCCCCTTCACGAAAACCGCATCCCTGTCGCCGACCCGTGTCAGCGCGGCGGAAGGGATGCTCGCACCGGCGACGGGCTGAACGCCGCCGAGGATCGCGACGACCGACTTGCCGCTGACTAGTGCGGGCGCGGCGTCGAGGCGCGCCTTTGCCGTCAGCGCGCGCGTCGTAGGGTCGATCGAGCCGCCGACCGCGATGACGCGGCCCGTGGCGGGCGCGGTGCCGGGCATTCGGACTTCGACGGGGGTGCCCGGATGAACGGCGCCCGCGAGCCGTTCGGGGATTTGCAGATCGAGCATCAGCCGCGCCGTGTTTTCGACGATGAACGGCGCGCTGAGGCCACCCACCGGACCGCCCGCCTGCACATTGACGGCTGCGATCCGGCCGCCGATCGGCGCGCGCAGCGTCATCATACCGCTGCCGTCGGCATTGGCCTGCGCGAGAATGCGGCGGTTTTCGGCGACATTGACCTCAGCCTCGCGCAGCGCGGCGCGCGCCTCGTCGGCGCGGGCGCCCGCGACAATGCCTTCCTTGGCGAGCTGGCCGGTGCGGCCCGCGGCGGCGCGCGCAACTTCCAGCTGCGCCTGCGCGCGCGCCAGCGCCGCGCCATATTGGACAGGCTCGGCGGCGCGGATGCTGGCGAGCGGCTGACCGGCCGTTACCGCCTCGCCCTCGACAACAAACAGCCGTACTGCGATCCCGTCGAATGGCGCGGTCACCGCGACCCGCGCATCGGGGGGCAGCGATACGGTCGCAGGGACCGCGCCAAGCTCGGCACTGCTGGCGGCCGCCGCGACTGCGGTCGCGATGCCGAGCTTCTCGATCTGTCGGGCGGTCAGCTTGCCCGGCGCGATGGCCGTTTCGCCGCCGTCGGGCGCAGGCGGGGGCGCCTCCTTCGACCACCAGAGGGTTGCGGCCCCCGCCGCAAGGGCGAGCGCGGTCGATGCGGCGATAAGGGCTTTCCTGTCCATGGCTGCCGTCTGCCAAGCGAGTCTGACGCCAGCCTGACATTTTGTCAGTGTCGCGTCAGGCAATTGCGCTAGGACCATCACACCGGGATGAAGACGATGAGATCATCCCTACAAGGACAAGATGCCGATGCGCGTATTGCTGGTCGAAGACGATCCCGAACTGCGCCGCCGCCTGACCGAGCGGCTGGTGGCGGCGGGGATTGCCGTCGACAGCGCCGCGTCGGCGGGCGACGCCCGCGACTGGCCCGACATCGACATGCTGGGCGCGGTGATCCTCGATCTGGGACTGCCCGACGGCGACGGGATCGATGTGCTGCGCTACTGGCGCGGCGCCGCGCGGACGGTGCCGATCCTGATCCTGACCGCGCGGGGCAACTGGCGTGAAAAGGTCGAGGGGCTGAACAGCGGCGCCGATGATTTCATCGTCAAGCCGGTGCGGTTCGAAGAGCTGCTGGCGCGGCTGCATGCGCTGTGGCGGCGTGGACGCGGGCGCGGCAGCAACGCGCTGACGGTCGGCCCGCTTTCGCTCGACCCCGTCGCGTCCACCGCGACGCTGCACGGCGAAGCGCTGACGCTCAGTCGCAAGGAGTTCGCGCTGCTGCACCTCTTCATGCGGCGTCCCGAACATATCTTGTCGCAAGCCGACATCCTCGATCAGCTTTACGCACTCGAAGCCGAGCGCGACCGCAACGCGGTGGAGGCGCATATCAGCCGGCTGCGCCGCAAGATCGGACGCGACGCTATTCGCACCGTGCGCGGCCTGGGATATCGGCTCGAATTGTGACCCGACTCTTTTCCAGCCTGCGCGCGCGCTTTCTGGCCGCCATCCTGATCTGGGTGGCGCTGGGCATCGGCGCGTTGTGGTTTTCGTCGGTGCGGCTGTTCAGCAGCCATGTCGAACAGCAATATCATGAAGAGCTGGAGGTTCATGTCCGCGAGCTCGCCGAGCTGACCGTGCTCGATGCGGCGGGCAACCCCCGCCTGTCGCGGCCGCTGTCCGATCCGCGCTATGCGGTGCCGCTGTCCGGATTTTACTGGCAGATCGGGCGCCCCGGCTATCGCTCGCTGAAGTCGCCCTCTATGACGCGCGGCGCGCTCGACGAGGATGTCGCGCACAGCCCGGACATCCTGCACCGCGTCGAAAACGGCCCAACGGGGCCCACGATCACCTATGGCTTCGAGCGCGCCGTGCCGGGCGGCGCCCCGCTGCATTTCGTCATCGCCACCGACGAGCGCCTGCTGCGCGCCGTAATCGCGAGCTTTACCCGCGAGCTCAGTCTGTGGCTCAGCCTGCTCGCGCTCGCGCTTCTGGCAAGCGGCCTTGCGATCATCACGCTCGGCTTCCGGCCGTTCAACCGGCTGGCCGCGCGGATCGCGGCGCTGCGCCGCGGGCAGGCCGATCACATCGAGGGGTTGTTTCCTGACGAAATCCGCCAGCTCGTCGATCCGTTGAACAGCTATCTGGCGCGCAACGCCGAGATCGTGGAACGCGGGCGTGTCGCCGCGGGCGCGCTGGCGCACTCGCTGCGCACCCCGCTCGCCGTCGTCACCGACGAGGCCGAACGGCTTCAACAGCGCGGCACCGAAAGCGCTGCGGCCGACGTCTTCCTGTCCGAAAGCGAGACAATGCAGCGCCAGATCGACTATCATCTGTCGCGCGTCCGGTCGGGCGGGTCGCATGCGGGGGTGGTCGGCGGCGTGCGGCTCGCCGCGATCCTGCCGCCGCTGATCGCCGCGATGGAACGCTGCCATCCGGGCAAGCGCTTCGCGGCGACCGCCGCGGCGCTCGATCCCGCTGCCCCTTCGCTTCCCATGGATGCCGAGGATCTGAGCGAGATATTGTCGAACCTGCTCGACAATGCCGGAAAATGGGCGCGATCGGGCATCACGATCGACTATCGTTTCGCCGGCGCCGCGCGCCGCATTGCCATTACCGACGACGGGCCGGGCGTTCCGCCCGATCAGCGCGATGCTATGTTCGGCATCGGCGCGCGCGGCGCTGGCCCCGGCGCCGGATCGGGCCTTGGCCTTGCCATCGCGCGCGATGTGGCGCGCGACTATGGGGGCGATGTAGCGCTCGATCGCGCACCGTCGGGCGGCACGGTCGCTACGCTCCGCATCGGCGATTGGCCCGGGGGCGACATGTAACGAACGACTGTCCGGCGGCCGTCCCTTTTCTTTCGCCGCCGTTTCGCCGATCAGATTGCGCAAAGGGGGCGCTTCGGGAGCCAAAAGGAAATTGACTTGGATGTGACCAAATCGCCGCGACCATATCGCGCAGCCCGGCGGCCACGCCGATGACGATTTCGCTCGGGCCGCTCGCGCTTGCCGCCGACCGCCTGCTCGCGGTCGCGCTGGTCTGGCTGTTTCTGGCGGGCGGCAGCCTGATCGCGGCGCGCGGCGATATGCGCGCGGCGACAGCGAGCTGGATCGCCGTCATCGTGGGGCTGCTCGTGGCGCGCGCCGCCTATGTGGTGCGCCACGCCGATGCCTATGCACCCGAACCCTGGTCGATCCTTGCGGTCTGGCAGGGTGGTTTCCTGCCCTGGGCCGGGATCGCTGCGGCGGGGGTGGCGGTGGCCGTCTGGCTCCGCCGCTCGCGCTCGACAGCGCTGTTGCTTGGCGTGCTCGCCGGGCTGGCGGCGGTTCATGCGGTCGCGGCGCCGGCGCTCGAACCCGCGCCGCGCCCGCTCGCGCGGGGGCTGATGCTCACCGACATGGAGGGGGGCGCGATCGCGCTCGATACGCTGCGCGGGAAGCCGATGGTCATCAACCTGTGGGCGACATGGTGCCCGCCGTGCCAGCGCGAACTGCCGATGCTCGCCGAGGTTGCGGCGACATCGCGCGTGCCCATCCTGCTGGTCAATCAGGGGCAGGACAGCGCGACCGTCGCCGCCTATCTGGCCGAGCGCAAGGTGACGGGCACGCACGTCTATCTCGACCATAGCGGGCGGACGGGCGATGCCGCGGGCGGGCTAGTGCTGCCGACGACCCTGTTCGTCGATGCCAAGGGCCGGATTGTCCGCCGTCACAGCGGCGAAATATCGCGCGCCGCACTCGCCGACGGGCTGGCGCTGATCGCGCGGCGCTAAGGCTCAGGCGGCGGTCACCAGCCAGGCGCGCGCGCCGAGGCGAACCCCCGCTTCGGGATCATGATGCTCGCCATAGACGCGCTCCAGATCGGCGCGCGCCACTGCCATCACATCGGCGCCCGCCTCGCTCAGCACGCGCGCAGCGGACATCGATCCGAGCGCAAAGTCGGCGGCCTCCGCCGGGGTGCGCCCCGGCCCGCCGATCGCCTGATCGCCGCGCCAGTCGTCGATGTCGACCTGGGCAAAGCCGGCATCGGCGAGCAGGCCGCGCAGATAGTCGATATCCTCGAAGGCGAAGGGCCCCGGAGCGCGCGGCGTCGCGGGCGGTACGTCGACGTGCGCGCGGATCACCCCCATCACCGCCATCATCCAGACATTGTCGCGTGGCGGTCCCCAGACCGCGAGGTCGAAGCGCGCGCCGGGCACGAGCTGCGTTCGCAAGTGGCGAAAGGCGGCGACGGGATCGGTGAAAAACATGCTGCCGAAACGCGAGACGAGCCGGTCATAAGGTGCTGCCGGCAGCACCGCGCTCGCCGCATCGCCGCAGAAAAAGCGCAGCGCGGGAAAGTCGGCGCCGGCCCGCGCGCGCGCCGCGACGATCAGGTCGGGCGAGATGTCGAGCCCGAGCACTGCTCCCCGCGGTCCGACGCGCGCCGCGATCGCGCGGCTCGTCGCGCCGCCCCCGCACCCCAGATCGACGATGCGCTCGCCCGCCGCGATCGCTGCGCGATCGAGCAGCGCGGTGCCGATCGGTTCCAGCATCGCTTCGAAATGGTCGACATTGCGCAACCAGCGCTGCCCCATCTCGCCCGACCAGTCGTCCGCGAACACCGATGTCTTGTCGCCCGTCATCGCCGCCTCCCGTCGCATCGATCGCGCCTGCCTCCCGCAAGCCCCGCGCGGCGTCAAGCGATGATCCGCGCCGCGCAGACATTTATTAGCCTTTCCGCGCTATTCGCGCAGGCGAGAGGGGCAGAATTTGCTGCATGCGCATTTCTTCAAGCGCGCCGACCGACACGCGCAAATGGCGCCGCCGCATTCGGCGCGCGCGATCGATCTTGCGCGCTGGGACGGCAGCGCCTGGCTGGCCGAAGAATGGCGCGCGCTCGAACCCCATGGCCGCTGGCCGACCCAGAGTCACGCCTTCGCCGCCGCGCTGACCCCGTTGATCGAAGGGCAGCGCCGCAAGCTGCTCGGACTGCGCGCCGGCCGCACGATTTCGGCGCTCCTGCCGCTGTGCCGCGACGCGGGCGCGATCGGCCGCTGGCGCATCGCGGGATCGCGCGAACTGTTCGAGCCGGGCGATCTGCTTGCGGCGCGGCCCGATGATGCCGCCCCGATCGCGGGCGCGCTCGCGCGGTTGCACCAGCCGCTCTCCTTCGACCGGATTTCCGCCGACTCGCCGCTGCTGCCGGCGCTGCGCCGCGCGATGCACGGGCGCGGCCTGCTGTCGGTGCGCCCGGCGATGCCCTGCCCGCTGATCGTGCTCGACGAAAGCTGGCGCGATCCCGAAAGCCACTTCAATTCGGGCCGCCGGTCCGATTTCCGGCGCGCGGCCCGGCGCGCCGAGGCGCTGGGGCCGGTCACGTTCGAGACGCTGGCGCCGGGCCTGCAGGATTTCGACGCGCTGTTCGACGAAGCGATCGGGGTCGAGGCGAAGAGCTGGAAGCTGGAGGCGGGAAGCGCGATCGCGGTCGACCGCCGCCGCGAGACCTTCTTCCGCCGCTTTTTTCGCGATGCCGCCGCCGAGGGCCGGTTCCGGCTGTCCTTCATGCGGATCGGCGGCGAAGCGGTGGCGATGCAATTGGCGCTGGTCAGCGACGATCGATACTGGCTGTTCAAGATTGGCCACGACGACCGCTTCGGCAAATGCTCGCCGGGGACGCTGCTGATGCTCCACACGCTGCGCTGGGCGGCGGGCGAGGGCCTGCGCAGCTACGAACTGCTCGGCGAGGCCGAGGGCTGGATCACCCGCTTCTGGACGCAGGAACAGCGCGCGTGCGTGCGCGTGCGCACCTATCCGGCAAGCGTGTCGGGGGCGCTGGCGCTCGCCGCCGACGGCGCCCATTGGGTGTGGCAACGCCTGGTCCGGCGCAGCACATGAAGGATAGGCCGCTCTGGCGCTGGCTGCGCGCGCGGCGCTATGCACTGCCGCAGCAGGCGGGCAGCTGGCTTCCGGTTCCCGACGCCGCGGCGGGCTCACGGGTCGCCCGGCGGCTGTCGCGCGGCGGTATCGCGGTGACGATCGGCTATTTTCAGGGCGATGCCGATGACGCCGACGCCATCGTGGCTGCTTACGGCCGGATCGCCGCCACTCCGCTGCCGCCGGGAAGCTATTTGTCGGTCAAGGCGCCGCCGCTGGGCTTTTGTCCGCAGCGGCTGCGCCGGATTGCCGAGGTGGGCGCGGCCGCGGGGCTGCCGGTGCTGCTTGATGCCCATGCCCCCGCCGATGCCGACGCGACATTGGATGCGCTTGCCGCCCTGCTGCCCGACTTTCCGGACAGCGGCATCGCCTTGCCCGCGCGCTGGCGGCGCAGCGCCGCAGATGCCGCGCGCCTGTCCGGGACATCGGCGCGTATCCGGGTGGTGAAGGGCGAATGGGCCGATCCGCTTTGCGATGCGGCGGATGGCGATGCCGCCTATCGGACGCTGATCGACGCTCTCGCCGGGCGCGCGGCACCCGTAGCGGTGGCGACGCACAAGCCTGCGCTGGCTGCTGCCGCGCTCGACCGGTTGCTTGCGGCGGGAACCCCGTGCGAGCTTGAACAATTGCGCGGGCTGCCCGGGCGCCGCACCCTCGTCGCCGCGCGGACGCGCGGGGTCGGCACGCGCCTCTACGTCCCGCTCGGTCCCGGCTGGTGGCCCTATGCGATCAACAAGGCGCTTGCGCGGCCGCATCTGCCCTTATGGTATCTGCGCGACCGGATCGGGCTTGCCGATCGCTGAAACAAAATGGGGCGGCCCGTTTCGGTGCCGCCCCAGTTGTGCGTCCGTCCGGGGAGAGGGAGAGAGGACGGACCGGAGATGGTGTCGTGGCTTATTCGATCAGCGCGATGCAACCTGGCTGTCGGTCGCTTCATCGACGCCGGCAACCTTGAGCGCGGCGCGGAACTGCTTGGCGGCGGCGCGTTCGTTGCCCGCTTCGCACAGCTTCTTGCCGGTGGCGACGAAGCGCTTCGCGCTGGCCTGCTTGCCACCCTGGGCGCTGTCGGCGGCGGTGTTCGCCTGGTCGGCAAGGCCGGTGCAGCGATAATCGGCGCTGCCCTGCGCATAGGCCGGCGACGTCGAAGCGATCAGGCCGCCGAAGGCGAGCGCCGAACCGGCGACGATCGCGAAAGCGGTGGGAAAGCGGCGAAAAGAGGAGAACTGATTGGTCATGGGAGAGGTTTCCTTTCGTTTCGTTGTGCAACCTTTTTAGGCGCGCTTGCGCACTTAGATAATCCTCTATAATCTGCAAGTGCCTTGAAGCAGGATTTAACAATCCCCCATGGGGCGCTCGACGGGATCGAAGCTTTCCTGCGTGTCGCGGAAAGGCGGAGCTTTTCCGCCGCGGCAGCTGATCTGGGCGTATCTCCCTCGGCGATCAGCCAGACGATCAAGACGCTGGAAGCGCGCGTCGGCGCGCCTTTGTTCATGCGGACGACGCGTAGCGTCGGGCTGACGCAGGCGGGCGAAATGTTCCTCGAACGCGCCGCGCCTGCCTTTGCCGGGCTGGCCGACGCCTATGAAGCGGCGCGCAACCTGGGCAACCGTCCGGCGGGGCGGCTGCGCATCAACCTGATGCGCGGCGCGGTGCAGCCGATGTTCGAGCCGATCATCGCGGGTTTCGTCGACGCCTATCCCGAGATCGAGCTGGAAATCTATGCCGACGACGCGCTCGCCGACCTGAGCGCCGGGGGCTTCGACGCCGGCGTCCGGATGGGTGAATCGCTCGATGCCGATGTGATCGCTATTCGCCTCACCGGCCCGTTTCGCTTCGTCGCGGCCGCTTCGCCTGCCTATCTCGACCGCTTCGGGCGTCCCGAAAGGCCCGAAGATCTGAAAGATCATCGCTGCATCCGCTTCCGCTTGGCGACGGGGGCGCTGATGCCGTGGACCTTTGCGCAGGGGAACCGCGAATTCGAGGTCGGGGTGACCGGACCGGTGATCGTCAACGACTGGATCGCCGCGCTGGTCGCGATGCGTACCGGCGTCGCGATCGGGATGATGGCCGAGCCGATGGCGAAGAAGATGGTCGAAACGGGCGAGCTCGAACTGGTGCTCACCGACTATGCCGACGCGACCAGCGGGCTGTTCCTCTATTACCCCAGCCGCAAGCAAGTGATGCCCAAGCTGCGCGCCTTCATCGACTATGTCCGCGAATATCTGCCCGACCAGATAGGCGCCTGATCGGCCGCTGGACGCACAAATAATATCCTTCGCTGCGCGCAGAAAATTTATGCTGGTCAAGCCGTGCAAATCGCGGCAGCTAGTTCTCAACTAAAAAAGTTGGGAAGAATCATGCTCGATCTGTCGACCTTCGATTTCGCGGCGCTGTTGCCCTTCATCCTGATCGGCTTCGCCGCGCAGCTCGTCGACGGCGCGCTCGGCATGGCGTTCGGGGTGATCTGCAATACCTTGCTCGTCGCCGTGATGGGCGTGCCGCCTGCCACTGCATCGGCGCGCATCCATGTCGTCGAGGTATTCACGACCGCAGTGTCGGGGATCAGCCATCTGTTCCACCGCAATATCGAATGGGGCCTCTTCTTCCGCCTGCTCATCCCGGGCCTGATCGGCGGGGTGTCCGGCGCCTATCTGCTGACCTCGATCGACGGTGCGATCGTCAAGCCGATCGTCCTCGCCTATCTCGTCGCCGTCGGCGTGTGGCTGCTGATCCGCGGGCTGCTCTATCCGCCGAAAATTCGCAAGCCGACGGTGATTGCGCCGCTCGGCCTCGTCGGCGGCTTCCTCGATGCGGCGGGCGGGGGCGGCTGGGGGCCTGTCGTGACCTCCAACCTGCTCGTCCAGGGCGCCGAACCGCGCAAGGTGATCGGCACGGTCAACAGCGTCGAATTTTTCCTGACGCTCGCGGTGTCGGCAACCTTCATCTGGCACCTCGGCCTCGACGATGTCGCAGGCGCGACGCTCGGGCTGCTGATCGGCGGCGTCTGCGCCGCCCCGATCGGCGCCTTCATGGCCAAGCGCATCGCCCCCAAGCTGATGCTCGTACTCGTCGGCATCGTCCTGACCGCGACGAGCTGCTTCGGACTATATCGCGCGTTGATGTAAGGGCCGCGGGCAATCGACCGGACGATCTAGATGCGCCGATAGCGAAAATACCAGACCTCGTGCCCCTGCGCGCGCGCCTTGGCTTCGTAGCGGGTTTCGGGCCAGCCGCCGGGGCGCACCAGAAAATCCTGTGCGCTTTGCGCCAGCCATTCGAACTGGTGGCGGTGGCGCCGCATCACCATCAGCGCGTGGGCAAGGTAGACCGGATGGTCGGTGCCGAAGCGAAATTCGCCGCCGGGTTTCAGCTTGGCGGCGATCAGGTCGAGCGGGCCGTCGTTCATCATCCGCCGTTTGGCATGGCGCGCCTTGGGCCACGGGTCGGGGTGGAGCAAATAGGCGAAGCTCAGCGCCCCGTCGGGGATGCGGCGCAGCACCTCGAGCGCGTCGCCATGGTGGATACGGACATTGGCGAGCGGCAGGCTCCGGCCATGGTCGCCCGACACATGCACCAGCGCCTGCGCGACGCCGTTGAGGAAGGGCTCGGCGCCGATGAAGCCGTGGTCAGGCAACATGTCGGCGCGCCCCGCCATATGTTCGCCGCCGCCGAAACCGATCTCGAAGTGCAGCGGACGCCCGGCTCCTTCGGCGTCGCCGAACAGCAATGACGCGGTGACCGGCCCTTCGGCCGGAACCGCGATCTGCGGCAGCAGCGTGTCGATCAGATCCTGTTGCCCCGCGCGCAGGGCTTTGCCCTTCGCGCGCCCGTAAAGGCGGTTGAGCGTTGTCGGATCGCCGGATTTATAAGCCGTCATGCCGCGCGCGTTAGCCGCCTCGGGCCGAGGCGGCAAGCGCCGCGGCGGCATCAGCCAGCGAACGCAGCTTTCAGCTTGTCGGTGAGGTCGGTGCGTTCCCACGGGAAGGCATCGCCCGACGCCTGGCGACCGAAATGGCCATAGGCGGCGGTCTGGCGATAGATCGGCTTGTTGAGGCCGAGGTGGGTGCGGATGCCCTTCGGCGTCAGGCGGACGAGCTGCGGCAGCAGCTGCTCGAGCGCCGCCTCGGTCACGCCTTCCGCCGCCGTGCCGTGCAGATCGACATAGACCGACAGCGGCTCGGCGACGCCGATCGCGTAGCTAAGCTGGATCGTGCAGCGGCGGGCAAGGCCCGCGGCGACGATATTCTTGGCGAGGTAGCGCGTGACATAGGCCGCCGAGCGGTCGACTTTGGTCGGGTCCTTGCCGCTGAACGCGCCGCCACCGTGCGGGCTTGCGCCGCCATAGGTGTCGACGATGATCTTGCGGCCGGTCAGGCCGGCGTCGCCGTCTGGCCCGCCAATCTCGAAACGTCCCGTCGGGTTGATGTGATAGACGGTGTTCGCGGTCAGCAATTCGGCCGGCAGCACGTCGGCGATCACGCCGAGCACATATTTGCGCAGCTCCTGATATTTCGCCTCGTCGCCTTCGCCGCCGTGGAAGAAATAGCCCGGCGCATGCTGCGTCGAAACGACGATCGCGGTCGCCTCGACCGGGCGTTCGTTGGCATAGCGCAGCGTGACCTGGCTCTTCGCATCGGGTTCGAGGAAGGGGGCGATGCCCGCCTTGCGGTCGGCCGCCATGCGTTCGAGAATCTTGTGTGCATAGTCGAGCGTCGCGGGCATCAGGTCGGGGGTTTCGTCGGACGCATAGCCGAACATGATCCCCTGGTCGCCCGCACCTTCATCCTTGTCGGCGCTTTCGTCGACGCCCTGCGCGATATGCGCCGACTGGCCGTGCAGATTATTTTCGAAGCGGAACTGGTTCCAGTGGAAGCCGGCCTGTTCATAGCCGATGTCCTTGACCGTGTTCCGGACGGTCGCTTCGATCTCGTCGAGCGCGCCCGGCGCCCATTCACCGTCTTCGAACACGCCCTTGCAGCGGATCTCACCCGCCAGCACGACGAGCTGCGTCGTCGTCAGCGTTTCGCACGCAACACGCGCTTCGGGGTCCTTCGCCAGGAACAGGTCGACGATCGAATCGCTGATCTGATCGGCCACCTTGTCGGGATGTCCTTCGGACACGCTTTCGGAGGTGAAGAGGAAGCTGTTGCGCATGGGGAGCCTTTTGGAATCGAATATAAAGGAAACTTTATGTCGCCCCGCTGTTAGCGCCCGCGCCGCCGAAAGGCAATGGCGAGTGCGAGCAGCAGCAGGGCAAAGCCGACGGGCAGCATGTTGCCATAACGCGCGAACAGGGTTGGCGCTTGCGCCTTTGGAATGAAGGCATCGATGCGGCCGGCGGCGTGCATCGGCAGCGCTTCGACGATCCGGCCGTCGGCGTCGATCACCGCGCTGATCCCCGTCGGCGTTGCGCGGATCACCGCCAGCCCTTCCTCGATCGCGCGCAGCCGCGCCTGCGCCAGATGCTGCGGCGGACCCCAGGCACCGAACCAGGCATCGTTCGACGGATTGAAGATGTAATCGGGGCGGTGGGCGCGGTCGACGACCTCGCCCGAGAAGATGATTTCGTAACAGATTTGCAGCCCCGCCTTGCCGAAGGCGCCCAGGTCGAGCGTGTGAGGTCCGGGACCGGGCCAGAAATCAAGATCGCCGGGAGCGAGGCGCGACAGGCCGATCGCCGAAAGCAGCGGCCGCATCGGCAGATATTCGCCGTAGGGCACCAGATGCGACTTGTCATACCGCGGGCCGAGCGTCCCATCGGCATGGACCGTCATCACCGCGTTGCGCGCGCCCACGGCCTGCCCCGTGCGGTCGAACTCCAGCTTGAGCGCGCCGAGCAGCATCAGGTCGCCGGGGTTCATCAGCGCGGTCAGCCGCCCACGCGCCTCGGCGGGCGAGCGGTCGTAATAGACCGCGGGATAACCGGTCTCGAGATAGTCGGGTATCGCCGCTTCGGGCCACAGGATCAGCCGCGGCGCGTCCGACCGGGGCGTCGTCAGCCGCGCGAGCTTGGCGAAATTGGCGTCGGCCTTGTCGCCTTCCCACTTGTCCTGCTGTCCGACATTGGGCTGGACGACGGTGATGGGAATTGCTTGCCCCGCTTTGGCTGGCGCTCTTCCCAAGTCGTCTAGCTGCGCCATGTGCGTCAACGGTATCGTGAGTGCAAACAGGGCGAAAAGTGCCCCGCCCAATATGACCGACGGGAAGGTGCCGCCGCGAAAGGACGGCATCAGGGCTCGCCACCAGCGCGGCAACCAATGAACTGCTTGGAGTAATAGAAAGCCGGCCAGCAAAATGACGATGGCCGACACGCCATAAGTTCCGATAAACCGCACCGGCGACAGAAGCGGGGTAACTGGCACCAGGATGACGCTCAGCGGATTCCACGCAAAGCCTGTGAAAACCCAGCTCCGCAGCCACTCGGCCAGCGTCCACAGCCCCGCGAAGGCGAAGATGAAGGAGAGCGTCGTCCCCGCCCCTTCGGCTGCCTTGCCGGCGCTCAGGGCAGGCTTGGCGGGGGCGGCGAACCATTGGATGGTCCACGCCCCCCAAGCCGCCAGCGCTGGGTAAATCGCAAGATACAGCGACAGCAGTGCCACCGCGATCCACCCCAGCCATGCGGGCATCGCCGCCTGATAGGTGAAGGCGGTCGCAATCCAGTTGAGCCCTAGCGCGAAATGGCCGACCCCGAAGCCCCAGCCGATCCCGAAGGCACGCGCGCCCCGCGGACTCCGCGCGACGAGCAGCATCCATCCCGCGAGCGCAAGCAGCGTCAGCGGCCAGAGATTCAGCGGCGCAAAACCGGTTGCGGAAATCAGACCGAGCAACAGCGCGAGCCCTTTGGGCCAGCGGTCGGCGATCGAAGCGATGCGGGTGGGGAGGCCGGTCACGCGCGCTGCTTTAGCGGGCGGCCGCGTCGCCCACAATCGTCACAGCATATATTTCATCTTGATCGACTGGCGCATGTCGCCGGTGACGGCAAAGCTCGCCGATTTGAACTTCGGCGGCCCCATGCGGATCGCCGGGTCGCGCGAAAAGCCGAAGCCTTCTTTCGGCAGGAACAGCGCCATGTCCATCTTGTTGTTGCCATTCTCGTCATGGACCACCGCGATGGCATAGGTTCCGGCGGCGACCCCACGGATTTTGAAATCGCTGGCGTCGGCCGCCTTTACCGCCATCTGCACCGACGCCTTGTCCTTGCTGCAGTCGGGAAAGGCCTTCGGGTTGGCGGTCAGGCAGACAAGAATCTGTCCCTTGACGTTGCGCAGGCCGGTAATGCTGACTTCAACCGTCGGGCCGGTCATCGGAGCGTGAGGCGGCGCGGTCGCCGCGACCGGCAGCGGCACGAGCGCCGCCAAAGCTGCCCAGCCCGATATCGGTGCCGCATGCCTTATCCCAGAAGCGGAAGTAAAGACCATAATTCCCCCGATAGGCAGCGTGATGCTGCTCATGGTGTGTCGCGGTTATCAGCCAGCGCCCTGCTGGTCCATGAACGAGTGCGCGCGGGAACATCTCCCACCCCATATGATTGCCGACCCCCATCAGCGTCATGATCGCGAGCACGAGACCCAGCACCGCGACATGGATGGGAACGACAAAGACCAGCGCCGGAATGACGATCGCGCCGGTGATAGCTTCCCACGGGTGAAAGCTCATCGCCGCCCATGCGGTTGGCGGCCGGCTCTGGTGATGCACGGCATGCGCGATGCGGAACAGCCGCGGCTGGTGCATCCAGCGATGCGTCCAATAGAACCATGTGTCGTGAAGCAGCAGATAGACGAAGAGGCTGACCGGCAGATACCAGAGGGGAAAGGCGTGGACGTCGGTGTAGATGCGCGTCCAGCCTCGCGCCTGCCATCCCCAGGCGACGATGCCCGCCGGAATGCCGTAAATCGCTGCGCTGGCAAGGCTCCAGCCGATTTCGCGCCGCATCTGCGTCTCGAGCCCGCGATAGAGACCGGGATGCTTGAGCCGCGTTGCGAGCGCAAATCCTCCGCTGCTCAGCAGATAGCGTCCGCCGACGATCAAGGTCATCGCAAGCGCCGACAGCGCGATGGCGAGCGCGGCGCTCATGCGGGCGCGCTCGCGGTGCCGTCGCCGAGCGGGCGCTGCATATAGACGGTGTCGAGCCAGCGCCCATGCTTCCAGCCCATGCCGGCGAGGCGCCCCGCATGGACAAAACCCGCCGCCGTATGGAGCGCGATCGAGGCAGGCTCGGCGCCGCCGATCACCGCGACCATCGTGCGGAAGCCCGATACTTCGGCGGCGTCGAGCAGCGCGGCGAGCAAGGCTCGGCCGACCCCGCGTCCCTGCTGCGCCGGGGCCACGTAAATGCTGTCCTCGCACGCCCAAGCATAGGCGGCGCGCGGGCGGAACTGGCTGGCATAGGCATAGCCCAGGGGCCCGCCGTCGGCCGCCTCGGCGACCAGAAAGGGCCAGCCCTTTGCGCGATGCTCCGAAATCAGCGCCGCGGTGGCGAGCGTGCTGCGCGGCTCGGTGTCGTAGCTGGCGGTTCCGTGCGCGACATGGTGCGCGTAGATTGCGGCGATGGCCCTGGCATCGTCGGGGGTCGCGGAGCGGATGACGGGAACGAGCGCTGCCATGCGAAAGCGATAGCCGCTCGCCGCCAGCCTCGCTAGGGCTGCTGGATGAACGGCGCCGATTCCGACTCTTGCGACATTGCCATCGTCGGCGGCGGGCTCGCCGGCGGGCTGGCAACGCTCGCGCTGGCGCGGCGGCGCCCCGATCTCGACGTGCGGCTGATCGAGCCGGGGCCGGTCGGCGGCAATCATCTCTGGTCCTTTTTCGACGGCGACGTCGCGGCGCGCGACCGCTGGCTGATCGAGCCGCTGATCGCGCATCGCTGGAGCGGCTATGACATTGCCTTTCCCGCCTACCGCCGGGCGATTGCCATGCCCTACAACAGCATCGACAGCGAAACGCTGGCGGAGGCGGTCGCCGCGCTGCTGCCGCCCGAACGGCTGATCGCGAAGGCGGCGACGCGGCTCGCGCCGCAATCGGTGCTGCTGGGGGGCGGCGACCGGCTCGCCGCGCGCCACGTCATCGACGCGCGCGGGATCGGCGACCTCACGGGGGTCGATTGCGGCTGGCAGAAATTCGTCGGGCAGGCTCTGCGCGTGGCGGGTGGACACGGCCTCACTCAGCCCGTGGTGATGGATGCGACGGTCGATCAGATCGGCGGCTATCGCTTTGTCTACTGTCTGCCTTTCGATGCCGAGACCGTCTTCGTCGAGGACACCTATTATGGCGACGATGCCGACCTTGACGTCGGCGCGGTTCGCGCGCGGATCGCCGATTATGCGGCGGCGCGCGGGTGGACGGTCAGTGCAGTCGCGCGCGAGGAAACCGGATGGCTGCCCGTCGTCATGGCGGGCGATTTCGACGCGATCTGGCCGCGGGACGATGCCGTGGCGCGTATTGGCGTGCGCGCGGGTCGCTTTCACGCGACGACCGGCTATTCGCTGCCCGACGCGGTGCGCGCCGCGGCGGCGCTTCCCGCGCTCGTCGATCGCGCCGATCTGGGCGCGCGGCTGCGCGCCGATGCGGCGACCGCGTGGCGGCGTCAGCGCTTTTACCGCATGCTCGGCGCGATGCTGTTCCGCGCGGCGGAACCGGCCGAGCGCTATCGCATCTTCCAGCGCTTCTATCGCCTGTCGCCGGCACTCATCGCGCGCTTCTACGCCGGCGCGTCGAGCGGTGCCGACCGGCTGCGTCTCTTGTCGGGCCGCCCGCCGGTGCCTATCGGACGGGCAATCAGGGCGATCGGGAGTTTCGACTGGCTATGACGCGAAGGGCCATCGTTATCGGTGCGGGGTTCGGCGGGCTTGCGCTCGCGATCCGGCTCCAGTCGGCGGGCATCGCGACCACGGTCGTCGAAGCGCGCGACAAGCCCGGCGGGCGCGCCTATCATTGGAAGCGCGAAGGGTTCACGTTCGACGCGGGGCCGACCGTCATCACCGACCCGCCCTGCCTCAATGAACTCTGGGCGCTCAGTGGTCAGGACATGGCGGCCGACGTCGATCTTGTGCCTGTCACCCCCTTTTACCGGCTGAACTGGCCCGACGGCACCAACTTCGACTATTCGAACGACGAGGCGGCGCTGCGCGCCGAAATCGCGAAGCTCGATCCCGCCGATGTCGCGGGGTACGAGCGTTTTCTCGATTATTCGCGCGGGGTTTATGAAGAAGGCTATGTGAAGCTCGGCTCGGTCGCCTTCCTCGATTTCGCCGCGATGCTGCGCGCGGCGCCCGCGCTTGCGAAATATCAGGCATGGCGCAGCGTCTATTCGATCGTATCCTCTTATGTGAAGGACGAACGGCTGCGGCAGGCGCTGTCGTTCCACACGCTGCTTGTCGGCGGTAATCCGATGACGACCAGCAGCATCTATGCGCTGATCCACACCATCGAAAAGGACGGCGGCGTGTGGTTCGCGCGCGGCGGCACCAACGCGCTGGTCGCGGCGATGGTGCGATTGTTCGAGCGGCTGGGCGGGGTGCTGCGGCTGGACGATCCAGTGACGCGGATCGAGACGCAGGACGATCGCGCGACCGGGGTGGTGACCGCCGGCGGCTGGCAGGGTGCGGCCGATATGGTCGCGTGCAACGGCGACCTGATGCACAGCTATAGAGATCTTCTCGACCATTCGCGCGGGGCAAAGGTCGCCAAAAGCCTGGCGCGCAAGCGCTGGTCGCCATCGCTCTTCGTCATCCATTTCGGCGCGAAGGGCGACTATCCGGACGTCGCGCACCACAGCATCCTCTTCGGCCCGCGCTACAAGGGGCTGCTCGACGACATCTATGGCGGGAGGGTGCCCGACGATTTCTCGCTCTACCTCCATCATCCCAGCATCACCGATCCCGGCATGGCGCCGCCCGGCCATTCGACCTTCTACGCACTCGCCCCGGTCGCGCATCTCGGAAAGGCGAAGGCCGACTGGGACGGCGATTTCGGCGCGCGTTTTGCCGACGCGATCCTCGAAGAGGTCGAGCGCCGCGTCGCGCCCGGACTCCGCGCCAATCTTGTCACGCGCTTTCACTATACGCCCGCCGATTTCGGCCGCGATCTGTCGGCGCATCTTGGCAGCGCCTTCAGCCTCGAACCCGTGCTATGGCAGAGCGCGTGGTTTCGCGCCCATAATCGCGACGATATGATTTCGAACCTTTACTTCGTCGGCGCCGGGACGCATCCGGGCGCCGGTATTCCAGGTGTCGTCGGCAGCGCGAAGGCGACCGCCCAATTGATGTTGGAAGAATGATGAAACGCATTGCCGTCTATTGTGGGTCCGCAACCCCCGAAGACCCGATCTATATGGAAACCGCGCGCCACGTCGGCCGGACGCTGGCGAGTCGCGGAATCGGGGTCGTCTATGGCGGGGGCCGGCTCGGGCTGATGGGTGCGGTCGCCGACAGCGCCCTGGAAGCCGGCGGCGAGGTGATCGGGGTGATCCCGGATGCGCTCGTTGGGACCGAGGTCGCGCATCGCGGCTGCACCGAACTGCACGTCGTTTCGGGTATGCACGAACGCAAGAAGATGTTCACCGACCTGTCGGACGGCTTTCTGACCATCCCCGGCGGCGTCGGGACGATGGACGAATTGTGGGAAGCGATCAGCTGGGCGCAACTCGGCTATCATGCCAAGCCGGTCGGGCTGCTCAACGCGGCGGGTTTCTATAACGATTTGATCGCCTTCAATCGCCGGATGATCGACGTCGGCTTCATCCGGCCCGCGCACGCCGGGATCATGATTGTCGATGCGGGAATCGACGAACTGCTCGACAAGATGGCCGCTTACCAGCCGCACGAGCCGATCTTCGCGATGAAGGCCGACGATCTGTAATGACCGCGGCCGGGGGCTATGATGCGGCGGCCCTGCACCGCTTTGCGCACGACAGCATCGCGCGCGGGTCGAAGAGCTTTGCGCTCGCCAGCCGGCTGTTCGACCGGCGGACACGCGAACGGGTGCTGCTGCTCTATGCCTGGTGCCGCGCCGCCGACGATCTGACCGACGGGCAGGATCATGGCGGCACCATGCGCGCGGGGCACGACCCGGTGGCGGCGGTCGCGCGCATCCGCGACCTGACCGATCGCGCCTTTGCCGGCGACCCCACAGGCGACCCCGCCTTCGACGCGCTCGGCCTGTTGCTGACCGAGGTCGCGATCCCGCGCGCGGTGATCGACGACATCGTCGCGGGCTTCGAACTCGACGCCGCCGACTGGCGCCCGCGCAGCGAGGCCGATCTGTTGCGCTATTGCTATCATGTCGCGGGCGCGGTCGGCGTCGCGATGGCGCTCGTCATGGGGGTCGATCCGACGGATGAAACGACGCTCGACCGTGCGTCCGACCTCGGCATAGCATTCCAGCTCGCCAATATCGCACGCGACATTGCCGAAGATGCGGCGGCCGACCGCTGCTATCTGCCGGTCGACTGGCTGGTCGAGCTGGATATTCCGCCGGGTCAGCATATGCATCCCGCCTTTCGTCCGCGTCTTGCCGTGATGGCGAAATGGCTCGCCGAAATGGCCGGGGAATATGAAGCGTCGGCGCGCTGGGGGGCGCGCAAGCTGCCGCCGCGCAGCCGCTGGGCGGTGCTTGCGGCCGCAGGCATCTATGGCGACATCGCGCGGGCGGTGCGGCGCCGCGGCGATCATGCGTGGGACCATCGCACCGCGACGACGCGCGCCGCGAAATTCGGCTGGGTGGCGCGCGCCGGCTGGTCGGTGCTGCGCCGCCCGCCGCTGCGGCGCATTGCCCGCGACGGGTTGTGGACCCGCCCGCGGATAGCCGGCGGCGCGGAGACGGCGCAGTGAGCCAGCTCGAGTGGCTGGCCGCCGCGCTCGTCCTGATCAACGTCGCGCTGGTCGCGATGCGCAAGGTGTGGAACTATCCTTTCGCGCTCGCTGCCGTCACCCTCTATGCCTTCGTCTTCTACGAAGCGAAGCTGTACAGCGACATGCTGCTCCAGGGATTTTTCTTCGTCCTCAATCTTTACGGCTGGCTCAGTTGGGTTCGCGCGCACGACGACAGCGGCGTGCCCGTCGGATGGATGCCCGGCCGCGATCGCTGGCGATGGGGCGCCGCTGTCGGGGTGGCCTGGGTCGCGTGGAGCTCGGCGATGCACCGCTACACCGACGCCGCGGCGCCGTGGATCGACGGCGGCATCGCGATGCTCAGCATCGCGGCGCAATGGCTGCTCGCGCGGCGCCGGGTCGAAAGCTGGTGGCTGTGGATTCTCGTCGATCTGATCGCGGTGCCGCTGTTCGCTTGGCGCGGCCTTTATGCGACCAGCGCGGTCTATGTCGTCCTGCTGGGACTGTCGATCGACGGGCTGATCCAGTGGCGCCGCGCCGCCGCAGCGCCCGCGGCGATGCCTGCATGACGCGCCATATCGGCCTCCACGGCGCCGAATCGACCGGCAAGTCGAAGCTGGCGCCGCGTCTTGCCGCGCGTCTGGGCGGCGTGGTCATCCCCGAATATGGTCGCACCTATTGCGAGGCGAACGGCACCGATCTCGATGCCGGCGACCTGCTCGCCATCTTTCACGGCCATGTCGCCGCGACGAAGCTTGCCCTCGCGCAAGTCCCGGCGTGGGTGATCTCGGACACCGATCCGCTGATGACGCAGGCGTGGGCGATCATGCTGCTCGGCCGGCGCCTGCCCGAAATCGACGCCTGGAGTGATGTCGCCGACTTCTACCTCGTCCCCGCGCTCGACCTGCCGTGGCGCGAGGACGGCACACGGCTGTTCGGAAGCGACCTTGCACGGCGGCAGTTCATGGACGTCGCGATCGCCGAACTCGACCGCCGCCGTCTGCCTTGGGCCTGGGTCGAAGGCGATGGCGACGCTCGCCTCGAAAGTGCGCTCGCCGCGATCGCGGCGGCGGGGCTCGATCGATAGGTCGCGCACGAAAAAGCCCGCCTTCGGTGCGAAGGCGGGCTTTTGCAGAAACGCCTTTGGCGGTTACTTCTTTTCGGGCGGCGCCACGGTGATGCGCACCCGTTCGCCCGAATTGCCGGGGAAGTTGGTGAACATCGCCTCGACAAGATTGGGAACGATCTGCGTCAGGTCATTATCGCGTGACTGCGCCTGTGCATGGCCTTCGAACAGTCGATAGCCGTCGGCGGCGCGGCTGATCTGCAGATTGAGGTCGCTGGTGTAGACGGTGAAGCTTTCGACGTCATTATAGCCCCAGCTCGGGCCGAAGCCGCCCCACATGAAGGGGTCGCGCCAGCCGTAGATATAGCGGCGCCCGCGGGGGCCGCGCACTATCACGGGCGGCGAATAGAAGCCGCGGCCGTAATAGCCGCCGTACCAGGGATTGCCGAAGCCGGGCGAGGAGACGACGCGTTCGCGCCCCTTGTCGATGCCATAATCCATGCGAACGACCATGTCGGCCTTTTCGCCGGGGGCGGCGGGACGATAGCCATAGCGCGTCAGTTCACCCGCGACGAGCGTCGCATATTGATTGAACTCGATCCCGCCCTGCAGCGCCGGGTCATTCGCCTCGATCGCGAAGCTCTGCCCCTGCGGTGCAGGAAGCTGGGTCTGGAAGCGCGCGACATCGGCGCGGAAGGGCGTGGCGGCACAGCCGGCCATCACCAGCGCCGCGCCCGTCATGGCGGCGAGTCCCAGACGCCGAAAGATTGTCTTGCTCATCATCATGCTCCGTGATTCGGTGCGCGCACAGCACACACCGTTTATAGCATGACTACGCCGGCGCGGCTGAACCTTGGTTTAACCCGCTTCGTCGCAGCTCCGTTCCACGCAGACAATGACTTAGCGGCAAAGCCCCAAGACTTTGTATGTGGTGTCGAGCGTCGGCTTTGCAAGCGCGCGTGCCTTGTCGGCGCCCTTGTCGAGGATCGCGTCGAGCGCCGTCTGATCGTCCTTGAGCGCGACGAAGCGCGCGTTGATCGGCGCCAGCCGCTCGACCAGCAGCTCGCCGAGCGCGGGCTTGAACGCGCCGAAGCCCTGCCCGCCGAACTGTTGCAGCACCGCGTCGGTGCTCGAGTCGGCAAGCGTGGCGTAAATCCCGACCAGATTGCGCGCCTCGGGCCGCCCTTCCAGCCCTGCGGCCTCGGACGGCAGCGGTTCGGGATCGGTCTTCGCCTTCTTCACCTTCTGCATCATCGTGTCAGCATCGTCGGTCAGGTTGATGCGGCTCATGTCCGACGGATCGGATTTCGACATCTTGGCCGACCCGTCGCGCAGGCTCATGATCCGTGCCGCGTCGGGCGGGATGATCGGTTCGGGCAGGGTGAAGACCGGGTCTTCCGCGCTTGCATAATCATTGTTGAACTTCTGCGCGATGTCGCGCGCCAGCTCCAGATGCTGCTTCTGGTCCTCGCCGACGGGAACGTGCGTCGCCTGATAGAGCAGCACGTCGGCCGCCTGCAGCACCGGATAGGTGTAGAGCGCCGCCGAGGCGCCCTCGCGATTCTTGCCCGACTTGTCCTTGAACTGCGTCATCCGGTTCAGCCAGCCGATCCGCGCGGTGCCGTTGAGCAGCCATTGCAGCTCGGCATGCGCGGGGACGCGCGCCTGGTTGAACAGGGTCGAACGGTCGGGGTCGATGCCGCAGGCGACGAGCGCCGCAGTCATCGCGCGGGTGTTTGCGGTCAGATCGGCCGGGACGTGCGGCATCGAGATTGCGTGCAGGTCGGCCAGAAAGAACAGGCAGTCGCCGCCTTCGCTCGCCACCTGATCCTGCATCCGCACCCAGTTGCGGATCGCGCCCAGATAATTGCCTAGGTGCAAATTTCCGGTGGGCTGGATGCCCGAAACGATCCGCATGTCTTACTCCTGTGTTGGCGCGGGCTTGCCGCGGCGCCGCGTCAGCATGGCGACCAGATCCTTGTCAAGCGCACCGACAAGGAAAGCCATGGCGAAAAAGGTCGCGCCGCCCGCCAGCACGAGCGCGGCGAGCGCGCCGACCCGTTCGGCGACATTGCCGCCATAATAGGGGGCGACGACGGGCATCAGCCAGACGAGCAGCGCCGACATTGCCGCGACCGCGACGATCTGCCGCGCGATCCGGCTTGCCAGCCGGGCGGTAAAATGGAACCAGCCGCGGCGGTGGAGCACGGCATAGAGCAGCAGACAGTTGAAGCTTGCCGACGCTGCGGTCGCCCCGGCGAGTCCGACGATGCCATAGCGTTCGACGACATAGAGGTTGATCGCAATATTGAGGGTGAGCGCGGCGAGCGCGGTCCACACCGGCGTCCGTGTGTCTTCGCGCGCGAAGAAGCCGGGGTTCAATATCTTGACGATCACATAGGCCGGCAGCCCCGCGACCAGTGCCACCACGATATGGGCCATGATTGCGCCGTCGGCCGCAGTGAATTTGCCGCCGACGAAAAAGGCGGTGACGAAGGCGGGCGCGCAAATGGCAAGCGCCGCGGCGGCGGGCAGGGTGAGCAGCGTCGCCATTTCAAAGGCATTGCTCTGCAACCGCTGCGCCTCGGCGGCGTCGCCGCTGTGAATATGGCGCGACAGCATCGGCAGGATCGCTGTGCCGAGCGCAATGCCGACAATGCCGAGAGGCAACTGGTTGAGCCGGTCAGCGAGCTTGAGCAAGGTTAGCGACCCCTGCGGCAGCGAGGTGGCGAAGAAGGTGTCGACGAACTGGCTGATCTGGTAGATGCCCGCGCCGAACGTGGCGGGAAGGATCAGCATGCCCAGCCGCCGGACCTCGGGCGTCAGCCGCGGCAGCCGCAGATGCAGGCGCAGCCCGGCGCGTCGCACCGCCCACCACAGATAGGCAAGCTGGGCAACCCCCGCGAGGCTGACCGCTGCCGCGAGCGCGAGCGCGACGATCCGGTCGTCGTGACTGTCGCCGCGCAGCCACCAGCCGGTGATGATCCCGCCGATCAGCACGATGTTGAGGAGCACGGGCGCAAAGGCGCCGGGCGCAAAGCGCGACCGCGCGTTCAGCAGGCCCGACAGCATCGCGACGAGGCTGATCAGCGCCAGATAGGGAAAGGTGACGCGGCTGAGGAAGACCGCCAGCTCGAACTTGCCGGGAACGCTGCCAAAATCACGCGCGAGAATCCACACGATTCCCGGCATTACGGCCATCATGACGCCCGAAAAGACGAGCAGCGTCCACAGAAAGACCGACAGCACATCGTCGGCGAAGCGCGCCGCCGCCGCTTCGCCGTCGCCTTCGCTGCCGTGCAGCGCGCGACTGTACATCGGCACGAAGGCGACCGAGAAGGCGCCCTCGGCAAACAGCCGCCGAAAGGTGTTGGGCAGGGTGAAGGCGAGCTGAAAGGCGTCGGCCGCCAGCCCGGCTCCGAGCACGCGCGCAAGCAGCATGTCGCGCGCGAAGCCGAAGATCCGGCTGAGCAGCGTCAGCCCGCCGATCGTCCCGACGTTCTTGACCAGGCTGCTCATCGGATCAGCCGGCCGCCGCTGTCGGGATCAGGCCTGGCCGACCGGCGCGGCGTCGCCCGCCTGTTCGGCCTGCGCCTGCACCTGCTGCATGAACAGGCCGTGGAAATCGATCGGGTCGAGCAGCAGCGGCTGGAAACCGCCATCGCGCACGACGTCGGCAACGACGCGGCGTGCGAAGGGGAACAGGATGCGCGGCGCTTCGGCGAGGAAGAAGGGCTGAAGCTGATCGTCGGGGACGTTGCGCACGCCGAACAGGCCCGCATATTTGAGCTCGATGACAAAGGCCGTGCCTTCGTCATGCTTGGCGGTGACGTCGATCTTCAGCGTCACTTCGAACAGATTGTCACCGACGCCGTCGGCGGCGATGTTGAACTGGACGTCCATCTGCGGCGCCGACTGCCACTGGAAAACCGCCGGAGCATTGGGGTTTTCGAACGACAGATCCTTCACATATTGCGAAATCAGGCCGATCGCGGGGCTGGTGTCTTCGCCATTCGCCTGCGGTGCGGGATTGATGTCGATGCTGGTCTCGTCGGCCATGTCAGATGCGCTTTCGTTGAAACGATGGATGAACTGTGGGTCACCGTCCGCAGGCCGTGCAAGGCCCGCGTCAAATGGTTGCGGCGGCGCTTAGCAGCGGCGGCGCGCCAGCACAATGGCTGCAAGAGCCGCGGCCGGGCGCCCGGCGAAGGGACGAATCGTTGACCCGCCGCGATGGTGCGGTCATGGAGATTTGAAACATGTGCCGGCATCGCCTATGTAAAGGCGACGTCTTTACCCTTTGTCCGTATCGGATTTGCTTGTGACCGCTTTCTCGATCATCCTGCTCGCCATGATTGCCGCCTTCCTCGGCATGCGGCTCTATTCGGTGCTCGGCAAGCGGACGGGGCATGAGCAGGAACCCGTGATGCCGCGCCGCGACGACCGCGCCGCGCCGGCGCCGGTGCGGCTCGACGAAGCCGACGCCGCGGGCTCGTCGCGTGATCAGGCACCGGTGAACAGCGGACTGGTCTATGAACCCTCTGCCGAAGCCGGTCTGCGCCAGTTGCTGGCGAGCGACCGCCACTTCGATGCCGGCCGCTTCATGGACGGCGCGCAGGCGGCCTATCGCATGATCCTCGAGGCCTTCTGGAAAGGCGACCGCGACACGCTGCGCGACCTGTGCGACGACGACAGCTACGAAGGTTTCATCGCGGCGATCGAGGATCGCGAAGCGCGCGGCGAAAAGCTGGAAAACCGCCTGATCGGGATCGATTCGGCCAAGATCACCGCAGTGGAACTCGGCCGCAATGAAGCGCGCATCACCGTGCGCTACCAGGCGGATATCAGCGCGGTGACGCGCGATGCCGACGGCAAGCTGATCGCCGGATCGATGACCGACGGGGTGCAGACCGACGATCTGTGGACCTTCCGCCGCAAGGTCGGCAGCAGCGATCCCAACTGGCTGCTCGACGAAGCCGACGTCGCCTGAGCGGCAGCATGACGTTCCGGGGGGACGCCGTGCCGGATCGCAGGCCGCGCCTTCGCTGCGTCGGCCTCGCGCTTCTCTTGACCGTTCCGCTGCTGTCGGGCTGTGCCTCGGTGATCCCGGCGGCCGCCGGACCGCGCCCCGCCCCTGCGACTAACCCGACACCGACTCCGGCCCCCACGACCGCCGCCCCGCGACCTTATCAGCCGCGCCCCTCGGTGCCGCCGGGTGCCGCCGCGAAGCCGATTCCTGCAACCCCCAATCCGCCGCTTGCCGCGCCGCCGGTTCCTGCGACCGCGACCAGCGCGGTCGAAAGCGGCGTCGTTGCCGGTCCCGAATATAATGCGCTGGGCGTTGCGCCCGAACAGGCGACCGCCGCGCTGATCGCCTTCCGGCTGAGCTGCCCTTCGGTGCAGCGCCGAACCGATGCAAGCGGGCTGACGCAGCCCGGCGAATGGGCCGAGGCCTGCAGCGCCGCGAGCGGCTGGGCCGACCGCGATGCCGGCAATTTCTTCAGCCGCTATTTCGGTACGGTGCAGATCGGTGCAGGCACCGCCTTCGTCACGGGCTATTACGAACCCGAAATCGCCGCCTCGCGGACGCGGCGGCCGGGCTATGACGTGCCGATCTACCGGCGCCCTGCCGATCTGGTCGATGTAGACCTTGGTCTGTTTTCGAAGGATTTGCAGGGCAAGAAGATCCGCGGCCGCGTCGATGGCAGCAATTTCATCCCCTATTATGATCGCCTCGCGATCGAACGCGGCGCGCTCGCCGGGCGCGGCCTCGAAATCGCCTGGGCGGCCGATGCGGCCGAATTCTTTTTCCTGCAGGTGCAGGGGTCGGGGCGGCTGCGTTTGCCTGACGGCGACGTCATGCGGATCGGTTACGACAGCCAGAACGGCCGCGATTATGTCGGCATCGGCAAGCTGCTGCTCGACCGCGGCGCGCTCCAGCCGGGGCAGGCCTCGATGCAGGGCATCCTCGATTATCTGCGCGCCGATCCAGTTCGCGGCGCCGCAGTGATGAATGAAAATCCGAGCTGGGTCTTCTTCCGCGAACTCACCGGACCCGGGCCGCTGGGCGCGCTCGGCGTGCCGGTCACGGGCCGCGCGAGCGTCGCCGCCGATCCCAAATATGTGCCGCTCGGCGCCCCGGTCTTCCTCTCGCTCGACCGCGCCGAACCCAATGGGCTGTGGGTGGCGCAGGACACCGGCGGCGCAATCAAGGGCGCGAACCGGTTCGACAGCTTCTGGGGCGCCGGGGAAAAGGCACGTGCGATTGCGGGTGGCATGGCGGCGCGCGGTTCGGCGCTGATCCTGCTGCCGCGCGCCGCGGTCGCGCGGCTCACAGCCGCCGCGCGCTGACTGGCGATGGCGCGCCGCCTCGCTCCCGAAGAAAATGCGCTGTGGAAACGGGTCGCGGCCACGGTGAAGCCGCTCCATCGCGCACCGTCGCCGCTCGAACCGGCGGCGCCGCCGACGGTGCGGCCACCCAAGCCGGAGCCGCGCGGCATCGCCGTTGCCGCCGCGGCGCGGGCCCGGCCCG
>NZ_FYAT01000017.1:0-196823 GCF_900185685.1 Sphingopyxis sp. P1IMeth2
GAACTCCCATACGGGCCCGCAGCCTCCGATGCTGCATTGCAAGGCCGGACAGATGGCCGCATCCGACTACGTGCACTACCTCCAAAAATCGCTTGCGTCTTTTGGGGCGTCCACAGATGGGAAGCGGCCACCCTCCATTTTCGTCATCCCGGCGAAGGCCGGGATCTTTCCGGTACGCTACCGCGATAGGGTGAGATCCCGGCCTTCGCCGGGATGACGGAGTGTGTTCGAAATCCGTTTTTTCCCGTTCGTGTCGAGCGAAGTCGAGACACCCGTCGACACGGCGCCTAGTCCGAGGGGCATCTCGACTTCGCTCGATGCGAACGGGTTGGGGGAAGCATGAGCGTCCGCTTCAGGGTCGTTAGCGGACGTTGCTTCAGAACGTCGCCCCCGCGCAGGCGGGGGCCGCAATCGGCCTTTTTCTGCGGCGCTGCATAAACCGACAGCGGCCCCCGCCTTCGCGGGGGGCGACGGGACTTGTTCCGGCCGAAACCCGAAACCCTACAGCCGCACCATCCGCATTCCCTGTTCGCCGTAGCGCGGGCCGCTGGTGCCGCCCTTCGGCGCTGCTGCGTCGATCGCCGCGATATCGTCGGCGCTGAGGGTCAGGTCGGCGGCGGCCATGCTGTCTTCCATCGTGGCGCGGCGCTTGGTGCCGGGAATGGGGACGATGTCGTCGCCCTGCGCGAGCAGCCACGCGAGTGCGACCTGCGCCTTCGACACGCCGTGCCGGTCGGCGACTGCGCCGATCGCATCGACGATGCGCAGGTTGGCGGGCAGATTTTCCTCCGAATAGCGCGGATCGTTACGGCGCCAGTCATGCTCGGGCAGCTCGTCGCGGCTGCGCACCGCGCCCGCAAGGAACCCGCGGCCGAGCGGCGAATAGGGGACGAAGCCGATGCCGAATTCGCGGCAGACGGGCAGGATTTCATCCTCCACGTCGCGCTCCCAGATCGAATATTCGCTCTGCAAGGCGGTGATCGGTGCGGCCTTGGCGGCGCGGCGCAGCGTCTCGGGACCGGCTTCGGATAGCGCGATGTGGCGCACCTTGCCTTCCTTGACCAGTTCCATCATCCCGCCGACGGTTTCCTCGATCGGTACCGAGGGGTCGACGCGGTGCTGGTAGAAGAGATCGATCGTGTCGATGCCGAGGCGCTGGAGTGAGCCTTCGCAGGCGCGCCGCGCGTTGTCGGGGCTGCCATCGACGCCCACGATCTGCTTGCCGTCGAAGCGGAAGCCGAACTTGGTCGCGATGACAAGACCGTCGCGCTTGCCCTTGATGGCTTCGCCGAGCAGTTCTTCATTGGTGAACGGGCCATAGATTTGCGCGGTGTCGAAGAAGGTGACACCCATGTCGATCGCGCGGTGGATCGTCCGCGTCGCCTCGTCCATGTCGGCGGCTTCGCCATAAAGGATATTGCCGCCCTTGATCATCGGCATACAGCCGACGCCGATCGCCGAGACTTCGAGGCCGTGGCCGAGCTTGCGATATTTCATGCTGCTTCTCCTTCTGGTTCGTCGCGAACGCCGTCGGCGGCATATTTGGTCGCGGCGACGTCGGCGATAACATTGCCCAATGTCCGGAATATGTCGGGAAAGGTCTCGACCGCGACGAGCAGCCCCAGCGGCGCGACGGGCACCCCCATCGACACCGCGATCGGCGCGATCGAGGTCACATAGCTGATCGATCCGGGCAGGCTGACCGAACTCAGCGCCGCGGCCATTGCGACGGCAAGGCCGACCGCCATAGTCCAGGGCGACAGCGTCAGGCCGAACAGCCAGGCAATATAGACGACCACCGCCAGGTTCATCGCCGGGCTGGTGAAGCGGAAGAGCGCCACCGCGAGCGGCAGGACGATATCGGCCTTTTTGGGATCGACGCCCAGATCCTCGGTCGCGCGGAGCATCGCGGGCAGGCTGGCGAGCGAGCTTTGCGTCGACAGCGCGACGGCGAGCGTGGGCACCATCGCCCGGACGAAGCGTGCCGGCGCGACGCCGACGACCAGCCAGGCGAGCGCGAGGCCAAGGAGAATACAGCAGACGCCAACGCCGGAGACGATCAGCACATAGTGGAGAAGGCCGCCGAATGCCGCGAGCCCGGCCTTGATCGCCAGCGCATAGCCGAGCGCGAACACCCCGATCGGGGCGAGCGCAAGCACCCAGCCGATGACGACGAGCATCGTGTCGCCCAATGCCTTGAACAGGCCCGACAGGCTGGCGCGCGCGTCGGGGGCGATGCGCGTCATCGCGAAGGCGAAAATGGTGGTGAAGACGATCAGCGGCAGGACGGTCGTCTCCGCCGCCGCGGCGATCGGGTTGGCGGGGATCAGGCCGAGGATGAAATCCGAAAAGGTCGGCGAGGGCGGCGCTTCGGTCGCGCCGCCGAGCCCGCTGCGCAACGCCGCCGCGGCGCCCTGCGACAGCGGAAACAGGCGGAGCAACAGCGGCGTGACGAGCAGCGACATCAGGCCGGTGAGGAAAATCGACACCATGAAGATGCCGACCGACCGCGCCGCGAGCGTTCCCGCGCGCGCGGCGTCTGCGGTCGCAGTGATGCCGGTGATCAGCAGCGCGACGATCAGCGGGATGATCGTCATCGTCAGCGCCTTCAGCCACAACAGGCCGACGGTTTCGACATAGGGAAGCGACGCCGTGCCCGCTGTCGGGGCGGCCATGTCGAGCAGGATGCCGAGCAGCATGCCTGCAATCAGCGATGACAGGATGATCCATGCCGATTTCAAGTTCAAAACCTCCGGCCTGCTTGCCAAGCAAATATGGGTGACTTAGTGCCGTCCGGACTGCCGGGGTGGGCGAGCGTGAACCCCGAGGATTAGGAAGCGGAGACGGCATGCGCAAGTTTTTCGGAACCGACGGGATCCGGGGCCTGACCAACAAGGTGCCGATGACCGCCGAAGTGGCGATGCGCGTCGGCATGGCGGCGGGCGCGCATTTCCTGCGCGGCGGGCACAAACATCGCGTCGTGATCGGCAAGGATACGCGCTTGTCGGGCTATATGCTCGAAAATGCGCTGGTCGCGGGATTCACCAGCGTCGGCATGGACGTAGTCCAGGTCGGCCCGATGCCGACGCCTGCAGTGGCGATGCTGACGCAGTCGATGCGCGCCGATCTGGGCGTGATGATCTCTGCCAGCCACAATCCCTTCCACGACAATGGCATCAAGCTGTTCGGTCCCGATGGCTACAAGCTGTCCGATGCCGACGAAATGCAGATCGAGGCGTTGCTCGAAGCGGCGCCGGCGCTTGCCGAACCCGCGCATATCGGCCGTGCCAAACGGATCGAGGACGCGCGAGGGCGCTATATTCACGCGGTAAAGCAGAGCCTGCCCGGCTCGGTGCGCCTCGACGGGCTGAAGCTGGTGCTCGATTGCGCCAATGGCGCCGCCTACAACAGCGCGCCGACCGTATTCTGGGAACTGGGCGCCGACGTGATCGCGATCGGCGTCGAGCCCAATGGCACCAACATCAACGACCGCTGCGGATCGACCGCGCCGGCGCTGCTTCAGGAAACGGTGGTGGCGAGCGGCGCCGACATCGGCGTGGCGCTCGACGGCGACGCCGACCGGTTGATCGTCGTCGACGAAAAGGGCAACATCGTCGACGGCGACCAGATCATGGCGCTGATCGGGGCGAGCTGGGCGCGGCAGGGACGGCTCAAAGGCGGCGGCGTCGTCGCGACGGTGATGTCGAACCTTGGCCTCGAACGCTTTCTCGAGAGCGAGGGGCTGCGGCTCGAGCGGACCAAGGTCGGCGACCGTTATGTCCTCGAACGGATGAAGGCGGGCGGTTTCAACGTCGGCGGCGAACAATCGGGGCACATGATCCTGTCGGACCATGCGACGACGGGCGACGGGACGCTCGCCGCGCTTCAATTGCTTGCCGAACTCGTCCGCGCCGGACGACCGGCGAGCGAGTTGCTCCACCAATTCGACCCGGTCCCGCAGCTTTTGAAGAATGTGCGCTTCGCCGGCGGCAAACCGCTCGACGCGCCGACGGTGCAGGCGGCGATCGCCGAGGGTGAAACCATGCTCGACGGCCGCGGCCGCCTTGTGATCCGGGCCTCGGGCACCGAACCCGTCATCCGCGTCATGGCCGAAGGCGACGATGCGGGTGAGGTTGAACAGGTGGTCGACATGATCTGCGACGCGGTGCGCGCGGCGGCGGCGAATTGACAACCGAATAGTCTCATCCCGTTCGTGCTGAGCTTGTCGAAGCACCATTCTCTTCTCTATGAACCGAGCAGGAAGAACGGCCCCCTCCGACAAGCTTGGGGCGAACGGCTTTGAAGGAATATATACATGCTTGAAATGCGACCCGAATGCGAACGCTGCGGCCGTGATTTGCCCGCGGACATCCACGGCGCGTTCATCTGCTCGTTCGAATGCACCTTTTGCGCGACCTGCGCCGACAAGCTCGACGAACGCTGCCCCAATTGCGGCGGCGACCTGCTCGACCGTCCGCTGCGCGAAGGCGCCGCGCTGGCGAAATTCCCCGCTTCGACGGAGCGAAAGTTCAAGCGTTGACCGCACGCGTTCTGATTATCGCCGGCTCCGATAGCGGCGGCGGTGCGGGCATTCAGGCGGATATCAAGACCGTCACCATGCTCGGCGGCCATGCGATGACCGCGATCACCGCGATCACCGCGCAGAATACGATGGGCGTGCAGGGCGTCCACGCGATCCCGGCCGAGATGGTGCTGATGCAGATCGACAGCGTCGTCGCCGACATCGGCGTCGACGCGGTGAAGATCGGCATGATCGGCAGCGCGGCAACCGCGGCGGCGGTCGCCGAACGGCTTCGCCGGTCCGACATGGCCGGGGCCGCGGTGGTGTTCGACCCGGTCATGGTCGCCACCAGCGGATCGGTGCTTGCTGACGCCGACACGATCCGCGCGTTCGAGGCGCTGCTGGACCGTGCGGCGGTGGCGACGCCGAATCTTGGCGAGCTGGCGGCGCTCGGCGGCGAGGCGGCGGTGCTGGCGCATGGCTGCGCGCTGCTCGCCAAGGGCGGGCATGGCGAAGGCGACACCGTGGTCGACCGGCTGATCGAGGCCGATGCGGGCGAAGTGGCGCGCTGGGAAGCCCCGCGTATCGCGACGATGAACACCCACGGTACCGGCTGCACGCTTGCCAGCGCGATCGCGACCGGGCTGGCGCAGGGTATGCCGCTCGAGCCCGCGGTGGCGCGCGCGCGCGACTTCGTGCGGTTGGCGCTGATGGATGCGCCCGGATTGGGCGAGGGGCATGGTCCGATGGGGCAACAGGGGGTGCGGAACGACGGGCTGTTTACCGGCCCCGCACTCAACCAGATCACCCTGCCGGCGACCGATTATGCGGCTTCGGTGGCCTTCTACAAACAAATGGGGCTGACCCAGATCGTCGATAGCAGCGCAAATGGCTATGCTCGCTTCGAGGCGGCGAACGGCGTCACCCTCTCGATTCATGTCGGCGGCGGCGACGCGGGCGGGACGACCACCTATCTGGAAAGCGGTGCGCTCGACGCCTGGGTCGCCTATCTCGCGCGGCGCGGGGTTCGCTTCGACCAGATGCCGCGCGACGAGGAATGGGGCTGGCGCGAGGCGCGGTTGACCGATCCCGCGGGCAATCGCCTTTGCCTCTATCAGGCGGGCGAATATCGGCGTTATCCGCCGTGGCGGATATGATCGTCGTCGGCGTCGACGAGGCGGGGCGCGGACCGCTCGCGGGTCCGGTGGTCGCGGCCGCGGTGATCCTGTGCGACGACGGGATCGACGGTCTCGACGACAGCAAGAAATTGAGCGCGAAGCGCCGTGCCGCGCTGGAGATCGAAATCAAGGCGCGTTGCCGCTGGGGCGTCGGCGAAGCGAGCGTGACCGAGATCGACAGCATCAACATTTTGCAGGCGACTTTCCTTGCGATGACGCGCGCGGTCGAGGCACTGGGGGTCGAGCCCGGCGAGGTGCTGGTCGACGGCAATCGCCTGCCCAGATGGCGCTGGCGCGCGCAGGCAATCGTCGACGGCGATGCGCTGCACCCTTGTATTTCGGCGGCGAGCATCATCGCCAAGGAGCATCGCGACCGCTTCATGGCCGACGCGGCGCACCGTTTTCCCGGTTTTGGCTGGGAGACGAATATGGGCTATGGCACCGCGCAGCATCTGGCGGCGCTGCGGCAATTGGGGCCGACGCCGCTCCACCGCGCGAGCTTTGCGCCGGTCGCACAGCTGACGCTGATCTGACGGACGGGAGAGGGCGATGAGCGGATTTGCGGCAGAGCATGTATCCGCGCAGACCGGTCGCCGCTTCCTCGTCACCGGCGCCAATGCCGGCATCGGTTTCGAAGTCGCGCGCATCTTGGCGGCGCGCGGAGCGGCGGTGGTGCTTGCCTGCCGCGACGCAGCGCGCGCCGAGGCGGCAATGGCGCGCATCGCGGACGATGTTCCCGGCGCCGAGCTGTCCTTCGTGCGGCTCGATCTCGCCGATCTCGATCAGGTTCGCGAGGCGGCGGCCGCGGTAAGCGCCGGGCCGCGCATCGACGTCCTCGTCAACAATGCGGGCGTCATGATCCCGCCGCGGTCGCTGACCGCGCAGGGCTTCGAATTGCAGTTCGGGGTCAATCACCTCGGCACCTTTGCCTTTACCGGCTTGATACATGGTCATGTCGACGACCGGATCGTCGTCACCGCCAGCCTGGCGCACAAGAGCGGAACGATCGACTTCAGCGATCTCGATGCCCGGCGCGGCTATCATGGCTGGTCGCGCTATCAGGCGAGCAAGCTCGCCAATCTGTCCTATATGTTCGAGCTCGATCGCCGGCTGGGCGCGGCGGGGCGGGCGACGCAGGCGATCGGTGCGCATCCGGGCGTCGCGCTCACCGAGCTGACGCGCCACCTGCCATGGCCGCTGCGGTCGATGACGCCGCTGGCCACGCCCTTCTTCAACAGCGCGGCGCAGGGCGCCTGGCCGACCTTGCAGGCGGCAACGGGCGCCCATGTGCAGGGCGGCGACTATCTGGGACCGCAGGGGCTGGGCGAGATCAGCGGCGCGTCGGGACCCGCGCGCGCGACCAAGGCGGCGCGCGACCCGAAGCTGGGGCGCGAATTGTGGGAGCGTTCGGTCGACCTCACCGGGGTCGATCCGGGAATTTGAACGCGAATGGCGCTTGGTTGGGCGCCAAATCGAAAAAAAATCGCCGCTGAGTCCTGACGGCCACACCACCAGTGGTTGAGTCCCCGAGTCGCGCGAGACTCCATATGTCGTGGCAGACTCCTTTCGTTCTCGGCCCGTTAACCATTTCGAGAGGCGGAATCCCTAGAATCCTGCGCTTGACGGCGGACTCCGCCGGACTCATCAGGGGCTTCTTTCGGACAAGGACAGGGGCGAAACATGGGTGTTATGGAACGGGTCAAGGCGCCGGCCGCAAAACAGCGGACGCCGAAAGCGGCCCCGCTCGATCTGCCACTGGACAGCATCCTGCAAGGCGACTGCATCGCCATGATGCGCAGCCTGCCGGCGGCATCGGTCGACATGATCTTCGCCGACCCGCCCTATAACCTCCAGCTCGGCGGCGATCTGCATCGTCCCGACGGCAGCCAGGTCGACGCCGTCGACGATGATTGGGACAAGTTCGACAGTCTCGCGGCCTATGACCGTTTCACCCATGCGTGGCTGAAGGAAGCGAGGCGCATCCTGAAACCCAATGGCAGCATCTGGGTGATCGGCAGCTATCACAACATCTTCCGCGTCGGCACCGCGCTTCAGGACAATGGCTATTGGATCCTGAACGATATCGTGTGGCGCAAGGCGAACCCGATGCCCAATTTCAAGGGCACGCGCTTTACCAATGCGCACGAGACGCTGATCTGGGCCTCGATGGGCGAAAAGTCGCGCTACACCTTCAATTATCGCGCGATGAAGACGCTCAACGACGAACTTCAGATGCGCTCCGACTGGCTGATCCCGATCTGCGGCGGTCAGGAACGGCTCAAGAAGGGCGGCACGAAAGTGCACCCGACCCAGAAGCCCGAGGCGCTGTTGTATCGCATCCTGCTCGCCTGCTCGAACCCCGGCGACGTGATCCTCGACCCGTTTTTCGGCACCGGAACCACGGGCGCGGTCGCGAAGCGCCTCGGCCGCCGCTTCATCGGCATCGAACGCGAGGACGGCTATATCGAAGCGGCAAAGGAGCGCATCGAAATGGCGCTGCCGCTCGACGAAAGCACTGTGCGGACGATGATGGCGCCCAAGGCCGCAACGCGCGTCGCCTTCGGCACGCTGGTCGAATGCGGCATGATTGCACCGGGAACGACGCTCACCGATACGAAGCGCCGCTGGAAGGCGGTGGTGCGTGTCGACGGCAGTCTGGAATGCGAGGGGCAACCCGCGGGGTCGATCCACAAGGTCGGCGCGGGCGTGCAGGGCGCGCCGAGCTGCAACGGCTGGACATTCTGGCACGTCGATACGGGCAAGGAATTGCGCGTGATCGACACGGTGCGGCAGGACTGGTTGCTCGCGAACGAGGCATAAGCCTCGTCGTCCCCGCGAAGGCGGGGCCGTGGGCTAGATCGCACTGCCGCGCCGCGGAAGGCCGACTACGGTTCCCGCCTCCGCGGGGGCGACGGGAAAGGGGATTGCATGTTCGTTCCACTCACCAAGCCGGACTTCGGTACGACATGGGAGGATGCGCGCGTCTACCTCCGCCCGACCTGCTTCGTCGATCGGCCGCACGAACTTGACGAGCATTGCCTGCGGCTTGCCGACGCGATGATCTGGTTCGCGGCCTGGCATGTCAGTCTCCGCGATAATGAAATGATTCGCTCGGCGGTGGTGCCGGTGGCCGAACTCGACGACTGGATTGCGGCGATGCCCAGCCGGCTCGCCGAGGCAGCGCGCGCGCAGCGGGCCGCGACGGCACGACCGCGTGGCGCGCTGACGCTGGGAGCGCGCACGGTACGGCTCGGCGAGCCGCAGATCATGGGCATCCTCAACGTCACGCCCGACAGTTTTTCCGACGGCGGCAAGACAATCGACGAGGCGACGGCGATCGAGGCCGGTTTCGCCATGGCCTCGGCAGGGGCGGCGATCGTCGATGTCGGCGGGGAATCGACCCGGCCTGGCGCGCCTCTGGTCTGGGAAGGCGACGAGGTCAAGCGCGTGGAAAAAGTCGTCGCGGCGCTCGCGCGCGGCGGAACTGCGGTGTCGATCGACACGCGCAAGGCGGCTGTCATGGAGGCGGCGCTCGCCGCCGGGGCGACGATCGTCAACGATATTTCGGCGCTGCGCTACGACGACCGCGCGACGGAGGTCGTGGCGCGCGCAGGCTGCGCCGTCGTGCTGATGCACGCGCCGTCGGCAAAGAGCGATCCGCACGAAGGCGGCACCTACGCGCATGTCCTGTTCGATGTTTACGACATGCTCGCCGAGCGTGTCGCGGACTGCATCGCGGCGGGCATCGACCCCGCAAAGATCATCGTCGATCCGGGCATCGGCTTCGGCAAGGGGGTCGCCGACAATCTGGCGCTGATCAATGGCCTTGCGCTCTTCCACACCCTCGGCTGCCCGCTGCTTTTCGGGGCGAGCCGCAAGCGCCTGATCGGTGCACTGGACAACGAAGCCCCTGCAGACCAGCGCCTCGGCGGCACGGTCGCGCTGCATTATCAGGCTGCGACGCAGGGCGCGCAATTGCTGCGGGTGCACGATGTGGCCGAAAACCGGCAGGCGTTGCGGGTGTGGCGCGGGCTGAGAGACGCGGCGCTGACCGCCTGAGTTCCTCCATCGGTCGCGGGAGAGGAAACCCTGCAGCACTGTCATGCGTCCCCTTCTTGAAGGCCCGCTTCGATTGCGGGCTCCGAAGGAGACTTCCATGCAGCTTCCCCATGGCGCCCATGTCGCCGTTGCCGACGGCAACCGCTTCGTTCTGTTTCGCAACGATGGCGATGCCGATCTTATCAACTTGGGAGATGCGGCCAGCCCGGAGATCGACGCCGGAAACCGCGGCGGCGCGAAGCCCGAACCCCGCGACCTTGACGAGCGTGGACACGCCGCGGGCGTCGCGGCGCTTCTCAACAAGCGCATCCTCGACAACGAAATCGAAAAACTGCTCGTGATTGCCGATCCGCACACGCTCGGCGTGATGCGGGGGCATTATCATCGCGAACTTGAAAAGCGGCTGGTCGGCGAACTCGCCAAGACGCTGACCAACGCCGACACGGCGCAGATCGAGCAGGCGATCGGCGCGGCTTAGGCCGCGGTGTCGATCCCCAGATCGCTGAGCTTGCGATACAGCGTCGAGCGCCCGATCCCCAGCCGGCGGGCGACTTCGCTCATGCGGCCGCGGTAATGACCGATGGCGAGGCGGATGACATCGGCTTCGATATCCTCGAGCGGACGAAGATTGCCGTCGGGGAGGTAGAGGGTGATGCCGATCGCCTCGCCGTTGATCGCGACATTGGCGTCTCCGCTCACGCTGCCGCCGAGCGCGGCTTCGATCGCCTTGAAGTCGGCACTCGTCAGCACGTCGGTCTTGCTTTCGACCGCCGCGCGGAAGAGCACGTCCTGCAACTGACGGACATTGCCCGGCCAGGCATAGGCGGCGAGCAGGCGAAGTGCATCGTCGGTGATGCCGATCGGCCCCATGCCGGGCAGGCCGCCGATGCGCGTGAGCAGATGGCGGGCGAGCGGCCCGACATCGCCGCGCCGTTCGGAAAGCGAGGGCAGGGTGAATTGCGCGGTCGACAGCGCGTAGAACAGGTCTTCGCGGAAATGCCCCGCCTCGATCAACTTGTCGAGCGGGCTGGCGCTCGTCGCAATGATGCGGACATCGACGGTCTGGCGGATCGATCCGCCGATCATCTGCACTTCGCCGCTGTTCAGAAATTCGACCAGCTTGGCCTGCGTGTCGAGCGGGATACATTCGACATGGTCGATGATGATGCTGCCGCCGTCGGCCTGCACCAGCCGGCCGACCTGGCGGTCGAAGGCGCCGGGAAAGGCGCCGCGTTCGTGGCCGAACAGCCCCGATCCGATGAGCCCCGGCGATACTGCCGAACAATCGACCATCACCAGCGGGCCGCGCGCACGCGGACTGGCGCTGTGGATCGCGCGGGCAAAGACTTCCTTGCCGGTGCCCGGCTTGCCGTTGATCATCACCGGCACGCGGGCGCGGGCGGCCTTGGCGGCGATCGCCAGCGCGCTGCGGAAATTGGGCGACGAGCCGATGATTTCTTCGAAGGCGAGCGGCGCGCGCAGCTTTTCGGTGAGCGGGCGCAGTTCGCCCTGCGGGCCGGTCTGCGAGACGATGCGGTCGAGCGCGCCGAGCAGCCGGTCGGGCGCGATGGGCTTTTGCACGAAATCGCTCGCGCCAGCGCGCATCGCGGCAACCGCGACTTCGACGCCGTTGCGCATGGTGATGACGATAAGCGGCAGCGCCGGGCGCCAGCGGCGCAGTTCAGCGATGAATTCGGGGATCGGCGCGCCCGGCGCGCCCTGATCGACGAGCACGGCGTCGAGCGCCATGCCTTCCTGGGTGCCGAGCTTCGCGAGCGCGGTGTCGGTGTCGGCGGCGACGACGCTGCGCCAGCCGCCCCGCGACACCAGCGCCGAAAGGAATCGCTGCTGCGCCGGTTCGCTGTCGACGATCATCACCATTCGCGTGTCGCGCGCGTTCGCCATCGCTTCCCAATTGCCCCTTTTGTCGGCACGCAGGGTGCCGGTGTCCGCGGTAACGGCCATGTGTAACCGGGATGGGTAAAGGCCGGATTAAGGCCACCAGGCTTTTGCCCGCGGTGCGCTGCGGCGCAAAACGGGCTATTGAGCATCGGGGGGCGCATGGCTAAGACCGGCGCGATATCCGATTCTGGCGCGCGCCCGGCGCAGCGCCGGCGGGCAGGAAACAAGCGGATACAAGGCAAAGGGGAATGGCCATGGCGGAACAGGATATGAAAACGGCGAACCAGACCTATGAAGGCTTTCTGGGCCTTTTGAAGGTCGGCACGATCGCAACCGTGATCGTCGCCGTCGTCGTCGTCCTTCTGATCTCTTCCTAAGCGGGGCCGGTCATGCGCATCGCCGTGCTGAAGGAACTCGCCGCGGGCGAGTCCCGTGTCGCTGCGACCCCGGAAACGGTGAAGAAATTCATCGGCCTGGGCGCTGAAGTCGCGGTCGAGAGCGGAGCAGGGGTTACGGCCTCGATCGCCGACGCCGATTACACCGCTGCGGGGGCGAGCGTGGGCAGCCGCGCCGATGTGCTGAAGGGTGCGAATATCATCCTCGGCATTCAGGGCCCCGATCCCAAGAGCCTGTCGGGCTTTGCCGACGGGGCGTGGCTGGCGGCGGGGCTCAACCCGTTTGGCGAGCGCGCGCGGGTCGACGACTATGCCAAGCTTGGCATCGAGGCGCTGGCGATGGAATTCATGCCGCGCATCACGCGCGCGCAGTCGATGGATATCCTGTCCAGCCAGGCGAATCTCGCGGGCTACAAGGCGGTGCTGATGGCGGCAAACGCCTATGGCCGCGCCTTTCCGATGATGATGACCGCTGCTGGCACCGTCAGCGCGGCCAAGGCGTTCATCATGGGCGTCGGCGTCGCCGGGCTCCAGGCGATCGCGACCGCGCGGCGCCTGGGGGCGCAGGTCAGCGCGACCGACGTGCGCTCGGCGACCAAGGAGCAGATCCTCAGCCTCGGCGCCAAGCCGATCTTCGTCGAAAGCGTCGCGGGGATCGAGGGCGAAGGTGCGGGCGGCTATGCCACCGAAATGTCCGACGAATATCAGAAGGCCCAGGCCGAGCTGGTGTCGGGGCATATCGCCAAGCAGGATATTGTCATCACGACCGCGCTGATCCCGGGGCGCCCCGCGCCGCGGCTGATTTCGGACGCGCAGCTCGCGACGATGCGGACCGGCAGCGTGATCGTCGACATGGCGGCCGAAAGCGGCGGCAATGTCGAAGGCTCGGTGGCCGGCGAAACGAAGCAGATCCACGGTGTCACCGTGATTGGCGCAAAGAATATCGCCGCGCTGATGCCCGCCGACACGAGCGCGCTGTTCAGCCGCAACCTGTTCAATTTCCTGTCGGCCTTCTGGGACAAGGAAGCCGGCAAGCCCGTGCTCGACGAGGAAATCGGCAATGCCGTGCGGCTGACGCGGGGCGGCAAGGTCGTGAACGAGCGGCTGCTGGGGTAGGCGTTTCGCTGGACGCGTCCGGCTGACTTTCTTCTGAAACTTTCGCGCGCCAATGGCGTTGCGAATCGGGGTGCGGCGCGATGTGGCACGGGGCCGTTCGGGCCGTTTCAGCAAGGAGATCAGAGGTGACGAAATCCGGCTTGTTCATGAGTGCCATGGTAGCGGCGTTGGCGCTCGGCGGCTGCAACAAGACTCCCGAGCCGCCCAAGGCCGAAACCGAAAGCGGCGCGATGAACGATGTCGTCACCGCGAGCGCCAATCCGCAGGTCGGCGGTGCCGCGATGGCGCCCGACAAGACGATCCTCGCCAATGCCGCTGCCTCGCCGATACTGAGCCAGCTGACCGCGGCGGTGAATCAGGCCGGACTGGCCGATACGCTGTCGGGGCCGGGGCCTTTCACGCTGTTTGCGCCCAATGACGCCGCCTTTGCGCAGGTTCCGGCGGTCACGCGCGACGGCTGGGCGCGTCCGGCGCAGAAGGTGGTGCTTGCCAGCGTGCTCAAATATCATGTCGTGCCGGGCAAGCTGACCGCCGCCGATCTCTCCGCGAAGATCGATGCGGGCGGCGGCAAGGCGGTGCTCAAGACGCTCGACGGGCAGGATCTGACCGCGACCAAATCGGGCGAGGCGATCATCCTGACGAGTGCGAGCGGCAACAAGGCAGCGTTGACGCAGGCGGACGTGGGACAGGTGAACGGTGTCGTCCATGTCATCGACGCGGTGCTGCTGCCCAAGATGTAAATTGTCCTGACGCGCAATTATATTTCACAAAGCGCCGGCGATTTCCGGCCTGGAGATGCGCGGGCGTGACTTTTTGACAGCTTTGGAGTCGACAGGCCTTCGCTCCCACGGCAAGAGGTGCCGACGCGGAATCAGCAGGGGAGCGCGCCGTGGATTTCATTTCCATCTTTTCGATTTTCGTCCTGGCCTGTTTTGTCGGCTATTTCGTCGTCTGGTCGGTGACGCCGGCGCTGCACACGCCGCTGATGAGCGTGACCAACGCGATTTCGTCGGTCATCATCGTCGGCGCGCTGATCGCCAGCGCGGCGGCGGGCTCGGCAAGCTCGAAATGGCTCGGCCTTGCCGCGGTCGTGATGGCGAGCATCAATATTTTCGGCGGCTTTGCGGTCACCGGGCGCATGCTCGCAATGTACAAGAAAAAAGAGCGTTAAGGCGCTGCGAACCAAGGATTTGACGGGCCATGGACGGATGGCCCGACGGGGGAATTAGCATGCACGAAGTAGCACCGATCAATCCCTGGGTGGCGCTGGCCTATCTCGCCTCGGGCATCCTGTTCATCCTCGCGCTGCGCGGCCTGTCGAGCCCGGCATCGTCACGGCGCGGCAACCGTTTCGGCATGATCGGCATGACGATTGCGGTCGTCACGACGCTGATCACCCATGTGCCGTTCGATAATCTCGCTTCGGCGCCGGGTATTCCGGCCCACGATACGTCTATGATCGACTTCGTCGCACTGGGTGAAATTCTGGCGGCGATCGCGATCGGGGCCATCATCGGCATCGTCATGGCGCGCCGGATCGCGATGACCGCGATGCCGCAGCTTGTCGCGGCCTTTCACAGCCTCGTCGGGCTTGCCGCAGTCGCGGTGGCCGCGGCCGCCTACCTCAATCCCGGCGCCTTTCATATCGCCGACGAAATGGGTCAGATTTTCGCGGTCAGCCGGATCGAAATGGGGCTCGGCATCGCCATCGGCGCGATCACCTTTTCGGGCTCGGTCATCGCCTTTCTGAAGCTCAACGGCAATATGTCGGGCGCCCCGATCATGCTGCCCGCGCGGCACGTCATCAACCTCGGCACGCTCGCCGCGATCATCGGCCTTGTCGCCTATTTCCTCACCGACCAGTCGCCGTGGGTTTTCTGGACGATCACCGCATTGAGCTTCCTGATCGGTTTCCTGCTGATCATCCCGATCGGCGGCGCCGACATGCCGGTCGTCGTGTCGATGCTCAACAGCTATTCGGGCTGGGCCGCGGCGGCGATGGGCTTCACGCTCGGCAACACCGCGATGATCATCACCGGCGCGCTCGTCGGTTCGTCGGGCGCGATCCTGTCGTACATCATGTGCCGCGCGATGAACCGCAGCTTCATCAGCGTCATCGCCGGCGGTTTCGGCGCCGACGATTCGGGCGGCGGTGCGGGCGGTTCGAAGGAACAGCGCCCGTGGAAGCCTGGCAGCGCCGAAGACGCGGCCTTCCTGATGAGCCAGGCGGAAAATGTCATCATCGTTCCCGGCTACGGGATGGCGGTGGCGCAGGCGCAGCACGCGCTGCGCGAAATGTCGGACATGCTCAAGAAAGAGGGCGTGAACGTCAAATATGCGATCCATCCGGTCGCGGGCCGCATGCCCGGCCATATGAACGTGCTGCTCGCCGAAGCGAATGTTCCCTATGACGAAGTGTTCGAGCTTGAGGACATCAACGGCGAATTCGCGCAATGCGACGTCGCCTTCGTGATCGGCGCCAACGACGTGACCAACCCGGCGGCCAAGACCGACAAGTCGTCGCCGATCTATGGCATGCCGGTGCTCGACGTCGAAAAGGCGAAGACCGTGCTGTTCGTGAAGCGGTCGATGGGCGGGGTCGGCTATGCCGGCGTCGATAACGACGTCTTCTACATGGACCAGACGATGATGCTGCTCGGCGACGCCAAGAAGATGGCCGACGACATCGTCAAGGCGCTGAGCGGCAGCGGGCACTAGGGTCGAACGCGGCAAGCCGGCGCGCGACGGTGCCGATCGTCGCGATGCCATAGCCGTCGGGATCGGGCGCGGCCGCGCGAAAGCGGTTCGCGACATCGTCGAGATCGGCGAGCAGGCGGCTCAGATAGATGTGCGCATCTTCATCGCCGGGGCGCGGGTCGAGCGCGATAGTTTTCATCGCGGCGATCGCCTGCAGCTCGTCCAGCCCGACGTTGCGCCCGGTGCGGCCGTTGGTCCAATAACCGTCGCCAAGGTGCCGGGCCGCTTCGGCCTCCTGCTCGGCGAGCTGCGCCAGAAAATAGTCCCGGATAGCGTCCATCGCGCCGGTCTGCCGCGTGCTGCGAGCCGCGTCAAAGAAAAGCGGGAGCGAAGCCGCGACGCGCCCGCCGCATCCAAAAGATTGAGGGGCATTGACCCGAATCGTCATCCCGGCGAAGGCCGGGATATCAACCTCGCGTCGGAAATGGACGGCGAGACCCCGGCCTTCGCCGGGGTGACGATGAAGGGATAGACGTCACCCATGCGCAAAATCGGTTTGATCGGAGGAATGAGCTGGGCATCGACCGAGCTTTATTATCGGCACCTCAACAAGGGGCTGCAAAAGCGGATCGGCACCGGCTGTTCGGCGCCGATCCTGATGGAAAGCCTGAATTATTGCGATCTGTCGCGGCTCTCGACCCCCGAGCAATGGGATCATGCGAAGGAGGTGCTGATCGCATCGGCGCGGCGGCTCGAGGCGGCGGGGGCGACGGCGCTGATGATCGCGGCCAATTCGATGCACAAGGTGGCGGACGACGTCGCCGCGGCGATTTCGATCCCGCTGCTCCATATCGTCGACGAAACGGGCGAAAAGATGCGCGCCGACGGCGTGAAGGCGGCGGCGGTGATTGGCACCCGCAATGTCATGACCGAACCCTGGTTCCGCCAGCGGCTCGTGCGCCACGGCCTGACGCTCGCCCCCTATGACGCGAGCCGCGCCGAGGAGATCGACCGCATCATCTATGACGAGTTGATGCAGGGCAAGGTGACCGAGGATTCGCGCCGGACGATGCGCACCTTCATCACCGACATCGCCAAGCAGGATATTCAGGCGCTCGTCCTGGCCTGCACCGAACTGGTGATGCTTGTCGATCCCGACGCGAACCTGCTGCCGGTGTATGATACGGCGCGCATCCATGTCGCCGCGGGTATCGACTGGATATTGGGCGACGCACCCTGATTGCCGGAGGTGCGTGCCGTTACGCGGCGACGCCGTCCGCCACTTTCATCCACTCGGCCAGCGCCGCGCCCGCGCGCTGCGTATAGGCGAGCTTGCGGTCCTTCTTGCGGACATCCTCCGCAACCGGCGGGAACAGCCCGAAATTGACGTTCATCGGCTGATAGGATGCGGCGTCGGCGCCGCCGGTGATATGGCCGAGCAGCGCACCGAGCGCCGTTTCGGGCGGCGGCGGCGGTAGCGAACGACCGCCGAGCTCGGCGATCGCAAAGCGCGCGGCGACAAGGCCGATCGCGGCGCTTTCGACATAGCCTTCGCAGCCGGTAATCTGGCCTGCAAAGCGGATATGCGGCGCCGACTTCAGGCGGAGCTGGCCGTCGAGCAGTTCGGGCGAACGGATGAAGTTGTTGCGGTGAAGACCGCCCAGCCGCGCGAACTCGGCCTTTTCGAGCCCCGGAATGGTGCGGAACAGCTCGACCTGCGCGCCATGCTTCAGCTTGGTCTGAAAGCCGACCATATTCCACAAGGTGCCGAGCGCATTGTCCTGGCGGAGCTGGACGACGGCATATGGCCAGCGCCCGGTGCGCGGATTGTCCAGCCCGACGCCCTTCATCGGTCCGAAGCGCAGCGTTTCGATGCCGCGTTCGGCCATCACCTCAATGGGCATACAGCCCTCGAAATAGGGCGTGTCCTTTTCCCAGTCCTTGAAATCGGTCTTGTCGCCGTCGATCAGCCCCTGGACGAAGGCATAATATTGATCCTTGTCCATCGGGCAGTTGATATAATCCTTGCCGTCGCCGATCGGCCCGACCTTGTCCCAGCGGCTCGCCATCCAGGCGATGTCCATGTCGATACTGTCGCGGTAAACGATGGGCGCGATCGCGTCGAAAAAGGCAAGCGCGTCCTTCCCCGTTGCGACGCCGATGCTCTCCGCGAGGCTGGCGGCGGTGAGCGGTCCCGTCGCGACGATCGTCAGGCCCTCGGTCGGCAGCGTGTCGATGCGTTCGCGCACGATCGTGACATTGGGATGCTCGGCAAGCGCTTTGGTGACGCCGCCCGAAAAGAGATCGCGGTCGACCGCGAGCGCCGATCCGGCGGGAACTTTTGTGGCATCGGCTTCGCGCATGATGATCGAGCCCAGGCTGCGCATCTCGCGGTGGAGCAGGCCGACGGCGTTGCTGTCGCCGTCATCGCTGCGAAAGCTGTTGGAACACACCATTTCGGCGAGCGTGTCGCCCTGATGCGCCGGGGTCATGTCGCCGCCCCCGCGCATTTCGGACAGGCGCACGCGATAGCCCGCTTCGGCAAGCTGCCATGCCGCCTCCGATCCTGCGAGGCCGCCGCCGATGATATGAATGTCGTGAGCCACTATACGCTATCCGTTGACTTGTACCCGATCCGCCGCGCAGTAGGCGCCTTGTGAGGAAGATGCAAAGGGGTGGGCGATGAGCGATGAACGGGGGTGGGATCGCGCGCGGTGGATTTGGTGGCTCGCGCTGGTCGGCGGTGTCAGCTTTTTTGTCGCGGTTCATCAGCATTGGCACGGCCCCGCGATCTGGGCGTGGAAGACGAGCGGGGTTGCGCTGCTCGCCTTGTGGGCCGCCGCGAATGCGCGCGGCACCGACGGCCGCCTGATCGCACTGGCGCTCGGTTTCGGGGCGCTCGGCGACTATCTGCTCGACGCCAGGGGGCTGATCGTCGGCGCGCTGGCCTTTGCCGCGGGGCATGTCACCGCGATCATCCTTTACTGGCGGAACCGGCGCCCGGCACTGTCGGCCCCGCAGCGCTGGCTCGGCTGGCTGACCGTTCCAGCGGCGCTCGTCATCGCCTGGGGGCTGACGCGCGGTGCGCCCGACGGCGCGGCGGCCGTCGGCTATACCGCGCTCGTCGCCGCGATGGCGGCTTCGGCGTGGACGAGCCGTTTTCCGCGCTATCGCACCGGGATCGGCGCGATGCTGTTCCTCGCGAGCGACCTGTTCATCTTTGCCGGGGAGGGCGGTGCGCTTTCGAAGGACGTCACCCTGTGGCTCGTCTGGCCGCTCTACTTTGCGGGACAGGCGCTGATCGCCTGGGGCGCCGTATGGACGCTGGTCAAGGAATAGACGCGGTCACGAGGGCGGCGCCCCATCGCCGATAAGCAGTGCCTCGATATCCGACACCGGACGGTCGGTCATTTCCTTGACATGCTCACCCACGAGGCGGCGCTGCACTTCCTTGTGCCACAGCGGTCGCAACTCGCCCATCGTGCGCGCGGGCGCGACGATGACGAGATCGTCGAATTCGCCCGCGAGCGCCATCGCGTTGACCTTTTCGCTAAGATCGCGCGCAAAGCGATCTTCCTCCTGCTGGTGGAAATCCGTTTCGTGCATCGTGTCCTGAAACGCCCCAGTAGCCGGAGGGCGGCCCGAGCGGCCCGCGGCGTCGGTCTTGATGTCGCTGTCCTTACGATCCTCGCGTTCGCGATGCGATGCGGTGCGCAGGTCGATCTGATGCTCATCGCCGAGATTGCGCAAAAATAATGCCTTGCGACCGTCTGCGACGAGGACGAGCGTGTCGTGGGGAATAGTCATACCATGGCTCCCTTCTCGGAAAAGCCAACGCATGGGTCTGCGGCGAAGTTTCGCCAATCGGGGATATTCCCTAGGCGCGCGAACGGTGCGCGCCGGGCTCATCGCCGTCCCACGCTGCGATCGTGGTGCGGTGGAGCAGGCGGTCGTGACCGTCATAGCCGCCGGTCGCACGGTGGAGTACCGAGCGATTGTCCCACATCAGCAGCATTCCCGCGTCCCATTTGTGGCTGTAGCGAAATTCCTCGCGCTCCTGCCAGTGCAGCAGTTCGACGATCAGCGGCAGTGCTTCGGCGTCGTCCATATCCTCGATCCCGATGATATAGCCCGCGCAGCCGAACAGGCCCTCGCGGCCCGTTTCGGGGTGCCTGCGGATGATCGGGTGCGCCTGCGTCGCCATCGCCGCTTCGCCGGGGCGGATGTCCATGCTGCGGCCCTTGTCGTTCGCGCCATACATGCCGGAGGGGGCGTAGCCGCCGCGCGCGCTGTGGATCGCGCGGCGCCCCTCGATCCGGGCGCGCAGCGCGTCCGGCATCGCGGCGAGAGCCGCATGCTGGTTCGCGAATTCGGTGTTGCCGCCAATCGGCGGGATGGTGATGCCGTAAAGACAGGTTCCGGCTGGCGGCCTTGCCTGAAAGCTCCAATCGCTGTGCCAGTTTTCGGCGAACAGCGGCGCGGTTTCGTCGGCGCGGCGCTTGACCGCGATGACGTGCCGTCGCCCCGGAACCGGCGCGATGAAGGGATCGTCGCCGAAGCCACCGAAATATTGGGTGAACCGCTCCAGATCGTCGTCACCCAGCGACGGGCCGGGAAAGGCGAGGACATGATGGTCGAGCCACGCCGCGCGGATGTCGGCCACGACGCCGGCCGAAAGCGGCTGCGTCAGGTCGATGCCGGTGATCGCGGCGCCGCACGCCTGGCCGCTGGGGGTGATCGTGATAGCCATGGCGCGATGCTGCGCCGTTCGCCCGCCGCCGTCAATCGGTGTGCGAAACCGGTGCGCCATCGATCAGCGCGACGGCGCGGATCCAGCCGGCGCTCGCGCGCTCGATCTTCACCGGGAAACAGGACAGCGTCCAGCCGGTCGGGGGCAGCGCGGCAAGGCCCGTCAGCTTCTCGATCTGGTAATAAGGCCGGATCCGTCCCGCCTTGTGGCCTTCCCAGATGATCGACGGATCGCGCGTTTCGGCCCAGCGTTTCGCGGTATGGCTGAACGGTGCGTCCCAACTCCACGCGTCGGTGCCGACGACCTTCACGCCGCGCTCGGTGAGATACAGCGTTGCCTCGGCACCCATGCCGCAGCCCTGATCGGTGAAATTGTCGGTGCCATAGATCGCGCCCGACTGGACGAGCACGATGTCGAACGGCTGAAGGGTGTGGCCGATCCGCGCCAGTTCGGCCTCTACCTCGGCCGCGCTGACGACATGGCCCGCGGGACGATCCGAAAAGTCGAGTTTGACGCCGGGCCGGAAAAAGAGGTCGAGCGGCGCCTCGTCGATGCTGGGCGCAGGCGTCGCGCCCGCATCGGTCGTCGAATGGAAATGCCACGGCGCGTCCATATGCGTGCCGTTGTGCGTGCTCAACGTCAGGCTTTCGACCGCCCAGCCTTCGCCATCGGGAAGGTCCTCCTTTGCGAGTCCCGGAAAGAACATCGCAATCTGTTCCCACGTCGTTTCGTGGGTCATGTAGCTGATTTGCGGGCGCATCACCGGCGGGTCGGAGACGACGTCGTTGGTGATCGGGATCGAAAGGTCGATGAACTGCATGGCCCGCAATCTGCCACCGATAGGCCGCCGCGCCAAGCGAAGGCTTGCGCGCGGTCGGGCGCCCGCTAGAAACGGGGGCAAGCCCGAACCGGGGCAGGGGAGAGTATATGACCGACGCAGCCGCCGTCGCCGATCATGGTGCGGTCTATGAGCCGACCGCGAAGGATATTCGCATGGTCATCGCCGCATCATCGGCGGGCACCATCTTCGAATGGTATGACTTCTTCATCTACGGCACGCTCGCGGCGATCATCGGCAAGGCCTTTTTCCCCAGCGACAACGCCACGCTGGAGGTGCTGCTGGTGTGGGCCGGCTTTGCCGTCGGCTTCGGCTTCCGGCCGCTCGGTGCGGTGCTGTTCGGCTTTCTCGGCGACCGGCTGGGGCGCAAATATACCTTCCTCGTCACCGTCACCCTGATGGGGATCGCCACCGCCGGGGTCGGCATGATCCCCTCGGCGGCAACGATCGGCATCGCGGCGCCGATCATCGTCATTCTGCTGCGCATATTGCAGGGATTGGCGCTCGGCGGCGAATATGGCGGCGCGGCGGTCTATGTCGCCGAACATTCGCCGCCCGAACGGCGCGGTTTCTATACCAGCTTCATCCAGGCGAGCGTCGTCGGCGGCTTCGTGCTCAGCTTGATTGTCGTGCTGTCGTGCAAGGCGGCGATGCCCGCCGATGTTTGGGAAAGCTGGGGCTGGCGGGTACCGTTCCTGCTGTCGCTGCTGCTGCTCGCGATTTCGCTGTGGATGCGGCTCAAACTTTCCGAAAGCCCGGTCTTCCAGGCGATGAAGGAAGAAGGAGAGATCGCCAAGAATCCGCTGAAGGAGAGCTTCACCTATCCCGGCAACCCCAAGCGCATCTTCGTTGCGCTGTTCGGGATCGCGGCGGGGCTGACGGTCATCTGGTACACCGCGATGTTCTCCGGTCTCGCATTTCTGAAAGGCCCGATGAAGGTGGACGACACTGCGGCCGAGGTCATCGTTGGCCTCGCCGCCGCGCTCGGCATGGGATTTTTCATCTGGGCGGGCAAATTGTCGGACCGGATCGGGCGCAAGAAGCCGATCATCTGGGGCTATGCGGTGACACTGGTCGTGCTTTTCCCGCTCTTCTGGATGATGGGCGCAGTTGCCAATCCCGCGCTCAAGGAGGCGGCGGCAAAGGCGCCGGTCGTCGTGACCGGCAGCCAATGCTCCTACAATCCCTTCGAACAGAAGCAGCAGACGACCGCTTGCGGCCGCACGATTGCCGAACTCACCAAGCTGGGCGTACCCTATCAGGTGCAGCCGTCGGCAAGCGGCTTCAACAGCGTAAAAATCCATATCGGCGGCCGTGAGGTCGCCAGCGAAGATCCGGCGCTGCTGAGGCCAGCGCTCGAGGCGATGGGCTATGACTTCGACAAGCAGATACCTAGGATCGGCAGCCTCGCCGTAATCCTGCTCGCGCTGCTCGGCCTCAGCGCGCTGTCGGGCTTTACCTATGGCCCCGTCGCCGCCTTGCTCGCCGAGATGTTCCCGCCGCACGTGCGCTATTCCTCGCTGTCGATCCCCTATCATATCGGCACTGGCTATTTCGGGGGCTTCCTCCCGTTCATCGCCAGCCTGATCGCCGCAGTGACGGGCAATGCCTATGCGGGCTTGTGGTACACATGGGGCGTCGTGCTCGTCGCTTTCCTGGTCGCCGCCTTCATGCTCAAGGAGCCGGTTCCCGGCGAATGGGACAAGCGCGCCGCCGACGCCTGAACGGCCATTGGCGACAGGTTCGTTCCCGGCTAGGGCGAAGCGATGATCGACATTGCTTCGCCGCTCCGGCTCCGTCTCGATTCCGCCGCGCTCGTCCATAACTGGCGCTGGCTGGCCGAACGCAGCGGCCCGGCGGGGTGCGGCGCGGCGGTGAAGGCCGATGGCTATGGCCTCGGCGCCGGCGCCATCGTGCGCCATCTTGCGGCGGCGGGATGCCGGCATTTCTTCGTCGCGACCTGGGCCGAAGCGGCGGCGCTGATGCCCTTGCCTGCGGGCGTGTCGCTATCGGTGCTGCACGGCGTGGGCGCGACCGACATGGTCGCCGCGCGCACGCTGCCCGCACGGCCGGTGCTCGCGAGCGTCGAACAGGTGGCGCGCTGGCGCGCGGCAGGCGAAGGCCGTCCGTGCGACGTGATGGTCGACACGGGCATGAACCGGCTCGGCCTGCGTGTCGAAGAGGCGTTGGGCGGGGCGCTCGACGGGCTCGGCATCGTCAATCTACTCAGCCATCTCGCTTCGGCGGACGAGGACAGCGCGCAAAATGCGGCACAGCTTGCCGCTTTCCGCGCGGTGCGGAGCCAGATCCCCGCGCAGCGTTACAGCCTCGCGAACAGCGCCGGCATCTGCCTCGGGCCCGATTATGCTTTTGACCTGACCCGTCCCGGGCTTGCGCTCTATGGCGGCTTACCGCGCGGCGAGGCGGCGGGGCACATCAGGCAGGTCGCCTATCCCCAAGCGCGCGTGCTGCAGGTGCGGACTGTCCCGGCGGGCGAAACGGTGGGCTATGGCGCTACTTGGACCGCGCCGTGGCCCACACGGGTAGCGATCGCGAACCTCGGCTATGCCGACGGCTATCTGCGCTGCCACGCGGGAACCGGCGGTGCGGCATGGGAGGGCCGCGCGCTGCCGCTGATCGGCCGCGTCTCGATGGACCTCACCGCCTTCGACGCAAGCGCCGCCGAAGGCATAGGCGAGGGCGACTGGCTGGCGCTGGACTATGACCTGCCGACCACCGCCACCACGAGCGGCCTGTCGCAATATGAATTGCTGACCGCGTTGGGCGCGCGATTTGCGCGGGTCGAGAGCAGGCTCGCCGGACGATAGTTGGAGGACGCAAAGCGACAAAAAAAGAGGACGCTCAAAGAGCGCCCTCAGATTGTTTATCCAGTATAATGAAAGTTTCTTTCGGTCGACGCCCTTGTATTCTCGTGTAAGACCGCCGCCAAATCAAACGCTTATGAAAATTGTCAGAACACCTTGGCAGTGAAGTTCATGAAGAAAGTGCGACCGACAAAATCATATCCACTGTAAAGCGGGGCGTTCCCAAGACGGTTGAAGACATACGCAGAAATCTGCGGCGGCTCCTTGTCCGTGAAGTTCTTCACGCCGGCGGTGAGGGTGAACTTTTCCAGTTTCCACCGAATCGATGCCGAATGAGTGAAATAGTCCGGCGTAGCAAACTGGTAGATACTGTTGTTACGATCTTCTCCGACTGCCGCAAAGCTATCCATTTTACCAACCCAGTTAAGGCCGTAGTAGAAGCTGACTTTCCCGATATCATAGGTGACGTCGAGGTCGCCAGTCCACTTCGGATAGAAGATCTCGCCGTTATCTTCATCGAGCGGATCGTTGGGGTCAATGTTGCTTGCTTGCTGAAGGTACCGCGTCGCGCTTGCGTTGAGGCGCAGCGTCGTTTCACCGATCGGCAGGACATAGCGCAAATTGAAGTCAAGACCGCGAACCTTATTGGTGGCGATGTTGATGAACGCGTTTGTGACGGTCGCACGATACGGGTTGGTGCCGGTCGCTGATTCACGCGTCACCAACGAGCAGAGCTCACCGCCGTTGTTTCCGGCTGCAAACTGTGGGTCGTTGTAGCACGACGAAATGATGTTCCCACCGCCGAACTGGGCAACGCCATTATTTACTTCGATATTGAAGTAATCAACCGCGAGTTCGAACTTTCCGACCGACGCTGGGAGCGGCGGCTGAATGACCGTTCCCACGGTCCAGCTCTTCGAGGTTTCCGCCTTGATGCCGCTGCCTGCACCGCCGGTGGTCAAAACGCGAACGTTCTGACCGAGCGGCGATCCCGCATTGCCGTCACCATAGGTGGTCGGAAGGCCCGCAGCCTGACAATTCTGGTAGATCGTGGTCGAGGGATCGCGATTGCCGTACTGGTAGCAAGGATCAACCGTGTTCGACAGAAAGCCTGCCGTCGGCGACTGGAACTGCTCCGACAAAGCTGGGGCGCGATACGAGGTGCCGTAGGTGCCGCGGAACGACAATGCCGGAACCGGCGACCACACGGCGCCAAGCTTGTAGGTCCAGCCATCTCCGTAGCTGTCATAGTCGGTGTAACGGACCGATCCGTTGAGCGACAGTACGTTGAAGAACGGCCGGTCAGCGAAAATCGGCAGATCAATTTCGCCGAAGACTTCCTTCACGGCGTCTTTGCCTTGGGTAATCCCTGCGGTGGAGAACGAGTACAGCTGGCCCGTCTGCTGCTCGATGGGCGGTTGGTCGTCGATCTTCTGTTTGCGGTATTCTGCGCCAAGCGCGATTCCGACATCACCGCCCGGCAGGGTGAACAGGCTTCCGCTGACCTGGCCCGAAACGGTCGTTTCCCAGAACTTCGTAGTCCCGCGTACCTCCGGCGCTACGAAATCCAGATAGCTTTGCGGAATGTCGCCGTTGACGACCGCTCCGGTAAGGGCTGGCGCAGCGACGCAGCCATTGGATGTGTCCCGGCAAACATAGCCACCCGCACCATTAGACACAACGTCCATTGCCTGGATCATGCGCGAGGTGATGAGCTGCTGCAGGTAATATTCGCCCTTGTTATAGGACGTGCCAAAATAGAGGTCGTACGTCCAATCTTTGAACGGCAAGTTGCCACGGATACCCCCGCCGAAGCGCGTATAATCGACGCGCTGGCGACCCTCATAGTTGCGGCTGCTGAAAACGCGTACCCCGACAGCATTGCCGCCCGACTGGTCAGTTGCACCGATATTCGAGAACTGCAGTTCCGCGGGGATCAACGGGCTTCCGCGCCAATAGTCGATGATAGCCTGGAAGAAGGTAGGCTGCGTCGATTCGCGACGAGTGAAAAGGCCATCGAAATAGATTTCCGCTTCGCCCAGCGCATGCAACTGGAAAGCGCCTTCGAGGTAACCACTATAGTTGGTGGTCGGTGATACAAGCGAACGATTGAAGAACTTGTCGTTGACAGTGTCGCGGTTGCCGAGGGCCGACGATCCGCCGCCATTGACGCCTTCCCAGCCGGGGACGCTGCCGCCCGCTGCAGGATTGAAGCGGAATCGGTTGAACGTTCCGATCGCCGGATTGCCCGGTCCACCCGCCGCGCCAGCGATCGTGCTCGTGCCGATCGTGTTAACCGTCACGCCGCTAACCCCGGTATATCCGGTGGGATAGCACTTGGGCTTGCCCGTCCGCGGATCTATGAAGTCGCCTGAACCAAACGGCTGCCCGGGAGCCGAGGCGACATATTCGGTCTGGCACCGCAGATAATCGTGCGCGTCGAACTTGAGGATGTCGCGATCGTATATCTCGAACGAGCCCGAGATATGGAAACGATCACTGTTATATCCACCGATCACCGCGAGACGACGGGTCGTGCCCTGACCGACTTCCGGAATCGAAATGCCGCCGTCGAGCGTGAGGCCCTTGACCTTGCGGTCGGTAATTATGTTAACGACGCCTGCGATCGCGTCGGAGCCATAGATCGACGACGCGCCGTCCTTCAGGATTTCGATGCGCTCCACAATGGCGTTGGGCAGGACGTTAAGGTCTGCCGAAGCGACGCTGCCGCTCGTGCCGGACGGGGCGAGGCGGCGGCCGTTGAGCAGGATCAGCGTGCGAGCCGGACCGAGGCTGCGGAGTGAAAGGGTGTTGGCACCCGGGCCGCCGCCGGTGATGAAGCCGGTGAAAGTGTTGTCGATCTGACGCGCGCCAGCCGTTACCGATGTGCTCTGCAGTACTTCCGAGGTCGAATTGAAGCCTGCCACGGTCGAATCGTCACGGGTCAATACCGTAATCGGCGACGGTGAGTTGAAGCTGTCCCGACGGATGCGCGACCCGGTGACGACGATACCCGAATCCGCTTCGGCGCTCGTTTCCTCCGAATCGCAGATGCCGTTGTTATTGGCATCGACGCATTCGACAGCAGTGTCCTGCGCAAAGGCAGGCTGGCTCACGGAAATTGCTACTGCAAATGCAGCAGCACCCACAAGCAGGTGCGACTTAGTCATAGATAACTCCCCGGTTGCCCGTTCAAAATGCCAAATGAACGGATTAGACCCTAGAAAGACGGAAAGCCGGGGAGGCACAAGCCCCTCAAGGCAATTTTCTTACAGGTTGAAGACGAACGGTTGAATCTGTGTCTTTGGTGCAACAGTTGCGCCATGTCGGCCCTTCATCGTGATACTAATTTGCTAATCTTCTTGCGAAATGTCTGTCTGCATAGGGCCATCTCAAGGAAAAATGATGACGAAATGGAGGTTTCTCGTGAAACTATATTACGTGGCCGCATTTACGGGTCGAGCGGTCGTCCTTGCGCTACTGCAGCGGGGCGTGCCGAAATCTGCCGGTGAGAAATGAAGCAGTCCACGTCGCTGCGGCGGAACCCGATGCGGCGCTTGGCCGAATCATCACCGCCGACTGCACTTATGTTGCGGCGCGTCATGAATTGATGCTAATGCCGGACTTTGTCACATCGGCGCCGCGGCAAGCGATCGCGCGCCGCGCCGGAAGAGGAGCCGCCGCAGCATGGCCAAGTCCAAAACGACCGCCGAGGGCGACGTCGTTACGATCAAGAAATATGCGAACCGGCGGCTCTATGACACCGAACGCAGCTGTTACATCACGCTCGACGATCTGGGCGCCATGGTGCGCGAGGGGCGCGAATTTCGGGTCGTCGATGCCAAAAGCGGCGACGATATCACGCATAATGTGCTCACCCAGATCATCATGGACACCGAAACGCGCGGCGAAACGCTGCTGCCGGTCAATTTCCTGCGCCACCTGATCGGCATGTACGGCGACAAGATGCAGTCGATGGTGCCCCAATATCTGGAAGCGTCGATGACCGCGTTCCGCAAGAACCAGCAGGATGTGCGTGCCGCGTTCGAGGGCGCGCTGGGATCGAGCCCGCTCGCCGAGCTGACGCGCCGCAACATGGAAATGTTCCAGCAGGCGGCGGGCGCCTTCATCCCGGGTGTCGGCGGCGGCAAGGCCAGGGATGCCGAAATTGCAGCGCTCAAGGCCGAAATCGCCGACCTTAAGGCCGAGCTCGCCAAAAAGAAGTGACACATCGGGGCCTCTCCCGCCCCCAGCACAGAAAACAGGACAGATGATCAAGCATGCGCTCAGCGTAACCCGTCAGGCCGACTTCGCGGCCTGGTATCAGGATGTCATTGCCGAAGCCGACCTTGCCGAGGAATCGGGCGTACGCGGCTGCATGGTCATCAAGCCGTGGGGCTATGGCATCTGGGAACGGATCCAGACGGTAATGGACGCCGCGATCAAGTATGCGGGGGTTCAGAACTGCTATTTCCCGCTTTTCATTCCCTTGAGCTTCTTTGAGAAGGAAGCCGACCATGTCGATGGTTTCGCGAAGGAAATGGCGGTCGTCACGCATCACCGCCTGATCGGCGACGGCAAGGGCAAGCTGATCCCCGACCCCGAGGCGAAGCTCGAGGAGCCGCTGATCGTCCGCCCGACTTCGGAAACCGTGATCGGCGCCGCGATGAGTCGCTGGGTGCAGAGCTGGCGCGACCTGCCGCTCAAGGTCAATCAGTGGGCGAATGTCGTGCGCTGGGAAATGCGCACGCGCATGTTCCTGCGCACCAGCGAATTTCTGTGGCAGGAAGGCCATACCGCGCACGCCGACGAAGGCGATGCGATGGCCGAGACGCTGCGCGCGCTCGAAATGTACCGCAGTTTTGCCGAGGACGTCCTCGCCATGCCGGTGATCGCCGGTGAAAAGCCCGAAAACGAGCGTTTTCCGGGCGCCGTCGCGACCTATTCGATCGAGGCGATGATGCAGGACGGCAAGGCGCTGCAGGCCGGCACCTCGCACTATCTCGGCACCGGCTTCGCCGAGGCAGCAAATATCCGCTACCAGGACACGGACGGCGGCCACAGCCTTTGCCACACGACGAGCTGGGGCGTGTCGACGCGCATGATCGGCGGCGTCATCATGACGCACGGCGACGACGATGGCCTCCGCTGTCCGCCGCGCATCGCGCCGTACCAGATCGTCATCGTGCCGATGCTGCGCGACAATGAAGAGGACGACGCGATCCTTGATTATTGCCGCGACCTCGAGATGAAGCTGAAGGCGCTCGACGCGTTCCGCGAACCGGTACGCGTGCTGCTCGACACCGGCGCGAACAAGGCGCAGACCAAGCGCTGGGGCTGGGTCAAGAAGGGCGCGCCGATCATCGTCGAGGTCGGCCCGCGCGACGTCGCGGGCGGCAATGTCGCGGTCATCCGCCGCGACCGATTGTATCAGGAGAGCGGCAAGCTCGACACCGCCTTCGTCGCGAAAGATGCCTTCGTCGCCGAAGCCGCGACCATTCTTCAGGCGATCCAGCAGGGGCTTTATGCCGACGCGAAGGCGCGCCTCGACGCCAATATCCGCCGGGACGTCACCGACCTTGCGGCGCATTTCGGCGGCGACGACAAATTCGTCGGCTGGGCCGAAGTACAATGGTCGCGCCCGACCGGTGCCGCGCTCGAAGGGATCGTTGAGCAGTTGAAAGCGTTGAAGCTGACGATGCGTAACACCCCCCTCGACGCCGCGCCCGCCGACGGCGCCTGCTTCTTCACCGGCGAGCCCGCGGTCGAACGCGTGCTCATCGGGCGGACCTATTAATTGGCAAAGGCGCCGAAGCGGCCGCAGCCGGCGGGTCTGCCCTCGCGCGAGCAGATATTGCGTTTCATCGAGGACAGCCCCGGTGCGGTGGGCAAGCGCGAGATTGCCAAGCATTTCGCGCTGCGCGGTGCCGACAAGATCGCGCTGAAGGCGCTGCTCAAGGACATGACCGACGAAGGCGTCGTCGACATGGCGCCGGGGCGGGCGTTCCACAAGCATGGCGGCCTCCCCAAAGTCACCGTGCTGCGCGTCGCCGCGGTCGAGGGCGATACGGTCTGGGCGGTGCCCGATCGCTGGGAAGGCGGTGGCCCGGCGCCGCGCCTTCGCGTGATGGAAAAGGGCCGCAAGAGTGCGCTCGGCGTCGGCGACCGTATCCTTGCCCGCACCGAGGAGCGCGGCAGCGGCCATGTCGCGCATCCCATGAAAAAGCTCCAGTCCGGCGGTGAAAGCGTGATCGGCGTGCTGGTTGCCGACACCGGCCCCGGCGGCAAGCCGATGACCTGGCTGCGCCCCGCCGACAAGCGCGCGCGGTTCGACTTCGCCGTGGCCGACATGGGAGATGCCGCGATCGGCGACCTCGTCCGTGCCGAACTGTCGGGACGCGGTCCCGCGACCAAGGCCCGCGTGATCGACCGCATCGGCGACCCTTTCGTCCCGCGCTCGCTCAGCATGATCGCGATTGCGAAGCACGATATCCCGCATGTGTTCGGCGACGAGACGCTCGCCGAGACCGAGCGCGCCGCGACGCTGCCGCTGACGCCCGAAGGGCGCGAGGATCTGCGCGATCTGCCGATCGTCGCGATCGACCCCGCTGATGCGCGCGACCATGACGACGCGGTGTGGGCGATCCCTGACGAGGATCCCGGCAACAAGGGCGGGTGGAAGGCGATCGTCGCGATCGCCGACGTCAGCTATTATGTCCGCCCCGACGGTGCGCTCGACCGCGAGGCGCGGCGCCGCGGCAACAGCGTCTATTTTCCCGACCGCGTCGTTCCGATGCTGCCCGAAACACTGTCGGCGGGCGTCTGCTCGCTGAAAGCGGGGCAGGACCGCGCGGCGATGGCGTGCCACCTGACCGTCGACAAGCATGGCAAGGTGACGTCATGGCGTTTCACCCGCGCGCTGGTGCGGCTGCGCGCCAACATCGCCTATGAACGCGCGCAGGCGGCCTATGATGCCGACGCGCCCGACAAGGGCTGGGACGCCGACGTGCTGCCGGCGCTCCGCCACCTCTGGGGCTGCTGGACCTTGCTCGCCAGGGCGCGCGCGGCGCGCTCGCCGCTCGACCTCGATCTGCCCGAACGGCAGGTGATTCTCGACGCGCAGGGCAATATCGCCGAAATCCGCGTGCGCGAACGGCTCGACGCCCACCGGTTGATCGAGGATTATATGATCGCGGCCAATGTCGCGGCGGCGAAGGCGCTCGAGGCGAAGAAATCGCCGGTGATGTATCGCATCCACGAACCGCCGAGCCGCGAAAAGCTGGTCAGCCTGAAGGAATATCTCGCAAGCTTCGAACAAAGCTTCGCGCTGGGACAGGTGATCACGCCGGCGGTGTTCAACCGCCTGATCGACGGCTTTTCGGGCGACGACCGATTGCCCGAAATCATGGAGGCGATCCTGCGCAGCCAGACGCAGGCCTATTATGGCCCCGCCAATGCGGGCCATTTCGGCCTCGCGCTTGGCAGCTACGCGCATTTTACCTCACCGATCCGCCGTTATGCCGATCTGCTCGTCCACCGGGCGCTGGTCGACAGCTATCGTCTCGAAGTGCCCGGCAAGCCCAAGGGCTTGCCCGAACGCAGCGGGCTCGGCGAGGCCGACCAAAAGGGCTTTTCGCGCATCGGCGAGGCGATCAGCGGGCTCGAACGCCGCGCAATGGAGGCCGAGCGCGAGACGGTCGACCGCTATGTCGCCGCTTATCTCGCCGGCAAGGTCGGCGAAATCGTCCCGGCGCGGATAACGGGGGTGCAGCCGTTCGGCTTCTTCGCGACCGTCGATGGCCTCGGCGGGGACGGGCTGGTGCCGGTCTCCATGCTCGGCAGCGAGCGGTTTTTCTACGACGAAGCCGCGCGGACGCTCGACAGCGAGCATGGCCGGGTCAGCTATAGCGTCGGCCAGCGGCTCGACCTCAGGCTGATGGAGGCGAACCCGGTCAGCGGCGCGCTGCGTTTCGAATTGCCCGACGCGCCCGAAGGCGGCTTCCGCAATCGACCGCCGCGCCGCGACGGCGTGAAGAAGGCGGGCAAGCATATGGTCGGTAAACGCGGACGGCCCGGCAATATCCGCCATCAAGGCAAGCGCCGATAATCGTCCCTCGTCACTGCGAGGAGCGCAGCGACGAAGCGATCTCCAGCCTGCAACCTTCCGCAACGCGGAAAGCCGGAGATTGCCTTCTTGCTTTCGGCTCCTTGCACTGACGAAGCCTATGGCACCGTTGCCTGTCGCTGCAGCAACGCCGCGCTCTCGGCATCGGCAGGAAAGAAGGCCTCGATCGCAAGTTCGGACAGGGTGATATCGACGGGCGTTCCAAAGATCGTCACGGTCGAGACGAAGCCGATCCGCCCGGCGGCGGTGTCGACGATCAGCGGGACCGCGATGCTGCTTGCGGGCGGGGCGGCCTGATCGCCCGGCCGCGCGGGATAGCCGGCGATTTCGTAGCGCAGCGCGGCGAGCCCGGAATCGGCGCTCGCCTCGATCTGCTGATCCAGCCGGTGCAGGATATGCGCGCGCCATTCGGCATGGTTGACGATCTGCGGCGCCAGCCCTTCCGGATGAAGCGCGATGCGCAGCACGTTGACCGGCGGCTCGAGCAGGGCAGGGGACACGGCCGCGGTCAGGATCGCGATGGCATCGTTTGCGGCGACCATGTTCCAGTGCCGGTCGACTGCAAGCGCAGGATAGGGCGCGTGCCCTTTCAGCACATGGTCGACAATGGCCTTCATCCCGGTCATTTCGGGGCTGTCGAGCGGGCGCTCGCGATAGTCGGGGGCGTATCCGGCGGCGAGCAGCATCGCGTTGCGCGCGCGGTGCGGTACCTCCAGGCAATCGGCGATGCGCTGGACCATCGCGGCGCTCGGCTTCGAGCGTCCGGTTTCGATGAAACTCAGGTGGCGGGTCGAAATCTCGCTGTCGAGGGCGAGGTCCATCTGGCTCATCCGGCGCCGCGCGCGCCATTCGCGAAGCTGCTCGCCGAGCGGCACCATCTGCATCGCCTGTCTCCTTTTGCCTCTGGTTAGCGATGGCGGTGCGCGATTTCCATTACTTGGCGCGTAATCGACGCGATGACGTCGCGGCGCCATTCAGGAGGGGTTCGAAAGGAGAATCCATCATGTCCTATTTCAATCTCAAGGACAGCCTCGTCATCGATGCGATTACCTGCAGCATCCTGTTCCTGGCGTGCGTGTTCGCGACCGCGCCGGTCGCGGCGCTGCTCGGTCTGCCGACCGGGCTTGTCGCGGCCGCAGGCTGGATCGGGCTGCCGTCGGCGGCGCTGATGCTGTTCGTCGCGGCGCAAAAGAACCCGAGCCGCGCACTCGCCAACCTGATCGCCATCGGCAATCTCGGCTGGGTCGCGGCGAGTTTTGCAGTGCTGGCGATGTTCGCGGGCCAGATGAGTTGGGCCGGCATCGCGATCCTGGTCGTGCAGGCGATCGTCGTTCTCGAACTCGCGCTGTTCGAGGCGAAGGGCGCAGCAGCGCTCCCGCGCGCTGCGGCGGCCTAGCTCAGCGCGTCGAGCCGGGCGAGGTCGATCGCGCCCGGAACCAGCATCACCGGGCATGGCAGCGTTCCCGCGTCGTGCCCGGTGAAATGCGACACCAGCGGCCCCGGCGCGCCGCTCGCGGCGGTGGCAAGGACGAGCGCCGCGATCTCGTCATTCGCGCCGATCACGTCGCGCACGATCTCGGCCGGCTTGCCCGATTTGACCATGATCTGGGGCGTCACATTCGCTTCCTGCGCGATCGCATCGGCGGCGGCGGCGACCAGTTCCTCGGCATGCTCGCGCGCTTCGGCCTCGATCGTCGCCTGGACACCGCCGAAAGCCACGAAATCCTGGGGCGGCACGATCGCCAGCACCATCACCCCGCCGCCCGTGCGCGCCGCGCGCCGCGCCGCAAAGCGCAGCGCCAGCGTCGCCTCCGGACTGTCGTCGATAACCACCAAATAGGTGCGCATGCCCCGGCCCCCGCTATGCCTTTTGCGGGCGGACAGTGCGTCACATTCGTATGAAAGGCAAGTTCCGCCCGATAGACCTTGACCCGCGATGCGCTTATGACGAGGACGAATCCGTAGCGGCAGGCCTGCGCCTGCAAGACTGACAGGGACAAAAGCGACGATGCCGATTGAACTGAAGATGCCCGCCCTTTCGCCGACGATGGAGGAAGGGACCCTCGCCAAATGGCTGGTGAAGGAGGGGGACAGCGTCCAGTCAGGTGACCTTTTGGCCGAAATCGAAACCGACAAGGCGACGATGGAATTCGAAGCGGTCGATGAAGGCACGATCGCGCAAATCCTGATCCCCGAAGGCACCGACAATGTGAAGGTCGGCACCCTGATCGCCGTTATCGCCAGCGAAGACGAGGATGCGGGCAGCGCCAAGGTTGCGCCTACGCCTGCACCTGCACCGGCGCCCGCCGCCAAGGCCGACCCCGCGCCTGCTCCCGCGGCTGCACCCGCTCCGGCACCGACCGCCGCCCCGACCCCTGCCGCGCAGGGCGAGCGGATCAAGGCGAGCCCGCTCGCCAAGCGCATCGCCGCCGACAAGGGCATTGATCTCGCTGCGCTGACCGGCAGCGGACCCGGCGGCCGCATCGTCAAGGCCGACCTCGAAGGCGCTGCTGCGTCGACCGCCGCCCCGGCAAGCGCGGCCGCGCCCAGCTCCGCACCCGCCGCTGCGCCCGCCCCCGCGCAGCCGTTCGAAACCGACATCCCGCACAGCGCCGAAAAGCTCAGCAATATGCGCAAGACGATCGCGCGCCGCCTGACCCAGTCGAAGCAGGAGGTGCCGCACATCTATCTGACGGTCGATGTCCAGCTCGACAAATTGCTCAAGTTGCGCGGCGAACTCAACGCGGCACTCGAGCCGCAGGGCGTCAAGCTCAGCGTCAACGACCTGCTGATCAAGGCGCTGGCAAAGGCGCTGATCCAGGTGCCGAAATGCAATGTCAGCTTCGCCGGCGATCAGCTCATCAGCTACGAACGCGCCGACATCTCGGTCGCGGTCAGCGTGCCGGCTGGCCTGATCACCCCGATCATCGTCGGCGCCGACGACAAGTCGGTCAGCAAGATTTCGACCGAGATGAAGGAACTTGCGGGCCGCGCCAAGGAAGGCAAGCTCCAGCCGCACGAATATCAGGGCGGAACCGCCAGCCTGTCGAACATGGGCATGTTCGGCATCAAGCAGTTCGAGGCAGTCATCAACCCGCCGCAAGGCATGATCATGGCGATCGGCGCGGGCGAGAAGCGGCCTTATGTGGTCGACGACGCGCTCGCCGTCGCGACTGTGATGTCGGCCACCGGCAGCTTCGACCACCGCGCCATCGATGGCGCAGACGGCGCGCAGTTGATGCAGGCGTTCAAGCAGATCGTCGAAAACCCGCTCGGACTGGTGGCGTAACATGGCTGAAAATTACGACCTCATCGTTCTAGGCTCCGGCCCCGGCGGCTATGTCGCGGCGATCCGCGCGGCGCAGCTTGGGTTGAAGACCGCGATCGTCGAGCGCGAGAATCTGGGCGGCATCTGCCTCAACTGGGGCTGCATCCCGACCAAGGCGTTGCTGCGCTCGGCCGAAATCTTTCACTATATGAGCCACGCCAAGGATTATGGCCTCGCCGCCGCCAGCATCAGCGCCGATCTCGATGCGGTGGTGAAGCGGTCGCGAGGCGTCGCGAAACAGCTCAATCAGGGCGTCACGCACCTGATGAAAAAGAACAAGATCGCGGTTCATATGGGCGACGGCAAGCTCGCCGGCGCGGGCAAGGTCGAGGTGAAGGGCGAGAAAGGCAGCGAGACGCTGACCGCCAAGCATATCATCGTTGCAACCGGCGCGCGCGCGCGCGACCTGCCCTTCGCGCCCGCCGACGGAAAGCGCATCTGGACCTATCGCCACGCAATGACCCCGCCGGAAATGCCGAAGAAGCTGCTCGTCATCGGATCGGGCGCGATCGGGATCGAATTCGCGAGCTTCTATAATGATATGGGGGCCGAGGTGACGGTCGTCGAAATGCTCGACCGCGTCGTTCCTGTCGAAGATGCCGACGTGTCGAGCTTCCTCGAAAAGTCGCTGAAGAAGCAGGGCATGACGATCCTGACCGGCGCCGGCGTCGAGGAGTTGAAGGCGGGCGCGAACGGCGTTTCGGCGAAGATCAAGACGAAGGACGGCAAGGTTCAGGCGGGCGACTACAGCCACGCGATCGTCGCCATCGGCATTATTCCCAACACCGAAAATATCGGCCTCGAAGCGCTCGGCGTCAAAACGACGAAGGGGCATGTCGACACCGATCCCTATTGCCGCACCAATGTGAAGGGCCTGTGGGCGATCGGCGATGTCACCGCGCCGCCGTGGCTCGCGCACAAGGCCAGCCACGAAGGCGTCATCGCGGCCGAGGCGATCGCGAAGGAACTTGGCAACAAGGACGCGCACCCGCATCCGATGGACGCGAAGAACATCCCCGGCTGCACCTACTGCCACCCGCAGATCGCGAGCGTCGGGCTGACCGAGGCGAAGGCCAAGGAAGCGGGCTATGACGTCAAGGTCGGCAATTTCCCCTTCATCGGCAATGGCAAGGCGATCGCGCTCGGCGAGGTCGAGGGCTTCGTGAAGACCGTGTTCGACGCCAAGACCGGCGAACTGCTCGGCGCGCATATGGTTGGCGCCGAAGTGACCGAGATGGTCCAGGGCTATACCGTTGGCAAGACCGCCGAGCTGGTCGAACAGGATTTCATGCACACCGTCTATCCGCACCCGACGATCAGCGAGACGATGCACGAAGCGGTGCTTGGCGCCTATGGGCGGGCGCTGCATATCTGATCGCGCTTGAACCCGTCGATCCTTCACATTGCGCGCGGCGGCAATAGCGGGAAGGCCTTGCTCTTCCTTGCCTTTGCCGTTGCGGCTTTCCTTGTGGCCGGGTTGATGTACGACGACGCCCACGCCCCGCCGCCGCCGACAGTGCCTCTCGCCGGCGGCTTGTGGCCGGCGCCGGCGCCGCGGCGCGATCCGTTGGTACCGTTGCATATGATCGTGCTGATCGGGGGCGGATGCGGCTGCCTCTTCTATGCGGCGCGACATGGGGGGCGGGCGGCCACGGCGCGCGTTGCGGCCAGGATCGAGAACGGGCGCCTCTATTCCGATCTGCTGCACGATGCCGGGATCGGGTCGGTCGATGCGCACGACATCACTCAGCTTCTCGTCGACCGCGCCGATCGCCTTCCGGGCGACCTCTCCGTATCGGTTGGATTGGGGGCGCGTTTCCGGCACGGACTCTATCTCGCCTATCGCACCGATCCGGGGCCGGGCGTGCTGCGGCTGATGGACAATGACGTCGACGGCGGCACCGAGCAACTGCGCCGTTTTGCCGCCTATCTCGAGGCATGGCGCAAGCCCGCCGCCGACCGGATGAGGCAAGCCTGATCGTGGCGCAACCACCGGCGCGCTTGCGGAACAGGGCGGTCATCGTCGTGATGCTTGCTATCGCGATGCTGGCGCTCGGCCTGTTGACTCGCGCCGATCATGTCATGGCCCTCGACGCCGCGATCGCGCGGCATTTTACGTGGCCCGACGGCGCCGGTCCCCCACCACTGATCGCCTTCATGCAGGCGATAAGCTGGATCGGCGGCGGCACGCCGCGCTGGGTGCTGGTCGGCCTGATCGTGGCGGCGGTGCGCTATTGGGGCGGGCGGCGTCCGGCGCTCGCGATCGTGGCTGCGGTGTTGTTCGCCAACATCGCATCGAGTCTGCTCAAGGCCGCCTTCGATCGCCCGCGCCCCGACCTGATCGCGCATCTCGATCATGTCAGTAGCGCCTCCTACCCCAGCGGCCACGCCACCAGCGCGGCGGCGCTCTACCTGACGCTGGCGCTGCTTGCGCCGTCGCGATGGCGGTGGCCAGCATGGACCCTCGCGGTGCTGATGATCGGCCTGACCGGCCTGTCGCGCGTCATGCTCGGCGTGCATTGGCCGAGCGATGTCCTCGGCGGCACCCTGCTCGGCGCGGCTTTCGCGCTGGCGGCCGCGTGGTGGGCGCGTTCGGAGCGCGCCGGGCCGGCATGACCGCTCGACAGCGCCGGCCAAGCGGCTAGGTTGCGACGATGGCACACGGCACGCACGACTTCGTCCCCGATCCGCGCAACGACGCGATCCTCATCAACGTCAATGGCGCGCTCGTTCCGCGCGCCGAAGCCAGCGTGTCGGTGTTCGACAGCGGCTTCATGCTCGGCGACGGAGTATGGGAGGGGATCCGCGTCCACCGCGGCCGCATGGCGTTTCTCGACCAGCATCTCGATCGGCTGTGGGAATGCGCGAAGGCGATCGCGATGGACATCGGGATTTCGCGCAAAGCGCTCGAACGGCGGCTCTACGACACGATCGATGCCAACCGGATGGACGCATGCCATATCCGCCTGATGGTGACGCGCGGTATCCGCTCGACCCCCTATCAGGATCCGCGCGTGGTCGTCTCGCCCGCGACGATCGTCATCATTGCCGAACATAAGGATCCGCTGCCCGCGACGGTTGAAAAGGGACTGTCGCTCTTTACCGTCCATGTCCGCCGCGGCGATCCCGCGGTGCAGGATCCGAAGCTCAATTCGCATTCGAAGCTCAACTGCATCACCGCCTGCATCCAGGCGGCGCAGGCGGGCGCCGACGAGGGGCTGATGCTCGATCCGCACGGCTTCGTCGCGACCTGCAATTCGACCCATTTCTTCATCGTCCGCAAAGGCGAGGTGTGGACGTCGACCGGCGATTATTGCCTGGGCGGGATCACGCGCGGCAACGTCATCCGTATCTGCCGCGACAACGGAATAGCGGTCCATGAACGGAACTTCTCGCTGACCGATGTCTATGGCGCCGACGAGGCGTTCGTGACCGGCACCTTTGCGGGCGTCGTGCCTGCGCATACGATCGACGGGCGCACGCTGACCGATGGGCGCGGGCCGATGGTCGAGCGCCTGCAGCGCCTCTATCGTGCGCTGATCGAGGCCGATATCGCGGCGCGGGGACGACCGTGACCGATTGCATCCGCATCTCCATGTGGTCGGGGCCGCGAAACCTGTCGACCGCGATGATGCGCAGTTTCGGCAGCCGCGCCGACAGCTTCGTCACCGACGAACCCTTTTACGGTGCCTATCTGCGGCAAACCGGCGACCCGCAGCCGATGATGGAGCAGGTCATGGCGTCGATGGACTGCGACTGGTACAGCGTCGCGCGCACCCTGTCGGGGCCGAATCCCGCCGCCACGCCGATCTGGTATCAGAAGCATATGGCGCACCATATGGTCGGCCCGATCGCGCATCACGATCTGCCCGGCCTTCGCCACGCCTTCCTGATCCGCGACCCGGCGCGCGTCGTCGCGAGCTATGCGGCCAAGCGCGTGATGGTCCGCCCCGACCATCTCGGCACCGCGCGTCAGGTCGAGTTTTTCGACCGCGAGGCCGACCGGCTCGGCCATGCGCCGCCGGTGATCGACAGCGCCGACATATTGCGCGATCCGGAGGCGATGCTGCAGAAATTGTGCGCAGCGCTCGGCATCGACTGGGATGCCGCCATGTTGCGGTGGCAACCCGGAATCCACGCCACCGACGGCATATGGGCCTCGCATTGGTATGATGCGGTCGCCGCCAGCACCGGCTTCGGTGCGCCCGACAAGCCGGCGGTGCCGCTGTTGCCTCAGGCCCAGGCCGTCGCGGACGCGTGCCGCGCCGACTATGCCTATCTTGCGCAGCATAAAATCGCCGCCTGACGCAATTTTCGCTGTCCTACACGGACGCCTTTTGCCATCAAGTCTGCGGGCAGCAACAGAGGGTGGACGCGTGATGCAATCCAGTGTGAAGTTCGTCAGTTTTCTGCGGGGAATCGCGATCGGCGCCGCGGCGATTTTCGTCGTTGGTGCGGCATCGGCGCAGGACGCGGCGGCGCCGCAGAAGACGGTGATTACCGCGGCGCGCTATCTCGACGTGCTGACCGGCAAGACCGTCGAGCATCCCGCGATCTTCGTCGGGCCCGACGGCCGCATTACCGGCATCGCCGATGCGCGCACCGTGCGCTGGGGCTCCGACGTCCGGCAGATTGACCTCGGTGATCGCACCCTCTTGCCCGGCCTCATCGACATGCACGTCCATCTGACCTCGCTCGCCGAAGTCGGCGGCTATCAGGGACTGCGCTACACCGACAGCTTCTGGACCGTCGTCGGCGTCGCCAACGCGAAGAAGGTACTCGACGCGGGCTTCACCACCGTGCGCAATGTCGGCTCCGCCGATTTCGAGGATGTCGGGCTGAAGCAGGCGATCGAGGGCGGTTTCATTCTGGGGCCGCGCATCATTCCGGCGGGGTGGGCGATCGGCGCGACCGGCGGCCATTGCGACAGCGGCGGGCTGCCGCCCTCGATGGACCGCAAGGAGGCGTCGGTGATCGACAGCCCCGAAGAGGCGCGTGCGAAGGTGCGCTGGCTGCACAAATATGGCGCGCGCGTCATCAAGATCTGCGCGACCGGCGGCGTCTTTTCGCTCGGCGACAGCGTCGGCGCACAGCAACTGACCTTCGACGAGATGAAGGCGATTGCCGACGAGGCCCATATGCTGGGGCTGAAGGTCGCGGCGCACGCGCATGGCGACGACGGGATCAAGACGGCGATCCTTGCCGGCATCGACACGATCGAACATGCCAGCCTTGCGAGCGATGCGGCGATCAAGCTCGCCATCGAGCACAAGACCTGGTTCGACATGGATATCTATAACGACGATTATATCCTCGCGACCGGGACCGCCAACGGCACCGAACAGGAAAGCCTCGACAAGGAAAAGGCGATCGGCCTTGCCCAGCGCCAGACCTTCCAGCGCGCTGTGAAGGCGGGGGTGCGGATGCTGTTCGGCACCGATGCCGGCGTCTATCCGCACGGCGATAACGGCAAGCAGTTCGCAAAGATGGTCGAGTGGGGGATGACCCCGCTCCAGGCGATCCGCGCCGCGACGGTCAGCGGCGCCGAAGCGCTCGACATGACGAACGACCTCGGCGCGATCGCGGTCGGTCGCTACGCCGACATCATCGCGGTCGATGGCGACCCGCTCACCGATGTGACCCGGCTTGAGCATGTGGCCGCGGTCGTGAAGGGCGGCGTGCTGGTGAAGGGCGAATAATCCGCCCTTGAGGCAAGGAACTATACGACCAGCTTGTCGATCAGGGCTTCGCGCATCGCGGGGGTGAAATTCAACACCGCCTCGGCATAGCTCGGAATATCGCCATGATCGCGGCGCACCGTCGCCAGCGCGGCGTCGAGATAGGCGGGATTGACCGACATCAGCGCGCGCACCGCCTCGTCCTTGATCTCGGCGCCATAGCGGGCACGGATGTGTGCGGCACCCTGCGCGATACGTTCCTCGATCTTGCCCGCCGTGTTGGTGAGCAGATAGTCGTGCATCAGGTCATCTTCGTGCACGCCGACGAGCCGGTGGACGATCGCGACCGCAAAGCCGGTGCGGTCCTTGCCGGCGACGCAGTGCACCAGGCTGGGCGCGTCATATTCGGCGAGCGCCGCCAGATAGAGGCGCAGCGTCGCGACGAGCGCCGAGCGATAGGGCATGCCGGCATAGGTGTCGATCATTCGCGCCCGTGCCGTCTCGACATCGATCGCGCCGCCCGCCGCCTGAAGATGCGGTGCCAGGCCGGCGGTGACGCCGCCCGCAAACAGGACGCGCGCCGAAAAATTGTCCGAGCGGCGACAGGGATGCATTTCGCGCTCATCGTCGCCGCGCAGGTCGATCACGGTTTCGAGGCCCAGCGCATCGACCGCGCCCAGATCCGCGTCGGTCGCCTGTTCATGGTGCGCCGAACGCCAGAGCAGGCCCTGCCGCAGCCGCCCGCCATCCTCGACCGCATAGCCGCCATAGTCACGGAAATTGTGGATGCCCGAAAGCGGCAGGACGCGGTCGGCGATCATGGCTATTCTCCGGTAAAGACGGGTGGGCGCTTTTCGACGAAGGCGTTGATCGCCTCGCGGTTGTCGGCGGTTTCGTGGACGATGGCCTGATAGGCGGCGCTGAGTTCGAGGATGTCGCTCATCCGGCTGTGTTGCGCCTCGCGGAGCAGCCGCTTGGTAAGCCGCAGCGCGCGCGGGGGGTTACACACGATACGCTCGGCGATCGCCACTGCACGGTCTAGCAGTTCGGCGTCGGGGACGACTTCGGTTACAAGCCCATAGTCCTTTGCCGTCTGCGCATCGAAGCGGTCGCCGGTCAGGAAGAGTTCGGCCGCGCGCGGATAGCCGAGCACGCGCTGGAGAAGCCAGGCGCCGCCGTCGCCGGGGACGATGCCGACCTTGATGAAGGAGCAGGCGAATTTGGCGCTCTCCGCCGCGATACGGATGTCGCAGGTGCAGGCAAGGTCACAGCCGAGGCCGACGGCATGGCCGTTGACCGCAGCGATCATCGGGATTTCGCAATCCATCAGCGCGCGGATTACCGCCTGCACGCCGCGGCGATAATTGGCGCGGGTCGAATCGGGCTGGTCGAGCACGCCGATCCCCTTGCGATCCTGCATCGACTTGAGGTTGCCGCCGGCGCTGAATGCCTTGCCGCTGCCCGTCAGGATGATCGCGCTGACGCTGCGATCCTCGCCCAGCGCGCGAAGAGTATCGACGATATCGTCGCAGTCGGCATGGGTGCCGATCGCGTTCATGCTCTCGGGCTTGATCATCGTCAGGATGGCGATCTTTCCTCGCCGCTCGACACTCAGAAATTCGCCCATCATCACGTCTCCTGTACCGCGCACAGGCTATGCCCCGCGGTCTGTTCTGGCAAGTTGCAGATGGCGTTGCCGGGCGCGGATCGGCGCCCGGTCGCCGCATCGGTTCAGCGGACCGCGCCTCCGCTGCGCAGCGCGGCGATCCGCTCGGCGTCGTAGCCGAGCGCGGCAAGCACGGCGTCGCCGTCTGCGCCCACCGCCGGAGCGGGACGCGGCGTGTCGGCCTTCGTCGCCGAATAGCGCGGAGCAGGGGCGGGCTGGGTGGCGCCGCCGACCGAGAGGAAGGTTTCGCGCGCGACATTGTGCGGATGCTGCGGCGCCTCGGCGAGCGAGAGGACGGGGGCAAAGCACACGTCGGTCATTTCCATCAGCGCGCACCATTCGTCGCGCGTCTTGGTCGCGAACAGCGCGGTCAGCTTGTCCTTGAGCGGTCCCCACTGCGACGGATCCATCTGCGCATCGAAGGCGGGATCGGCGTCGAGCCCGGTCTTTTCGCGCAGCAAGGCATAGAATTGTGGCTCGATCGAGCCGATCGAGATGAACTTGCCGTCGGCGCAAGCATAGGTGTCGTAAAAATGGGCGCCGGTATCGAGCATGTTGACCCCGGGCTCGTCGCGCAGCCGGCCCATGGCATAGAAGCCCCAGCTCATCCCCGCGAGCAATGCCGACCCGTCGGTCATCGCGCAGTCGATGACCTGACCCTCGCCGGTCTTCGCGGCGTGCAGCAGCGCGCTTGCCATGCCGAAGGCCAGCATCATGCCGCCGCCGCCGAAATCGCCGACATAATTGACCGGCGGCACCGGCTTTTCCCCCGCGCGGCCAACGGTATGGAGGACGCCCGACAGCGCGATATAGTTGATGTCGTGTCCGGCCGCCTGCGAATAGGGGCCATATTGGCCCCAGCCGGTCATGCGTCCGTAAACAAGCCTGGGATTGTCGGCGAGCAGCACATCGGGGCCGAGCCCCAGCCGCTCCATGACGCCCGGACGATAGCCTTCGATGATGCCGTCGGCGCTCTTGCAAAGGTCACGGGCGATCGCGACCGCATCGGGATTTTTCATGTCGAGCGCAATCGAGGTGCGGTTGCGCGACAGCGGATCGCGCGGGTCCATGAAACCGCCGGGACGATCGATGCGGATCACCTCCGCACCATGGTCGGCGAGCATCATCCCGCAATAGGGGCCGGGACCGATCCCTGCAAATTCGATGATCCTGATGCCCTTCAGGGGTCCGGCCATGTCGTGTCTCCCATGCCTGCATCGTGATTGCGAGGACCCCGGACTTGATCCGGGGGACGCTGCAATCCAGGGGGGCGTAAACCGCCCTGGATTGCTTCCCCCGGCTTTCGCCGGGGTCGCAATGACGATGATTGTCTTAGATGCGTTCGATGATGATGGCCGGTGCCATGCCGCCCGCGGCGCACATGGTGACGAGGCCATAGCGGCCACCCGAGCGTTCGAGTTCGTCGAGCGCGGTGCCGATCAGGATCGAACCGGTCGCGCCGATCGGGTGACCGAGCGCCATCGCGCCGCCGTTGATGTTCACCTTTTCGCGATCGAGGTCGAGGTCGCGGATGAACTTTTCGGCGACCACCGAAAAGGCTTCGTTGATTTCCCAGACGTCGATGTCGTCCTTGGTCAGTCCCGCTTTTTCGAGCACCTTCTTGGCCGCCGGAACCGGGGCGTTGAGCATCAGCGTCGGATCGTCGCCGATATTGGCATAGGCGACGACGCGGGCGCGGGGCTTCAGGCCATGCTTGTCGGCATAATCCTTGGATGTCAGCAAAATCGCGGCGGCGCCGTCGACAACGCCCGACGAATTGCCTGCATGATGGAAATGCTGGATTTCAAGGTCGGGATAGCGGCGGTTGATCTGCTTCCGGAAGGTGAAGCCGCCGCCCATGTCGAAATCGGCGAGCGCAGCAAAGCTGGGCTTGAGTGACGCAAGGCCCTCCGCGGTGGTTTCGGGGCGCGGGAACTCTTCATGGTCGAGCGCAACGCTGCCGTCCGGGTTCAGGACGGGCACGACCGACTTGTTGAAGCGGCCTTCCTTGATCGCCCTGTCGGCGCGCTGTTGGCTGACGAGCGCGAGCGCATCGAGCGCTTCGCGGCTGATGCCTTCGATCGTCGCGATCGCGTCGCCGCAGATGCCCTGGTGCGACTGCGGGTGGATTTCGTCGAGCGCTTCATGGCCCGATCCCATCAGGCGCGGCGGCAGCCCTGCGTTCGCCTGCTCGGCGGCAAAGGCGGTGGTGTAGCTCATCATCTCAGTACCGCCGGCGATGACACAGTCTTCCATGCCGCTCATCACGCTTGCGGCGGCGAAATTAACCGAGCTGATGCCGCCGCCGCAGAAGCGGTCGAGCGTCGTTCCGCTGGCCTTGGTGTCGTACCCCGCCGACAGCGCCGCCATGCGGCCAAGGTCGCCGCCCTGCTTGCCGTTCTGCGACGAGGTCGACCACACGATATCGTCGACCGTTGCCGTGTCGAGATGATTGCGGTCGCGGATCGCGGCGAGGACGGTCGCGGCGAGATGCTGTGGGTGAAGATGCGACAGCGCGCCCTTGCCGGGCTTGCCGATCCCGCGCGGGGTGCGGACGGCGTCGATGATATAGGCTTCGGCCATGATGATGTTCCTTTTTTTGAAAGTCTTGACGCGGGGCCATGCGGCCACCCCGAGGTTTACCGAGGGGCCATGCGGATCGCGCCGTCAAGGCGGACGGCCTGGCCGTTGAAATAGGTGTTGCGGATCATTTCCATCGCCAGGCTGGCATATTCCTCGGCCTTGCCGAGCCGCTTGGGGAAGGGGACCGACGCTTCGAGGCTTTCTTTGACCTTGGGGTTCATATTGCCGAGCAGCGGCGTACCGAACACGCCGGGCATGATCGAATTGACCCGGATGCCGAGGTCCATCAGATCGCGCGCCATCGGCAGGACGAGGCCGTTTACCCCGGCCTTGGCCGACCCGTAGATGACCTGACCGATCTGTGCGTCCTGCGCCGCGACCGAGGCGGTGAAGATGATTGCGCCACGTTCGCCGTCTTCCAGTTCGGGCAATGTCGCCATGCCTTCGGCCGCGATCGATCCGATGCGGTAGCTTGCGGTCAATATGCCCGCGACACCATATTCATAATCCGCGGTTGGGGTCCGGCGAAATTTGCCCGTTTCCTTGTCATAGGCGAGCGTCTTGCCGCGGCGCGACGTCATCGCGCAGTGGACCGCGATGCGTTCCTGACCATGAGCGGCGCGCGCCTTGGCAAAGCCGTCGAGAACCGACTGTTCGTCGGTGATATCGACATGGACGAACAGGCCGCCGATCGATTGCGCCACCTCTTCGCCCAGCGCGTCGTTGATATCGAAGATCGCGACCTTCACACCCGCGGCGGCAAGCGCTTCGGCGGTTGCGCGGCCAAGACCGGACGCGCCGCCCGTGACAACGGCCGCGGTCGAGGAATCGAGTTTCATGGGGAGGCTCCTCAGGCTGGAATCTGGTTGAAGGGGACGCCCTTGTCGGGGCGATGGTCTTGCGGCAGGCCGAGGATGCGCTCGGCGATCGTGTTGAGCAGCGTTTCGTCCGATCCGCCGGCGATGCGGCCGGTCGGCGCGTTGATCCAGCTCGCTGCCCAATCGTCCTTGGGCGAGGCATGCTCGTCGAAGTGGAAGCCGCCGACGCCCTGCAGGTCGATCGCGAGTTCGGACAGCTTCTGGCGCGAGCGCACCGCAACCAGCTTGTTGAGCGAGCCTTCGGGGCCCGGCGTCATACCCGCCTGCATCATCAATCGTGCGCGGACATTGATCGAATCGAGTCCCGAACGCATCGCATAGTTGCGGGCGATCTGCTGCCGGATGCGGCCATCCTCGATCGCCGGTCGGCCATTGATCATCAGGTCTTTCGCCATATCGACGAACAGGTCGAGGTGCGGGCCGAATCCGGCGCTGTCGGTTGCGACATAGCGTTCGATCATCAGGGTCGCGAGCGCGACCGAGAAGCCGCCGCCGACCGGAGACATGCGGTGGTCGTCGCTGATCTTCACATCGTCGAAGAAGACTTCGTTGACGTGACTGTCGCCGCCGGCGAGCTTGATCGGGCGCACGGTGACGCCGGGCGCCTTCATGTCGACCCAGAAACAGGTAAGGCCCTTGTGCTTGGCGACGGTCGGGTCGGTGCGCACGACGATGACGCCATAGTCGCTATATTGCGCCCAGCTCGTCCAGACTTTCTGGCCGTTAATCTTCCATCCGTTGCCATCGGTTTCGGCGCGCGTGCGCAGGCCGGCAAGATCGGTGCCGCCCGATGGTTCGGAGAAGAGCTGGCACCAGATTTCTTCGCCCTGCAGCGCCTTGAGCACGCGCTCCTTCACAAATTCGCGGTCGGAGCCGAACTGCATCAGCACCGGCACCGGCATGCCGAGCGAGATGCCGAAATAGACGTTGGGGAAGCCGTGCTTCATCTCCTCGGCTTCGAAGGTGATCTTCTCGATATGGCCAAGGCCCTGTCCGCCGAGGTCGGTAGGCCAGTTGATGCCGGCGAAGCCCGCATCGAATTTCGCCTTTTGATAGCGGCGTCCGAGCGCGAGATCCTCTTCGACGCTCAGGCCCTTGCGGGCCGCCTTGCCGAACGTTGGCGCGACGGATTCGCACCAGGCTGCGGCCTTCGCGCGATAGGCTTCGAGATCGCTCATGCTGCTTCTCCTGCCAGGCGATCGACCAATATATCTTCCCAGAACAGGCTGCTTCCCTGTTCGAGCGCCAGGGTGCGAGCGCGGCGCATATGAAGGTGCAGGCCGATTTCCCAGGTCACGCCGATGCCGCCGTGGATCTGCACGCAATCGCGCGCGGCGGTGTCATAGGCTTCGGTCGCCGAAAGCCGCGCCGCGGCGGCCGCCGTCACGAAGTCGCTCTGCCCCTCGCGCGAGGCCGCGTGGATGCAATTGGCGCGCGCGAGTTCGACGAGGCCGTAGAGTTCGGCGATGCGGTGCTTGATCGACTGGAAGGCGCCGATGGGCTGCCCAAAGGCCTTGCGCGTTACGGCATAATCGCGCGCGATTTCCATCAGCGCCTCGGCGCCGCCCGTCTGTTCGTGCGCGGTGATGACGGCCTGCAATGCCAGAATGTGCAGCGCCGCCGCGCGCGCGGCGCTTCCGCTGACGAGCGTCTCGGCGGGCGTATGAGAAAAATGCAGGTCGGCGAGGCAGCGGCTGTTGTCGAAGCTGTCGATCGCCGTCTTTTCGACCTTGGCAAGATCGACAAGGGCAAGCACCGGCATCCCCGGGCCATTGGCGAAGACGATGGCAACGTCGGCATGTAATGCACCCGAAACGCCGTCCTTCACGCCATCGAGCCGGTCATCGGTCAGTGTGACCTTGGGATGGGCGGGCAGGGCGTCAGGCCCCGAAGCAATCGCGACCGCCCCGATGACGTCCCCGCTTGCCAGGCCCGGTAGCCAGCGCTGTTTCTGATCATCGCTGCCGTACAGCTCGATCGCTTTTGCCGCACCGAAATTCGAGGTCAGAAAGGGTGCGCCGCTGAGCGTGCGGCCCGCCTGGTGCGCGATCAGCCCGAGTTCGACGAGGCCGAGCGCAAGGCCGCCATAGGCTTCCGGCAAGGCCAGCGCGGTCCAGCCCTGTTCTTTTGCGGTGGCCCAGAAGGCTTCGTGATAGCGCCCGCTCGTCTGGAGCAGCGGGAGCAGATCGTCCTTGTGCACGCGCGCTTCCAATATGCGGCGCGATTCGGTGGCGATCGCCTGTTGTCCTTCGTCGTACAAAATCGACATCGGTCCGAGTCCTCTACCCTTTATGTTTTCACCCATCATCCGGACGTTAACGTAAACGTCAAGTCGTTTTGACGCTACGGCTGGAGGATCGGGCGGCAAAGTGCAACTGACAGGGGCATCAGGTGCGTCCGGCCTTCCAGTCGCGGCGGATCTTCTTGGCAAGGCTCCATTTGTGCACCTCGGTCGGACCGTCGTAGATGCGGAACGCGCGCACTTCGCGGAACACCTGCTCGACGATCGTGCGATCGGTGACGCCGGTCCCGCCCATCACCTGAACGCAGCGGTCGGCGATCCGCATCAGGGCTTCGGAGACCGCAACCTTTGCCATCGAGCTTTCGACGGTGCCGAGCGATCCGGTGTCGAGAACGCCGGCGCACCAGTCGATCATCAGTTCGGCCTGCTTCAGATCGATCATATTCTCGGCGAGCATGAAGCCGACGCCTTCATGCTCGATCAGCGGCTTGCCAAAGGCTTCACGCCGGTTGGCATAGTCGGTCGCGATTTCGTGCGCGCGAATGCAGCAGCCGAGCCAGCGCATGCAGTGCGACAGCCGGGCGGGGGACAGGCGGACCTGCGCGTAGCGAAATCCTTCGCCCGCCGCGCCCAGCATCTGGTCGGCGGGGATGCGCAGATTGTCGATGGTCAGCGTCGCGTGCCCGCCAGGCATCGAACTGTCGATCGTGTTCGGAATCTCGTCGATGCGGATCGCCGGATCGGGCAGGTCGACGAGGAACATGCATGCGCCTTCTTCGGCCTTCGCCATGACGATGCCGACGCGCGCGCCTTCCGCGCCGGTGATGAAGGTCTTGCGGCCGTTCACAACCCAATGATTGCCGTCGGGGCGGCAGGTCGTTTTCATCATCGACGGATCGGACCCCGCACCGCCTTCTTCGGCGGGTTCGGTCATGAAAAAGGCCGATCGGACGCGGCCCTCGACCATCGGCTTGAGGAACCGTTCCTTGAGCTCGGGGCTGCCTTCCTTGCCGAGCAGATACATATTGCCTTCGTCGGGCGCCATCGTGTTGCACGCGAGCGGACCGAGCGGCGAAAGCCCCGACTTGATGAGGACGACCGCCGTCTCGCGCTGATTGAGGTGGCTGCCATCGGACAGGATGTGCGGCGTCAGCACGCCCGCGGCCCGCGCATGCTCACGCATTTCCATCACCAGCTCGTCGGTCGGTGCGCCATGATGGTCGCGGCGCGGGTCTTTCTCATAGGGGACCACCGTCTCGCGGACGAAGGCCTCGACCTTGGCTGCTATCGCCAGCGCCCGATCCGATATGCCTTGGTGCGTCGCCGCCATTCCGATTCCCTTCGCTGTCTAACTATATCGTCTCTCAACCCGACGTTGACGTAAGCGTCAAGTTAATTCAAGGGAGAAGCAACGGTGCCGTAACGGCAGAGACAGAAGGGAAGGATGGACCATGGCTTTCAAGACGCGCATCACCGAAATGCTGGGTATCGAGCATCCGATCGTGCAGGGCGGCATGCAGAGCGTCGGCTATGCCGAACTGGCGAGCGCTGTGTCGAACGCCGGCGGCCTCGGCATCATCACCGCGCTGACCCAGCCGAGCCCCGATGCACTGCGTGAGGAAATCGAACGCTGCCGGTCGATGACCGCCAAACCCTTTGGCGTGAACATGACCGTGTTCCCGACGATCAACGCGCCCGATTACAAGGCCTATGCGCAGGCGATCATCGACGGCGGCGTCAAGATCGTCGAAACGGCGGGCACCCAGGCGGTGCGCGAGATTTGGGAAATGCTCAAGCCCCATGGCGTCACCATCCTGCACAAATGCACCGCCGTGCGTCATGCGCTGTCGGCCGAAAAGGCGGGCTGCGATATCATCTCGATCGACGGCTTCGAATGTGCAGGCCATCCCGGCGAGGACGATATTCCGGGGCTGATCCTGATCCCGGCCGCCGCCGACAAGGTGAAGATCCCGATGCTGGCGTCGGGCGGCTTCGGCGACGGTCGCGGGCTGGTCGCAGCGCTGTCGCTCGGTGCCGAAGGCATCAACATGGGGACGCGCTTCTGCGCGACCAAGGAAGCGCCGATCCACGACAATGTGAAGCAGGCCTATGTCGATAATGACGAGCGCGGCAGCTTCCTGATCTTCCGCAGCCTCAAGAACACCGCGCGCGTCGGCAAGAGAGCCGTGTCGGAGGAGGTGGTGCGCCGCCTTGCGCAGCCCGATGCGACCTTTGCCGACGTCGCCGAACTGGTCAACGGCAAGGCCGGCCGCGAACTCCTCGAAACGGGAGATCTGACGAAGGGGGTATTCTGGGCCGGGATGGTCCAGGGCCTTATCCATGATATTCCGAGCTGCCAGGAATTGATCGACCGTATCATTGCCGAGGCGGAGGCTGTCCTCGATCAGCGACTGGCCGGGTTTCGAGCCTGAACGGCCTTCCCAAAGAAATGCCCCGCCGGTGGGACGCCGGCAGGGCAGTTGGGGGAGGTGATCTGGGTGGCAACTGGTGCAGGGTTGCCATGAACGCAGGTTCGATCACCAGAACCCGCCATCCGCTTTTGGCAATGGCGCGGTTCCCCGACTTTGACTTGCATCAACAAGCGAAAATAATCATGCCCGACCGGTCGCCGCCGCGGCACCGGACGAAAGAGATTTTCACGGCATGAGCATCGTTCATTATCAGGGCTTCGCGGGAATCCGCCTCGAAGCCGACGTTATCGGATCGGACAATGATCCGGCGGTGCTGCTGCTCCACGGTGCGGGTCAGACGCGCGCGATCTGGTCGAATGTCGCCGACGCGCTCGAACAGGCCGGCCGCCGCGTCATCAGCCTAGACCTTCGGGGTCATGGCGGTAGCGAGTGGCCCGAGGACGGGCGCTATGATTTCGATGCGTTGGTCGGCGATCTGCGCGCGGTGCTGGCACAGCTCGGCACGCGGCCGGTCGTTGTCGCCTCGACCCTGGGCGGATGGATCGCCGCCGCCGCGCTCGAACGCGACGCGGCAGTGCTCGCCTCGGGGCTGGTGCTCGTCGACCTGCCGGTCAGCGACGATGTAACGATGGCGCAGCGCATCGGCGACCGCCTGCGCGAAGCGGCCAACCGGGCGCCTGGTCAGGCTGCGTGGGACGCCCGGCTGTTCGAAGCCTTCGACGCCGCTACCGTGACCGAGCGGCTTTCGGGGATCGCCCCCAATATAGCCCTGCCGACGCTCTATGTCCGCGGCGCGATGAGCGAACTCGTCTCGCGCGCCTCGGCGGCGGCGTTCGTCGGCCAGCTTCCCGACGGCGAACTGGTCGAGGTGGAGGATGCCGCGCTGGTCGTCACCGAAGACCGGATCGACGCGCTTGGCGCGCATCTGATCGACTTTCTTGAGCGCCGCGCGCCGCGCGGGTGGCCGGAATATCGCGCTGGGTCCGACGCGCGGACCTTTCGCGACGCACTCGGCTGCTTCGCGACCGGCGTTACCGTGGTCACCGCTATCGATGCGGCGGGCCAGCCGATCGGCCTCACCGCCAACAGCTTCACCTCGGTATCGCTCGACCCGCCGCTCCTCCTCGTTTGTATCGCGAACAACGCCGGCAGCGCGGCAGTGCTGCGCGAGGTCAAGCATTTCGCGGTCAATGTGCTCCAGATCGGCCAACAGCCGACCTCCAACCGCTTCGCGGGCAAGGGCGAGGATCGCTTCGCCGCAACCGGATGGGAGATCGGCGAATTCGGTACGCCGGTGCTGTCGGGATCGCTCAGCAGTTTCGAATGCGCGCGCGAGGCGGTGCATCCGGGCGGCGATCATTTCATTCTTGTCGGCCGCGTCCTGAAGGCGATTTTCGAACCGCGCCGCGATCCCTTGCTCTACTTTCGCGGCAAATATCGCAAGCTGCACTTCGCCTGAGGTAAAGCGGCGATTCCGGCGGTTATGGTGAGCCCTGCTGGGTTCGAACCAGCGACCTACTGATTAAAAGTCAGTTGCTCTACCGACTGAGCTAAGGGCCCATCGCGGACCGCCGGGGGGCGGTGTGCGAAAGCGAGCCGTCGCCCTAGTGCGCCGAAGCGCCGTGGTCAACCGGCTTTGCCCGCGAAAGACGCGCGGCGAGTTGCCGGACGCTTTGGCCGCTGAGTGGATGGCGCCAGGCGGGTGCGATCATGCGGAGCGGGCCAAGCACGAAATCGCGCACGGTCATTGCCTCGTGCGGCACGGTGAGCGCCGCATCGCTCCATCCGCCCTCCGACCACAGCAATATGTCGAGGTCGAGCGTGCGAGCGCCCCAGCGCTGGCCGCGCCGCCGTCCGAAAGCTGCTTCGATGGCTTTCAGCCGATCGAGCATCTCGGGCGGGCTGAGCGGCGAGGCGACGAGCGCGACGGCATTGGCGTAGCGGCGGCGCGATGGACCGAGCGGCGCGCTGGCGACGATCGGGCTCGCATCGACGGGTTCGATTTCGTCGCTTTCGAGCGCGGCAAGCGCGGCGAGCAACACGCGCCGCGGATCGCCGAAGCGGACGTGGCGGCGGTTCGAACCAAGGCCGATGGCATAGAGGGGGAGGGGCGTTGCGCTGGTCATGCCCATGCGCCTATCGCAGCGGGGTGAAGATTGACAGTCCTTTGCCCGCCACCGAGCCGCCGCGCGATTGCCTGCGCTGCCCGCGACTCGCCGGCTTGCGCGCCGCCTGTCGCGCCGAGCATCCCGATTGGTGGAACGCGCCCGTCTATGCATTCGGCGACCCCGATGCGTGGCTCGCCATCGCCGGGCTCGCGCCGGGAAAGCACGGCGCCAACCGCACCGGGCGGCCGTTTACCGGCGATTATGCGGGCGACCTGTTGTTCGAAACGCTCGCCGCCTTCGGGCTCAGCCGCGGCGTCTATGACGGGCGGATCGACGACGGGCTGCGCCTGGACGGAACGATAATCGTCAACAGCGTCAAATGCCTGCCGCCGCAGAACAAGCCGACGCCCACCGAAATTGCTGCCTGCCGCCCCTATTTTGAGGCCCAGCTCGCGGCTTTGCCGCGGGTCACAGTGCTGATCGCGCTCGGTCGGATCGCGCATGACGCGGCGGTTCGCGCTGTGGGCGGGCGGCTCGCCGCCTATCGTTTCGCGCATGGCGCGGTGCATCGCCTGCCCGACGGGCGTCATCTGGTCGATAGCTATCATTGCTCGCGTTACAACACGAACACCGGGCGACTGACGCCGGCGATGTTCGCCGACGTCTTTCGCACCGCCGTCGCGCTGCGCGATCAGACCAGCGGGCGGAATTCGTCGACGACGGCGCGGTAAAGCTGGCGCTTGAACGGGACGATCAGCCGTTCGAGTTCGTCGAGTTCGGCCCAGCGCCAGGCGCGAAACTCCTGATGCCGGGTCGCGATATCGACATCGCTATCCTCGCCCATAAAGCGCATCAAAAACCACGACTGGCGCTGACCGCGATATTTCCCGCCCCACATCCTGCCCATCAGATGGTCGGGCAGATCGTAGAAATGCTCGGTCTTGCTGCGCGCGATGATATCGACCAGCCCGGCATGGACGCCGGTTTCCTCGCTGAGTTCGCGGATTGCGGCATCTTCGGCATCCTCGCCGGGATCGATGCCGCCTTGCGGCATCTGCCACGCGTCCTCGGCCGAATCGAGTCGCTGGCCGACGAAGACGAGGCCATGGCGATTGGCGAGCATCACCCCGGCGCAGGGGCGATAGGGAAGGGCGCTGGGGTCGATCATGCGGTCGCTTCGGCGACGATCGCCTTGAGGACCGTCAGATTGCCGCGGATGTCGTCCTTGGCACTCGGAATGCCCTGCGCCAGACAGATATAGCCGTGGATATTGCCTGCAGCTTCACGATAGGTGGTCGGCACGCCAGCGGCGATCAGCTTGCCGGCATAGGCGCGGCCCTGATCGCGCAGCGGATCGAGTCCCGCGGTGACGAGCAGGGTCGGGGGCAGGCCGGCGGCGTCGAAATCGATCGGCGACGCGCGGCGATCGGCAGGGTCGGCGGCATAATGATCGCCGAACCAGGTCATGCCGCCTTCGGTGAGCAGATAGCCATCCTTGAAATCGCGGTAGCTTTGCCAATCCTGATGCGTCGTGACCGCCGGATAGATCGGATGGATCGCGACCACGGGCTTCGCGGCTGGCGCATCGCGCAGCGCGAGCGCGGTCGCGATGGTCAGATTGCCGCCCGCGCTGTCGCCCGACAGGACCAGCCCGGTGCATGGGATATTGTCCGCAACCCAGCGCGTCGCCGCCTCGCAATCCTCGGGCGCCGCCGGGAAGGGGTGTTCGGGCGCGAGGCGATAGTCGACGGCAATCACCGGCATGTCGAGCTGGCGTGCCGCTTCGGCACAATAGGGATCGTGCGTGTCGAGATCGCCGATCACCCAGCCGCCGCCATGGTAGAAGACCATGACCGGTCCGGGCTCGCGATCGGGACGGTTGTCATAGATGCGGATCGGGATCTCGCCGGCGGGTCCGGGAATGGTGCGATCCTCGATCTTGGCGATTGCGCCGCGCGGCACGTCGGCCATCTGCCCCATAACGCGCATCATTTCGCGCCCCGCCTCGGGCGGCATCTCTTCCATCTTGGGGCCTTCCTGGGCATTGAGGAAAGCGAGAAAGGCCGCCACATCGGGGCGAACATAAGGAGTCGTGCCGTCGGTCATCCGTCAAATCCCTTGCTATGTTGTTGCCGCTGCTATTCGCCATCGGGCGGCATAATTCAATGGCAATTGGAAACTGATTACGGCAGGCGCGCGCCGATCCGCTTTGCAGCGCACAAATTTTTCTGAATTGCGGGCGACGAAAGACGGGCCTAGGCCCATTCCGGTAATTCGCAGGACTCTAAAGGCAGAACAGAAAATGGCGACAGTGGTCGAGGACCGGGCCGAAGATCGGCAGTCCCCCCGTTCCGACGCAGTGGTGGTTCGTTTCGCAGGCGACAGCGGCGACGGGATGCAGCTTACCGGTGGTCAGTTCACGCTTTCGACCGCGCTCGCGGGCAATGACCTGGCGACTTTCCCCGATTTTCCGGCCGAAATCCGAGCGCCGCAGGGGACGTTGTTCGGTGTTTCGGCGTTCCAGATCAATTTCGGGTCGAGCGAGATCACGACCGCGGGCGACGCCCCCGACGTGCTCGTCGCGATGAACCCCGCGGCGCTCAAGACCAATGTCGGCGTGCTCAAGCTGGGCGGCCTGATCATCGCCGACGAAGGCGAATTCAACGACCGCAATCTCGCCAAGGCGAAATATGACGCCAATCCGCTCGAGGATGGCAGCCTTGCGAAATGGCAGCTGCTGAAGCTCAACATCAGTCAGGCGACGATGGATGCCGTCAAGCCGTTCGGGCTCGGCAACAAGGAAGCGCTGCGCTGCAAGAATATGTGGACGCTCGGCCTTGCGCTGTGGATGTTCGACCGCGACCGCCAGCCGCTGACCGAGTGGCTGAAGGCGAAATTCGCCAAGGATCCCAATCTTGCCGAAGCGAATATCGCGGCGCTTAATGCGGGCCATGCCTATGGCGAAACCGCCGAACTCGCGGGACCGCTCAAGCAGCATCATGTCGCGCCGGCGCCCGCCGAACCCGGCCTCTATCGCACGCTGACCGGCGCCGAGGGCATCGCGCTCGGTCTTGTCGCCGGGGCGCAGCTTGCGCATCTGCCGATGTTCTTCGGCGGTTATCCGATCACACCCGCATCGGCGATCCTCCACCATCTGTCGCGGCTCAAGGAATATGACGTCACGACCTTCCAGGCCGAGGATGAAATCGCCGCAATCTGTTCGGCGATCGGTGCGAGCTACGCAGGGTCGCTGGGCGTCACTAGCTCGTCGGGTCCGGGCATCGCGCTGAAGGGCGAGGCAATGGGCCTCGCGATCATGACCGAACTGCCGCTCGTCATCGTCAATTCGCAGCGTGGCGGCCCGTCGACGGGCCTGCCGACCAAGACCGAACAGTCGGATCTCTATCAGGCTGTCTATGGCCGCAACGGCGATGCGCCGATGCCGGTGATCGCCGCGCGCTCGCCTGGTGACGCGTTCGAATGCGCGATCGAGGCGTGCCGGATCGCGGTCCAATATATGACGCCGGTGATGTTGCTGACCGACGGCTATATCGCCAACGCGGCCGAGCCGTGGAAAGTCCCCGACCTGACCGCCTATGAAGCCTTCCCGGTCGAATTTCTGACCCAGGTACCCGAAGGCGGCTTCAAGCCCTATGGCCGCGACGAAAAGCTCGCGCGCCCCTGGGTGAAGCCGGGTACGCCCGACCTGCTGCACCGGATCGGCGGGATCGAGAAAGAGATCGACACCGGTCACATCAATTATGCGCCCGAAAATCACCAGGCGATGACCGACATTCGCAAGGCGAAGATCGACGGGGTCAAGGTTCCCGACCAGATCGTCGAACTCGGCGCCGAAGGCGGCAAGCTTGCCATCGTCGGCTGGGGATCGACCTATGGCCCGATCCATCAGGCGGTGCGCCGCAAGCGCGCCGAAGGGAAGGACGTCAGCCAGATTCACCTGCGCCATATCTGGCCGCTCCCCGCCAATCTGGGCGAATTGCTCAAAAGCTATGACAAGGTGATCGTGCCCGAAATGAACACGGGCCAGCTCAAGACGGTGCTGCGCGACCAGTATCTGGTCGATGCCAAGCCGCTCAACAAGGTGTCGGGCCAGCCCTTCCGGATTGCCGAAATCGAAGCTGCCATCGAGGAGGCGCTCCAGTGAACGAGATGACGACCATCGCCCGCACGACGACGCTCAGGGATTGGGAAACCGATCAGGAAGTGCGCTGGTGCCCCGGCTGCGGCGACTATGCGATCCTGAAGGCGGTGCAGCGCACCCTGCCCGAAATCGGCGCGGTGCCCGAAAGCACCGTGTTCATCAGCGGGATCGGCTGCTCGTCGCGCTTTCCCTATTATGTCGAAAGCTATGGCTTCCATACGATCCACGGCCGTGCGCCGGCGTTCGCGACGGGGCTGAAGCTTGCCAATCCCGAACTCGACGTGTGGATCGTCACCGGCGACGGCGATGGTCTGTCGATCGGCGGCAATCACACGATGCACCTCATCCGGCGCAACCTCGATTGCCAGATCATGCTGTTCAACAACGAGATTTACGGGCTGACCAAGGGCCAATATTCGCCCACCAGCCGCGTCGGCACCAACAGCCCGTCGACCCCGTTCGGCTCGGTCGACCGCCCGGCGCAGCCCTGCGCCTTCGCACTCGGCGCGGGCGCCCGCTTCGTTGCGCGCGGCTTCGATGTATCGAAGGAACTGCCGAATGTTCTGAAAGCGGCCCATGCGCACAAGGGCGCGGCCTTTATCGAAATCTTCCAGAACTGCATCGTCTATAACAAGGACGTGTTCCAGGATTTCGCCGCGCCGAAGGGTGCTGAAGACCGCCAACTCTGGCTCCAGAACGGGGAACCGATGCTGTTTGCCAAGGGCGCGAAGGGCATCGCGCTCGATCAGGAGGCGCTGACGCTTAAGGTCGTCGATGTCGTCGATGGCGACTGGCAGGCAGCGGGCGTGATCGTCCACGACGTCACCAACCGCAGCGTCGCGCACATGCTCGTGGAAATGCGCTTCGGCGAATTCCCGATGGCGCTCGGTGTCCTCTACGACGATCCGCGTCCGACTTTCGAAGCCGACGTATGGCGCCAGAACAAGGCGGCGGCCGAGGGCAAGAAGGCCGATCTGCAGAGCCTGCTCAAGAAAGGGCAGACCTGGACGGTCAGCGAAGGCGGGCCCGATCTCTGATCGCTTGCGGTCGATGCGCGCGTCGGCTTTATAAGGGCGCATGGACAATCTGACCCACAGCCTCGTCGGCGCGGCTCTTGGGCAAATGGGGCTCAAGAAAAAGACCGCGCTGGCGATGCCGACGCTGATCCTCGCCGCGAACCTGCCCGACATCGATGCAAGCTGCGCCTTTTATGGCGTCGAATCGCTCGCGATGCGCCGCGGGATCACCCATGGGCCGATCGCACTGCTTTTGCTGCCGGTCCTGCTCTGGACGGCGATGATCGCCTTCGACCGCTGGCAGACGCGGCGGGGAACGCGGCCCGCTACAAGGCCGCCCTTGCATCGCGGCTGGTTGCTCGCGCTCGCCTATATCGGGTGCCTCAGCCACCCGGCGCTCGACTGGCTCAACAACTATGGCGTGCGACTGCTCGAACCGTTCAGCCACCGCTGGTTCTATGGCGATACGCTGTTCATCATCGACCTGTGGATATGGCTGGCGCTCGGCCTGTCGGTCTGGCTGTCGCTGCGACGCGAACGGCGCGGGGCGCCTGACTGGCAACGACCGGCTTGGATCGGTTTCACCGCCGTTTGCGCCTATATCTTCGCCAACGGTGTCATGACGGGGCAGGCCGAGGCGCAGGCGGCCGACCTGCTGCGCCGGAGCGGACAAGGCGGCGCGCTGGTCGTCGCGAGCCCGCCGCCGATCGCCTTCTGGCGGCGCGATATCTTTTGGCGCGGGGGCGGGCGCTATGGCAGCGGCGCCTACGCGCTGGGGCAGGGGAGCACGGTGGAGCCGGGGGTTCCGACGGGCATGGACGACATGCGTCTTCGCGCGTGGCTGAAGTCCGATCCGCCCGCGCGCGCCTTCCTTTTCTGGGCGCGGATGCCGGTCGCGACGCGCGACGGCGATGCGATCGTCCTGCACGATCAGCGCTACATGCAGCCGCTGGCGCGCGACAACTTTACGGTGCGCGTGACCGCACCCGATACCGCCAGCTATCCCTGATGGCACCGCCGACGATCCTGTGGTTTCGCCGCGATCTGCGGCTCGCCGATCAGGCGGCGCTAGTCGCTGCGGCGGCATCGGGGCCGGTCATTCCCGTCTATATTCTTGACGACGAAACGCCGCGGCATCGCGCGATGGGCGGCGCGTCGCGCTGGTGGCTGCATCACAGCCTCGCGCGGCTCGACGAAAGCCTGCGCGCGCGCGGTTCGCGGTTGATCCTGCGGCGCGGCAAGTGCGAGGACGAACTGGCGAAGATTGCCGAGGAGGGCGGGGCCGGCGCCGTGCATTGCCTCCGTCATTACGAGCCGTGGTGGCGCAATGCCGAGCGCGCGGTCGCGAAGCGCCTCGATCTTAGATGTCACGACGGCAATTACCTCGCGCCACCGGGCTCGGTGAAGACCGGCAGCGGCGGTCTCTATAAAATCTACACGCCTTTCTGGCGCGCGCTGCGCGATCATATGCCGCCGCCTGTGCCCGTGGATGCGCCCGAAGGCCTCGATGCGCCCGACCGCTGGCCCGCGTCGGACCGGCTGGACGATTGGAGACTGCTGCCGTCCCGGCCCAATTGGGCGACTGGGTTCGAAGGCGAATGGACGCCGGGCGAAACGGGCGCGCAGGTGCGACTCGGCGCTTTTGCCGAGATCGCGGCGCGTTATGACGAGCAACGGAACCTGCCCGCGATCGAAGGCAGTTCGCGCCTGTCGCCACATCTTCACTTCGGCGAGGTTTCGCCCGCCGCGATCTGGCATGCCGTCGCAGACGCGGGGGGATCGGTCGATGTGTTCCTCGCCGAGATCGGGTGGCGCGACTATGCGCAGACGGTGATCTTGCAATATCCCGATTACGGCGGCCGCAGTGCCCGCGAAGCCTTCGATACCACGCTGCCCTGGCGGAGCGGCAAGGAGGCCGACGCCGATTTCGCCGCCTGGCAACAGGGACGCACGGGCTATCCGATCGTCGATGCCGGCATGCGGCAGCTCTGGGCAACCGGCTGGATGCACAATCGCGTCCGGATGATCGCCGCGAGCTTCCTCATCAAGCATCTGCTCATCGACTGGCGGCGCGGCGAACAATGGTTTTGGGATACGCTGGTCGATGCCGATTACGCGTCCAATGCGGTGAATTGGCAGTGGGTCGCGGGGTCGGGTGTCGACTCGAACATGTTTCCGCGGATCATGGCGCCGCTCAGTCAGTCGGAGAAATTCGATGCCGCCGCCTATATCCGCCAATGGGTGCCCGAACTGGCCGACATTGGCGAGCCCGCAATCCACGATCCTGACGAATTCGGCCGCCGTCCGCGAAGCTATCCCCCGAAAATCATTGGGCATCGCGAAGCCCGCGCGCGGGCGCTGGCGGCTTATGACGTCATGAAGGCCGACGACAACTGATTGTCATGGCGCAGGTTTTGCGGCAGGGAATGCTAATGAACACCCATGTCAGCCCCCGTCGCGGCAAAGCGCTTCTTCGCGCCGACAGGGCTTTTCGGTCGGGTGGTTTCATCGCGCGCCTCGTCGGTCGCGCGCCGTCGGCGCTGTTCCATCGCCTGCTCGACCGCATCGATGCCGGGCTGGGCAAGGGGACGCTCGAGGGACATCTGCCCGACGGCAGCGTGCGCATCCTGGGCGGGCGGGGCAAGGGGCCGACCGCAATCGTTCATCTGAAAAGCTGGTCGGCGCTGGTGCGTCTGGCGATGTCGGGATCGGTCGGCTGGTACCGGGCCTGGGATCTGGGCGAATGGAGTTCGCCCGATCCGGTCCCGCTGTTCGATCTGTTCATGCGCAACGGTGAAACACTGGGCAATGTCGCGCGCTCGCGCGGGCCGCTGCACTGGATCAATCGCGCCGCCCATATCGTCAACCGCAACAGCCGCAGCGGTTCGAAGCGCAATATTCTGGCGCATTACGATCTGGGCAATGATTTCTACCGGCTGTGGCTCGACAGCGGACTCAATTATTCGAGTGCGTTGTTCACCGACCTTAGCATGACGCTGGAAGAGGCGCAGGAGGTCAAGGTCGATGCGATCCTCGACCGGCTCGACCTGCGGTCGGGGACGCGACTGCTCGAAATCGGCTGCGGCTGGGGCGCGCTCGCCGAACGCGCGGTCGAGCGCCACGATGTTCTCTACACCGGTATCACCCTGTCGCCGTCGCAGGCGGAGGTGGCCGAGGCGCGATTGCAGGCGGTCGATCTTTCGGGGCGCTCGCGTGTCGAAATCTGCGATTATCGCGACGCCAAGGGTCCCTATGACGCGATTGCGAGCGTCGAAATGGTCGAGGCGGTGGGGCAGGCCTATTGGCCAGCCTATCTCGACGCGATCGCGCGGCTGCTCCGCCCCGGCGGCAAGGCGGCGATCCAGTATATCGCGATCAACGACGCGCTGTTCGAACGCTATGCGGCGAGCAGCGACTTCATTCAGGCCTATATTTTCCCCGGCGGTTGCCTGATTTCCGAAAGTCGCTTCCGCGCCTTGGCCGAAGCGCGCGGGCTGGCATGGGGCAATGTGCGTCACTTCGGCGGCGACTATGCCGAAACGCTGCGCCAGTGGCGCGAACGTTTCGACGAGGCGGTGTCGGCGGGGCAACTCCCGTCGGGCTTTGACGAACGCTTCATCCGCCTGTGGCGCTATTATCTGCAATATTGCGAAGGCGGCTTTCGCGGCGGCGGGATCGACGTCGCGCAGGTCACGCTGGAAAAGATCGACGGATAGTCGCCTGTAATCGAGAAGAGGGAGAGGGGAATGCGACGACGATTGGCCGCCTTGCTATTGCCCGTGGCGCTGGCCGGCCTTGCCGCGCCCGCCGCGACACAGACCACCGACGCCATGCCAAAGGATCAGAATGTGCTGTTTTGGAGCCAGGATCAACGCGACGCTGCTTTCCGTACGATGGAATCGGTGCCCAAGGTCGTCGTGCACACCATTGCGGCGGGCGGCCCGGTCTATCCGCTGCCCGAAGGACGGCCGATCGATGTCGGGGTCGACATCGACGCGCATATGGCGCGCCAGCGCAATGCGGGGCTGATCATCGTTCAGGACGGCAAGATCCGGCTCGAAAAATATGCTCTCGGCTATGGTCCTGCGGGGCGGTGGACGAGCTTTTCGGTCGCGAAGAGCTTCACCTCGACGCTCGTCGGCGCGGCGGTCAAGGACGGCTATATCAAAAGCCTCGACGACAAGGTGACGCAATATATCCCCGGACTTCGCGGTTCGGCCTATGACGACGTCAGCGTGCGCCAGCTTCTCACGATGACCTCGGGCGTGCGCTGGAACGAGGATTATACCGATCCCAAATCGGACGTCGCGCAGTTCAATCTGCAAAAGCCCATCGCGGGTGAGGATATTACCATCAGCTATATGAAGACCTTGCCGCGCGAAGCGCCGGCGGGGTCGAAATGGGTCTACAAGACCGGCGAGACCAATTTGATTGGCGTCCTCGTGTCGAGCGCAACGGGCAAGACACTGTCAGCCTATCTGTCCGAAAAAATATGGAAGCCGTTCGGCATGGATCAGGACGCCGTCTGGATGCTCGGGCCGACGGGGCACGAGATCAGTGGTTGCTGCGTATCGGCCAGCCTGCGCGATTATGCCCGCTTCGGTCTGTTCATTCTCGGCGGCGGCGTGGCTGGTGGGGAGAAAGTTCTGCCCGACGACTGGCTCGCCGCCGCGACGACCAAGCAGGCCGCGATCGACCAGCCGGGGCGCGGCTACGGGTATCAATGGTGGACCAACGATGACGGCAGCTTCGCCGCGCAGGGCATCTTCGGGCAGGGCATCTTCATCGACCCCAAACGACGGCTCGTCATCGCATCGAACGGCAACTGGCCGACCGCAACCGACCCCGAAGGCGTGGGCGCGGCGCGCGAGGCCTTTTACAAGGCGGTGCAGGCCGCCGTGGACAAGGAAAGCCACTGATTTTTCGGTGCGTCATTGCGAGCGGCGAAGCCGCGCGGCAATCCAGAGCGGGCGTAACCGCCCTGGATTGTTCGCAGCGCCGGCAATGACGATTTGAAGACCCTTCTCGCCCTCTTTCGCTACAATGACGTTCAGGCGATCGGTGCGGCTGTCGCGCGCTGGGCGAGCCAGGCGGCGGCAACCGGGATCAGGACGCCTAGCGCCATCACCCACCAGGCATCAGCCAGGCTGATCGAACGATAGATGGCTGCGCCCAGAATCGCTCCGGCAACAACCCAGCCGGCGCCGGTGCCGTCCGAAATGCGCATCGCGAGCCAGCTTCCGGCGAAGGTGCCAACGAACCAGCCGACGAGCAACGCAATTGTCGCGCCGAGCGGGATCAGGATTTCGCCAGTGTCGAGGTCATAGACTTCGGGAGCGAATTCGCCGCCCGCATATTGGGCGATCCACAACAGGCCGAAGGCGACCGCAATGCCGATAACCGCCGCGACCGCGGAACGTAGAATATTGCCGCCCATTTTCATGCCCTTGCTTCTCGAAACGCTTGAGAGCGCGTGATAGCCCGGGAAAGCAAATATCGCGTTAAGCCTCTGCCATCACCTTCGGCAGCGCGTGATAAGCGGTGCTGTCGAAGCCATCGACCATCATCCTGGCGACGAATTCGCCGACGACTGCCGGATCCTTGATGCTCTGCGGGTCTTCGCCGGGATAGGCGCGTGCGCGCATCTGGGTGCGCGTGCCGCCGGGGTCGAGAATTGCGGTGCGGACGTTCGAGATATTGCGCATTTCGGCGCCATAGCTCGACACCAGTACCTCGAACGCCGCTTTTGAGGCGGCGTAGGCGCCCCAATAGGCGCGCGGCGTCCGCGCGACGCTGGTCGACAATGCGACGAGGCGCCCCGCGGGCGCGCGGCGCAGCAGCGGATCGAAATTGGCGATCAGCGCCTGCTGCGCGACAAGATTGAGCGTCAGCAGCTTGTTGAATTCCTTGCTGTCGATCGCGCCAACCGGGGTCAACGTGCCGAGCATCGCGGCATTGAGTACCAGCATGTCGAGTTGCTGCCACCGTTCGGCGATCGCGCTCGCCAGCCGGGCGATGCTGTCGCCGTCGGTCAGGTCGAGCGGCGCAATGGTCGCGCTGCCGCCCGCATCGTGGATGCGGTCTTCCAGTTCCTCGAGCCCGCCCGCGGTGCGGGCGGTGATCACGACATGCGCGCCGCGTCGTGCGAGCGATTCGGCGATCGCAGCGCCGATGCCGCGGCTCGCGCCGGTGACGAGCGCCGTCTGTCCTGCCAGTTCTTCAGAATTCATCGTCATTTCGTCAGACAACCCGTTCGGCAAGCAGCGAAAACTGATCTTCCAGGCTGTTCTCGTCGAAATCGGTCAGCGTGGTCGGATAATCGCCCGTGAAGCAGGCGTCGCAATATTGCGGACAATCATCGGTGCGCCGCGCCTCGCCCAGCGCGCGGTACAGGCCGTCGATGGTCAGGAAGGACAGGCTGTCGGCATTAATGAAATTGGCCATCTGGCCGACCGTCATCTGCGCCGCGAGCAGCTTGGCGCGTTCGGGCGTGTCGACGCCGTAGAAGCAGCTATGCGACGTCGGCGGGCTGGCGATGCGCATATGCACTTCGGCGGCCCCCGCGTCGCGCATCATCTGCACGATCTTGAGGCTGGTCGTGCCGCGCACGATCGAATCGTCGATCAGCACGATCCGCTTGCCGGCGATCAGCGCGCGATTGGCATTGTGCTTCAGCTTGACGCCGAGATGGCGAACCTTGTCGCCCGGTTGGATGAAGGTGCGGCCGACATAGTGCGAACGGATGATGCCGAGCTCGAAGGGAATGCCAGATTCCTGCGCATAGCCGATTGCCGCCGGGGTTCCCGAATCGGGGACCGGGATGACGAGATCGGCATCGACCGGATTTTCGCGCGCCAGTTCGGCGCCGATCGCCTTGCGCACCGAATAGACGCTGGTGCCGTCGACGATCGAATCGGGGCGCGAGAAATAGACATATTCGAAGATGCACGGCCGTGCCGCGCGGTCGGCGAAGGGGCGGTGCGACGAAAGCTGGCCGTCGCGAATGATCACAAGTTCGCCGGGATCGACCGAGCGGACGAATTCGGCGCCGACGACGTCTAGCGCCACGGTTTCGGACGCGAGGATATACGCATCGCCCAGCTTGCCGATGACCAGCGGACGAATGCCGAGCGGATCGCGGCAGCCGATCATGCCTTCCGCGGTCAGGCAGATCAGCGAATAGGCGCCCTCGACCTGTTTCAGCGCGTCGATGAAGCGATCGAGCAGGGTGCGATAGTTGGACGTGGCGACCAGGTGGATGATGACCTCGGTATCGCTCGTCGACTGAAAGATGGATCCGCGGCGCACCAATATCTTGCGCAGCGCCATCGCGTTGGAAATATTGCCGTTATGCGCGACCGCAAAGCCGCCGGTGGCCAGGTCGGCGAACAGCGGCTGGACATTGCGCAGCGCCGTCTCGCCGGTGGTCGAATAGCGGACATGGCCGATCGCCGACGCGCCTGCGAGCTGGCGGATGATGTCGTCGCGGTCGAAATTGCCCGCAACATGCCCCATCGCGCGGTGGGTATGGAAATCCTTGCCATCGAAGGCGGTGATGCCCGCGGCTTCCTGACCGCGGTGCTGCAGGGCGTGAAGCCCCAGCGCCGCGACCGCAGCGGCACTTTCGGCGCCGTGAATACCAAAGACGCCGCACTCCTCGCGGAGCTTGTCGTCGTCAAAAGGATGGGTCGTCAGCATGTCAATCCAGGGGCAGGGGGCTGGGACTGCCGCGCATATAGGAGTGCCGAACCCAAATGTCGCCCCCCATATTTGACCTTTTGATGTCAACCGGACCCGCGCGGGGGGTGACAGCCGCTCTCGACCTGCTCTAAGGCGCGGACCATGGATGCTTCGCGCGACACCACCGACAGTTTCCTGCCGCGTTTCGACGCCGCCGGGCTGGTGACCGCCATCGTGACCGACGTCGACAGCGGAGTGCTGCTGATGGTCGCGCATATGAATGCCGACGCGATCGCGCTGACGCAGGAGACGGGGCAGGCGCATTTCTGGTCGCGGTCGCGGGCCGCGCTGTGGCGCAAAGGCGAAACCTCGGGCAACGAGCTGGCGGTCGTCGAGATGCGCGTCGATTGCGATCAGGATGCGCTGCACTTGCGCGTGAAGCCTGCCGGTCCGGCCTGTCACACCGGGCGCCGGTCCTGCTTTTATCGCCGGATCGAGCGCGACGGCAGCCTGACCTTCCTAGATACCGATGCCTAGCCCACGCGTCGCGGGCCTTCTCGTCGCGGTTCTGCTGCTCGTCGGCGGCTGCGACCGGGCGAAGCGCGATGGCGCCGATGCCGCGATCGATACGCGCAATCCGTTGGAAATCGCCGCGCGCGAACGCGGGGTGGTACGCGCCGATGCAAGCGATCCGACCGGCCTGTTCGAACGCACGCACGAGCTTGGCCGCGATGCGATGTGCGTTGTCCCCGATGGCGCCGGGCAGTGGCGCTTTGCGGTGAGCGCGTCTTTCGGACCCGGCCTGTCGTGCAATGCGCGCGGCACCATCGTCCGCGACGGGGATGACTGGCGGATGCGCTTCGCCGGGGTCGAGGGATGCGAGGCACTTGTCCACGAAGAGGATGACGAACTGCGCCTGCCCGGACGCCTGCCGTCGCAATGCGACAGCCTGTGCCCGTCGCGCGCCTCGCTCTCGGGTCTGCGCCTGCCGCGGGCGAGCTGGTCGGCGGACGATGCAAAGGGCTTGCAGTTGCGCGATGGACGCGGCAATATGGTCCGGCCTTGCGGATCGCCGTAAGCGGCGCTTTTCCTTATCTCCGACGGCCTTGACGTTCACGTCAACGGAAACTAGTCTTTCGGGATGACCGAAGAATACGGCCACGCCCATATCGACACGCCCGATCATCTGGGGCGCGAGCAATATAGCATCACCGATCTGTCGACCGAATTCGGCGTCACCGCGCGCGCGCTTCGGTTCTACGAGGACGAAGGGCTGATCAGCCCCTCGCGCAAGGGGCTGTCGCGTATCTATTCGAAACGCGACCGCGCCCGGCTGGCCTGGATTCTGCGTGCCAAGCGCACCGGATTTAGCCTGGCCGACATTCGCGAGATGATCGACCTTTACGACGTCGGCGATGGCCGCAAGCTCCAGCGCCAGGTCACGGTCGAAAAATGCGAGGAGCGCATCGCGCTGCTCCAGCGTCAGCGCGATGACATCGACAGCGCCGTCGAGGAACTGACACGTTTCATCGATATGGTGAAAAAGGTCGACGCTGGCGAAAAAGTCGGCTGAGCTTCGGCAACCAGAACCTCCCCGGGCAAGTTTGATTGCCAACACCTGATTTATCGGAAAGATTTCGCATGCCTGTCTACCGCGCCCCGATCCAAGATACGCTGTTCCAGCTCAATGATGTCCTCGGTATCGATCGCTACGCCGACCTGCCGGGCTTCGCCAATGCGTCGCCCGATATGGTCGAAGCGGTGCTGACCGAGGCCGGCAAATTCTGCGAAGAGGTGCTGTTCCCGATCAACCGATCGGGCGACCTCGAAGGCTGCACGCGGCAGGAAGATGGTTCGGTCACCACGCCCGAGGGGTTCAAGGAAGCGTATAAGGCCTATTGCGAGGCGGGCTGGACGCTGCTCAACCAGCCCGAAGAATTCGGCGGCCAGGGATTGCCCCATGTCCTCGGCTTTCCGGTCGAGGAATATCGCATGGCGGCGAACCAGGCCTTTGCCATGTATCCGGGGCTGACGCAGGCCGCGGTCTCGGCGTTGCTGGTCAAGGGGTCCGACGAGCAGAAGAGGCTCTATGTCCCCAAGATGGTGTCGGGCGAATGGGGCGGCACGATGAACCTGACCGAACCGCAGTGCGGCACCGATCTTGGCCTGATCCGCACCCGCGCGGTGCCGAACGGCGACGGCAGCTCTTCGATTACGGGGACGAAGATTTTCATCTCGTCGGGCGAGCATGACCTCACCGACAATATTATCCACCTTGTGCTGGCAAAGACCCCCGACGCGCCCGACAGCGTCAAGGGAATCTCGCTGTTCATCGTCCCCAAGTATCTGGTGAACGACGACGGTTCGCTCGGTGAGCGCAACACGCTGTCGTGCGGGTCGATTGAGCACAAGATGGGCATCCACGCCAATGCGACCTGCGTGATGAACTATGACGGCGCAAAAGGCTGGATGGTCGGCGAGGAGAACAAGGGCCTTGCCGCGATGTTCGTGATGATGAACGCCGCGCGCCTCGGCGTCGGCATACAGGGGTTGGGTCAGGCCGACATAGCCTATCAGAATGCCGTGCAATATGCGCAGGACCGCCGGCAGGGCCGGGCGCTGACCGGGCCGCAGGATCCCGCCCAGAAGGCCGACCCGCTTTTGGTCCATCCAGACGTGCGCCGCATGCTGATGGATGGCAAGGCGGTGGTTGAGGGGCTGCGCGGCCTGTGTCTCTGGGGCGCGCTGCAGGTCGATCTGGCGCATGGCGCCGCGTCCGAAGAGGAGCGGCAGCAGGCCGACGATCTCGTCAGCCTGCTGACCCCGGTGATCAAGGGCTATGGCACCGACAAGGGCTATGACGTCGCGACCAACGCGCAGCAGGTGTTCGGCGGCCACGGCTACATCGAAGAGCAGGGCATGAGCCAATATGTCCGCGATGCCCGCATCACGATGATCTACGAAGGCGCCAACGGCGTGCAGGCGATGGACCTCGTCGGCCGCAAGCTCGCGCAGAATGGCGGCCGTGCCATCCAGGCCTTTTTCGCGATCGTCGACGCCGAATGTGCGACGGCGAAGGACAAGCCGGCCTTCGCCGATTTTGCGGGGCAACTCGAAAAGGCCAATGGCGAACTCAAGGCCGCGACGATGTGGTTCATGGCCAATGGCATGACCGACCCCAATAATGTCGGCGCGGGCGCGCATCATTATATGCACATCATGGGTATCGTCGCGCTGGGCCTCATGTGGCTGCGCATGGCCGAAGCGGCACAGAAGGCGCTCGACGAAGGGCGCGGGAACAAGGCGTTCCTCGAAGCCAAGCTTGTTACCGCGCGTCATTTCGGCGAACGCTTCATCCCCGATGCGGGCGCGTTGCGTCGCAAGATCGAGGCCGGCAGCGAGGCGATGATGGCGCTGACGCCCGATCAATTCTTCGCCGCCTGACGTGCAGGCTCGCAACCATCGCCGCCGCCCGTGCGTGTAGGCGGCGATGAGCGAGGATGCGCTGACCCCGATCGTTGAGGAAGGCCGCAATTGCTGGCGGATCGAACGCGCCAACAAGGCGCGGATGATCGTCGATGCGGCCGACTATTACGCGCTGCTCGTCCGGCTGATGGAGCGCGCGAAAGAGCGCATCCTGCTGATCGGCTGGGACTTCGACCCGCGGATTGCCCTGACGCCCGACGAGGCGGGCAAGGGCGAATCGCTGGGGCATTTTCTGCTGCGTCTGGCCCATGCGAAGCCCGACCGCGATATCGACATTCTTCGTTGGAATTTCGGCGGGCTCAAACAGTTCCTCATGCCGCGCATCGTCTCGATGGTGCTGCGCTGGAAGGTGACGCGCTCGATCAGCTTCCGGCTCGACAGCGCACACCCGACCGGGTGCAGCCATCACCAGAAGGTCGCGGTGTTCGACGATCATCTGGCGGTGTGCGGCGGCATCGACGTGTCTTCGTCGCGCTGGGACACGCGGGGCCATTGCGACGGCGATCCGCGGCGCACCAACCCCGACGGCAAGCCCTATATGCCGTGGCACGATTCGACGATGATCCTCGCCGGGCCGGTGGGCGAAGCGCTTGCCGATCTGGGCAACGAACGGTGGCAGCGCGCAACGAACAAGCAATTGCGCGACGTAAAGGGCGACGGCGAAAACTGGCCCGAAAATCTCGAACCCGATTTTACGAACGTCGATGTCGCGATATCGCGCACGCGCGCCGAATATGACGGCTATCCCGAAATTCGCGAGATCGAGCAGCTCTATCTCGACATGATCGCTGCGGCGAAGCGCTTCATCTATTTCGAGAATCAATATTTTACCTCGGCCAAGATCGCAGCGGCGATTGCCGAGCGGCTGGACGAGGACGATCCGCCCGAATTTGTCATGGTGATGCCGCGTACCGCCGACGGCTGGCTCGAACAGATGGCGATGGACGCGGCGCGCGTGAAGCTGGTGCGCGCGATCGCCAAGGCGCGGCACGGCGACCGCCTGCGCGTCTATGTCCCGCACACCGCGGGCGGCGACCCGATCTATGTTCATGCAAAGACTGCGGTCGTCGACGATCGCCTGCTGCGTATCGGATCGTCGAACATGAACAATCGCTCGCTGGGGCTCGACAGCGAATGCGATGTGACGATCGATGCCGCTTTGCCCGCGAACCGCGGCGTGGAGCCGACGATCCGGGCACTGCGCGAATCGCTGATCGGCGAGCATCTGGACGTCGATCCGGCCGATGTCGGCCGACTTTATGAAACAACGGGGTCGCTCATCGATGCGATCGAGGCGCTGCGCGGACCGGGCCGCTCGCTCGAGTTACTCGATCTCGTCGAGCCCGGGCCGTTTGACGATTACATCGCCGAGCATGAACTGCTCGATCCCGAAAATCCCGACGCGATGTTCGAAGGGATCGCCGAGCGCGGGCTGCGCCGGAACTGGCACCGCGGCAAAGCCTGGATGAAGCGTCACCGCCCGTTCCGGCGGAGATGATAGCGCGGCGTCAGTCCGCCAGCGACAGGATATGCCGCGCCTGTTTGAGGTGCGGGGCATCGACCATTTTGCCGTCCACCTGAAGCACCCCCGAGCCCGGATTGGCGGCGAAGGCATCGACGATCGCCTGCGCACGCTGAACCTCGTCGGCGGACGGGGTGAAGGCAGCATTGATCGGCGCGACCTGTGACGGGTGGATTGCCATCATGCCGGTAAAGCCATCGCGCCGCGCGCGCGCAGCATAGGCGGCAAGGCCCGTCTCGTCCTTGATCGCGGGAAATACCGTATCGATCGCCGCGACGCCCGCACCATGTGCGGCGAACAAGGTTAGCGCGCGGGCGACCTGATAGGGTTCGGTGTAGCGCCCGTCGGCCTCGCGGCTCGTCGCCGCGCCGATGGCGGCGGGCAAATCCTCTGCGCCCCAGGTGAGGCCGACCAGCCGGGCCTTCGCCTCGCGATAGCTGCCCAGCGTAAAGATCGCCGCCGGGGTTTCGGTCGCGATCGGCAGCACCGGCGGCAACGACGCATCGGCGGCCCCCTCGCTACGAAGGATCGTATCGAGCTGGGCGATGCTCGGCGCGCCTTCGGCCTTGGGCAGCATGATCGCATCGGGGCGCCCGCCGACAATGGCAGCAACGTCGTCGGCGGTCATATGCCCGTCGAGCGGATTGACACGGACCATCGTAAAGACTTCGCGCGTTCCGGCGAGATAGGCGGCGACCGCTTCGCGCGCGGCCTCCTTGTTTGCAGGGGACACCGAATCTTCGAGGTCGAGGATGATCGCATCGGCGCCCGACGCCGCGGCCTTCGCGAATCGTTCGGGGCGGTCGCCGGGGACGAAGAGGAGCGAGCGGAGGCGCATCAGACGTTCTTCCTGTTGATCAGCGCTGACCGTTCGCACTGGCAGACGATTTCGTCGCGCTGGTTGATGCAGCGATGGAGGAAGGTCACGATGCCCGCATTCGGCCGCGATTTCGATTCCTTGAGGCCGATCACCTCGCTCGTCGCGCGCAACGTGTCGCCGATGAACACCGGCTTGGGCATCACCAGCCTGTCATAGCCGAGGTTCGCGACGAGGGTGCCGAGCGTCGTATCGCCGACCGACAGCCCGACCATCAGGCTGAAGGTGAAAGTGCCGTTGACGAGGATCTGTCCGAATTCCGATGCTTTAGCAGCCTCGATGTCGAGATGCAGCGGCTGCGGATTGTGCGTCATTGTCGTGAACAGCAGATTGTCGGTCTCGGTCACGGTGCGGCGGATCTCGTGCACGATCGTGTCGCCGATCTGCCATTCGTCGAAAAACTTGCCTGCCATCGTCAGTCCCTCAAATGCAATTTCATGCCGACATGGCTCTGCACGAAACCGAGCCGGGCGTAGAAGCGGTGCGCGGCAGTCCGTGTCGCCGATGATGTGAGCTGGACGAGTTTGCAATCGCGCGCGCGGCACTGTTCCACCGCCCAAAGGATCATCTGCTCGCCCAGCCTTTGGCCGCGCAGGTCGGCGGCGATCCGCACCGCCTCGATCAAGCCGCGCCAGCTTCCGATAAAGGAAAGCCCCGGCAGGAAACTGAGTTGCATCGTTCCGACAACGCGGCCATCGAGTTCCGCCGCAATCAGCCGCTGGTTCGGGTCGGCGTCGATCGCCTCGAACGCGGCAAGGTAACGTGGGTCCGAGGGATCGGCCTCGCGCGCCGGCGGGATCGTGTCCTCGGCGAGCATGGCGAGGATGGCGGGAAGATCCGCCGCCGTCGCATCGCGAAGGATCAGGCCGCTCACTCGGCGGCCTCGATCTTCGCGAGCAGCGCCTCGACCTGCACCTGCGCCCCGGCCGCAGCGTTGAGTTCCGCAACGATGCCGTCGAAGGGCGCGGTCAGGCTATGCTCCATCTTCATCGCCTCGAGCGTCAGCAGCTTCTGACCCTTGGTCACCTTGTCGCCCGCGGCGACGTCGACCGCTATGATCTTGCCGGGCATCGGCGACAGGATCGCCCCGTCGCCCGCTGCGCCGCCGGCGCCGCCCGCGGCGCGCCAGGGCGTAAGCTGCCACACCGCGCCGCTTTCGGCGACGAGCATGGCGGGGGCGGGCTCCTCGGCGCCGGGGCCGTGCAGCGTCACGTCGACGCGCTTGCCGTCGAGCAGGAAGGGCGCGGTGCGCACGTCCGGCGCGTTGAGACGGAAGCCCGACTGCAGCGAGCGGGGAACTATCGCCATAGCGGCGTTTGTCAGCGCCTGATCCGACGGCATCGGCTCGGCCTTCATGCTGTCGCCATCGCGGCCGATCAGCCCGGTATCGACCGTGCCCGCAACGAAATCGGGATGGCTGAGCGCGGCAATCAGAAAGGCCGAATTGGTCTTTACCGGCCAGATCGCGCTGTCCTCCAGCATTTCGGCTAGCATTTCGCGGGCTTCATCGCGGTCGTCGCCATAGGCGATCACCTTCGCGATCATCGGGTCATAGAAGGGCGACACCTCGGCGCCTTCATAGACGCCGGTGTCGATGCGACCGAGATGCTCTGGAAGCTGGAACAGTTCGAGCGTGCCGATAGAGGGCAGGAAGCCCTTGGCCGGATCTTCGGCATAGAGGCGCGCTTCCATCGCCCAGCCGTTGATCGCCAGTTCGCCCTGCGTCAGCGGGATCGGCTCGCCCGACGCCACGCGCAGCTGCCATTCGACCAGATCGACGCCGGTGATCTCCTCGGTGACGGGATGCTCGACCTGCAATCGCGTGTTCATTTCCATGAACCAGATGCGGTCGGCGCGAAGGCCTTCCGACGCGTCGGCGATGAACTCGATCGTGCCCGCGCCGACGTAATCGACCGCCTTGGCGGCGCGCACGGCGGCGGCGCAAAGCTCGGCGCGCGTCGCTTCGTCCATGCCGGGGGCAGGGGCTTCCTCGATCACCTTCTGGTGGCGCCGCTGCAGCGAGCAGTCGCGCTCGAACAGATGGACGACATTGCCGTGGGTGTCGCCGAACACCTGCACCTCGATATGGCGCGGAGTGAGGATATATTTCTCGATCAGCACATGATCGTTGCCGAACGACGCCGCCGCCTCGCGCTGGCACGAAGCGAGCGCGTCGGCAAAGTCCGCCGCCGCATCGACCTTGCGCATCCCCTTGCCGCCGCCGCCCGCGACCGCCTTGATGAGAACGGGATAGCCGATCTGCGCGGCTTGCTCGGCGAGGAAGGCAGGGTCCTGATTTTCGCCCATATAGCCCGGCGTCACGGGCACGCCGGCCTCGGCCATCAGCTTCTTGGCGGCGTCCTTCAGGCCCATCGCGGTGATCGACGAGGGTTTCGGCCCGACCCAGACGAGCCCGGCGTCGGCGACCGCCTGTGCGAATTCGGCATTCTCGGAGAGGAAGCCGTAACCCGGATGGATCGCCTCGGCGCCGGTCGCCTTCGCGGCGGCGATGATCTTCTCGCCCACCAGATAGGATTCCCGCGCCGGCGACGGCCCGATATGCACAGCTTCGTCGGCCTCGCGCACATGCAGCGCCTTCGCGTCGGCGTCCGAATAGACCGCAACGGTGCGAATGCCCATCTCGCGCGCGGTGCGGATGATGCGGCAAGCGATTTCGCCGCGATTGGCGATGAGGAGGGATTGGATCATCTCGATTACATCCTGAACACGCCGAAGCCACGCTCTTCGATCGGGGCATTCAGCGTTGCGGAAAAGGCGAGACCGAGCACATCGCGCGTCTGTGCGGGGTCGATGATGCCGTCGTCCCACAGCCGCGCGGTCGCGTGGTATGGATTGCCTTCGTCCTCATATTTCTGGCGGATCGGCGCTTTGAAGGCTTCGGCCTCCTCAGGCGTCCATTTGTCGGCATCGCGGTGGACCGTCGCGAGAACGCTCGCCGCCTGTTCGCCGCCCATCACGCTGATCCGGCTGTTCGGCCAGCTGAACAGGAAGCGCGGGCTATAGGCCCGCCCGCACATGCCGTAATTGCCCGCGCCGAAGCTGCCGCCGATCAGCACCGTGATCTTCGGCACCGTCGCGGTTGCGACCGCGGTGACCAGCTTCGCGCCATGCTTCGCGATCCCCTCGGCCTCATATTTGCCGCCGACCATGAAGCCGCTGATGTTCTGGAGGAAGAGCAGGGGGATGCGCCGCTGCTGCGCCAGTTCGATGAAATGCGCACCCTTCACCGCGCTCTCGCTGAACAGCACGCCGTTGTTGGCGAGGATCGCTACGGGCAAGCCCCAGATATGCGCGAAGCCGCAGACGAGCGTGCTGCCGTAGTTCGCCTTGAACTCGTGGAACTCGCTGGCATCGACGATGCGCGCGATCACCTCGTGCACATCATAGGGTGCGCGGACATCCTCGGGGATGATGCCATAGAGCTCCTCTGCATCATATTTCGGCGGACGCGGCTCTTTCATCGCGACGTCGAAGCCATCGTCGAAACCGAAGGTCGAGACGATGTCGCGTACGATGGTCAGCGCATGTTCGTCATTCTCGGCTAGATGATCGACCACGCCCGACTTCTTCGCGTGCAGGTCGCCGCCGCCAAGGTCTTCGGCGCTGATTTCTTCGCCCGTCGCGGCCTTCACCAGCGGCGGGCCGGCGAGGAAGATCGTACCTTGGTTGCGCACGATCACGGTCTCGTCGCTCATCGCGGGCACGTAGGCCCCACCCGCGGTGCAGCTCCCCATCACGCACGCGATCTGCGGGATGCGCTTTGCCGACATGTTCGCCTGATTGAAGAAGATGCGCCCGAAATGGTCTCGGTCGGGAAACACCTGGTCCTGATGCGGCAGGTTCGCGCCGCCGCTGTCGACGAGGTAGATGCACGGCAGGCGGTTCGCCTCGGCAATCTCCTGCGCGCGCAGATGCTTCTTGACGGTCATCGGATAATAGGTGCCGCCCTTCACCGTCGCGTCGTTGCACACGATCATCGCCTGCCGCCCCGATACACGGCCGATGCCCGCGATCATGCCCGCGCCGGGAACCTCGCCCTCATACATGTCGCCTGCTGCGAGCTGGCCGATTTCGAGGAAAGGCGAACCCGGATCGAGCAACCGTTCGACCCGTTCGCGCGGAAGCAGCTTGCCGCGGCTCGTGTGGCGTTCGCGCGACTTTTCGTTGCCGCCCAGCGCCGCTTCGGCAACGCGCGCATAGAGCGCGTCGCGCAGGCCGCGGTTGTATGCGGCGCGGGCCTGGGTCTGCGGATCGTCGGGATTATATTGCGTCGAAAGGACGGGGGCGCTCACGGTTCACTCTCTCCCTGAAACTGTCTGCGCCCTAGCCGGTCGCTCGTCGATTGGAAAGCACCGCAGGCCGAAAATGGTTGGTATTGAAACGAGATTGTCACAGGCGTATCGCCGTCCGACACCCCCCAGAAAGCAAGGCAACGCCATGAAAAAGACCGTCCTCGCCATCCTCCTGTCCACCGCGACGATCATTGCCGGGCCGATCGCCTGCACCAGCGCCAACGGCGACAAGGCTGCTTACACGCTCGGCACCGACCTTGGCATCAGCAAGGAAGCGATGGACACCAGCGTCAAGCCGGGCGACGATTTTTACGCCTATGCGAACGGCAATTGGCAAAAGGTGACCCAGATCCCCGCCGACCGCTCGTCGATTGGCGCCTTCTACACCGCCTTCCTTGAAACAGAGAAGCGGACGCGCGAGCTCGTCGATGCGATCGTCAAGAGCGGCGGCGATGCGGGCACCGACGACGGCCGCATTGCTGCCTTCTACAACGCCTATATGAACACCAAGGCGATCGACGCCGCCGGGATGAAGCCGGTCGAGGCCGATCTGGCGCGCTTCGACACCATTGCCGACAAGGCGGCGCTGTCGACCATCCTGGGCGAACAGACGCGCGCCGATGTCGATCCGCTCAACGCCACCGACTTCAACACCGAGAATCTCTTCGGCATCTTCGTTTCGCAGGGACTGGCGACGCCCGGCGAGGTTATTCCCTATATGCTGCAGGGCGGCCTCGGCCTTCCCGAGCGCGAATATTATCTGTCGGCCGATCCGAAGATGGCGGGCATCCGCGACGCCTACAAAGCCTATATCGCCAAACTGCTGACTCAGGCGGGGGTCGCCGATGCCGATGCCAAGGCGCAGCGTATCTTCGATCTCGAAACGAAGATCGCCCGCGCGCATGCGACGCGCGAGGAGAGCGAGGATTTCACCAAATCGGCCGACGTCTGGACCAAGGCCGATTTTGCCAAAAAGGCACCCGGGATCGACTGGGACGCCTATTTTGCCGCCGCCGGGCTCGACAAGGCGGCGAAGTTCGGCGCCTATCATGCGCGGGCGATCACGGGCCTGTCGGCGCTCGTCGCATCGCAGCCGCTCGAGGCGTGGAAGGACTGGCTCGTCTTCCATCAGATCAACAGCCATACCGATGTGCTGCCAAGCGCGCTCGACGATGCGCATTTCGCCTTTTACGGCACCACCCTCTCGGGCACGCCGCAGCAGCGCAGCCGTGACAAGCGCGCGCTCGACGCGCTCAACACCTATCTCGGCGATGCGGTCGGCCGCGTCTATGCCGAGAAATATTTCCCGGCGTCGGCCAAGGCCGAAGTCGGTGACATGGTGAAGGGGATCAAGGCCGCCTTTGCGAAGCGCGTCAACACGATCGACTGGATGGCTCCCGAAACGAAGAAGGAAGCGATCAAGAAGGTCGAAACGATCGTCGTCGGCGTCGGCTATCCCGAAAACTGGCGCGACTATGGCAGCTACACGATCAGCGCCGACGACGCCTATGCGAACGAAGTCGCCGGCGAGAAGGCGGAATATGCGCACCAGCTCGCCAAGATCGGCAAGCCCTTCGACAAGGGGGAATGGTGGATGACCCCGCAGACGGTCAATGCCGTCAACCTGCCGGTGCAGAATGCGCTGAATTTCCCCGCCGCGATCCTGCAGCCGCCCTTCTTCGACGCCAAGGCCGATCCCGCCTATAATTACGGCGCGATCGGCGCCGTCATCGGCCACGAGATCAGCCACAGCTTCGACAATAATGGCGCCGCCTTCGATTCGACCGGCGCGCTGCGCAACTGGTGGACGGCCGAGGATCTCAAGAAGTTCGAGGCGGCGGGGGCGGCGCTGGCCGCGCAATATGACAGCTACAAGCCGTTCCCCGATCTTGCGGTCAACGGCAAGCTGACGCTGGGCGAGAATATTGCCGACGTCGCGGGCCTGCAGGCGGCTTATGACGCCTATCGTGCGTCGCTGAACGGCAAGGAAGCGCCGGTGATCGACGGCTTCACGGGCGATCAGCGTTTCTTCATCGCCTATGCGCAGACCTGGGCGACCAAGATGCGCGACGAGGCGTTGCGAGCGCGGATCGCGACCGACGGCCATGCGCCGGGCAACTACCGCGCACTCACCGTCCGCAACCTCGACGCGTGGTACAAGGCGTTCAACGTTCAGCCGACCGACAAGCTGTATCTCGCCCCCGATCAGCGCGTCCGCGTCTGGGGGTAATGTCCGCTTCTCGTCGTTGCGAGGAGCGGAGCGACGAAGCAATCTCCAGTCATCGGCCCGAGGTTGACTCGGGACGCTGGAGATTGCTTCGCTGCGCTCGCAAAGACGCTATATTTCTGATGCCTGCGGCGTCCCCGGCTTTTCCTTGAGGATCAGGTACCGGTAAACGCCGACGCAGTTGATGCACAGCAGCGCGATATTCTGCCAGCCGATGCCTTCGCTGTCGCTTTGCAGAAAGCCCCACGCGACGAGCGCGATGCTGCTGGTCACGAAAATGACGAAGGCCCAGCCGGTCGGGCGTCGCCCGAGATTGAGCGACACGATCAGCGCCGCGAGCGTTCCGGCCCCGGCGCCATAATATTGCAGCGCGTCGAGCAGCGTATCGCTCATCCGCCGGTCGCCCCGAACACGAACTCGAGCTTCAACCCGTCAGGGTCGGCAAAGAAGAGCGCATAATAGGTCGGTCCGTAGCGCGGATAATCGGCGGGGGCATCGAGGATCTTCGCGCCTATGCTGCGCAGAAAATCATGCAGCGCATCGACGTCGGCGCGGCTTTCGGCAGTCCAGGCAAGATGATGCAGTCCGGGCGAAAAGCGGTCGTGGCTCCGTAGCGCGCCGGGGCCATGCGCTTCGACGATCCCGATCGAATGGAACGGTTCGCCGTCGCGGTCCCAATCGCTGCCATGATCATAATCGGCGGCGCGCCGGTAGCCGAGAAAGCCCAGCACCGCATCATAGAAAATCCGCGACCGCGCCGCGTCGCGAACCGTCAGGTCGATATGGTGGACAAGGCCGCGCGCGCTCATAAGGCCCCGGCAATCGCGAGCAGTCCGGATGCGGTCAGAAACGGCCAGCCGATATGTCGGCCGCGCGTATATACGGCATCGAACAGGCCGGTCGCGGTCCACGCGGCCCCGATCAGCAGGATCAGACCGCGCGGCGTTCCGGGCCACAGGATCGACGCGGCGGACACCAGCATCAGGAGCGAGAGCGCATGCCATGCCAGACGAAACACCCGCCGCGCCAAGTCGATCCCCATGATTCCGCTGTCGAGCGACATCAACGGCCTGACAAGTCGCCTTTCGCCCAGCAAGCCGTGCACCAGGGCGGTCGCCACCATCAAGGTGGCCGACAGCCCCAGCCAGATCACGCGCCTGCGCCGATCAGTTCGCGGCCGATCAGCATGCGGCGGATTTCGTTGGTGCCCGCCCCGATGTCGAGCAGTTTGGCATCGCGCCAATAGCGCTCGACCGGCCAGTCCTTGGTGTAGCCCGCGCCGCCAAGCGCCTGGATCGCTTCGCCCGCGACCTTCACCGCGCTTTCGCTGGCCAGCAGGATGGCGCCCGCGGCGTCAAACCGCGTCGTCAGCCCGGCGTCGCATGCCTTGGCGACATTATAGACATAGGAGCGCGCCGACTGGAGCGCCACATACATGTCGGCGACCTTGGCCTGCATGAGCTGGAACGAGCCGATTGGCTTGCCGAACTGCTTGCGCTCGCGAAGATAGGGGATGACCGTGTCGAGGCAGCCCTGCATGATGCCGAGCTGAAGCCCGGCGAGCACGACGCGCTCATAGTCAAGGCCCGACATCAGGACGCCGACGCCGCCGTTGACCGGCCCCATCACCTGGTCCTCGCTGACCTCGCAATCGGTGAAGACGAGTTCGGCGGTCGGGGATCCGCGCATGCCGACCTTGTCGATCTTTTGCCCGATGCTGAAGCCCGGCATATCCTTTTCGATCAGGAAGGCGGTGATGCCGCGTGATCCCGCTTCGGGCGTCGTCTTGGCATAGACGACCAGCGTATCCGCACAGGTGGCGTTGGTGATCCAGAATTTGGTGCCGTTGAGGACATAGCCGCCCTGAACCGGCTCGGCCTTCAGCTTCATCGAGACGACGTCACTCCCGGCGCCGGCTTCCGACATCGCAAGGCTGCCGACATGCTCGCCCGAGATCAGCTTCGGCAGATATTTCGCCTTTTGCTCTTCATTGCCCCAGCGGCGGATCTGGTTGACGCACAGATTCGAATGGGCGCCATAGGACAGGCCGATCGCGCCGCTCGCGCGACTGACCTCCTCGACCGCGAGAACATGTTCGAGATAGCCGAGGCCGAGACCGCCCCATTCTTCCTCGACGGTGATGCCGTGCAGGCCCAGCGCGCCCATCTGCGTCCACAACTCGTCGCGAGGGAACCAGTCCTCGCGGTCGGCCCTGTCGGCCAGCGGCGCAATCTGCTCGTCGGCGAAGCGGGCGGTGGTGTCGCGGATCATCTCGGCGGTCTCGCCAAGGGCAAAATCGAAATCGGGTGTGGCGCGCATATCGTCCTCTGTTTCTGGTTTCGGATGCGACTAGCAGGAAGCGGGCGCGGTTTGAAGCGCAGCGGACAAGTCTGGCTTGCAAGGCGAAAAGGCCATACAGCTTGCGTGCCGCCATGGGGGTCGGCAAGGGCGGGGCATGATCGACACGCTTACCCATCTGGACCGTCTCGAGGCCGAAAGTATCCACATCATGCGCGAAGTGATGGCCGACGCCGTCAACCCCGTGATGCTCTATTCGGTCGGCAAGGACAGCGCGGTGATGCTGCATCTCGCGCGCAAGGCCTTCTATCCCTCGCCGCCGCCTTTTCCGCTGCTCCACGTCGATACGACGTGGAAATTCCGCGCGATGTACGAACTGCGCGACCGCATGGCCGCGGAATCGGGCATGGACCTGATCGTCCATCAGAACCCCGAGGCGAAGGCGCGGGGGATCAATCCGTTCGACCATGGGCCGCTGCACACCGACATGTGGAAGACCGAAGGGCTCAAGCAGGCGCTCGACCTTCACGGATTCGACGTCGCCTTCGGCGGTGCTCGGCGCGACGAGGAAAAGAGCCGCGCGAAGGAGCGCATCTTTTCCTTCCGCACCGCGAGCCACGGCTGGGATCCCAAGCAGCAGCGCCCCGAGCTCTGGAACCTCTACAACGCGCGCAAGGCGAAGGGGGAAAGTATCCGGGTCTTCCCGATCTCGAACTGGACCGAACTCGACATCTGGCAATATATCGCGCGCGAGAATATTCCGATCGTGCCGCTCTATTTCGCGGCGCCCCGACCGACGGTGATACGCGACGGGCTGTTGCTGATGGTCGATGACGACCGCTTCCCGCTACGCGACGGTGAAGAGCCCGTGATGCGCTCGGTGCGTTTCCGCACCCTCGGCTGCTATCCGCTCACCGGGGCGGTCGAAAGCGAGGCGACGACGCTCAGCCAAGTCATCCAGGAAATGCTGTTGACGACGACCAGCGAACGCCAGGGACGTATCATCGACAAGGATGGCGGCGATGCGTCGATGGAGAAGAAGAAGCAGGAGGGGTATTTTTGACCCGCCGCGTCAATCTTCAGATTGACGAAGGGTCAACCCCCGCGAAGGCGGGGGTCTCTTTCTGTATCAACGGACGAAGCGGGATTCCCGCTTTCGCGGGAATGACGAAGTAAGAATATGACCGACCCCATCTACGTCACCGACGCCCTGATCGCCGAAGACATCGACGCCTATCTCGCGAGTCACGAGCGGAAGTCGCTGCTGCGCTTCATCACCTGCGGCAGCGTCGATGATGGCAAATCGACGCTGATCGGGCGGCTGCTCTACGACAGCAAGATGATCTTCGAGGATCAACTCGCTGCGCTCGAGGCCGACAGCAAGAGGGTCGGCACGCAAGGCGGCGAAATCGATTTCGCGCTGCTCGTCGACGGTCTTGCCGCCGAGCGCGAGCAGGGAATCACGATCGACGTCGCTTATCGCTTTTTCACGACCGAAAAGCGCAAGTTCATCGTCGCCGACACCCCGGGACATGAGCAATATACGCGCAACATGGTCACCGGCGCGTCGACCGCCGACCTTGCCGTGATCCTTGTCGATGCGCGCAAGGGCGTGCTGACGCAGACGCGCCGCCACAGCTTTCTCGCGCATCTGCTCGGCATCCGGCATATCGTGCTTGCGGTGAACAAGATGGACCTTGTCGGCTATGACAAGACGGTCTTCGATCGCATCACGCTCGCCTATCGGGCCTTCGCGAGCGAGATCGGCATTACCAATTTCACCGCCATCCCCATCTCGGGCTTCAAGGGCGACAATATCACCGCGTTGTCGGCGAACACGCCCTGGTTCAGGGGCCCGGCGCTGATCGAGCATCTCGAAACGGTCGAGATCGGCGGCACCGCCGACGAGGCGAAGCCCCTCCGGATGCCCGTTCAATGGGTCAATCGCCCGAACCTCGATTTTCGGGGTTTTGCTGGGCAGCTTGCAAGCGGCAAGGTCAAGCCGGGCGACGCCGTCCGCATCCTGCCGAGCGGGAAGACGACGACGATCGACCGAATCGCTACGCTCGATGGCGATCTGGACGAGGCAGTGGCGGGCCAGTCGGTGACGCTGACGCTGACGGACGAGGTCGATTGTTCGCGCGGCGATGTCATCGCAGCCGCCGATGCGCCCCCCGAAGCCGCCGACCAGTTCGAAGCGACGCTCGTCTGGATGGCGGACGAGGCGATGATTGCGGGCCGCGCCTATTGGCTGAAGCTTGCGACGCAGAGCGTTTCGGCAACCGTGCAGGCCCCGAAGTACGAGATCAACGTCAACACGCTCGACCGGCTGGCCGCAAAGACGCTGGACTTGAACGGGATCGGGGTGGTCGAGGTGTCGACCGACAAGCCGATCACCTTCGAAGCCTATGCCGACAACAAAACGCTCGGCGGCTTCATCCTGATCGACAAACTGACCAACGCGACGGTGGCCGCCGGGATGCTGCACTTCAGCCTGCGCCGCGCACAGAATGTCCATTGGCAGGCCGGCGACATCGATCGCGACATGCGCGCGAACCTGAAGAACCAGCGCCCGGCGCTGCTGTGGTTTACCGGCCTGTCGGGGTCGGGCAAATCGACGATCGCGAACCTTGTCGAGAAGAAGCTGCACCGGATGAACAGGCACAGCTTCCTGCTCGACGGCGATAACGTCCGCCACGGGCTCAACAAGGATCTGGGTTTCACCGAAGCCGACCGGATCGAGAATATCCGCCGCGTCGGCGAGGTTGCCAAGCTGATGACCGACGCCGGGCTGGTCGTCATCACCGCCTTCATCTCGCCCTTCCGCGCCGAGCGCGAAATGGTGCGCGCGATGCTGCCCGAGGGCGAGTTTCTCGAAATATTCATCGACACCCCGCTGGCCGAGGCGGAACGGCGCGACGTCAAGGGCCTCTACAAGAAGGCACGGGCGGGTCAGCTCAAGAATTTCACCGGCATCGACAGCCCTTATGAGGCGCCCGAGGCACCTGAAATTCGCATCGACACGACCGCGATGACGGCAGAGGAGGCCGCCGACCTCATCGTCGAACGGCTACTGGGCTAGCCGGTGCTGCTGTTCCGGGGCCGCGAGGCGCACAGCCGGTCTTTCGCCAAGGCGGTCAGCTGGCGCGCTCTGGGCAGCATCGACACCTTCATCCTCAGCTACATCTTCACCGCCAATGTGAAGGCCGCCGGCGCGATTGCGAGCACCGAGGTGCTGACCAAGATGCTGCTCTATTATGTGCACGAACGCGCGTGGAGCCGCGTGACCTGGGGCATGGACAAGACGCCGCGCGAGTCAGAAACCGAAAGGCTTGACGAACGCGGCGACGAAGGCTCTGGCACGCAGCCATGACCGAGAATGACGAACAATTGGCGGCGCGGCTCGCCGACGCCGCCGGCCGTATCCTGCTCGATCTGCGCGCGGCGGGCGATCTTGCGGGCAAGGCGCTGGGGCAGGCGGGTGACGAGGCCGCCAACGCGATGCTCTGCCGCGAACTTCGCGCGGCGCGTCCCGACGATGCGCTCTTGTCTGAAGAGGAAAAGGACAATCCGGCGCGCCTTGCCAGTCGCCGCGTGTGGATCGTCGATCCGCTCGACGGCACGCGCGAATATGGCGAGGGCCGGTCCGACTGGGCGGTGCATGTTGCGCTCGCGGTCGATGGCGTCGCCAGCGTCGGCGCGGTCGCGTTGCCGGGGCTCGGGCTGACGCTGACCTCGGGCGCGCCGACCGCATTGGCGCCTGCCAACGATCCGCTGCGGATGCTTGTCAGCCGCACCCGCCCCGCTGCGGAGGCGGTTCAGGTCGCCGAACGGATGGGCGCAGAACTGCTTGCGATGGGCTCGGCCGGAGCGAAGGCCATGGCCGTGGTGCGCGGGGAGGCCGACATCTATCTGCACACCGGCGGCCAATATGAATGGGACAATTGCGCGCCCGTTGCGGTTGCGCAGGCTGCGGGGCTGCACGTCAGCCGCGTCGATGGCTCGCCGCTGCGCTACAACAATGCCGATACCTATCTGCCCGACCTGCTCATCTGCCGCCGCGAACTGGCGGATGAGGTGCTGCGCCTCGCGTCGGAATATTCGCCCGGCTGAACCGGGCGGCATTGCCAGCGGCGGCCCTTCGCCCTAACCCGTTGCATCGAGAAACCAAATCACGCCAAGGGAGACGTGCGATGACCGATTTGCCCGAAACCAATCTGACGATGCTGACGCTCGCCAAGCCGGAGGGCGAGCTCGAAGTCTATTTCGAACGCCGCCCGATGCCCGAGCCCAAGCCGCACGAGGTGCTGGTGAAGGTTCTCACCACGCCGATCAACCCGTCCGACCTTGGCCTGCTGTTCGGCGGTGCCGACATGACAAGCGCGCGCGCCGGCACCCGCGATGGCTTGCCGATGATCACCGCCGATATTCCGCCGCCCGGCATGCGCGCGATGGCGAGCCGGATCGGCGATGCGCTCCCGATCGGCAACGAAGGGTGCGGCATCGTCGTTAAGGCGGGGTCCTCGCCCGAGGCGCAGGCTCTGATGGGCAAGACCGTTGCACTGCTTGGCGGCGAGATGTATGCTGAATATCGCTGCCTTCCCGTTCAGATGACAATGCCGTTGCCCGACGGCACCGATCCGGTCGATGGGGCATCCTGCTTCGTCAATCCGCTCACCAGCCTTGCTTTCACCGAAACCATGCGGATGGAGGGTCATAACGCGATCGTCCACACAGCGGCGGCGTCGAACCTCGGCCAGATGCTCGTCAAGATCTGTGCCAAGGACAATATCCCGCTCGTCAACATCGTGCGCAGCGCGGCGCAGGTTGAATTGCTGAAGGGGATCGGCGCGACGCATATCGTGAACAGCAGCGACGATGATTTCGTCGACCAGCTCGTCGCCGCGATCACCGAAACCGGCGCCACGATCGGCTTCGATGCGATCGGCGGCGGCAAGCTTGCGGGGCAAATTCTCGCGGCGATGGAAGCGGCGGCGGTCAAGCGCATGACCAGCTACAGCCGCTATGGCTCGGACACCTTCAAACAGGTCTATATCTACGGCGCGCTCGACCTCGGCCCGACGCTGCTCAACCGCAGCTTCGGCTTCAGCTGGTCGCTCTCGGGCTTCCTGCTCACGCCCTTCCTGCAAAAGGCGGGGATGGAGACGGCTATGCGGATGCGTCAGCGTGTCGTCGACGAACTGACGACGACCTTCAAGAGCCATTACAGCCACCAGATTTCGCTGGCCGACGCGCTCAACCTCGACGTCGCGCACGCCTATAATGCGAAGCGCACGGGCGAGAAATATTTGATCCGTCCGCACGGCTGAGCGCTGGAGCCTTCAAACGGGCTGCAGCTTTGCGAGCGAAGCGATCCGGGGTTGCTTAAACCAGGCTGGATTGCTTCGCTCAGCGTTTCATGCACTGCCGCGTATCGTCGCGCGCATATTCGCTGCAGTTCCACAGTGCCTTTTCAAAGCCCGATTTTTCGTCGCGCAGATAGGAAAAGCTCATCGCCGCGCGCTGCATGTCGTTCATCGCGTCGCTGTCAGGCTTCATGATCGGGTTGGTCCAGCCCATGAACTTGCAATAGGCGCGCTCGCCGCACAGCCGCAGCGCAAGCGCAACGAAGCTTTCGGGCGTCGCGCGGCGGTCGAGTTGGACATAGATGGCATCGCGCCCCACCGCGTCTCCGGCGCCCGTCACCAGCTTGACCGGGCCAATGCTGGCGGCGCCTTCGGCAAGATCGCTTGGCGGCGCGAGGGCAAGCGCATGGGCGGGCGACAGGGCCGCCATCTTCGCAATGGGCGCGTCATTCGCCGACACCGCGCCGCGGAATGCGCCGGGCGTTCCCCAGAAACCGGGCCAGCGGAAAAACAGATGCGTGCCTTCGCTCGCGATCTTTTCCAGACTGTCGCTCCAATAGGGGCGCACCCAGTCGGTGTGATAATGCGTCGCCAGCCCGACTTTCGGATCGATCAGTCCGGAGAGCATGCGGTCGGCATTGCTGCGCGCGCGCGTCCATGCGGCATCCGAATAGCGGCGATTGAGCGCGCCGTCGCAGGTGAAAGTGAACTGGCAGCCGGTGGTGCGTTCCGATCCCTGGAAAACCACCCCGCAGATCGTCTTGGGGAAGGCAGGGTGCCGGACGCGGTTGATGACCACCTGACCGACCGCAAGCTGCCCCTTGCCATCGTCGCCGGCCTCGTAAAGCATCGCCGCTGCCATGCAGTCGCGGGCACGGTCGCGCGCCTCGCCCGCGCCGGGATAGACGAACGGGCGCGCTGCGACGAAACCCTTGGTCACAAAGGGTATGCGGTCATTTTCGGCGCGCGCATCCTGCTCGGTAACCGGGGCGAACTCCATCGGCTGGACGTCGGGCACGACGTTGGCGGGCGGCGCAACGGGGTGCGGCATCACCGGCAGCGGGCGGCTCGCCTGTCCGCTGAAATGCAGCACCGCGGCAATCGCCGCGAAGCTAAAATGCGCGAACAACCAGCCGCGCCATTCGCGCGGGCTATACGCCTTATCCGGATGCTCCGCGGGGAGCATGGCTGCTGCTCAGATCTCCGGCAGGAAGTCAGGCACCGACAGATAGCGCTCGCCGGTGTCATAGTTGAAGCCGAGGACGCGGCTGCCCGCCGGAAGCTCGGCGAGCTTCTGCTTGATCGCCGCCAGCGTCGCGCCCGACGAGATGCCGACGAGCATTCCTTCCTCGGTCGCCGAGCGCCGCGCCATCTCCTTCGCATCGGCCGCATCGACCTGGATTACGCCGTCGAGCAGGTCGGTATGCAGGTTACGCGGGATGAAGCCGGCGCCGATGCCCTGGATGGGGTGCGGGGCAGGCTGGCCGCCCGAGATGACCGGCGAAGCGACGGGCTCGACGGCATAGACCTTCAGATTGGGCCAATGCTGTTTCAGGAACTGCGCAACGCCGGTGATGTGGCCGCCGGTGCCGACGCCGGTAATCAGCGCGTCGATCGGCGTGTCCTTGAAATCGTTCAGGATTTCGGGGCCGGTGGTCCGGACATGGATGTCGATGTTCGCCTCGTTCTCGAACTGCTGCGGCATCCAGGCACCGGGGGTGGTTTCGACCAGCTCGATCGCCCGCTCGATGGCGCCCTTCATGCCTTTTTCGCGCGGCGTCAGATCGAAGGTCGCGCCATAGGCCAGCATGAGGCGGCGGCGTTCGAGCGACATGCTTTCGGGCATGACGAGGATCAGCTTATACCCTTTGACCGCAGCCGCCATCGCGAGGCCGATGCCGGTGTTGCCCGACGTCGGCTCGACGATGACGCCGCCCGATTTCAGGCTGCCGTCGCGCTCGGCCGCTTCGATCATCGCCAGCCCGATACGGTCCTTGATCGACCCGCCCGGATTGGCGCGTTCGGACTTCACCCAGACTTCGGCATCGGGAAACAGCCTCGCGACGCGAATGTGCGGCGTGTTGCCGATGGTTTCGAGGATCGAATTGGCTTTCATCGAGGGTCTGCCTTGAATTGGGGTTCAAATGTTCGCGCGTGGCGCAGTTCGGGGAACAGGCGCGACCATAGCGCCGTCACACCGACCGCCGCAAGACCGCCAACGACCACCGCGCTCACCGGGCCAAGCACCGCCGCCATCGCGCCGGCGCGCATTTCGCCCAATTCGTTCGACGCGGAGATGGCGAGACCCGACGCCGCGCTGACGCGGCCGCGCATATGGTCGGGTGTGTTGAGCTGGATCAGCGTCCCGCGCACGAACACCGAGAACATGTCGGCAGCGCCCATGGCCACGAGCAGCGCGAGCGACAGCAGGAAGTTGGTCGACAGGCCGAAAGCGACCGTCCCGGCGCCGAATGCCGCGACCGCCCACAGCATCTTGACCCCGACGTTGCGCTCGATCGGCCGCCACGCGAGGCCCAGTGCGATGATCGCCGCGCCGACCGCGGGGGCCGCGCGCAGGAAGCCGAGCCCTTCGGAACCGGTATGCAATATGTCGCGGGCATAGACGGGAAGCATCGCCGTCGCGCCCGACAGGATCACCGCGAACAGGTCGAGCGTGATGGTGCCGAGCAGGAAGCGCTCGGTCCAGACGAATTGCAGCCCGTCGACCATCTCGCGCAGCGGATGCCGGCGCACTTCGGGAGGCGGCGGCAGCACCGGGCGGACCCTGCTGACCGTGAAGGCTGAAAGGACCAGCAAGGCGGCTGCGAAGATATACACCGACGTCGGGTGAACGGCGTAGATCAGGCCGCCCGCCGCCGGCCCGATCACCGACGCCGATTGCCAGGCGATACTGCTCATCGCGATCGCGCGCGGCAGCACCGTTGGCGGCACGATATTGGGCGCGATCGCGCTCATCGCCGGTCCCGAAAAGACGCGGGCGACGCCGTGCAGCGCCGCGAGGGTGAAGAGCAGCGGAAGCGTCAGCCCATCGGTCCAGGTGAACCAGCCGAGCGACGCGGCGATCGTCAGGTCGATCATGTTGGAAAAGATCGCGACGCGCCGCCGCTCGAACCGGTCGGCGGCCCAACCCGCGACGGGGGTCAGCAGGGCAAGCGGAATGAACTGGACGAGGCCGAGCAAGCCGAGCTGGAACGACGCTTCCTTGATCGACATGCCATAGCTGGAGCGCGCCGTATCATAGAGCTGATAGCCGATGACGACGACCATCGCGATCGTCGCCATGACCGCGGTGAAGCGCGCGAACCAGTAATAGCGATAATCGGCGAAACTGAGCGGGGAGGGGGGCTTCGACGGGCCGTCGATGGAGGAGGAAGTGGCCATTGCGATTTGCCCTAACCGTCTTTTGGCGCCTGTCCAGCATGCTTTGTCGCCGCCGTTCGTCGATTATCGGGTGCGGCCCGTTGGACGCGGTGGCAGACAGTCGCCATCGATCAAGGGAGACGCATCGAATGACACGTAAATTTGCCCGCTTCGGCGGCGCGGCGATGGCCGGCGCGCTGCTCGTGCTTGCCGCATGCAGCGCCGAAAAGGCGCCGCAGTCCGCCGGATCCGCCGCCAATTGGACCGAATTTCGCGACCAGTTTCTTGCCGGCTATTTCCCGTTGAATCCCAATTTCGCGGTCTATCAGGGCAAGCATGAGTTCGACGGTCAGCTTCCCGACTGGTCGGCGGAGGGATTGCAGAAGCAGATTGCTTTCCTCGAAAAGACGATCGCCGATGCCCAGGCATTCAACGGCAAGATGAGCGATGCCGAGAAATTCGAGCGCGATTATCTCGTCCATGTCGCGCAGGGGCAGCTCTTCTTTCTGAAGGACGCCGATTTCCCGCATAAAAACCCGGCCTTCTACGTCGGGCAGCTCGACCCCAACGTCTATATCTCGCGTCCCTATGCCGATCCGGCAACGCGGATGAAGGCGTTCATTTCCTACGCCGAAAAGGTTCCGGCGGCCGCTGCGCAGATCAAAGCGAATCTGAAACTGCCGATGCCCGCGACCTTCGTCAAATATGGCAGCGCCGGCTTTGGCGGCTTCGCGGACTATTACACGGGTGATGCCAAGGCCGCCTTTGCCGATGTGAAGGACCCTGCGCTGCAAAAGCAGTTCGACGAGGTTGCGGCCAAGGCGGCCGCGGCGATGAAGGATCTCGCCGCCTATGTGGCGTCGCAGCCGGGCAGCGCCGACGGCTGGGCGCTCGGCGCCGACAAATTTTCGAAGATGCTGCTCACGAACGAAGCGGTGGACACGCCGCTCGACGAACTCGAGCGGATCGGCCAGGCCGACCTCAAGCGCAATCAGGATGCATTGAAGGCGGCGTGCGCGACCTATGCCGCCGGTATGACGATCGCCGATTGCATGAAGAAGATGGGGTCCGACAAGCCCGCCGATGGTCCGGTGGCCGAGGCGCGGCGCCAGCTTCCGATGCTGCGCGCTTTCCTTGTCGAAAAGGATCTCGTGTCGATCCCGGGAACGGAACAGGCGCAGGTCGAGGAATCGCCGCCCTACAACCGCCAGAACAGCGCCTATATCGATATCCCCGGACCCTATGAGAAGGGCCTGCCGTCGGTCTATTACATCTCGCCGCCGGACCCGAGCTGGGACAAGCAGACGCAGCTCGACTTCGTACCGGGGAAGAAGGATCTGCTCTTCACCTCGGTCCATGAGGTCTGGCCGGGTCACTTCCTCAATTTCCTGCATTCGAACCGGGCGGAAAGCATCTTCGGCAAGCTGTTCGTCGGCTATGCCTTCGCCGAGGGCTGGGCACATTATACCGAGGAAATGATGTGGGACGCGGGGCTCGGCGATGGCGACCCCGAAACGCACATCGGCCAGCTTTCGAACGCGCTTCTGCGCAACTGCCGCTACCTGTCGGCGATCGGTCTTCACACCAAGGGAATGACGGTCGCGGATTCGGAAAAGCTGTTCAAGGAGCAATGCTATCAGGACGAGGGCAACGCGCGGCAGCAGGCGGCGCGCGGCACCTATGATCCGCTCTATCTCAACTACACGATGGGCAAGCTCATGATTCGCAAGCTGCGCGAGGATTGGACCAAGGGGGACAAGACGAAGTGGAAGGCCTTCCACGACGAATTCCTTTCCTACGGCGGTCCGCCGATCCCGATGGTGCGCGCGGCGATGATGAAGGAAGCGAGCCCGAAGGCGGTTTTCTGATCGCATTCAGCGCGCAAGGTGCCGGCTGACCGTTGGTTGGCCGGCACCGACCTGCCCCATTTTGGGGCTGCTCGGACATGGTTAAGCCAAATTGACGGTCTTGCTGGCCGCGGATAATGGCAAAACGATATCGTCCCAGCAGTTGCCCCATCAGCTGACTGGCTTTTTGAAAGTCGGTCCACATGTCTGCATCGCGGCTCAGTGTCGTCATGCCCATGTATAATGCGGCGCGCTTTGTCGAGGCGGCGATCGACAGTATCCTGGCCCAGACGATGGGCGATTTCGTCTTTTACATCGTCGATGACGGTTCGACCGACGCGTCGGGGGACATCGCCGCACGCAAGGCGGCAGCCGATCGGCGGATCAGGCTGATCCGTCAGTCCAATCAGGGCATCGTTGCGAGCATGAACCGCATGCTTGGGCTGGTCGAAACGCCCTTCGTGGCGCGTATGGATGCCGACGACATCTCGCTGCCCGACCGCTTCGCGCTGCAACTGGCGCATTTCGACCGGACGCCGACGCTCGGCGCGCTCGGTGGGCAATATGTCGAGATCGACAATGGCGGGCGCCGGCGGAGCGGCCATTTCCGGCAACCGGTGGGCTGCGATGACGTGCGCGCCGAACTCGAACTGCGACCCGCGGTCGCCAATCCGACTGTGATGTTCCGCACCGATGCGTTGCGAAAGGCCGGGCTCTACCGTCCAGCGTTCGGCTATTGTGAGGATTACGACCTCTTCCTGCGTCTTTCCGAGATTGCCGACATCGACAATCTGCCGGAAACGCTGCTGCTCTATCGCCGATCGCCGGAACAGATGAGTGTCGCCAACAACGCGCAGCAGACCGAACAGGCCGCCTATGCCCGGCTCGCGCATCTGGTGCGCAAGACGGGCGCCGCCGATCCCTTTCGCGATATGGAGCGGTTGCCGCCGCTCGCCGATCTCGATGCGCTGCTCAAAAAGCCCGGCATCGGACGCATGGTGGAGACCGATATCATCGCCGCGCGCCGCTATGCTGTCGCCAGCATGGCCGACAGCGAGTTCGTCGACTATTGCAAGCGGCTGGCGAGCGGCGTGCGGCTGGAGGCCGCGACCCGTACGGTCGTGCGCTGCCTCGTCAATCGGCGCGTCGATCGGGCGTTCCGCTTGGCGAGTTCGCTCGTCGCCGGGGTTTTCGTCTGACGCGGGTCAGGTTGACGGCGCGCGCAGCCGCGCAACGAAAAAGCCGTCGAGCCCGCCCACATTGGCCAGCATTCCCGGTAATGTGCGAACGCAGCCCATGGCATCCGGTGACACGCCCTGCGGCAATTCGTCAGGCCGTACGGGGGCGATCTGCCATGCCGGATGGGCGTCCAGAAACGCCTTGATCTGCTCCTCACCCTCGGCGCGCTCCAGCGAGCAGGTCGCATATACGAGCGACCCGCCCGGCTTGACCCAACCGGCGGCGCGCGCGAGCAACTCGCCTTGCAGCGCGGCAAGCTCGTCGATCTGCCGGTCTTCGATGCGGTGCAGCACATCGGGATGGCGGCGGAAAATGCCGGTTGCCGAACAGGGGGCGTCGAGCAGCACGGCATCGGCCTGTGCGTCCGGCTCCCAGCGCCGGATGTCGGCCTGAACGATCTCCGCGGTCTGCTGCGTCCGGCGCAGATTGTCGGTCAGTCGTTCGAGCCGGCGCGCGCTGGTGTCGACGGCCGTCACCGCCCAGCCCGCCGCGGCGAGCTGCATCGTCTTTCCGCCCGGCGCGGCGCACAAGTCGAACACCGACCGGCCATTGCCCTGACCAAGCAGACGGGCCGGGATGCTGGCGGCAAGATCCTGCACCCACCAGCCGCCATCGCGGAAGCCGGGCAGGTCTTCGACCGCGCTGCCCCGCGCCAGCCGATAATGGCGCGGCGCGAGCGATCGGGCTTCGGCCCATCCCGCGGCGTCGGGCTCGGCTGCAAAGCTCAGGTCGATCGGCGGCGGTGCGCTCCAGCCATGTTCGGCCGCGGCAACCGTCTCGGCGCCCCAGGCATCGTGCCAGCGCGCCGCCGTCGCGGGCGGCAGGCTCGCGCGCTCGGGTAGTTTCCACGCGTCTTGTTGTGCGCGCGACAGAAGCGCGTGAACCAGTCGCCGCGGCCCACCCGGTACGAGCGGCAGCGCGGTGGCAACCACCGCATGCGGCGGGCTGCCGAGCGCGAGCAATTGGGCGAGCGCGAGCCGCAGCACGGCGCGCGACTTCACGTCCTCGGGTAGCGGCTGGGGCGTTGCGCTATCTATCAGCGCGTCGATGTCGACCATCCAGCGCAGCGTTTCCGATGCGATGGCAATGGCGAAGGCCCGATCGGACGGCGGGAGGCCCTGCGTGGCGGCATGCGCCGCGATGTCGAGCGCTTCACCGCGGCGCAGCACTGCGTCGAGCAGGCGCAGCGCGGCGCGGCGTGGCGCGGTGCCGGCGGGCTCACTTTCGCCGCCTCGTGACCGGCGCCCGCGGCGCTCGGGCATTTTCCGTCGGCTATCATTGGCGTTCTTCATCACTAAGTCCTATATCGGATTCATCATGGCGCACGACCCTCAATCCGACCACATCGGCGGCACCCCCCGCGCGACCAAGCGTCCGGGCGATGTCAAACCGCCCGCAAACTGGACCAACGAACCGCTGCCCAAGCCGCAACCGATTGTCGAAGATGCCGCGGAGGCGCAGCCCGGCGGCCGCAACCCGGTACGCTATGGCGACTGGGAATTGAAGGGTCTGGCGATCGACTTCTGATCGACCGCCAAGCGGCATGGATCAGAAGGGGTTCATCCGGCCCATCAGGCGCGTGCGGTCGACATATTGATGCTTCAGCACCGCCAATATGTGGATGACGACGAGCACGAGCATGGTGATGCCCAGCAGTTCGTGTCGTTCGTGCAGCGTGTCGGCGAGCGCCTTTGACGGCGCGGCGATCGACGGAACGGTGAACAATCCGAAGAAGTCGATCGGCCGATCGGCGGCGGACATCCAGACCCAGCCCGACAGCGGCAGCAGGATCAGCAGCAGATAGAACAGGAAATGCAGGATATTGCTGACCGGACGCTGCCATGCGGGCGTTCCGGCGGGAAGCGGCGGAGGCTTGTGCCCGAGGCGCCACAATAGGCGCAGCGCGGTCAGCACGAGGATCGTTATCCCCAGCGCCTTGTGGATGTTCATCGCTTCACGATGCGCTTCGCGCGGAAGACCTTCGGTCAGCATTGCAAGGCCGATATTGATGATGACCGAAAGGCCGATCAGCCAATGCAGCCATATGGCCACCTTCGTATAGCGCGGGTCGGCGGTCGATCCGGCATCGGCGAGGGTGGCCATATCGCGTTCTCCTTAGGCGACGGGGGCGTCCGTCATTGCCGGCACCTTGCCAGCTTTTACCTGTTCGGCAAAGATGTCGCGCATCAGCTGGAGCGAAAGCAGGTGCGCATAGATGAGCGGCAACGTGCCGTTCTGCATCAGCTTGCGCAGCACATCGCCGCGCAGTTCGCGCAGCTTGTTTTCATCGACCATCTGGAAACCGCGATAGACGAAGGGCTTGTCCGAACCGTCGGGCTGGATGGCGACTTCGCCGTCCATCAGAAGGTCGGCTTTTTTGAGTTCGTCGACCAACATGCCGGTGCGCTGCCCGGCTTCTTCGAAGTTGCGGCAGAAATCGAGTACGGCTTTGGTCTGCTCGCTCGGCTGGCCGTCAGCGAACAGGGCGTCGCCCTCGTCGAACTTGCCGACCGCGCCAGAGGTCGGGTCGAAGCAGAGCGACAATTCTTCGCTGCCCGGGTTGAGGCGCGCGAGAAGGAAGGGGTAGCGGCGAATATAGGCCGGAACATAAACCGGATTCTTCAGCTTGCCTTCGTCGTCGACGAAGACGTTGACGCCTTCGTTGAGGCCCATGAGCGCCAGCGGAACCGGATTGTCGCCAGCCGAAAAGATGATCGGAAAGAAGCGGCAAGCCGAGGTGAATTCGTCGGCGGTCAGCGGAATCGCATGCTGGCCGACGAGAAACTTCGCTTCGGCGAGCGGGCGGGCACGGAAATCGGCATGGTCGACGCTCGAAAGCGGGACGATGTCGCCATAGAAAAGCGGCAGGTTGTTGGCGGGCGCAGTGGCCATGGTGAAACTCCGGATTGGCGCCCCCAAAGGGATCGAGGACGAAAGGAATAATCGCGCGCCTTATTGGCAGGCGCGGCGCGGCGCAAGGGGCGTTAGGCCAAGGGCGCCTTCTGGGCGACCAACTTGCCGGGATTGAATAGCCCCAGCGGATCGAGTCCGTCTTTGACCGCACGCAGCGCGGCGAGGCGGGCGGGGCTGTCGAGTTCGGCGAGCATCTCGCGCTTCATCTGCCCGATACCATGTTCGGCCGAGATCGAGCCGCCGAGTTCGAGAACGTGGGTGTAGACGATCCGGCTTGCGTCCTCGCCGTGCGCCGCGAGCCATGCACGCCCATCGACGCCGGCTGGTGGTTGAACATGATGGTGGACGTTTCCGTCGCCGAGATGGCCGAAGGACAATGCCCGCGTGCCCGGAAATGCGGCATCGAGGCGCGCGGGGTTTTCCGCAATGAACTGCGGCATCCGGTCGACGGGAACGCTGACGTCATGCTGGAGGGCGGGGCCTTCGGCGCGCTCGGCCTCCGAGATCGAATCGCGCAGGCGCCAGAATTGCTCGCTTTCGCTTCCGTTCTTGGCAATCGTGACGTCACGGATCAGCCCGTCTTCAAGCGCCTTTGCAAGCGATGATTCCAGCGCCTCGGTCAACGCATCGCCATCGTCACCGGCCAGCTCGACGAGCGCATACCAGGGATCGGAGGCAGCGAGCGGCGCGCGGGTCTGCGGAATATGGCGCAGCACCGCTTGCAGGCAGGCGTCGGGGATGAGTTCAAAGCCTTCGAGCGTGCGACCGAGCGCGGCGTCGAGCCGGCGCAGGAGGCGCAGCGCATCGTCGGGCGAAGCAAGGCCGATCCACGCGGTGCCGCGCGCGGCGGCGGCGGGGACGAGGCGCAGCGTCGCGGCGGTGACGACGCCGATCGTGCCCTCGGCGCCGCAGAACAGATGCCGCAGGTCATAGCCTCGATTATCCTTCTTGAGCGGGGCCAGCGCGTCGAGAAGCTCGCCGTCGGGCAGAACGGCCTCGACGCCTTCGACCAGCGCCCGCATCGTTCCGAACCGCAACACCTGCGTTCCGCCGGCATTGGTCGAAACCAGCCCGCCGACCGTCGCCGACCCCTTGCCGCCGAGGGTCAAGGGAAAGCGCAGTCCGTGCGCAAGGGCTGCGCCATGCAGGTGTTCTAGCACGACCCCCGCTTCGACGATCGCCAATCCGGCGGCGACGTCGATATCACGGATCCGGTTCATGCGCCGCAGGCTGAGCAGAAGCTGGTTGCCCGTCGCGTCGGGTGTTGCGCCGCCGACCATGCCGCTGTTTCCGCCTTGCGGGACGATGGCAACCTGCTCCGCGGCGCAGAGCCTGACGACTGCGGCGACCTCGTCACGATTGGCCGGGGAAAGCATGGCGGCCGCTTGGCCTCGATAACGGCCGCGCCAATCCGTGAGCCAGGGTGCCATATCATCGGGATCGCGGGTGAACCCCTTGGGGCCCAGCAGATCGGCGAGGCGGTTGAGCAGGTCGGCGGAGGGCGGTTGGGTCATGCAGGGCGTCTCGTTGGGGCGCGGGCGCGCAATAGGAGTCGACATCAATTCATTTGCTGTTCAATCATGGTCGTTAAAGGGTTGGCATATGAATTGCCACCTTGTGGGGCTTTGCAGCGAACGGGAGTATCGGGTGAACGCCATGGCCTGGCACAGTGATGCGGAGCGCGCGCATCCATGGTGACGGCGCTGGCCCTGCTGGTCGCGGCGGCTGCGCCCGCGTCGGACGTGCACATCGCGGCAACGTTGCCGCCGGTCGAGGCGTCGTTGCCCGCCATTGCCCCCCCTGATGCCGGCTTTTTCCAGGTGGTGATCGAGCAGCAGATCATCATCCGTGTTCCGGCACAGCGTAGTCCAATCAATAATTTCTCAGCCCCCGCGCCGCCGCCACCGCCCGTTCGTCCGCGCGAAGCGCAGGTGATCTGGAAGGAAAAGAAGGGGCCGCGCTGCGTCGCGATGAAGAACATCGTGCGGATGGAGGCGGTGCAGCGCGACAGCATCGATCTGATCACCCGCCAGAAGCAGTTGCTGCGTGCCCAGTTGAACCGCGGCTGCCGGGCGCTCGACTTCTATGCCGGCTTCTACATGAAGGGAAACAAGGACGGGCAGCTGTGCAAAGGCCGTGACGAAATCCATGCGCGGACCGGCGCAAAGTGCGAGGTAGACGAGTTTCGCTTGCTCGTCCCGGTGGCGCGCGACGACGACTGAGCGGGGCGGCGCGCGATTTTTCGGCCAGATCGGTCGGCTTTTCTTGACTTTTCACCGCCACTTCCCCTAGGGGCGCGGCAGCAACGGCTGGCGTGGGAAGCCGTGCTACAACATTTTCCGGACATGATGACCTTATGAAATTTGCCGACATCGGCCTTTCCGACGAACTTTTGCGCGCTGTGACCGAAGCGGGCTATGACGAACCGACACCGATCCAGGCGGGCGCCATCCCTTCGGTTCTGATGATGCGCGACATTATCGGCATCGCGCAAACGGGCACCGGCAAGACCGCGTCCTTCGTGCTGCCGATGATCGACATTCTGGCGCATGGCCGCGCCCGCGCGCTGATGCCGCGCTCGCTGATCCTCGAACCGACGCGCGAACTTGCGGCGCAGGTGGCCGAGAATTTCGAAAAATACGGCAAATATCACAAGCTTTCGATGGCGTTGCTCATCGGCGGCGTCCAGATGGGCGATCAGATCAAGGCGCTCGAACGGGGCGTCGATGTGCTGATCGCGACGCCGGGCCGCCTGATGGACCTGTTCGAGCGCGGGAAGATATTGCTCACCGGCTGCGACCTCCTCGTCATCGACGAGGCCGACCGGATGCTCGACATGGGCTTCATTCCGGACATCGAAAATATCTGCACCAAGCTGCCGGCGAATCGCCAGACCTTGCTCTTTTCGGCGACGATGCCGCCGCCGATCAAGAAGCTCGCCGACAAATTCCTGTCGAATCCCAAGACGATCGAAGTCGCGCGGCCTGCGAGCACCAACGTCAATATTACCGAGTTCCTTGTCAAGACCAGCGAGCGCGGCAAGCGCGAAACGCTGCGCGGGCTGCTCGAGGAAGAGGATATCAGCACCGCGATCATCTTCTGCAATCGCAAGACGACCGTGCGTGAGCTAGCCAAATCGCTCCAGCGCTACCGCTATCGCGCGGGCGAGATCCATGGTGACATGGATCAGTCGAGCCGCATTGCCGAACTCGATCGCTTCAAAAAAGGCGACATCAACATCCTCGTCGCGTCCGACGTCGCGGCGCGCGGTCTCGATGTGAAGGGCGTCAGCCACGTGTTCAACTTCGACGCGCCTTGGCATCCCGACGACTATGTCCACCGCATCGGACGTACAGGGCGGGCAGGGGCGAAGGGCCGGGCCTTCACGCTCGTCAGCCCATCCGATGCGGAGGCGGTTGACAACATCCAGAAGCTGACCGGCCACAAGATCGATATCTTTGCGGGCGGCGAGCGTCAGGAACCCACCGAAGAGATTGAGGAAAAGCAACCGCCGCAAGCGAAGAAGAGCCGGCGCGGCGGTGCGAAGCCGAAATCGAAGGACGATGCGCCCCGCGCGGAATCCAAAAGCAGCGCATCCAGGCGCCCCGAACGCAAGACGCCCGATGCGCCGCGCCAGAAGCCGGTTCGCGACGACGAACCCGACGACGGCTGGAACGGCCCGATGCCGGGCTTCCTTTCGGTCGGTTTCGGTAGCTAAAACCGGGCCCGGATCGGCAGTGCGTTCGCGTCAGACGCGGACGAGCATCTTTCCGATATTCTCGCCGGAAAACAAACCAAGGAACGCGTCGGGCGCGGCTTCGACCCCGTCGCGCACCGTTTCGCGCATCGTCACCGCGCCGCTCGCGATCAGCCCTGCCATGTCGGCGTAGAATTCTTCCATGCAGTCGAAGAACTGGTCGGTATAGATAAAGCCCTCCATGCGGATACGCGCCGGGATCGTCCGGATCAGGTGGCGCATTTCCTGGGGCTTTCCGTCATTATAGACGTCGATCATGCCGCAGATGGCAAAGCGGGCGAAATCATTGGCGACCGCGAAGGCCGCGTCGAGATGATCGCCGCCGACATTGTCGAAATAGACGTCGACGCCGCTTTTGCCGAGACCGTCCAGCGCTTCGGTGAGCGCGGGGACAAGCGGGCCCGCCTTGTAATCCACAACGGCATCGGCTCCCATATCCTTGACCCAGGCACATTTTTCTGCGCCGCCGGCGGAGCCGATAACCGTCATCTCGCGCGCCTTGGCGATCTGGACCACCGCCGAGCCAACGGCGCCTGCGGCGGCGGACACGAAAACCGTGTCGCCGGGCTTTGCCGCTGCAATGCGGAGAAGGCCGATCCACGCGGTGCCCCCGGTCAGCCCCATATTGTGAAGAAAAGTCTGGGGCGGCATGCCAGCGGCAAGCAGATCGGCAGGCAGCTTGGTCGGCGTCATCTCCAGCCCGATGGTTCCGCCGTCGCGCCAGCCGCCCATGTGCAGGATGATGTCGCCTGGCGCAAAGCCGTCCATTGCACTTTCGACGACTTCGCCGATCGCCCCGCCGGTCATCGGCTGGTCTAGCTGGAAGGAGGCGGCGTAGCTTTTGGCATCGTTCATCCGGCCGCGCATATAGGGGTCGACCGACAGCCAGTGATTGCGCACGCGAAGCTGATCGGTTTCTAGCGGCAGATCGGGAAGCGCGTGCAGCGCAAAATCGTCGATCGTCGGCAATCCTTGCGGACGACGCACCAGATGCCATGCCTTCGCCATCGATTGTTCCCCCAATTATCCGAAGATATTTCCTATCGTCAGAAAAGCCGTTGCCAGTGTCAACCAGTCCCGTTAAGAGCGCCCCGTCGCGGGGCCGTAGCTCAGATGGGAGAGCGCTGCAATCGCACTGCAGAGGTCAGGGGTTCGATTCCCCTCGGCTCCACCAGCGACCTTTCTTTAATTTCTGGATCAGTGGCCGTCGCCATAAGCGTCGATGGCGGCAAACAGCGTCGTCAACTGCTCGCGTTCATTGGCATCGATGTCGGGACGCCATATCTCGAATAACAGCACGGTGCGGTCGCTGGTGCCGCGATTCCATGCTTCATGTTCAAAGCTGTCATCGAAGATCATCAGTTCACCTTCGCGCCATGCGCGCGTTTCGGCGCCGACGCGGATGCCGCAGCCATCGGGCACTACGAGTGGCAGATGGCAAATAAGCCGAGTATTAAGCAGCCCGTGATGTGGCGCAATGTGGGTTCCGGGTTTGAGACGGGAAAACAACGCTATGGGTGCACGTCCCGGAATCACTGGCTGCGGGGCGAGCGCCAGCGTCGCGAGCGTTTGCGGGCACAAGCGATCCATGTCGCTTGCAATCTCACCACTTTGCCACAGCCAGGCCGCTCCCCAGTCCGGCTTGTCCAGCAATGGATTGTTAGGCGGAGGTCGATCGGGGTTGGCCGCGACATAGGGCGAAAAATGCTCGCCCGGATCGTTCAACAAGGCTTGCAGTTCGTCGCGGATGGCGGCGGTGGACGCCTCCACTTCGGGAACCCAATCAAATTCCGACCGATCAAAAAATGCCCGCTGCGCAAGGCCGGGGAAGTAGAACATATTAGGCTGCTGTTGATACAGCGGTTGTTCGCCCGATAATAGTCGCAGAGCCTCGGCTACACGCGGGGTCGCGGTGCGTTGGTCGAGTCCGGCGGCGCGAAGGCGGTTGAACAGGTGGTCGGCCAGAACATTGTCGACATCGGACAAATATTGCTCCGCTCTTTGCAACGAAGGGTGCAGCGCAGGATGCACGTCCCGAGCCTGGGCCGCGGTTGCCAGCGCCAAGCGGTAGAAGCTGCTGGCGGCACGCTCGTCATTGAGCCGACGCTTGAGTTCCGCCATCGCGATCAGCGCCGCGATGTTGGTCCGATCCGCTCGAATGAGCGCGTCGAGCGCCGCTGCTTCGGCGGCTGAATCGCCCCTGCCATGGGCTTCGCGTGCTTTGCGCAGCCATTCATCCTTGGTTGTCATGCCGCCCTCACAAAGCCGTCGAGCACCCGCTTCGCGCCCGCCTGCTCGAATTCGACCTCCAGCTTGTTGCCGTCGATGTCGATGATTTCGCCATAGCCGAATTTTTCGTGGAACACGCGCATACCGATGGCGAGGTCGGCGCGCGGCTTGGCCCCTACCGACGCAGCGGGCGCTCGCTCGGAGGGCGCCGGCGCGCGGGTGACAGTCGATGATTGCGCGATCGCGCGCTGCCACGCCGGGCCGCGCGTCATGGTGCGGGCCGGCTGGCGCTCGGCAACATGCGCAAAAGGATCGCCCTGTGCCGACCAGTTGGCCCGCCAAAGGCTCTGGCCGCCGCCGAAGCTGTTCTCGCTTGCCACATGCTCGGGCGGGATTTCGCCGATAAAGCGGCTGGGGATGCTGCTCATCCACTGTCCGTAGATGCGCCGGTTCGCGGCATGATAGATGCTGGCGCGCTGACGGGCGCGGGTGATCGCGACATAGGCCAGCCGGCGCTCTTCCTCCAGACTCGCTGTCCCGCCTTCGTCCATCGCGCGTTGCGACGGAAAGACCCCGTCCTCCCATCCGGCGAGGAAGACATGATCGAATTCGAGGCCCTTGGCGGCATGGATCGTCATGATCGTCACCGTTTCGGTCTGGTCGTCATTGTCGCGGTCCATCACCAGGCTGACATGCTCGAGAAAGGCTTCGAGCGAGTCATATTCTTCCATCGCGCGAACGAGTTCGGAGAGGTTTTCAAGCCGCCCCGCCGCCTCGGCGCTGCGATCGGCCTGAAGCATCGCGGTATAGCCCGATTCGTCTAGGATGAGCTGCGTCAGCTCGGGGTGCGACAGCTCGCCCGCCTTCGATCGCCAGCCGCGCATCATCGCAACGAAATTGGCGAGCTGGCGCCGCGCCTGCGGAGTCAGCTCGTCGGTTTCGGTAATCCGTGACGCCGCATGAAACAGCGGGGTCCGGTCGATCCGCGCGAACTGGTGGATCCGCGCCACCGCCTTGTCGCCCAATCCGCGCTTCGGGACATTGACGATCCGCTCGAACGCCAGATCGTCGGCGGGCGACTGGACGAGGCGCAAATAGGCGAGCGCATCGCGAATTTCGGCGCGCTCATAGAAGCGGAAGCCGCCGACGATGCGATAGGGCATGCCGATCGCGATGAAGCGATCCTCGAATTCGCGGGTCTGGAACTGCGCGCGGACGAGGATGGCGGCGCGGTCGAGCGAGACACGCCGGCGTTGCAAATCTTCCAGTTCCTCGCCGATCCGCCGCGCTTCTTCGGGGCCGTCCCACACGCCGACGACGCGCACCTTGTCGCCCGCATCGAGTTCGGTCCACAGCGTCTTGCCGAGGCGGTCGCTGTTCTGCGCAATCAGCGCCGACGCGGCCGCCAATATCTGCGGGGTCGATCGGTAATTCTGCTCGAGCCGGATTACCGTCGCGCCGGGAAAGTCCTTTTCGAAGCGCAGGATGTTCGCGACCTCGGCGCCGCGCCACGAATAGATCGACTGGTCGTCGTCGCCGACGCAGCAGATATTCTTGCGCGCCTGGGCCAGCAGCCGCAGCCAGAGATACTGGCTGGCGTTGGTATCCTGATATTCATCGACGAGGATATATTTGAAGCGCTGCTGATAATATTCGAGCACATCGCGGCGATTTTTCAGGATCACCAGCATGTGTAGCAGCAGGTCGCCGAAATCGCAGGCGTTGAGCGTCTTCAGCCGCGCCTGATACAGCGCATAGAAATGGCCGCCCTTGCCGTCAGCATAGGCTTCCTTGTCGCCTGCATCGAGGTCGGGCGGCGTCAGGCCGCGGTTTTTCCACTTGTCGATCAGCGCCGCGAGCTGGCGCGCCGGCCAGCGCTTTTCATCGAGTCCCTCGGCCAAGATGATCTGCTTGAGCACGCGAAGCTGGTCGTCGGTGTCGAGGATGGTGAAATTGCTTTGCAGGCCGACGAGTTCGGCGTGACGGCGCAGCATTTTCGCGCAGATGCTGTGAAAGGTGCCCAGCCAGGGCATGCCCTCGACCGCGTCGCCGATCATCCGCCCGATGCGTTCGCGCATCTCGCGCGCCGCCCTGTTGGTGAAGGTGACGGCCAGGATTTCCGACGGCCAGGCGCGCCGCGTCGCGATGATATGCGCCAGCCGCGCCGTCAGTGCGGCGGTCTTGCCCGTGCCGGCTCCGGCGAGCATCAGCACCGGCCCTTCGGTGGTGAGAACGGCCTGCCGCTGCGGGCCGTTCAGGCCGTGCAGATAGGGCGGGTCCGACGGCGAGGGCGGTGGCAATTCGGGGAGGGATGAGGGGGTATCCATTATGCGCGAACGATTAGGGAACAGCGCCGCTGCTGTCCAGTGCGCGGCGCAGCGCTGCGTCGGGCCGTGCGCCCTCGTGTTCGAGCCGGTCTATCGTGGCAACCGCCATGGCCCGATATGCGGCGACAAGGTCGGGATCATGCGCGGCAAGCGCCGCAACATGATCACGGATCGTCTGAACGTCGCCGCGCAGCAACGGTCCCGAAAGGGCACCGAACCCGCGGTCGCGGCTGTTGTCCAGAGCAGCCTGCACCAGCGGCGCGAGCAGCGCGCGCGGCGCGTCGACTCCCGCGCGTTCAAGAGCCTGCGCGGCATCGGCAATCAGTGTCACGAGATGGTTCGACGCGTGGCAGAGCGCCGCGTGATAAAGCGCGCGGCGCTCTTCGGGAATTTCGACCGCAACACCGCCGAGCAGGCCGACGACCCGCTTGGCATGCACGGCTGCGTTGGCACTCGATCCGGTGATCGCAAAACGGGCGCCCGCCATCCGCGCGACTTCGCCCGGCGGGTTGCCGGTGAAGGTCATCGCCGGATGGATAGCGGCCGTCAGCCAACCCGCATCGCGCAGCGGCGCCAGAGGCGCGGCTCCGCTGCGGCCGCTGACGTGGAAAACGAAATGCGAGGGCGGCGTCTTGGATGCTTCGGCCGCCAACGTGGCCACGATGCCGGAAAGGGCGTCATCGGCAACGGCGATCGCAATCGCATCGCATGTTTGGACGAGTGCCCCAAGGGTGGGGGTGGTTTCGATGCCATCGACTTGCCGCTCCGCTTCGGCCAGTTGCGCGGGCGAACGTCCCCATAGCAAGGGCGGTTCGTGCGACGCGGGCTTCAGTCCGAGCGCCAAGGCGCGCGCCACGCGGCCCGAGCCTACGATTCCGATCCGCCGAAATATGTCGATGTTCATGATGTCTACGATACGGCAGATCATGGTCTGCCACCACCCGGCGAAGGGATCAGGGCCAATCGAAAGGGAGGAAAATGGTGGGCGTGGCAAGGATTGAACTTGCGACCCCTGCGATGTCAACACAGTGCTCTACCACTGAGCTACACGCCCACACGTTTTGGGGTGACGCGCCCCTTAAAGGGCTCGGCGCAGGCTGGCAAGCCCTTCGCGCGCAAAGTTGAAATTATTGTTGGTTGCTGCGATCGGCACGGCCGAAAAGCATGTCGACCTCGCGCACCAGATCCTTGAGGTGAAAGGGCTTGGACAGCAGCTTGGCTTGCGGGACATTCTCTTCGGCGCGCAGCGATACCGCCGCGAATCCGGTGATGAACATCACCTGCGTTTGCGGCGCCGCCTTTGCGGTGTGCTGCGCCAGCTCGATACCATCCATTTCGGGCATCACGATATCGGAGAGGAGCAGGTCGAAGGTGCCCGAATCGATATAGGGGACCGCTTCGGTCCCGCGGTCGACCGCGGTCACATGATAACCCGCGCCGGTCAGCGCCCGCGCCAGATATTCGCGCATCACATCATCATCTTCGGCGAGCAAGATGCGGATCATCGTAAAATTCTGCCCCTGTCTTCCGGCTGCGCCCGATCGCGTAATCGCGCGTACCGCACCCCTCGAATGAAACTGTGTCATAGCGGGAGAGATTTAACAAATTCCCGCGTCGCTGGATTCGTCGGCGCTTTTTTGCCACCCTCTCTCATCGATGCCGCACCGCACCCTTCCGCCCGCCGCAATCGCGGTCCAACGTCCCGACGCGCCAGGCTCCGTCGTGGTGTCGATCCCGCATGCCGGGCGCCTCTATCCCCCTGAAATACTTGCAGCGGCGCGCGTGCCGATCGCCGATCTCGAGCGGCTGGAGGATCGCTGGTGCGATGTCATCGCGGCGGGTGCGGTCGAGGCCGGCGCGACGGTGGTGCAGGCGCTGTGGGCGCGCGCAGTCGCCGATTGCAATCGCGGCGAGGGGCAGATGGCGCCCGCCGAGGTCGCAGTGCCGCTTCGCGCACAATTTTCGGCGCCGGGCCGCAAGGAGCGCGCCGGGCTGGGCGTCGTGCCGACGCGGCTCGCCGACTGCGGGACATTGTGGAAACGTCCGATCGACCGGGCCGCGCTGCACTGGCGTCTCGAATCGCTGCATCGGCCCTATCATGCAGCAATTGCCGAAGAACTCGCTGCGGCGCGTGATCGCTTCGGCCACGCCATTCTGATCGACCTGCACAGCATGCCTTCGATTCCGTCCGGACAGCCAGGTCATGGGGCGCGCATCGTGATCGGCGATCGCTTCGGCACATCGGCGGGCGAGTGGCTATCCGACCTGCTTCTCGACAGTGCCGCACGGCTCGGCGTCGCCGTGACGCGCAACCAGCCCTATGCGGGTGGGCATATCGTGCGCACGCACGGGCGACCGCTGGCGGGCATCCATGCGGTTCAGATCGAAATCGACCGGAGCCTCTATCTGCACCCCGACAAGAGCGTCGATGCGGCCCGTTCGGGCGCGCTTGCACGCTGGTTCGCCGGCCTGATCGATGCGGCGGGGCAGATGCGTCCCGATGGCGACATGCTGCCGCTGGCCGCCGAATAAAAAACCACCTCGTACCGGAGTACGAGGTGGCCAGGGTCCAGGGAGGACGCACCCACGTCCGCTAGGACGAGGCGCTCGCCGCGATGGAAAGGGGGAAAACCATGGCGGCGTAGGATCAATTTAGGATGGGTCGCGACGCGTTACAAGACGCGTCTGTGCAAAATCTGCAGCAATGCGAAACTGGTCGGGGAGAGAGGATTCGAACCTCCGGCCCCTGCCTCCCGAAGACAGTGCTCTACCAGGCTGAGCTACTCCCCGACCGATCTCTGGCGCCGGCGGACCGGCGCGAGGGCAGGGCGGTCCTCTAGACGCGCCTTTTCGGAACTTCAAGCGCCAATCGGCAGCTTTGGCGAGATTCGCCGATTTAGAGCAATTGCGCGCGGCGAAAGCTGAAATGGCCATGATCGACGAAGATCAGATGATCGGTCAAATCGACGGCGATTCGGCGGAGAAAATCCATCGCCTCGCCGGTTGCGGCCAGATCGGCTTCGCTCGGGTAGGCGCAGCCCGACGGGTGATTATGCGCCATCAGCACGGTCGCGGCGCCCCGGCCGATCAGCCGGTGTCAGCAGGCGGGTGCTATCGTGCAGCGGCGGTCGATACCGCCTTCGCAGCATTCGATCCGCATCAGGCGTCCGAAGCCGTCGAATCCGGCGAGGATCAACCGCTCGCGGTCGGCGGGAAACTCGGCGCGCAGCAGATCGCGGGCAACCGCATCCTCCGCGTCGCGATCGACGAAGCCGCTCAGCGTCGGGCCGTCGAAAGGGCGGGCAGGAGGGAAAGCGAGCGCCATTGCCGAAATCTGCGCTCCAGGGCCGTGCGCGCCAAGCCGGGACTGGGCCGAAACGATGCGAGGTCGGGCGGGGCGCTTGCGGGCCGCGTCGCTGCCGCCTAGCAAAGAGGCCGCAATGCCGGGAGCGAGTCTTGTCCGAATCCATCCATTATGAACTTCAATATCTCGACCTTATGCGTCGGATATGGACCGAAGGCGACGAACGCGTCGACCGCACCGGGGTCGGGACGCGCTCGCTATTCGGCGAGACGATGCGCTTTTCGCTGCGCGACGATGCCATTCCCTTGCTCACAACCAAGCGCGTCTACTGGAAAACGGCACTACGCGAGCTGTTGTGGTTCCTGACCGGCGACACCAATATCCGACCGCTCGTTGCGCAGGGCGTCCGCATCTGGACCGACTGGCCGCTCGAGAAATATCGCCGCGCGACGGGCGAGGAGATCGACGCCGAAGCGTTCGAGGCGCGGATCGTCGCCGATCCTGATTTCGCGGCGGCGTGGGGCGATTTGGGGCCGGTCTACGGTCATCAGTGGGTCAATTGGCCGCGCTATGAGCCGGCGGGCGAGGGCCTGTTCCGCCGCGCGGAACAGGGGCACAACCAGATCGCCGCGCTGATCGACTCGCTCCGCAACAACCCCGGATCGCGCCGGCATATCTTCACCGGCTGGAATGTCGCCGATCTCGACCGCATGGCGCTGCCGCCCTGTCACATGACCTATCAGTTTCATGTGCGGCGCGACGGCGGACTGTCGTGCCTTCTGTTCCAGCGGTCGTGCGACCTCGGCCTGGGTTTTGCCTTCAACATATTCGAAGCCGCGCTGCTGACGCGGATGGTTGCGGCGCAATGCGGCCTTCATGCCCATGAACTGGTGTGGACCGGCGGCGACGTCCATCTTTACCTCAATCACGCAGAGCTTGTGGAGCAGCAGCTTCGGCGCGTTCCATCGGGCGCACCGCGATTGCGCATCCTTCGGCAGGCTTCGAGCATTTTCGATTATGCGTTCGACGATTTCGCGGTCGAGAATTACGCCCCGCAGGCGCACATTTCCGCGCCCGTCGCGGTCTGAGAGGCCGACATTGCATTGCTATGCAGGAAGTAATAATATGTCGTCCAATTGAAATATAACGGCGCGGCGATTCGCGCCCTGAAGGGACGAAGATATGCCCGAAACGCATCGGCGCCCGGCGAGCAATTTGCCGCCGCTGTCGCTCCATATTCCCGAACCCCGCTATCGCCCCGGCGACACGCCCGACTTTGGCGATATCGACGTTCCGGCGGTCGAAGCGACCCCGCGTCCGGGCGAAGCGACCAAGCCCGATGCGATGCGCGACATGTGCTACGGCCTCGTCCGCGTGCTCGATTTCGACGGGCAGGCGAAGGGCGCGTGGGATCCGAAGCTCAGCGCCGAACGGCTGCGCGCGATGCTGCGCTACATGATGCTCGTCCGCGCCTTCGACGATCGCATGTTCCGGGCCCAGCGCCAGGGCAAGACCAGCTTTTACATGAAATGCACGGGCGAGGAGGCCACCTCGGTTGCCTCGACGATGGCGATCGACCGCGCCGACATGTGCTTCCCGAGCTACCGCCAGCAAGGCATATTGATCGCACGCGATTACCCGCTGATTCAGATGATGAACCAGATCTATTCGAACCGCGGCGACCATCTGCTCGGGCGGCAGTTGCCGATCATGTATTCGGCGCCCGAGCACGGATTTTTCAGCGTTTCTGGCAATCTCGCGACGCAATATCCCCAGGCGGTGGGCTGGGCGATGGCGTCGGCCTCGAAGGGCGACAACCGCATCGCCACCGTCTGGTGCGGCGAAGGGTCGTCGGCCGAAGGCGATTTCCATTCGGCGCTGACCTTTGCGACCGTCTATAATGCGCCGGTCATCTTCAACGTCGTCAACAATCAGTGGGCGATTTCCAGCTTTTCGGGCTTTGCCGGCGGCGAGCGGACGACCTTTGCGGCGCGCGCGGTCGGTTATGGCATCGCCGGCCTGCGCGTCGACGGCAACGACCCGCTTGCCGTCTATGCCGCGACCTTATGGGCCGCCGACCGGGCACGGACGAATAATGGTCCGACGCTGATCGAACATTTTACCTATCGCGCCGAAGGCCACAGCACCTCCGACGACCCGAGCGCCTATCGCGCCGCGCAGGAAGCGAGCGCATGGCCGTTCGGCGACCCGATCGCGCGTCTGAAGCAGCATCTGATTGCGCTCGGCGAATGGGACGATGCCCAGCATGATGCGCTGCGCGCCGAGCTCGATGATTTGGTAAAGACGACGCAGAAGCAGTCGGAAAAGCTCGGGATACTGGGCCACGGCATGCACCAGCCGTTCGAAACGATGTTTGAGGATGTCTTCGAGGAAATGCCCTGGCATCTCAAGGAGCAGTGCGATCAGATGCTGGCCGAACAGGAAAAGAAGTTCGGCCCCAATTGGAAGCCCGAATGATGGCCGGCGAAACCCAGACCAAGACGATGAACATGATCGAGGCGATCAACAGCGCCATGGATATCATGCTCGAACGCGATCCCAACACCGTCGTGATGGGTGAGGACGTCGGCTTTTTCGGCGGCGTCTTTCGCGCCACCGCGGGCCTTCAGAAAAAGCACGGCAAGACGCGCGTTTTCGATACCCCCATCAACGAATGCGGCATCATCGGCGTCGCCGTCGGCATGGGCGCCTATGGCCTGCGACCCGTCCCCGAAATCCAGTTCGCCGACTATATCTATCCCGGGCTCGACCAACTCGTGAGCGAGGCGGCACGGCTGCGCTATCGTTCAGCGAACGATTTTATCTGCCCGATGACGGTGCGCACGCCGTTCGGTGGCGGCATTTTTGGCGGCCAGACGCACAGCCAGTCGCCCGAAAGCATCATGACGCATATCTGCGGCGTGAAGACGGTCATTCCGTCGAACCCCTATGATGCGAAGGGCCTGTTGATCGCCGCGATCGAGGATAATGACCCTGTGGTCTTCCTCGAACCCAAGCGCATCTATAACGGTCCGTTCAGCGGCTATTACGACCGCCCGGTCGAACCTTGGTCGAAGCATGATGCGAGCGCGGTCCCCGAAGATTATTACCGCATCGAACTGGGCAAGGCGGCCACTGTGCGCGCCGGCGAGGCGGTGACGGTGCTGGCCTATGGCACGATGGTCCATGTCGCCAAGACGGTGATCGAGGAGATGGGCGTCGACGCCGAAATCCTCGACCTGCGGACGCTGCTGCCGCTCGACATCGATGCGATCGAAACCTCGGTAAAGAAGACCGGGCGCTGCCTCATCATCCATGAAGCGACGCGCACCTCGGGCTTTGGCGCCGAACTGGCGGCCCTCGTCCAGGAACGCTGCTTCTATCATCTCGAGGCGCCGGTCGAGCGCGTGACGGGTTTCGACACGCCTTATCCCCACAGCCTCGAATGGGCTTATTTCCCCGGGCCCGTGCGCATCGCGACCGCGCTCGAAAAGATCATGAAGGATTGACCGCCATGGCTCGCTATTCGTTTCGCCTGCCCGACATTGGCGAGGGCATCGCCGAGGCCGAGATCGTCGCCTGGCACGTCAAGATCGGCGAGCGCGTCGAGGAAGACGCCCAGCTGGCCGACATGATGACCGACAAAGCGACGGTCGAAATGGAATCGCCCGTGTCCGGCGTCGTGGTCGAACTCGCCGGCGAAGTCGGCGACATGGTTTCGATCGGCTCGACGTTAGCGGTGATCGAAACCGATGGCGAAGCCGCGGTCGAGGATGTGATCGCCGAAGAGGAATTCGAAGAGGACATCGCGGCCGAAACGCCGGGCGTAGAAGAGGCCGCACCTGCGGAAACGCCTACGTCTCGCCAAGCCGTTCGCCCTGAGCCTGTCGAAGGGCCGCCCTTGTCTTCTACCGCTGAAACGAAGGACGGGGCTTCGACTGGCTCTGCCCGGACGGAACAGGGTAGAGCCATCCTCGCATCACCCGCCGTTCGTGCCCGCGCGAAGGATTTGGGCATCGATCTGGGGCAGGTCCATTCCGACGGCGACCGCATTCGCCATGCCGATCTCGACGCATTCCTCCGTTACAGCGGCGGGCAGGGCTATCATGCCCCCGGCGCCAGTCGCGCCCGCGCCGACGAGCCGGTCAAGGTCATCGGCATGCGCCGCAAGATCGCCGAGAATATGGCGGCATCGAAGCGCGCGATCCCGCACTTCACCTATGTCGAGGAAATGGACGTCACCGCGCTCGAAGAGATGCGCGCCGACCTCAATGCCAATCGCGGCGGGCGTCCGAAGCTGACGATGCTGCCCTTCCTGATCGTCGCGATCTGCCGGACGATTCCGCAATTTCCGATGATCAACGCGCGCTACGATGACGAGGGCGGTGTAGTGACGCGTTACGGTGCCGTGCATCTCGGCATGGCAACGCAGACCGATGCCGGCCTGATGGTCCCGGTGATCCGCGACGCGCAGGACAAGAATGTGTGGCAGCTCGCGAGCGAAATCGCCCGCCTCGCCGAAGCCGCACGCACGGGCAAGGCCAAGGTCGAGGAGCTGACCGGCGGAACGCTGACCGTCACCTCGCTCGGCCCGCTTGGCGGTATCGCGACGACGCCGGTGATCAACCGGCCTGAAGTCGCGATCATCGGCCCGAACAAGATCGTCGAACGCCCGGTTTTCGACGGCGACGATATCCGCCGCGCCAAGCTGATGAACCTGTCGATCAGTTGCGACCACCGCGTTGTCGATGGCTGGGACGCTGCAAGCTATGTGCAAGCGCTCAAGAAGCTGATCGAGACGCCGGTTCTACTGTTCGCGGACTGAGTCTATGCCGTCATTGCGAGGAGCGTAGCTGCGCTCGCAATGACGGCTATCCAAGCTGCGTTACAATCCCAGCCCGGCAAAGCTCGTCTGGTCGAACTTCAGCTTGAAGGTCACATAGGCACCCGAGCGGGCAAAGCGCGCATCCTCGAAATCGCGGTCGTGGAAGCCCGCGAAATTATAACCGAAGGTGACATTCGCATTGGCCATCGGCGCGAGGGTCAGCGTCGGGCCGGCGGCCCAGGCGACGGTATCGCCGCCGGTGCCGACGCGAACGCTCCCGGAGGCGCCGACGTCGACATGCTCACCCAGATTGAAGCGGAAGTCGGCGCCGAGCATGTTCGACCAACCTTTGACGTCATCGGCGCCGAAGCGGTCGAAATTATAGCGCGTGCCCCAGAAGAAACCGAATTCGCCGCGTTCATACCATAGCCGGTCGCCGTCGCGCCGATCGCCGCGATCACCGAGCGGCGACCAGTTGACCGACAGGCTGTTGATGACGCGGCGGCTGGTCGCATCGCCGTCGATCGTCAGCGCCGCGCCGCCGATCGGCCCGGCCTGACCCGCGACAGCATCGCGCACCTTGTCCGAACGGACTTCGGTCTTGTTGAGCCACGACAGCCGCGAATCGGCCGGACGGTGCGCCCAGCTGAGTTCGAACTGGATCACTTCGGTCGACGGCGTGGTGCCGGTGCCGCTGGCTTTCGCATAGGTGAAGAGCGCGCCGAGCGCCCGGCCTTCGCCAAGCTGGCGCAGCCCGCCGAGCGTGAGGCCATAGCGATTGGCAAGCTCACCATCGCGATATTCGGCGCGGCCCGTGATCGTCCAGCGGTCGGCGCGATAGGTGGCGCCGGTGCTGACCGCCACGAAATCCTCGGTCAGCGCACCGTTGCCCGCGAGGAAGCCTCCCGACGCAGCAGGCTGGCCGGCATTCAGGACATCGCCCGCGCGGATGCCGCCCAGGGTGCGGTTGCCATCGACCGAGAGATCGACCGACCAGCGCTCGCCGAGCCGCAGCGACTGCGACAGGCCATAGGCCGCAAAGCTGCGCGGGCCATATTCGCTGATATCCTGCTGGTTGGCGGTCGCGAGCAGGCGTGCCCCGGCCCATGGCGCGAGATCGAAGCCCAGCCGCGCGGTGCGGGCCTTCACGCTGCTGCCGTCGGCGATTTCGTAGCTACCGACCAGATTGACGTCGCGCGTGATCGCGAACCGCGCGCCGAGCCGCTGACGGGTCGGGAAATCGACGCTTGCATCCTGTCCGCCCAGGGCGAATTCGCTCTGCGCGTCGAGTTCGAGGCGCTTGTCGAGCAGCCGCTGCGTCGCACCGAGCTGGACGATGTCCGATTTGTTGGTGCTGCCGTCACTGAGCCGGTCGTCGGCGTGGGTCAGTCCGGCGCGGAGCAGCGTGGTGCCATTGTCATATTCGACCAGCGCGCGCGCTGCCCGGCGGCGGGCATCGGTGTCGAGATAATCCTCCTGCCACGCGCTGCCCGTCACCGAAAGCTGGCGACCAACGCGCAGCCGCCCGTCGAAACCGAACTTGCGCGTGCCATTTTCGCTGCTGCTGATCTGACCGGTGCCGAAGCCGCTTTCCTGTTCGCGAATATATGCGAGGAAATCGGCGCTGCTGCTATGATGCTCGGCCTCGATCAGCCACGCCTTCGCGGTCCCGGTGGGGCTGCTGTTGCTGCTGCCTGCCTTGCTGCTTGCGTCACTGACCGCGATTTCGGCGCGAACCTCGGTATCGGCATCGGGCCGGAAGCGCGCATCGACGCCGCCGAGGTTGGTTTTGCGATCATTATCCTCGTCGTGGATCAGCGTCGCGCCCACGCGCAGCCGGTCGTCGTCGCTGCGATAGCTTACGCGGCCGCCGGCATTGAGCACCCGTTCGCCGACGCCATCGACTTCATATTCGGCGACGATAAACTGCGGATCGAGCGCCGAGGACCGGCTGAGTATCGGCTCGCGAAAGCGCAGCGTGCCAGCGGCATAATCAATGTCATAGTCGAGGTTGCGCGTCAGCGTCTTGCTGTCGACGATGCGTTCGCTGTGCAGCCGGTCGCGCGTTTCGATCGTGATGCGGTCGCTGTTCGGCAGAATGTCCCGCGCAGCGAGCTGATAGGGGCCGGTCAGGCCATTGCCTTGAATCTCGTCGCGGCGGAAGCGGTAGGGCGTATCGGCGGCGAAGGCCGTCGCGCCGAGGTTGCGCCCGCGATACTCCATCTTGGCACCGTTGAGCGCGCGCTGATAGCGGGCAAGCTGCGGCTCCGAAATGCCCGTCTCGAAATCGCCGAACATCGCATAGAATTGCGGCCGTTCGAGCCGCAGATAGAGCTTGCGAACCGACGCGGCATCATAGCGCGTCTCGTTGCGGTCGGCGTAAATGGTGTAATAGGCGCGCGGATCGATCACGCCGCCAAATCGCGCGTCGTCCTGTTCCTTGTCGCTGTCATAGGCCAGCGTCATCAGCCATTTGCCCTGGATGCGGCCCTTGGCATAGAGTGCGAGCCGCGCATCGGCGTTGAGGTCGTCGAGCTTCTCCGCGACGGCTTCCATGCGGTCGTCCAGCGTATTGTAGCCGAGCGTGCCGGCTGCAAAGCCCACCACGGTCCAGGGGCGATTGCCCGGATCGAGCCAGGTTTCGATCGTCTGCTGGCGCTCGACCTTGGTGTCGCGAAAGCGGAAATCGATCGTCAGGGTTCCCGAAGCGGTCGTCGGTTCGAGCTCGATGAAGGCAAGACCGTCGTCACCTTCGGTCTTCCATACCGGCTGTGCGCGTTCGAGGCCGGCGAGCTGACGTGCCTGCTGCGCTTCGGCCTCGACCGCCGGGTAATAGGGTGCGGGGACGCTGAAATCGCCCGTCAGCCCGGCGCGGATCGGCTTGCCGTCGCGATCGGTCAGGCGCACAGCGATTACCGGGCGCGTGACACCGTCCGCCACAAGCACCGATTTTTCCCGCACCAATGTCGCGCGCATCGGCGTGATCGAATAATGGACATTGCGCTCGATCGTCTGCACCGGCGCGCCGTTCGCATCCTCGACCTTCGCTTCGAGGCGATTCTCGCCCTCGGCAATCTCGATCCCGCGCCAGACACTGACCGCGACGCTGCCATCGGCCGACTTGCTGACGCCTTCGAAATTGAGCGCGTTGACCGGCTTGCCATTGATACTGAGCGTCACGCGCTGCCCCGGCAGATGCTTGACTGCGGCGCGGATCGATTTGCCGCGCGGATTATGATCGGGTTCGGGAAAGATCCAACCGATGCCCGGTGCCTGGCCGGCAAGCCAGTCGCGATTGGCGCCTGCGGCTTCGGGGTCGCTCAACACTTTGCGGGTTTCGGCAGCGTTGGTCGCCGGAGCGGCGCGCGGCGCGCTGATCGCGGCCCGGAAATCGGCGCGCTTCAGCGAACCGCCGCGACCTTCGGCGAAGCGCGAGATCGCGCTGCCGGTATCGACGGTGGAGCGGGCGCAATCGACCGGCGCGCGGTCGAGCGGCAGGGTCGAAGGATCGATCTGGACGACGTGCAGGCCCGGGCGAACGCCTTCGAAATGATAGCGGCCATCCTCGTCGGTGACGGTGTAGCTGCCGTCCTGGAGCATCACGCGGACGCCGCCGATCCCGCGAGCCTTGCCCGGGTCGACGGCGCAGCCGCCGTCGGTGATACGGCCGATGATCGTCATACGGTCGCCAAGCTGGTCGCGTTTGATCGCGATCGTCGCTTCGGCGACGTTGCTGGCGGTCCCGCGGTTGTCCTGCGCCGTCGCGCGATTGAGCGCGCTGCCCGGCTGCGCCGAAACGGTGACTTCAGCGACATAGGTCAGCAGGGCCGACGCCGAGGGGGCGATGGAGGGAAGGGCGACACTGAAGTTGCGTCCGTCGGCTGCCACGATCGGGTCGACGCGCGTGCCGTCGATGCGAACCGTATCGGCGCGAAGGCGCATCCCGGCGGGCAACTGGTCGCTGACCGTCACTGCGCCGGTCGTCCGCCGCGCGTCGCGGTTCGACACGGTGATGCGATACTGGACGACATCGCCGGGCACCGCGATCTGCGTCGAAGTCGTCTTGGCGATCACCAACGGCTGGCCGGGCTGATCGACGGGAATATCGACCCGCACCGGGGCAGGGCTGGAAAGCGTGAAGGCGCGGCTGTAGCTCGCGTCGGTGATCGTGAAGGGCTGACCGTCGTCGGGACGGCGCAAGCCCGCAAGATCCGCAGGGCTGGAAGCCGAGGGCGCGGTGTAAGGCGCGGGCGGTTCGACGAGCAGTCGATAGGTGCCGGGCGCCACAAAGGGAAAGCGATAGTCGCCCGCGGGGAAGGTATAGACCGTGCCTCCGCTGTCGGTGACGTTCTGCCCGGTGACGACCGTGGACGGGTAGGAGGAGGTTCCGTCGTCGCCGAACACTTGCGCCGGCTGGCCGGTTGCTGCGTCGATCAGCGTGACGCGGCTGCCCGCGACGGGCGAACCATCGCCACTGTCGAAGACGATGCCGAAGGGATCGACCAGAAAGTCGATCGTCGCGATGGCGACGAGGCTCGCATTGGCGCGATCGGTGACGCGGATCTGAATTGGCGCGCCCGGCGTGACTGACAGGCGGCAATCGCCGGCAACCACGGCGGGCGGAACGCCGATCGTGTTGATGATACCGACAAATTCGCCGCTGTTTGGCGCGGTTTCGGTCAGCGTGATCTGTTCATGATCGCCATTCTGCAAGTCGATGCTGACGGGCAGCAGGTCGCGCTGCGCCGGATCGGTATTTGCGGAGGCGAGGGTGACGCCGACGACAAGCATTTCGCCCGCCCGGAAGCTGGCGGTGCTCTGCAGCGACGCCGGATTTGTCGGCAGGCCGGCATAGGGTCCGGCAAGCTGGATGAGTTGGCCCGCGCTCGCGGCGCTCAGGCCCTGTGCGGCGATGATCGACCCGCCGCAGGGCGTCGGAACGACCGGAACCGATTTGTTGCCCCCGCTGTCGACCAGGCGGTAGGTGCTGATGACCGGCTGCTCAGGCGGCCTTGCAAGCACCGTCACATCGACGCGATTGGAGAGCGTTTGCGCCGCGCCGCCGCTGCCCGTCCACTGCGCCGACGCGGTATTCGAAATCACCTGCGCATGCGCCGCGGGTGCCGCAGGCAGCAGGGCTGCCGCGACCAGGGCGGTCACATAGGAGAGGGTTTTCGAGCCGAAGGTCATCGCCGGTCCTGAAGGGGGCGGTGCCGCGCCATGCGCGCCGCCGCCCCCTTCGCTGGTCCTGTCAGTTGACGGTCGCGCGGAACAACAGGGTGCGCGTGTCGCCCGCGGCCACCGTCGCAACGGTGCCCGACACGACCGGCGCGGCATAGTTGGTCCCTGCCGCAACGCCGTCGGTGTTGCAGGTGCCCGCCGTAACCGTGCCGTTGACCCGCGCCGAACCGGCGACATAGGTCAGCTGCGTCGGCACGCTGTCGTTGATCGCGACCGACGTGGCGCTGGCACCGCCCGCGGCGTTGGCGACGAGGATGCAATATTCCACCGTCGCCCCCGGGATCAGCTTCGGATTCGTCGTTCCGTTGAACGGATCGTCGACCACGCGGCTGGTTTTGGTTACCGTGAGCGTCGCGGTCTTGACCGTATAATCGTCGGCGGCGCTATGCGACGCGTCGCGATTGGCGTCATTCACCCCGGCGACGTCCGCAAAGACAGTGTCCTTGGCGGCCGTATTGGCCCCGGCAGTTTGCGTAATCGCAGCGCCCTGCGTGCCCGAAGCCCCACCTTCACGTGCCGTCGCGCGGAGCTGGACGCCCGCAACAGCACCGGTGGAAAGACCGGCCGGGACGTCGGCGACGACGAACAGACGGATCGGCGTATCGGTTGCAAGCTCGTCGATATAGGTGACGAGCGTATCGGCCGCATCGAAGCTGCCGACCGTTCCCGATGACGTATTGTCGCGGTAGATGCGGACGTTGCCGACATCGAAGTTGTCGGAGCCGCCATGCGCAGCCGTCCCGCCAGCGATCTGGCTGGCCGTCAGTGCGAAATCGAGCACTTCGTTAGATGTATTCGTCAACTGGAACGTCGTGACGGCATTGCTTTGCCCCGGCACGACCTCGGTCGTGACGCTGCCCACTTCTTCGACAAGCAGATTGATCTTGCGGTCGACAACAAAGCTGTTCGACGCGGTCTGCTGGCCCTGTGCGACGCCGCCGACCTGATAGTCGACGGTGACGTTATTCGTAATAGTGGTGCCCGCGGTCGTGCCGGCCGCATAGGCCGGGCTGGCAGCGATCAACGCGATCGCTGTCATTCCGATGGCGCCCACATAAGTCAGCTTGCTGGTCATAGCTGAACTCCAGGCTTGTTCGGTCCCCTATTGCCCCACCGCCGGTGACCTTTAAGCGGTTATGATCAGGGGGTTATTTTACGACCCCCCTGAAGATGAGCTTGCCGGTCGCTCCCGCCGGGATCGGCTTCTGGAACGCCCAGCGAACGTGCGTGACGTCGGCGGGCTGCGCCGGGCGGCGCGTTCCATCGGCCATCGGCACGGTCAGATCGGCGAGTTGTCCCCACATCTTGCCGCCATCGACCGAGACGAGCGGCGGCGTATCGCCGGCGCCCGCAAAACGGACCGCAGAGGGCATCGGATTGGTGATGACGAACTTGTCGGCGGGCTGCGCGCCCGCGTTGCGATAGTTCAGCACGAAGACTAGCCGGTCGCCGGGAACGACGACCTTCGGTTCCTCGAGCAGGACGCGCTGCTTGCCGGCCGCGTCGGTCGTCACCCGCTCGACGAAGACATTATTGTCGAGTGCGACCTGGTTGGCGGCGAACGCCTGTGCCGGTGCGAGGGCGGCGATCAGAAGGAAAAGAGCCTTGCGCATGCGAATCTCCATCAGTCGATCTTGGTCTTGAAGGTAACGGTGCGGGTCTGGCCGCCCGCGACGGTGCCGAGTTGCACGCGGATCCGCGTGCCGTTGTAGTCGCCGGCATCGGCGTCGCTCGCATCGCTCAGCGGCGCACCGCCAAGAGTGATCGAGCCGGTGACATAGGATGTGTCGGCCGGAATATTGTCGGTGATCGCGAGACCGCTGACCGACCCCGTACCCGCGACCGTCGCGGTGATCGTGTAGGTGATCGTCGCCCCGGGAACGGGCTCGCTGCCGCCGAACGGATCGGCGATGACGGCCGATTTGACGAGCGAGACGGTGGCCGCCGACACTTTGTAGGCGCCATTGTCCTGACCGTCGGCGCCGGTCGAACCCACGACCGCGTCGCCGCCGCCCTGGCCCTGGCCCGCAAAGCTGGTGCCCGGCGCGCCGGTGCCGGTCTTGGCCGCCGCGACCAGCGTAACGATGCCGCGATCATTGTCGGCGACCGTCCCCGGTGTCGTGGCCACAACGAAAATGCGCGCGCTCTGGTCGGGGTTGAGCACCGGATCGTTCGATCCGGCGGTATAGAGCGTGTCGGTGGCGGCATCGAAGATGCCGTCGCCATTGTCGATGTAGATGCCGGTGATGGTCGGGTCGTAATTGTCGCCGCCGACATTGGCGATCGTGCTGAGCCCGAAGGCTTCCTGCCCGTTGCCGGTGTTGGTCACGGTGAACGTGAGCAGCTGGTTGGTCCCACCCGGCGTCGTTGCGACATCCGACGGGTTGTTCGAGGCAACCGTCACGTCGAGCAGTTCGTCGACGCGCAGGTTAACCGTGTTCGAATCGATCGTCTGCGTCCCCGCTCCGTTGTCGAAGCTGGCGCTGGCGGTGTTGCTGATGGTCGATCCGGCTACCGTACCGGCGGCGTGCGCCTGCATCGGCAGGGCGAGCGCGCAAAGCAACAGGGCGGAATAAGAGGGTCGAAGAAGCTGATGCTTCGCGCCCCCCACAGGCGCTTTCATCATCGAATTGGCTCCATAATTGCTGGTCCTTGGGAGCCGTCCTCGCGGAAAAAGGGTAATTTCTGGTTAAAATGGTGAAAATACTCGGCCTTTTGTCCTAAATGGGGACAGGGCAATAATGGCGCACCATTGGGCCAATCCATTCGGGCGCCACTGGCGCCGACGCCAAAGTGCGCCTAAGAGGATCGGGTTCAACGGGAGCGATCGACGCAATGGAGGACAGCGAGCACCCGAAGGTGCCACCCTTGCTCAAAGACGCAGCGCAACGCGTTGAGATCGATGATTTTCGTCGGGACCGGTTGCTCGCGGCGCTGACGCTTATCATCGGTGCGGCCTTCTGCCTGGGCCTGCCCTTCGCGCTGCAGGCCGGCGCCGAATTCTTCCTGCCGCTTACGGCGGCGATCGTCGTTTCGATTGCCCTCGTTCCGCTGCTCGAATGGCTCGAGCGGCGCCGCGTTCCGTCGGCGCTGGCGGCCTTTCTGGCGCTCTCGAGCTTTCTGATGCTGGTCAACGCGGCGCTGGCGATCATCGTCGTTCCCGCGACGGGCTGGTTCGCGCGCATCCCCGAATCGATCCCGCGCATCCAGACCAATCTCGCGCCGGTGATCGATTTCTATTCGACCTTGCAGAAATTCGTCGACCGCACATTGACCTCGGTCGCGAGCGGGTCCGAAGCGACCGCGCAGGCCATGGCCGCCACCGCGCCAACCTCGGTCGTCGACTATTTCATCTCGGCCGCGCCCGCGGCGGCAGTGCAGCTTCTCTTCGCGGTACTCGTGATCTTCTTCTTCCTCGCCGGATGGACGCGGCTGCGGCGCAGCACGATCCGGCGGCGCGGCAGCTTCGATGGCGCGATGCAGACCGCGCGCGTGATCCAGAATGTCGTCGATGCGACTGCCGACTATCTCGCGACGATCACGATGATCAATGCGCTGCTGGGACTGATCGTCTCGCTGTTGCTGTGGGCGCTTGGCATGCCGTCGCCCTTCATGTGGGGCGGCATCGTCTCGCTGTGCAATTTCGTGCCCTATCTCGGGCCGATCGTCGCCGCGATGCTCCTGGGTCTCGGCGGGCTGATGACCTTCGATGCGGTGGGGGTGGCACTGTTGCCCGCCGTCATCTTCATCGGGGTGCATCTGGTCGAGGCCAATCTGATCACGCCGCTCGTGCTGGGGCGACGGCTGACCGTCAATCCGCTGCTGATTCTCGTCTCGCTCAGCTTCTGGGGATGGGTGTGGGGGACGCCGGGCGCGCTGCTCGCGGTGCCGCTGCTCCTGATCGTGCAGACCGTCCTGGCCTCGACCGGCACCCCCGATCTTGCCGGTTTCCTTTTCGAACATGGGACGCTCACCGCGACCGAAGAGATGCGCGAACGATTAAATCGAAAAGAGTTTGATCGGGACGGTTGACAGGTCGGGGCGAGGGCAATATTGGCGCGGCTCCCAAGCGCAAGCGGGTGTAGCTCAGTTGGTTAGAGCGCCGGCCTGTCACGCCGGAGGTCGCGGGTTCGAGCCCCGTCACTCGCGCCACTTGCCCTGAATTTCGGCAGGTGGGCCTCCCTCAATCCTTGGCTTGGATCGCTTCCTTTTTTCGCGAATAGACCGGATAGTCGATCGCGCCGACCTTCTGCCGGGCAAGCTCCACCGACGCCATATCGAGCCCTTCCGGTATGGCGGGCCGGTCCGGCGCGTCGCAGATTTGCGCGATCCCGAAACGCCGCTGCATCGCCTCCTGAAAGGCGGCGAGATTGCCGATCGGAGCATCGCAGCGCAACTGGTCCTGCTGATAGTCGGCCCGGCAGCAGCCGCCAGCGCAGCCGATAGCCGGATATCTCGCTGGGCAGCGCCGATCCCCTATTGCGGGGCGCGCCAGCGTCCGGTTTCCATCCAGCACAGCAGCGGCCGCAGCGGCAGTACCCAGACCCAGGCGATCCCCGCGACGAGATAGAAAATCGCCTGGACCAGCACCGGCCAGCCGCCGACCCACGGCGACAGGCTGACGACAGCCGCGGCCCATGCGGTGATCAGCGCCAGAATCAGAAGAACGCCGGTCGGCTTGCGCCAGCTTGGCTGCGGATCGGCGGGGGGCTGGCTCACAATCGGTCTCCGGTGATGATAAATTCCTGCTCGGTCAGGACCGCATCGAGCAAAATGTCGGTTTGTTCAATGGGAACAGTGTCAACTTCCTGCACCGACCAGCCGATTCCGATGCGCGGAACCGCCGGATTTTCGGCAAAGAACCGGTCATAATGCCCGCCTCCCTGGCCGAGACGGCCGCCGTGGCGGTCGAAACCGACGAGCGGGCAAAGGATGATGTCGGGATGCGCGATTTCGGCGCTATCGGGCGGCTGGGGCGATCCCCACGGACCCTTGCGAAGCGCATCACCATCCTCCCACAACCGAAAGGTCATGGCGGGCGTGCGATCGCTATGATGCGGCAGCGCGACGCGCCGACGATCCAGCCGTAGCAGCGGGCGGATGTCGGGCTCGTCGCCCCACGGCGCGTAGGCGCCGACGACCGGGCCGGCATCAAGCAGCATGCGCAGTGCGTCGGGCATCGCGTGAAAGGCGGCGAGGCGCCCCATCGGGTCTAGATTGGCGACGAAATGACGGCGGCGAAAGCGCAACCGGTCGCGCAGCGCCTGTTTCTGCGAAGCGAGGTCGGGCGTCATGCGGGCCGGGCCTCCTTCAAAGCCTGTCGGGTTGGCGGGACCACCATGGGTCGGTTTCCGGAAGATCCTCTGACGCCAGTAACGTCAGGTGGGGGCCATGTACGTCGGACCAGGGTCCGGGCAGGGACAGCTCCCTTGGATGATGTATCGCCTCAGGGATTTTCGCAACGGCTCGTGCCGGGCAGTACCCGCCGATACCTATTTAGGGACGCGGAGCCCCATCCTCAAGCGCTTTGCTCAACCTTTGCGGCGAGCGCCTCGATCCGGTCGGCAATCTGGAGTAGTGCGCGGTCGTGCGCCGCGCGCGGCGCGGCGGCTGGAGCAGGTGGTGGTGCAGCCTTCAGCGCCTCGATTTCCTTGCGGGCCGCGGCGAGTTCGTCGCGCGCCTGCGTTTCGCGGCTTTCCGCCAGCGCAACCGCGGCGCGCAGCGAATCGGATTGCGGTTCGGACCTGTCGGCCTTGGCCTTTGCTTCCTGCGCTTCGTCGGCGAGCATGAGCGCCGCGAAGAGAAGCTGGCGCACCTCGGTGCTGCCGGGGATGGCGCGGACCTTTTCGTCGATCAGTCCGGCCAGCTTCTGAAGCTGCGGTTCTTCGCCGTCGGCGCAGGTCAGGTCATAGGTGCGCCCGGCTATGTTCAGTCGGACATCAGCCACGATTCGCCTCCGCAATCAGTCGGTCCAGTTCACCGATAACAGCGTTAACTTCGGCTTTCAGGGCCGATTGATCGCTTGTCGGTTGATCGGATGCGCCGCGTTCGGCGCGCTCGGCCAGGCTCTTTTCGATGCGGCTCAGCGCGCGCTCGATGCGGCCGATGGCGAGGCTGGATTCGTCGAGATCGAGTTCCATGCCACAGGGGTAGCAGCGCCGGGGGAGGGGTGCAATCGCCTGTCGGCGCCGAAATGCGCGCGAATTCTTGCCGCGGGCGGTTGACTCTCGGCGGCGCCGCCGCAAAGGGCAGTCGCGCACGCCAGCCCAGACATAAGCGGGGAAAAGATGACACTGCCCGAACGCCAGCTCGCCAACGCGATCCGCGCGCTTGCGATGGACGCCGTACAGGCCGCGAACAGCGGTCACCCCGGGATGCCGATGGGCATGGCCGACGTCGCGACCGTCCTCTATTCGGATTATCTGAAGTTCGATCCGACCGATCCGAAATGGGCCGATCGCGACCGATTCGTCCTGTCGGCGGGCCATGGTTCGATGCTCGCCTATGCGACGCTCCATCTCGCGGGCTATGCGCACCCGACGATCGAGGAAATCCGCAATTTCCGCCAGCTGAACAGTCCCTGCGCCGGGCACCCCGAAAATTTCGAACTCGCTGGCGTCGAAACGACCACGGGGCCGCTGGGGCAGGGGCTTGCGACCGCGGTCGGCATGGCGATCGCCGAGCGCCATCTCAATGCCATTTACGGCGACGACCTCGTCGACCATCGCACCTGGGTCATCGCCGGTGACGGCTGCCTGATGGAGGGCATCAATCACGAAGCCATTGGTCTGGCCGGTCATCTGGGCATCGGCCGCCTGATCGTTCTGTGGGACGACAACAAGATCACGATCGACGGATCGACCGACCTTTCGACCAGCGAGGATGTAAAGGCGCGCTACGCGGCGACCGGATGGCATGTCGACAGCTGCGATGGCCATGATGCCGCCGATATCCGCCGTGCGATCGACGCGGCGCTGGCGGATGATCACCCGTCGCTGATCGCGTGCAAGACGCTGATCGGCTTCGGCGCGCCGAACAAGCAGGGCACGTCGGCGACGCATGGCTCGCCGCTCGGCGCCGACGAGGTTGCGGCGGCGCGCGCCAATATGGGCTGGACCGCCGACCCGTTCGTCATTCCCGCCGACATCGCCGACGCATGGCGCGGCTTTGGACAGCGCGGCCAGTCGCTTCATGCAGCGTGGAAGAATCGCCTTGCAAATAGCGACAAGAAAACGAATTTTGAGGATCGCCTGAGCGGCAAGATCGCGCCGGGCGATGCATTCAAGGCCTATCTGGACGGGCTGGTCGCCGAACCGCCGAAGGTCGCGACGCGCAAGGCGTCGGAAAATGCGCTGACTGCGCTGACCGCCGACATCGCCTCGCTGGTCGGTGGCAGCGCCGACCTCACCGGCTCGAACAATACCAAGACATCGTCGACCAAGCCGCTGAACCGGAACGATTATTCGGGTCGCTACATCTATTATGGCATCCGCGAATTCGGCATGTCGGCGGCGATGAACGGGATGGCGCTGCACGGCGGCGTGATCCCCTATGGCGGCACCTTCCTGGTCTTTTCGGATTATTGCCGCGGCGCGATCCGCCTGTCGGCGCTCCAGCGTCAGCGCGTTGTCTATGTGATGACGCACGACAGCATCGGGCTCGGCGAGGATGGACCGACGCACCAGCCGATCGAACATCTGCAATCGCTGCGCGCCATGCCCAATCTGCTGGTGATGCGCCCCGCCGATGCGGTCGAGACCGCCGAATGCTGGGCGATCGCGCTGGCGCAGGACAGCCGTCCGACGCTTCTTGCGCTGACGCGCCAGAATCTGCCGCCGCTGCGTCATGACGTCACGGAAAATCTCTGTCTGAAAGGCGGTTACCGTCTTCGCAGCGCCGCCGCGGCGCGCAAGGTGGTGCTGGTCGCGACCGGCTCCGAAGTATCGCTGGCGCTCGATGTCGCCGAAAAGCTCGAAGCGGCGGGGCAGGGTGCCGATGTCGTTTCGATGGTGTCGACCGAATTGTTCGACGAACAGGATGCGGCCTATCAGGCCGGCCTGCTGCCCGACGATGCCCTGATCGTCTCGATCGAGGCCGGGACGACCTTCGGCTGGGAGCGCTACACCGGCCGCCATGGCCTGCGCTTCGGCATCGACAGCTTCGGCGCGTCGGCGCCGATCGACGATCTCTACCGGCATTTCGGCCTGACGGTCGACGCCATCACCCCCAAGATTCTGGCGCGGCTCGGCGCATAAGACCGACCGCCACCTTCCGCAGAAAGGACTAACCGACATGGCAGTGAAAGTCGCAATCAACGGTTTCGGACGCATCGGCCGCAATGTGGCGCGCGCCCTTCTCGAGCGCACCGATCATGACCTTGAACTGGTGTCGATCAACGACCTGGGCGATGCCAAGGCCAATGCCCGCCTGCTTCGCCATGACTCGGTTCATGGCGCCTTCAACGGCACCGTCGAAGTCGATGGCAACGACCTGATCATTAACGGCAAGCGCATCCAGGTCACCGCCGAGCGCGATCCTGCCGCGCTGCCGCACGCCGCCAACGGCGTGGACATCGTGATGGAATGCACCGGCTTCTTCACCAACAAGGTCGGCGGCCAGAAGCATCTCGACGCCGGCGCGAAGCGCGTACTCATTTCGGCGCCCGCCAAGGAAGTCGACCTGACCGTCGTTTACGGCGTCAATGACAGCCAGATCACCGCCGATCACCGGATCATCTCGAACGCGTCCTGCACCACCAACTGCCTCGCGCCCTTCGCCAAGGTGCTGCACGAAGCGATTGGTATCGAACGCGGCCTGATGACGACGATCCATGCCTATACCAACGACCAGAAGATCCTCGACCAAATCCACGACGATCCGCGCCGCGCCCGCGCCGCCGCAATGTCGATGATCCCGACCTCGACCGGCGCGGCGGTCGCCGTCGGCCTCGTCCTGCCCGAACTGAAGGGCAAGCTCGACGGATCGTCGATCCGCGTTCCGACGCCGAATGTGTCCGTCGTAGACCTTACTTTCACCCCGTCGCGCGAAACGACCAAGGAAGAAGTGAACGCGGTGCTCAAGGCGGCGGCCGAAGGTGCGCTGAAGGGCGTCCTTGGTTATACCGAGGAGCCGCTGGTTTCGATCGACTTCAACCATAATGCCGCCAGCTCGACCATCGACAGCCTCGAAACCGCGGTTATCGACGGCAAGCTGGTGCGCGTGCTGAGCTGGTACGACAATGAATGGGGCTTCTCGAACCGCATGATCGACACGGCGGGCGTGATCGCGAAGTTCCTTTAACAATATTCTGGTGCCCCTGCGAAGGCGGGGGCCCCTCTCCGACCGCATCGGAATGAAACCGGCGGTGATCAGGGGACAAGAGCGCAGGAGATGGACCCCCGCCTTCGCGGGGGAACACTCCGGGATCGGAGTGAGAGATGGCAGATTTCAAGACGCTCGACGACATCGGTGACGTAACCGGCAAGAAGGTGCTGGTGCGCGTCGATCTCAACGTGCCGATGTCCGATGGCGCCGTCGCCGACGACACGCGAATTCGCGCGGCGATGCCGACGATCCGCGAACTGTCGGACAAGGGCGCCATCGTTCTGCTGCTTGCCCATTTCGGCCGCCCGAAAGGGGCGAAGAACCCGACCCAGTCGCTCAGCCTCGTCATCGACGGCCTCGCCGACGTTCTCGGCCATTCGGTGATGTTCATCCCCGACTGCATCGGCGAAGGCGCCGAGGCAGGCGTTGCCGTTCTCGCGCCCGGCGACGTCGCCGTGCTCGAAAATACGCGCTTTCATGCGGGTGAGGAAAAGAACGACCCCGCGTTCGCCGATGCGCTTGCCGAAATCGGCGACATCTATGTCAACGATGCCTTTTCGGCGGCGCACCGCGCGCACGGCTCGACCGAGGGCATTGCCCACCGGTTGCCCGCCTATGCGGGCCGCGCGATGGAGGCCGAGCTCAAGGCGCTCGACGCGGCTCTCGGCAATCCCGCGCATCCGGTTGCGGCGGTTGTCGGCGGCGCCAAAGTGTCGAGCAAGATCGACGTGCTGCGCAACCTTGTCGACAAGGTCGATCATCTGATCATCGGCGGCGGGATGGCGAACACTTTCCTCGCGGCGCGCGGCGTCGATGTCGGCAAGTCCCTGTGCGAGCACGACCTCGTCGATACCGCCAACGCGATTTTCGACGCGGCGGATGCGGCAGGCTGCACCATCCATCTGCCCTATGACGTGGTCGTCGCGAAAGAATTCGCCGCGAACCCGCCGACGCGCACCGTGAACATCCACGAAGTCGCCGCGGACGAGATGATCCTCGATGTCGGGCCTGCGGCGGTCGAGGCGCTCGGTGACGTTCTGAAAAGCTGCCGCACGCTGGTGTGGAACGGTCCGCTCGGCGCTTTCGAGATTTCGCCGTTCGACGCCGCAACCGTCGCGCTCGCCCGGACAGCGGCGGCGTTGACGCGCGAAGGGTCGCTGATTTCGGTTGCCGGCGGCGGCGATACCGTCGCCGCGCTCAACCATGCTGGCGTTGCGGACGAGTTCACCTTTGTTTCGACTGCGGGCGGCGCCTTCCTCGAATGGATGGAAGGAAAGCCTTTGCCGGGGGTAGACGCGCTTAAGGCCTGAGTTCCCATCGCATTGCGTCCCGGGCGACGGGCCGCTATGCGCGCCGCACCATACGTATGCAAATCCACGGAGACGTTATGACGACCGCCAATGCCGAGATGCTGGAAAAAATCAAATCGGGCCAGGGTTTCATCGCCGCGCTCGACCAGAGCGGCGGTTCGACGCCCAAGGCGCTCAAGGGCTATGGCATCGACGAAGGTGAATATTCGGGCGACGAGGAAATGTTCGCGCTGATCCATGCGATGCGCAGCCGGATCGTGACCGCACCCTGTTTCAACGGCGACAAGGTGATCGGCGCAATCCTGTTCGAACGCACGATGGACGGCGAAGCCGACGGCAAGCCGATCCCCACCCTGCTGTGGGAACGCGGTGTGGTCCCGTTCCTCAAGGTCGACAAGGGTCTCGAAGCCGAAGCTGACGGTGTGCAACTGATGAAGCCCAATGCCGATCTCGACGCGCTGTGCGAGCGGGCGGTTGCGAAGGGCGTGTTCGGAACCAAGATGCGCAGCGTCGTCAATCTCGCCAACCCGGCGGGCGTCAAGGCGATCGTCGCGCAGCAATTTGCCGAAGCCGCGCGCATCGCCGCGCACGGCCTGGTGCCGATCATCGAACCCGAAGTGAATATCAAGAGCGCCGAGCGCGATGCAGCGGACCGGCTGCTACTTGCCGAACTCGTCGCGGCGCTCGACGCGTGGACCGGCGCGCCGGTCATGCTCAAGCTGTCGCTGCCCACCGAAGCGGGACTGTTCCAGCCGCTCGTCGATCATCCCAAGGTGCTGCGCGTCGTCGCGCTGTCGGGCGGCTTCGCGCGCCCCGAAGCGTGCGTCGAACTGGCCAAGAATCCCGGCATCATCGCCAGCTTCAGCCGCGCGCTGCTGGAAGATTTGCGTCACCAGATGAGCGACGCGGAATTCAACGGCTCGCTCGGCAGCGCGATCAACGAAATTCACGCCGCGTCGGTCGCCTGATGGCTGACAGCTGGGACCGCGTCGACACCTATATCGGCGAGAAGCTGATCGGCGACGACCGGGTTCTGGCGGCGGCACTCGCGCACAATGCCGAAAACGGCTTGCCACCGATCGACGTCTCGGCGGCGCAGGGCAAGATGCTCTATCTGCTCGCGCAAATGGCGGGCGCGCGGCACATCCTCGAAATCGGGACGCTCGGCGGCTATTCGACGATCTGGCTCGCGCGGGCGTTGCCGGACGATGGCGCGTTGGTGACGCTGGAAGTCGACCACATGCATGCCCGCGTCGCGCAGGCGAACCTCGATCGCGCCGGCCTCTCTGATCGGGCCGAAATCCGGGTCGGCCCGGCGTTGGACAGCCTTGCCGCGATGACCGACGTCGCGCCTTTCGATTTCGTATTCATCGACGCCGACAAGCAGCGCAATGTCGATTATGTCGCCGAAGCGATCCGCCTCGGCCGCAGCGGCACGACGATCATCGTCGACAATGTCGTGCGCGAAGGCGGCGTCCTCGATCCCGCCAGCAACGATCCCGGCATCCTGGGCACACGCGCGCTGTTCGATTTTCTGCAATCCGACCTGCGCATCGACGCCACCGCCTTGCAGACGGTCGGTGCGAAGGGCTGGGACGGTTTCGTGCTGGCGCGCGTCGTTTAAAGGCCGCCCATGAAGCGAAAGGCGAAGCGGTAGTCGCCGGGCTTGATCGCCTGGTCGGCGCGCTTGTCGGGATGCACCGATTCGAGCGTGATCGCGCCGTCGGCGAGGGGCGTCGGCTCGCCCAGCACCGCTTCGAAAGGCTGTGCCTCGCCATTGGGACGAAGCCAGAGCATCTTCACGCGGACGCGGCCTGCCCACACACAGGCGACTCCGACGGGGCAGCGACTGTCCTCGATCACCGCGACCGGCTGGATCAACGGGCCGTCGGCATAGGCGCGCTGGCCGATGGCGACATTGGCGGCGTCGGGCAATGCGGTAACGTCGCGAGTCGTTGCGCAGGCCGAAACGGTCGCAGCAGTGACGAGGGACAGGGTGGCGGCGCGAAACATCTTCTGCATTTGCGGCATGCTGGCGGCGTAGCTATGAACCCGCCATGACCGAACCGACCTGCCAGCTTTACCTCATCTCGCCGCCCAATGTCGGCGGCGACTTTCCGGCGCAACTCGAAGCGGCGCTGGCCGCCGGCCCGGTTGCCGCGTTCCAGTTCCGCGTCAAGGGTTTGACCCAGCACGAAGCGGCGCGCCTTGCCGAACCGCTACAGGCGATTTGCGCCGCGCACGATGTTGCCTTCATCGTCAACGACGACATGGCGCTGGCGAAGCGGCTCAAGGCCGATGGCGTCCATCTGGGGCAGGGGGACGGCGATCCGCAGGAGGCGCGGCGGCTGCTCGGCCTCGGCGCGCAGATCGGCGTAACCTGTCACAACAGCCGCCACCTCGCGATGGATGCCGGGGAGGCCGGGGCGGACTATGTCGCCTTCGGCGCCTTCTTCCCCACGACGACGAAGGCGGTCGAACATCGCGCCGAACCCGAAATCCTCAGCTGGTGGCAGGGACTGTTCGAGCTGCCCTGCGTTGCGATCGGCGGGATCACGGTCGACAATGCGAAGCCGTTGATCAATGCTGGCGCCGATTTCCTTGCCGTATCGGGCGGCGTCTGGAACCATCCGGACGGCCCGGCGGCAGCGGTTCAGGCTTTCGCCGCGCTGATGGCAGCGGATTAGGCCGCGCGCGTCAGGTCCGCGTGCGCGGACGCTCGTCGCGCGGTGCGTCATCGCACTTGCGCCACCCGAACAGGCCCGCGCACGGCGCCGGGCGCTTGACCGAAGCGGCCGCTTCGGGGCCGGGATGCGGCTTGGGATCGGGAAGGGTCGTTGTCATGCCCGGCTCTATGCGCCGCGCCGCGTGGCGATGATTGGATCGAAGCGTCAATTCGGTTTCGCTTCGTCGTGTTTCGATGCCTGTTTTGACTTGCCTAATCCGGCGCCGCCCGCAACACAGCGCGCGGGGAGAAGTTTATGTCCGATACCGACCAGCGCAGCGTTGCGATGCGCGAACTCACCGTCCGCGGGATCATCCTCGGCGGACTGATCACGCTGCTGTTCACCGCGGCAAACGTCTATCTGGGGTTGAAGGTCGGACTGACCTTCGCGACCTCGATTCCGGCCGCGGTCATTTCGATGGCGATCCTGCGCTTCCTGTCGGCGGCGACGATATTGGAGAATAATATCGTCCAGACGATCGCCAGCGCGGCGGGGACGCTTGCGGCCATCATCTTCGTCCTGCCCGGTCTCGTCATCGTCGGCTGGTGGCAGGGTTTCCCCTATTGGACGACCGCCGCGGTCTGCTTCATCGGCGGAACGCTGGGCGTGATGTTCTCGGTCCCGCTGCGCCGCGCGCTCGTCGCCGGGTCGGATCTCCCCTATCCCGAAGGCGTCGCTGCGGCCGAAGTGCTCAAGGTCGGATCGCGCGCAGGTGAGGGGGCCGAGGAGAATCAGCGCGGCCTGCGCACCATCCTGCTCGGGTCGCTGATCAGCGCCGGTTTTTCGTTGCTTGGCGCGATGAAGCTCGCGGCGCTCGAAGTGTCGAAGAATTTCAAGCTCGGCGCTGGCGCCACCGGCGTCAGCGGCAGCCTGTCCTTCGCGCTGATCGGCGTCGGCCATCTTGTCGGGCTGTCGGTCGGCGTAGCGATGTTCATCGGCATGGTCATCGCATGGGCGGGGCTGATGCCTGCGCTGACGGCGGCGCAGGGGCTGACAGGACCGGTCGACGATGTGGTCGGCATGGTGTTTTCGCAGCAGGTGCGCTTCATTGGCGCCGGGACAATCGGGGTCGCGGCCCTGTGGACGCTGCTCAAGATCGTCGGCCCGATCGTCAAGGGCATCAAGGGCTCGATCGCGTCGTCGCGGGCGCGCGGCGCGGGCGAGGTGGTCGAACTGGGCGAGCGCGACCTGTCCTTCGGCATCGTCGCGGGGACAATCCTGGGCTCGCTGATCCCGATCGCCGGGTTGCTGTGGTTCTTTGCGCAGGGCGGCCCGATTGCCGCCAATCCGGTCGGCGTCATTTTCGCGACGCTGCTGTTCGTATTGTTTGTCGGTGCGATCATCGCCGCGGTCACCGGTTATATGGCCGGCCTGATCGGCGCGTCGAACAGTCCGGTGTCGGGCGTCGGCATTCTCGCGATCATTGCCGCTTCGCTGATGCTGCTCCTCTTCTTCGGGCGCAATCACAGTGAAGCCGATACCGCCGCGCTCGTCGCCTATGCGCTGTTCACCACCGCGATCGTCTTTTCGGTCGCGACGATTTCCAACGACAATCTCCAGGATCTGAAGACCGGCCAGCTCGTCGGTGCGACGCCGTGGAAGCAGCAGGTCGCGCTGATCATCGGCGTCGGTTTCGGTTCGCTCATCATTCCGCCGGTACTCGACCTGCTGAACCAGGCGTTCGGCTTTGCGGGTGCCGCCGGCGCCGGCGCCAATGCGCTGCCGGCGCCGCAAGCGGCGCTGATCAGCGCGCTGGCCAAGGGCGTGCTCGGCGGCGACCTGCGTTGGGATCTGATCGGCTATGGCGCATTGATCGGCATCGCAATCATCGCCGCCGACGAGATATTGGGGCGCATGGGCAAGCTGCGCCTGCCGCCGCTCGGTGTCGGCATGGGCATCTATCTGCCAATGTCGCTGACCTTGCTCATTCCCATCGGCGCGGTGATCGGCCATTTCTGGGAAAAACGTGCCGAACGCAGTGCGCGCTCCGAATTCTACAGCCGGATGGGCGTCTTGCTCGCGACGGGCTTCATCGTCGGCGAGAGCATTTTTGGCGTGCTGTTCGCGGGCGTTGTCGCGGGCTCGGGCAGCGATGCACCGCTGGCGCTGGTCGGCGAGAGCTTCGAGCCGACGGCGATCATCGTCGGCCTTTCGCTCTTCATCGCGCTGATCGCATACAGCTATCGGCGCACGCGCCGCGCGACCGAAAGCGTCTAACGCGCTTGCCCTTGGCCGCGCAGGCGGCTAAGGGCGCGCTCCTGTGACCGGCGCACCCGCTGCGCCGGCGGCTCTTTCCATCCTTGAACTAGCGAGTGTGCGCGATGAAAATCACCGGCGTTGAAATCCGTCCCGGCAATATTATCGAATATGAGGGCGGCATCTGGAAGGTCACCAAGATCCAGCACACCCAGCCGGGCAAGGGCGGCGCCTATATGCAGGTCGAAGCCAAGAATCTGATCGACGGGCGCAAGCTCAACAACCGTTTCCGCAGCGCGGACACGGTCGAGAAGGTCCGCCTCGACACCAAGGATTTCCAGTTCCTCTATGCCGAGGGCGACGACCTCGTGTTCATGGACAAGGACAGCTACGAACAGATCACCATTTCGAAGGATGTCGTCGGCGAAGCCCACGAATTCCTGCAGGATGGCATGGAAGTCGTGCTCGAACTGTGGGAAGAGCGCCCGATCTCGGTCGAACTGCCCGAACAGATCGAAGCGACGATCGTCGAGGCCGATGCGGTGGTGAAGGGCCAGACGGCCTCCTCGTCGTACAAGCCCGCGATCCTCGACAATGGCGTGCGGGTCATGGTGCCCCCGCACATCACCAGTGGTACGCGTATCGTGGTCAACGTCTATGACCGCGAATATGTCCGCCGCGCCGATTAAGAGGCGTCGCCCCCGCGCAGGCGGGGGCCGCTAGCGTTTTACATTGCCGACAGCGGCCCCCGCCGTAGCGGGGGCGACGTGTTGGAGGAAAGAAAATGGCCGTATCCGGCATCATCACCGTCATGGAACGTGCCGCGCGCAAGGCGGGCACGAAGCTGCGCCGCGACTTCGGCGAGATCGAGCATCTGCAGGTTTCGCAAAAAGGGCCGGCGGATTTCGTGTCCAAGGCCGACCAGGCGGCCGAGCGCACGCTCTATGACGAACTCACCCACGCCCGTCCGGGTTGGGGCTTCCTGATGGAGGAAGCGGGCGAGATCGAAGGCGAGCCCGGCAAGCCCCGCTTCATCATCGACCCGCTCGATGGCACGTCGAACTTTCTCCACGCGATCCCGCAGTTCGCGATTTCGATCGCGGTGCAGGAACCGAAGCTCGGCGGCGGCTGGGGCGATGTGACCGCAGGGTTGATCTACCAGCCGGTCACCGACGAAAGCTATTGGGCCGAACGCGGCCGCGGTGCATGGTTGCACGACCGGCGCCTGCGTGTCTCGTCGCGCCGCAGTCTCAACGAATGCCTGATCGCGACCGGCATCCCCTATATGGGGCATGGCGATTTCGGCCAGTGGAGCCGCATTTTCGGTGCAGTTGCGCCCGAAGTTGCGGGCATCCGCCGCTTCGGCGCCGCCAGCCTTGACCTTGCATGGGTCGCCGCGGGGCGGTTCGACGGCTTCTGGGAAGCCGATCTGTCGATCTGGGACGTCGCAGCTGGCATGTTGCTCGTGCGCGAAGCGGGCGGCTTCGTCAGCGATTTCCGCGGCGGCGATCGGGCGATCGAGCGCAGCGAGTTCATCGCTGGCAGCGGCGCGGTGCATTCCAAGCTGCAAAAGCTGGTCGCGGGCGCACTGCGCAACGCCTGAGCCGTCACGTAAGCGCAAAAAAGGCCATCCGCGGGATAACCGGGATGGCCTTTTTGCTGTCCGCGTTTTCGCGGCTCAATCTTCGTAGATGAACTCGCGATAGGCATCCATCAGCGCCGCCCAGGTGTTGAAGCTTTCGCCCAGATTTTCGCGCGGCAATCCGGCAAAATCGACGTCGACGTCCATTTCGAGCACCGGATCGCCTTCATTGTCGCGATAGGCGCGCGCGAAACGCTTATCCTTGTTCCAGCTGTTGAACTTTTCGAACGGCACATTCTTCGCGTCGTTGAAGCCCATATAATATTGCAGCGTCTTGCACTCCTTGTGCGAGTCGTTGCAGTTCATGAACAGAACGAGGAATTTCAGGCCGTTGCGGCTGCTCTCGATATAGGGATCGGCATCGCTGGCGGTCACCAGCTTGGCGGGCCAGCCCTGCGATTCGACGATCGCGACGATTGCGGCGGGATTCTTGGGCGTAACCAGTTCGGCATGGGCCGGCGTCGCGCCGAGCGCGGTGGCGGCAAGTGTGGCAAGAGCCGTGGCAAATGGCAGTTGGCGCATAAAGTCCCCCAGTTGGATGGCGGCAAATCGTGCCGCAACACGCGTCCCGTCAAGCCGCCTAACATAGCTTCGCCCGTCCTTGCCAGCGTTCCCCGCGCTTTTGGCGTTCGCAAGGCGATTTTCCTGTCCGCAGCGCTTGCGGGCAGCGCCATGCTGGCCTAAAGCGCCCGCAGAAACGGGGTGGCAAACGCCCGAAATCATGACTGCGAGCTCCCATGGTCGATCTGACTCAATATTTGCCGATCCTGATATTCCTGGGCATCGCCGTTGCGCTGTCGGCAGCGTTCGTGTTCCTGCCGATGGGCGTGGCGCGGTTGACCGGGGCGCATCAGCCCGATCCGGCGAAGCTGACCGAATATGAGTGCGGCTTTCCCGCTTTCGAGGATGCGCGCAGCCAGTTCGACGTGCGCTTCTATCTCGTCGCGATTCTGTTCATCATCTTCGACCTCGAAGCGGCCTTCCTCTTTCCCTGGGCGGTCAGCCTGAAGGAAATCGGCTGGGCCGGCTGGGCGACGATGATGGTTTTCCTGGCCGAGCTCGCGATCGGTCTTGTCTACGCGTGGAAGAAAGGGGCGTTGGATTGGGAATGAGCAATTCGACCATCCTAACCCCCGGCACGATGCCGGTCGCTCCGGGGACGGCCCCGGACCAGAGCTTTTTCGACGATCTCAATGCCGAGGTCGGCGACAAGGGGTTTCTCGTCACCTCGACCGAGGATCTGTTCAACTGGGCGCGCACCGGCTCGCTGTGGTGGATGACCTTCGGCCTCGCTTGCTGCGCGGTCGAGATGATCCACGTCAACATGCCGCGTTATGACATGGAACGCTTCGGCGTCGCGCCGCGCGCCAGTCCGCGCCAGTCCGACGTGATGATCGTCGCGGGCACGCTGTGCAACAAGATGGCCCCGGCGCTGCGCCGCGTTTACGACCAGATGTCGAACCCCAAATATGTGATTTCGATGGGTAGCTGCGCCAATGGCGGTGGCTATTACCACTACAGCTATTCGGTGGTGCGCGGCTGCGATCGTATCGTGCCCGTGGACATCTATGTCCCCGGCTGCCCGCCGACCGCCGAGGCGCTGCTCTATGGCGTCATGCAGTTGCAGCGGAAAATCCGCCGCACCGGAACGATCGAACGCTGATGGCCAGTCCCGCTCCCCTGATCGCGCCGCGCGACGGCATTGTCGAGGCGTTGAAGAAGGTCGTCGGCGGCGATCTGATCGCGCATGTCTTCACCGTGGGCGAGGACAGCATCACCGTGCGCCGCGAAGCGGTTGCCGGGGTGATGGTCGGCCTGCGCGACGAACTTGCCTATCAGCAGCTCATGGAGATCGCCGGGGTCGATTATCCCGACCGTCCCGAGCGGTTCGAAATCGTCTATCATCTGCTCAGCGTGACCCAGAACCACCGTCTGCGCGTCCGGGTGCTGACCGACGAGGCAACTCCGGTGCCGAGCATTGTCTCTGTCTGGCCCAACGCCGGCTGGCTCGAACGCGAAGTGTTCGACATGTACGGGGTGCTGTTCAGCGGCAATCCCGACCTGCGCCGCATCCTGACCGACTATGGTTTCCAGGGGCATCCGCAGCGCAAAGACTTCCCGCTGACCGGGTATACCGAGCTGCGCTATTCCGAAGAGGACAAGCGCGTCGTCTATGAACCCGTCAAGCTGGCGCAGGATTTCCGCAGCTTCGACTTCCTCAGCCCGTGGGAAGGCGCCGACTATATCCTTCCCGGCGACGAAAAGGCGGGCGGCACCGGCGAGGCGCCGGGCAAGGGCGCGCCGACGCCGATGACCGCAGAGGCGGTCAAGAAGGCCGACGAGGCGAAGAAGGCACCGCCGCCGACGCCCAAGACGACCGACAACGGCAAGCAGACCGGTGCGGGCGAAAAGGCGAACAAGGAAGCCGCGAAGCCGAGCAAGGATGGCGCCAAGGCCAAGCCTGCGGCAAAGGCGAAGACGCCCGCGACCAAGAAGGCCGAAAAGGCTCCGGCAAAACCCAAGGCAGCCGCCAAGGCGCCAGCCAAGCCGCGCAAGCCCAAAGCAGGAGGTGACGCATGACCGATAATGCGACGGTCCGGCACCACGGAAGCGACATGTTCGAAGGCTATCCGGTCGATACCGCCGACACGGCGGGCGATCAGGTCGTTACCAATTACACGATCAACTTCGGTCCGCAGCACCCCGCGGCGCACGGCGTGCTGCGCATGGTGATGGAGCTCGACGGCGAGATTATCGAACGCGTCGACCCGCACGTCGGGCTGCTCCATCGCGGCACCGAAAAGCTGATCGAATATAAGACCTATCTACAGGCTTTGCCCTATTTCGACCGGCTCGACTATTGCTCGCCGCTCGGCATGGAGCACAGCTATGTGCTGGCGATCGAGAAGCTGCTCGATCTCGAAGTGCCCGAACGCGCGCAATATCTACGCGTGCTGTTCGCCGAGCTGACGCGCATCTGCAACCACATGCTCAACATCGGGTCGCACGTCATGGACGTCGGCGCGATGACTCCGAACCTGTGGGTGTTCGAACTGCGCGAGGATTGCCTCAACTTCTTCGAACGCGCGAGCGGCGCGCGGATGCACTCGGCCTGGTTCCGTCCCGGCGGCGTCCATCAGGACGTTCCCGAAAAGCTGCTCGTCGATATCGGCGAATGGGTCGACAAGCGCCTGCCCGAACTGTTCGGCGATGCGATGAGCCTTGTCATCGACAACCGCATCTTCAAACAGCGCAATGTCGATATCGCGGTGGTCAGCAAGGAAGATGCGCTCGCCTGGGGCTTCTCGGGCCCGATGATCCGCGGCAGCGGCATCGCGTGGGATTTGCGCAAGTCGCAGCCCTATGACGCCTATGCCAAGATGGAATTCGACATTCCCGTCGGCACGCGCGGCGACTGCTACGACCGCTTCATGGTCCGCGTGCAGGAAGTCTATCAGTCGGCGCGCATCATCAAGCAGTGCCTGCGCGATATGCCCAGCGGCCCAGTTGCCAGCCTCGACCGCAAGGTTTCGCCGCCCAAGCGCGGCGAGATGAAGCAGTCGATGGAATCGCTGATCCACCACTTTAAGCTCTATACCGAGGGCTTTCACGTCCCGGCGGGCGAGGTTTACGTGGCGACCGAAAGCCCCAAGGGCGAATTCGGCGTCTATCTGGTCAGCGACGGCACCAACAAGCCGTACCGCTGCAAGATTCGTCCGACGGCGTTCAGCCACCTCCAGGCGATGGACTTCATGTGCAAGGGCCACATGCTCGCCGACACCACTGCAATTATCGGCGCCATTGACGTCGTTTTCGGAGAGTGTGACCGCTGATGGCCGACGCACCGCAAATTCCCGATGAAGCCGAGGTCCGCGCGCGCTGGGGCGCTTTTGCGTGGACGAAGGAAAATGCCGAGAAGGCGAAGGCCGTCATCGCGCGCTATCCCGCGGGGCGGCAGCGCTCGGCGGTGATGCCGCTGCTCGACCTCGCGCAGCGCCAGGTTGGCGCCGAGACGCAGACGCAGGGCTGGCTGCCCGTCCCGGTGATCGAATACGTCGCGGCCGAGCTCGATATGCCGTTCATGCGCGCCTACGAAGTCGCTACCTTCTACACCATGTTCAATCTGACGCCGGTCGGCCGCTTTCATGTGCAGGTTTGCGGCACGACGCCGTGCCTGTTGCGCGGGTCGGACGATGTCATGGCGGCGTGCAAGAACCGCGGAATGACCAAGGGCAAGACCACGCCCGACGGGCTGTTCACGCTGACCGAGGTCGAGTGCATGGGCACCTGCACCAACGCGCCGATGGTCCAGATCAACGACGATAATTACGAAGATCTCGACTATGACAGCATGACCCGCATCCTCGAGGATCTGGCGGCGGGCAAGCAGCCCAAGGCGGGCACCCAGAATGCGCAGCGTCATACGAGCGACCCCGAAGGCGGCCCGACGACCCTGAAGGACATGGTCAAGGCCAACCACGACTATCGGAAGGAATGGTGATGACCCAGAAGGACATCATCACGATCCTGGCGATCATCGGCGCGCTTGTCGTGCTGGGTTTCGTGCTGCGCGTGACCTTTGCGCTGATCGGTCCGCTGCTGATCCTCGCGCTCGGTTACGTCGTTTACAAGATGATGCAAAACAAGGGTGGGACCAACTGATGCTCGCCGACAAGGATCGCATCTTTACAAATCTCTATGGCTATCAGCCGTGGAACCTCAAAAGTGCGCAGGCGCGCGGCGATTGGGACCAGACCAAGGATCTGATGACTCGCGGCCAGGACGCGATCATCGAGGAAATCAAGGCGTCGGGCCTGCGCGGCCGCGGCGGCGCGGGCTTCCCGACCGGGCTCAAATGGAGCTTCATGCCGAAGGAACCGCGCGCCGACCGCCCGAGCTTCCTCGTCATCAACGCCGACGAATCCGAACCTGGCTCATGCAAGGACCGCGAGATCATCCGCCACGATCCGCACAAGCTGATCGAGGGTGCGCTGATCGCGGGCTTCGCGATGCGCGCGCGCGCGGCGTACATCTACATTCGCGGCGAGTTCATCCGCGAGGCCGAGACGCTCTTCGCGGCGGTGCAGGAGGCCTATGACGCCGGCCTGCTCGGCAAGAATGCGGCGAAATCGGGCTATGACTTCGACGTCTTTGTCCATCGCGGCGCCGGCGCGTACATCTGCGGCGAAGAAACCGCGATGATCGAAAGCCTCGAGGGCAAGAAGGGCCAGCCCCGCCTGAAGCCGCCGTTTCCGGCGGGCGCGGGCCTCTATGGCTGCCCGACGACGGTCAACAATGTCGAAAGCATTGCGGTCGTCCCGACCATCCTGCGCCGCGGCGCCGCGTGGTTCTCCAGCTTCGGGCGCGAGAATAACAAGGGCACCAAGCTTTTCCAGATTTCGGGCCATGTCGAACGCCCGTGCGTCGTCGAGGAAGAGATGGGTATCCCGTTCCGCGACCTCATCGAAAAGCATTGCGGCGGCATTCGCGGCGGCTGGGACAATCTGCTTGCGGTGATCCCCGGCGGTTCGTCGGTGCCGCTCGTCCCGGCGGCGCAGATCATGGACGCGCCGATGGATTTCGACGGCCTCAAGGAACTCGGCTCGGGCCTCGGGACCGCCGCCGCGATCGTCATGGACAAGTCGACCGACGTCGTCCAGGCGATCAGCCGCATCAGCTATTTCTACAAGCATGAAAGCTGCGGCCAGTGCACGCCGTGCCGCGAAGGCACCGGCTGGATGTGGCGCGTGATGGAGCGGCTGCGCACCGGCGACGCCGACATTAGCGAGATCGATACCTTGTTCGATGTGACCAAGCAGGTCGAAGGGCATACGATCTGCGCGCTCGGCGATGCGGCTGCCTGGCCGATCCAGGGCCTGATCCGCCACTTCCGCCCCGAACTCGAACGCCGCATTCGCGAAAATGGCGGCGCGCTGGAGGCAGCCGAATAATGCCTAAAGTTACCGTAGATGGCGTAGAAATCGACGTTCCGCAGGGCGCGACCGTCCTGCAGGCGTGCGAGATGGCGGGGAAAGAAATCCCGCGCTTCTGCTACCATGAACGCCTATCGATCGCCGGCAATTGCCGCATGTGCCTCGTCGAAGTCTCGCCCGGCCCGCCGAAGCCGCAGGCGTCGTGCGCGCTGCCGACCGCCGAGGGGCAGGTCATCAAGACCGACAGCCCGATGGTTAAAAAGGCGCGCGAAGGGGTGATGGAGTTCCTGCTCATCAACCACCCGCTCGACTGCCCGATCTGCGATCAGGGCGGCGAATGCGACCTGCAGGACCAGTCGGTCGCCTATGGCCGCGGTGCCTCGCGCTATGACGAGAACAAGCGCGCGGTGACCGAGAAATATATGGGGCCGATCGTCAAGACGGTGATGACGCGCTGCATCCAGTGCACGCGCTGCGTCCGCTTTGCCGAGGAAGTCGCCGGGGTCGAGGATATCGGCGCGATCTATCGCGGCGAGAATATGCAGATCACCAGCTATCTGGAGCGTGCGGTCGCGAGCGAGCTGTCGGGCAATGTCGTCGACCTCTGCCCGGTCGGCGCGCTGACCAGCAAGCCCTATGCGTTTGAGGCGCGGCCGTGGGAGCTGACCAAGACGCTGGGCATCGACATGATGGACGCGGTCGGCACCAATGTCCGCATCGACAGCCGCGGGCGCCAGGTGCTGCGCGTGCTGCCGCGCGTCAACGACGATGTGAACGAGGAATGGGCGAGCGACAAGACGCGCCACCATGTCGACGGCCTGATGCGCCGCCGCCTCGACCGCCCCTATGTGCGCAAGGACGGCAGGCTCGTCGAGGCGAGCTGGGCCGAAGCCTTTGCCGCGATCAAGGCGGTGAACGCCGGCAAGTCGGTCGCGGCGATTGCGGGCGACATGGCCGATTGCGAAACGATGTTCGCGGCGAAGGCGCTGGTGAATGCGCTCGGTTCCGACCTGCTCGAAGGACGCCAGACGGGCCTTGCCTATGACGTCACCAGCCTGTCGGCGGTCAATTTCAATACCACGATCGCGCAGGCCGAAAATGCCGACGTGATCCTGCTCGTCGGCACCAATCTGCGCTGGGAAGCGCCGCTCATCAACACGCGCGTCCGCAAGGCGGTGTGGAAGAAGGGCGCGAAAGTGTTCGGCATCGGCCCCGAAGTCGATCTCACCTACAAGACCGAATGGCTCGGCGACGATGCCTCGCTGGTCGCGAAACTGCCCAAGGCGGCGATGGATGCGCTGAAGGGCGCCGAGCGGCCGATGCTGATCTTCGGCGGCGGCGCGCTGTCGGTGCCGGGCGTCCATGGCGCGGCGCTGGCACTCGCCAAGAGCGTCGACGCGGTGAAGGATGGCTGGAACGGCTTCAACGTCGTCCATTTCTCGGCCGCACGCATGGGGGCCTTGATGCTCGGCTATGCGCAGCCGGGCGGGATCAAGGACATCATCGCCGCCAAGCCCAAGCTGACCTTCTTCCTGGGCGCCGATGAGGTCGATTTTGCGGCCTTCGACAAGAGCTTCAAAGTCTATGTCGGTCATCATGGCGACAAGGGCGCGCATGCCGCCGATGTCATCCTGCCGGCGGCGGCGTGGACCGAAAAGGACTTCACGACGGTCAACACCGAAGGCCGCGTCCAGCGCAGCGAAAAGGCGGTGTTCGCGCCGGGTGACGCGCGCGAAGACTGGAGCATCTTCCGCGCGCTGGCCGATGCGCTCGGCGTCAGCGTCGGCTTCGACAGCTTCGACGAATGTCGCGCGGCGATGGTCGCGGCGGTGCCGGCGCTCGGTATCGAAGGACTGGTCGATTACGGCTGGTCCGTGCCCAAGCTCGACGCGAAGCCCGAGGCGCGCGCGATCCCGTCGCCGATCAAGGATTTCTACCTCACCAACGCTATCTGCCGCGCCTCGCCGACGATGGAGCGCTGCTCGGCCGAACTGCTGCATGGCGCGGATTATGCGGAGGCCGCGGAATGACCGAGTTTTTCCAAAGCCTGGGCATGTCCTATGAATGGGCGTGGGGCGTCGCCACGATCTGCGGCATCCTGCTCATCGCGCTGCCTCTGATGCTCGCGGTGGCGATGATCATCTATGCCGACCGCAAGATCTGGGCGGCGATCGCGCTGCGCCGCGGTCCGAACGTCGTCGGTCCCTTCGGGTTGCTGCAGAGCTTCGCCGACGGACTGAAAGTGTTCCTGCAGGAAACGATCATCCCGTCGAGCGCGAACCGCGGCCTGTTCCTGATCGCGCCGATCATCACCTTCACGGTGGCGTTGATGGCGTGGGCGGTGATCCCGTTCAATTCGGGTGCGGTGCTCGCCGACATCAATGTCGGGCTGCTCTACATCCTTGCGATTTCGTCGCTCGGCGTTTACGGCGTCATCCTGTCCGGCTGGTCGTCGAACTCGAAATATCCCTTCTTTTCCGCGCTGCGCGCCTCGGCGCAGATGATCTCCTATGAAGTGTCGATCGGCTTCATCCTGATCGGCGTCGTCCTGTGGGCCGACAGCTTCAACCTCAACGAAATCGTCAAGGCGCAGCAAGGACATGGGCTGGGCTTCGTCAACGCCTTCGGCTTCAACCTGCTGCTCTTCCCGCTCGCGGTGATGTTCCTCATTTCGTCGCTCGCCGAAACCGCGCGCGCGCCGTTCGACCTGACCGAGGCCGAGAGCGAGCTCGTCGCAGGCTATCAGACCGAATATTCGTCGATGAGCTTCGCGCTCTTCTGGCTCGGCGAATATGCCAACGTCCTGCTGATGTGCACGCTCAACGCCGTGCTGTTCTGGGGCGGCTGGCTGCCGCCGGTCGACTGGGCGCCGCTCTATGCCGTCCCCGGCATCATCTGGCTGTTCGCGAAGATCCTCTTCTTCTTCTTCGTCTTCAGCTGGGTGAAGGCAACCGTCCCGCGCTATCGCTATGATCAGCTCATGCGGCTGGGCTGGAAAATCTTCCTGCCGATCTCGCTGATCTGGGTGTTCCTGATCTCGGGCTATCTGATGCTGACGAGGTACGGGGCATGAGCTTGGCGTTATTGTCCGCGGCGACAGTCGCATTGAATTGCGCGGGAAGCCAATCGTCGGCGCTGCTGTGGCAAGAAGAGCCGACGCAGTTTCAGATGGAATTGCAAGCTCATGATTTTTCCGTATCGAAAGGCCCGTTCATTTGGGAACTTGAAGGAAGAGAAATTTCGGACGCTACGGATGGAAGCCGGATTGTGACGGCGACGATCAAGGGCAATCCTCGCGCAAGTTTTTCGGCCACTCTAATTCGCAACGGTGAAGATAGCTCGCTTAATTGGCAGATTGTGGAAACGACATCCAAAGATGGACGCGGCACTCTTCAAGCCAAAGGCGAAGCGACCTGCAGCGCAGATAATCAAGTGAGCACGCTATGAGTTACGTTGCCCATCTCGTCAAAAGCTTCACCTTGTGGGAATTCGTGAAGGCGCACGCCCTCACGCTGAAATATTTCTTCAAGCCGAAGGCGACGATCAACTATCCGTTCGAGAAGAACCCGTTGAGTCCGCGTTTTCGCGGCGAGCATGCGCTGCGGCGCTATCCGAACGGCGAGGAGCGCTGCATCGCGTGCAAGCTGTGTGAGGCAATCTGTCCGGCGCAGGCGATCACGATCGAGGCCGAGCCGCGCGACGACGGTTCGCGCCGCACGACGCGGTACGACATCGACATGACCAAGTGCATCTATTGCGGCTTCTGTCAGGAAGCCTGCCCGGTCGATGCCATCGTCGAGGGGCCGAACTTCGAATTCGCGACCGAAACGCGCGAGGAACTGCTCTATGACAAGGCCAAGCTGCTCGCCAATGGCGACAAATGGGAACGCGCGATTGCGGCCAATCTTGCCGCCGACGCGCCCTATCGGTAAGGGCGCGCGGACATGATTCAACTGATCGCCTTTTACCTGTTCGCGACCATCGTGATCGCGTCGGCCGCGATGGTGATTTTCGCCCGCAACCCCGTGCATAGCGTGATGTGGCTGATCCTCGCCTTCTTCAACGCGGCGGGGCTGATGCTGCTCGCAGGGGCGGAATTCATCGCGATGCTGCTCGTCATCGTCTATGTCGGCGCGGTCGCGGTGCTGTTCCTGTTCGTCGTGATGATGCTCGACATCGACTTCGCCGAGCTGCGCGCCGGTTTCGTGCGCTATCTGCCGCTGGGCGCGCTCGTCGCGATCATCCTTGCCGCCGAACTGGTGTTCGCGGTCGGCGCGTGGAGCGCCGGGGGGATCGATCTTGCGGCGCGCGCCGCGCCTCTGGTCAGCGACAAGAGCAATATCCAGCAGATCGGCGAACTGCTCTATACGCGCTACATCTTCCTGTTCGAGGCGGCGGGCATCGTCCTTCTCGTCGCGATGATCGGCGCGATCGTGCTCACCCACCGCCAACGCGGCGGCGTGCGTGGACAGAATATCAGCCAGCAGGTGCGCCGCCGTCCCGAAGATGCGACGCGCCTCGTCGATCCGGGCGTCGGGCAGGGGATGGAACTGTGATTTCGGTCGGCCACTATCTCGCCGTTTCGGCGGTGCTGTTCACCCTGGGCGTGCTCGGTATCTTTATCAACCGCAAGAATATCATCGTCATCCTGATGGCGATCGAGCTCATCCTGCTTGCCGTAAATATCAACCTCGTGGCGTTCAGCGCCGCGCTGGGCGATCTGGTGGGCCAGGTCTTTTCGATGTTCGTGCTGACCGTTGCCGCGGGCGAAGCCGCGATCGGTCTCGCGATCCTGGTCATCTATTTCCGCGGCCGCGGCACCATCGCCGTCGACGATGCCAACCGGATGAAGGGGTAAGCCGGTGATTCAGGCGATCGTTTTCCTGCCGCTGCTCGCGGCGCTTGTTGCAGGTCTGGGCCAGCGCGCCATCGGCACTACCGCGGCAAAGCTCGTGACCACCGGTGCGCTGTTCGCAAGCTGCGCGCTGAGCTGGCCGATTTTCCTGTCCTTCGTCGCGGGAACGGGCGAAGCGGGTGTCACGCCGGTGCTGCACTGGGTTTCGTCGGGCGCGCTCCAGTTCAACTGGGAATTGCGCGTCGACACGCTGACCGCGGTGATGCTGGTCGTCATCACCACCGTTTCGGCGCTCGTCCACCTCTATAGCTGGGGCTATATGAGCGAAGACCCGGATCAGCCGCGCTTCTTCGCCTATCTGTCGCTCTTCACCTTCGCGATGCTGATGCTCGTGACCGCGAACAACCTCGTCCAGATGTTCTTCGGCTGGGAAGGCGTTGGTTTGGCGTCCTATCTGCTGATCGGTTTCTGGTACAAGAAGCCGAGCGCCAATGCTGCAGCGATCAAGGCGTTCGTCGTCAATCGCGTCGGCGACCTTGGCTTCATGCTCGGCATCTTCGGCACCTTCCTGGTGTTCGGCACCGTCTCGATCCCCGAAATCCTGGCCGCGGCGCCGGGCATGGCCGGATCGACGATCGGCTTCCTCGGCCACCGCTTCGACACGATGACCGTGCTCTGCCTGCTGCTGTTCATCGGCGCGATGGGCAAGTCGGCGCAGCTTGGCTTGCACACCTGGCTTCCCGACGCGATGGAAGGTCCGACCCCCGTGTCGGCGCTGATCCACGCCGCAACGATGGTCACCGCGGGCGTGTTCATGGTCTGCCGCCTGTCGCCGATGTTCGAAGCCGCGCCTGTCGCGGCGGGCGTCGTCACCTTCGTCGGCGCCGCCACCTGCTTCTTCGCCGCGACCGTCGGCACGACGCAGTGGGACATCAAGCGCGTCATCGCATATTCGACCTGTTCGCAGCTAGGTTACATGTTCTTCGCGGCGGGCGTCGGCGCTTATGGCGCGGCGATGTTCCACCTGTTCACGCACGCCTTCTTCAAGGCGTTGCTGTTCCTGGGCGCGGGGTCGGTCATCCATGCGATGCACCACGAACAGGACATGCGCTATTATGGCGGCCTTCGGAAGCACATCCCGCTCACCTATTGGGCGATGATGATGGGGACGCTGGCGATCACCGGCGTAGGCATCGCGGGCGTGGCGGGTTTCGCCGGTTTCTATTCGAAGGACGGGATCCTCGAGGCGGCGTTCGCTGCCGGCGGTGGCGGCCAGATCGCCTTCTGGGTCGGTATTTTCGCCGCGCTGCTGACGAGCTTCTACTCATGGCGTCTCGTCTTCCTGACCTTCTACGGCAAGCCGCGGTGGGAGCAGAGCGAGCATATCCAGCATGCGGTGCACGACGATCATGGCCACGGCCACGACGATCATGCTCCTGCGGCGCACCATGATGCGCACGGCGACGGCACGGCGGGCTATCATCCGCACGAAAGCCCGATCAACATGCTGATCCCGCTGGGCGTGCTGTCGCTCGGCGCGGTGTTTGCGGGGATGCTCTTCAACCACCAGTTCATCTACCCCGAAGAGGGCGCCGCCTTCTGGAAGGGCAGTCTGGCGTTCAACGAGCATCTGATGCACGCGGCGCACGAAGTGCCGCTGTGGGTCAAGTGGATGCCGTTCACGGTAATGGCGATCGGCCTGTTCCTTGCCTGGAACAGCTATATCCGCAACACGACGCTGCCCGCGCGGTTCGTGGCGCAGTTCTCGCTGCTGCACAAATTCCTGTTCAACAAATGGTATTTCGACGAGCTCTACAACTTCCTCTTCGTCAAACCGGCGTTCGCGATCGGTCGCTTCTTCTGGAAGCGCGGGGATGAAGGCACCATCGACCGTTTCGGTCCCAATGGCGTGGCGGCACTCGTCCAGGGGGGCACCCGGCTCGCGGTCCGGCTGCAATCGGGTTATGTTTATGGATATGCGTTCGTGATGCTGCTCGGTCTTGTCGGCCTCGCCAGCTGGGCCATGGTGAAGTTCCAGTGAGCGGTCTTCCGATCCTTTCGCTGATGCTGGCGGTCCCCGCGATCGCCGCCATCGCCTGTGTTTTCGCCAGCGACCGCAACGCGCGCCTGATCGCGCTCGCGGCGACGCTGATCGACTTCGCGCTTGGCGTCATGCTGTGGGCGAATTTCGATATCGGCGGCGCGCAGTGGCAGTTTCAGGAGATGCATCGCGGCATCTTCGGCCCGTTCAACTATGCGCTCGGCATTGACGGCATCGCGCTGGTGCTGATCATGCTCAGCGTCTTCCTGATGCCGCTGTGCATCCTGGCGAGCTGGCAATCCGTGACGAAGCGCGTCGGCCTCTACATGGCGATGTTCCTCGTCATGGAAGTGGTGATGATCGGCGTCTTTGCGGCGCAGGATCTGCTGCTCTTCTATATCTTCTTCGAAGCCGGCCTGATCCCGATGTATTTCATCATCGGCATCTGGGGCGGCGCGAACCGCATCTATGCGGCGTTCAAATTCTTTCTCTACACGCTGCTCGGCTCGGTGCTGATGCTGATCGCGATGATCGCGATGATCCGCGAAGCGGGGACAACCGACATCCCGACGCTGCTCGTCTATAATTTTCCGCCGGAAATGCAGACGTGGCTGTGGCTCGCCTTTTTCGCCAGCCTCGCGGTGAAGATGCCGATGTGGCCGGTCCATACCTGGCTTCCCGACGCGCACGTCCAGGCGCCGACGGCGGGTTCGATGATCCTGGCGGGCGTGCTGCTCAAGATGGGCAGCTATGGTTTCATCCGGTTCATGATGCCGATGTTCCCCGATGCCTCGGCGCAGCTGATGTGGATCGTCTTTGCGCTGTCGATGATTGCGGTGGTCTACACCAGCCTTGTTGCGCTGGTGCAGAGCGACATGAAGAAGCTGATCGCCTATTCGTCGGTCGCCCACATGGCGATCGTGACCGCGGGCCTTTTCGCCTTCAACCAGCAGGGCATCGAAGGCGCGATGATCATCATGCTCAGCCATGGGGTCGTGTCGGCCGCGCTCTTCTTCTGCGTCGGCGTGATCTATGATCGGCTGCACACGCGCGAAATCGATCGCTACGGCGGCCTCGCGGTGAACATGCCGGCCTATGCGCTGTTCTTCATGCTCTTCACCATGGCGTCGATCGGCCTTCCGGGGACCAGCGGCTTCGTCGGCGAATTCCTGAGCCTCGCCGGCATCTACGAAGCGTCGAGCTGGGTCGCGCTGGTTTGCACGACCGGGATCATCCTGGGCGCCGCCTATATGCTTTATCTCTATCGCCGCATCGTGTTCGGCGAACTGACCAAGGACGATGTGAAGGCCATGCCCGACATCAATCCCCGCGAATGGGCGATTTTCGTGCCGCTGGCCGCGGTTGCACTGTGGATGGGCGTCTATCCCGAAAGCTTCCTCGCCCCGATCCGCGGCGACGTGACCACCGTGGTCGCGCGCCTCGCGCCCGCCAAGCCCGCCGGCGATGCCCACGTCACCGCTGGCAAACCCAAGGCGGCGCACGACACGCACGGCGAGGCGACCGCCGGCGAAGCGCATCATGCGGGAGGCGTCCAATGACCGCCGATCTCGCCCTCATCTGGCCCGAGCTGATCCTGACGATCGGGGGGCTGATCACGCTGCTGCTCGGCACCTTTGGCGGTGACCGCCGGGTTGGCCTTTATCAGCTTGCGGCGCTCGTCACGCTTGCTGCTGCGGCGGCGGCGGTTGTCGCGATGTTCGGGACGCAGGCGTCGGTGTTTTCGAACACGCTGGAAGTTGATGCCTTCGGCGGCTTTGCCAAGCTGCTCATCTACGCCGCAAGCTTCATCTGCATCCTGATCGCGCCGCGCTTCTTCAAGGACGCGATGCGCGCCGAATATCCGGTGCTGATCCTGTTCGCGGCGCTCGGCATGGGTATCATGGCATCGGCGCGCGACCTGATGACGCTCTACGTCGGGCTCGAGCTCAACAGCCTTGCCGCTTATGTTCTCGCCAGCTTCATGCGCTCGGACGACCGGTCGAGCGAGGCGGGGCTCAAATATTTCGTCCTTGGCGCGCTGGCTTCGGGGATGCTGCTCTACGGCATTTCGCTGCTCTACGGCTTTTCGGGCACGACGCAGTTCGCCGGCATTGCGCAGGCGATGGGCGGCGGCATGAACAACGGCCTACTGTTCGGCCTCGTCTTCGTGATCGCCGGTCTGTCGTTCAAGATCAGCGCGGTGCCCTTCCACATGTGGACGCCCGACGTCTATGAAGGCGCGCCGACCCCGGTGACGACCTTCTTCGCCAGCGCTCCGAAGGTCGCGGCGATGGCGCTGATGACGCGCGTCGTCATCGAAGCCATGGGTCCGGCGACCGCCGCGTGGCAGCAGATCATGATCTTCCTCGCGCTCGCGTCGATCATCCTCGGCGCTGTCGGGGCGATCGGGCAGAAGAATATCAAGCGCCTGCTTGCCTATTCGTCGATCAACAATGTCGGCTTCATGCTCGTCGGCCTGGCCGCCGGCACGCAGCAGGGCGTCGAGTCGGTGCTGACCTATCTGCTCGTCTATGTCGTGACGACGATCGGCAGCTTCCTCGTCGTGCTCCAGCTGCGCGATACCGAGGGCAATCCGATCGAGAGCATCCCGGCGCTCGCGGGCTTTTCGCAGCGCCGCCCGGGCCTTGCCGCGGCGATGGCGGTGTTTCTGTTCAGTCTCGCCGGCATTCCGCCGCTGTTTGGTTTCTGGCCCAAATATCTGGTGTTCCAGGCCGCGGTCGATGCCAATCTGTTGCCGCTGGCGATTGCCGGGATCGTCGCTTCTGTGATCGGGGCTTTCTATTATATCGCCGTGATCAAGACGATGTACTTCGACGACAAGTCGGAGGTCGAATTCGGCACGGGCGGCGTCGTGGTCGAGGATGCGGTCATTACCGCCAGCGCCCTGTGGCTGTCGGTCGTCGGCTATTTCTTCATTCCGGTGCTGGCGGTCGTCTCCGCCACCGCGGCTGCGGTGCTGTTCTGATCCCGCCGATCGAGCGGATCGCGCAGACAGGTTCGACCAACGCCGACCTGCTGGCGCGGCTGGCAGCGGGCGAGCATGTCGGCGAAGGGCACTGGCTTGTCGCCGACCGCCAGACCGCCGGGCGCGGGCGACTGGGCCGCGCATGGGGCGATGGCCTGGGCAATTTCATGGGATCGACGGTGGTGCAGCTGCGCGCGGGCGACCCGCTCGCCGCGACGCTGGCACTGGTCGCCGGGGTCGCGCTGGCGAAGTCGATCCGCGCGCTCGCGCCGGGGATCGACTTCCAGCTCAAATGGCCGAATGATGTCCTGGCGGAGGGCGCCAAATGTTCAGGCATTCTGCTCGAGCGCAGTGGCGACAGCGTTGTCATCGGGGTCGGCGTCAATCTGGTTTCGGCGCCCGATCTCCCCGACCGTGCCACCGCATCGCTCGCCGACAAGGGCGCGGTCGTCGAGCGTGACCGCTTTGCCGATGCGCTGGCGGTCGCCATGGCCGATGCGCTCTGGACCTGGCGCCAGGAAGGCGTCGAAAGCATCGTGCGCGCCTGGCTGCCGCTGGGGCATCCCGTGGGCACGCCGCTGCATGTGTCCGAACAGGCACTCGACGGATATTTCGACGGCCTCGCGCCCGACGGAGCGCTGCGCTTGCGCCGCGCCGATGGGGAGGTCATGCTGGTGCATGCGGGCGACGTCGAATTGCGGCGACCCGTAGAGGAGGGGACATAGCCGTGCTGCTCGCGATCGATGTCGGCAACACCAACGCGAAATTCGCCGTTTTCCGCGACTCGATGGCGGTCGCGCGCTGGCGCATCGCGACCGACGACCGGCGCACCGCCGACGAATATATGGTGTGGCTCGATCAACTGCTGCGGCTCGAAGGGCTCGACCGCGCTGAAATCGACGCCGTGATTATCTCGACCGTCGTGCCGCGTGCGCTCCACAATTTGCAGCTGCTCGCCGACAAATATTTCGGTGTCGAGGCACTCGTCGCCGGGCGCGAACCGGTAAGCTGGGGCATCGCGCTCAAGGTCGACGAGCCGCAGGCGGTGGGCGCCGACCGCGCCTGCAACGCTATTTCCGCGCAAGCGATCGAGCCGGGCAAGGACAAGCTGGTCATCAGCTTCGGCACCGCGACGACCTTCGATCATATCGGGCCCGACGGCGCCTATCTCGGCGGCATCATCGCGCCCGGGGTCAATCTGTCGCTCGAAGCGCTCGTCAACGCCGCTGCCAAGCTGCCGCGCATCGCGATCGAGGCACCGGCGTCGAACAGCGTCATCGGCCGCACCACCGAAAGCCAGATGCTGATCGGCGTCTATTGGGGCTATGTCGGGATGATCGAGGGGCTTATGCACCGCATGAAGGCGGAAATCGGCAAGCCTGTCACTGTCATCGCGACGGGCGGGCTCGCGATATTATTTCAGGAACAGGCGCATCTGTTCGACCGGGTCGAACCCGATCTGACGCTCAACGGGTTGATGCACCTCTATAATCAGAGAGGCATTTCGGCATGACCGTTCCCGGCAAGGAACTGCTTTTCCTGGCGCTCGGCGGCTCGGGCGAGATCGGCATGAACGCCAATCTCTATGGCTGCGACGGCAAGTGGATCATGCTCGATCTCGGCGTGAGCTTCGGGTCGCAGGATTATCCCGGCATCGACATCGTGATGCCCGACCTCGAATTTATCGAGGATCGCAAGGCCGACCTGCTCGGCATCATCCTGACCCACGGGCACGAGGATCATATCGGCGCGATTCCCTATCTCGCCGCCGACCTTGGCGTGCCGCTCTATGCCAATCGCTTCACCGCCGGCCTGATCGCGCACAAGCTCGCCGAGGAAGGGCTGGAGAAAGAGGTCGAGCTGAAGGTTGTCGATATCGATGCGCAGTTCCGCATCGGCCCGTTCGGTATCCGATTGATGCCGCTCGCCCACTCGATCCTCGAGATGAGCGCGGCGGTGATCGACACGCCCTATGGCCGCGTCTTCCACACCGGTGACTGGAAACTCGACGACGATCCGGTCATCGGCACACCGTCGAGCGCCGCGGCGCTGACCGCGGTGGGCGATGAAGGCGTCGATGTGCTTGTCTGCGATTCGACCAATGCGTTCAACGCCCAGGCCTCCGGCACTGAGGGCGGTGTGCGCGACGGTCTGCTCGCGGCCGTCGGCGCGGCGAAGGGGAGGGTGGTCGTCACCACTTTCGCCTCCAACGCGGCGCGCCTCGACACGCTGGGGCAGGTCGCCAAGGCCACCGGGCGTACCCTGTGCGTCGCGGGGCGGTCGCTCGATCGCATTTTGGGCGTTGCACGCACCGCGGGGTATCTCAAGGATTTCCCGCGGACGGTCGACTTCGACGAAGCGATGCGGCTGCCGCGCGACAAGGTGATGATCGTCGCGACGGGCGGGCAGGGCGAACCGCGCGCCGCGCTCGCGCGCATTGCCGAAGGGATTCACCAGATCAAGCTCGAGGCGGGCGATACGGTCGTCTTTTCGTCGAAGCAGATCCCGGGCAACGAGATTGCGATCGGGCGGATCATGAACCAGCTCGCGGCGCGCGACATTCTGACCGTGACCGAAAAGCAGGCGCATATTCACGTCAGCGGCCATCCGGGGCAGCCCGAACTTGCGGCGCTTTATGGCTGGCTGCGTCCCAAGCTGATAGTGCCGGTGCATGGCGAGATCCGCCATATGCACGAACAGGCGCGTTTCGCTGTCGAACAAGGCGTCCCCGACGCGCTGGTGCAGGAAAATGGCGATCTGGTCCGCTTGGCCCCCGGTCCCGCTCATATCCTCGAGCGCGTGCGTTCGGGCCGACTCATCCTCGATGGCGACGTGATCCTGCCCGCCGATGGCGAAACGATCAACGAGCGGCGCAAATTGTCCTTCTACGGCCAGATTTCTGTCGCCGTCGTGCTGTCGAACGGCAAATTCACCGACAGCGCGATCCAGTATCGCGGCGTTCCGGTCGAGGACGAGCGCGAAGCCTTTCTCGACGAAATGAACGCCGCTGCAGAAAAGGCAGCCAAATCCCCGGCGCGCGACCGCGATGCCCTCAAGGAAGCGATCCGTCTTGGCGTCCGGCGCATCGCAACCGACTGGACCGGCAAAAAGCCGATAGTCGATGTGCTGATTCTGGATATCTGACCCATGAAATGGACCTCGGCGCTCGCCATCTACCTGCTTATCTGGGCGTTCAGCACCTTCTTCGTGCTGCCCTTCCACGGTCGCCGCGCCGAAGATGATGCCGTGCCCTTGATCGACGGCCAGGAGCCGGGCGCACCCGCGCGCTTCCACCCGCTGCGCATTCTGATCCAGATCACGATTGTCGCCACGATCGCCTTCGGCCTCTTTTATGTCGCCTATATCAACGGCTGGACAAACCCTGACGTCCTGAGCGGCCGCGCCTGACGCGACGCGGGCAGCGGCTTCGGGTCTAAGGGCGGTTTGGGGTGGGGAGTGGACGCTTGAAGCGCGCGCTGTTTTCCCCTCCCGCAAGCGGGAGGGGCGGCGAGACTTGCGAGCTTGCTCGCTAGTCGCAGCGGGGTGGGCCTTTTAAACGCCGCATGCCCACCCCCGACCCCTCCCGCCCGCGGGAGGGGAGAAGAATGTCCCCAATCGGTCGATAGCAGCCCATCCACTGCCGCGCGCCCTGGTTACGTAATCAGTTCCGCAGGCGGTCGATCGCTTGCGCCAGCGCCACGTAAAGCTTGCCGATGTCCGACGACAGCAGCGTCACACTTATCGCCGATCCGTCGCGCGCGCCGATCAACAGGCGCAGCATCGCCTCGAAGTCATGGATGAACTGATTGACAGCTGCGTGGAAACCATCGTCATTCTGGTAAAGGCGCAGAATTTCCTTGGTTTCGCTGTTGTCGAGCAGCTTCACCGCGCGCCGCGCGAAAATGCCGCGATCGCCCTTCAGATAAGCGTCCCATGCGGCATCGCTGACCTCACTCGACATCACCTTGGTAATATCGATCGCGCTCGATTTGAGCGCTTCGGTGAGGATACCGACCTGCTTTGCGAGCGAATCCCGGTCCGATGCGGCGATGGCCTGCTCGGCTTCGGCGACGCGCTGTTCGACGCTGGCGCTGGTGTCCATGATCGTAATGAGCTGGCGCATGAGCCGATCGGCGGCGCCATTCGCCGCTTCCACCGCGCGCTGCGAGGCATCCTCGACCGCCTTGAGCTGCGCCGTCACTTCGGTCTTGAACGCCGCGTCGATGGCCTCAGTCGCGGTCGCCTGCATCGCATCGCGGGCATTCCCGACCAGTCGCTCGAGCGTCTGCCGCGCTTCGTCAGCAGCGGCTTCGGCGGTGAACTTAACTTCGGCGAGGGTAGCGATCATGCGCGCGCCGCCCTGATCGGCAAAATCGTCCGCCCCCGCACGCAGCCGGGCCAAGGCCGCATCGGCATCGGCAAGCGCTGCGTTGACCCGGTCGGTCAGCGCCTGTTGGCTTTCGCCATGATCGGCCATCTTGGCTTCATTCGCCTGCAACGTCGATTTGACTGCGTTGACGTGTGACAAGGTCGATTGCGCAACGAGTTCGGAGGCTTCAAGCAGCGGCTTGATCTGCCCGAGCGCACCTTGGGTCGCCTTGCCGTGCGAGGCCATGCGGTCGAGCGCATGCGGCAGCGTTTCGTCGAGTTCGCGCGTCACCGCATCGAGCGCGAGCAACAGCGACTCGGCGTGAGTGATAAGCTGATGCGCCGAATTATTGCCGGTCTGCACATCGGCGATGAAAGCCCCGAGTTGGGCTTTTGTGTCCTCGATCGCGCGGCCAATGACGCCGGTGCTGGCCGATACGCTGACATCGAGCACTTCGAGCTGCTGCCGCGTTTCGGTGACATGCGCCGTAATCCGCGCCGCCAGTTCCTCGCTCGCCGTGCCATGCGCCGCGAGCTGGTCGCCCAGCGCGGCGCCGGCTGCTTCCGCCGACGCAAGACGTGCATCCATCTGGTCTGCGGCGGCATCGACCCGGTCGCGATATTGCTGCCAGGTGGTGTCGAGCCGCGCGCCCAGATTGTCGACCGTCGTCTGCAGCGTATCGCGGATCGAGGCCGAGGATTGGGTGATTTGCGCAAGCGCGACGCCATGCGCGTCGGTGACTTGCGATGCCGCGGCAATCAGCCCCGATTCGGTTTCCTGCGTTTGCTGTTGCAGCGCGCCGAGCGCTTCGTGGAGGCCCGCTGCGGCGGCTTCGCCGGTCCGCGCGGCCTTGGCCGCCTCTTCGCCGAGTTCGGCGAGCTTGGCTTCGAGGTTCGCGCCCTGCTGATGTGCGACGAGCCCCGCTTCGCGGAAATTGACCGCGAGCCGCTGCGCCACATCGTCGATGCGCGGCAGCCCGGCGAGCAGGCCGTCCATGCGCTGCATCGCGACGTCGCCCGATCGCGCGAGCTGGTCGTGGGCGTTGGCGATGACCGACGCATTGGTTGCGAGCTTGTCGCTGCTGTCGTTGAGCCGGAGCACGGCATCGACGCCCAGCTGCTGAACATTGCGCGCCTGTTCCGAAAGCTGACGTTGAGCCTCGGCGAGTTTGTCGCCAAGCACCGCCATCGATTGCGCAAGCGCATCATTTTCGTGGCGCAGCGCCGCGGCGAGGCGAGCAAAGCGCGCCTGTTCGGACCGGCTCGACCGCAGCAACGCCATCCAGAGCAGCGTCAGCAAAACGAGCGGCATCGACAGGGTCGCGACAAGCGCCGGCCATTGATCGAGCGCGACCGGACGTGCAAAACCCTTCGTCGCGATAAACAGGGCGAACAGGCACCAGCCGAGGCCGATGATTACCAACAGCGTCGGCATCAGCCGGTCGCGCCACGCGCCGCTCTGCGGACCGGGCATATCGTCGTCATCGGTCGCGAGCGGCGTCATATCGAGCCATTCGCGCTCGACCGGAACCTCGGCTTCGAGGGCGGACGCGGCTTCACTCGCCGGTGCATCGGTCTGCGCCGGCGTATCATTCTCCGGGTTTGCCGCGGACTCCCGCCACAGACCGACGATTTTCTTTTCCCCCGTCATCAGGCCATCTTAGCATCAAATGCCCGCCATGAAACGGAAACTTAACCATGGGCTGTCAAGGCTGTGGAATGTCGTTCGACAGCGGCCCTCTCGATCGCTTTCTCTCTTCGGCCATCGGCGACGATGCGGCGATGGCCATGGATCTGCGCGCCGTTTTTGCCGACAGCGCCCGCGAGCTTGCCGACCTGATGCGCCGGTCGCGCTGCGATGCCAACTGGCATATGGCGGCGCTGCGGCTCAAGAGCCTCGCCGCGACCTTCGGCGTCATCTCGCTGATCGAGCTAGCGGAAGGCGCGATGGCCGGGGTCCCGGGCGATCCGGCAGTGCTGCGAGATATCAACGCCGCCATCGACGCCATCGGCTGACCCGGTTTCGGGTTCAAACGCCGTTCAGGCGGCAACCTCCATTGGAAATATCGACTGTGCTCGTCTTGCCATGGCAACGCGACGGGGCTAGCCGCGTTGCTGAACGTGGCCGGACCTGTTCGTGCGGGAAACCGGCGGCCGATACAAAGGAGAGATTTCGATGTTCAAGCGTTTCCGCCAGACGTCCGCAACCGCCGTTGCCGCCGTCCTCGGCTGCGCCCTGATTGTCGCCGCGCCCGCCGCCGCGAAGGAAAAGCCGAAAAAGGAAGAAGAGCAGAAGGGCGCGCAGCTCAAGCCCAGCAAGGAATTCAGCCCTGCGCTCAAGAAGCTGACCGAGGCGGCGAAGGCCAAGGACATGGCGGCCCTCGAAGCCGCACTCGCCGAAGGGCAGGCGAGCGCGACGAGCCCCGACGACAAATATCTCGTATCTTTCTACGAACTCCAGCTCGGAATCGGCAAGAGCGACAAGGCGATCCAGGGCAAGGCGCTCGACGGCATGCTCGAATCGGGCCTGACGCCGCCGGAAAGCCTGGCCGCCTATAATTTCTTCTCGGGCAATTTCGCCTATGGTGACAAGGATTATGCGAAGGCCGTCAAGCGTCTGGAAGCCGCAAAGGCCGCCGGTTCGACCGAACAGGGCCTGCCGGTTCTTCTGATGGACAGCTATCTCAAGCTGAACCAGGTCGATCAGGGGCTTGCTGTTGCGAAGGAAGCGATCGCTGCGGCGCGTGCCGCGGGCCGTGTGCCGTCGGAAGAACTTTATGTTCGTCCGGCAGGCGCCTTGCAGGCGGCGAAGCGCAATGGCGAACTGCTCGATATGCTGGCGATGCGCCTGGAGGACTATCCGCAGCCGGTGATCTGGCGGAACACGCTTTTCATCCTGCTGCAGCAGGAAGCGAGCGACAAGGTCATGAACCTCGACACGTTCCGCCTGATGCGCGCAACCAAGTCGATGACGCAGCGTCCCGAATATCTTGAATATGCCGCGCTGGCGACCGAGGCGGGCTATCCGAGTGAGGCTGTGGCCGTGATCAAGGAAGGTCAGGCTGCGAACGTCATCCAGACGTCCGACGAGCGTTTCAACACGATCCTCGAATCGCAGGAACCGCGGGCCAAGGCCGACGCCGTCGCGCTCAAGGCCGACGCGGCCAAACCCGCAACCGCGGCGAACCCCAAGCTGGCGCGCCAGACCGCCGACGGCCTTGTCGGCATCGGCGACTATGCGACCGCGATCTCGCTGTATGAAAAGGCGTCTGCCGGCGGCGACCCGCTTGCGCAATATCGCCTCGGCGTGGCGCAGGCTCTCGCGGGACAGAAGGATGCGGCGATCGCCAGCTTCGCGAAGGTGCAGGGTGACCGGGCACGTCTCGCGAATCTGTGGACCATCCACCTGTCGGCCAAAGCGCCCGCTGCAGCCGCAGCAGCGGCTCCCGCCGCCGCACCGGCGAACTGATCGGACATAAAAAGGGGCGCCCTCCCGCTGGGGAGGGCGCCCCTTTTTCGTGCGCGCCGCGATTATGGCTCGACCGGGATGCCGGCGAGTTGTTTGGCGGTGCGAATCGTAAGCGACGTCTTCACGCTCGTGACATTCGGTGCCGAGGTGAGATGCGCCGTCAGGAACGACTGAAAGCTCTGCAAGTCGCGCGCGACGACCTTGAGCAGAAAGTCGATTTCGCCGTTGAGCATATAACATTCGCGCACTTCGGCCAGCCCGCCGACATAATCCTCGAACGCCTTGAGGTCGGATTCGGCCTGACTGCGCAGGCTGACCATCGCGAAGACGGTGATCCCGTAACCCAGCTTCGCGGCATCGAGATCGGCGTGATAGGATCGTATCACGCCCGACTCCTCCAGCGCGCGGACGCGGCGCAAGCACGGGGGAGCCGTCAGCCCTACCTGCTGTGCCAATTCCACATTGGTTATCCGCCCGTTTTTCTGCAGCTCGTTGAGGATCTGCAAATCAATTTGATCGAACTTCTGGCTTGCCATCATTGAAACATCCGCTTTCCCCGATTGCCCTCACCATAATATTATTTCAGGCGATTGCAATTGTCCCACAATGTGACGTGGCACCCTTACCCTCTTTCGTGAGCGATTGATTCACGCTAGCCGCTAAGCTTCCGCTAACCAACAAAACGGGAATGGGCTGGCCTCGCGTGACCGCTGACTCGATGATCGCGACCATCTTGCGGCAAGCGCCGGCGGACCGCCGTGCGAGCATCGCCGCGTGGCGCCAGCTCACCGATATTCTGGCGCAGCGCGGCAATCAACTGGATACGACCGATATACGTCGCGCCTTCCACGCGCTCGCGGTGCTGCGCCGCGATGTGCCTGAAAAGGTGCGGCGCGATTGCGCCGTTGCGGTGGCCCGCCACGGGCGCTTTGCGCCGCTGGTCGCTTTTTACGCGAATGACGTTCCGGCCGTCTCCGCGACGATGCTACGCCGCGCGCGGCTGGCGGAGGCGGACTGGTTGGCGATGCTGCCGACGACCGCCGCCACCGCGCGTTCGATCCTCGCCGGGCGCAGCGATCTGCCCGTGAGCGTGCGCCGCGCGCTGGACAGCCTGGGCGCGGGATCGGTCGCACTGCCGCAACCCGCTCTCGCGGCCGCCGACGCCGCAGCATCGGACGTCGTCGACGAGGCACCTGCGAGCCAGATCAGCGAACTGGTACGGCGGATTGACAAATATCAGTCGTCGCGCAGCAAGCCCGCTCCGGCACGGCCGCGCACGAGCTTCCTGTTCGAAACCGGACCCGACGGCGTGATCCGCTGGGTCGACGGAATAACCCGCGGCGCGGCGATCGGTCTGTCGATCGCCGAGAGCGCCTTGGGCGGCGAGCCAGGGACCGATGGCGCCGCAGTGGGCGCGTTTCGCCAGCGTGCCGAAATCGTCAACGCCCGTATGATCCTTGAAGGGTCGGCAGCTGACGCCGGCGAATGGCGCTTTTCGGCATTGCCCTGGTTCGATCCCGCGACCGGCCAGTTTTGCGGCTATCGCGGCACCGCTCGGCGGCCGCAGCACAATGAATTGCCTTATGGCCGCCCGGAATCGAGCGATTCGGGCGACTCTATCCGGCAGTTGATCCATGAACTGCGCAGCCCGCTCAATGCGATCTCGGGCTTTGCCCAGATTATTTCGGGACAGATGTTCGGTCCGGTCAGCGGCGCCTATCGCAAGATGGCCGATTCGATCATCGCCGACGCGGGCGCGGTTCAGGACATCATCGACGATCTTGAGGTCGCGGCACGTTCGACAGGCGTCGTTGAGACGAAGGCGAGCGACGAGGTCGCCGACCTTGCGACGGTGATGGCGCAGATCGAAGGCGACCTCGCGCCGCTGCTCGCCGACCAGCGGATCGACCTCAGCATTTCGCGCGTCGGCGGCCCCTTCCTGGCCCATGCCGACGATGCCAATTCGCGGCGGATGGTGGGACGGCTGCTCACCGCACTCGTCGATATTTGCGAAGCCGGTACGACGCTTGTCGGGCAACTGGTTGCGGAGGCCGGTCCCGATGACATGCTGCAACTGCGCATCGTGCGTCCCGCCGCGATCCGCTTCGCATCGGCGGCCGATCTGCTTGATCCGGGCTTCAGCCCCGAAGGCGAGGCGCCCGGCGCCGCGATCCTCAGCCTCGGCTTTTCGTTGCGACTGGTCGACAGCCTGGCGCGCGGCGCCGGGGGACGACTCGATATCGGTCATAATGCCTTGACCTTGTATCTTCCCTCGGCCAACCCAAGGGCCGACACCGAACTAGGTGCCCAACACGGCGAATAGCCGAACCGCATAGGGGCGGGGTAAAGGGGAATAAGGTGGGTTCTGCGGCCAATATTCAGGCCTATCCTCCGGAATCCGGTCAAATTGCACTCAACGACGGTGAGGCGCCGCGTTTTTGGGTCACGATCGATACCGAGGAAGATTTCGACTGGAACGGACCATTTTCGCGGACCGGTTTCCGGCTCGATTCGGTCCCGGCCTTGTCGGCATGCCAATCCTATTTCGAACGCGCCGGGGTGCGTCCCATCTATCTCGTCGACTGGCCGATCGTGCAGGACGACCGGGCGGTCGCCATTCTAGCACCGGCGCTGGCGTCAGGCCGCTGCGACATCGGCGCCCAACTCCATCCCTGGGTCACGCCGCCGTTCGACGAGGCGGTGAATGACCGCAACAGCTACACCGGGAATCTCCCCGAAACATTGCAGCGCGCCAAGATGCAGACGCTCCGCGATGGCATCCGCGACCGGTTCGGCACCGCGCCGCTCGCCTATCGTGCGGGGCGTTACGGGCTGGGACGCAGCAGCGCCGCGATGCTCGCCGATCTCGGCTTTCGGCTCGACACCTCGGTCCGGTCGGGCTTCGACTATCGTCCCGGTCATGGTCCCGACTATCGCTGCGCGCCGCTGCGGCCCTGGTGGGTGGGGCAGGGGAGCGATGCCATTCTGGAAGTCCCCGTCACAACCGTCTTCGGGGGCGCGCTCGGCCGTCTCGGTCCGCCGGTCTATCACCGGGTGGCGCGCGATGGCCTGCGCGCCGGCGCCGCGCTCGCGCGCCTGGGGCTCGTCGAACGCATCGCGCTGACGCCCGAAGGAATTCCCGCCGACAAGGCGTGCCGCGCAATCGACATCGCGATCGAGCAAAGCCTGCCCATCCTCAACTTTTCGTTTCACTCGCCCTCGCTGCAACCGGGAAACACGCCCTATGTGCGCAGCGACGCGGACTTGGACCTCTTCTACCGCTGGTGGGACGTGGTGCTCGACCATCTGGCGCGGCGCAGCATCGCCGCAATCGATACCGACGGCATATTGGCAATGGCGACGCGCTCGGCTATCGCCCGCTGATCCCTCTCGGGGGCCTGTAGCTCAATGGTTAGAGCTGGCCGCTCATAACGGCTAGGTTGCGGGTTCGAGTCCTGCCGGGCCCACCATTTCCCTTGCAAATTGCAACCGGTCGCTGTCCATTGGGCCGAGTTGAAAGGGAGAGGGACATGGCAAGCAAGAAGACGATCCTGCTCGGCGGGCTGGCGGTCATCGTGGCGGTCGGGGCTGTCGTCGGCGTGCGAACCGCGACCTTTGCGCCCAAGGACATCGCCGACGGCAGCGACGTGACGCTCGCGCCCGCGCCTACGTACGACCTGCAGGCCGCCGTCCGGCACCTCAGCGAAGCGGCACAGATTCCGACCGTCTCGCATCAGGATGCCGCCGACAACGACGGGGCGCAGTGGGACCGGCTGCACGGCTGGCTCGCGGCGAGCTATCCGGCGGCCCATGCGGCGATGACCCGCACCATCCTGCCGAACAAGACGTTGATCTACCAATGGCAGGGCAGCGATCCCGCCGCGGCGCCGATCATCGTCATGGCGCATCAGGATGTCGTGCCGGTGACCCCGGGGACCGAGAAGGACTGGAAATATCCGCCCTTCGCCGGGACGATTGCCGAAAACGCGGTATGGGGCCGCGGCACCGTCGACGACAAGGGATCGCTCGTCGGCCTGTTCGAGGCGATCGAGGCGCTGGCAGTGCAGGGTTTCAAGCCGAAGCGCAGCATCTACCTCATCTCCGGCCACGACGAGGAGGCGGGTGGATCGGGTGCCATCACCGCGGCGGCGCAGCTCAAGGCGAAGGGCGTCAAGGCGATCTTCACTATAGACGAAGGCAGCATCGTGCTCACCGACACGCCGGTCATCAACGGCCCGGCCATCCTGATCGGCGTCGGCGAAAAGGGCTATGGCACGCTGAAGGTCACGGCCAATGCCCCCGGTGGGCATAGCTCGATGCCGCCGGCCCAAACCGGGGTCGAAACGCTGGCCAAGGCGATCCTCGACATTACCGGCGATCCCTTTCCGATGGAGGTGCGCGGCCCCGGTGCCTCGATGATCGAAGTGCTCGCCGCGAAGAAAGGCGGCGTTACCAAGATGGCGGTCGCCAACCAGTGGCTGTTCGGGCCGATACTCAAGCGCCAGCTCACCGGCTCGCCGTCGACCGCGGCGGCGTTTCACACCACGATCGCGCCGACGATGCTCGAGGGCAGCCCCAAGGAGAACGTACTGCCGCAATCGGCCAATGCGCTCATCAACTATCGCATCGCGCCGTGGAACCGGTCGTCGGACATCATGGCGCGCGCGAAGGCGGCGGTGGGCGATGCCAAGGTCGATCTCGCCTGGGTCAAGCCGCCGCGCGAACCGTCGCGCATCTCTTCGTCAACGTCGCAGGGCTGGAAGTGGATCGCTGCAGCGGCACGCGCCGACGCGCCCGAGGCGGTGCTCAGCCCGATGCTCGTCGTCGGCGGCACCGACAGCCGCAGCATGGAGGGCGTGTCCGAGGACGTCTATCGCTTCATGCCGATGCATTTCACGCTGAAGGAATCGGCAATGATCCACGGCACCAACGAGCATATGGCGATCGACAGCTTCAAACGCATGATCGATTTCTATGCGCGGTTGATCGCGACGTCAGCGGGATAGACTTGCGCCCCAAGCCTGTCTAAGGCGCCTTCCACGGTCGGGGAGTAGCGCAGCCCGGTAGCGCGCCTGCTTTGGGAGCAGGATGTCGCAGGTTCGAATCCTGTCTCCCCGACCAATGCTTCACCGCAGCGCCCCCTCTGGCTGCGCGCGGCCAGGCTTAACCCGCTGCTAAACAATCCTCTCTATGCTCGCGGGTCGAGATAGGGACCAGATATCGAGATGACCGGCGGCAGTCTGAAGAAACTGTTCGCGGCGCTGGCGGCGCTGTTTGCGGCGCTGTGCGCTGCAAGTCCCGCAATGGCGGCCAATTGCTATTACGCGACCGCTCAGGGATCGACCGGGCCTGCCGATTGGCAGACCTATTGCTGGCTCGACTTTACCGGTTACAGCGAAACGACGGCGCGATCGGCGTCCGGACAGAATTTTTCCTTCACCCTGTCCGACGGCACGGTGATGAGCTTCAATCTCAAGGTGTCGGGAGCGGCGATGACCGCCGCTACATCGCCGTCCTGGTCGGGCAGTGCGGTCGGCAATACGGCTTTTCTTGGCATCGCCGGGCGTCCGATCATGTATCAGACCGCGGCCGGGACAACGACCATCGCGATCAGCAGCATCGCGCTGACGCCGCCCGCAGCCGGGACGATCAGCGCCTATATGTTTGTCGCCGCCGACGGCGAGTCGAGCAACGAAGGCGAATCGCTGCGATTCCAGACCAATGGCGGCAACTGGCAGGAGCTCGATCGCGCCGGGCCGATCAGCGGCAGCACCTATCCGACGACATCGGGGACGGGAACGAACAGCTTCACCGAAACGGGCGCCGCGGGAACCGTGGGTGCTTATATCATGGGGTCGACATCGCCGACGTCGGTGACCACGACTTTGGTGGGCGGGGGGCTGCAAGGCGCGATGTTCGCGGTGCGCTTCGCCTCGATCCGGCTGAACACGCAGATTTCGGGCGCACGCGCCAACCCGGCCGACCAGTTCACCTTTTCGGTCAACACGACGGGAACGGGATCGACGCTGGCAACGGGGACGTCGAGCGGCACCGGCCTCGGTCCCTTTACCTCGGCCGCGCTGTCGAGCTCGGCGGCGATCCCGCTGACACTGAACCAGACGATGGCCGCCGGCAGCGTCAACAGCCTGTCGCATTATCGCTCGGCGCTGACCTGCACCAACACGGCAACCGGTTCGAGCACGCCGCTGCCGACCAATGTCGTCACCACCGCCTATAATTTCGGACCGCTCCAGTTCGGCGATGCGGTGCAATGCACCTTTACCGAGACGCCTTATCCGCATCTGACATTGACCAAGGCTCTGGCAGCGTCCGGCCGTCAGTTCAGCGGCGACCAGTTCACGCTGACGATCGCGCAGGGTGCCACGGTGGTCGGCACCACCACCACGACGGGCAGCGGGGCGACCGTATCGAACGGCTCGACGCCGCAGGTACAGCTGAGCGCTGGCACGGTGTACAGCCTGTCGGAAGCGGCAGCCGGGACGACGACGTTGGGTCAGTATACGGCGACGATGAGCTGCACCAATGCGGCGACCTCTTCGACGGTCCTGCCGACAGCCGCCGGCGGCAGTGTGACGCCGCAAATGGGTGACGTGATCGCCTGCGTCATCACCAATACCAAGCGCGGATCGAACGCCACGCTGGCAATCGCCAAAAGTTCGACGCTGGTATCGGACCCGGTGAACGGCACGACGAACCCGAAGGCGATACCGGGCGCGATCGTTCGCTACAGCTTAACCGTCCAGAACAGCGGGCCGACTGCGACCGACAGCAACAGCGTGCTGATCATCGACAGCTTGCCGGCGCAGATCAGCGTCGGCACCGCCGCGTCGCCGGTTTTCTCCCAGGGGTCGCCGACGAGCGCGCTCAGCTTCAGCGCCGCGAGCGATATCCGCTATTCCAATGCCGCAACTGCGCCAACGAGCTTTGCCGCCTGCACCTATTCGCCGGTGGCCGCCTATGATCCTGCGGTGCGCTATGTCTGTCTGCGGCCGCAGGGCAGCATGGCGGGATCGACCGGCACGCCCACCAGCTTCACGCTGAGCATCGAGGGCCGGATCAACTGAGCCGCAGCGTGCACCCAGGCTGACAGAGGCGAAAAAGCAGCGCGCAAAGAAAAAGGCGGCCTTCCCGAAGGAAGACCGCCCTTTGTTTCGGTCATTGCCCCGAAGGGCTGTGACTTACTTCTTTTCTTCTGCCGTGGCAGCGGTCGCAGCCGAGTCAGCAGCGGCAGCGGCGGTGTCAGCAGCCATAGCAGCCGTGTCGGCAGCAGCAGCAGCCGAGTCAGCAGCCATAGCGGCGGTGTCCGCACCAGCTTCAGCGGCGGTGTCAGCAGCCGGAGCTTCGGTGGTCGCTTCTTCAGCAGCCTTTTCACCGCAAGCGGCGAGGGCGAACATGCTGGCAGCAACAGCGATAGCAGCAAACTTCTTCATGATGTGTGGGCTCCCTAAAATGCCATTCCGCGCTGGGGAAACTTTCCCGTCCCGCGAGCGGCGGGATTTAGACGTTCCGTACCAATCGTCAACAAAAATAATTGAGATGGCAGGCGCGCCCTGTTCTGATTACCCCGCGCTGTCCGTCATGGTAGCTCGGCATCGGCGCTATTTGCAAGCAGCCCGATCGTGACCGTCCAGGCGACCACATTTTGGCGGATTTGCGCGGGATCCACCTTGTCGAACGTGTCATCGGGCGTGTGGTGAATATCGAAATAGCGTGTCCCATCTTGTTGCAGGTCGATGGTCGGCACCCCCGACTCGATCAGGGCGCCGACATCGGCGCCGCCACCCGCAGGCTGCTTTCCGCGGGTGATTCCATAAGGCGCGAGTGCCGCGGCGATGCGGTCGGCAAGCCCGGCTGCGCCCTCGGGCAGCTTGAAATCGACGCGCCAGACGCGGTCGGCACCGAAATCCGACTCCATGACGACCGCGTGGCGTTCCTTGCCATGGGCATCGAAATAGGCCTTGCCGCCGAACACGCCGACTTCTTCGGCACCGGCCCACAGGATGCGGATCGTCCGCCGCGGCTGCCCCGCGGCCATGATATGCTTCGCCGCAGCCGTTATGATACCGCAGCCCGCCGCATCGTCGATCGCGCCGGTGCCGAGGTCCCAGCTGTCGAGATGGCAGGCAATGATGACCGGGCTTGCCTTGGGATCGCTGCCGGGGACTTCGGCGATGACATTGCCCGACGGCTGGTCGCCCAGTGTTTTCGGGGTCAGCAACAGCTTCAGCCGCAGCGGCTTGCCGTGCTGCCATTGCCGGACGAGCAGGTCAGCGTCGGGATTGGAGATGGCACCCGCGGGAATCGGCGTGACACCGGCTTCGAAATTGGTCACGCCGGTATGCGGATTGCGGTGGCTGTCGGTGCCGATCGATCGGATGACTATGGCGATGGCGCCCTTTTTGGCGGCTGCATTGGGCCCGACGAAGCGCCCGCGTCCGAAATAGCCATAGCCGCTGCCGTCCTGCGCCGCCTTCATCTGGTTGTCGATGAAGACGATCTTGCCTTTGACCGCGGCATCGGGCGCGGCCTTCAGCGCGTCGAAGCTCGGGAAATAGGCGATGTCGCCCTCGATGCCGTCGGCTCCGGTCGAACCGCTGTTGCCCAGCGCGGCGATCGCGAGCTTCTGGGGGTGGAACGGTCCGGTGAGTTCGGCCGTCTCGGCGCCGCGGACCCAGACCGGCATGGTATAGGCTTCTTCACGAACATTGGCGAAGCCCATTGAACGCAGCCGTTCGACCGCCCATTTACGGGCAGCGGCCTCGGCTTCGGTCCCCGCCATGCGCGGTCCGATCTCGGTCGTAAGGTCTTCGGTGATCTTGAGCGCCGGGTCTTCGCCCCTCTGCGCCATGTCGACGGCGCTCGGCGCGGCAAAGGCGGCGGTGGACAATAGACAGGCGGCGAGGCCGGTCAGGCGAGCGATGGTGCAGCGATGTGTCATGCCTCTGTCCTAACCAGCCAATACGCCCTGCCGCAAGCGTCGATTGCCAAGCGCGCGCCCATTCGCTAACCGGCCCGCGACCTCATTCTCTTCCGGCCGCGCGCTGCGCGGCTCAGCCAGTTTCGGAGCATTTCATGGCCGCCCAATATAGTTTCGTGATGAAGGGTCTGACCAAGACCTATCCCGGCGCGCAAAAGCCGGTGCTCAACGGCATCAATTTGCAATTCTATTCGGATGCGAAGATCGGCATCGTCGGACCCAACGGCACCGGCAAGTCGACGCTGATGAAAGTCATGGCGGGCATCGATACCGATTTCACCGGCGAAGCGTGGCCGGGCGAGGGGATTACCCTCGGCTATCTGGCGCAGGAACCCGAACTCGATCCGACGAAGACGGTGAAGGAAAATGTCATGGACGGCGTCCGCCCCGTCGCCGACATGCTCGACCGCTTCAACGAGATCAGCGCGCTGATGGCCGATCCGCCCGAGGATGCCGATTTCGACGCGCTGATGACCGAAATGGGCGAGTTGCAGGAAAAGATCGACGCGGTCGACGGCTGGACGCTCGACAACCAGCTTGAAATCGCGATGGAAGCGCTGCGTTGTCCGCCGGGCGACTGGGGCGTCGAAAGCCTGTCGGGCGGTGAAAAGCGCCGTATTGCGCTGACGCGCCTGCTGCTCGAAAAGCCATCGATCCTGCTGCTCGACGAACCGACCAACCACCTCGACGCCGAAAGCGTTGCCTGGCTCGAAAAGCATCTCGTTGATTATCCGGGCAACGTCATCCTCGTCACCCACGATCGCTACTTCCTCGACAATGTCGTGAACTGGATCCTCGAACTCGATCGCGGTCGCTATTTCCCCTATGAGGGCAATTATTCGACCTATCTGGAAAAGAAGGCGAAGCGCCTCGAACAGGAATCGCGCGAGGAAGCGGGCCGCCAGAAGGCGATCCGGGACGAACTCGAATGGATCCGGCAGTCGCCCAAGGCACGCCAGGCCAAGTCGAAGGCACGTATCAAGAGCTTCGACCAGCTCGTTGAAGCGCAGGAGAACCGCACCCCCGGCAAGGCGCAGATCGTCATTCAGGTGCCCGAACGTCTGGGCGGCAAGGTGATCGAGGTTCACAATGTCTCCAAGGCCTATGGCGACAAGCTATTGTTCGAAGATCTGTCCTTCACCCTGCCGCCGGGCGGCATCGTCGGCGTCATCGGGCCGAACGGCGCGGGTAAGTCGACGCTGTTCAAGCTCATCACGGGTCAGGAAACCCCCGACAGCGGCGAGGTCGTGATCGGCGACACCGTGCGCCTCGGCTATGTCGACCAGAGCCGCGATGCGCTCGACCCCAATAAGAATGTCTGGGAAGAAATCTCGGGCGGGCACGAACTGATGACGATCGGCAAGCATCAGATGCAGACCCGCGCCTATGTCGGCGCCTTCAACTTCAAGGGCGGCGACCAGCAGAAGAAGGTCGGCATGTTGTCGGGCGGCGAACGCAACCGCGTTCATATGGCCAAGATGCTGAAGGAGGGCGGCAACGTCCTTCTGCTCGACGAACCGACCAACGACCTCGACACCGAAACGCTCGCGGCGCTTGAAGAAGCGCTCGAAAATTTCGCCGGCTGCGCCGTGGTCATCAGCCACGACCGCTTCTTCCTCGACCGTCTGGCGACCCACATCCTGGCGTTCGAGGGCAACAGCCACGTCGAATGGTTCGAAGGCAATTTCGAAGCCTATGAGGAGGACAAGATCCGCCGCCTCGGCGACGAAGCGACGCGCCCGCACGCGACGACCTACAAGAAGCTGTCGCGCTGAAAATCGTGACGGGGGAGGCGCCTATCTCGGCGAGCGCGATCCGCATGGATGCTGACGCGCTCAACGCCTTCATGGCCGAAGCCTTCCCCCACGCCGAACCGGGGTCGCGCGGCCATGTCGTCGCGGCCGCGCCGGGCCATATCCAGGCGCGCATCGATCCCAACGACAAGGCGCTGCGCCCCGGCGGGCTGATTTCCGGCCCGACGCAGATGGGCTTTGCCGATATGGCCGCCTACGCCCTCGTCCTCGCCCATATCGGCCCCGTCGCGATGGCGGTGACGAGCGCGCTCAACTATCAGTTCCTGCGCCCGTGCCGACCGGGACCGGTCATGGCCGACGCCTATATGCTGCGCCTCGGCAAGCGGCTCGCGGTGATGGATGTCCGCGTGTGGACCGACGATCCCGACAAGCCGGTCGGTCAGGCGAACGTGACCTACGCTATTCCCTAGGCGGGTGTATATCCAGGCGAATGGCCGGTTACGACCGGTAGCGGACATCTTCTTCATCGTCATCCCGGACTTGATCCGGGATCCATTCACGCAGCGTCGGAACAATGGATCCCGGATCAAGTCCGGGATGACGACTGAGGTGGAGTCCAGCGTGTATATGTGTACCCCGGCGAAGGCCGGGGCCCAGGGCTTCATAGTACAAAGATCAGGGTTCGCCACTCTGGCCCCCGGCCTTCGCCGGGGTGCACAAAGCGGTTAGCGGCAAGGTCCATCCCCACCCCAAAGCCGCCACCCTGCGCCCGGAATTTAGCCCTCCGATGGCGTAGCCGACGCTTTCTGCTTCGTCGGCATCATCCGCTTCGACAGCCCATGATAGAGGCGGGTGGGGCAGACCTGCGCGCTCGTCCAATCGGCGATCAGCGCCGTCGCGAACAGCGACAGGATCACGCCGCGCGCGGCGGTCGCTTCAATCAGGATGATGACGGCGGTCAGCGGCGCGCGCACCACCCCGACGAAATAGGCGACCATGCCCATCATCACCACCGCGCCGGTGGGGCTGTCGGGAAAGGCGGGCGTCAAAAGGTTGCCGAACCCGGCCCCCACCGCAAGCGAAGGCGCGAAAATGCCGCCCGGCGCGCCGCTGAGCGTCGAGGCGAGCGCGGTAACAAACTTGGCAGGAAAGAACCACAGTTTGCCGTGGTTACCTTCGACCAGGAATTTGGTGACGTCATAGCCGGTGCCCCACGTCGCGCCGCCGGTCGCAATGCTCACCCCCGCGACGACGAGGCCGCAAACGGCTGCGAAAAGGATCGGGCGCGCCGCCGCCTTGCGCGCCCAGTCGGCAGAACGGTCGCTCGCCGCCAGCACGATGCGCGCAAAGAGCCCGCCGGCCAAGCCGCCGCCGATCCCGGCGATCGGCGCGATCAACAGCACGTCGGCCACGGGGAGCGTCTCGCGCATCGCGCCGAAATAGACATAGTCGCCCGCAACCGACAGGCTGACGAGACCGGCGATCATCACCGCGCCCATCGTCAGCACCGCTACTCGCTGTTCATAGGCGGAGGCGAGTTCCTCGATCGCGAAAGCGATGCCGGCAAGCGGCGTGTTGAAGGCTGCGGCGACCCCCGCGGCGCCACCGGCAATGAACACCCCGGCGGAAATGCGGACCTTGAGCAACCGGTGCATCGCGACCATGATCGCCGCGCTGACCTGAACCGTCGGTCCCTCACGCCCGACCGATCCGCCCGCGGCAAGCGTCGTCAGCGTCAGCGCAAGCTTGGCAAAGGCGGTTTTGAGTGACACCAGCGGGCCGTCGGCCGCCTGATCGGGATAGCGACCCGCCGCGATGATCTGCGGAATGCCCGATCCGCGCGCGTCGGGGACATAGCAGTTGGTCAGCCAAACGATCAGCGCGAATACCGATGGCGTGATGAGCAGCGGCAACCACCAGGCGACCGCCGATATCTGAAAGATCAGCCGCTGAACCTTGTCCCCCGCCGCCGCAAAGACGAGGGCGACGAAGCCGAGCAGCAGCGCCCCGCCCACCATCGCGACGCGCCGCCGGATATCGACGACCTCGCTGCGCGCGCGCCGGCCGGCGCGCAACTGCCACAGACGCATCCAGCGCGGCAGGTTGGGCTTGGAGAGCATGGCGCGCCTGTTGGACCCCCGCGCGGGGGAGCGCAACCCCTGGCGGGGTCAGGCGGGCGAAAATTCTCCAGTTTTTTCATCGAGAATGTGGAGCACGCCGTCGCTGATCGCGAAAAAGGCGCCGCGCAGCCGCAACGTGCCGCGCTTTTCCTTCTCCTCGATACACGGAAAACTGCGCAGATTGTCGAGGCTGACCTTCACCCCCGCCATCTCCATCGCACGGCCCGCGACGCGATTGTCATAGTCGGGATGCGCCGCGCGCACTTCGTTGCTCGCATCGTCGAGCAGCGCGATCCAGTCGGCGATGAAACCGCCGCGGCCCGGTTCGGCACCCTCCATCGTCCGGTGCAGCGCCGCGTGGCAGCCGCCGCACATCCCGTGGCCCATCACGACGATTTCCTCGACCTTCAGAAACTGCACCGCAAATTCCAGCGCCGCCGATACGCCGTGACGGCCCGGCGTCGTTTCAAAGGGCGGGACGAGCGCGGCGACATTGCGCACGACGAATATCTCGCCTGGATTGGTGTCGAATATCTGCGACGGTTCGACGCGGCTGTCCGAACAGGCGATGACCATCACCTTGGGTGACTGGCCCTCGGCCAATTCATCCCACCGGTCGCGCTGTTGCTGCCAGCCGGTGGCGCGGAAACGGCGATAGCCGTCGATCAGTTCTGCAAAGCGAGTCATGACGCGCGCTTTAGCACAGGATGGACGGTTGAGAAGATGTGCGTGTGCGCCTATGTGGGCGCCATGAACGCTCCGTTGCAAAAACCGTCCGATCGCGCCCGCAAACCCGACTGGATCCGCGTCAAGGCGCCGACCAGCCCCGGCTATGCCGAAACGCGCAAGCTGATGCGCGACCTCAATCTGCATACGGTGTGCGAGGAAGCGGCGTGCCCGAACATCGGCGAGTGCTGGACCAAAAAGCACGCGACGGTGATGATCCTCGGCGATACCTGCACGCGCGCCTGCGCCTTCTGCAACGTCAAGACCGGCATGCCGCGCCCCGTCGACCTGCTCGAACCCGAACATACGGCGGCCGCGGCGGCGAAGATGGGGCTGACCCATATCGTGATCACCTCGGTCGACCGCGACGACTTGCCCGATGGCGGCGCCAGCCAGTTCGTCAAGGTGATCGAGGCACTGCGCCGCGAAACGCCGCAGACGACGATCGAGATTCTGACCCCCGATTTCCGCAACAAGCCCGACGATGCCGTTGCCGCGATCGTCGATGCGCGGCCCGACGTCTACAATCACAATCTGGAGACGGTTCCGCGGCTCTATCCGACGATCCGTCCCGGCGCGCGCTATTATGCGTCGCTCCGCTTGCTCGAAAGCGTCAAGCGCCGCGATCCGTCGATCTTCACCAAATCGGGCATCATGCTCGGGCTCGGCGAAGAGCGGATGGAAGTGCATCAGGTGATGGACGACATGCGCAGCGCCGACATCGACTTCATGACGATGGGGCAATATCTCCAGCCGACCCCCAAGCATACGAAGGTGATCGACTTCGTGACGCCGCAGGCGTTCGATGCCTATGCCCAGATCGCTCGCGCCAAGGGCTTCCTGCAGGTCGCTTCTTCGCCGCTGACGCGGTCGAGCTATCATGCGGGCGACGATTTCGCGAAGATGCGCGCCGCGCGCGAAGCCCAGCTCGCGCGCGCCAAGGCGGACTGACGCCGCATTGCCGAGGCATCACGAAACGCGCGAGCTGCCCTATAGCGCCGAACAGATGTTCGCGCTCGTGACCGATATCGCGCGCTATCCCGAATTTCTGCCGTGGGTGGTCGCGCTGCGTGTCCGCGCCGACAGCGATCGCGAGGCGGTGGCCGACATGATCGTCGGCTTCAAGGGATTGCGCGAAAGCTTTTCATGCCGCGTCCACAAGCGCGCGCCCGACAAGGTGGTCGTCGATTATATCGACGGCCCGATGCGCCACCTCAACAATGAATGGCATTTCACGCCGCTCGACGGCGGCGGGTGCAAGGTCGACTTCATGGTCGATTTCTCGTTCCGCAGCCGCGTCTTCGAGGCGCTGGCCGGGCAGATGTTCGACAAGGCGCTCCGCAAGATGATCGCCGCGTTCGAAACGCGCGCCGACGCGCTTTATGGTGCGGGAAGCGTGACGTCCTCCGACGGGCGCAGCGCATCCTTGTCGGGTTGAAGCAGGTCGAGCGCGAACATCGTCGCGTGATGGCGGATCGTCGCGCGATCGGTCGAATCGAATTGCACCCGCTGGGTGAAATAATCATCGGGGTCCTGGCCGCGCAGCGCACGTGCGAAGACGACGATGCCCACCGGCTTCTTGTCCGATCCGCCGCCGGGGCCGGCGATCCCGGTAATCGACACCGCGACATCGGCGTCGCTGTTCGCCAGCACGCCCGCGGCCATCGCCCAGGCGGTCGCCAGCGACACCTCGCCGAAGGTTTCCAGAATTTCGCTGCTGACGTCGAGCTGGCGCTTCTTGGCGTCGGCCGAATAGGTAATGAATCCGGCGCTGAAGACATCGGAACTACCGGGAATGTCAGTGAGCGCCACCGACACCATGCCGCCGGTGCAGCTTTCGGCGATGGCAACGCGGCGCCCCGCCGCGCGATTGGCGGCAAGAACGGACGTGGCGGCTTCTTCGCGCGCGGTCTGGCGCGTTTCGACGGCGGACGGCAAGGTTCAATTCTCCGGAAGTTCTAAAGTCGCGATGGCCTGTGCGGCGATCCCTTCGCGGCGGCCCGTAAAGCCCAGCCGCTCGGTGGTTGTTGCCTTCACACTAATGGTTTCAATCGAAATCGCAAGAATTTCGGTCAGGCGCGCGCGGATCGCGGCGCGATGCGGGCCGATTTTCGGCGCTTCGGCGATGATCGTCAGATCGACATGGGCGATCCGTCCGCCCCGCGCCGCGACCCGTTCGGCGGCAAAGGCCAGGAAGCGCCATGACGCCGCCCCGCGCCATTGCGGATCGCTCGGCGGGAAATGGTCCCCGATATCGCCATCGGCCAGCGCGCCGAGGATCGCGTCGGTCAGCGCGTGGAGCGCGACGTCGGCATCGCTATGCCCTTCAAGCCCATGACTATGCGCGATTTCAATCCCGCCGATCCACAGCGGCTTGTCGGGAACAAGGCGGTGAACGTCATAACCCATGCCGACGGCGGTACGCATCGCGGCTTTGCCTCCTCCGAGCAGGGCGGACAGAATGATGAGATCGTCGGCATAGGTCAATTTGTGCAGCCGCGCGTCGCCCGGAACCGTTGCCACAGCATGACCGAGCCGGCGGACGAGTTGCGCATCGTCGGTCGCCGCCTCGTCGCCGGTACCCGCGTGAGCACGGCGCAGAGCACCGAGCCGGAAGGCCTGCGGCGTCTGGACGCGCGCGAGTCGGCTGCGGTCGGTGACGTCACCCGCCACCCCGTCAACCTCGCTTATCAGCGTATCGGGAACGGGCAGCGTCGGCGTCGCCGCGACAGCCCCCTCCGCCACGGCGGCGAGCAGCCGGTCGATTACCGCCGCCGAAACGCCGGGGCGCGCCGCATCATGGACGAGGAGGATCGCATCGTCGCTCCAGTCGGCCAGTGCGCCCAGCGCATTCGCGACCGACTGCTGGCGTTCGATGCCCGGCGCAGCGGTCGTCCAGCCGGCGGGAAGGGGGCCTGTCGCCGCCACGACGTCATCATCGCCGACGAGCACGCCCGCACCGATGGCGGGGTGCGCGGCGAACGCATCGAGGCTCCAGCGCAGCACGGATTTGCCGCCGATCGGGACAAGCTGCTTGGGAAGCGCAAAGCCAGCGCGCGCGCCGACGCCGCCGGCGAGCAGCACGACAGCGACGGAGCCGGACGGCAGGGGCGCGGAGTCGGTCATGACGCGCGCCGGTTAGCGCAGCCGCGGCTTGCGGAAAAGCGCCTTAGCGTGTAGTGGCTGCACAAAATTTAGGCAATTCAACGAAAGCTCCCCGTTATGGCGCCGCTCCGGCCCATCCAGATCGGCAATATCACCATCGCGGATCCCGTGATCCTCGCGCCGATGACAGGCGTCACTGATCTGCCGTTCCGCAAGATCGTCCGCTATTACGGCTCGGGGCTCAACGTCACGGAGATGATCGCGAGCCAGGCCGCGATCCGTGAGACGCGGCAATCGATCCAGAAAGCTGCCTGGGATCCGGTCGAGGAACCCGTTTCGATGCAGCTTGTCGGGTGCACGCCTTATGAAATGGGCGAGGCCGCGAAGCTCAATGAAGAGCGCGGCGCGGCGATCATCGACATCAACATGGGCTGTCCGGTGCGCAAGGTCACCAACGGCGATGCCGGATCGGCGCTGATGCGCGATCTCAAGCTGGCTGCGGCGCTGATCGAAGCCTGCGTCAAGGCGGTCAGCGTGCCGGTGACGGTCAAGATGCGCATGGGCTGGGACCATGACAGCCTCAACGCCCCCGAACTCGCGCATATCGCAGAGGATTTAGGCGCGAAACTGGTGACCGTCCACGGCCGCACGCGCAATCAGATGTATCGCGGCAGCGCCGACTGGGCCTTCGTGCGCCGGGTCAAGGATGCAGTATCGATCCCGGTGATCGTCAATGGCGACATCTGTTCGGTCGACGATGCGCGCTCCGCGCTCGATCAGAGCGGCGCCGATGGCGTGATGATCGGCCGCGGCGCCTATGGCCGGCCGTGGTTGCTGGGGCAGATGATTGCGGCGCTGCGCGGCGAGGGCGAGCGCCCCGACCCTGGCATCGACGAACAATATGACGTCATTACATCGCATTATCGGGCGATGATCGACCATTATGGCGAAATGACCGGCGTCAATATGGCGCGCAAGCATCTCGGCTGGTATGTAAAGGGGCTCCACGGTTCGGCGGAATTCCGCAACCGCGTCAACCAGATCCCCGACAGCAAGGGCGTGCTCGATGCGCTCGAGGAATTTTACGCGCCCTATCTGAGCAAGGCGGCTGCGTGAGCGCGTTGACGTCGAGCATCCCGACGTTCGACCATGACGAAATCATCCAGTCGCATCCGGTCGCGACGCTGCTGATCGACCGCGGGGCCGTCGTCCTGTTCGTTAACGCGGCCGCCGAGCAGCTTTGCAATATCAGCCGGTCGGCGATGGTCGGGCGCGTCGTCTATGACGTCATCGGCATGGACCGCGGCTATCGTCAGCGCATGAACGATCCCGACACCTCGGCATTGTTCGCCCATCGCGCCGAAATCCGCATCGGCGGCGGCAAGTCGATCTTCGTCGATATGCAGATGGTGCCCTATGGCAGCAACGGCCACCGTATCCTCGCGCTCGTTCCGTCGCAAAGCGAAGCCGAACTGTTGGGCGGCGCGATCGGACGGTCGGGCCGTGCGGCGGGGGCCGCCGCTTCGATGCTGGCACACGAAATCAAGAATCCGCTCGCCGGGATCAAGGGCGCCGCGCAGCTTCTCGCGCGCAAGACCGATGCAAGCGGCGAACGCTTCACGACGCTGATCTGCGCCGAGGTCGACCGGATCACGACGCTGATCGACCAGATGGAGCATTTTTCGCGCGGGCAGCCGATCGCCTGCACGCCGATCAACCTCTATCAGCCGATCCATCAAGCGCTGGAGGCGGTGCGCGCGCGGCAATTGCCCGGGGTACGCTTTTCGGAGGATTTCGATCCGTCGCTGCCAATGGTGCAGGGCAACCATGACGCCATGGTCCAGATATTGCTGAACCTCGTCACCAATGCCGGCGAGGCACTCGGCGGGCGTGACGATGGCGTCATCCGCATCGCCACGGCCTATCGCCACGGCCTGTCGATCGACAATGGCGACGGCCGCGGCCGCATCGCGCTGCCGATCGAGGTCAGCGTCAGCGACAATGGCCCCGGCGTGCCCGCCGACATTCGCGACGATCTGTTCGACCCGTTCGTCACGACGAAGCGCGAGGGCAGGGGACTCGGCCTCGCGCTCGTCGCGAAGCTGGCGCGCGACATGGGCGGCACCGTCCAGCATGTCCGCGATGGCGAGTGGACGCGCTTTCGCGTCAATCTGCCCGCAGCGCAGCCCTCGGCGGGCAAGGAGCCGCGGCCATGACCATCGACAAGACGATCCTGCTGGTCGAGGACGATCGCGCGATCTCGCTCATCATCCGCGAGACGCTGGATGACGAATGCGCGCTGTTCGCCGCGGTCGGCAGCATCGCCGAGCGCAACGCCTGGCTCGCCGATCATCGCCCCGACCTCATCATCACCGACGTCGTCCTGCCCGACGGCGACGGCATCGATTCGCTGCCCGGCGCGGGTGTGGCGCCCGAAACACCGGTGATCGTTCTCTCGGCGCAGAACACGCTCGACACGGCGGTCCGCGCGCAGGGGATCGGCAGCTACGACTATCTGCCCAAGCCCTTCGATCTCGAGGAGTTGACCGCCAGCGTCCGCGCCGCCCTGGCGCGGGGCCGGCAACCGCTCGCCAAGGTCGATGCGGCCGAAACCGACAGCCACGGGCTGATCGGCCGCGCCCCCGCGATGCAGGCGGTATATCGCACCATCGCGCGGCTCGCCTCGAACGACCTCGCGGTCCTGATCCTCGGCGAATCGGGGACGGGCAAGGAGGTTGTGGCGCGCGCGATCCATGCCACGGGCCTCCGCCGCAACGGCCCCTTCGTCGCGATCAACATGGCGGCGATCCCGCGCGAATTGATCGAGGCCGAACTGTTCGGTCACGAAAAGGGCGCCTTCACCGGCGCACACAGCCGCAGCGCCGGGCGGTTCGAACAGGCGTCGGGCGGCACGCTGTTCCTCGACGAAATCGGCGACATGCCGCTCGAGGCACAGACGCGGCTGCTGCGCGTCCTGCAAACCAACGAATATTCTACCGTCGGCGGCAGTCAGGCGCTGAAAGCCGATGTCCGCGTCGTCGCCGCGACCCACCGCGAGATGCGCAGCCTCGTCGCCGAGGGGCGCTTCCGCGAAGATCTTTTCTATCGCCTCAACGTCATTCCGGTCAGCCTGCCGCCGCTGCGCGACCGGCGCAGCGACATCGCCGCGCTCGTCCGCCATTTCGTCGATACCGGGCGCCAGTCGGGGCTGCCCGACCGCGAATTCGCGCCCGAGGCGATGCGGTTGCTCGAACGCCACGACTGGCCGGGCAATGTTCGCGAACTCGGCAATGTCGTCCAGCGCCTCGCCATTCTGGCGCGCGACACCGTCGTCACCGCCCGCGATGTCGAGACGGTGCTGCGCGAAAGCGGCGGCATGGCGCCCGCCTTCACCGCGCCGGCGGACCTGATCGCGCACGCGGTCGACGATTGGGCGCGCGAACGGCTGGCGGGTACCGACGGCGACGGCGCCATCCACAGCGACCTCGAAGCCATCGTCGAAGCCGCGTTGTTCCGCCGCGTGCTGCGCGAAGTGCGCGGCAACCAGCTCGAGGCAGCCCGACGGCTCGGGATAAACCGCAACACGCTGCGCAAGCGATTGGGGCAACTCGACATCGATCCCGCGCATCCCTAGGCGCCGCATCGCACGCGCTCCCGTTGACCGGAAAAGCACACTTATCGGCGCGCCGGCGCATATTGTGTGTTTTCTATGCAACAGGATTGTCGTATCGCAGCCACAATGACGCAGCCTTTCCCCTCGGCTCTTGACGGCGAACCCGGTGATACGGACGCGCGGAGCGGCTGGTGGCGGTTCGGCGCGCCCGAATATTATACGCTCGCCCTGATCGCGAGTGTTGCGATCGGCACCTATATCTTCGTCACCGGCGACGCGCAGAGCGAGCGTTTGCTGACCCCGGCGCTCGTCGCGGCGATCATGGTCGCCAATCTCGTCCCCGCGATGGCGCTGATCGTCCTGATCGGCAGCCGCGTGGCCCGTGCGCGCGCCGAACGCACGATGGACGGCGGCAACGGGCGGCTGCATGTGCGTCTCGTGGCGCTGTTTTCCTTGATCGCTGCAACGCCGACGCTGCTCGTGGTGATATTCGCTTCGCTGCTGTTCCAGTTCGGGGTCGATTTCTGGTTCTCGGACCGCTCGCGCGGCATGTTCGAAAATGCCGCCAGTCTGGCGCAGGGATATTATCAGGAAAATCAGCGCGAAGTCAGCGCCAATACCTTCGCGATGGCCAAGGATTTGAGCGACCAACTCGGCCGCGTTGCGATCGATAGTCCCGAATTTTCCGACTATTATTTCCAGCAAGTTGTGGTGCGCAGCCTGAACGAATCCGCGATCATCGAGATCGGAACCGACGGCATTCCGCGCACGGCCGCGATGATCGACCCCGACAAGCGCGCAGTCGAAAGCCGCCTGACGCCTGCGACGGTCAAGCGCCTCGACGCCGGCGAACAGGTCGTCGTGAATGTTCAGCCCGACCGCATCGAAGCGGTGACAAAACTTCCGCGCCAGCCGCGGGCTTATGTCTATGCGTCGCGCGACGCCAATGTGCCGGGGTTCCAACAGTCGATGCGCGCCAGCACGGTGCTCGCCGACTATAACGATCTGTTCCAGCGATCGCAGCAGCTCCAGCTCCAGTTCAACGGCGCGCTCTATCTCGGCTCGCTTCTGTTGCTCGCGCTTGCAGTTGTCGCTGCGATCGTTGTCGCCGACCGCATCACGCGGCCGCTCGGCACTCTGATCGTCGCGACGCGCACCGCGGCGAGGGGCGATCTGTCGGTGCGCGTCACGCCGCCGGCCCGCGACGACGAGATTGCCGTGCTGACGCGCGCCTTCAACCGCATGACCGAGCAGCTTGAGGGACAGACGAGCGCGCTCGTCAACGTCAATGAACAGCTCGAAACGCGGCGCAGCTTTATCGAGGCAGTGCTGAGCGGCGTCTCCTCGGCGGTCGTATCGGTCGATGCGCAGCATCGCATTCTTCTCGCCAATGCTGCCGCCGAAAGCCTGATCGGGCAAAACGCCGAGACCTTGACCGGGCAACCACTCGGCGATGTCGCGCCCGAACTGGCCGCGCTCCTGAGCGGCGGGGAGCAGGAAGGGATCGTTCAGCTGGCCCGCCGCGATGCCGAACCCGCGACGCTCGCGGCCAAGGCGGTCGCGCAAGGCGACGGCTTCGTGCTGAGCTTCGAGGATATCACCCAGCAGCTGCTCGATCAGCGCCGCGCCGCTTGGTCCGACGTCGCGCGCCGCATTGCACATGAGATCAAGAATCCATTGACCCCGATCCAGCTCGCCGCCGAACGCTTGCAGCGCCGCTTCGGCGAAAAGGTCGAGGGCGATGCCGCAACCTTCCGCAAGCTGACCGACACCATCGTGCGGCAGGTCCACGATATGCGCCGCATGGTCGACGAATTTTCCAGCTTCGCGCGAATGCCGAAACCGACCTTCGGGGTCGAGGATGTGCGCGACATCCTGCGCCAGGCGGTGTTCCTGTTCGAGGTCGCGAAGCCCGACATCATATTCAGCGTCAAGACGCCGAACGAGATCGAGCCGCTCGTCTGCGACCGCCGCCTGCTATCGCAAGCGCTGACGAACATCGTCAAAAATGCTGTTGAAGCCATTGAGGAAAATACGAAAAAATCGGATGGCCCGGTTTCGGGCCATATCCGCGCCGAACTCGACATCGGCCCGCAGGATGCGGTGGTCATCCGCGTCACCGATGATGGCATCGGGCTGCCCGAGGCGCGCGACGCGATCGCTGAACCCTATATGACCACGCGGCAGGGCGGGACGGGGCTCGGCCTTGCGATCGTCAAGAAGATCGTCGAGCAACATTATGGCGAGCTTGAATTTTCGGATAATCCGGAAGGGCGGGGGACGCAGGTCACGCTGACGCTGCACGCCGATCGCCTGCGGCCATTGGCGGGCAAGGGCGGGGGAGTTCCAACAGGGCAGATTGAATCGGTGCCGGGGCGCATCAGAAACCGGCAGGACAGAGAAGAACATGGCGCTTGATATTTTGATCGTCGACGACGAACGCGACATTTGCGAACTGGTCGCCGGCGTCATGGAAGACGAAGGCTATGAAGCGCGGACCGCCTCCGACAGCGATGCCGCGCTCGAGGCGATCCGCCAGCGGCGCCCGTCGCTCGCGCTGGTCGACGTGTGGCTGCAGGGGTCGCGGCTCGACGGATTGGGTCTGGTCGAGGCGATCAAGGAATTCGATCCGACGCTGCCGATCATCGTCATTTCGGGCCATGGCGGTCTCGACACCGCCGTCGCGGCGATCCGCCGCGGCGCCTACGACTTCATCGAAAAGCCGTTCGAGGCCGAGCGTCTGTTGCACCTCGTCGCGCGCGCGACCGAAAGCGAGCGGCTGAAGTTCGAATATGAACAGCTTCGCGAAAAGGCCGGTCCCGCCGACGAACTCACGGGCAGCAGCACCGCGATCAACAATGTCCGCGCGACGCTGAAACGCGTGGCGGGAACCGGCAGCCGGGTGCTCGTCACCGGCGCTCCCGGCGTCGGCAAGGAGGTTGCGGCGCGCGTGCTCCATGGCTGGAGCGGGCGACAGAATGCGCCGTTCCGCGTCATCTCGTCGGCCCGGATGGACCCCGAAACGGTCGAGATCGAATTGTTCGGATCGGAAAGCGACGACGGGGCGATCCGCGTCGGTCTGCTCGAACAGGCGCATGGCGGGACGCTCTTCCTCGACGAAGTCGCCGACATGCCGCTGACGACGCAGGGCAAGATCTTGCGCGTCCTGACCGACCAGAGCTTCACGCGTGTCGGTGGGCGAACGATGATCCGCGTCGATGTGCGCATCATTTCGGGCACCGCGCGCGACTTGATGAGCGAAATCGCCGAAGGGCGCTTTCGCGAAGATCTCTATTACCGGCTCAATGTCGTGCCCGTGCATATTCCGCCGCTGCGCGAGCGGCGCGACGATATTGCGAGCCTCTGCGACCATTTCGTCGGCCGTTATGCCGCCGAACGGCGCGTGCCGCCGCCCGAGATCAGTTCGGAGGCGATGGCGGCGCTCCAGGCGCATGAATGGCCCGGCAATGTGCGCGAATTGCGCAACGTGATCGAGCGAGTGATGATCCTCGCGCCGAGCGATCGGCTCGGCCGGATCGATGCCGACATGCTGCCTTCCGAACTGGTCCGCGGCGGCACCGACATCCTGCCCAACAGCGAATCGATCACCGCGATTCCGCTCAAGGAGGCGCGCGAGAATTTCGAGCGCGAATATCTGCGCATCCAGATCAATCGCTTCTCGGGAAATATCTCGCGCACCGCAGCCTTTATCGGGATGGAGCGTTCGGCTCTCCATAGAAAGCTGAAGCTGTTGGGATTGACCGAGAATCAGGACGGCGAAGGGTAGTGGCTTTACCCTAGACCTAATCCGCTCTTTGCCGCATATTGCGGCCGCGAAGACGGCAAGGGGCTCATCGTCGGCGCATCGAACCCGCGGCTCGGCCGCCAAAAACAGGAGGCAAATGTGTCCGATAAAAACCAGAATCTTCAGGATCTTTTTCTCAACGCTCTGCGTCGCAGCAAGACCCCGGTGACGATGTTTCTCGTCAAGGGCGTGAAGCTGCAGGGAATAATCACCTGGTTCGACAATTTCTCGCTCTTGCTCCGCCGCGACGGTCAGTCGCAGCTCGTATACAAGCATGCGATCTCGACGATCATGCCGTCGCATGATTTCGACCTGGCCTCGCTCGGCGCCGATGTGCGCGAAGTTCCCACCGCCAAGGGCAAGGCGCTTCAGGATGTCTTCCTGAATGCGGTGCGCCGTTCCGAAGAGTCGGTGACGATGTTCCTCGTCAACGGCGTCATGCTGCAGGGCGATATCGTCGCCTTCGATCTGTTCTGCATGCTGCTCGAACGCGAACGCCAGGTGCAGCTTGTCTACAAGCACGCCATTTCGACGGTTCAGCCCAACGGCCCGATTAATCTGACCGACAATGGCGAAGCCGACGGCGACGCCTGATCGACCCGATGTCCGATAGCGCCGAAGAGGTAACGCGCGGTGCGCCCGCGCTGCTTGTCGTGCCCGAATGGCACGGCCAGCGCCTGTCGCGCGATCTCGACGCGCGCGTCGAGGAAGCGAAAGGGCTCGCGGTCGCGATCGGGCTCAAGGTGGTGGCAGCGCATCCGCTGCGCCTCCGCCAGACGCGCGCGGCAACGCTGATCGGCGTCGGTCAGATCGAAGCTATCAAGCCCGCGATTGCGGAGCACGACGTCCAGCTTGTCATCGTCGACGCCGCGCTGACCGCGATCCAGCAGCGCAATCTGGAAACCGCCTTCGGAACGAAGGTGATCGACCGCACCGGCCTGATCCTCGAGATATTCGGCGAGCGCGCCGCGACCGCCGAGGGGCGATTGCAGGTCGAACTCGCACATCTCGACTATCAGGCGGGGCGGCTGGTGCGAAGCTGGACCCACCTCGAGCGCCAGCGCGGCGGCTTCGGCTTCCTCGGCGGTCCCGGCGAGACCCAGATCGAGGCCGACCGCCGGATGATCCGCAATCGTATGGCGCGCATCCGCCGCCAGCTTGAAGATGCCCGGCGCACACGCCAACTCCAACGCGCCAAGCGGCAGCGGGCACCCTGGCCCGTCGTCGCGCTCGTCGGCTATACCAACGCCGGAAAATCGACGCTTTTCAACCGCCTGACGGGAAGTGACGTCATGGCGGAAGATATGCTGTTCGCCACGCTCGATCCGACGATGCGCGAAATCCGCCTGCCGGGGATCGACAAGGCAATCCTCTCCGACACCGTCGGCTTCGTCTCCGACCTTCCGACCGAACTCGTCGCCGCCTTCCGCGCAACGCTCGAGGAAGTGACGACGGCCGATCTGATCGTCCATGTCCGCGACATCGTCCATCCCGACAGCGACGCGCAATATGACGACGTCAAGGCGATCCTCGACTCGCTAGGGGTCAACGGGCCGCAGGATGGGGAAGGGGAGGACACCGCCGACCCGATTCCGCAGATCGAAATCTGGAACAAGATCGACACCGCGGCCCCCGAGCGGCGCGCCGAGATCGTCGAGATCGCCGCACGACGCAGCGACGTCGCCGTCATTTCGGCCTTCACGGGTGAGGGCGTCGAGGCGGCGCGGACGCTGATGGCGGCGCGGCTAACCGAAGGGCACGAAATACAGCAGATTTTTCTCGGCTTTGACGAAGGGGAGGCGCTTGCCTGGCTCCACGCCCGCGGCGAAGTCCTTGATAACAGGGCAGAGGGTGAGGGGCATGTGATCACCGTTCGGCTCGACCCCGCCGATCAGGCCCGCTTCCGCCGCCTCTGGCCGGCTAAGGGGCTTCCGAAGCCTTGACCGCCTGCCAATGCGCTTCGAGCGCATCGAGCGGCATATCCGCCATGTCGGCGCCGGCGCGTGCTTCGACGGCCATGAAGCGGCGCGCGAACTTGGCGTTGGCGTCACGGAGTGCGCTTTCGGCATCGACGCCGAGGTGCCGCGCATAGTTCACGACCGCGAAGAGCAGATCGCCGACTTCCTCCGCACGCGCTGCGTCGTCGGGGGCGGTTTCGACTTCTTCCAGTTCTTCGGCGATCTTGGCGCGCGGTCCGTCGATATCGGGCCAGTCGAATCCCGCCCGCGCAGCGCGGCCTTGCAGCTTTTGCGCGCGCAGCAGCGCCGGCAGTGACAACGCCACGCCGTCGAGCACGCTTTTGGCGCCGTCGGCGCTGCGCTCGGCCGCCTTGATCTGTTCCCATTGCTGGCGAACGTCATGCGTCGTTGCATCGCCGAAGATATGCGGGTGGCGCCGTTCCATCTTGTCGCTGATCGCATTGGCGACGTCGTCGAACCCGAACAGGCCTTTGTCGGTGGCGATCTGGGCATGAAAGACGACCTGGAGCAGCAAATCGCCAAGCTCGTCGCAAATCGCATCGGGCGATCCGGAGGCTATGGCGTCGGCAACCTCATAGGCTTCCTCGATCGTGTAAGGTGAGATCGTTGTGAAGTCCTGCGCCAAATCCCACTCACACCCACCATCGGGATTGCGCAACTGACGCATGATCGCGAGCAGTCGATCGATGGGGGACAGCGAAGGCGCATTAGACATATGATTATCCGATAATATATATTATGTTAACTTCAATATAACAGGGAGACCCGTTTGCCCCCCTCTCGTTGAATCGTCAGGCAAAAAGCTGCCACGTCCGAACGACGAGAAATACGAGCGCAAAGATCGCCACCCACGTGAGCGCCATCTTCAGGCCGTCGGCCAGATTGAGCCGTCTGGCCGCGAGCGAGCTCAAGACCAGCGCAAAGGCCCCGACGAACCAGATCATCGGCACCGTGGTATCGCCGTTCACAATTCCACCTCCAGCCCGTCGTACCCAGGCTCGACGCCGTCAGGCAGCTCGCCGGCCAGATCGTCATAATCCATCGTATTGTCCATATGCGTGATAATGGCCCGCGGCTGGCCGACCTTGGCGAGCCCTTCGAGCGTCATCGCGAGATGCGGATGCGTGGGGTGCGGATAGCGGCGGAGCGCGTCGATCACGAACAAGTCGACCCCCTGGAAGAAATCGACCATTTCCTCCGTAAATCGTGAAAAATCCGTCGCGTATCCGATCTTGTGCGCACCGTCGCTGAAGATCAGGCCGCTGGCCTTTATCGGGCCGTGCGGCATTTCGAGTGCCGATACTTCGATCGGTCCGATCCACTGATGATCGGCCAGTTCGATCGGATCGACCGATGCCGGATAGCCTGCGTTGCCGGCAAAGGCATAGGTGAAGCGCCATTTCAGAATATCCAGAACATGCGCGCGGGCGTAGGCCGGCACGGCCGAACCGCGCAGATGCATGATCTGACGCAAATCGTCGAGGCCGTGCGTATGATCGGCATGTTCGTGGGTCCATATCACCCCATCGACCTCGCCGATCCCGGCGTCGAGCAGTTGCAGGCGCATGTCGGGGCTGGTATCGACGATCAGCCGGTATCCGCCGAGCGAAATCATGATCGAGGCCCGGCTGCGCAGGTTCCGCGGATTGTCGGGGTCGCATTGCCCCCAGTCGTTACCGATCCGCGGTACCCCGGAAGAGGTACCGCACCCTAGAATGCGAACCTTCATGGCGCGTGTGACGTCATGGCGCCGCCTTGTTGAAAAGCGCGTAGAAATTCGCGCTTGTCGCCGCTGCCAGCGCTTCGCGATCATCGCCGCGCAGGTCGGCCAGAAAAGCCAGCGTATCGGCCACAAAGGCCGGCTCGCCGGTCTTGCCGCGATGCGGGACGGGGGCAAGGAAGGGGGAATCGGTTTCGATCAGCAGCCTGTCCTGCGGCAGCCATTTTGCCGTGGCCTGAAGATCGGCGGCATTTTTGAACGTCACGATCCCCGAGATCGAGATGAACAGCCCAAGGTCGAGCGCCGCTTTGGCGAAGTCGTCGCTCGCGGTGAAGCAATGAATCACACCGGTGTAAGACGCCCTTTCCATCTCTTCGCCGAGCAGCGCCAGCGTGTCGGCTTCGGCATCGCGGGTGTGGACTATGATCGGCAGGCCGGTCTGCTGCGATGCGTGGATATGGCGGCGAAAACTTTCCTGTTGCCGCACGCGATCGCTCTTGTCGTAATAATAGTCGAGCCCCGTCTCGCCGATCCCGATCACGCGCGGATGCGCGGCGCGCTCGACCAGCTTGGCGGTGTCGACATCGGGATGATGATCGGCATCGTGCGGATGGATGCCGACGCTAGCCCATACATCGGTATTGGCTTCGGCAGCAGCCAGGACGTCGTCCCACTCGCTCTCGCGCGTTGCGATGTTGAGCATCGCGGTGACGCCGCGCGCCCGCGCGCGCTCCAGCACTTCACCCTGCTGCTCGGCAAGCCCCTTGTAATTGAGGTGGCAGTGCGAATCGACGAGCATCAGGCCTCCCCTTCCCCTTCGGGCAGTTCAAGGCGTGGAAAGATAGGAACCGGCTGGCCGACCGCAAAACCGCTGGCAGCAAGCTTCGCAAACCATTCGGTGTCGGCAAGCGCGGCGAAGTCGCGCGCATCGTCGGCGATTCCCATCTGGTTGAGCAGCGCGTCAGCCGCGGACGGCACCACCGGACGGATCGCAATCGCGAGTGTGCGAATAGCCCGAAAGAGAGTCATCAGCACAGCACGCATCCGTTCTGGATTGGTCTTGCGCAGCGCCCACGGGGCCTGCGTATCAACATACTGGTTGCAAGCAAAAACTGCGCGGAGCCATTCCTCAATGCCGACGGAAAATGACAGCTCTTCAAACTCACGAGGAAGCAAATTTACTGCGGCGTCGCGAACGGCGCTCCTAAGAGCCAAATCCTCCTCACTCGGAGAGTAATCGTTCGAAATCTCGCCGTCCAAATTCTTGAAAATCATCGACAAGCTGCGCTGCGCAAGATTGCCGAAGCTGTTGGCGAGGTCGGCATTCGCGGTGCGCACGATCGCTTCGGCCGAATAGCTGCCGTCCTGCCCAAAGCTGACTTCGCGGAGCAGATAATAGCGCAGCGCATCGACGCCGAACTGTTCGGCGAGCGTCATCGGATCGACAACGTTGCCGAGCGATTTCGACATCTTCTCGCCGCGGTTGAGCAGAAAGCCGTGACCGAACACCTGGCGCGGAAGCGGCAGACCGGCACTCATCAGGAAGGCCGGCCAGTAAACAGTATGAAAACGAACGATATCCTTGCCGATCATATGAATGTTCGCCGGCCAGAATCGTGCAAAATCGCCGTCCATGTCAGGATAGCCAATGCCCGACAAATAGGTCGTGAGCGCGTCGACCCAGACATACATCACATGCCCGGGGCTGCCCGGCACCGGGACGCCCCAATCGAAACTCGTGCGCGATACCGACAGATCCTTTAATCCGCCCTCGACGAAGCGCAGCACCTCGTTGCGGCGGCTTTCGGGGCGGATGAAGTCGGGATTGTCGTTATAGAGCGCGAGCAAACGGTCCTGATAGGCCGACAGGCGGAAGAACCAGCTTTCCTCGACGGTCCATTCGACCGGCGTCCCCTGCGGCGACAGGCGAACGCCCCCCTCCCCGTCGGTCAGTTCGCTTTCATCATAGAAAGCTTCGTCGCGAACCGAATACCAGCCTTCATAGCGGTCGAGGTAGAGGTCGCCATTGGCTTCCATCGCCCGCCAGATCGCCTGCGATGCGCGATGGTGCGCCGGGTCCGACGTGCGCATGAAATTGTCATAGCTGATATTCAGTTTTCTATACATCTCACGGAAATATCCCGACATTTCGTCGGCAAGATCGATCGTCGCACGGCCTTGGTCGCGCGCGGTCTGATACATTTTCAGCCCATGTTCGTCGGTACCGGTGATCAGGCGCACGTCGCGGCCGCGCATCCGCTGGAAGCGCGCCATCACGTCGGTCGCGATGGCCTCGTAGGCGTGACCGATATGCGGACGGCCGTTGGGATAGCTGATGGCGGTGGTGATATAAAATGGTTCGGACATGCGCGCGCCTTAGCCGCTGGCGCGGCCAAGGGAAAGCGTCAGCGTGCCGCCTGCCCGCCGCGCGGCGCGAGTTCGGCGAGGCAGTTGCCGATCTCGAACCCCACCATCGCCCCGTCATATGACCCGCGCACCGCATCGCGCACCGTCCGCTGGATGCGGTCCCATTGACCGAGCACCGGTGCGATCTCTCCCAGCGGGCGTTCGCGCGCCAGCCGTGCCAGCAGGCCCGGCACGATGTCGATCACCAATTCGAGCCGCGCCCGGTTGCTGGTGCCGCCGACTTCGCGCGCCAACGCTTCGCGTAGCCGGTTGTCGCGATCACCGCCGGTCGCGATCGCCAGCAGTTTCTTTTCCATGACCGCGACGTCGCTGTCGATGAGCGCCAGCGCCTTGCCGGGAACCCCGCCCGACGCCACGACGATCGCGCGCACCTCGGCCATGTCGAGCATCGGGCGCAGCTCGTGCAGCCACGCCGTCATGACGTCACGCTCAACTGGTTGAAAACGCAGGATTCGGCAGCGTGACCGGATCGTGGGCAGCAGGCGTCCCGGCGAATTACTGACGAGCAGGAACAAGGTTTGCGCCGGCGGCTCTTCGAGCGTCTTGAGCAGCGCATTGGCGCCGTCGGTTTCCAGATCGTCCACCGCATCGATGACGACGACGCGCCACGCGCCGAGCGACAGCGACAGATGCAGGCGGCGGATCATGCCGCGCACTTGATCGATCGTGATGTTGCGCGCGAGATCCTTGCTCTTGTCCTTCACCTGCCGCGTCAGATGGATGATCTCGGGGTGATTCCCCGCCGAAACGAGCCTGCCCGCCTGCTCATCACCGGGATCGTCGAGCGACAGCGGCGCCCCTCCCTCGCCCGCCCGGTCGTGCGTGACCAGAAAGCGGGCGACCCGTGCGGCAAAGGCGCCCTTCCCCATTCCCTGCGGGCCGGCGAGCAGCCAGGCGTGGTGGAGACGGCCGCTTGTCCAAGGCTCAAGAAAGGCCTTCTCGGCGTCGTGATGTCCGATCATGGCAGCCATTCGGCAAGCTCCGACAACAGGGCCGCGGTAACGGCGGTTGCCGGCGCATCGGCTTCGACCAGACGCCAGCGTAGCGGCTCCGCCGCTGCGATCTCCGCAAAGCGCGCGGCGAGCCGGGCCTGATAATCGGCGGGCTTGCTGCCCATGCGATCGGCGCCGGCGGCATCGCGCGCCGCCAGTCGCCGGCGCGCCTCTGCCGCGGAAACGGTCAGGAGGAAGGTCCGGTCGGGCAACAGTCCAAGCGAGCCGAAGCCGTGCAGCATCATGATATCGGCGTCGGTGATCCCGCCTCCGGCCCCCTGATAGGCGCGGGTTGAATCGACAAAGCGATCGCAAAGCACCCAGGCGCCACGTTCGAGCGCGGGCCGGATCGTGCGCGCGACATGATCGGCGCGCGCGGCGGCGAAGAGCAGCGCTTCGCTACGCGCGTCCCACCGATCGTCGTCTCCCTCCATCAGCAGCGCGCGGATCGCCTCGGCGCCGGCGCTGCCGCCTGGTTCGCGTGTCGCGACGACGTCGATCCCGCGTTCGGCAAGCGCCGCGGCCAGCGCGCGAATCTGCGTCGATTTGCCAACCCCTTCGCCGCCCTCGAGCGTGATGAAACGCCCCCTCATCGCCCGGCGAGCCGATAAAAACCGCTGCGCAGCCGTGTCCAGACGCCATCGACCGGCGCCACGTCTTTCGCCGCCAGCAATGGCGTGGTTTGCGGCGGCAGGCCGTCGGGCGTCACGATCAGACGCGCGATCGGAGTGCCGCGTTCGATCGGGGCGTTTTGCGGGCTGCGGCTCTGCATCGCGGCGCGATAGCCGCCGGCATAGCCCTTGGGAACCGTCATTCGGACCGCAATACCAGCTTCGGCCATCACGCTCGGCCGTGCGCCGCGTTGCACCTCGACCGCCCCGACCTTGGTGCCCGCGGGCACCAGTTCGCGGCCTTCCCAAGCGTCGAAGCCCCAGCGCATCAGCCGTTCGGCCTCGTCGCGCCGCGCCTTTTCACTCTTCATGCCCGCGACCACCATAATCAGGCGCCGGCCATCGCGCTTTGCCGAACCGAGAAAGCAATAGCCCGCTTCAGCGGTGTGGCCGGTCTTGAGGCCGTCGGCCCCGGCAAAGCGCCCCAGAATGGGGTTGCGGTTCGGCTGGACGATCGGCTTGCCTTCTGGCGACACGCCATGCTGCAAGCGCGGGATCGAAAAATAGCGTGCATAACCATCGGGATGGTCGCGGATCAGCCGGTCCGCCAGCGTGATAAGATCGGCAGCGCTTACCTTGGTCACGCCGCCATCGGGCCAGCCGTTCGGCGTTCCGAACTTGCTCGACGTCATGCCGATTTTGGCCGCCATCGCATTCATTCGCTTGACGAAATCGGCTTCGCTGCCATCGATCCCGACCGCCAGCGCCGCGGCTGCGTCGTTCCCCGACACGGTGATCAGGCCCTTGAGCAATTCATCGACCGAAATCTTCTCGCCGGCGCGCAGGAACATCGTCGACCCGCCGTTGCTGCCGTTCCATTTGCGCCAGGTCGCTTCGCTGATCGTGAAGACCTTGTCGCGCGACAACTCGCCGCGCTTGATCAGGTCGAGCACGACATAGGCGGTCATAACCTTGGCCATCGAGGCCGGCGCGAAGCGTTTGCCCGCGCCGCGGGAAAAAAGGATCGCGCCCGAATCGAGATCCTTCAACATCACGATCGGCGCTTCGGTTACGTAGAGCGGCCTGCTCACTGCGCCCGGCTTCGGCTTGTCATTCCCCGCCGAAGCCGCCGGAAAGGTGCTTGCAAGCGCCGTTACCGCCAGTCCGGCGCCTATAGCACGCGCGATTCCGTTGCGACGCTGCACGGCTTAGCGGTCGCGCAGGACGGTCGCGTCGCGGAAGCCTTTGGCTTTCGCCTTGTCCTGTGCGGCTTTTGCTTCGCCGTCACTGGCAAAGGGCCCCATGCGGACGCGCCACAATTTGCCGGCTTTGTCGACATGGCCGCCGACCGATTTCGCTGCGACATTGGCCCGCGCTTCGCTGCTAAACGCGCCGACCTGAACGACGAAGCTTCCCGCAACCGCTTTGGGTGCCGGTTCCGCCTTCTTTTCGGGTGTAGCCGGCTTGGCCGCCGGGGCCGGCTTGGAAGGTTCGGGCTTTTTGCTGCTGGTTACCGCCATCCGGTCGTCGCCGGGTTTGGCCTGAGCCGATGCCGTCGGCGGCGCCGGTTGATCGGGAACCGTGGCGGCCGCCGCTTTGGGCACGGGCACCTGCTTGATCTTGGTCCGCAGGATCGACAGCAGCGATTCGGGCGTTGCCAGCCGCTCGGGTACCGGCCTGCCAGCGCGAAGCTGCGCGCGCTCGGCGGCGGGCGGATTGGTCCGGCGCACGCGAACCGCGCTCACCGCATCGGTCAGCCCGAGCTGTGCGGCGGCGCCGCGCGAAAGGTCGATCAGCCGGTCGTTGCTCGTGGGTCCGCGATCGTTGACACGAACCAATATCGTGCGCCCGGTATCGAGCGCCGTTACCTCGACATAGCTGGGCAACGGCAGCGTCTTGTGCGCCGCGCTGATACCGTCGGGGTTGTATATCTCGCCATTGGCGGTCGGCTTGCCCGCCGCTTCATCACCATACCAGCTTGCATAGCCGACATCGTCATAATCGGCGACATCCGCGGGCGTGTAGGTCGTGCCCGCGATGGTATAGGGATCGCCGAGTTTCACCGGCACGTCCGATACGCCATTGTCGGCAGGTGCCGTCGCGGGCGCAGCGGCGACCGCCGTATTGCTCTTGCCGTCAAAGCTGCCGCATGCCGCCAGCGCCAATGCCGTTCCTGCGACCAGCGTGGCCGCGCCCCCGCCCCTAACGATCGATTTCATCCGCCAGCAACCCCACAGAAAGTGCGTAAAAGTTCGAACAATTATAGTCGAGTATCGCACGATAATTACCGGTCAGCAAATAGGCGGTCTTTCCCGGGCCGTCGGGTTCGAGCAAGGTCGCCTGAATATGGTCCGCCGGCCAGCGTCCGCTCACTGGCTGGAACCCGGCGGCGCGCCATTCAGCCATCGACCGCCAGCGGCTGTAGCGGGCGAAAACGCGCGGGCAGCGTGTCGGCTCGAGCCGGGTTTCCATTGCCGAACGGTCGAAGCCGTCGGGAACGCGTACGGCAACGCCCCATGGTTCGCCCGCATGCCAGCCTGCCCGGCGCAGGTAGGAACCGATCGACTCGACCGCGTCGGCCTCGCTCGACCAGATGCGGGCAACGCCGTCGCCGTCGCCGTCCTCGGCAATCTTGAGATAGACCGAGGGGAGGAATTGGGGATAGCCGAACGCGCCCGCCCAACTGCCCCTCAGGACGTCGCGCGGAACGCCCTTTTCGACCATTTCGAGCGTCGCAATGAATTCGGGTTCGAACAGGCTGCGGCGGCGTCCCTCATAGGCAAGCGTCGCCAGCGCTTCGGGCAGGTCGAAATTGCCGGTTACCGCCCCATAAGCGGTTTCATGTCCGAAGATCGCGATCATGATGCTCGTCGGGACGCCCGTTCGCTCCTCGATCCGCGACAGCAGCGGCAACAGGCGATCATGCACGCGGCGTCCGCCATTGATGCGCGCGGCATCGACATGCTTCGCCTTGTACGGCGCAAAAGCCGGGATCGGCGTATCGGGACGCGGCGGCGCCCCCAGATTGTCGCGATCGAGCGCCACGACGCGCGCATTGAAGCGCAGCCCGCCCGTCACCCGATCGAAGGTCGCACGCGAAACACCGCGCGCCTGTGCCTTGGGCCATAGCGACTGGACATAGGTATCGAAGCCGGGATCGGCCGCCTGTGCGTGCAGCGGTGCCGACGCGGCCATGGTCCAGGCGGAGAGGAGGACACCGATCCGGGCGAGGAGGCGTCCGATTCTGAATGGTTTAGCGTGCATATGTCCCACCCTATAGGGCGTGTCTGCCACGGATACAGCCCCCTTGGCCAGCCGCCGGCGGGACAGGACGAGTCATTCGCGCGCCGGACCGTTCGCACCGCGCGCGCCAAAGGTTTCGCTTGCCGCGCGCCGCCGCCGCGCTATGTCGGCGCCGCAAGGACAGGTGGCCGAGTGGTTTAAGGCAGCGGTCTTGAAAACCGCCGTGGGTGCAAGCTCACCGTGGGTTCGAATCCCACCCTGTCCGCCAGGTTTCAATCCCACTCTTTCCCGAACCGTCTCCGAAACCCCAGCTTAGCTGCGGGTTTGAGATGCGATTCGTATCCCTGTGCGTCCCACATGATCCAGGCCGACATTTTTGCCAATGTGGGAACAAATTTTATGATCAGAGGGATGAAAAGCACTTCGAACGGGCTCTCGCAGCCCAAGGAAAAACAGCGGCGGGTGAGTCTCGGTGACGGCCTCATGCGCCTCGAACGGCCAGGAGGCACCAGCAGCTGGGTGTGCCGGGTCCAGAGCGACGGCGTGCGCCGCGACTTCGGCCTTGGCAGCTGCCAGAAAGTCAGTCTGGCTCAAGCGCGCGAAATGGCGCAGGAAATTCGCAGCCAGATCGAGATGGGCGTTGATCCTCAAATTGAGCGCCGCAAGCGGCAGGCAGTTCCGACCTTCAAGGACGCCGCCGTCACAACCTACGAGATACACTCGAAGACGTGGCGCAACGGCAAGCATCACGCGCAATGGATGCGAACGATGGAGCTTTACGCCTTCCCGCACATCGGAAAATTTAAGGTCGATCAGATCACTGGCCCGATGATCCGCGACCTGCTCGCGGACATCTGGCTGGCGAAGCCGGAGACGGCGCGCCGCGTCCGGCAGCGGATCGGCGCGGTCCTCGATTGGGCCTATGCGTCAGGCTACCGCGAAACCGACGCGCCGATGCGGGCGATCACGAAAGGCCTGCCCCGCCAGCCCCGCCGCGACAACCACTTTGCGGCCATGCCCTATGAAGACGTGCCCGCCTTCATACAGCGTCTGCGCGAGCGGGAATCGTTCAGCCGCCTCGCCCTCGAATTTGCCATTTTCACCGCCGCCCGGTCGGGCGAGGTTCGTGGCTCGACGTGGGGAGAGTTCGACCTCGAGAGGGGCCTGTGGAAACTCTCCAAGGACCGCATGAAGGCGTATAGGGAGCATGTGGTTCCCCTGACCTGCCGCCCGCTGCGTATCGTCGAGCGGTGCGCGCGGTTGCGGATTAAGGGTTGCGATCTTGTCTTTCCCGGCATGCGGCGCAATCGCCCGCTGTCGGATCAGACGCTGACCAAGCTGCTCAAGGAGATGGGTGAGCCTTACACGGCGCATGGGTTCCGATCGTCATTCCGGGACTGGGTGAGCGAAGAAACGAACCACCCGAGCGACGTTGCCGAAGCAGCCCTCGCCCATACCGTCGCGAACAAGGTCGAGGCTGCCTACAGGCGCGGCAACCTCCTCGAAAAGCGGCGCCTGATGATGGAGGATTGGGCAAACTATTGTGACGGGAGGAAGCGGTGAGCCGCTACACCCGCGCGCGGCGCCACCTGCTCCGTCAATATGAGCGCGCCGTCGATCGCATTGACGCGGCCGACCGTGCCATCTTTCTCGGGCACCGCGTCGAGGAGCTTAGCTATCGCCAGCTTGCCGAGCGCCATGGCGTAAGCATTGCCGAGGTCGAGGAAGCGATGATCCGCAGTTTGCGGGTAATCGCCCATTCGGTCGACAGAAAGAACCGCAGGTGGTGGCAATTCTGGAGGCGATAAGGCCGCCTAGACCTTGCCAAGCAGCCGCCGCGCCGACAGGGTGCCGCCAGCGATGAAAACCGACCTCGACCATCTTCCAGCCAACAAGCAACGCGAACTCGATCGCGTGAAGGCGATCGTCTTCGAAGAGTTCGAGGACGCCATCGCGCTGGGCACGATGGGATGGAAGAAGAAGGGCCGGATCGACAAGATCATCCTCTACGGCAGCTACGCGCGCGGCGGCTGGGTCGATGAACCGCACACCGCCAAAGGCTATCGCTCCGACTTCGACCTTCTCATCATCGTCAACGACAAGCGTCTCACAGAGAAAGTTGATTTCTGGGGCAAGCTCGAAGATCGGCTTATCCGTGAACTGGCAATCGACAAGACCCTCAAGACGCCGGTGAACTTCATCGTTCACACCCTGCAGGAGGTCAACGACGGCCTCGCCCATGGCCGCTATTTCTTCATGGACGTCGCGCGCGACGGGATCGCGCTCTACGAATATGACGACAAACCGCTTCACACGCCGAAGCCGAAGACGCCCGATCAGGCGTTGGCCATGGCGCGGGAGTATTTTGACGAATGGTTTCCTACCGCCTCTGATTTTCACGGCAGCGCGAACGATGCCATTGCCAATGGGAAAACGAAGCTGGCCGCATTCCTGATGCACCAAGCGGCGGAACGCCTTTACCACTGCGTCCTTTTGGTTTGCACATTCTACACGCCTCATGTCCACAATCTCGCGTTCCTGCGCACGCAGGCTGAGCGGATCGACATGCGGTTGGTTGATGCGTGGCCTCGCGAACGCCGCGAAGATCGAGCGCGGTTTGAAAAGCTGAAAGAGGCCTATGTGAAGGCCCGCTATTCGAAGCACTACCGCATCACCGAAGAAGAGCTTAAATGGCTAAGCGGCTGCGTGGAGGACCTCGGTCGGGCCGTTCATGCGATTTGCTCAGAGCGCATCGCCGAACTTCAAGCCAACACCTCGCACGCCTGATTCCTCAATCGGTTCGAAGCGGACGCCGCTACCGACGTGCTCAAGCTATAATGATGCATTTTATCCAATGCGGTGCACCGCGACCGGTGAAGATGAGAAATACCGCTTGGCTATTGCCCGCTAGACTACGCGCGCTAGCTCCACCCTACCCCGTCAGCGTAGATGTTTGAAATGGGGTGATGGGGTGGACGCCCCCCGGCGGCATCGATGTGCCATAGTGGAGGTGTTGTCACACCACTAGAGGAGGCGTCCGTGTTGGAAGTTAGCATAATCGGTCTGGATATCGCGAAGAATGTTTTTCATGCGCACGGCGCGGATGCGAGCGGGCGGGCACTGTTCAGCCGCAAGATCGTCCGAGGGAAGCTGCTGGAGTTCTTTGCTGGGCACCAGCGTTGTACGGTCGCGCTGGAAGCCTGTGGGGGCGCGCACCATTGGGGCCGAGAGCTGACACGGTTGGGATACGAGGTGAAGCTGATCCCGCCCGCGTATGTGAAGCCGTTCGTGAAGCGGAACAAGAATGATGCGGCGGATGCTGAAGCGATTTGCGAGGCCGCCCAGCGCCCGAGCATGCGGTTCGTGGCGATCAAGAGTGAAGAGCAGCAGGCGTCAAGCCTGGTGTTCCGGACCCGTGACTTGCTGGTGCGGCAGCGCACCCAGCTGATCAATGCCATCCGAGGTCATCTGACCGAATATGGCTGGGTAGCGCCCAAGGGTCCCTCGCACGTCGCGATGCTCGGCGATCTGCTTGAGGACGAGATGGC
>NZ_FYAT01000007.1:0-19131 GCF_900185685.1 Sphingopyxis sp. P1IMeth2
TGGCTGCGGCTCGCACGCGCGGCCGGCGGCCAAGCGATCGCGCTGGGCGGGATGGCCCCGGCGCGCGCCCGCGCGCTGATCCGCGCCAGCGCCGCAAGCGGCGTCCGGCCCGGCTGGGCCGCCATCGACGCATGGGAGAAGAAGGTAGCGACGCGCAAAGCGCGGCGCGGCCGGGCGCGTTAGTAGCCGACGCTGGGGGCATGATCGTCTATGGGCGGCCTGGCCCGACGATCGGTACAGCTCTTAGAAGCGGAAAGCGGTTCCGACATAGACCGCCTGACTGTCGCGGCGCGCGTCGGTCAGCGGCTGGAAGCGGTCGTCGGCCTTGTAACGGACGCCCGCGGTCACATCGAGGTTCTTGGTCAGGCGATAGCTGCTGACGACATCGACGGTCTGCTCTTCGCCCGGCGCGGTGATGCGGTCGGTTGCGCCGGCCGGATCGGTCGGACGGCTGACCATCTTGGTCGCGAAGCGCGATTTCTTGTTGTCGGCCTGTTCGGGCGCGCGCGCGACCGGCAGGTTGCGCAGGTCAGTGCCGCTGGGCAGCGCCGGGGTCACGAATTTTTCGAACCCGACCGACGCGCCCAGATTATAGGTCACAGGGGCGATCGAGATCGGCGATTTGGTGCGGCCGGCGGCAAGCGCGGCTGTGCGTGCGCTCGACGAATCGTCGCGGGCGCGAATCACGACGGTGATCGCGCGATTCTTATGTCCGTCATCGGGCAACGCGGGCGTGAAGCTGAAGCCGCGGCGCGCCTCTTCCGAGATTTTGATATAGCGGGCGATCAGGCGCGGGTCGCCCGACGCCGGGGTGAATTGGCCAAGCACCGAATTCGAAAGCTGGGTGTCGCGAATCCGGTCGGCGCGTGTCATCGACGCGAGCGCAGGCGGAAGCGCAACGGTAACCGCTGCTACCGCGAACAGGCCTGCTTTCCAAAAATGTCGCGAATTCCGCGCCATTGCTCTGCGACTCCAACCCCAATCGAATCCTGAGATAGGACGACCGGGGCGACAATTCCAGTGATTCCCGACCGATTGATCGCGCGTCGCCGGCTTTTCGCCGAACATGTTGCGCGAACAGCACAGTGGCGGGCAGAGATGAGCCGGGGATGAACGGTCGAAACACCGGAAATGGCGCGCTTGCCGGACGGCGGCAAGGGCGATAGAGACGCTTGCAAATTTCCGCATGCGCGCCCGCCATTTGCTGCCCGCGCGCCCAGAATAAGGTGTTACGGCATGTCCAAGCTTACCCTTCTTGCCTCGCTCGGTCGTCGTCCGGCCGCGCTCGCCCTGATCGGGGTCGCGGCGCTCGGCCTGTCGGCCTGCGGCGGGAAGGACCGGCCGCGCGCCGACCTGGCGGCGAGCCAGGTGACGACGATCGGCGTCAATTCCTATCTGTGGCGCGCGTCACTCGACGCCCTGTCGTTCATGCCGCTGCTGCAGGCCGACAGCTCGGGCGGGGTCATCATCACCGACTGGTATGCCAACCCCGGCAATCCGAACGAGCGCATGAAGGTGACCGTGTCGATCCTCGACCGCGACCTGCGCGCCGATGCGCTGCGCGTCGCCGCGCTGCGTCAGGTCGCCCAGAACGGCACCTGGGTCGACGCGCCGGTTCAAGCTGCGACGGTGCAGAAGCTGGAAGAAATCATCCTCACCCGCGCTCGCGACCTGCGCCGCAGCGCGATCGAGGGCTGAGTTTCGGATTTCGGTGTTTCCCCGCGAAGGCGGGGATCCATCTCCGGTTGTTCCGGATTTGAACGGCAGGTGATGGGCCCCCGCCTCCAGCCTTTGGCTGAAGTTTATCCTGAGCGCCCGTCCTGCGGGCAGTCGAAGGGTGGGGGCACGCTATTTTGATCGATGGTATTTTGACAAACGGGGTAGCCGAACAAATGACCCGCGAAACGCGCTTTGGCGCCCTCGCCGCCGACGCCCGCTGGCAGGCGGCATGGGACGCCGCGAACAGCTTTGCGACGACCGACAGTTCGAATAAGCCAAAGGCCTATATCCTCGAGATGTTCCCCTATCCCTCGGGGCGCATCCACATGGGGCATGTCCGCAACTATGCGATGGGCGACGTGCTGGCGCGCTTCAAGCGGATGACCGGGCATGACGTGCTGCATCCGATGGGCTGGGACGCCTTTGGCATGCCGGCCGAAAATGCCGCGATGGAAAAGGGCGTCCACCCCGGCGGCTGGACGCGCGACAATATCACCGCGATGCGCGCGCAATTGAAGCGCCTCGGCCTTGCGATCGACTGGAGCCGCGAACTCGCGACATGCGAGCCCGATTATTACGGGCAGGAACAGGCGCTGTTCCTCGACCTGTTCGCGCACGGGCTGGTCACGCGCAAGGAAAGCTACGTCAACTGGGACCCCGTCGACATGACCGTGCTCGCCAACGAGCAGGTCATCGACGGGCGCGGCTGGCGTTCGGGCGCGCTGGTCGAAAAGAAGAAATTGTCGCAGTGGTTCCTGAAGATCACCGACTTCGCAGACGAACTGCTCGATGGTCTCAAGGGCCTCGACCATTGGCCCGACAAGGTGCGGCTGATGCAGGAAAACTGGATCGGCAAGTCGCAGGGCCTGGAATTCAGCTTCAAGCTCGCGGGCGGCGCGCCAGGCTTCGACGTCTTCACGACGCGGCCCGACACGCTGTACGGGGCCAGCTTTGCAGCGATTTCGCCCGACCATCCGCTGGCCGAGTCGCTGGCCAAGGATGCGCCGCGCCTTGCCGCGTTCATCGAGGAGTGTCGCCGTCAGGGGACGTCGGCCGAACAGCTCGAAACCGCGGAGAAGATGGGCTTCGACACCGGCCTGTCGGTGCAACATCCGCTCGACCCCGACTGGCATCTGCCGATCTGGGTCGTGAATTATGTGCTGATGGATTACGGTACCGGCGCGATCTTCGGTTGTCCCGCGCACGATCAGCGCGACCTCGACTTCGCGCGCAAATATGATCTGCCCGTACACCGCGTGATTGCGGACGGCGACGAAACCGGCCAGACCTTCCGCGGCGACGAAGCCTATACCGGCCCCGGCCGCCTCGTGAACAGCCACTTCCTCGACGGGATGAGCATCGACGAAGCGAAGGCCGCGATCATCGCGCGCGCCGAGCATGAAGGCTGGGGCAAGGGCACGACCGTCTGGCGCCTGCGCGACTGGGGCGTCTCGCGCCAGCGTTACTGGGGGACGCCGATCCCCTTCATCCATTGCCCGGCCTGTGGCCTCGTGCCGGTGCCGAAGGACCAATTGCCCGTCGTACTGCCCGACGATGCCGATTTCTCGGTCCCCGGCAATCCGCTCGACCGCCATCCGACGTGGAAGCATGTCGCCTGCCCGACATGCGGCGGCGAAGCGGTGCGCGAGACCGATACGCTCGATACCTTCGTCGATTCGTCGTGGTATTTCCTGCGCTTCGCCTCGGCACCGGCCGACCGGCCGTTCGATCCCGATGTCATCCGTCGCTGGCTGCCCGTCGACCAATATATCGGCGGCATCGAGCATGCGATCCTTCACCTGCTCTACGCGCGCTTCTGGACGCGCGCGCTCAACAAGCTGGGGATGATCGACATCAAGGAGCCCTTCGCCAGCCTGTTCACGCAGGGGATGGTGACGCACGAAACCTACAGTCGTGCGCAGGGCGAGGGCCTCCCTCCCCTGTTCTTCACCCCCGACGAGGTGGTGCGCAGCGCCGACGGCGCGACGCTGGAGGCCGATGGCGCGCCGGTCGAGGTCGGCCGGGTCATCAAGATGTCGAAGTCGAAGAAGAATGTCGTCGATCCCGACGCCATCCTCGACCAATATGGCGCCGACGCCGCGCGCTGGTTCATGCTCTCCGACAGCCCGCCCGAGCGCGATCTGCCGTGGAGCGAAGCGGGGATCGAGGGTGCGTGGCGTTTCGTCCAGCGCTTGTGGCGCCTGTTCGGCGACACCGACAATGTCGGCGACGGCGGCGAGGACAAGGTGCTGGCGCGCAAGCTGCACCAGGCGATCGCCGGCGTTGCCGCCGACATCGAATCACTCGGCTTCAACAAGGCGGTGGCCAAGATCCACGCGCTCGCCAACGATATCGAAAAGGCGAAGCCCTCGGCAACCCGCGCCGAAGCGTGCCGGACGCTGATCCTGCTCGTCGCGCCGATGATGCCGCATCTGGCCGAAGAGGCCTGGGCGGCGCTGCCCGCGGCGCAGCGGACGACCGCGATGATCGCCGACGCCGCCTGGCCCGCCGCCGACCCGGCGCTGCTCGTCGATGACGAGGTGACGATCGCGATCCAGATCGCTGGCAAGCTGCGCGACACGATGACCGCCGCGAAGGGCGCCGACAAGGCCGCGCTCGAGGCCGCGGCGCTCGCCCGCCCGCGCATCGCCGAGCTGCTCGGCGGCGCTGCTCCCAAAAAGGTGATTGTCGTTCCCGACCGACTGGTGAATATCGTTCCCTGACATGAAACGCCTGCTCACCTCCTCGCTCGTCGCCGCTTCGCTGCTCCTTGGCGGCTGCGGGCTCCGGCCGCTCTATGCGAATGGCAGCAAGGGCGCGGTGGCGCAGGTGCTGGCCGACGTCGATGTCGCGCCGATCGAGGGGCATAATGGCTGGCTCGTCCGCAACGCGCTGCGCGACCGGTTGCAGGCGACGCAGGGCGGACATGGTGCGGGCCAGCGGCTGCGCCTCGACGTGCGGCTCGAGGATTCGATTACCGGCCTCGGCGTCCGCTCCGACGATGCGGTGACGCGCGAGCGGCGGACGCTGCGCGCCCGCTATCAGCTCGTCGATGCGGCAAGCGGCGAAGTGCTGCTCGACGCGACCGCGGCGCAGGACGGCGGCATCGACGTCGTCGGCAGCGAATATTCGACGATCGCCGCCGAATCGACGACGCTCGAGCGGCTCGCTTCGGGGATCGCCGACCAGATCGTCGCGCGGCTTGCGGTCTTCGCCGACCGCGGCGGCGCCCAACCGGCGCCGGCCACCCCGGCGCCCTGACCGACATGAAGTCGGTCAAGCCCGGCGAACTCGAACGCCTCAGCCGCCTCGATCCCGCGGTCCGCTTCATCCTGCTGACCGGCCCCGACGACGCGACAATGGAAAGCGTCGCCGCGCATCTTATCGCGCTGGCCGGCAAGGAGGCCGAGCGGGTCGATCTGACATCGGGCCAGATGGCACAGGACGGCGCGCTGCTTGCCGCCGAAGCGGCGTCGATGTCGCTCTTTTCGCCCGCGCGCGTGATCCGGCTCGAGATTTCGGGCGGCGGCGACGATTGCCTCGCCGCCGTCGAGGCGCTGCTCGGAGCGGACAGCGTGCTCAACCCAGTGATCGCGACCGGCGCCTCGGTCACCGCGCGATCGAAACTCGTCAAGCTTGTCGAGGGCGCTGATAATGCCGTCGCCGCCATCTGTTATCAGCCCGACCGCCGTGCGCTCGTCGGCATCGCGATGGAAGCCGCGACGGCGCAAGGATTGCGGGTTGCCAATGCCGAGGCGCAATTGCTCGTCGATCTCGTCTCGGGCGATCAGGCGCTGATGCGTCGCGAGATTGAGAAGATCGCACTCTACCTCGACGCCGGTCCCGACCGGCAGCGGCAGGTCACGCCCGCCGACATCGCCGCGCTGGGCGCCGCGACGCACGAAGAGGATGTCAGCGCGTGCATCAACGTCGCGCTCGGCGGCAAGCTGCGCGACCTGCCCGACATGCTCGCGCAAGCGGCGGCGGTCGGCGTCGCCGAGATCCGCATCATCCGCGCGCTGGCGATCCGCGCGATGCAGCTCGCCAAGCTGCGCGCCGAGGTCGATGCGGGCGCGCACCCGGCGACGGTGGTCGCGGCGAAAAGCAGCGGCGTATTCTGGAAAGAGCGCGATGCGGTGACGGCGCAGCTCCACATCTGGGATTCGGTGCGCGTCGCGCGGCTGATGACGCGGCTGCTGGAATGCGAGCGTGCGCTAAAAGCATCGGGCACCGCGGGCGCGGTGCTGTTCCGCAAGCTGATGACCGACATCGCGCATCAGGCCGCGCGCGCGCGCTGACGCCGGACCGTCAGGCTACCGCGGTCGCTTCCTTGGCCTCGCGGCGCGCCTTCGGGTCGTCGGGCGGAACGAAGGTCCACACCGTATCGCCGGCCTCCACCGTCGGGCGGTGGCGCGTCGAAAAGATCGCGAGGTCGCCCGACGCCTTGACCACCATCAGGCTGTCGCCCCCCGACGCCTTCATCCGCGCGACAAAGTCGGCGTAAGGGAATTTTTCGGTGATCCGCGTACGGCCGAAGGTCCATCCTGCGTGCAGGCGGTCGAGCTGCGTGTCGATTGTGGTGCCGCCGATGGTGAACACGCGACCGAGCCGCTGGCTCGCGCCGGTCGCCTCGCCCGCCACGCGGCTGACGCGGTCGTGGCCGATCTCGGGCGCCAGCTCGCCGCACACCAGCGCGTTATAGCTGTCATTGTCGGTCGCAGCGATGAGCTGCTGATACTGGCCCATGTCGATCGCGTCCTCGTGCACCTCGTCCAATATGTCGCCGTGATAGACGCGAATGTCGGCGCGCCGCGCGCGGCGTAGCGCGAACTTGCTGGCGTCGGCGATCATCGCGCCGCGATCCTGTTCCTTGACGAACTGCGCGAAGGCAATCGTCCAGCTGTTCGCTCCGACGAGCAGAACGCCGTCGCCCTTGCCCTGATCGAGGCCAAGCCAGCGCGCGAAGGTTCCGGCGGTAAAGCCATGCGCAAAGATCGTCGCGATGACGACGCCGAAGCCCAAGGGCACCAGCGCCTCTGCCCCCGGCACGCCATAGTCGGTGAGACGCAGCGCGAAGAGGCCCGTTACCGCAACCGCGACGATCCCGCGCGGGGCGATCCAGGCGACGAACAGTCGCTCCTTCAGCGGGATACGCGTGAACAGCAGCGCGGTCATGATCGTCAGCGGGCGCACGACGAAAAGCAGCAGAAGGAGGAAGATCAGGAATCGGAACTGGAAATTCTTGACCACGTCCCAGTTGAGCGTCGCCGACAGGATGATAAAGACGCCGGAGACCAGAACGACGGTCAGATCCTCCTTGAAGCGCTGCAGCGAGCGGGTCGAATAGGTTTCGCGGTTCGCCATCACGACGCCCATGACGGTGACGGTGATCAGACCAGTTTCGTGCATGATGAGGTCCGAAAGCACGAAGACCGCGATCACCGTCGTCAGCAGCACCGGCGCCTTCAGATATTCGGGCACCCAGCCGCGCGGAAAGGCCCAGGTCAGCACGAAACCGGCCGCACCGCCGATCAGGACCGCAAGCACGCTTGCCGCGACGACGTCGGTGACGATGCTCACGCTATTCGCATCGGCGCCGCCGTGGGTGATATAGCTATAGATGCCGACCGCGAGCAGCGCGCCGATCGGATCGTTCACAATCCCTTCCCACTTGAGCATATTCTTGACGCGCGGCGCAATGTTGAGCGAGCGGAGCATCGGCGCGATCACCGTCGGCCCCGTCACCACCATCACCCCGCCGAACAGCGCCGCGAGCTCGAACGGCAGGCCCGCGCCATAATAGGCCGCCGCCGTGCCGAGCGCCCAGCCGACGGGCACCCCGATGAAGACGAGCATGAAGACCGCGGTTCCCGCCTGGCGCAGTTCGCGGAACTTGAGGCTCAGGCCGCCTTCGAACAGGATCACCGCAACGGCGAGCTTGATCATCGGTTCGCGCAGCGCGCCGAAATCGCGCACCGGATCGATCAGCCCGAGCACCGGCCCCGCCAAAATGCCGGCGACGAGCATCAACGCGATCGCGGGTTTGTTGGTCCGCCACGCCACCCATTGGGCGCCGATGCCGATCACGCCAATCAGCGCGATTTTTACGAGCAGGGAGTCGATTGCGAACATGCCCCCAGCCTATGCAGCGTCGGCGCAAAGGTTCCACAAAAAAGAAACGCCCGCCTGCCGTTCGGCAAACGGGCGGTCCCTTATTCGGCCGGACAAGCCGGCCGCATGTTACGCGATCAGAACTTGCCGCGCAGCGTCACGCCATAGGTGCGCGGTTCGGCAAGGAACTGCGAGAACAGCTGACGGCCGCCCGGATATTGCGGATCGGCGAACGCGGTTCCGGTCGACGTGCCACCTTCCTGGAAGGGCGAGTTGAACGCGACCTGCGCATATTGCTTGTTGAACAGATTCTGCGCCCAGAATTCGATGCCCCACTTTTCGTCGGGACCGCGAACGCCGACGCGCGCGTTGAAGATCGCATAGCCATCCTGCGCCTTCTGCGGGAAGAGGTCCGAACCCGTGTTGTAATCGCTGGTCATGCGACCATCGATATAGACGAGGCCGGTCAGGCCGCTGCTGCCGATTTCAGGCGTCCAGGTCACGCTGCCGGTCGCGACCAGTTCAGGCGCGTTCGATAGATTGCTGCCCGGCAGCAGACGCAGCGCCTGATCGAGCGGAGCGCCCGACGCAGTGCCCACCAAGTTCGCACGATATTTGGTCTTCGCGTAGGTGAGGCCCGCGGTCATGCGGAAGTTGCGCGCCGGAACCAGCGAGGCTTCGAGTTCGAAGCCTTCTGCCCGCACGCCCCAGCTTACATCGTCGGTCGGGCAGACGCCCGTCGCCGCGGCACCCGCATTATAGTTGGGCGCACCGGTGAACTTGCTCTGGTCGCGGTCGCCGCCACCAAGGTCGCTCGAGCAGCCATTGATATTCTGCACGAGGAAGACGGTGCCGTTGAACGTATTGAGCTGGAAGTTCTTGAAGTCCGACCGGAAGAAGGTCAGCCCCGCGCTGAACGGGCCCGTCGAATATTTGGCGCCCAGTTCATAGCTGGTGACCAGTTCGGGATCGAACTGGAGGTTGCCGGCAAGCGCCTGCGCCCCCGCCTGCCCGCCGAACGGCAGAATCGGCGACTTGAGCGCCGAGCGGTCGAGGTTGAACCCGCCCGCCTTGTAACCGCGCGCATAGCTTGCATAGAGCAGCAGATCATCGACCGGCTTGTACGACAGAATCGCGGTCCCGGTGAACTTGTCCTCGCCGCGCTTGCTATTGATCGAGACGCCATTCAACTCGGCGGTCGAATTGCCCTGACACGACAGTCCGATCAGCGCGCCCGCAAGCGCCTTTGCGGTCGAGTTCGATGTGGTGCTGGTCAGATCGTCCAGAACCAGACCCTGCACCGTGGTGCAGACCGTGTTGTCGTTGGTGAAGCTGGCGTTGAAGCGCTTCTTGTCATTGGTGTAGCGCAGACCCAGCGTCAGATCGAGCTTGTCGGTGATGTGGAAGATATTGTGTGTGAACAGCGCCCAGTTGCGATCGTTCTGATAGTAGCGATCGTTGATCGTCCCGAGGTCGTTGAGACCATCGAGCGCGGTGAACGCCGAAACGATATCCGCACCCGAAGCGCCCGATGCCGCGAGGATCGTATTGCGGCCAACCCCGGCAAGATTGCCGATGCCGCCCGCCACACATCCTGCCTGAGTCGGCGAATAGAGGCCGGCAAGACCGCCGCCCGAGATGATACGGCAATTGGCAAAACGGCCATAATCGTCCCCGAAGCGCAGATTGTCGCGAACCGTCAGCTTTTCATTGGCGTAGAAACCGCCGACGAGCCAGTCGAGCTTGCCGTCGAACGCTTCACCCTGCAGACGCACTTCTTGCGTGAAGGTGTGGAACTGGCGATAGGCGTCGTCGGTCGGCGCGCGATAGAGGATATCGACCGCGCCATAATCGAGGTCGCCGGCCTGGCCCGAACGATATTCGCGATAGGCGGTGATAGAGGTCAGCGTCGCGCCTCCGAGATCCCAGTCGATCTGGCCCGAGAAGCCATAATCCTTGGTCTTGCCGGCGAAGCTGCGGCCCGCGCTGACCGAAAGGTCACGACCATAGCCCTGGTTGAACGCGCTGAGCGGCTGGCCCAGATCGTTCAGCACCTTGACGATATTGTTGGTCGTCGCGGTCGCGGGAACGCCTGGATTGTTGAGATTGCCGATGTACGGGTTGACGCTGTTATCGACATAGATCGCGCCGCAGCATTTTTCGTTGCGATAGGTATAGTCGGCAATCAACCGAATCGACAGCGCGTCGGTCGGTTCGAACAAAAGCTGGCCGCGCAGGAAATAGCGATCGCGGTTGTTGACGTCGGTGTTGTTCGTCGTGTCGCGCAGGAAGCCGTCGCGTTTCACCCAGACGCCGTCGAGGCGCGCGGCGACCTTGTCGGTGATCGGCCCGGTGACGCTGCCGGTCAGGCGCCAATAGTCATAATTGCCATAGGTGATTTCGCCGCTGGCGCCGAAGTTGAAGTCGGGCTTTTTCGAATAGATGCTGATCAGGCCCGCCGACGAGTTGCGGCCGCCGAGCGTGCCTTGGGGGCCGCGCTGGACTTCGACGCGGTCAATCTCGCCCAGCTCGTTGAGGCCAATGCCCGAACGCGAGCGATAGACGCCGTCGATGAAGACCGGAACCGAGCTTTCGAGACCCGGGTTGTCGCCGACGGTGCCGATGCCGCGGATACGCGCCGAACCATTGGCTTCCGAGCCCGTCGACGAGACGAGCAGCGACGGCGCGACCTGGTTGAGCTGGCGAATGTCGTTGGCGCCGCTGTTCTGCAGCGTTTCGGCGCTGACCGCCGAAATGGCGACCGGCACGTCCGACAGCAGCTGCGAACGGCCCTGCGCGGTCACGACGATCGCATTGGCGGTGTCTTCGGCGTTATCGGTGGTGGCATCCTGCGCAAAGGCGGGCGCCGAGACGGCCGCGACGGCAATCGACACGCCGAGCGCGGTCGTGCGAAGCAGACGGGCATTCAGTAGGGAAGATGATGTCACTTTGGGCACTCCTCTCAGATAATTTCTTTTTTCGTTGCCCTTATGTCATACCGCAAATGGCGGCCCATTCCAGCGAGACCCCTGCTTTTTCGACGTTTTTGGACAGGTGATGCTTTTTGGCCACAGCCCGGTCAAGGCGCTATACGGCTCCGCAGGCCGCTATCGCGTCGCCGCCCTTTTGCTTGCCGTAGCGTCATTGCGGGTTGCCGCGGTCGAGGGAAAGGCAAGCAACCGCCCCTGCGCATTTAGCGCCGCATGATAGGAACCGGCAAAATTGGCAGCGATCGCCGGGTCGAATACGTCGAGGCCGCCGGTCAGACTGCCAAAAGCAGGCAGGATCAAGCGCTTGGCGTCATGCGCAAAGCAGGGGCGCGACACCGGGCGGCCGCGAAGCTGCAGCCGCAGCTTGGGGTGAAAATGTCCCGATATCTCGGGCCACGCCTCTTTCGGGCAGCATTGGTGGCGCAGCATGATGCCGTCGACGCACAGCGCGTCGGCGATCTTCCCGCCCCATGCCCCGGCGGTCAGCCCGTCGTGATTGCCGGCGACCCAGACAAGTTCGGTCATCGCCCCCAGCGCGCGCAGCCGGTCGGCCGTCGCCGGCGCGATGCGCTCGTCCGCGGTCCGATCATGAAAACTGTCGCCCAGACACCAGACGGCGCGCGCGCCCGTCCGCCGCGCAAGATCGGTCAGCCGGTCGAGCGTATCCTGACTGTCGTAGGGCGGCAGCGGCTGGCCGCGCGCGGCGTACCAGCTCGCCTTTTCGAGATGCAGGTCGGCGACGATCAGCGCCCCGTGCCGGGGCCAGAACAGCGCCCGTTCGGCATGCAGGTGAAAGGTCTGGCCGGCAAAGTCGAAGGCGGGCGCGGGCGGCATCGCGCCGCTATGGCGCGCTACCGCGCCGCGGGCAAGCGCCACGAACCGATCGCTTTGCTAGCTCCCGCTCCTCGCATTGTTGAGCGCGAAACGCTGGCCGGTCTCGCGGTTCGCACCGCTCGGCAAATCGAAGACGACGCGGCGGTTGGGGAAATCGATCTCGATCCGGTCAAACAGTGACATGCTGTCCATCCCCAGCAGCAAGGCCGGCCGATCATCGAGACCCAGCGCGCGAAAGGCTTGGCTGTCAGCGAAGCTAACGGGCAAGTCGTTGAGGTCCAGACCCTTGACCGTAATCCGCTTGATCGCCGTCCGCGTCGCAGAAACCGCCTCGCCGGTCACGGCGCTCAGCATAGTCTCGACAAAGGGCACGCGGTTGGCGCGCTTCGCCGCAACCAGTCGCTGCAACGCCAGATTTCCGACGCTCGTCTGCGCGCCCGTATCGACGATGAGGTCGATGCGCTTTCCATCGAGCCGGGCGTCGGACAGGATAAGGCGGCCCGCGGCATTGCGCGCGGTGACGACGATGGCGTCGTCGTCGCGGATAATCGGTGTAGCACGCTTTCGCGTTGCCAGTATCTCCATGTGCTGCTTGCGAAAGTCGATCAGCACGCGCCGGTCTTCGAGCATATCGACGCCGATCAGGCCTGCGGCCCCGATATGGCGGCCGTAGAAGGCAGGCGCGACCAAGCCGGTCATCTCAAGGTCGGTCATCTGCAGGGCGGCGACCCGAAAGCTGGGGACGGTCGCAGAGCCGCCGATGGTCGCCAGCCGGAGCTGTTCGCCCGGCGCCAGCTTCAGCCGATCCGCCAGTTCGCGCGCGATTACCGTCCGCTCAGCTCCGGTATCGACGAGGAAGGAGAATGGGCCTTGCCCACCAATCATGACATCGACCGCCATGCGCCGCGTCGCATCGAGATCGAAGGGTTGAATGAAGGGAATGAGCGCGCCGGTTGCGGGATCGACAACCATATCGGGAGTTGGCTCCGCGGCGGCCGGGGGAGCAGCAGGTGCTGCGGGCGCTGCCGGCGCGCCGGCAGGCTGGGCCGATCCGATCAACAGCGGTGCGGCGAGCAACAACGCCATCAGCGCGGGGCGATGCACATTATGCTTCATGGCGGCATCCTCTCTTTATTGTTATACGCTTATAATACGCCCCTTCGCGATTTTCAGCAATCGTGCGACCAACCCCGTCATTCGCTCCCCATCGCGGTTGCCGCGAGCGTATCGGCGAGCTCGCCAAGCAGCGCGTCGTCGAGGTCCGAGGCCGCGACATTTTCGCGCCCGATCAGCACCAGCACCGGGATCGCGAGCGGGCTGATGCGATCGAGCCTTTGATGCACCATCGTCCCCGCCGCGCGGTCGAGCAGGTCGCCGAGCCGCGCGACGTCGGTGAGCCGCTCGCGCGCGTCGGCCCAGGCGGCTTCGATCAGCAGATGATCGGGTTCATATTTGCGCAGGACGTCGAAGATGAGGTCGGTCGAAAAGGTCACCTGCTTGCCCGTCTTGCGCTTGCCCGGATGCTGGCGTTCGATCAGCCCGCCGATCACCGCAACCTCGCGGAAGGCGCGCTTCAGGAGGTGCGAATTTTCGACCCATTCGACGAACTCGCCTTCCAATATGGTCGCGTCGAACAGCGCCTCGGGATGCGCGACCGGTTTCAGCGACCAGAGCGCGAGCGCATAGTCGGAGGCGACGAAGCCGAGCGGCTGGAGCCCCGCGCGCTCCATCCGTTTCGACAGCAGCATGCCGAGCGACTGGTGCGCGTTCCACCCCTCGAACGGATAGCAGACAAGATAATGCGCGCCCTCGTGCGGGAAGGTTTCGACGAGCAGCTCGCCGGGGCGCGGCAGCACCGAGCGCAGCGCCTGCATCTCGAGCCAGAAGCGCACATCCTCTGGAAATCGCCGCCAGCTCGCCGGATCGGCCAGGAAAGCGCGCACCCGGTCGGCAAGGCGCGTCGACAGCGCCATCCGCGCCCCGACATAGGAGGGAATACGCGCCGGACGCGTCGTTGCGCGCACGATGAGGTCAGTGTCGCGGATCGTCTCGACCTCGAGGCTGAGGCCGGCGAAGGCGAAGGTGTCGCCCGCGGTCAGCGTGCTCGCGAAATATTCCTCGACGCTGCCGAGGCGCCGTCCGTTCTTGAAGCGCACGTCGAGTGTGGGGGCGTCGACGATGATCCCGGCGTTTAGCCGGTGCTGCGCCGCGAGCCGGGGGTGCGCGATGCGCCAGCCGCCCTGCCCGTCGGGCGCCAGGCGGCGGAAGCGATCATAGCTTTTGAGCGCATAGCCGCCGTCGCGCACAAAACCGAGCAGGCGCGCAAAGAGCGCGGCGTTGATCCAGCGATACGGCTGCGCACCGCGGATTTCGGCGAACAGATCCTCCTCGCGGAAGGGTGCGGCGCACGCGAGGGCCATGACATGCTGCGCCAGCACGTCGAGCGCGCCGGGGCGGAAGCGATCGGCATCGCGCTCGCCCGCCTCCACCGCGTCGAGTGCGGCGCGCGCCTCAAGATATTCGAAGCGATTGCCCGGCACGATCAGCGCCCGGCTCGGTTCGTCGAGCCGGTGGTTGGCGCGGCCGATGCGCTGGAGCAGCCGCGACGAACCCTTGGGCGCCCCCATCTGGATCACGCAGTCGACATCGCCCCAGTCGAGCCCGAGATCGAGGCTGGAGGTCGCGACGAGCGCCCGCAATCTCCCCTCGGCCATGGCATTTTCCGCGCGCTGGCGCGCCTCGCGGTCGAGGCTGCCGTGATGGATCGCGATCGGCAGCGACAGGTCGTTGACCTTCCACAATTCCTGGAAAATCAGCTCGGCCAGCCCGCGGGTGTTGCAGAAGATGATCGTCGTGCGGTTCTTCGCGATTTCGCCCATCACCTGATGCACCGCATAGCGTCCCGAATGCCCCGCCCACGGCACCGCCCCTTCAGGCAGCAGGATCGAAATGTCGGGATCGGCGCCGCGCTCGCCCTCGACCAGCGTCATGCGCGCCGGATTGCCCTCGGGCGCGAGCCAGGCGCGATAGGCGTCCGCATCGGCAATCGTCGCCGACAGGCCGACGCGCCGCAGCCCCGGCGCGACGCGTTCGAGGCGCGCGAGCGCGAGGCTGAGCAGATCGCCGCGCTTGCCGGTCGCGAAAGCGTGGATTTCATCGATGACCACCGTCTTCAGATCGGCGAACATCGTGAAGCTGTCGGGGTAGGAGAGCAGCAGCGACAGCGATTCGGGGGTGGTCAGCAGGATATTGGGCGGCCGACTGCGCTGGCGCGCCTTTTTGTCCGAACTGGTATCGCCGCTCCGGCTCTCAACGCTGATGTCGAGATCCATGTCGGCGATCGGACCGAGCAGGTTGCGCTCGACATCGGCGGCCAGCGCCTTGAGCGGCGAGACATAGAGGGTGTGCAACCGGTCGGACGGGTTGGCCGCAAGGTCGATCAGACTGGGGAGAAAGCCGGCCAATGTCTTGCCGGCGCCGGTCGCCGCCACGAGGAGCGCGCTTTCGCCGCGCTGCGCCGCCGTGAGCATGTCGGCCTGGTGCCGCCGCAGCCGCCACCCGCGGTGCGCGAACCAGCCGGCGAAGGGAGCGGGAAGCGACATGCGCAAGATGTGGCGCCGACGCCGCGCCGCGGCAACCCCTTCGCGCCCGCCCATGGGGCGGGGCGGGCGTGAACCCGCCCCGCGTGCGTCTGGCTTAGAGGCCGTCGAGCCCCTTGCTGACGAGGATATTTACGGCCACGCGGCGATTCTGCGCCTTGCCTTCGACCGTGTCGTTGCTCGCTGCCGGATCGGCTTCCGCCATTCCGGTCGGCGTGAGCATGCGATAGGGCTTCCAGCCGCACGCCTGCTGCAGATAATTCACCACGCGCCCGGCGCGCTTTTCGCTGAGCTGCTGATTGAGTTCCTCGCTGCCGGTCGAATCGGTGTAGCCGACGACGAGCAGCAGGGCATTGTCCATGCTTTCCGCCTGCTGCGCGACCGCGCACAGATCGGATTTCGCCTGCGGCGACAGAACCGACTGGCCGGTGTCGAAATTCACCGTCGTCGTGGCTTTCACATTATACTGGTCAATGTCGCCCATCCGGCCGCGCAGCGCTTCGGTGGCCGCGGTCTGTTCGGCGAACCGCTGATCGGTCCCGTTGCGGATCATCGAGGCGGTGCGCAGATCCTTACTCTTGAGATCGATCTGGCTGGCGACCAGCCCGCCTTCCCACTGGCGCGTCTCGACCGACACGGGAAGGCCGTTGAGCAGCGCTTCGGCACCGAGCTTGTCGCGGTTCAGGCCCAGGAAGCCGCCGCTCGACTTGATCGTCGTGGCGTCGGCGATGGTGATCACGGTGTTGCTGCCGTCGGCGGTCGTCACCTGCATCCGGTCGCCGCTGCGCGCCGAGATGATGCCTTCGACCTTCGGGCCTTCGGCCATCTGCGCCATATCTGGCGGCGCGGCGCCGGTTACGAGCAAAGACCCGTCGCTTTCGGGCGCATCCTGCGCCTGCACCGCCACTGCGGTGCTGACCGAGCCGGCAAGCATCGCCAGCAACAACAATCGCTTCGATTTCATGGAAACTGCACGCATTACGCTACTCCTTCATTCCGAGCCGCCCCCGCGAGTTCCCGCCGTCCTTTTCTGCACCTGAAATCGTCCGGCAAGGCCGTTGAGCGATCGTGCCGTCCATATGAGCAGATTGTGCGGCGAACCGTTGGTGAGGGCGCACTTTCGCGCAATTCGGGCAGTCAGCGGCCTGCAGTCAGCGCAAACCATATCGCCACCCCGACGATCGCGAGCGCGAGGATACGGCGGACGGTGCGGGTGCGCGCCGGGTCTGAAATCCAGCCGCCGACCCGGCTCCCTGCCACGACGATCGTCAGATGCACCGTAGTCGCGATCGCGATGCTGACGAGCGCGAGCGCGAAAGCGACGCCGAAGCCCGGCACCTGCCCGCCATTGAAGCGCGGGATGACGACGACGTAAAAGAGCATCGCCTTCGGATTGAGCAGATTGACCACCAGCCCCGACAGGAAATGGTGCCGCGACCGGCCCGGCGCGGCGATCAGCGCCGGGGAGTTTTCGCCCGCGTCCCGCCAACTTTCCCAGGCAAGCCAGAGGAGGAAGGCAGCGCCGCCCCAGCGCAAGACCTGCCATAGCAGCGGACTGGCCGACACGATGAAGGCGATACCGAGCGCGGCGGCGAACGCATTGACGAACAGGCCGATCGCCACCCCGGCGGTCGCGGCCAGCCCCGCGCGGCGCCCCTCGCCCATCGCCAGCGCGGCGAGCCACGCCATGTTCGGGCCCGGCGTCAGTTCGATCAGCAGCACCGCCAGGCCAAAGCCGATCCAGTCGGCGTCGGTCACGGCAGGCGTTTCGTCGGATAGGGCGTGCCGTCCTTGTGGAAATAGCCGTCGGGCTTGAACAGCATGTCGATATCCGAATAGCCGCCGCCGGTATCGTGCAGCTTGCCGCCGCCCAAGGCGACGAAGACGCAGTCGGCGTCCGTTTCATTGACCAGATGATGGCCGTTGGTGCTGCCCTTCGGCCATACCGCAATGTCGCCCGCGCGCATCGGCCAGCGCCCCGCGTCCTCGACGAGCGTGGCTTCGCCCGAAATCATCACGAGCATCTCGTCCTCGCCGTCGTGCCAGTGGCGCTGCGACGACCAGGCGCCGGGTTTCAGCACGACATGGCTCGCGGCGAAATCGGCAAGGCCGGTGGCGGGCGCGAGGCGGCGGTACCAGCGCCCCTGTACCGGCGCGTCATAGGGGGCGGGATAGCCGGTGACGTTGGTCTGGGGGATGGTGTCGAGATCGAGCTTGGGCATGGCGGTCCTCCGATCTCGCTTTTGCCTTTCGCATCGAGCGAAGTCGAGATGCCCCTCGGCGCAGCGCACGGACGAATGGTGTCTCGACTTCGCTCGACACGAACGGATAAAGGATGCTCATGACCATGACCATCGACCCCGTCGACCTTGCCCGGGCGCTGATCGCCGCGCCGAGCGTCACGCCCGCGACCGGCGCCGTCTTCGACTTGCTGGAGGCGGCGCTCGCCCCGCTCGGGTTCACGGTCGAGCGCTTCATCGATGGGATCGAACCCGACGGGCCGGTCGAAAATCTGCTCGCGGTACGAGCGGGCAGCGGCCCGGTGCATTTCGGCTTTGCCGGGCATCTTGACGTCGTACCCCCGGGCGTCGGCTGGACCGGCGATGCTTTCGCGCCCGAAATTCGCGGCGATCTGCTCTACGGCCGCGGCGCGGTCGACATGAAGGGTTCGATCGCCGCCTTCGTCGCCGCGGCGGCGGCAACCCCCGCCGAGGCGGGAACGATCAGCCTGATCATCACCGGCGACGAGGAAGGCCCGGCGATCTTCGGCACCCGCGCGCTGATGGAGCATATGGATGCGCGCGGGGTGAAGCCCGACATGATCATCGTCGGCGAACCGACATCGGTGAATCGGCTCGGCGACATGGTGAAGATCGGTCGGCGCGGATCGGTCAATATCTGGATCGACGTGCCGGGAACGCAGGGCCATGTCGCCTATCCGCACCTGGCCGACAATCCGATCCCCAAGCTGGTGCGCATCCTGGCGGCGATCGACACGGTGACGCTCGACGAGGGGACCGCCTGGTTCCAGCCGTCGAACATCGAGTTCACCGACCTTGAGGTCGGCAATGGCGCGACCAACGTGATTCCGGCATCGGCGCGCGCGCGGCTGTCGATCCGCTTCAACGACCAGCAGAAGGGCGCCGATCTGGTCGCGATGGTCGAGCGCATCGCGCAGGACGTCGAGCCCGCGGCCAAGGTGATCGGCAAGATTTCGGGCGAGGCCTTTCTGACCCCGCCGGGCGCGCTGTCGTCGCTCGTCGCGGACGCGATCCGGGCCGAGACGGGCATCGAAGCCGATATGTCGACGACCGGCGGCACCTCTGACGCGCGCTTCCTCCATGCGCTGTGCCCGGTGGTCGAATTCGGGCTGACCAATGCGACGATGCACAAGCTCGACGAGGCGGTCGCGGTCGAAGACCTGCACACGCTGACGGCCATCTATCGCGGAATATTGGACCGTGCCCTTCGCTGACGCCTAATCCTCGCGGCTGCGCCGCAGGATGACATAGACCGCGCCCGCGCCGCCATGGCTGATGTGCGCCGGGCGCAGCGCGACGATGCGGTCGGCATGGGGCGACACCGCCAGCCAGTCGGCGAGCGAAGCGCGGATTGCGCCGCGCGGACGCGGTTCGTGCGGCTGCGGCAAGCGGTCGGCGCCCGGCCGCAGGCGCCCCGCGACGACGAGCAGCACGCGCGCGCCGCGCAGCAGCGCCCGCCCGATCGCATCGTCGAGCAGCGCCTGCGCCGAGGCAAGGCTGTGGCCGTGGAGATCGATGCTGAGGTCGGGGCGGACGTGCCCCTTGCGCAGCCGCCGGTCCCAATGGCTGTCGAGCGTTGCCTGCCCATGGATACGGCGCGGCGGAGGGAGCGCGGCG
>NZ_FYAT01000002.1:0-48478 GCF_900185685.1 Sphingopyxis sp. P1IMeth2
GAACTCCCATACGGGCCCGCAGCCTCCGATGCTGCATTGCAAGGCCGGACAGATGGCCGCATCCGACTACGTGCACTACCTCCAAAAATCGCTTGCGTCTTTTGGGGCGTCCACAGATGGGAAGCGGCCACCCTCCATTTTCGTCATCCCGGCGAAGGCCGGGATGACGATGGAAGAAAGGTCGGCGGACGACCGCAATCGGTCGTTCCCTGCCGTCGCATCTAGATCGAGGGTGATCCGGAAGCGGATGTCAGTTGGCTACTGCCTCGATCCGCATTTTAGATGCCCGAAGCAGGCGGTAAAGCGGGCACCTAGCGATTTTAGCGCACCACATCGGATGCTTCGAAAAGCGTTGCCACCGTCACGGCGCGGGGGAAAGGCGCAAAATCGCCCCGCACGCCATGTTTCAGCGCCGACAGAATGAGGCCCGACCGCGCCGCGCCTTCTGGCCCGCTGCCTTGCCAGATCGCATCGAGAACACCTGCGGCAAACGCATCGCCCGTGCCGACGCGGTCCCGGATGGGTTCGATCCGGATTTCAGGGGTTGCTGCGAAACAGTCGCGCGCGTCCACCCGGGCCGCGATGCGGTGATCGGTCGCGCCGACGATACGCCGCGCCGTCGAGGCGACATATTGAAGCGACGGATATTCTTCGAGAAGCGCCAGCGCGGCGGCTCGGCGCCGGCTTTCGCCGTCGCCCGAAAACGCGCGGCCCAGAAGCAGGGATGCGTCGCGATGGTTGCCGAACAGGATACTCGCCCTGCCCACAATCCGGCGGAGGATCGCGCCCGGATCGTCGTTCCATTTCTCCCACAGGCGGCCGCGCCAATTGCCGTCGAAAGAGACGCCGATGCCCGCGGCACTGGCCGCCTCCACCGCCGCCAGGGCGGCCTCCGCCGATTGCGGGCCCAGCGCGGGGGTCACGCCCGAAAGGTGCAGCCAGTCGGCGCCGGCGAGCAGTTCGGCCCAATTCCAGTCGCTTGCCGCCATCGCCGCGAAGGCGGAATCTGCGCGGTCATACAGCACCTCTGCCGGCCGTACGGGTCCGCCGGGGATATGATAATAAAGGCCCATCCGTCCCTCGCGCCGTTCGACGCGGGTCGTGTCGACCCCGTGCGCGCGAACCGCGTGGATTGCCGCGTCGCCGATGGGGCCCCGGGGCAAAGCGCTGATCATGCGGACTGCCAAGCCGTGCGATGCAAGCGCCACGGCAACATTGGCCTCGGCCCCGCCGACAAAGGCATCGAAGCGCGGGGATTGCAGCGGCATTTCACCATCCGGCACCGACACGCGCATCACGATTTCGCCGAAGCAGGCGACGGTAAAGGGTTTTGCTGTCATTATTCCAGTCCGGTTTCGGCTATCGCGGTGCAGCCAATGGCAATCGCCGAGCCGAAGGTCGCATGTGCGGTTTCGCCGACGCGGATCGGGTGTACGCCCGTTATCGCGCCCGCCGACAGCCATTGCCCCGGCTCGAGTGCGATACGCCCCTTCAGATGCTGCTCGATCAGGAAGCGCACCGATCCCAGCGGCCCGTCGAGGACATCGCGCGCGCGCCCGCGGCCGACCACCGTTCCTGCGACCATCGTTTCGACGTCGAGCTGGTCGAATATGCCCCGGTCGAGCAATGGCCCCAGCAACAGTCCATTGTTGATGCCGAGGTCGGCGATGATCGACCAGGGCGCATGATCATGCACGTCGGGCGCGGGCGAACTGGCCACTTCGAACCCTGCGCGAATCTCGCCGATATAGTCGAGCACGCGATCGGCGGGCGGTATATGGCCGGGCACCGCGTGGAGCCGCAACATCACCTCGGCTTCGATCGCCCCCGCACCGCCGCGAAAGACCCGGGCCTCCCCCGGCGATACCGTGAGCGTAGTGCAGCGCAGAACCGGCCCAGCGAGACGCTCGGCGCCCAGCGTGGCTACCATAGGCGCAGGGATACGGCCGACTTTCCAGCCCAGCACCGGCATGTCCAAGGACATCAGTATCCGGTTCTGCATGGCATAGGCTTCGTCGAGTGACGCGGGGAGCGGCTGCGGAAAAGTCGGCAGCGCCGTCCCGCGCCGACGGGCATTTGCAAGGGAGGCCGTCCCATCGTCGGCGCGAAGTTGAAAGGTCATCCGGGCGGGCGTCCCATCGTCAGGCGAGCTTCGCGCTCAGCAGATAACGCTCGCGGCTTTCGGCTGCCCGGCGGCGCAGTTCGTCGAGCGCGCGCTCTTCGGTTTCGTCGAGCATCGATTCGAGCAGGCGATTGAAGTGCCGGCGCATCGCGAGCCGCGCGCCCGCGGCGTCACGGCGGCGCAAGGCCTCGACCACATCGGCATGTTCGGCCTGCCGCGCGCTGCCATCCTTGCGGCAGACGAGCGAGTGACTCTGTTTGACCTCGGGCAGTTCCAGACGCATCCGCCACAGTCGTTCGATGACGTGGATGATTGCCTTGTTGTTCGACGCCGCGGCAATCGTCATGTGAAATTCGCGGTCGATCGCGCTCACTTCCTCTTCGCTCTTGCCATCATCGGCCATTGCCGCGAGCAGTTCGTCGAGCTTCGCCAGCGTTTCGGCCGAGATCGTCGGGGCGGCCAGCGCCGCCGCCTCCGCTTCGAACAGCGAGCGTGCTTCGGTCAGTTCGAACGCGCTAACCTTGGGCAGGATCGAATTGTCGTCGGGAAGCGGCGTTGCGACATAGGCACCCGCGCCCGTCCGGATGTGAATCCACCCGGTTGCCTGCAGCGCAATCTCGGCTTCGCGGATCGTCACGCGGCTGACCTCGAACTGTTCGGACAATTCGCGTTCGCCGGGGAGGCGGGTTCCGGGCGGATAGGTTCCGTCGTGAATGAGGCGGCGGATCGTATCGGCAATCTCTTCGAAAAGGCGGCGTTCGGCCATCGTCAATATACTCCCCGCTCCAATGTCAGGAAGTCTATACAATCAGGTAGGACAAGTTTGAAGCCCATCACCGTCCGCCGTTTCAGTTTTTCTCGGCGCACGCGCGCGGGTCGGGAATCCGGCGGCCGCAGAGGAAGGCCAAAGCGCGCGCCGTCATCATCCGCTGGCTGTCCGCATCGAATTTCCCGTGCCCGCCGCCAGGTACGATGAAGAGGTCGACCGGAACCGCGAGTTCATCGAGCCGCCGCTTGAGGTCGATCGACTGTGCAACCGGCACGACTGGGTCGGCATCGCCATGGCCGATAAAGACCGGCGGAACATCGCTGCGAAGCCAGGCAATCGGCGACATGCGACGCGCCATCGTGTCGGCCCCATCCCCCTCCCCGATCCAGTTTGCAACCGTGGCGTGGCGCGCGCCTGAAGCGTCCTTCGTCGCTGTCAGATCGGTCGGACCATAAAGATCAACGACCGCCGCAGCGCGGCCCGCGCCGCGACATTCGGCAGGATCGATGGCATTTTCGTCAGGCAGCAGCCCGACCATCAAAGCCAGATGCGCACCCGCCGACGTGCCCGAGACGACGATCCGGGCGCGGTCGAAGCCATAGCGCTCGGCGTTGGCGTCGACCCAGTGGAGCGCGCAGCGCGCGTCCTCGACCGCCGCCGGTGCCCGCGCCGCGCCGGCGAGGCGATATTCGACCGTAACCACCGAAAAGCCGGCGGCGACATAGGGGCGGAAGCCGGTCCAGCTTTCAGGGCGCGCGCCGCGGGCCCAGCCGCCGCCGTGGAAATGGATGAGGACAGGGCCCGGCTTCTTGCGGACGGCTGGATGAACATAGAGGTCGAGACGCAGCGGCCTGCCACCCACCGTGCGGTAAACGGCGTCCTTGACGACGCGACCGGGCGCGATTTCATCCGTGGCCGACGCTCCTGGTGCCAGGAGCGCCGCCATCGCGGCGATGCCGGAGAGGACAAGCCGGCGGGACAAGCTAGATCCGCGCCCGGATGCCGATGAAATATTTCGACCCGTAATAATGATATTGGCGGCTGCTGCCGTAGACGGGCATGTAGGTCGCCTTCGGTTCGTTGAAGATATTGATCGCCTCGAAGCGCAGCGAAACACCCCGCATCAGCGCTAGCGAGGCGCGGAAATCGAAGGTTTCGCTGGGCCCGACGTAGCGCAGCTGGCTGTTGCCGCCGACGAAGTCCTGATAATATTTCGACCGGTAATTATAGATTGCCTGAAGCGATACGGGGCCGATTTCATAATAGGCCTGCGCCGAAAGGACGTGCTTCGAATAGCCTGACAGACCGGCCGGCGCGATCAACCCCGGCGATACCGTTTCGGATTCGGGATCATAGACGTCGCCGAGGCGAACATCCTGATTTTCGAAATTGGCGTCGGCATAATTATAGCTGACCTTTGCCCCCAGACCGTCGAGCGGTTTGGGCAGGAAGCTGAAGCGCGTCGCAGCGGTCAGTTCGATGCCGTAGATGCGCGACTTGTCGGGGCTGTTGCGCGTCTGGATCACCGGAACGGTCACGTCCTGCCCGTCGACGGTGAAGCTTTCGTCATAGACCACCGGCTGAAAGCCGCCGGTGAACTGCTTGTAGTAGACGGTCGCCGATAACAGGCTATCCTTGTTCGGATACCATTCGATCGCCGCATCGGCATTCCAGGACATCAGCGGCTTGAGGCGCGGGCTACCGTTTGCGCGCGCATTTTCGATCGCGTCCTGGACCGAGGTAAAGCTACCGCCATCCTCGAGCGTGAAGGTCCGCCCGGCGCCAAGCGCACTGGGTGCGGGGCGCGACATCGCGCGGTAGCCGGCGAGACGCAGCAGCATGTTTGGCGCGACCTCGAAAATCGCGTTGACGCTGGGCAGGATGCGCGTCGTCCCGCTCTTGATCGTGACCGTGTCGAACTCGCCGCTGTCGTCGAGGCGAATCGTGCCGTCGCCATTGTCGACGATCACCAGGTCGCTGCGCAGCCCGTTCGAGGTCACATCGGTTTTGACCACGCGAACGCCGAAATTGCCCCGAACCGGAAGATTGCCGAGGTCGCCTTCATATTCGGCCATCACATAGCCCGCGAGCGTGCGTTCGGTGACGTCGCGGTTCGCGACCGAACGGATATCGTCGGGAAGCCCGGGATCTTCGGTGCCGAGATATTCGCGGAACAAGCAGTCGACATCGAAGGTCGCCCAGCTATGAATGTCATTGCCGTCGGCGGCGGTGAGATAATCGCGCTGCGGAAAGGCCTGACGGCAGAGATTGTTGATCCGCTGATCCTCGGTCCGGGCCGGATTCTGGTTGAAGTCGCCGTTGCGGACATCATAGTCGCGGTAGGTCAGCCGCGCCCAGCGCGCACCCGCCGAAATGCTCCGCAAAAAGCCGTCCATTTCATAAATCGCGTCGACGCGCCCTGCGACAATCTCGTTGCGGCGCCTGGCCTCGTCGCGGCGGAAGCGGGCATCGTCCCAGAAGAGGTCGTGGTTGTCGAGATCGAAGCGCGGATCGATCGTGATCGTCGGGACGAAGCTGCCCGGCGCAAGATCATAAGTGTAGGGAATGCGCATATTGTTGAAGACGGTGCGCACGCCGTTGACGTCGGTCGGATCGGTGCGGAGGCGGAAGTTGCGCTCGATTTCCTTGCGGATCGTTCGCGAATAGCTGCCGTCGGCCGTCAGCGTCAGCCGGTCGTTCGGCTTCCACTCGACCGACAGGCCGCCGCCCAGATATTCTTCCGACCGCGAAAGTTCGGACCCATTGGATTCGAGCGAACTCTGGCCCTCCAGATGGCGAACGATACCGTTGGCGTCATATTCGACGTTGACGAGACTGCGCCGCGCTTCGGACAGCGTCAGATCGCGCCGGCTCTCGACATAGGTGCGGTCCGAATATTGGACGTCGAGATTGACGTTGATCCGTTCCGACGGGCGCCACTGGATCGCACCGAAAGCGGCGTCGCGCTGGTCGGTCTCGCTGATCTGGCGGAAAATATAGCTGTTCGGGACCAGATAATAGGGGACGTCGCTGCCATAATCCTCGCGAGCGAGTTCGGTGCAGTTGTTGTTCGTCACCACGATGTCGGCGCGGCATGCGCTCCACGTGGTGCTCGCAGCATAGGTTTCTTCGGGGTTGTTCGTGTCGTTGCGCTGAAAGCCGATCGAGATGCCGATCGTATCGTTCGCGAACTGATCGACATAGCTCAGCGTGCCGCGCCAGCCGGTCCCACCCGATCCGACGATCCGGTTGCCATAGGGATTATATTGCCCCTTGATTTCCCCTTGGATGCGACGCTTGCCGAAATCGAGCGGACGCAGCGTGCCGATCTCGATCGTGCCCGCAACGCCGCCTTCGACCAGATTGGCCTGCTGGGTCTTGTAGATCTTGATATTGTTGACGAGTTCCGACGGAAACTGATTGAAGTTCACCGAACGGTCACCGCTGCCATTGGTCGCATCGCGGCCGTTGAAGGTTGCGTTGGACAGGAAAGGGCCAAGGCCGCGAAGCGCGATTTCGGACGCATCGCCCTTTTCGCGGTGCGTCGTGGCGCCGGTGATCGTCTGGATCGCCTGCCCCACCGACAGCGCCGGCAAGTCGCCGATATCGTCCGCCGACAGCGCGTCGACGATCGCCGTCTCGCGGCGCTTTACACTGATCGAATTCTGGATCGTCTCGCGGATGCCGGTGACGACGATCGCATCATCATCAGTCGCCGCGCCTTCAGCAGAACCGGTCGCATCCTGCGCCGCCGCCGGGGCCGCAAGCAGCAGCAGCGGCCCGACCCCCGCCAGCAAAGCCGCGCGAAGCGCACGATTATCGACCTGCTGCTGAACCTTCACGCCGTCTCTCCCTCGAATATCTTGATTCTGTTCTGACCAATATGGTCGAACATTGCATATATTTTGTCAACCATTGTGTAAGCTGAATTGGTATGACCAATTTTACGCCCCGCAATCGAACCCCTGTCAGGGGACGAGCTGGCTCGCCAGCCCCGGCACCGCGACAGCGAGGGCCTGCGTCACAAGGCGCGCCGTGACTTCAGCGCCAACGGCGCCCAGATGCGTATAATCGAACTTGCGTGTCACCTGCCCCCGCGCGCCCTTGTGGGTAATCGGCGGCGGCGGTGGCGGCGCGGGACGCGCCGCGAGCGTGGTCCCGGCTCTGGCTGCGGCAAGCTCCTCGTCGCTCGGCGGCTCCTGCGCCAGCTGCGTCGCCGTCTCGGCGCCCATCTTCTGCACCTGCGCCGCGCTCAACGCATTGAGATCGACCAGCGGCACGTCCATCGCCTTGGCGACGTTGCGGACCTGATCCGACCAGCTTGCAAGCGTGTTGCGAAGCTCGCCATCGCGAAACTCGCGGCGCGTCAGCGGCGTCACGAGCACCGGGACCGCCCCCGCCGCGCGCACCTCCTCGACGAAGCGCCGTAAATTTGCAGGGAATTCGGTCGTCTCGTCGGTCCAGCGTTCGGCCTTGCTCGACTGATCATTGTGCGCGAACTGGATGAGCACATAGGTTGTGCGATAGCCCGGCACCTTCGCTTCGCCGAGCGCGATGTCCCAGCTTCCTTCCTGGCGGTAGCTGCGCGTGCTGCGACCGCCGCGCCCGGCGTTGACGCACGCCACCGACGATTTGACATGGCCGGCACAGAAGGCGCCGCCCCAGCCGCTGTGCGGCGCCATCGTCGAATCGCCGACGAGGATGATCTTGTAGGGCGAAAGCGGCTCGGCATCGGTCCGCTCGCGCTCCTTGGCCTGCACGCCGCCGGCAAGCGCGGCGGCGAACAGCGGAATGGCTAACCAGCGCATATCCTGTCCCCTTCTTCTGCGGATTACATCGTCACGAAAAATAGAGCCCGCCGTTGACGTCGAGGCAGACGCCGGCAAGAAAGCTCGCCGCAGGCGATGCAAGATAGGCGATGGTATCCGCGACCTCGTCGGGATGGCCTTCCCGGCGCAGCGGTGTGTTTCCGGCGGTCGCCGCGCGGCCCTCCGGCTTCGAGAAAATGTCGTGAAAGCTTGTACCGATCAGTCCGGGGCAAACCGCATTGACGCGGATACCCTGCGGCCCCAATTCCTTTGCCATCGACCGCGTGTAGGTCATCAAGGCGCCCTTCGCGGTGGCATAAACCGATGCGCCGGGGCCGCCGCCGTCGCGTCCCGCCTGGCTCGAGACATTGACCACCGCCGATCCCTCGCCGAGGAAAGGCAGGGCAGCCTGGAGGACGAGGAAGACCGATTTGAGGTTGAGCGTCATGACATGGTCGAAGAAGGCCTCGTCCATCTCGCTCAGCGTCTTGCGCGCGACCATGCCGCCGGCAAGGTTGACGAGGATGTCGAGCCGGCCGCTGAACGCGACGCCGACCTCGTCGAGCATTGCGCGCACCGCGGCGCTGTCGGTCACGTCGGCCTGGACCAGAAAGGCGTCGCCGCCCGCGTCACGGATCGCCTGCAGCGTTGCTTCCGCGGCTTCCCGACCGCTGTTGTAATTGATCGCAACGCGCGCTCCGGCGCGCGCGAGCGCGATCGATACCGACCGGCCGATATCGCGGCCGCCGCCGGTGACGAGCGCAGTTTTTCCTTGGAGATTCATCGAATTCTTTTCCTTATTCTTGGGTGTTGCGGGGCGCAGTCGCGACGGGTTCGACGCGGCCGCCGATCAGTCGAAATGCGAGGAAGGAGAGCGGAACGATCGCCGCCGACAGCGCGAAGATCGGCGCATAGCCATTCTTTGTGAGGACCGGCACGAGCCAGGTGGTGATCAGCGTCCCGGCGACCGCGGCGGTGCCGCTGATCCCGGCAAGGCTGCCGACCGCCCCGCCGCCGAAGTAATCGCTCGGCAGCGTCTGGATATTGCCGATCGCCATCTGGAAACCGAACAATATCCCCGCGATCAGCAGGACGGCGCTGAGCGGATCGTCCGCACCGATCGTCGCAAGCAGCGTGGGGAGCATGATCGCGCAGCCAATGCCGATCGTCAGCGTGCGCGCCTTGTGGACGCTCCCGCCGGAAGCGATGATCCGCCCCGCCAGCCAACCGCCGAACAGGCTGCCCAGCATGGCGCCGACGAAGGGAACCCAGGCGAACAGCCCGATCTGCTTCACGTCGAAGCCGAAGGTCTCCGCAAGGTAGATCGGCAGCCACGATACGAACAACCACCACACCGGATCGAGGAAGAAGCGTGACAGGATGACGCCCCAGCTCTGCCGATGGCGGAGAAGTTCGCCGAGCGGCACGCGGCGATCATCGCCCGGCCCGGCCTCGGCACGGCCGGTCAGAATATGCTGACGCTCCGCTTCGCTGAGCCAGGGATGATTTTCAGGATCGCCCTTGTAGAACCATAGCCACGGAACCAGCCAGACGAAGCCCAAGATACCGACGATGAGGAAGGTGCCGTGCCAGCCGAACTGGACGAAAAGCAATGCGACGAGAGGGGCCGAGACGATTCCGCCCAGCGACGCCCCGGCATTGAATATGCCCTGCGCGAGCGCGCGTTCGCGCGAGGGAAACCAGAGCGCATTGGCCTTGGCCGCGCCCGGCCAGTTCCCCGCTTCGCTGAGCCCCAAAGTCGCGCGCAGCACGCCGAGCAGCGGCATCGATCGGACAAGCGCGTGCGCCGCGATCGACAGCGACCAGAAGAGGATCGAGATGGTGAAGCCCATCCGTGTCCCGATCGCGTCGAACACGCGCCCGAACAGCGACTGACCGACGGCATAGGCGATCATGAAGATCGTCACGAGCAGCGCATAATCTTCCTTGGTGGCGCCGATGTCTTTCGACACTTCGGGCCACATCACCGCGAGCGCGTTGCGGTCGATATAGTTGATGACGGTGGCGAGGCCGATGAGGCCGATCACGCACCAGCGCAGGCCGCCCTTCATTTTGCGCCTCCCTTGGCAAGATCGAAGCGGCCGACGGGGCCGGTCCATGAATGCGCGGCACCGTCGATCGTGACGCTGTGCAATGCGTCCGCCGCGACATTATCGGACACCGCGACCGCCATACGGCGGCCGCCGGCCAGCGTGATGACCACGAGGTCGACATCGCCGAGACGGCGGTGGTCGAGTCCCACGACCCGCGCGCGGCTGCCGACGACTGTCTCGGCCGATGCGTCATAGGACCCATGCGGTTCGAGCAGGCTGACGAAGGTCGCGCTGTCGGCGCCGTCGATACGCTGGATCAGCACAGGCTGCCGGAGCAGGTTGAACTCGGGGTCGTTTGCGCCGCTTTCCGCGAGGATGAAGCGGGCGCCCGCGGGCGGCGCCATATGGTAGCTGTAGAAGCGGTTGCCCTGCATGAAGGTGAGCCGCGCTGCCTTGCCCGCCGCCTTGTCCGCCGCGCTGCCCACGCCATCGACCCACAGATGCTGGTAGCCGTTTGCGGTGCCCAGCACCGGCCGCTCGGCCAGCTTGCGATCGAAAACGATATCGCTGTCGATAATCTGTCCGGAAAAGTGCAGCGGCAGGTCAAAGCGATGCCTGCCGCCGCCAGTTCCACGGAGGATATCGAGAATAAGTGGATTGCCGAGCCCGTCGATGTCGAGCAGCAACAGCGCGCGGCGGATCCCGACACCCTTGTATGCGCCGTCGATCGCCGCGATCGAATAGCGCGTGGGGCCATCGAGGCGGCTCGCGAGCTGCTGGGTGGGAATTTTCTCTCCCACCTTCCAGTCGCCCGCAAAATGGCTTTGTTCGTCGACGACGAGCGTATTGTGCGCCACCGTCGCACTCGCCCAGCTGTCGTTTTCGGGGAGGTAACGTCCGCCGCGCTTCGCCTCGACATTCAGGAAGCGCGCCGCGCCATAATCGGTGACGACCGCGCCGGTCTCGTCATAATAGAGCCAGTTCAGGCGGTCGAAATGTCCGTGCCCCATGCCCTGCACGGTATTTTTGACGACGAGCAGCGGACCGGTCGCCGTCGGTCGATCGCGCAGCAGGACAAGCGCCCCGCCCTTGCCGTCGGGCCCGTCCGACAGCAGCCGCGAGGCAAAGGGCCACGGCTTGGCCTTGCCTGCCGCAACGTCCGCCGCCAGCGCTTCGCCCGCGGGTGTCAGCACCGTATGCCCCTGCCGCTCGGCGATCGACAGAAAGACGGGATCGCGCGTCGCGGCATAGGCTATTGCAACCGCCTGATAGAGCTCATCGGTGCGCAAGCTCTTGTCGGGCATCGCATCGTTGATCGGAAGGAAATAGCCGTCGTGGGTGACGTCGATGGCGGTTCGCACGGCTTTCAGGACGATGCCGCCGCGATAGTCGAAGATCTTGCGCTGGGGTTCGTTGGCGTCGATCGCGGCAGCGAAGACCACGAAGGGCATCAAGGCATAGCGCTGATAATAGGGGCCTTCGGCGTAATAGCCGTCCGGCGAGAAGAGCAGGTCGAGCTGGCGCAGGAAGCCCGTCTTGCCGCTCTTGTCGAGCCCCAGCAAAGCCTTGTCGACCAGATCGCGGTCGCCCAGCAAATAGCCCGCGAGCCCGACGCCGGCGCAGGCCCAGGTCGCATGATTATGGATCCGGCCGATCACCTCAGGCGACCCGTCGGACAGGAATTTCGCCATCGGACGGATCGCGCCATCGTCGATGCGCGCGCGCTCGGCTGGGGTCAGCGCATCGCGGATCTGCGCATAGCCCTGCACCGCATTGACGAGGAAGACGCTGTCGTTGAGGCTCTGCCAGAACAGCCGGCCGGTCGCCTGGTTCGCAGCCGCCGGGTGCGGCCCGAGCGTCGGGTAAAGCTTGGCATAGGCGAGTAGCAGGTCGCGGACATGGTCGCGGTAACGGACGTCGCCCGTAAGCCGGTAGAGCTGACCGCCCTCGAAGATGATCCGGTAATTGCGCTTATGCTGTTCGTGGGTGAAGCCGCCGCCCGGATCCTTCGGCACGGGCACATTGATCCCTGCCCGGATCGAGGCCTCGACATCGCGTTTCGCCGCTTCGACTTCAGCCGCGAACAAGGGCGCATAGGATCGGGTGTGCTCTGCGGTAGGCGGCGGCGCGGCGACGGCAGCCGTGGCAGGCATGGCAGCGGCGAGCAGAAGCGCAAGGGATCGCATCATGGCCGCGCCTCCATGGCATTGTTCGACAGATCTGCGCGCAGCGGGCCTTTATAGACCAGTTCTTCCACCCGCGGCGCCGGGGTGGCGGCAAAGCTGTTGCCGCTGATCCGTGTGTCGGGCGCGCCGACCGAATGAATGATCGCAATCGCGCCCGATTTCGCGAACGCATTGGCCGTAATGCGGACATGCTGCGCACCCGAAATGCGCAGCGCCACGCCGTCAGTGCCGCTGTCGACCACATTCGACCCGGTCATCGCAAACCACGGACCGAAGGTGCTCTCGTCCGTCCCCTTGCGCAGCAGATCGGCAATCATGCCGACGGCGGCAAAACTGCTGTCCGCGATCGTCAGCCGTTCCATCGGATACCAGCCTTTCGGCTCCTGCTCACCGGTCCCGTCGATAACGAGACCCATGTCGGCGAAGCTGCTGTTCGCAATGATGATGTCGTCGGCGAAGGTTCCCGGCGCCATCGCGACCCCGGTGAGGCGTCCCTTGGCCGGCCCCCGCACTGACACGCCGTCGAGGGCGATCGCATAATTGGGGGCAGCGCCCGCTTCGATCGCGATCAATGGCCCGGCGCCTTCCACCGCATGCGCGTCGATCGCCAGATTTTCTACCCGCAAACCACCGCCGCCGACGATCCGCGCAAGCTGCGAGACGATGTGGAGCACGGGCTTTGCGTCTTTGGCGCCGGCGATGGTCAGCCGGTGGCGCACCGTAAGCGGCGCTGGAATATCATAGGTGCCGCTCGCAAGCGTCAGCGTGTCGCCGGGCTGCGCGCCCGCGACCGCCGCGGCGAGCGACGCGCCCGCGGCAACGCGGCGCGTGACGCCAGCGCCGAACGCCGCTTCAGGCGCTGCGCTTCGATACCAGCTGGCACCCACTTCGTCGCGCGTCACCGGGCGAAGATCGCGCGGGGCGCCAATCGCGGCGAGCGCCGGGTCGGTCGGATACAGCAGGCCGTTCGCGCCGCGTTCGAGCGCGACCTCGCGCTGCTCGACCCCTGCGCCAAGCAGCGGCGTCGCCACGCGCGCCTCGACATTGTCGGCGAACGCAATGCCGTCGATTGCGCCTTGCGCCCGGAAGGGATCCTGCCCCTTTGCCCCGACGATCAGGTTGCGATCGAACCGGCTGTCGACGGGCGGGGCCGAGCGTTCGGCATCGGCACCGGCGGCGAAGGTGATGCGCGCGGCGTCGATGATGCTGTTGCCCTCGATCCGCGCATTGGCGACCTGATGATAGCGATTGATCACCGAATTGGGGACGCCGTTCATCACACTGATCGCGCTCTTGAACGAGGTGCCTGCAAGCCCCTCCAGATAATTGTCGCGCACGATCTGATCGCGATTGATCACGCGCACGCCCCCGGTGTCGGGAACCCCCTGGCCGAAGAAGATATTGCGTTCGACAATATTGCCGTTGCCGTGCCGCAGCACGAAAGCGCCCTGCGAGGCGAGCACAAGATTCTCGCGAATGATATTGCCGCCCGATTTGACCGAGACGATCTCGACTTCGCCGCTGCAGCGATCGAAGATGTTGCGCTCGACGAGCGTGTGACTGTCCGACAGCGATTCTTCGCTCGTCCCGATGCGGATCGTCTCGCCTCCATTCGATCCGAGCGGCGGGCGCGGTCCGAAATAATTATGATCGATGCGGTGCCGGTTATCGAGCGGATCGCCCGCCTTGCGGATGACCGCCAGGGTAACGCCGCTGTTTGTCTTGCCCTCGAAATGCGAATGATCGACGCGGTTCCCGGTCCCGTAGAGCGCGACCCAAATATCTTCTGCGCGGCGGTCGGCCTTGCTGAAGCCGTCGATCACCACCTCGGTGACACGCGAATCGCGCGCCAGGTCGGACGAATTGCGCCGGAAGGAGATGACCTCGGCGGTCGGGCTGGCGCCATCCTTGAAGACGAGGCCCGACACGACGAGGTGGCGCCCCGCCAGTCGCAGGTTCGACTGACCGGTGAGAACGACCTTGCCCTTGGTTTGCGCCGCGAGGGTGATCGGCTTCGTCGCGGTACCGGTGCCGACGAACAGCGCCTGAAAATCGCGCCATTCGCCGTCGGCAAGCAGGATGGCGTCGCCGGGTTTCGCCGCCTTGACCGCCGCGCGGAACTGCGCGGGATCGGACACGAGCAGGTCGCGCGCGTTCGCCGGCGCCGCGGCGGACGCGAGAAGCGCGAGGATCAGAACCGAACCGATTTTCAATGCCTCATCCTTTTATCTTGCCCTGCGCCGTCACCCCGAGCGCCCTAGAAACGCACCGACGCGCCGAAGGTGATCCGGCGATCGGGCAGTCCCTCGAAGCACAGCAGTGCCCCGTCATTGACGCAATATTGCGAGATTTTCGACTTGGAGAGGTTGACCCCCTCGACCCCGACACTGAGGAAGCTGTTGATATCGTAAGAAATGCTCGCATTGAGCTGTCCCCGCGCCGCTGTCACGACCGGAAAGCCGAAGGTGCTCGCAAGCGTCGCGCCGCCGACCGTGTCCAGCGTCCGGAACGCGCTCCGCCATGTGTAGCGCGCGCGGGCCGAGAGCCCGTATTTTTCGTAATAGAGTGTCAGATTATAGGCGTGCTTGGAAAAGTCGAGCAGCCCCTGCTTCGCGGTTACCGGCACGAAATCGGCATCATCGTAGATGCCGTTGATCGCGTTGAAGATATCGGTGCCGCGCGTCGCCGAGCTGTTGACAGCCTGGCCGCCGCCGAATTTCTGATAGGTGTAGTTGGCGACGATCCCGAAGCCCGATGCGAAGCCCAAGGCATCCTCGAACTGCGACAGGTCATATTGCAGCGCGACTTCGACGCCGGTCTGCGTCGTACTGCCGCTGTCGTTGATCGTCGTCAGGATCGGGACGCACATGCCCGATCCGCCGATCGGCGATAGCTGGTTGCGAAACGCGATCGGATTATAGATGCCCCCGCCCTCGCACGGCGCGGTGATGTCGCGATAGCCATTGGCGTCAAGCGGCGCATCTTCGAGCTGGGTGACGAAAAGGTCAGTACGCTTCTTGTGAAACACCCCGACGCTGAGCACCGACGAAGGCGCGAAGTACCAGTCGATCGAGGCGTCATAGGAGGTGACGGTTTCGGGGCGCAGATTCGGATTGCCGATCGAGACCGCCGCGTTTTCGCTCGTCACGAACGATACCGAAGTCGATAGCAGGTCGAAATCGGGACGGTTGATGTCGCGGCCCCAGCTGGCGCGCAGCAGGATATTGTCCGCGACATCGGCGACGAGATTGAGCCGCGGCAACAGCTTGCTGTAGCCGCCCCGGGTGACGACCTGCGTCACATTGGCGCCGGTGATCGAATTGCCGATCGAATCGAGGCTGGTGTCGAGCCAGCGAAGACCGAAATTGCCGCGTACCGGGCCGATCTCGAAATTGGCCTGACCATAGACCGCGTTGGTCGTCTCGTTGATCGAGAAATAGCCCGCCGAATTGGCCGATGCGTCGTTGAGGGCGCGCTGGCCGGGCGCCGCCAGCAAGGCGGCGCGCAGGATGTCGAGTGTACCCTCGCGATCGCTGAACGCGCGGTTGGGGTCGACGAGCAGAAAGTCCTTGAAGAAAAGCGTCCGGCCGTCGGCGTCGCCGAAATTGTTCGGACCGCGAACCAGCAGATCGGCAAACAAGGTGCCGCGCGGACTGTCGTTGAGGCTGCTGAGCGTAAGCGTTGAGCCGACATCGTTGAAGGTGCTGGACGACCGGTTGAAGCGATAGCCGACGTCGAATGAGGTGAAGAAGGGCGTCAGGTCCGCGACATCGAGCGACAGATCGATGCGCGCCGCGTCTTCCTTGTTGCGCGTGCTGTCATTGCCGATCGACACCTGCTGCAACACGACATTGGCGGGGTCGAGCAATTGTTCGACCGTCGGCGCAAAGGGCGAGTCAAAATTGATCCCGAAGGCAAGCGATCCGCCCGACAGGTCGTAGATGAAGGGAACCGCATTGTCGTTCCCGGTGAAGACCGGAGCATTGGGGTTGAGGAAATTCAACGTCGTGCTGAGATCGGGATTGCGCGTGTTCGAAATCGAACGCGATGCCTCGACGCGTCCGGTCAGCCGTCCGGCGTCGAACTCGGTGCCGAGCCGGTAGATTTCGCTCTTGGTCAGGCGGGCCCCGACGTCGCTCGAGAAGCGCAGATTGGGGTCGTCGCGATCGACCGCGATATTGGGCTCGATCGTGCCCGTCTCGGCGACCCGGATACTGCCGAGCTTCACACCGTCGAGCGAACCGAAATCCACGGTCTGGAAGGATGTCGGAACGCTGTAGTCGAGCAGCGCATTGACCCCCGACCCCTGAACGCGCGAGCTGTCCTGCCGCCGCTGCTGGTCGTTATAGATGGTATCGAAATAGAATTTCACATGATCGCTCGGCGCCCATTCGAGCGTTCCGGCGAAATTCTTCGTCTCATATTCGAAATTTTCGAGCTCCTGGTTGAGGAACTGGATGCCGACGAAGTCGAAGTCCTGGGCGGCCGGGCGGCGCGTCGGCTGATTTTCGGTTACGCCGCTGCGGACCACGGTCGCGTTGACATTTTCGACAAGCCCGCCGTCGCGATCGACGCGCGGACGGAAGGATGTTGCCTCCTGCTGGGTGTAGCTGCCGCTTACCACCAGCCCGATCTCGCCGATACCCGTCGACCATTTGTCGCCGAACGTTGCCGAGATACGCGGCCGGACGCTCTTCGACAGCTCGCTATGCTCGCCCTGAACGCGTGCCGCGAGCAGCATTTCCTTCAGGTCGAGCGGGCGAATGGTGCGCAGGTTGATGGTGCCGCCCACCGATCCCTCGATCGTCTTTGCCTCGGGCGCCTTGGTCACTTCGACCGACGCGATGATCGACGCGCTGACATCCTCGAAGCTGATGCCGCCCCGACCCGACCCGGAGCCGACGGTCGAAACGCCGTTGATCTCGACGCGATTGTCGTTGGTGCCGCGAATCTGCACGCCAGTACCGACCCCGGCTTCGCGCGTGATTTGCACCCCGGTGATGTTCTCGAGCACCTCGGCGAGATTCTGGTCAGGCAATTTCCCGATGTCTTCGGCCTGGATGACTTCGATCAGATTGTCGGCGTTACGTTTTTCCGTGAGCGCACTCTGCAGCGAACTACGGATGCCGGTCACGACGATCGCATTGTCGTCCGCAGCATCGTCCGACTGCACCTGCTCCTGAGCCAGGGCGCTGACGGGCGCGAGCAGCGCGCAGAGCGCGACCCCGGAAACCCATGCCGTCACCAGCCGCGACGCCCGCGCCTTGCGGCGCAGCCCAACATAATCCCGCATCATGCCTCTCCCCAATTGGCTTGGTATTTCGGCTAGGCATAATCTTCATACCTGTATTGTCAACAAGGCAGCGAAAATATCCGTTTTTTGTCATACCACTTTGTTGACGAGTTATGAAGCCATCCATCCCGCCGCCGCGTCATGCTGCGCCCGATTTGCATCGCCCTTCCCAGCGCGGCGATATGGCGCAGGCCTTCTCTCGATTTTTGGCAGGTCAGCCATCGCCGACGCGGCGCGCGTTCGGTGGCCCAGATCGGCTCGCCGAAAACAGCCCCGGGTTCTTACTTCGTCCACGATGACCGCTGGCACGGATTAACGCATGTTCTCGATCAGAAAGCGATAAACATGCGCGCTTGCGCAGCGCGTGTGGTTCAATGTCGGCGAGGTTCGGATTTCGGATTGAAAAGCAATCTGCTCCAAGCGCTGGTCGCGGGAGCCGCCGAAATAAAGGCGCGCACGGTGCCCAGCCTTGTTCCGAAGTGGTGCGCCCGACAGGATTCGAACCTGTGGCCCCCAGATTAGGAATCTGATGCTCTATCCTGCTGAGCTACGGGCGCGTCGGCGCTCGTTTAGCGGGGCAAGGCGCGCAGCGTCAATCGGCGCGGTCAGTTGATTGCGTCGGGCGACGCGATTGGGACGAGCAGCGGCATGGCGGCGATCCCGTCGTCATGTAGCGCCTGCGTCTCTTCGGGCGAGGTCTGCCCGTGGATCAGGTCTTCGGGCGCGCGGCCTTCGTGCATCGCGCGCGCGGCATCGGCAAAATCGCGTCCGACCCAGCGCGACTGCGGCAACATCTCGGCCTGCTTCGCGGCAATCGCCGCCAGGACGGTGCGGACCATTTCGGCGGACGGCGTCGCATCGGGTGCCGGTGCGGCTACCGGCGCGGCGACCGCCCGCTGATTCGACTTGGTGCCGATGCGCGGCGCCATCACCGCCTTCTTCACCCGGCTGTCGCCGCACACCGGACAGGCGATCAGGCCGCGTGCCTGCTGGTCGGCGAAGCTGTCGCTGCTCGCAAACCAGGCCTCGAACCGGTGATCCCCGGCGTCGCAGCAGAGATCGAAGACGATCAAGGGTCAGCCCGCGCCGAGCAGCGGGTCGAGCCCGCCCCGTGCATCGAGCGCCGCCAGATCGTCGCTGCCGCCGATATGCTGGCCATCGATGAACACCTGCGGCACGGTGCGGCGACCGCCAGCCCGTGCGACCATCGCGTCGAAACCGGCGCGGTCCATCGTCACGTCGATCTCCTCGAACGCGGCGCCCTTGTTCTCGAGCAGCGCCTTCGCCCGCGTGCAATAGGGGCAGAGGAATTTGGTATAGACTTCGATCCTGGCCATGGGACTGATTTCATCCTTTCACCGCTGCATATCGGAATCGAGCGCCGCAAAGTCAAATGGCGCGGCATTTCCCGGCACATCGTGGACGACGCGCGCCCAGCACAGCGCAGACACGCGCGCGGCACCGCTGCGGCGCAGCGCCCGCGCCGCAGCGCGCAGCGTCGCCCCGCTGGCATGCACATCATCGATGAGGATGAGGTGCCGACCCGCGGCGCGCACCTTGGCATCCGGCGCCAGCGCGAAGGCCCCCGCGACGATCTTCTCACGCTCGCGGCGCCCCTTGCCGCGCAGCGTCGCGGTCGCCTTGTGCCGAACGAGCAGATTCGGATCATGCGCCGCGCCGGTCAGCCGCGCCAGCTCGTCGGCGATCAGCGCCGCCTGATTGAAGCCGCGCGACCAGAGCCGCCAGCGGTGCAATGGAACGGGCACGAGCAGCGGTTCGGCTTCGCCCGCCAGCGCCTCGAAAGGCCGCGCCATCAGGCGCGCCATCAGCCGGGCATGGCCAAGGCGCCGTCCATATTTGAGCCGTAGCGCCACCGTCCGCGCGACGGGGCCATAGGCCAAAGCTGCGGGCGCGCCGTCGAACGGTGGCGGGTCTGCCAGGCACGCGCCGCATTCGCTCGCGACGCCGGGGAGCGCCGTCGGCAGCGGCACCGAACAGCGGGCGCATGCAGGGCCATCCAGAAAATGGAGCGAATTCCAGCAATCGAGGCAGAACTGCCCGACCTCGCCCACCACCAGGCCGCACCCCGGACAACGCGGCGGCAGCGCATAATCGAGCAGCGCCGTGCCCAGTCGGCGAATGCCGCGCGACAGAGCAGGTGTCGCCGGCGCCGACGCATCATCCTCGCTGTCTTCGGCCATCGTCGCCATCGGCCTCTTGTGAAACATCGCGCCCGGCGGCACAAGCGCGCCCATGTCGCAGCCGCCGCCGCTCTTTTCCGCCGCCCGCCACCGCGCCCAGCGCGACCGGCTGGCGCGCCTGCCCGCTGATGCCAATTTCCTTGCGCCGATCCTGGCCGAAACGCTGCTCGACCGGCTGGAAATGGTCACGCGCGACTTCGACCGCATCTTGCTGATCGGCGCCCATGATGCCGCACTCGCCGACGCGTTGCGCGCACGCGGGCGGGCGCTCGACCTCTTCGAGGCCGGACCGCGGCTCGCCGCGGCGACCGGCGCGATGGTGGGTGAGGTCGATGCGATCGACCTGCCGCTCGGCCAATATGATCTGATCGTCTGGCCCGGCGGTCTCGACGCCGTGAACGACGTTCCCGGTGCGCTTGTACGGCTGCGCGCGCTGCTGGCGCCCGATGGCCTGCTGCTCGGCGCCTTTGTCGGCGACGGCAGCCTGCCGCGCCTGCGCCGTGCGACGATGGCAGAGGGGGTGCGCACCATCGCGCGGATGCATCCGCAGATCGACCTCGCCGCGATGGGCAATCTGCTCCAGCGCACCGGCTTTGCATTGCCCGTCGTCGATGTCGAGGCGCTGACCGTGCGCTATGCGGCGCTGCCGGGGCTCGTGCGCGATTTGCGCGCGGCGGGCCTCGCGAGCCGCCTCACGCCGACGCCGCTGCCGCTGACGCGCGCCGAAGCCGCGCGCATCGCGGCCGCCTTTGCCGAAGGCGCCGACCCCGACGGGCGCATTGCCGAGCAATTCCGTATCATCCATTTCAGCGGCTGGGCGCCGCACCCCGACCAGCCCCGTCCCGCCCGCCGCGGCAGCGGCACGGCGTCGCTGATCGACGCGCTGTCTCCCAGGCCCTAGGTCGGCTGCACAGTCCGGCGACCGGCGCCTATTGCTTCGCCATGTCGAGCGCGACATCGACGATCATGTCTTCCTGTCCGCCGACCATCTTGCGGCGGCCGAGTTCGACGAGGATCGCGCGCGTATCGAGACCGTGCTCGGCCGCCGCTTTTTCGGCATGTCGGAGGAAGCTGGAGTAAACCCCCGCATAGCCGAGCGTCAGTGTCTCGCGATCGACGCGCACCGGGCGGTCCTGCAGCGGGCGCACCAGTTCCTCGGCCGCATCCATCAGTGCGAACAGGTCGCAGCCATGGTTCCAGCCATATACATCGGCGGCGGCGATGAAGACTTCGAGCGGCGCATTGCCCGCTCCCGCCCCCATGCCGGCGAGGCTGGCGTCGACGCGGATCGCACCATTCTGCACCGCGACGATGCTGTTCGCGACGCCGAGGCTGAGATTGTGGTGCGCGTGGACCCCGCGCTGCGTCTCGGGCTTGAGGACGCGGTCATAGGCGGCGAGGCGCGCCGCATAACCATCCATCGTCAGCGCGCCGCCGCTGTCGGTGACATAGACGCAATGTGCGCCATAATCCTCCATCAGCTTCGCCTGGTTCGCGAGCGCGTCGGGCTCCGACATGTGGCTCATCATCAGGAAGCCGGATACGTCCATACCCAGCCCCCGCGCCGCCTCGATATGCTGTTTCGCGACGTCCGCCTCAGTGCAGTGGGTCGCGATCCGCACCGAGCGAACGCCAAGGTCGTATGCACACTTGAGGTCGTGAACCGTACCGATGCCCGGCAGCAGCAGCGTCGTCAGCACGCTATGCTCGAGCACCTCGGCAACCGCGCCGATCCAGTCCCAGTCGGTGTGCGCGCCGAAGCCGTAGTTGAAGCTCGATCCCTGCAGCCCGTCGCCGTGCGACACCTCGATCGCATCGACCTTTGCGACATCGAGCGCCTTGGCGATCGCGCGGACATGATCGAGGCCATATTGGTGGCGGATCGCGTGCATCCCGTCGCGGAGGGTGACGTCCTGGATATAGAGTTTGGTCGTGGTCGGGTCGAAGCTCATGCGGCCACTCCTTCGTTCATGCGGAGCGCGATCTTCTCGGCCGTCTTGAGCGCCGCCGAGGTCATGATGTCGAGATTGCCCGCATAGGCCGGCAGATAATGCGCAGCGCCTTCGACCTCGAGGAAGACGCTGACCTTCAGGCCCGTGAAGCTGCCGCCCATTTCGGGAATGCGTAAGGGCGCATTGCCGCCGATGCTTTCGAACTGGACCGCCTGCTTGAGGCGATAGCCGGGGACATAGGCCTGTACTTCGGCGACCATGTCCTCGACCGACTGGCGGATCGCCGCACGGTCGCCGTCGTCGCACAGGCAATAGACGGTATCGCGCATGATCAGCGGCGGTTCGGCGGGGTTGAGGACGATGATCGCCTTGCCGCGCGTCGCACCGCCGACCTTCACGATCGCCTCGCTCGTCGTCTCGGTGAACTCGTCGATGTTCACGCGGGTGCCCGGCCCGGCACTCTTCGAGGCGATCGACGCGACGATCTCGCCATAATGCACCTTGGCAACGCGGTTCACGGCCGCGACGATCGGGATCGTCGCCTGTCCGCCGCAGGTCACCATGTTGACGTTATCGGCATCGAGGTGCGCGTCGCCGTTGACCGGCGGGATCGTGTAGGGACCGATCGCCGCCGGGGTCAGGTCGACGACGCGCTTGCCGTGGGCGATCAGCACGTCGCTGTGCCGCTGGTGGGCCCCCGCCGAGGTCGCGTCGAAGACGATGCCGATGTCGGCAAAGTCCGGCATGGCGGTCAGCCCGTCGAGCCCTTCGGCCGTGACCGGAACACCGAGCCGCGCGGCGCGCTTCAGCCCGTCGCTCTCGGGATCGATGCCGACGAAGGCGCCCATTTCCAGCACCTTGGACAGGCGCATGATCTTGATCATCAGGTCCGTGCCGATATTGCCCGACCCGATGATCGCGACTTTGGTCTTCGTCATTGTCCGGCTCCATAGGTGAAGCTGCAAGTGCCGATGCCGGCGATGCGCGCCTCGACCTGATCGCCGGAGGTCAGCGCGACCATCGGCCCGAGCGCACCCGCGAGCAGGATATCGCCCGCCTTCAGCGGCTCGCCGTGACTCGCGAGCGTCTGCGCGAGCCAGGCGGCGGCGTTGAGCGGGTTGCCGAGCGCGGCCGCGCCGACGCCGGTCGATGCGACCGCGCCATTGACGGTCATCTCCATTGCGGCGCCTTCGAGGTTGAGTCCGGCGAGCGGCGATCCCTTGTCGGCCAGCACGAAGAAGGCCGAGGAGCCATTGTCGGCAACGGTGTCGGCGAAGCTGATCTTCCAGTCGGCGATGCGACTGTCGACGATCTCGATCGCGGCGTGAACGCTCGCGACCGCCGCGGCAACCTGCTGCGCAGTCGTGTCGGGGTCGGACAGATCGCCGCCAAGGATGAAGGCGATCTCGGCCTCGGCCTTCGGCTGGATCGTCCGTGCCGGATCGAGGCGTCCGCCATCGGCGACGCGCATGTCGTCGAACAGGACGCCGAAGTCGGGCTGGTCGACGCCGAGTTGCGCCTGCACCGCCTTCGCGGTCAGACCCGCCTTACGCCCCACAATCCGCCGGCCCTGCGCTTCCCAGAAGCGCGTGTTGATCGTCTGCACCGCATAGGCGCCCTGGACATCGGTCGGCTCCAGCGCATCGCGCAGCGGCGGGACAACCCCGCCCGCATAGGCATCGCGCAGGCGACGGGCGACGGCTTCGCGGGTTGCCGTCATCGCGCCTTGCCCGGATGGACGGCGCCGCAGTGGCCGCAGGTGCGCAGTTCCTCGCTGGCGTAGAAGGCTTCGAACAAGGGCGGCAGATCGCGGACGATGCTCTGGAGCTGCACCTCGACGCGATGGACGATATGGCCGCAATCGTCGCAATACCATTGGAAGGCGTCGATCAACCCATCGGGGCGCTTGCGTTCGATAACGAGGCCGACGCTGCCCGCGACGGGGCGCTGCGGCGAGTGCGGGACGTTCGGCGGCAACAGGAAAATGTCGCCTTCGCGGATCGGCATGTCCTTCGGCCCGTCATCGGTCCACAGGCGCAGGTTCATGTCGCCCTCGATCTGGTAGAAAAACTCCTCGAGCGGATCGACATGATAGTCGGTGCGCTGGTTGGGGCCGCCCACCACGGTGACGATGAAATCGGCGTCCTCCCAGATCTGCGCATTGCCGACAGGGGGTTTCAGCACTTCGCGGTGCGCCTCGATCCATTCGCGGAAGTTGAAGGGCAATCCATAGGTCAGCATGGCGCTATCCTTTCGTCGGCGCGCGCGGGATGAAGGCAGTCGCCTTGATCTCGATCAGCAGATGCGGGTGGGGAAGCTGGTGGACCGCGACGGTCGTCCGCGCGGGACCGGCTTCGTCGAAATATTCGGCATAGACAGTGTTATAGCCGCCGAAATCGTTCATGCTGACGAGGAAACTCGTTACGTCGACGACGTCGGCGAGCGAGCCGCCCGCGTCGGCAAGGATCGCGCCGATATTCTCGATCACCGCGCGCGTCTGCTGGGCGATGTCGAGGGTGACCGTGCCATATTCGTCGGCCGAAGCGCCTGCAAAGCTGTTGTCGGCGCGGCGCGAACTGGTCCCCGAGACGAAGACGAAATCGCCGGCGCGGCGATAATGCGGAAAGCGGCCGCGCGGGCGCGCCTTGCCAGGGATCACCCTGCCCCCTCTATTTTCAGCGTTCTCGCTCATGCCGCCCCTCCCTTGATCGTGAAGCCAACGCGGCCGAGATGACCGGCGTCGAGCGACACGCTGCGCGCAACGCCAATCGCGGCCGCGGCGGTCGCGCCGCCGAGCATTATGGTCCAGCCCGGCTGAAGCACCAGCCCCGCCGCCCCCGCAAGCCGCGCCGCGGCGACGAGCGAGCGGATCGGATCGCCGAGGATCGCCGCGCTCGTCCCCGTCTCCACGACCTCGCCATCGACGCGCATCGTCATCGCGACGTCCGACACGTCGGTATGGGCGGCAAGCCACGGCCCGGTGACGAAGGCCGACGACGACGCATTGTCGGCGACGACATCGCCGAGCGCGAAGCGGAAATTCTCGTAGCGGCTGTCGATGATCTCGAGCGCTGCGGCGACCGCATCGACTGCCGCGAGCGCTTCCGCACGCGTGACCTCGCCCGCGAGCGGCGCCTTCAGTCGCACAGCGACCTCGGGCTCGACGCGCGGGTGGATGAAGCGTGCGCGCTCGATCGTGGAGCCGTTGACGACGACCATGTCGGAGGTCAGCCGGCCCCAGATCTGATCCTTGAGCCCCATCTGCGCCATCTTGGCTTCGCTGGTGAAGCCCATCTTGACGCCAACCAGCGTCGCGCCGCGCGCGAGGCGATGATCGATCGCGGCGCGCTGGATGGCATAGGCGTCGGCGAGCGGCAGATCGCCCGCCTCCCCCGTGATCTGCGGGATCGCCCTGGCCTCGCGGGCGGCGGTGTCGAGCCTTGCGGCGATGGCGGCAATGTCGGCCATGAGATCCTCTTACAGCTTCACGCAGATATTGGTCGGTTCGGAATAGAAATTCAGCGAATGTTCGCCACCTTCGCGGCCGATGCCCGACAGCTTCATACCGCCGAAGGGCGTACGAAGGTCGCGCAGGAACCATTCGTTGACCCAGACGATGCCCGTTTCCATCTGTGCCGCAACGCGGTGCGCACGACCGACGTCGCGCGTCCAGATCGCCGCGGCAAGGCCATAATCGGTATCGTTGGCGCGTTCGATCGCCTCTTCCTCGCTGTCGAAGGGCGCGATGTGGCAGACGGGGCCGAAAATCTCCTCGCGCACGCAGCGCGCATCGTCGGCGAGCCCGGTCAGGATCGTCGGCTGTACGAAGGCGCCGCCCGCGAGTGCACCATCGAGTTCGGGAACGCCGCCGCCTGTCACGACCGTCGCGCCTTCTTCGCGCGCGAGCGCATAATAGGACAGCACCTTCTCGCGGTGGCCATGCGAGATCAGCGGTCCCATGTCGGCACCCGACCACGGATCGCCGACGGTCAGCGCCTTCGCGCGTTCGGCGAGCGCGGCGACGAAGCGGTCGAAGATCGGCCGCTCGACATAGATGCGCTCGGTGCACAGGCACACCTGTCCGCAGTTCGAGAAGACCGAGCGCACCGTCCCCGCGACCGCCTCGTCGAAATCGCAGTCGGCGAAGACGATCGCGGCATTCTTGCCGCCGAGCTCGAACGACACGGGTTTCACCCCGGCCGCGGCGACGCGCATGATCGCGCCGCCGGTCGCCGATTCGCCGGTGAAGGTGATCGCGTCGATATCGGGGTTGGCGGTGAGCCATTCGCCGGTGGAGGCGGCGCCGTAGCCGTGGACGAGGTTGAAGACGCCCGGCGGCACCCTCGCCGCGTCCATCACCTCGGCGAGCAGGGTCGCGGTCGAGGGGGTTTCCTCGCTCGGCTTCACGACGACGACATTGCCGCAGGCGAGCGCGGGCGCGACCTTCCACGTCATCAGCAGCAGCGGCAGGTTCCATGGCGAGACGATCGCGACGACGCCCAAGGGCCGCGCGATCGCATAGTTGATCGCGCTTCGCCCATCGGGCAGGTCGGTGCGGAAACTCGGCATCGCGCGCGCCTCGGCGAGCGCGGCGAAGGCACGGAAATTGGCGGCGCCGCGCGGAATGTCGATCGTCCGCGCCTGATGCAGCGACTTGCCGGTGTCGGCGATTTCGGCCGCAGCAAACTCATCGAAGCGCGCCTCGATCCCCTCGGCGATGCGGACGAGCAATTTGCAGCGCTCGACCTGCGACATCCTGCCCCACGGCCCCTTGAGCGCGGCGCGGCCGGCCGCGACCGCGCGATCGACGAGGTCGCGGCTCGCGAGCGATACCCGGCCAGCGACACTGCCGTCGACCGGGTTCACATTGTCGAACCAGCGCTCGCCCTCGACGAAGGCGCCGTCGACATAATTGAGAACGGGCCGGTCAGCGAAAGGATAGCCGGTCACGCCGCACCCCCGACGGGCGTATAGCCCGCCGCATTGCTGTGCGCCGCACCGGCCTTGCCGACATGGCCTGCCATCTGGAGCAGCGACAGGATCGTGTCGTTGAACTGTGTGGGTGCTTCGAGAAAGGCCGAATGGCCCGCGTCGTTGATCTCGACGAGGAAGGAACCCGCAACATCGGCCTGCGCGACTCGCACCGCCTCGATCGGGAAAAGCCGATCCTCGACCCCGCAAAGGAAGAGAATCGGGAACCCCTTACCGCCGAGATCGACCGCGGGGCACGCGTCGAAGCGGCCCGCCAGATTGTGGCGATCGGCGATGTTGAAGCTTGCGATCTGGCGATAGAGCGCCGCCAGCTCGCGCGGTGCATTGGCGCCAAGCACGCGCTCGATCTGCGCGAGGTCGGCGGTGTTCGCGCGCGCGGCGTCCATGATCGTCCTGATCTCGGCGCTTTCGGCGATCCCGTGCAGGCTGTCGCAGATGGCAAGCGCGGCAACACGCTCGGGCGCGCAGTGCGCGAAACCGATGCAGGTGCCCGCGCCCATCGACTGGCCGACGAGCGCCACCTTCGTTTCCCCCAAATGGTCGAGCAGCGCGGTCAGGTCTTCGACGAAAGCATCGCGTCCGCGCCCGTCGAGGTCGCGCGACAGGCCGAAACCGCGGTGATCGAAGGTGATAACGCGGTTCGAGCGCGAGAGCGCATCGATCTGGCGATACCAGATCGCATGATTGCCGCCGATGCCGTGCGCAAGTACGACCGCGGGGCCCTCCCCAAGCGCCTGCCAGTATATTTCGGCACCCGCCGTCGCCAGCATACCGCTGTCCATCACGATACTCCCATCAATTTGCTGAGCCGCACGACATAATCGCCGAACGCCGGATCCTCGCGCGTCATGCTCGGATCGCGCGGACGCGGCAGGTCGATGCGGACATCCTCGATAATCGTCCCCGGCCGCTCCGACATCACCAGCACGCGGTCGGAGAGCAGTACGGCTTCCGAAATGCTGTGAGTGACGAGCAGCACCGTCTTGCGGTCGCGCTGCCAGATGCGCAGCAGCTCCATATTGAGCCGGTCGCGGGTCAACGCGTCGAGCGCGCCGAAGGGTTCGTCCATCAGCAGCACCTGCGGTCCGCGAGCGAGCGCCTGACCGATCGCGACGCGGTGGCGCATCCCGCCCGAAAGCTGGTGCGGATGGCTGTCCTCGAACCCGGTCAGGCCCAGCGTCTCCACCAGCTCGGCCAGCGCCGCCGCGTCGGGACGTTTCGCCGCCGGGTCGAGATCGACCCCGAGCAGCAGATTGTCGCGGACATTGAGCCAGGGCAGCAGGTTCGAGGTCTGGAAGACGAAGCCCATGTCGGGAGACGGCGAACTCACCACCGCGCCGTTGAACAGGATGCCGCCGTCGTCGAAGGGCTCGAGCCCGGCGATCAGGCGGAGCAGCGTGCTCTTCCCGCAGCCCGACGGGCCGAGCACCGAAACGAATTCGGCGGCGCCGATTTCGGCGCTGACGTTGGTCAGCACCTTGCGGCCATCGAACGCCTTGCCGGCGCCGGCCATGGAGATCACCGCGCTCATGCCGCGCGCCACCAGATGAAGCGTTCCCAATAGGCGACGCCGTAGAAGAGGAGGAGCGACAGGATCGTCACCGCGATCAGCGCCGCGAAGGTCAATGTCGTATGCCCCGAACCCGAGGCAGTGAGGATGAGGTTGCCGAGGCCGTCGTTCGATCCGACGAACTCGCCCACCACCGCGCCGATCACCGCAAGCGGCATCGCGACCTTGCAACCGTCGAGGAAGCTCGGCAATGCGGCGGGCACGCGCAGCCGCCAGAAGCTTTGGATCGGCGAGGCACGGAGTGCGCGGAAATGCTCTTCGAGATGCGCGGGCGTGCTCGCCAGTCCGCCGAGCGTCGCGATGATGATCGGGAAGAAGGCGAAGAGGAACGCCATGATCAGCTTCGACGCGAGGCCGTAGCCGAACCAGACGACGATCAGCGGCGCGAGTCCGATCTTGGGGACGCTCTGCAACGCGACGAACAGCGGATAGACCGTGCTTTTCGCGGTGCGCGAGAAATAGATTAGTGCCGCGATTGCGACGCCGAGCGCGACCGCGATGATGAAGCCCCAGAACACCTCGGTCAGCGTGACGAGGCTCTGCGACAGGATCGGCCCGCGCGACTGCCAAAGCTCGCCCAGAATCGCGCTCGGCGGCGGCAGCAGGTAGGACTGTACCCCCGACCAGCGGACGCCATATTCCCATGCGAGGCCGAGCGCCGCAAAGAAGGCGATGCTGATCGCGGCGTCGCGATTGAACCACCTGCTCACGCGTCGCCGTCCTTGCCCAGCAAGGCGACGATGCGCGCCGGTGGCGGTACGAGGAAGCGATCAAGGTGCCAGCGGTCGAAGGTTTCGAGGTCCTTCCCGTCCCAAACCGAGGGTTCATAGGGGCTGTCGGCGGTGATCTGCGTCATGTCGGTGTAGAATTCGACATTGTTGCCGTCGGGGTCGCGGAAGACGAGGAAGCTGTTCGCCCCCGGGCCATGCTTGCCGATGCCGCGGTCGATCGGGATGGCGCGCGCGACGAGCATCTCGGCGACCTTCTCCATCTCCTCGATCGTTTCGAGGCGGTAGGAAAAATGCTCGACCGCGGGATAATGGCCTTCGGGGATCGCGCTGTGCCCCGGCGGCAGCTGGAGCAGCGCGAGGTCGTGATGATCCTCGCCCGCGCGCAGGAAGACCATATGATGGTCGATCCAGTCGGACACGGTCAACCCGACGACCTCGGTATAGAAAGCGAGGCTCCGGTCGATGTCGCGCACCTTGAGCACGAGGTGGCCGAGCCGCGTCGGGCGCGGTCGGTAGGAAGCGGGATCGGTCATGGCTGATTCCCCATCGGAACGAAGGCGTTGGTGAAGAGCTGCGGCGTCTGGTCAAAGGCCCGAAGCTGGCCGCTCGCCTGTAGATAGGTGACTGCGCGCGCGACCTTTTCGGGCGTCAGGCGATGCGAACCGCCCTCGGCCGCCATCAGGTCGGCAGTCTCGCGGATCTGGCGTTTGGTCACCGCCTCGTCGAGCAAGGGATAGGATTTGCGGATGATCGCGAGCGCGCCCTTCGGATCGCGCGCGGCGTCGGCATAGCCGCGATAGGCGGCCTTCAGGAAGGCGCGCACGAGATCGGGCTGCTTTTCGATCAGCGCGTCCTGCGTCGCGAAACCGCTGCCGTAAACGTCGAGCCCGAAGTCGGCATAGGCGATGCGCCCGATCGTCACCGCCTTCGCCTTTGCCGCCTTGTCGAACAAGGCCATCGAATTGCCGAGCCAGCATTCGGCGGCGTCGATCCGCCCCTCGACGAGCGAGGAGACGACGATCGCGGGGTCGAGCTGGATCTGCTCGACACCCGCCGGATCGACGCGATTGTCCTTGAGCCACGCCGGGAGCAGCGCCTGGATCATCGAGCTTTGCCCGGCGCCGAAGCGCAGTCCGGCAAGGTCGGCGGGGGCAGAGATGCGATGGCGTTCCTTGACGAAACAGGCGCCGGCAGGAAGCCGCATGTTAACGCCGCCGATCATCCGGACCTTGCCGCCCTTGGCGCGGCTGAGCGCGACCGAAAGCGGGTCGATATAGGCGAATTCGAACATGCCCTGGTCGAGCTCGTTCGCGGTTCGCATGCCGCCGAAGCCGCGCACCGCTTCGACGTTGAGTCCGGCATCGGCGAAATAGCCCTTGTCGATTGCGACGAAAATGCCCGCCATGCTGCCCTGCGGCAGCCACGCCATGTTGAAGCGCACGGTTCGCGCGCCCTCGGCCTGCTTCGCGGCCTGCGGCGCGTTGCCGCCGAACGCGCTCCACAAGGTCAACGCGGCGATCGCTGCGACGACGAGCAGCGGCGCAATCAGCGCGCGGCGCGAAAAGGCGGTGCTTTGCGTCATGCGCGCGGCAAATGCGGTGCCGAGACGGGATTACAGAGATCGCCGATCCCTTCGACCCAAGCGTCCATGACATCACCGTCCTTCAGGAACACGCCGCGCCCCATGCCGACCCCGGCGGGGGTTCCCGAGGCGATCAGGTCGCCGGCCTTGAGTTCAAGGATCGTCGAGAGATAGGCGATCTGTTCGTAGATGTTGAAGATCATCTCCGACGTGTTGCCATCCTGCATCGCCTCGCCATTGATCTTGAGGCCCAAGCGGATGTCGTGCGGATCACCGAGGCAGTCGCGCGGCACGAAGACCGGGCCGAGCGGCGTGAAGCTGTCGAAGCTCTTGCCGCGGAACCAGTCGTGCGAGAAAGGAAAGTCGCTGCGCCGGGTGCGGTCGCGCGCCGAAACGTCGTTGACGATCGTATAGCCCGCGATCAGGTCATGCGCATCGGCGGCGGCGACATTCTTGCCTGCGCGGCCGAGTACGACGCCGAGTTCGACCTCCCAGTCGGGGCGCGAAACCTGCGGCGGGACGACGACCGTTTCGTTCGGGCCGACGACGCTTTCGACGGTCTTCAGGAAGATATAGGGTTCGCTCTCGGCCTTGGCGGCGAGCTTGGTCTGCATTTCTTCGGCATGTTCGATGAAGTTCGACGCGGCGGCGAAGATGCGCCGCGGTTCGAACGGTGCTGCAAGCGCGGGCGTTTCTACGGAAGCCGCTGCACCTTCCAAAGCGCGGGCGAGCGCGAACAGCCCTTCGCGGCGGGCATCCCAGTCGCGGATGATCGTGGTCATATCGCCCGCCACCGCGGCAAAGCCGTGCGTCGACGCCGCATCGTGCAGATCATGAAAAGCGTCGCCGACCCGGATCGTCGGGCGGTCACCGTCCGGTGTGGCGCGGGTGGCAAGGGCAAAGCGGGTCATGCGTCGGTCATCCTTTGTAAAATTGCGGGCAAAACCGGGGGCGGTGCGACCAAGGGCCAGGACGGAGCCGATTGCAGCCAGCACGGTGCGGCGTTCGAGCGCAGGCCATGCCGCCCTCACCCGAACGCCCGGATCAGCATCCGCACCGCGACGACGGTGAGGAAGAGGCCGAACAGGATGCTGAGCTGGCGTTTGGAGAGCGCATGCGCGATGCGGGCGCCCCACGGCGCGGTAAGGAAGGTGGCGGGGCCGATGACGGCGAGGCCGATCAGATTGACATAGCCGAGACTGCCCGGCGGCAGGCCTTCGACGTGCCAGCCGGTGACGACGAAGGCGACCGCGGCGGGCGCGCTGATCAGTAACCCGAACAGCGCCGCGGTGCCCACCGCACGGTGAATGGGCACGTTGAACAAGGTCATCACAGGCACGCTGAGCGTGCCGCCGCCGATACCCATCATACTGGAAATGCCGCCGATCGCGAAGGGAATAGCCTGCCCGACCACGCCGCCCGGCATCGTCTCGGCAATATGCTTGCGCTCCAGCGGGAGCAGCATCTTCACCGCGACGAGCAAAGCGACGATGCCGAACACCGCCGACAGCACGTCGCCACTGACGCGGCTTGCGAGCAGCACGCCCGCGATCGCTCCGAGGAAGATCGCGACGCCCCAGCGCCTGAGCTGGTCATGATCGACCGCGCCCTTCGCTTCGTGCGCGCGCGATGAGGAGATAGCGGTGGGGATGATCGTCGCAAGCGAGGTCGCGACGGCGACATGCATGCGCACGGAGGAATCGATGCCCAGCGCCGCGAGCACGAGGTCGAGTACCGGGACGATCACGATCCCGCCGCCGACGCCCAGCATCCCCGCGATCACGCCGCCGACCGCGCCGGTCAACAGCATCATCGCCGCAAGCATCGCCATATCCGGATTCAAAAGCGCCTGCATGGCCTCCCCCAACAGTTCGATCCCGCTTGTGCGGGGCAGACGATATGCAGTCAAAGATAGAAAATGCGCCTATCTATAATCAAAAATAGATAGCGGTGGCCCAAGCGCCTTTATAGCCGTTCGCAGATAGCGAAACGGGCAATCGATATTACCGCATATAGCAATGCCCCCTTAGCGCAGGGTCATGAAACGCATTGGCATCGCCGGGTTCGGCACAATCGGGCGCGTCGTCGCGCGCCATATCGAGAATAGCGATCTGCCGCTGGCGCTTGCCGCGGTATCGGCAGGCGATCGCGCTCGCGCCGAAGTCGCCATGGCACAGCTCGCACGGCCGGTGCCGATCGTCGACACCGACGAACTCGTCGCCTTGTCCGATGTCATCGTCGACAGCGCGCCGACCGCGGCGTTCCGCGACATCGCCGAAGCGACGTTATGCGCAGGCAAGACGCTGGTTACGGTCAGCGGCGCGGCGTTGATGCAATGGCCCGGGGCGGCCGAGTTCGCGCGCGACCATGGCGGCCGCATCATCCTGGCCACCGGCGCACTGCTGGGCCTTGATGCGGTGCGCGCGGCGGCGATCGGCCATATCAATTCGGTGACGATGGTGACGCGCAAGCCGGTCAAATCGCTCATCAAGGCCGACCATGTCGTGCGCAACGGCATCGATCTCACTGAAATCGACGAACCGCTGAAGATATTCGAAGGCAGCGCGCGCGAGGGCGCCATCGCCTTTCCCGCCAACGTCAATGTCGCCGCTGCATTGGGCCTAGCCGGGACAGGCCCCGACCAGACGCGTCTCGAAATCTGGGCCGACCCGGCCCTTACGCGTAACACGCACCGCATCGTCGTCGATTCGGATAGCGCGCGCTTCGAACTCGCGATCGAGAATATCCCCACCGACGAAAATCCCGGCACCGGCCGCATCACCGCACAGAGCATCGTCGCGGCGTTGCACGATCTCGTCAGCCCCATTCGTATCGGAACATAGAAAGGTTTCCCCGATGACCACCCGCCTCCGCCATGTGGCAATCGCCTCGGCCGACCCCGACAATTCGGTCGGCTTCTTCACCGAAGTCCTCGGCTGGACCGTCGCGGGCAAGATCGATAGCCGCAACGCGCGCGGCTATTATGTCACCGACGGCCACATCAACATCGCGCTGCTGTGTTTCAAGAACCGCCCCGCCGCGGGAATGGAATTTCCCGAAGGCTATACCGGGCTGCACCACATCGGTTTCCAGTGCGACGATATCGCCGAAGTGGTCGAACGCTTCGAAAATTCGGGCTACGCGCCGCGCCACGACGTCAATCTGGCGCAAGGCCTCGGCAAAAACCCCGCCAAGGACAATGCCGAATATAAGATGACGGGGCCGGAGAATGTGATGGTGGACGTGTCCGAACGCGGCTGGGCCGGCACCGAAAGCTTCAAACGCGCCAGCTAGGGAGCGCGGCCGCGGGCTAGTGGCGGCGCAATGTGCGTCGTCCCGGCTCCGCCTAGCGCGCCTTCGCCTTGCCGTCGATCAGCACCGCCTGTTGCCACCGGCTTGGCGCCTTGTCGGTGCGGTGGATGCAGCCCGCCCAGCAGCAGGGGCGCTTCTTGCCTTCCTGCAACTCCTCGACGGTGCGGCCGATGCGCCGGGCGCGCGTCGCCGCCTGTTTCGCATCTTCCACCCAGCAGATGAATTCATTGCGCCCGAGCGGCGTCAGCCCTTGCCACAGCGCGAAGACCGCCGGATCGGCGCATATCGCGGCCTGCATATCGTCGGCCGCCTGATGCACGGTGCCCTGAAGAAAATCATCGCTCACGCCAGCGTCCCTTCCGTGTCCCGCCGCGCGCCCTAGCGCGCCCTGCCGCACGCCACCGTGCCGGTGCCGACGTTGCGCACGGTGCAGACGGGGCGCCCCAGCACCACGGTCTTGCCGCTGCCGCGCGTGGTGATCGCGGCCGATTTGACCGCGTTGAAGATATGGTCGCCCGTCCCTTCGCTGTCCGAAATCAGTCCGTCGACCGCCAGCTTGCCGGCATCGACGACTCCCGAACCCGATAGCGTCATCTGCGCCTGCTTCGCCTTGCCGGCGAGCGTCAGCGTGCCGTTGCCGATCATCGCGACCGCCAACCGGTCGGTATCGACCGCGTCGACGCTCAGCTTGCCCGGACCGCGCAGTCCGAGTGCGACGCGCTGGCCCTTCATCCCGTCGATGTGAAGCGACCCCGCACCGACCAGCGTTGCCGATTGCAGCGTCGCGGCGTTGATGCGGAGCAGCACCGCGCCCGGCGAACTGCCGCGGCGGTCGTCACCCGCGAACTGGCGCATCCCGATCACCAGCCGTCCGTCGCGATTTTCGACGGTCAGCCGGTCGAGCGCATCCTGCGATCCCGTTGCCACGGCGCTCACCGGCGCGCGTGTCACCACCTCGACATCGACATCGGCGCCGACTTCGATCGCCGCGAAACTGGTGAGGCCGAAGCGCTTTTCGGCGGCGTGCGCCGACGCAGCGGACAAGAGGGCGGTCGCCGCGATCGCGGCCCATCGCATGATGCTGGTCATGCCGCTGCCTTAACCGGTTCGCGGCGGCGGCACCAGCGCGCGATCATTTGCAGGTTGCGGTTCCCGATCCCATTTCGCGCGAGGTGCAGGTCGCGCCACCGGTCAGCGTCACATCGCCCGACCCCAGGATATTGATCGACGCGGTGCCGCTCGCCTGTCCTTCGACATTGCCCGATCCCGCGACCGACACGTCGAGCGTCTGCGCCGCAAGCCCCTTGGCATCGACGTCGCCCGATCCGGTCACGCTGATCGCGCCCGAATTGACCGTACCGCCGCCGATATCGACGTCGCCAGACCCCGAGATCGCGATTTTAGCGCTCTGTCCGGTCATCTTCGCGACCTTGAGGTCGCCCGATCCGGTCACCGTCGCCTCCAGCGCGTCGCCATCGACCCTGTCGGCGTCGATCGAACCCGATCCGGTCAGGCGCAGCATCGACAGTCTCGGCATGGTGATGCTGATCTCGACACCCTCATGGTCGCGCCCGCCGAAGCTGAAGCCGTCGCGCTTGCGGCCGATCGACAATGTCGAGCCGTCGGTCACGATCTCGAGCTGGTCGAGCTCGCCTTGCGGCCCCTTGGCCGTGATGGCGAAGGCGTCGCCCTGGCGAATCGTGACATCGTCGGGGCCGGTGACCTTGACGCCGGTGAAGCCGTTCAGCGCGAAGCCGCGGGTGGTAACCGGTCCCGCATCGCGGGCACCCGACTTGCTGTCCTTGTCGCTGTCGATCGTGAAAGATCCGCCACAGGCCGCGGTCGCCATCACAAGCGCCAGCGGCAAAACGCCAATCAACCGGTTTCGCATCATCAATCTCCTCTGTATTAGTCGCCTAACACAGAGGGGACACACTGTCCAGTCCGTCCTACCAGCGCAGCAGCGGCGGCAGGATCAGGCGCCCGGCAATCGCCGACAGGATGACGACAAGCCCGTGCCACAGCGCGATATGGACCATATTGTCCGACGAACAATGAAGCGCGAGCACCGCCGCACCCGCCGCACCTGCCGCGACCCCGACAACCCAGCCGGCGCGTTCGAGCGAGGTCGGGGCACCGCCCTTCAACCACGCGAACAGCGCGGCTCCGACCCCGAGCCCGGCAACCAGTCCGTCGAGCGTGCAGCGCATCCCGCCGTGCGGGTCCATCCCGTGCATCGCCGCATGGGTATCGCCCAGCCCGACGACGAGCGCCGTCAGCGGCAGCGCGAGCGCCGCGAGCCCGGCCCAGCGCCACCCGCTATAGTCGCGCCCGACTCCGGGCAGCCCCATGCGCAAGGCGCTCCAGGTTGCGGCCAGTCCCAGCGCGACGATCAGCCAGAAGGCGAACATCGGCATCGGCGCCATAGAGGCACCATGAGCCAGATCGTGCCGCATCCCCAGCAGCCACAGCAGGGTGCCGCCGCCGATCAGCCACGCCGCCGCGGTCCAGGCCCCGCCGCGCAGCAGCCGGCGCGGCCGGATCGGCTTCAGATCATCGGCCAGGCCGTCGATCAGATCGTCGATCGATACGTCCGTCATGTCATTCGCTTTCAATATATTGGCTGAGCTTTTTCAAGCCGCGATGAATATTCACCTTCACCAGCGATTCGCTCTGCCCGCAAATCCGCGATGCCTCGGCGATCGACGCGCCCTCGATCTTGACCAGCGTGATCGCCTGCGCCTGTTTCGGCGGCAACAGCGCGAGCAGATGATCGAGGCTGAGCCGCGCATGCACCGCTTCGTCCTCGGCGCCCACGGCGGCGTCATTGTCGCCGAGCTCGGCCTCGTCACGCTGGCGGCGCAGCATGTCGATCCAGCGATAGCGCGCGATGGCGGCGAGCCACGGCAGAAAGGCGCGATCGCTGTCCCAGGTCGCCAGCTTGCGATGCATCGACACCAAAGTTTCCTGAATCAGATCGTCGACCTGATGCGGCGCGATCCGCCGCGCGAAATAGCGCGCGAGCCATGTCCGGCAATCGCCGAGCAGCGCGCGATAGGCCGCACGATCCCCCCGCTGCGAAGCGGCCATCAGGCGCGCGAGCGAAGGTTCGTCGAGGCTCATTTCCCGCGCATCCTAACAAGCAAGGCGTCGAGGGAAAACAGGCCGCCGCCGCGCACGATCAGGATCGCGGCCATCGCGGTCCACAGCGAATGGACCGGCCACCACGCGTCTGGAAAGACGAATATCTGGATGACGAGCGTCATCACCAGCAGCGCGCCCGCCGAAAAGCGGGTGGCAAGGCCGATGATCAACAGCGCAGGGAAGATATGCTCGGCCCAGGTCGTCAGCGGCACCCCGATCGATGCGTCGAGCGGCAGGCCGGAAAATTCGTTGCGGAACAGATCATAAGTGTTGGGATCGATGGTAAGGAAGCTCCCTTCGATCACCTTCGTCTGCCCCGATCGCCAGAAGACGCCGCCCAGCGCGACGCGCAGCAACAGCAGGGCGACACTTTCGGCGAGCCGGCCCGAAACGATCGCCACGCCGCGATCGTAAAATGCGACAATCTGCTTCATGCTATCCTTCTTCCTGCGCCGTTTCGAGCGCCCCGGTGGCGATCAGCGACGCGATCGCCGCGCCGCCGCCCGGATGCTTTTCGGCAAGAAGCGCGATCAGGTTACGCAGCGGGCCGAAATCATCGGCCAGCGCCAGCGCCGCGGCTTCGGCAGGGGCAAGCGCGTGAACGCGCACCTCCGCATCGGGCCGGGCGAGGAGCACGAGCCGTGCCGCCGCGAGCGCGGGGTCGAGCGCCGCCGCTGCATCGCTCGACAGGCGGACGATCCGCGCGGCGGGATGCCGCCGGACCGCCAGCGACAGCAGCGCCGCCTCGCTCTGCCCCGCCAGTTCGGCCAAGGTCAGCGCGGGCGCGTCCGCGGCGTGATAACATTCGAGCCACGCCCATTCGATCCGGGCGAGGTCCTGCGCGGGCGGCGGTGCTTTTACGCGCAGCCAGTCGGCAAAGCCGGCGCCGATATCGGCCAACGCCCGACGCCGCGCGCCGTTTGTTTCGACATAATGCCGCGACAGCCGGTTGAATGTTTCGGCGCCCAGCAGATCGCGGCATAGCGGAAACGTCTCCTCCAGCGCGACGAGCCGCGCGTGCGAGATCGTATTGGCATGGACGCGCAGCCCGCGCAGGATCTGCGCCGGATCGCCCGCGAACAGCCAGTCGGGCAAATGGTCGGGCCCGCCGTTGATCGCCGCGGTGATGGCGGCCTGATCGCGCTCAAGCATCGGCGGTGACGGGTGAACAGGCCGCGATGAGCGTGTCGGCGCGCACGGCTTCGGCGTGTAGCACCGCATAATCCGGAACGTCGCTGTCCCATTCGACGAGCACCGGCGTCGGCCCTGCCCGGTGCAGAAAGCGGTCGAGCAAAGTCCAGCAGGCCGCGCCGACCGGCGATCCATGATCGTCGATGGCGATCGTGCCGCCGTCGCCATCGGGCTTTACCGCATGGCCCGCCACATGAATTTCGCCGACCAGCCGCGGGTCGAAGGCGTCAAGCCAGGCTTCGGGGTCGCGATCCAGATTATGGGCGGAAACGAGAATGTTATTGATGTCGAGCAACAGGCCGCAGCCGGTCCGGCGACACAATTCGTGCAGGAAATCGACCTCGCACCAATTGCTTGCCGCAAAGGCAAGATAGCACGACGGATTTTCGATCAGGATCGTGCGGCCGAGCCGGTCCTGCACGCGCGCCACTTCGCCCGCTAAATGCGCGAGCGCGGCGCTGGTATAGGGCATCGGCAACAGGTCGGGAAATTTGTCACCGGGGCCGTTGCTCCAGCTCAGATGGTCCGACACCATGGCAGGCACATAGCGCGCGCACAGCGCCGCCAACGCATCGATCTCGCCGCGATCGACGCCCCCCGACGACCCCAGCGACAGGCCGACCGAATGAAAGCTGAGCGGCATATGCTCGGCGACCGCGGTCAGCCAGCGATGCGGGGGCCCGCCCGGGCCGAAATAATTCTGGGGGTGGATTTCGGCCCAGGCGGGTGCCGTGCCCGCCTCCACCGCGGCCAGAAGCGCGGCATAATGCTGAGATTTCAGTCCTATGCCGGCGCGTCGGGGTAGCCGGGGGGTAGTGGAGGCGGACACGGCGGGGGCTCAGCTCTTCTTTTGCGGCACCGGCTTGGCATCGCCCTCATGCGCGGTCAGCGTGCCGCCCATCTTGACGCAGGTGCCCGCCGGAACCGACTTCCAGGCATTGCCCTGATAATTGACGGTCGAGGTACCGGCGCAGCTCGTGCCCGGGCCGGCGGCGCAATCATTCTTGCCCTTCAGCGCGACGCCGAAGCATTTTTCGGTCGCTCCGGCCGCGGCGGCGGTTCCCGGCGCCATCGCGCCGGCGGCCATGGCTAGAACGGCCGAGGCGGCCAGCGACAGTTTCAAGGCATTGCTCATTCTTCACTCCATTCACAACAAAGGGGGATGCGGGGGGATGGCATCGAAGGGAAATTCGCCGCGCCGCCCGGCAAGGTTACAGCGCGCCATCTTGTCGCCACCTTCGCGCGGCAAAGGAGCCTTTCCCCTCCCCGATACCGAGAGAGAAACGTGAGCGTAGCGTTCCGCCGCGAAAGCGATGACGAACATATGGAACCGGTCTTCGAATGGCCGATCCCGCCGGGCGCCAATCTGGTGACCCCGCGCGGACATCGTCTGCTCGGCGAAGAACTCGCGCAGATCGAAGCCGCCATCGCGGCGGCGGAAACCGACGATGCGCGCAAGAAATTGCAACGCCGCCAGCGCTATGTCGCCACGCGCCACGCGACCGCGGAGGTGCAGGTCGCGCCCGCGGACGGGATCGTCGGGGTCGGCAGCGCGGTACGCTATCGGCTCGCGGGTACCGAGCGCGCCGTGACGATCGTCGGGCATGACGAAGCCGATCCGGCGGCAGGGCGGATCGCCTTCACCGCGCCGCTCGGCCGCGCCCTGATGGGCGCCGAGGTCGGCGAGAACGTCGAATTCCAGGGCCGCGAGGATGCCATCACCGTCCTTGCCGCCGCGCCCGATGCGGAGGAAATGGCATGAAGGACAAGTTCGAACGCCACAAGCAGCCGTGGACCGCCGCCGAAATCGACAAGCTCCACACGCTGGCGAAAAAGGGCATGGCGCTCAAAGCCATCGCCAAGGCCCTGACGCGGAGCGAAGAGTCGGTAAAAATCCGCGCCAAGGCCGACGGCCTGTCGATCGCAAAGCTGCGCTGACCACCCCGCATGACCGCCACCGATTATGATGCCATCGTGCTGGGTGCCGGCGCGGCCGGGCTGATGTGCGCCGCGGTCGCGGGGCAAAGGGGTCGCCGCGTCCTCTTGCTCGACCATGCCGAGCAGGTGGGCAAGAAAATCCTGATCTCGGGCGGCGGCCGCTGCAATTTCACCAATATCCACACCGCGCCCGACCGCTATATTTCGGCGAATCCGCATTTCGCCAAATCGGCGCTCGCGCGCTACACGCCCGCCGATTTTATCGCGCTGGTCGATGCCTATGGCATTGCACATCACGAAAAGACGCTCGGCCAGCTGTTCTGCGATGGGTCGGCGAAACAGATCGTGGCGATGATGCTCGAGGAATGTGCAAAGGGCGACGTCGATATCCGCTGCGGCCAGCCGGTGCGCGCGGTCACGCATGCGGATGGCATCTTCTCCGTCGCATTCGGCGACCGGCCTGTCCGCGCGTCCAACCTCGTCATCGCTACCGGCGGCCCATCGATCCCGAAGATGGGTGCGACCGGCTTTGCTTACGATCTGGCGCGCCAGTTCGGCCTGAAAATCGTCGAGCCGCGCCCCGCGCTTGTCCCGCTGACGCTCGGCGGTGACGATGTGCTGTTCCGCGACCTGTCGGGGGTTGCAACCCCGGTCGAAGCACACGCCGGCAAGGCGGCGTTCCGCGAAGCGGCGCTGTTCACCCACAAGGGTCTATCGGGTCCGGCGATCCTCCAGATCAGCAGCTATTGGCGTCCCGGCGATCCGGTAACGATCGATTTCCTGCCCGCCGCCGCACCCGGCTGGCTGATCGACGCAAAGCGCGCGCGTCCACGCGCCACGCTCGCCGCAACGCTGCCCTTGCCCGATCGGCTGGCGCAGACACTCGCCGAGCGGCTGGGGCTGCCCGGCGAGCTCGGCGCGCAGACCGACCGCAAGCTCGCCGATGCCGAGGCGCGGCTGGCGCGCTGGACCTTCCGTCCGAACGGCACCGAAGGCTTCGCCAAGGCCGAAGTGACGGTGGGCGGCATTTCGACCGCAAATCTCTCATCGCAAACAATGATGGCCAAAAGCGTGCCGGGACTGTATGCGGTCGGCGAAGCCGTGGACGTCACCGGGTGGCTGGGCGGCTATAATTTTCAATGGGCCTGGGCCAGCGGATACGCGGCGGGTCAGGCTCTTTAGGAAAAAACCCAGATATTTCTTCGTCATGCCGAACGGGTTTCGGCATCCATGACCAGTGTTTCGATCGCGGGCGACAGACCCCGGGACGCAGACTGGGCAGCGAGGACCAAACAGCGGCGCCTTTGCTGCACAGGATAAGAAGAATAAAATGCCTTTTGAAAATCTCTCGCCCGTCCTTGCGGACGCCCTTGCCGCGCGCGGCTATGAAGGACTAACCCCCGTCCAGACCCACGTCGTCGAAGCCGAAGCTGTCGGCCGCGACCTGCTCGTCTCGGCGCAGACCGGATCGGGCAAGACCGTCGCCTTCGGCCTCGCCATGGCGGGCGAATTGCTGGAGGATGGGCGCCTGCCGTTCGCGGCCGCGCCGCTGGCGCTGATCATCGCCCCGACACGCGAACTCGCGCTGCAGGTCAGCCGCGAACTGAGCTGGCTCTACGCGAAGGCCGGCGCGCGCATCGCGACCTGTGTCGGCGGCATGGATGCAAGCCGCGAGCGCCGGATGCTCAGCCAGGGCGTGCACATCGTCGTCGGTACCCCCGGCCGCCTGCGCGACCATCTCGAACGCGGCGCGCTCGACCTCGAATCGCTGCGCGTCGCCGTGCTTGACGAGGCCGACGAAATGCTCGACATGGGCTTTCGCGAAGACCTTGAGGAAATCCTCGACGCGACCCCCGAAACGCGCCGCACTTTGCTCTTTTCGGCGACGATCCCCAAGCCGATCGCCCAGCTTGCCAAACATTATCAACGCGACGCGCTGCGCATCTCGACCGTCGGCGAAGATCGCGGCCACGGCGACATCGCCTATCAGGTCGTCACCGTCGCCCCCGCCGATATCGAGGGCGCGGTCGTCAATTTGCTGCGGTTGCACGAGGCCGACACGGCAATGCTGTTCTGCGCCACGCGCGACAATGTCCGCCGCCTCCACGCCAGCCTCCTCGAACGCGGCTTCGCGGCGGTGGCGCTGTCGGGCGAGCACAGCCAGTCCGAACGCAACCACGCGCTGCAGGCGCTGCGCGACCGCCGCGCACGCGTCTGCGTCGCGACCGACGTCGCCGCGCGCGGTATCGACCTGCCGAGCCTCAGCCTCGTCATTCACGTTGAAATCCCGCGCGATGCCGAAACGCTTCAGCACCGCTCGGGCCGCACCGGTCGCGCGGGGAAAAAGGGCACCGCCGTGCTCATCGTCCCCTATCCGCGCCGCCGCCGCGTCGACGGTATGCTGCGCGGTGCGAAGATCGACGCGCAGTGGATGAACGCGCCGACGGCGACCGACGTGCGCGCGCGCGACAAGGAACGGCTGATCGAGGCGCTGCTCGCGCCGGTCGAACATGAGGCTGATGACATCGAACTCGGCCAGCGCCTGCTCGCCGAGCGCAGCGCCGAAGACATCGCCGCCGCGCTCGTCCGCGCGCACCGTGCGACGATGCCGCCGCCCGAGGATCTGATCGATAACGGCCCGCGCCCGCGCGGCGAGCGCCCCGAGCGCGGTGAGCGTCTCGAGCGCGCCGATCGTGGGGCGGACCGCGAACAGTTCGACGACAGCGTCTGGTTCCGGCTCAACATCGGCCGCCGCCAGAACGCCGATCCGCGCTGGATCCTGCCGCTGCTCTGTCGCCGCGGCCATGTGACCAAGCACGAAATCGGCGCGATCCGCATCGGCCCCAGCGAAACGCTGTTCAACATCCCGCTCGCGATCGCCGATCGCTTCGCCGAAGCCGTTTCGCGCACCGCGAACAAGGATGGCGAAGACGATAGCGGCGTCGCCATCACCCCGGCGCCCGAAGGCAGCACCTATCCGCCGCGCCGCGACACGCGCCCCCATAAGGGTGGGCGCCGCGACGCTGGCCCGCGCCACGACGGCCCCCGCGGCGACGGTCCGCGCAAACCGCGCGGCCCCGGCGCCCCCGGCGGCGGCACCGACCGTTACAAGCCCAAACCCTACGGCCAGCGCAACCCGCGCAAGACCGGGAAATATTAAGGCGTAGAGCCCTTGCGCCCTCTCCGCCGCCGCCCCAAATCGGGCGAGCAGCAGGAGAGGACGCATGGAAGCGGTTGAAGCCTTTATCGAGAAGCAGGGCGGTCCCGACGTCATCCAGTGGCGCAGCGTCACGCTCGGCGCGCCCGGCCCGGGCGAGGTGCTGGTCCGCCAGACCGCGGTCGGGCTCAATTATATCGACGCCTATCATCGCGACGGCACCTACCCGGTCGACCTTCCTGGCGGTCTGGGGCTCGAGGCGGCGGGCGAGATCGTGGCGATCGGTGCCGACGTCCACGGGCTGAAGCCCGGCGACCGCGTCGCGACCTTCGGCCCCCGCCGCACGGCCTATGCGACCGCGCGGCTCGTCCCCGCAGCCGCGCTGTTCAAGCTGCCCGCGGCGGTCGACGACGAGACCGCCGCCGCCGCGCTGCTCAAGGCCTGCACGGTCGAGGCGCTCGTCGAACGCTGCGCCAGGGTCGAGGCAGGCTGGCCGGTGCTCGTCCACGCCGCCGCCGGCGGTGTCGGTCTGATCCTCGTCCAATGGCTGAAAGCCGTCGGCGCCACCGTGATCGGCACCGTCAGCACCGCAGCCAAGGAACAGGCCGCGCGCCACGCCGGCGCCGACCATGTTATCCGCTACCGGGACGAAGATGTCGCCGCGCACGTCCGCGAAATCACCGACGGCCAAGGCGTTCCCGTCACTTTCGACGGCATCGGCATGGCGACCTGGGCGACCTCGCTCAAGGCCACCGCGCGGCGCGGGCTGATCGTCAGCTACGGCAATGCCGGCGGGCCGGTGACCGGCGTCAATCTCGGCATCCTGGCGCAGCACGGATCGCAGTTCGTCACGCGCCCGACCTTGTTCGACTATTATCTCGATCCCGGCGAACGCGCCGCCGGCGCCGCGCGCGTGTTCGAGATGCTCGAAAGCGGCGCGGTCGCGGTCACCATCGGTCAGCGCTACCCGCTCCGCGACGCGGCTCGCGCACACGAAGATCTGGAAGCGGGCCGGACCACGGGGTCGACGCTGTTGATGCCCTGATCTTTGCCGCTTGCGGGCGGGAGGGGAGCGACTAAACCTTCAACCGTTCGGCGTGCCAGCCGATATGCTCGGCCATGAAGGTCGAGATGAAATAATAGCTGTGGTCATAGCCCGGCTGCATGCGGATTTCGGCTTTCTGCCCCGCCTTCTCGCACGCCTCGACCAGCAGATGCGTCTTGAGCTGATCTTCCAGGAAGCTGTCCGCCTCTCCCTGATCGACGAGCAAGTCGGCAACGCGCGCGCCGCCTTCGATCAGCGCGCAGGCGTCATAGTGACTCCACGGCTCGCGGTCGGCACCGAGATAGTTCGACAGCGCCTTTTCGCCCCACGGGCATTGCAGCGGCGCGACGATCGGCGAAAAGGCCGAGACCGAGCGGAAGCGGTCGGGCGTGCGCAGCGCCACCGTCAGCGCGCCATGGCCACCCATCGAATGACCGCTGATCCCCTGCCGCGTCATGTCGGCCATCGGGAAATTGCGCAGCACCACCGACGGGAGCTCATCCTCGATATAGGAGCGCATGCGGTAATTCTTTGCCCATGGCGCCTCGGTCGCATCCACATAGAAGCCGGCGCCGAGTCCGAAATCCCATGCGCCCTCCGGATCGTCGGGCACGCCCTCACCGCGCGGACTCGTGTCGGGAGCGATGAAGATGATGCCATGCTGCGCGCAGGCGGCGCGATATTCGCCCTTTTCCATCACATTGGCATGGGTGCAGGTCAGCCCCGACAGATACCACAGCACCGGCAGCTTCGCGCCCGGCGCATGATCGGGAACGAACACCGCAAAGGTCATGTCGGTGCCGGTGGTGTCGCTGGCATGGCGATAGACGCCCTGCGTGCCGCCATGGCTGCGGTTGGTCGATAACGTTTCGAGGGTCATGGATTGTCCTGCACGGGTATGGAAGCGATCAACGGCTCATGCCCCCAATGACGCAAGAGGTCGAGGATCGTTGCGCCCGCAAGGCCGATGGTTCCGGTGTTGCGCAGGGGATGGACGTTGACGCGCTCCGCAGCCGCAAGCCCGGCATCGAGCACAACCGTGATGGTTCCCGGTGCGGCGTTGATCGCGGCAAGCGGCGTCACCGATCCCGGGGCGATGCCGAGCAGCCGCTGCATGTCGTCGGCCTTGCCGAAGCTCACGCGCTTGCATCCGATCGCGGCGGGCAGCGCTTTCAGGTCGACGCGCGCTTCGCCCGGCACGGTGACGAGCCAGAAGGCCCCGCCCGTGTCCTTCAGAAACAGATTTTTGGTGTGCGCGCCGGGAATCGCGGCATTCACCGTGTCGCTTTCGGCGACAGTGAACACCGCGACATGCTCGTGCGCGGTGAAGGGGATGGCGAGCGCATCCAGATCCGCCAGCAATCCCGCCTCACCGCGCATAAGCCCTCAGAAAGTCAGACGACGCGGTGCAGCGCGCACAGCTTGTTGCCCGACGGATCGCGCAGATAGGCGAGGTACAGGCTGCCGAAGCCGCCTTCGCGCACGCCCGGCGGGTCTTCGATCGAAGTGCCGCCCGCGGCGACGCCGGCGTCATGCCACGCCTTCGCCTGCTCGGGCCCTTCCATCGCGAAACCGATGGTGCAGCCATTGCCCGCAGTCGCTGGCTGGCCGTCGATCGGTGCCGTCACCAGGAACAGTCCGCCATTGTGCATGTAGATAAGGCGCCCCTTGTCATCGACGATGCCCGGCTTGCCGCCGATCGCCTGAAAGGTCGCGTCGTAGAATTTCTTCGATGCGTCGAGGTCGTTCGATCCGACCATATTGTGACTGTACATCGCCCTTGGCTCCTCCTGATTTGGTTGCGAATCCGGACTTATCCTGTTCGCGTGACTAACGGAAGACCACCGTCTTGCGTCCGTCGATCAGCACCCGCTGTTCGGCGACCCAGCGCACCGCGCGCGCGAGCACCTGCGCCTCGACATCGCGGCCGATACGGATCAGGTCGTCGATCCCGTCACGGTGGTCGACACGCTCGACCGCCTGCTCGATGATCGGGCCTTCGTCGAGGTCGCTCGTCACGAAATGCGCCGTCGCGCCGATCAGCTTCACCCCGCGTTCGTGCGCGCGATGATAGGGCTTGGCGCCCTTGAAGCCGGGCAGGAAACTGTGATGGATGTTGATGCAGCGCCCCACGAGCTTCGCCGACAGATCGGCCGAAAGCACCTGCATATAGCGTGCGAGCACCAGATAATCGGCGCCGCCGCGTGCCATGACGTCCAGCATCGCGGCTTCCTGTTCGGCGCGGTTCGCGGCGCTGACGGGCAGGTAGTGGAACGGCACCCCGTGCCATTCGGTCAGGCGGCGCAAATGGTCGTGGTTCGACACCACGCCGACGATGTCGATCGCCAGATTGCCCGTCGACCAGCGGTGCAACAGGTCGTTGAGGCAATGGCTGCCCTGCGACACGGCAATCACGAAGCGCGGCTTGGCCCCCGCGTCGCTGATCCGCGCTTCCATAGCGAACCGCTCGACGATCGGCGCGAAGGCCGCGCGCACCGCGTCCAGCGTCTGCGGAAAGCGCGGACCTGCGCCGCGAAATTCGACGCGCATGAAGAAGCGCCCCGAATCGAGGTCGGCATATTGCTGGCTGTCGAGGATGAAGCCGTCGGTTTCGGCAAGCAGCCCCGTCACCGCCGCGACGATGCCCACCGCATCGACGCAGCTGAAGGTCAGGACGAAAGCGGCCGGACGTTCGGTCGTCATGTCAGCCCGAAATCTTGTGGAATGCGCACAGCTTGTTGCCCGCCGGATCGCGCAGATAGGCCAGATACAGCACCCGGCCTTCGGTCGCGTTGCGAATGCCCGGCGGGTCCTCGGCGCTCGTCCCGCCATTGGCAAGGCCCGCGGCGTGCCACGCATCGACCGCCTCGGGCGAGGCCGCGAGCAGGCCGAGCGTATGGCCGTTTCCGCACGCCGCCGCTTCGCCATTCACCGGCTTGGTGATGACGAGCCGTCCGCCGTCATGCGCGTAGATCAACCGGCCACGCTCATCGACGCGGCCGACGGGGATGCCGAGCGCACCAAGCGCCGCATCGTAAAAGCGCTTGGTCGCCGCAATATCGTTGGCGCCGAGCGTGACATGGCTGAACATGCTGCGCGTCCTTCCGCGTCAATACACGACAACGCTGCGGATGCTCTCCCCCGCATGCATCAGGTCGAAGCCCTTGTTGATCTCTTCCAGCCCCATGACGTGGGTGATCATCGGGTCGATCTCGATCTTGCCCTGCATATACATGTCGACGATCTTGGGCACGTCGGTGCGGCCCTTGGCGCCGCCGAAGGCCGTGCCGCGCCAGTTGCGGCCGGTGACGAGCTGGAACGGCCGCGTGGAAATCTCCTTGCCCGCCTCGGCGACGCCGATGATGATCGAGGTACCCCAGCCGCGGTGGCAGGCTTCCAAGGCGATGCGCATCACCTCGGTATTGCCGGTGGCATCGAAGGTGTAATCGGCGCCGCCGTCGGTCATCGCGACGATCGCCGCGACGACATCCTCGCGGCTCATGCCCTTCGAATTGAGGAAATCGGTCATGCCGAACTTGCGGCCCCATTCTTCGCGATCGAGGTTGATGTCGACACCGATGATCTTGTTCGCACCGGCCAGCCGCGCGCCCTGGATGACGTTGAGGCCGATGCCGCCGAGCCCGAAGACGACGACATTGTCGCCGACCTGCACCTTCGCGGTGTTGATCACCGCGCCGACGCCGGTGGTCACGCCGCAGCCGATGTAGCAGCTCGACTGGAACGGCGCGTCCTCGCGGATCTTCGCAACCGCGATCTCGGGCAGCACGGTGAAGTTCGAGAAGGTCGAGCAGCCCATATAATGGAAGATCGGCTGGCCCTTGTACGAGAACCGCGTCGTGCCGTCGGGCATCAGCCCCTTGCCCTGCGTGGCGCGGATCGCGGTGCAGAGGTTGGTCTTGCCCGAAAGGCAGCTTTTGCACTGACGGCATTCGGGGGTGTAGAGCGGGATGACATGGTCGCCGGGCTTCACGCTCGTCACGCCCGCGCCGACCTCACGCACCACGCCCGCACCCTCATGTCCCAGTACGCTCGGGAAGATGCCCTCGCTGTCGAAGCCGTCGAGCGTATAGGCATCGGTGTGGCAGATGCCCGTCGCCATGATCTCGACCAGCACCTCGCCCGCCTTCGGGCCTTCCAAATCGAGTTCGACGATTTCGAGCGGCTTCTTCGCTTCGAATGCGACGGCGGCGCGGGTCTTCATGGCAGGTCTCCTTCTCGCCGCTCCAATCAGGCAAAGCGCCCGGCAATGCAAGATACTGCAGATCCTCCCTGCTGCGAAGCCGTGGGGAGCAACCGTCTTCAAGCTTTCCAAGGCTGCTCATCTCGGATGATGGCGTTGAGCGCGACGACGAGTTTTCGGATGATGGCGACGATGATGAGCTTTGGGGGTTTTCCTGCGTCGACGAGGCG
>NZ_FYAT01000004.1:0-34851 GCF_900185685.1 Sphingopyxis sp. P1IMeth2
GCGCATCGCCCGATCCGGCAGGCTTTGCCGCCTGCCCGTCGGGCGGCGGCGCGGCGTCACCCTGCGCCGGCTGCGGACGCCGCTCGGCGCCGCCAGCCGGACGACCGCCACCGAAGCGGCCCGCGCCCGGGCCCGCTTGCGACTGGCCGAAACTGCGGCCGAAATTGATCCCCCAGCGGATTTGCGAATTGGTTGCGCGGTCGAAATTCACCGAACGCTGGTCGAGCGCGACGAGCACGCCGCCGACGCGCGTTGCGCGATCCGGGAAAGCCGCCTCGATCTCCGGCGTCAGCAGCGGGAAGCCGTTGCTGGTGTCGTCGCTGCGGTTACTGTTGTAGTTGATCGAAAGGCTCAGCCCCTCGACCATCGGCGGCGACCAGTTGAGCCCAAGCTTCACATCGCGGCGCTGTTCGGCGAGGAGGAAAGGATTGCCACCGGTCGTCGTCTGGATCTGCACCGTCTGGCCGGTGCGGAAGTCGTAATAGGTAACATTGTCGGTAACCAGCGGCGCCGCGCCAAGCTGCGTCACCGAAGGCGCCGCCTCGTCGCGATTGAAGCTTGCGAGAAACGACAGATTGTCGGTCAGCCCCCAATTGAGCGTCGCGCCCCAGCTTTTGAGCGCGGCGAAATCGCTGGGGTTTTCGACCTGGCCGTTCAGCGTCAGCGAAATGCGGCCGATCTTGCCGACATCATAGTCGGGATCGAGGATCGGCACGGTCAGCGATCCGAAAACGCTCGGCGTGTCGCGCGCGAGGTCGCTCGTCGTGATGCCGCCGCTGCGGTCGGCGCGGCTATCATAACGCAGGCCGGTATAAGCGCCGGTGATCGATGCGCGGATCGGGCCGGCCCATCCCTCGACCACGCTCCCCGAGATATTGGCATTGCCGCCGAAGCTCTGCTGGCTGCTGTCGAAACGGTCGCGCCCGCCACTCAGGCGTTCGGTAAAGATGCGCTGATCGCTGTCGGCATAATTGCCCGTAACCGACCAGCGCCACGCGCCGAGCATGCCGTTGGCGCTTGCCGAACCCGTCCAGTTCTGCGTCCGGCTGTCGCGGCGCAGCGGATCGCTGACACCGCCCGCGCCAGGGCCAAGGAGGCTGAGGCTGTCGGTCTGGTCGAACCGCAGGCTTGCCGACAGGTCGGTGACCTTGTCAAGATTGCGGACGATCGTGCCGTCGATGATATAGGTGTCGCTGGCGGGCAACAGGCTGCGCCCCGTGTCGCCAAGGTCGCGCTCGCGCTCGAGCAGCATCGTCTGATGCTCCCACCCCCCGTTGAGGTTGAAGCGGCCATTCTGTCCGATCGCGACGACCGCGGGTTCCAGCTCGCTCTTGAACTGCCCGCCCTGCGTCGGCAGGCCTGCCTCGCCCTCCACCGACACCTGTTTGAAATCGGGCTTAAGCACGAAATTCACCACGCGGTCGGTTGCGGCATGGCCATATTGCAGCGCGACTTCCTCGGGGAAAATCTCGACCTTGGCGATCGCTTCGGGCGGAAGGTTGCGCACCGCGCCGAAGCCGCCGATCCGGCGCCCGTTGACCAGGATCACGGGCCGCCCGCTACCGCGCCCGCGTCCCGACCGCGTGATCGGTTCGAGCGCCGTCAGCAATTCCTCGATCGACGAGGCGCCGTAGCTGGCGATCGCGGCTTCATCGAGTTCGGCCTCGGCCGCGATATCGGTGTCGATCTGCCCCGCGATCCGCGGCGCGGTCACGACGATCTCGTCGGCATAGTCGATATCGTCGTCGGTCGGGGTGCCCGAGCTCGAAACGACGGGGACGGTCGCCTGATCCTGCGCCATCGCGGCCGGGACAGCCACAATCGCGGCGCCGGTCAGCAACAGGGCGCGCATGGGAAGGAGCGGTCGAACATACATGGTGGGGAGAACCTTTATCTTGTCTTTTGGTCATCATGCCGGACCCGATTGAACCGACGATGAAGCGAATTTCGGTCTTGCCGGGCAGCTATTCGCCATTTGTCGCAACACTATGGCATCGCGAGGACGCTTCCACCAACGCCTGTCCCGGACCGACGAAGCGCTCGGCCGCCCCTAGACAGTCGGCCCCGGCATCCGTATCGGCCAGCCATGCCGACTCCAGCCTCTTCCGCCGCCCCCGAATCAATCCTGATCGTCGATTTCGGCAGCCAGGTCACCCAGCTCATCGCCCGCCGTGTCCGCGAAGCCGGCGTCTACAGCGAGATCGTCCCGTTCAACGCCGCCGAGGCCGCGCTCGAACGGATGAAGCCCAAGGGCGTGATCCTCTCGGGCTCACCGGCATCGGTCCCTGCGGCGGGCAGCCCGCGCGCTCCGCAATCGGTATTCGAAAGCGGCCTTCCCATCCTCGGTATCTGCTACGGCCAGCAGGTGATGAGCCAGCAGCTCGGCGGGCAGGTCGAACCGGGCGGCGCCGATGGCGAGCGCGACGGCGAATTCGGCCGCGCCTTCCTGACCGTCACCGAACCCTGCGTGCTCTTCGACGGGCTGTGGGAGGTCGGTGAACGGCATCAGGTGTGGATGAGCCACGGCGACCGCGTCACGCGCTTCGCCCCTGGCTTTCGCATCGTCGCGGTGAGCGATGGCGCCCCCTTCGCGCTGATCGCGGACGACGAGCGGCGCTATTACGGCACCCAATTCCACCCCGAGGTCGTCCATACACCCGACGGCGCCAAGCTGATCGCCAACTTCGTGCGCCACGTCTGCGGGTGCAGCGGCGACTGGACGATGGCCGAATTCCGCGCGACGAAAATCGCCGAGATCCGGGCGCAGGTCGGTGACCAGCGCGTCCTCTGCGGCCTGTCGGGCGGCGTCGACAGCGCGGTCGCCGCGGTGCTGATCCATGAAGCGATCGGCGAGCAACTCACCTGCGTCTTCGTCGACCATGGCCTGCTGCGCATGAACGAGCGCGAGCAGGTCGAACGGCTGTTCCGCGACCATTACAACATCCCGCTTGTCGTCGTCGATGCGGAGGAACGCTTCATGGCGGGCCTCGCAGGGGTCACCGACCCCGAAAAGAAGCGCAAGTTCATCGGCGCCGAATTCATCAACGTCTTCGAGGAGGAAGCGAAGAAGATCGGCGGCGCCGACTTCCTCGCCCAAGGCACGCTCTATCCGGACGTCATCGAAAGCGTCAGCTTCACCGGCGGGCCGAGCGTTACGATCAAGAGCCATCACAATGTCGGCGGTCTTCCCGAGCGGATGAACATGAAGCTCGTCGAACCGCTCCGCGAACTGTTCAAGGACGAGGTCCGTCTGCTCGGCAAGGAACTCGGCCTCCCCGACATCTTCGTCGGCCGCCACCCCTTCCCCGGCCCCGGCCTCGCGATCCGCATCCCCGGTGAGGTGTCGAAGGAGCGCTGTGACATCCTCCGCAAGGCCGATGCCGTCTATCTGGAAGAGATCCGCAATGCCGGCCTCTATGATGCGATCTGGCAGGCTTTCGCGGTGCTGCTGCCCGTCAAGACCGTCGGCGTGATGGGTGACGGGCGCACCTACGACCATGTCTGCGCGCTGCGCGCCGTGACCTCGACCGACGGCATGACCGCCGACATCTACCCCTTCGACGCCAGCTTCCTCAGCCGCTGCGCGACACGGATCATCAACGAGGTGCAGGGCATCAACCGCGTGGTGTACGACTATACCTCGAAACCGCCGGGCACGATCGAGTGGGAATGATTCCGGGCACGAAAATACGCCGACTCTAGACGACATCAGCGCGCAGCAGACGATTGTCAAACTACCGCCGCGCACGGCAGCCGACGAAAAAGCGCGTGCCCAGCGACTTTAGCGCATAACATTGGACGTTTCGAAAAGCGCCGTTTCAGCAACCGGACGGGGAAAGGGTGCGAAATCACCTCGCCCACCATGTTTAAGCGCCGACAGGATGAGGCCCGACCGCGCCGCCCATTCCGATCCGCAATGCGGTGATCGATCCAGGGCGGCTCGCCCTCATCCATTCGCCGATAAGCCGCGAATACTGGCGTGCGCTCATGTGCGTCGAATGATCTATCCGGATTTTAAATAACGCGAACAAACATACCAATAAAATGATTTATCAAACCCAATCCGACAAGTCTCTTCCGCTATTTCTAAATTAAGATAATTCCGGATACTATGAGAGTCCATTTCGAAATATATTGAAAATCCTTGACTTTTCAAAAATGATACCCCATGTGCCAGTTGCTAACGTCGCCTGCGACGGAATTTTGATACCCCAATCGGGGCGATTCTTCCCTTCTCACGCTTCCAGCTCTGTCGGCGCTTGTGCCGGCGGACACTCTGTTTTCGTGAAAGGAAACATCCAATGCCGATCGGCACAGTCAAATTCTTCAACAGCGACAAGGGCTACGGCTTCATCTCGAACGAGGACGGCTCGGGCGACAGCTTCGTCCATGTGACCGCGGTCGAGCGCGCCGGAATGGCGACGCTGGGCAAGGACCAGCGGGTCTCGTACGCGCTGGAAACCGGTCGCGACGGCAAGATCTCCGCGGTCAATCTAGAAGCGGCCTGACCCGGACCTTCCGCAATGGCATGGAAGAAGGTCTCATCTTCGAGGGCTCGATCGCGATAATTCTGCCCGACCGGCGGTTTCCGCGTCACCCTGGAAAATGGCCATCGGCCGACCGCCCATACCGCTGGACGGATGCGATGCTTTCGCATCCCTCCAGCGATCGGCGACGTCCGCGCGGTCGATTGAACGAGAGGAAAACGCCGTGGCAGCAAGCAGCGACAATTATCGCGAGCAGGCCGAGCGATGCGAGGCCGAAGCGGCCACAGCGGACCTGACGCTGGTTCGAGAGCGCAACCTTCGTTCGGCTGCCGCCTGGCACGCGCTGGCCAACCGCCAGTTCAAATCCGAACAGGCCCGTGCCGTCAAAGAGCAGCTCGCAGATGCGGTCCGCGCCCAAGGTCTCGGATAATGTCGCGCGATGCAAAAAATCGAGGCGCGATGTTCGCGCCTGATTACTGACGAACCCGAACCCGGATAATTTCAATGGATATGAACCAGCTCTTCTACCATCACCAACTTGCCGTGATCGCTGCCGACCGAGCACACCACAAAGGCGAAGCACCGGCCCACTTCGATCTGCCGAACCATTATGCGCAGCGGATCAATATGTTTCGCGAAAAACGCGGGCTCCAACCTGATTTTGTCGGCTATAGCAGCGCGCATGCACAGCAGCAGGTCACAGCGATTTAGACAGGATCGGCTGCGATAACGCTCGACATCACCTAGCATTGGCCTATGCCCCGATGACAAAGGCTTCCCCGCGACCCGGGAAGCCAATGGGGCTTCCTTTGGTCACGACCGCAGAGGATGAAAGGGCCTCGCATACAGATGCGAGGCTCTTTTGCGGTGGGGTTCTATTGATCCGCGAGACTGCCCTTGCGCGAATTTCCGGTGCCGTCCGTAAGTCGGGACAATCACGCTCTCCGTTTTAAACGCGCGGAAGCGAAAGCAAGGCTACGGGCGGGAATCCTCCTCCCTCGACAGTGAGATAGAAGCGCCGCGACGAGCCGTGGGATAGCGCCACAATGCCGATCTTTTCGTCCTGGAACCATATCCAGAAACGATGGACGCCGTCCCGTGTCCATTCGATGATCTGATCGACATGGAACAGGCTTTCGCCCACCTTCACCGCTTCGATATGGTGGAGCCGGCCATCGACACCGCCCTGCCGGATGCCGGTGATTTCATAATCGGCCATCGCCGCTTCTCCTGCCCCCACCGGACTTCAGTAACGCACCGGCACGATACGGATCCGGTCGATCGCGCCCGGCGAGGCCCGCGACCGGGCGATCGCCGCGGCCCGCAACGTATCGAGCGTCAACAGGTCATACCCCTGCTCGTCAGGCTGCATGGGCAGATCGGTTTCGACAATGAGGATGACTTTGCGCGCCAGCCCGTCGATCTCCCATTCGAACCAGGTTCGGATGATATGCCGTTCGACTTCGCGGTCAGCCGGCATGCCTGGCTCCGACAGTCATCGCGCGCGAACGTATCTCGCGCTCGACGATCGCATAGCCCGCGTCGCTAAGCGTCGCGATGGCGATCGGCCGCCCGAGCAGTTCCGAGCACTCGCCGTTGAGGAACGCCAACGCTGGATCGCGCCCGCCGAGCAGTTGGAAAGCGAGCGTGCTGATCGCACCCTGGCGCCTTGCTTCTTGCGGGGCAAGCGGCGCAAAGGACCGTCGTCGCCTGAACGGATTGGTACGCGCGCGCGTCGGCATCTCTTGTCTGTCAGACATCATTGATCTGCCTGCCGGAAGTCGCACTGCTAATGTGCTGACGGCGCAGAGCGGCGCGGGCATCCTCGATATTGGTATAGCGAAATGCGCCTACGCTGAACTGCTCGATATAGCTGTGGGAGATGCCTTCGTCCGCCTGCGAGGGTAACGGCCGCAAATGCACCGCCTGCCGCGCGTCGGAGGTGGGCGAAGACAGGTCAGCAGCCAGCACCGCGAGTTTTTCTTCATCAAGATCGAGGGCCTGATAGATATCGTGCCCGATGACCCACAGCGCTTCGTGAAGATCGGCCAAGCGCTCGGCGATGCCGTCCAGCGCGCATGCGTTGCGCTCGGCCTCGGTCATAGCCAGCGCCCTGTTGACGAGAAGTTCGGCGACCAGCGTATCACCAAGAAAGAGCGGATAAGAGTTGCGCTGTCCCGAGGTCGGGGGATCCGACCGCGGGTTGCTGCCCTCTCGATCGGCCATAGGCGCCGGACTGACGCCGATGCCGCGCCGCGCGCGATACTCGCTGATCCGCTTCGCATAATAGCGCGGAAGGTCGAAATTGGAGGCGGGGTGCCCGTCGCGGTGGGCACGGTTCGCGGCCATCAGCGCCATCTGGTGATGATAGAGAAGTTGATTGAGATCCATGGCCAGCTCCCGTTCAGCGGGAGCGCGTTGGTCTCTCAGTCGCCGGCATGCCAAAGGAAGCAAGCGATGATCTATAAATGGGCCCTCGCATAAGCTCTTACAAGGCATGTTCGATACGCCATTAACGATCCCCGTCGCTCATGAGTCCTGTCCTATGCAGTTGCCTTAGCCTTTTGGCGCGGGAGTCTGTTCGAAGTGGCGCTTCTCGTCGCTGATACTGCCGGCAGGTGAAGGGCCTAGTTGACGGTAGTTTAACCTTGCGGGCGCTCCGGGGGATGATAGCGTTGCGCCGCAAGAGGAGGAATCGAACATGCGTCATGCTCTCATCCCTGCCGCCTTCGCCGCAGCGTTCGCCAGCAGTTCAGCGGTCGCGCAGAGCGCCCCCGACGTCGAGGACCTCGTCGGTGCCCGCGCCGCAGGCGGAGAAACCCAGCTTCTCTCGCGAGGCTATGTCTCGCGCCACTCCACCGTTGTTCGCGATCAGCGCTTCACCTTCTGGTGGAACGAGCGAACACAGCGCTGCATCTCGGTTTCGACCGTTGATGGCCGTTACGCCGCGATCCTCGGCGTTCCGCAGGCCAATTGTTCCGACAGTCCGGGTATAAATGAACCTGCCGAGCACAGTACAGCGCCGCATGCCGCAGAGGCGAGCGATCCGCAATCGCTGGTCCTGGTCTGCTATGGCTCGGGCAACCGCCCCACGGTGAACTCGCAGCCCAATTACGTCTGGAACGATTCGAGTCATAAATGGGAGTGGCGCAACCAGGTGACGAGCGGCACCGAAGGGTTCAACAGCGACGTTCAGATCGAACTCTACGGCGATCACGGCCGTATCCACCTCGGCCCGAAGCTGGTTCCGCCCATCCATTCGGGCGGCGATCACGGCTGGTGGAACCTCGAAAATCTCGTGGTCGGCCGCGACCAGATCACCGCCAGCTATCGCCTCAACGGAATGAACAAGCCCAAGGTCACCGTCGATCGCCGGACCGGGCTCATCACGGTCAAGGCGATGACCGACTTTTCCGGGCGATGCGACGTCGGCAACTGGGGCAACGGCCAGCGCCGGTTCTGAACCGGGTTATCAAAGGCGACAGCGAATGGCGGCCGCCTTTCGCTTAGCGCCTTGTGGCCGCCAGGCTCGCGCGGCTTTCGGCTTTCTACTGAGAGAATCGGTCAGGACATGAAGGTCTCGTCATCCGTCCAGATCGGACGTCCGCCTACCTGTTCTTGAGGCGCCGAGGGTCGATCGGCTCAACGGGAAGCCCGGCCGATCGCTTGCTACGATCGAGCATGGCGCGGACGTTCAGGACATTTTGGTCAATCCAGCCGGGCGGTGCGATCTGGCGCGCAATGAAGCCCAGTGCATCCGCCATGCGCGGTAGCAGCGAAGGGCCGATATGCTCGGCGCCATGGACCAGCCGATATTCGTGTGCGAGCCGGGCGTCGAACAGGACGCGGTGCAGAAACTCCGCACCTTCATAAAGATAGAGCATGTCCTGGTCGCCGACCTCGAGATAAACGCCAAGACCGAGCAGGCGGTCTGGCGCCCGGCTTGCAATCGATGCGGGATTGTTCTGCGCCCAATATTCGGCATCGACCGGATTCCCGAATATCGGATGGAGAACCTCTTCGGGCCGCCAGAAGCGCGTGTGTGGCCCCACACCCTTCCAAGCAAGGACAGGCTCGATCGCAGGCTCCAGTGCTGCCACCGCAGCGAAAAGCTGGGGGTGTTTGAAGGCGATGCGCAGGCAACCGAGGCCGCCCATCGACCATCCGCCGATGAAGGTGCGCTCGCGCCCTTGCGAGACATGGGCGCTTCGGCGCACGAACGGCAGGACGTCCGAAAGAACGAAACTCTCCCATCGCTCCGACCCGTCCCGGAAATCCATATAGAGCGAGCGACGCCCGGTCGGCGTGGCAATGACGAGCGGCGGCAGTCGGCCCGCCGCAATCTCGAGGTCGAAAACGTCCTTGAAGAAGGCGAGATCCTTCTCGCTACCGTTTCCGCCGTGGAGCAGCAGCAGCAGCGGATAGGGCTCGGTTCGATCTGCGTCATAGCCCGGCGGCAGGTAGATGGCGACACGCGCCTCGCCCGGGACGTGCGACGATGCGCGCGAATGATAGGTGATAGTGCCTGCCGCCGGTGCAGGAGCCGATGGCGTGGCCAGCGAGGTGGCCGCCCCTGCGGCGGTAAGGCCCGCGAACTCCCTGCGATTCAGCATCCGTACCTCCTGTCGGCAGACGATACGCCCGGCGGAAAGGGGCAGCTCAGCGGTCGTCCGGCGAGACGCACCGAAAGCTGCTCGCCGACAGCGTCGACCCCCAACCGCGATATTCGGCCTTCCGCGGATAGGCGCAGAGCGGGCGTTGCATTTCGATCCTGCCGGCGTCGTCGCTAGCGAACTTCGTAGCGATGACCTGATCGGGCGCATCACCCCCGTCCGCCCATTCGATCAACGCCGAAAATAGATCATGCTCTGCGTCATAGCCGGGCGGCTGGGGTGGGATCCCGAGCGTGGCGTTGAAGCTGTCCGGCCCGGTCCCGCCGCCGCAATGCATCATGCCGGGCGCCAGGAACAGGCGTGCGCTCTCCGCAAGCCGGTGATCGCCGCCGACGGCGGCCGCCTGACGATCGTAAAAGGCGATCGACTGGCCAGGCGCCACGAGCGTATCGGCAAGGCCGTGGAATATGATCAGCTTGCCGCCGCGCGCGGTAAAAGCCGCAAGACTTCCGCGCGTCGCGTCGTTGACGATCGGGTCGAGGCGCGCATCGACCGTGGGCATGTCGCGATCGAAATCGAATCCCTTCCAGTCCCAATCGGCGCCGAACACCCATTTGAACAGCGCCCCGAAAGGTGGCTGATCCCTGATCGGCTTTTGAAGGAAGGACCAGCCGAAGGTGTCGGGCATTTCGCTTCCCGGCAACCAGCCGAAGTAATTGGCCTTGCCCGCGCGGTTCGTAGGCCCCGAATAAAAGGCCCGCGCGGTTGCGACCTCGGCTTCAGTCAAGCAGGCGTTGCCCGCCGCGCCCCTGCATTGCAGCACCCCCGGGTCGAACTTGCAATTCAGCGGGTCCGAAACAAACCGGTCGCCCGCGAGGCCATGGCCCTGCCGCCAGCACGCCGCGACCGCCGCCCGGTTGAGCAGCTTGAGCTTGGCATCGGATAGCAGGCTGTCCGGCGTGCGGTGCGCGGCGGCATAGTCCCAGAGCACCGCGCCGTGCCCCCATGTGCGGTTAATGACCGGCGCCCCGACCAAAATCCCGTCATAATCTTCAGGATAGTAGAGCGATTCGATGAGCCCCTGCTGCCCGCCCGTCGAACATCCGGTGTAAAAGGAACGCCTTGCATCGCGGCCGTAGAAAGCCTTGGTGATCGCCTTCCCGGTGATCGTCATCACATGCGTCGAAAGTCGGCCCCAGTCCCTCCATTTGCGGGGTTGATCGATGAGTGCCTCACCTTCCAGCGGCGACGCCGGTGCGGTTCCGGCATCGGTCGTCGCGGTCGCAAATCCGCGGCGCAGGCCATCGACCATTCCCGAATAGCCGCCGGCAAGGACACCGGCAAAGCCGCCGTTGCCATTGCCATGGAAGACGCCGGCCCATCGCTCGGTCGGCAGCCATATCTCGACGCCAATGTCGGAATCCGGCGCCGAGCGCACGCGCGCAACCACGCGGCAGAAGCTTCGATAGCCAGGCTTGTCGCCCGCTATGCCAAGCTCGGCGGCCTTTGCCGGGACAAGCGCCGCACTTTCGATTGTCGTATCGGCAAGGCGCAATCCGGCGAGGCTGGTGCAGCGCCGTGCGGCGTCGGCGGACGCTGGTGTTTCCGCCGCTGTTGCTGCCGTCGCAGGGGCCAGCGATCCGGCCGCCAAGGCCGTCAGGAAGGCCGCGCCATATTTCCGCGTCATATCTGTCTCCCGTCTTCTTGTCGGTGCCCGGGCCCGCCGCGCGACCCCCGCTGCGCGCCAAGCGCATTTTTCGTCTAATCGCTGGCCTGCCGCGGCTCGCCGGATGCTGGCGACGACCGTTTGATCATTCGCGCAAGCCAGGCGAAGAGCAGCGCGGCGACGAGATACATTGGCGCCAGCGCATAAAAAGCCATGCGGAGTGCGTGCTCGCCATATTGCGGCCGGAAAAAGTCGCTGGCCATGCCGACGAAAGTTGGTCCGAGGCCGAGGCCGATCAGGTTCATGACCAGCAGCAGCAGCGCGCCCGATATCACGCGCGCGCCCGGATCGACCTCGCTCTGCACGAACGTCACCGTCGCAGGGAGGAAGAAGGAATTGAGGAAGAGCGGCACGAACAAGAGGGGGAGCGCGACCTGCCAGCTGTCGGCAGCAGCGAAGCCGAGAAAGAAGGGCAAGGCGAGAACGAGCGACCAGGCCGGGATGCTCGCATAGGCCGCCTTGTTGGTAACGCCGAACCGGTCGATCAGCCGCCCTGAGACGAAAATGCCCGCCCCCATTCCGAGGCCGACCGCCAGCGCGTACCATATTGCCACTTCCTCAAGCGTCATGCCCTTTTCGCGCATGAGAAAAAGCGTGGCGAAATTGCTGAGGCCATAGGTGATGAAATTTGCGGCACCGCTGGCTAGCGCCGCGAGCGTCAATATCCTGTTGCCGAAAAAGGCGCGGATCGCCTGCCCGAAGCTGTGCGCCGGTTCCGCCGCGGCCGCAGGAAGCGGGTCGAAGCGGCCGCGCGCGGGTTCGGGCACGATGATATAGACGAGGACTGCGGTAACGACGCCTATCGCGCCGACGATGAGGAAAGGCGCGCGCCAGTCATAGGCCGCCGCAAGCGACGCGCCGAACGCGACCCCGAGCGCCGAACCGATCGGCGGGCCGAGGGTGAAGATGCCCATCGCGGTGCCGCGCTGCTCGCGCGGAAACGTGTCCGATATGATCGCGTAGGACGGCGGAACGCCGCCGGCTTCGCCGACACCAACCGCCATACGTGCCGCCACAAGTTGCCCATAGTTCGCCGCCATGCCGCATGCCGCGGTCGCGGCGCTCCACAGGCCGCAAGCGATCGAAAGCACCTTTACGCGATTGGTGCGGTCGGCGAGCCAACCAACAGGAATCGCGATAAAACAATAGAAGAGCGCAAAATAGAAACCGGTGATCCGGCCGAGTTCGCTGTCGGTGATGTGCAAGCCGTCCTGAATCGGCTTGGCGAGGATCGAGACAAGCTGGCGATCGAGGAAGTTCAGCACATAGACGAAGCACAGCATGCCGAGCACAAGGCCGCGATGCCCGGCCGGCTTCGATCGTTCCAGGTCAGACCTGTCCGCAAATGTCCTATTGTCCATATCGCGTCCTCTCCCAGACCATTTGCGTTATCACATCCTATCTCCCGCCCCGTTCCAGCGCTGTGCCCGATCGATGTACCAAGGCAAGACCTCAGGCGTCGCGGTCGCGTCGGCGCTGATGACCTTGGTAACGGGCCATCCGGCGAACAGCCGCTTGATCGGGAGCTCCTGCTTCTTTCCCGACAGCGTGTGCGGGATGCCGGGTGCCTCGATCAGATGATCGGGCACGAAGCGCGGCGAGAGACTCGAGCGGATGGCCGATGCAATCGCCTGCTCCATCGCAGGGTCGACGGCTCGCCCCTCCGCCGGCACGACGAACATGATGAGCGTGCTGTCGCCGTCTTCACGCTCGACGTCGATGATCATCGTGTCGACGATTTCAGGCAAGCGCTCGACCGCAGCATAGATTTCGGCGGTTCCCATGCGCAGGCCGTGGCGGTTGATCGTTGCGTCGCTGCGGCCGGAAATGGTGCAACTGCCATCGGCCCCGATCGTGAGCCAGTCGCCGTGGCGCCATATGCCGGGCCATTCGGCGAAATAGGAGTCGCGATAGCGGCTGCCGTCTTCGTCGCCCCAGAAATAGAGCGGCATGCTGGGGAAGGGACGGGTGCAAACAAGTTCGCCGACCTCGCCGATCACAGCCTGTCCCCGCTCGTCCCAGGCCTCGATGGCGGCGCCGAGGTGGCGGCACTGAAGCCGCCCCGGCGTGTCGGGTAACTCGGGATTTCCGGCCATGAAGGCGGCAGCGATCTCGGTACCGCCGCTGACATTGCACCACCAGATATCGGGCCGTCCGATGGCGGCGAACTGCGCCGAACCCCAGCGCTGGACGTCGGGCGGTAGCGGCGAGCCGGTGCTGCCGAGCGCGCGCACCCGGTGCAACCCGTCGAGTCCGGCGACGTCGAGCCCGGCTTTGCGGCAACTCGCGAAGAAGGCAGCGCCGGCGCCGAACCAGGTCACTCCGCTCTCTGCCGCAAAGCGCCAGAGCCGGGTCCAGTCAGGATCGGCCTTGGTACCGCTCGGCGATCCGTCGAACAGGCAAATCGTCGTCCCGCTGAGCAGTCCGCCCACCTGAATGTTCCACATCACCCAGCCCGTGGCGCTGAACCAGTGGAAGCGGTCGCCGAAATTATTGGACTCATAGCTCGGTCCGAGATCGAAATGGAGTCGCCCCGCGGCGGTTGCCAGCAGCACCCCGCCGTGCCCGTGCACGATCGCCTTCGGAAGTCCCGTTGTTCCACTCGAATAGAGGATCCACAGCGGGTGGTCGAAGGGTAGCCATTCGGGCTCAAAGCCGGCGACCTCGGCATCGTCGCGCGCGATGGCCGCTTCGAACGCCACCGCCCCCGGCACCGCCCCAGCGCCGAACCCGCTTTCGATGACGAACAATGCCTCGATACAGGGAAGCGCGGCGCAAATTTCGGCGACGCAGGCGCTACGATCCATGGCTTTGCCAGCGTAGAAGACGCCATCGACAGCGATGAGCGCCTTGGGCTCGGTTTGCCGCAGCCGATCAAGCACCGCATTGGTCCCCATGTCGGGCGAGCAAAGGCTCCATATCGCCCCCAGGCTGGCGCACGCGAGCAGGCCCACCACCGCCTCGGCTATATTGGGAAGGTAAGCCGCAACGCGATCGCCCCGCCCCACCCCGCGCCGGCGCAGTTCCAGGGCCAGTGAGGCGCTCTGCCGCTTGAGCTCGGCCCAACCGAGGGTTCGTTGCTCCCCCCGTTCGTTCACCGCCACGATGGCGGGCTGCCCGGCAGAATCCGCAGCCGCGGCGTGGCGGAAAACATGGCGCGCATAGCTGACCTCGGCGCCCTCGCACCAGCGCGCACCCGGCATCGTGTCTGCGCCGAGCATCGCGGAGAAGGACGTCCGCGATTCGATCCGGTCATAGTCCCAGATACTGCGCCAGAAACCTTCGAGATCTGTCACCGACCAGCGGTGCAAATCGTCATAATGCGCGAACTCAAGGTCGCGCGTAGCCTTGAGCTCTTCGAGATACAGGCGGATCTGCGGGACGGGAGCCGCGATGGCCGCGCTGTTGCTGGCAATTGGCATCGAATGGCGAACCTTGTCTCATGTCGGAAGGAAGCCGAGGTTCGCGCGCGCTCACGAACGTCGACCAAAAGGAACGGCAGCGCGACCTCACGGACGCGCTGCCATCCGCATCAGAAGGATGTGCGCAGGCTCATCGCGGCATAACGCCCGATCGCATTATAGGCGCCGCCGATGCCGTCGGTGCCCGGGAAGAAGGGCGGCGTCTTGTCGAACAGATCGTTGATCTGCAGCGCGACCTCGGTTCCCTTGGCGAATGGCAGATCGGGAAGCTTCAGCGAGAGTCGCAGATCGACCGTCGTATAGCCTTTGGCCTTGTAGAGGCTCGACCCGGTTGGCGTCGCATAGGCGGCCGTCACGCCGCTGCGATGGTTGACGAAATTGGCGAGCGTCACCGGCCCCGCGGCGATGCCCAATGTCGTGCGCAGCGTGGTTCGCGGTATCCCGGCCTCGAGCGAGTTGCTGACCGCGGACGTCGGCGACAACTGGTTGCGATATTTCAGGATATAATTGCCCGCGATGCCGCCGAAGAGGGTGCCGAAACCCGCCGTGTGCCGATAGCGCAGATCGAAATCGATCCCGTTGGTCTTGCGGATGCCGAAATTGCCCTGACGCAGGTCGAGGATGTTGCCGATCGTCGGGATGGCCGCGAAGGTGTAGAAAAAGGGCACGGTGTCGGTAATCGCGTCGGTCAGTTGTCCCGCAGTCGGATTGCGGATGACCCGCGATGCGAAGGTTGGGTCGCTGAACAGGATGGCGCCCAGTCCCGAAGGGGTTCCGATGACATCATCATATTTGATATCATAAAAGGTCGCGCTCGCGCTGAAATCGGGCGCGAACCGCGGCCGCAGATCGACGCCGAAGGAGAAGGTCCGCGCCTTTTCGGGCTTGAGCGCCTGATTGCCGCCGTAGAGGAGAATTGTGTTTACTTGCGTCGCCCCGCGCGACGGGTCGCGCGCACCGAACGCATCGACCAGCGCCGCCGCGGCATAATAGGACCCCACGGTGGACCCCAGATCGCGTAGCCCCGGCGCGCGGAACGAGCGGCCATAGCTACCCCGGAAATTCAGCCCTTCGACCGGTTCCCAGGTCAGGCCGACCTTGGGATTGGTCGTCGAACCGAAATCGCTGTAGTGATCGTAGCGCCCCGAAAGCGACAGCGTGAGGCTGCGCATCATCGGCGATGCATTGCCCTCGCCCACGATCGGCACAAACAGCTCGCCGTAAAGCGACTGGACGCTGCGTTTCAGGTCCTCGGGGAAGCCCACACCGCCGCTCGATCCGCGCTGATCATATGTCTCGCGCCGATATTCGGCGCCGAGAGCGACCTTGATCGCACCGCCCGGCAAATCCGCCAGCGGGCCATCGACTTTCACCGCGCCGATCCGGGTGCGTTGGTGATTGGTGAAGTCGGTCGGATTATCCAGGATGGCCGCAACGACAGCGGAGCTCGTCTTCGTACCGAACGGGTCGAGCGCGGTCGCGGCCGTCGTTCCTGCGGCGGCCGTTGCCAGCGCCGTCGTGTTGATGCCCGGCTGGAACGTGTCGTTCCGCGACCAGTTGAAGGTTCCATAAACGCTGGCTTTGAAATCGCCGGGCAGCTTGACGTCGAGACCGGCCGTCGCATTGCCCGTCCGGACACGGTAGCTTTGGTCGAAATGATCGTCGCCAACCAGATTGTCCGGCCTGAAATCGACATATTCATAAGTCGTTCCCGTTCCCGGCGGGGGGCGGAAAAACGGGTTGGCCGCCGTCAGCAGAACGAACGTCTGACCAGGCAGCGCCGCCTGGACAATATCCTTGCGGTCCGAATAGAGAAGATCGGCCCACACGGTGACCGCGGAGGAGAGCTCCTGCCGCGCCGACACGAAAAGGCTGTGCGTGCGGTTCTGCGGTACCAGGTCGACGGGTCCGCGCGGATCGCAAGTGTTGATCCCCGGCGTCAGGCTCGGCGCAGCATAGATGGTGCCGGTGAACAGATTGACGTTCGCGTCCGGGCAGACGGTCGAGCGCGTATCGATGCCGCCCGCAGCGCTAAAATCGAGCGAGCGATACCGGCGGTCGGCCCCGGTGATGTTGCTGTTTTCGGAATATTGATACGCGGCGACGAAGGAACCGCTGTCCCAGGCATGCCCGAAAATCGCGCCGGCGTTGAAGGCATGATAATCGTCCGCAAAGCCATAGCGAACATTGGCCTCGAAGCCCGATACGCGCTTGCGGGTGATGAAATTGACAACCCCCGCGACCGCATCCGACCCGTAAATCGCCGATGCGCCGTCGGCGACGATCTCGACGCGTTCGATCGCGAGTTCGGGCAGGAACGGATAGTCCGGATTGGTCTGCTGGGTGCTGCCGGAGATCAGGCGATGGCCGTTCATCAGCGGCAAGGTTGCCGCCGGCGGCAAGCCGCGCAGGCCGGGCGCAAAGGAACCGAGGCCGCCGTTGCTTGTGCGCGGTGCGGTGTTGAAGCTGTTGAGCTGCGGCACGGTCGCGAGCAATTCGGGGGTGCTCGCGGCCCCGATCAACTTGGCATCATCGCGCGACACGCTGATAAGGCCGGAGCCGGTGGGCGGGATGCCGCGGATGCTGGAGCCCGTGACGATAATCTCGGAGTCACTCCCCGCCGCGCTATCCTCGACCGCATCGTTCGCGCCGGCGCCTTGCGCCTGAGCGGCGGTGGCCGCACCCAGCATGACCGCGAAGATGGCCGAACCGCACAACATGCGCGCGCGGCTCCCCGTAAGAATGAATCTGGTCGACATGATGATCCTCTTCCCTGCTGCTCTTGTCTTGGTCACGGACATTGCCGCGGCCGGACGTTGCCGGCTTGCTATGCTGCTTATGGTTTGCCAGAGCCGTTGGTAAGAGCATTGCCGGACATCACTATGTCTCTAGAGGACAAGATCGCACGAAAGGGCTGCTATGACCGTCGACGAGGATCAGAGCACGCTGACCAGCCGCAATCCGCGCGCCGGCTTCCCCTCGCTTAATCAACGCATCTTCGCCCCTTTCAAGATCGCGACCGTCATCGATACGGTGGCGGGGCGTGGAATCGATGCGGCGACCGTACTTGAACGGACGGGATTGACGCTGGCCGAGGTGCGCGATCCGCATACGCTGACCTCGATCGGCCAGTATCTGACCGCCTGCGAAAATATCGTGGTGGCCGGTGCGCGGTTCGCGGACGCCTTCGCGATCGGGTCGCGGCTGCATCTGTCAGCCTATGGCATGTACGGTTATGCGCTGATGTGCTCGCCGACGATGCGCGACTTCTTCGACTTCGCCGTACGCTACCAGCCGCTCGCCACCCCCACGGTACGGCTTGGCTGGCGGACGGAAGGAGAGGTTGCAGTTTGGCAATTTCAGGAAATCTATCGTGACGTGATGAGCAATGACGTGCGCACTTTCCTCATCCGCCAACAGATGAAGATGACCTACACCCATATTCGCGATGCGGCGGGATCGGACAATTTTCCGGTCCGCGCGCGGTTCGCGCTGCCCGAAGAGGCGCGCTCGGCGGAGGACGAACGCGAACTGTCCTGTCCCTGCTTCTACGCCGCGGATGCCAATGAACTGCACTATCCGATCGGCATCCTCGAACAGACGCCGGAACTGGGCAACCGGTTGACGCGCACGATGCTCGAAGAGACATGCGACCGGCTGATCGGCCAATCGCGAATATCATCGGGACTGTCGGGGGAAGTTTATCAACTCCTGCTCCTCGCCCCGAACCACTTCCCCTCGATGACGGCGATCGCCGAACAAATCGGGCTGCAGGAACGCACGCTGCGCCGTCGTTTGGCCGCCGAAGACACGAGCTATGGCGAGATCGTCGACGATGTCCGCCGGAAACTCGCCATCGAATATCTGCAGACAACACGCATGAGCGTCGATGATGTCGCCTGGAAGGTCGGTTTCAGCGACAGCGCCAACCTGCGCCGCGCCGTCCGCAGGTGGACCGGCAAAACGATTAACGAAGTCCGCTCGGAAAAATAGCCGAGATCGCAGTGACGCGGCCTGGGCGAAACAGGCGTTGCCGCCTGGGGCGGATCGCGGTCTGTCCGTTTTCGGGGGGAATCGCAGCCGCGACATAGCGCGCGCGCCGCCGTCGATTTGGTCGCTCTGGACGTCCCGGCGGAATGGCCTTTTGCAATCGATAACGATGCAGGGCTGACGAGATAGTCCGGACCGCGCCAGACGGCGCGGCCCGGTGAAAAGCATTCAACCCAATGTTGTTTTGAAGCTCGGCGGCAATACGCGGGCTATCGGGTCGGAGTTCCCGACGGAAAATGAAAATTGGTGAGGCAGTCCACTCAAATGATTTCGGCTATAATCCACTCATTTTGGAAAGGAAAAATGCGTAACCAGCGCCGCCGACGAAGGCTGACACCCGTCGACGAACGGCATAATGGATGGCTTTCCCTGTCATAGAACCGGCTGGTGAGCTCTAGCCGGATGCCTCTAACCAGACACGCTGCTCTGCCAAAATGGCTGGCCGAAAGTCCATATTGGCGGAGCTCGAAGCGCGCTGCATCGTCTGTTTTATGGACCATCACCCACATCCGTCAGCCCTGTCCCGTCCCGGAGGGCCGAGCGAATGCCGCCGCGCGGTGCCATGACCAGACCCAGCGAGATTGTCCTGATATTGGGAGACCAATTAACCCCCGCCATCTCGTCGCTCCGCGATGCGTCGCCGGCCGACACGATTCTGCTGATGGCCGAAGTCGCCGAAGAAGCGGGATACGTTCCCCACCACCGCAAGAAGCTTGCCTTTCTCTTTTCCGCGATGCGCCATTTTGCCGAGGAGATGTGCGCACAGGGATGGCGCGTCGACTATGTCCGCCTCGACGATCCGGACAATAGCGGATCGCTCGGCGGCGAGGTCGCGCGCGCACGCAATCGCCATGGCGACCTTCCCTTGCGCGTGACCGAAGCGGGCGAGTGGCGCCTCGCCGAGGCGATGCGTGCCTGGACGAACTGCACCATCTTCGCCGACGACCGATTTTTCTCTGCACCCAATCAATTCGCGGCGTGGGCCGAGGGTCGGAAAACTCTGCGGATGGAGTATTTCTACCGCATGATGCGCCGCGAGACGGGGCTGCTGATGGATGGCGAAGTCCCGCTCGGCGGCCGCTGGAATTTCGATGCCGACAACCGCAAACCCGCCGAGCGCGATCTTCTGATGACCCGCCCGCACGCTTTCCCACCCGACGTCATCACACGCGATGTCATGGCGATGGTCGAAACCCGATTCCCCGATAATTTCGGTGCGCTGTCGCCATTCGGATTTGCCGTCACCCGTGCCGATGCGGAAGCGGCATTCGACGATTTCGTCGCGCATCGGCTCGCGCGCTTTGGCGACAATCAGGACGCCATGCTCGCCGGCGAGCCTTTTCTCTACCATGCGGTGATCGCGCAGTATCTCAATTGCGGGCTACTCGATCCGCGCCGGGTTTGCGCCAGCGTCGACGAGGCTTGCCGCGCGGGACGCGTACCCATCAACGCCGCCGAAGGCTTCATCCGCCAGATCCTCGGATGGCGCGAATATGTGCGCGGCATATATTGGCATTTCATGCCCGGCTATGCCGATGAGAACCGGCTCGGCGCCACGCGGCCGCTCCCCGCATTCTACTGGACCGCCGATACCAATATGGCGTGCGTTGCCGCCTGCGTGCGCCAGACGCGTGATGAGGCCTATGCGCACCACATCCAGCGGCTCATGGTCACCGGCAATTTCGCGCTGCTGGCGGGAGTCGATCCGGCCGAGCTCCACCGCTGGTATCTCGCCGTTTATGCCGATGCCTATGAATGGGTCGAGCTGCCCAATACGCTGGGCATGAGCCAGTTCGCCGACGGCGGGCTGCTTGCATCCAAGCCTTATGCGGCGAGCGGCGCCTATATCAACCGCATGTCGGACTATTGCCGCGGCTGCCGCTACGATGTCAAAAAGCGGACCGGTGCGGGAGCTTGCCCCTTCAATTTTCTCTATTGGGATTTCATCGCGCGGCACGCGGTGCGGCTTGGCGCCAATACCCGCATGCAACCGGTTCTGCGCGGCTGGAACCGTTTTGCCGAGAAGGAACAGAGGCAGATCCGCAGCGAAGCAAGTCGATTTCTGGCGGCGATGGACGAAGACGGTGCTCAGTAGACGATTGGCTGCCCATCCCACCCAAAGAAGCCGCCGCTATCCTCGGCTGTCAGGCGCTCGATCACCTGCAGCAGATGATCGGCGCTTTGTTCGGCGCGTTGCAATTGCCCCGCCGCCAAACCGCGCTGAAACGGCATCGAAAGCCGCGTGTCGACCGTGCCGGGGTGCAGGCTCACGACGATGCTCTCGCGATTCATACGGCTCGCCTCGATCGCAAAGCCGCGCACGAAGGCGTTGAGCGCCGCTTTCGACGCGCGGTAGCCGTACCAGCCGCCGAGCCGGTTGTCGCCGATCGAACCGACGCGTGCCGAAAGAAAGGCCATGACCGCGCGGCTATCGCGCGCGAGATGCGGCAGGAAATGCTTCGCCGCAATCGCCGGGCCGATACTGTTCACGTGGAAGAGTTCAGCAAGCGATGCAGGGTCGAGCTGCCGCACCGATTTTTCAGGCCTTACCGCATTGGCGCGGTGCAGCAGGCCGGTCGTGACCAGAATGAGGTCGAGCGGCTCTTCGGCGGCGATTGTCGTTGCAGCCTCTTCAAGGCTCGCTTCATCGGCGAAGTCGAAGGTGAAGGACGTCACCGCCGGGCTTCTCGTCAAGGTCGCGCGCCGCGAGCCGGCATAGATTTTCTCGACGCCCCGACGCTCAAGCGCCGCGACCAGCGCCGAACCGATACCACCGCTCGCGCCGAGCACGCAGGCCCGGCGCGGCGTCCCTCTCCCGCGTCTTTCGTTCATCGCGCGGCGGTTTGCACGATGGCGGCGCTCAGGCGATACCGCCTTTGGTGCAGTCTGCCCTTGTGGTCATCAAAAACCGGCTTCGACCGCAACGCGAATCGCGTCGGCCGTGGTCGCTACGCCGAGCGCCTTCAGCAGCGCGGCGCGGTGCATCTTCACTGTCCGCTCCGAAAGGCCGAGGCTGTAGCCGATCTGCTTGTTGAGATTGCCTTCGGCCATCAGCAGCAGCACCTCGCGCTGCCGCGGTGAAAGCGCGTCGATGCGCGCGCGCGCCTCCGCCTGGCGCTCGCCGCGCAGAAGCACACCATCGTCAACTTCCATCTGCGACCCCAGAAAATATTCGAGGCTGCCATCGCTTCCGAAGATCGGCGCGACGAGAACGGCGTTGCGGAAAGGCGTGCCGTCCTTCTTGTAATTGAGGATTTCGACGAGCACCGGACGCTGTTCGCGGATGGCGCTGCGCAGCTGTTCGCTGAGCTCGGCTTCGGTTCCCGGACCGGTCAGAAACCGGCAATTCTGGCCGATGATCTCGGCGGCGGAATAGCCGGTCAGCGCGACAAAGGCATCGTTGCATTCGACAATCGGATTGTCGGGGCGCCGCGGATCGCTGATGACCGCCGCGATCGGGCTAGTTGCGATCATCGCTTTGAGGGACATGCAATTCGGACTTTCATCTTCGGGGAGCGACCTGCCCCAATGGACATGTTGCGACAAAGCAGCGCCGCAATGCAAGTCATAGTCGGCGGCCCTCTTCCCTCACCTCCCCTCCGGGCCGCCACCCGAGGTACCGCATCATGAACTTCGTCGCCCGCCCTCCCTTTCTCGACACGCCGGACGTGCCTCCGGTTTCGGACGAAGGCAAACTTCCGGTTTCCGCCGACGTCACGCGCGCGATCGAAACGCTGATCCGCTGGGTCGGTGACGATCCGGCGCGTGAGGGCCTGCTCGACACGCCCAAGCGGGTCGCGCGGGCGTGGAAGGAATATTGCAGCGGCTATGGCGGGGACCCGGCGGTCCATCTGTCGCGCACCTTCGAAGAGGTGGGCGGCTATGACGAGATCGTGCTGCTGCGCGACATCCCCTTTCAGTCGCACTGCGAACATCATATGGCGCCGATCACCGGCAAGGCCTCGATCGCCTATCTGCCGCGCGAGCGCGTGGTCGGCATTTCGAAGCTGGCGCGCGTCCTGAACGGCTATGCCCGCCGCCTGCAGGTGCAGGAGCGGCTAACCGCCGAAGTCGCCAAGTGCATCTGGGATAATCTGCACCCGCATGGCGTCGCGGTGGTGATCGACGCGCAGCACGGCTGCATGACCGGCCGCGGCGTGCGCACCCCCGGCGTCGGTATGGTCACCAGCCGCGTCCTCGGCTGCTTCCTCGAAGATCAGCGCAGCCGCAAGGAAGTGCTCAGCCTGATGGGCTATTGATGCGCGTCGCGATCGTCGGGGCAGGAATATCCGGGCTGGCGTGCGCCGCGGCGCTGCGTGCGGCGGGCCACGAACCGGTGCTGTTCGACAAGGCGCACGGGGCCGGAGGGCGCATGTCGACGCGCCGCATCGACACGGATCAAGGCACCATCGCGGTCGATCATGGCGCAACACATTTTACCGTGCGGTCGGCGGGCTTTTCGGCGCTGGTCGGCCAGTGGGAAGCCGCCGGGCTTGCTGCCCGCTGGCCCGCTGCCGGCCGCGATGCGTGGATCGGCGTGCCGACGATGAACGCGCCGCTCAAAGCCTATGGCGCCGCACATGCCATTCATTGGTCGACCCCTGTCACGGCGCTGACGCGCAGCCCTGCGGGTTGGACGGTACACAGCGAAACCAGGCGCTTCGCGCCTTTTGATGCCGCCGTCGTCGCCATCCCGGCAGAACAGGCCGCTCCGCTTCTGTCGCTGCACGATTTCACCATGGCCCGCGCGGCAATGGCGATCCGCTCGCACCCCATATGGTCGGCAATGTTCCTTTTCGCGCGGCCGATCGGCGCTGCGGCCGATCTGATACGCGGCGACGGTCCCATCACGCTCGCGATGCGCAATGGCACGCGCCCTGGGCGCAGCTCTGCCGAATGCTGGGTCGTTCAGGCCAGCTGGGAATGGAGCGAGGCCAATCTGACGCGGCCGGCCGATCAAATCTGCCAAGCGCTGCTGGTTGACCTCGCGCGCGCGCACGACCTCATTCTCCCGCATCCCATCCATAGCCACGCGCATCGCTGGCTGTTCGGCCAGCCGTCGGGCCGTGATCCGGTCGATCTGTGGAATCCGGCAATCGGCCTCGGTGCCTGCGGCGACTGGCTCGCGCACGGCTTTGTCGAAGCCGCGTGGGAGCGCGGCGATCGGCTGGGATGCGATATCGCTGCCTCCTTCGCCGAGCGCGGCGAGCTGACGTCCAAGATCGTCAGAGAAGCGCGATCAACAGGCTGAGTACGCCAAGCCCGGTCGACAATTGGACGCGCAAAATGATCCATGCGTCACCGCCGGGCGCGGCGCCGACGATGGCGCGATCGATCAGCGGCGAAACCAGCAGCAGAAGTCCGACTAGGATCAGCGACGGCCGCGGCCAAGGGTAGCCGAAAAGCCACGGGGCAAAGCTCGCGAGCCCGATGAGGCTCGGCATCACCGCCGCGAGCGGAGTCCAGCGCGGCGCGTCCGGAAACAGAACGGCGAGTCCCCACCAGACGCCGCCCAGGAAGGAGAAGATAAGCACGGCATAGAGATAGCCGATGGCGAGAGCGGTCCAGCGCCAGACGTCGCCGCCGACGAGCATGAGCGCGAGGCATGCCGCGGCAGGAAGCAGCCCGGCGAAGCCGAGACGGCGCGTAGCCGGCGACACGGTGATTGCGGTCAGGTTCATGCGCGCCGTCCAGCATGGGACGCGCGCGGCGGCAAGCTGCCCTTTGAGGCACATACCGCCCAAAGGACAGGTCGCCCGGCGTGCCCTCGCGGCCTAAGCTTCGACCATCCAAGGAGATTATCTGTGCGCAGCGTAATCGTGATCGGAGCCGGAATAGGCGGGTTGGCGCTGGCCATTCGCCTCCAGTCGGCCGGCGTTGCCGTCGACCTTGTCGAAGCGCGCGACCGGCCGGGCGGCCGCGCCTATGTGTGGGAGCGCGACGGATTCACCTTCGACGCGGGACCGACGGTCATTACCGACCCCGCCTGCCTTGCGGAGCTTTGGCGGCTCACCGGCGCCGATATGGCGGCCGATGTCACGCTCTTGCCCGTTTCTCCCTTCTACCGCCTGCAATGGCCCGACGGCAGCCATTTCGATTATGGCAATGACGAACCCGCGCTGCGCCGCGAGATTGCCGCCTTCAACCCTGCCGACGTCGCAGGCTACGAGCGCTTCTTGCGCTATTCCGAAGCGGTTCATGCCGAAGGCTATGTGAAGCTGGGCGCGGTGCCGTTTCTCGATTTCGCCTCGATGCTCAAGGCTGCGCCCGCGCTCGCCAAACAGCGCGCCTGGCGATCGGTCTATGCGACCGTCGCATCGCATATAAAGGATGCGCGGCTGCGCGAGGCCTTTTCGTTTCATACGCTGCTCGTTGGCGGCAATCCGATGGCGACAAGCGCCATCTACGCGCTCATCCACAAGCTCGAAAAAGACGGCGGCGTCTGGTTCGCGCAAGGGGGGACCAACGCGCTCGTCGCGGGACTGGTCCGCCAGTTCGAGCGACTGGGCGGCCGCCTTCGTCTCGGCGACAAGGTGGTGCGCATTCACAGCGAAGGCCGCCGGGCCACGGGGGTGACGCTCGCGAGCGGCCATTCGCTGCGCGCCGACGCCATTGCCTCGAACGCCGACGTCATGCACAGCTATCGCGACCTGCTCGCTGGCGGGCGGGGGCGAAAGATGGCGCGACGGCTCGGCCGCAAGAAATGGTCGCCGAGCCTGTTCGTTCTGCATTTCGGGGTCGAGGGCCATTATCCCGGCGTTCCCCATCACATGATCCTGTTCGCCGAGCGCTACCGCGAACTGCTGGACGATATCTATCGCCGCGGCGTGCTTAGCGACGATTTCGCAATCTACCTCCATCACCCAAGCGCGACGGACCCCTCGCTCGCGCCGCCGGGGCGCAGCACATTTTATGCGCTCGTCCCGGCCCCCCATCTCGGCCACGCCGCGATCGACTGGAACCGCGAAGGCGAGACGCTCGCGCGCAAGATCATCGCCAAGCTCGAAGAACGGCTGCTGCCCGATCTCTCTCGACGGATCGTCACCCGCTTCCACTATACGCCGCGCGATTTTTCGGCCGATCTGGCCGCGCATCACGGCAGCGCCTTCAGCTTGCTGCCCTCGCTCACGCAAAGTGCGTGGTTCCGGACGCACAATCGCGACGACGCGATCGACAATCTCTATTTTGTCGGCGCGGGCACCCACCCCGGCGCGGGGATTCCCGGCGTCGTCGCGAGCGCCAAGGCCACCGCCGGGCTGATGCTCGATGCCGCCGCACTCGCGGTTGCGGATTGACGCCGTGGCAACCGCGATCCCCATTATGCAGGCCGATCGCGAGACGGTCGTTGAAATTGCGCGCGCCCGGCTGGTGCGCGCAATCGAGGCGGTCGGCCGCGGCGACGAGGACGCGATGCGCACGCTCTACCGGCTAACCTCGGCGAAACTGTTCGGCATCTGCCTCAGAATCTGCGGCGAAAGGGCGCAGGCGGAAGATGTGCTGCAGAGCGCCTATCTCAAGATCTGGGAAAATGCGGCGCGCTTCGACCGGCGGCGCGCGAGCCCGATCAGCTGGCTTGCCGCGATAGCGCGCAATGCCGCGATCGACTGGCGCCGATCGGCCGAAGCACGCGGCCTGCTGCGCCAGCAACCGATCGACGACGCGCTGAGCCTGCGCGCCGACGAAGGCGCAGGTCCGGAGGCGCTGCTGGACCAGCGCGACAGCCGCGCGACCATCGACCGCTGCCTCGCGGCGCTCGATGCGCGCGCCGCGGGCTTTTTGCGGACCGCCTTTTTCGAGGGGCTTTCCTACCGCGAACTTGCGGCGCGCGAAGCGCTGCCGCTCGGCACGATCAAGAGCATCATCCGGCGCTCGCTCGTTCGCTTGCGCGCCTGCCTCGGCGATGTCTGACGGTCGTTCCGCCACCGCCGACGTGCTCGCCGCGGAGCTGGTGCTCGGCCTGTTATCGCGGGATGAGCAGGCAATCGCCGCCGCCCGCCTTGCAAGCGACGCGCGCTTTGCCGCCGAGGTCGCGGCCTGGGAAGAGCATTTCGGCGCGCTTGCCTGGCAGGTCGAAGACCAATTACCACCGCGCGAGGTCTGGGCCCGCATCGCCGTCGCGATTGATGCGCGGAAGGCGTCGCAGAGCCGCTGGCCGCGCGCCTCGATGGCGATGGCAGGGGCAGCGGCCCTTCTGATGCTGACCGTTCTGGTCTGGCCTTCCCCCGAGGCGCGCCGTGCACCGAACCTTGCGGTCGCGACGTTGGTCGGTCCCGACCTGGTGGTCGGAGCGCGCTATGCGGCCAAGTCGGGCCGGATGCGCGTCGAGATAGCGGGAGCACTGCCGGGGCCGGGGCGCCCGGAACTTTGGATCCTGCGGCCCGGCAGGGCGCCGGTGTCGCTCGGCCAGCTTGCACCGCAAGGACGTTCGGAAATGATCATGCCGCGCGCGCTCAGGCCGCTCGTTCAGAGCGGCAGCGAGTTCGCGATCACGATCGAGGCACCTTCGACGACGCCGCACCTCCGGCCCAGCGGACCGCCACTCGCGCGCGGCGCGATAATTTTTATCTAGCGGGTGCATCCGCCCGCCGAGCCATTCCGTAGCTTCACTGCCCCTCCCCCATCCGGGGCGAAAAATTCAGGAAAGGAATGTTCGATGAAGATTTCGCACGTCACTCTTGCCCTTGCCGCTGCTGCGCTCGCGACCACCGGCGCCCACGCCAAAAATCCCATGGTCGGCGGCGCCGCGATGTACGAGACGAAGAATATTGTCGAAAATGCTGCAGCCTCAGCCGATCACAAGACGCTGGTCGCGGCGGTGAAGGCCGCCGGTCTCGTCGACACGCTCGCCTCGCCGGGGCCTTTCACGGTCTTCGCGCCAACCGATGCGGCGTTTGCAAAACTGCCCGCCGGTACGGTCGACACGCTGCTTCTCCCGGAAAACAAGGCAAAGCTTACCGGGATCCTGACTTATCACGTCGTACCCGGACGCCTGACTGCGGCCGACATTGCGGCAAAGGCGGCGGCCAACGGCGGCAAGGCCGTTCTGACGACCGTCGAGGGCGAAGCCCTTACCGTCTGGCAAAAGGACGGAAGCTGGTATGTCAGCGACGCCAAGGGCGGCAAGGCAAAGATCGGTCCCGCCGACGTTCTGCAGTCGAATGGCGTCATCCACGTCATCGACGCGGTCCTGATGCCGTGAAGCGAGACGCCCCCTGCTGCGCGCCGCGCGGCGGGGGCGCTCTTTACAGTGAAGCGGATGTTCAGAGGCGCAAGCCAGACCAAAGCCCGGCAAGCGTTACGCAATGAACCGCCGCGATAGCGAGATTGCTCAGGATGACAGGATTGCGCCAGTCTCGCACGATGAAGGGCGCCATCAGCTTGTAAAGTATCTGCACCGCGAGCAGTGGCGCGGCGAGCAACGGCTGGCCGAACAACAGCAGCAGCACCGACAGGATCAGGATCGCGGCATAGATGCTGAGCAATATGCCTCGCGCCGGACTCGGCGCCCCCCATGCCTCGTCGGCCCAGCGGGCGCCGCGCGCAAGACCCAGGCAAACCGGTATGAGGACCGCGACGTTGAGCAGGAGCGAGACGTAAAGCATCGGCGTCATGGTTCAGCCTTGTGCGCGCACCGGACCGAGCAGCATCGCCCGCGCATCGCCGCGGCATCGGTAGCTCAGCCACAAGAGATAGAGTGACAGGAACAGCATCCCGCCAAAAACCGCGACGAGGCCCAGCAGAAGCGATGCCGCGCTGAAATGCCCCCGCCACGCGGTCCAGATGCCGGAGAGCAGCAGGAAGCAGAAGAAGTCGAGATTGAACTGGCCGAGCCAACGCATCCCCGCCATGTCGCCGAAAAAGACCGGCAGCAGATTCCAGCCGTGATGCGCGATGGTGACGCCGGTATAGGCGATGATGACGACCAAACAGGTCGCCAGAAACAGCCGAAACAAGGTCATGCCAAATCCCCTCCCAATTCGCCCTGCGGCGATGCTTCCAGATAAAGACAGCGCGCGAGCATCGCACAAAGGCCGATGCTGCCGGTCGCAACGACGAAGAGGGTCCAAGGGACCACCCGCATCCCGACCGATCGCGCGCGCGGCAGGAGCAGCGACCAGGCTGTGCCGACTGCGAGCAGCAGATCGAACCAGATCTGATTGCCCCAAACGCCGGCCTGATGAAGCGGCCAAAAGCCGGCCCAGCCGCCGGTAAGCGCGGCGTAACCGCTCCAGATCGCGAAGAGCGATGACGCTGCCGCCGCCAGCAGCCAGCTACCGCGCGCTCTGGCCGGGCGCGCGATTTTGATGAAGATGAAGGCGATAAAAACCAGCGCCGCGCCAATGGGCGCAAGCTCGAACAGTTTATGGTCAGGTCCGTACATCATCGGATGCGAATCCATGTAGCAGTTGCTACATTCATATCGATCGCTAGCAGCGGGCGCAAGAGGTGAAGATGGTCAGCCGCGAAGAACAGCGTGCACGGGTCGAGGTCGCTCTGGCAGCGCATTTGCTCGACCATGGGCTCGCGCAAACGAGTTTGCGCGAGCTCGCGCGCGCGGCGGCGGTCAGCGACCGGATGCTGCTTTATTATTTCACCGACAAGGCCGAGGTGCTGGGCTGCGCCGCGCAGCGGATCGCCGCGGACCTTGCCGGGCATATTGGCGAAGCGGTCGGCGAAGGCGAGAGGCTCGCGCCGCTTGCCCTCCTCGAACGGGCCGGGGCACTCGTCACGCGCGCCGAAATCCGGCCCTATATGCGACTATGGGTTCAGATGATTGCAGCGGCGGGCCGCGGCGAAGCCCCATTCCCCGCCATCGCAGAAGCGATGCTGGCCGGCTTCCTGGCATGGGTCGAGACGCATCTTGCGATTGACGAGGCCGCCGATCGGCAGGCCGTCGCCGCGATGATCGTCGCGGCGGTTGACGGTCTCGCGATCATCGACATCGGCCGCGGGCCCGATCTGGCGGCGCGCGCCGCGCGCGCTATCTCCCATCTCGGTCCTCCTCGCTGATCGCGGTACGTGAAAGGCCGCCCCTTGCGGGACGGCCTTTCCATTGTCAGCCAACAGGGGCTTTGCTCAGATAAGCGGCCGCTCCATGGCGGAGGCCAAGCTCATCAGCGTTGCCGCATGCGGCATATGACAATGAGACATCAGACCACCTCCTTTCCGTTGTTGAACGATAAGGGGAATGTGGGTCGTCGGCGGCTATCCGTCAAGCGCTCAACAAAAAAGCGTGAGCCGAAGGCAGCCAGCGCCTTCAGGCAACGCGTTTCATATCCTGAAAGGTGCAGCGGTTCATAATCGGCATCCCGGCCCTTCGACGCCCCGATTTAACCAAAAAACTCCCGACCATTGATTGCGATCTGCGCAGATGGTTATGCTAGGTTCAACACCGATGAGGGAAGCGCGTGGGCGACGGCGAAGACGATTTTACATTTGCGACCGAAAAGCAGCGGGCCGTGCTCGAACTGCTCGCCAATAATCGTACCAGCAAGGAGATCGCGGGTGCGCTCGCGGTCAGCGAGCCCGCGATCAACCGGCGCATCGAAGTGCTGCGTCTGCGCCTCGGCGGCATTACGCGACACGAGCTTGTGCGGCGCTATCGCGACTGGCGCGATCGCATGGCGCCGGATGCGGAGGCCTCCGTACCATGTGTAGAAAATGATGACGGATTTATACAGCTAGGCGCACGCGCTGCATTCGGGAAGACAGGGGACGGGAGCGATGCGGGCGAGACGGCCGCCAGGCTTCGGGACAGCATCGCCGTTCGGGTGGATGCGCCCTGGGCCGAGGAGATGCCGCAGCCGCGCGTCGTCCCGGGGATGCTCGATGGCAGCAACGCCATGCTATCCCGCGGTGCGGCGATCGCGATCATTCTGCTCGCGATCCTTGCCAGTCTGGCGGTCGGCCTTGGCGTCGCCAGAGCGCTTGCGGATATCGTGAACGGCTGACCGATCCCCTGTCCATTGGAATGCATCGGCCGCGGGCGCCGCTGCGAGGGGAAAGACAATGAAGGCAACACTCAGTTTATGGAGCGGTCTCGTCACCAGATTCGCGGCGCCGACGAGACATCGGCGCGCCTCAGAGCCGCGCGGGCGTTGACCCGTCCGCCGCGCGGCGCCACGCTGTGCCGATGGACCGGCTTCAAATAGCAAATCTGGTGATGATGTTTCTCTTCGGTGCAGCAGCGCTGCGCTGGGGAGCGGCACCCGAACGGATCTGCGTGGCGATTCTTGGCTTCGTGACCCTTGCCGACCCCGTCTATCACCTTCTGGCGGGTCATGGCGCGATCTACGGATCGGTCGACCTCGGTCACCTGACATTCGACCTCATGATGGCGGCGGGCTTCATTGCCGTCGCGCTCTGGGCGAACAGGATATATCCTTTATGGCTAGCCGCCTTCCAGCTCGTCTCGGTGATCGGACATTTCTCGCGCGAACTGACGAGCAGCTTTCCAAAACTCGCCTACGGCCTGATGATTTATGGCCCCTTTTATATCATCTTGCCGATCCTGGGGTTCGGGATCTGGCGCCACGCGCGGCGGCGGCGGCGCCACGGGCCGTATCCGTCTTGGCGGAGCTCCTCGCCCCCTTCGCCGCCGAGCGCGCGTCCACGGCCGCCCAGCAGCTGATCACGCATTTCGGGGGTCTGGGCCGCGCCCTCGCTGCTTCGCCGCGACAGCTGTCAGGCGTTCTTGATGGTGACGCGCAGCTTGCCGGCTCGATCGCCGCAGCGCGCGCGCTTGTCATGGCCGGGCTGCGCGAACAGATCGCGCGCAGCCCGGTAAAGGTCGGCGATCCACGGCTGCACGACTATTTGCTACTCCAACTGGCCAACGCCTCGACCGAGCGACTTCATGCGATCTTTGTCGACAGCGCCTCCGACTATATAGCTGACAAGCAGATCGCCGAAGGGACGATAACGCATGTCTCCGCGTCGCTGCGGACGCTTCTCGCGCATGCCTTCGAGGCGGGGGCGCACGGGGTGATTCTCGCGCATAATCATCCGTCGGGTTCGAGCGAGCCGAGCGCTGCCGACGAGGCGTTCACCTCCAAGATCGGCGCTCTACTTGCCGCGGTCGACATCCGCTTGCACGATCATCTGATCGTCGGCGGGGGCCGTGTCGTCAGCATGCGCGCAAGGGGGCTGCTATGAGCTGGCAGCGCGAGACGCCGACCTTGCGCCTCGTCGAGTGCGACATCGACGCCCCTCTACTCGCCTTTGCCAAAGCACAATATGCCTTCAGGCGGCGACGCGAGCAGATCTTCGGTCTCGACATTTTTGCCGAGCCGGCGTGGGACATGCTGCTCGATCTCTATATCCAGCGCGGCGAACGGCGCGCGGTCAGCGTGCACAGCCTGTGCATTGCCGCCGCCGTACCCGCGACGACGGCGCTGCGATGGATCGGCAAGCTTACCGAACTGGGGTTGATCGAACGCCGACGCGCCGCGAGCGATGCCCGCGTCGTTCTCCTCTCGCTGACCGAGGCGGGGCTCGAGACAATCGAGCGTTGCCTGCGCAGCGCCGTTGCCGGCGGACTGGCCGCGGGGGTGACCAAGCAAGGGCGCCAAGGCTGACAGCAGCGCGCAAGACGCCAGGCCGGACTCCCCATATAATATCGGTAGGGTAGGAGCTGCGCCACATGACCGCGTCCCGCCACGTTGTCGCCATGCACCTGGATCGGCGGGCAGGCAGCACGCGATTATGATCAATTTGCCTCGCCACCGGGTGGATTGGCAGAGCACGCGGATCGTCGCAGCGAACCGCGCGCCAACCCCTTGGCACGTAGGAAAATTGCGTGGCAAATATCGAGGCGAACGAATGTTCCCTGATCTTAGGCCCCGTCAAGGCCGCGCTGCCGCTGCTTTTGGCGAAGCTCCTGGTCTTCGTCCGGATAGCCACAAGCTGCTCAAATGGTTTCGAAATGCCCTCCGCCCAGCACGATGCGATAGCCCTCCTCGGCAATGCGGTGGATCACCGAGCCCGATACAGCCATTGCCGCCGGTCACCAGCGCGACCTTCCCTGTGAGGTCGAACAGCCCCAAAAGTCGTCCTCATCTCCTTGTGATTCAGGCCTGCGACAACATACGCCGCGCCTTCCGCACATCCATAGATGGCGCCGCTGGAGCTTTAAGATACTACCGGCTCGTTCGTTCATATGGCCGACCGAAGGGACCTTTTGAATCCGCCGCATGTGCAAGGTCCACCTTCGGACGCTCACCAATCTATGTCGGAACGGCCGACATGAGGCACGAAGCGGACGTTGCATGCCAGAATAGTTGGGGGAAGGCAGATCGACTGACGGTATGTGCGGTATCGCTGCCCAAGTCCGGCAGTGAAGCAACAATTGAACTGGTCGATGTAAGAGAATAACTCCGGCATCAGCGATTCGATTGGAAGGGCGGAGACCGGAAAAAAAGCCGGATTCATCATCTAGCTCTACCGATTGCCCTTGAAAGCGAGACTTTAAAATCGGCAAATTTTTGCTCATTTTCAAAAGCATAAGAATCTGACGAGGCGCCTGTCGGTCAACTCTGACCAATTTTTTTCAAATATTTATCGGCGCCTCACGGAGCGATAAATATTTGCATGGGAGTGACGCATCATGGGTAGTCCTGAACGACTTGAGGTCGATGCCTCCGGCGGCTGCCAGTGCGGAGCGGTGCGCTATCGCGTCAGCGCGGTGCTCGACACGTCGCACATCTGCCACTGCCGCATGTGCCAGAAGGCCGCTGGCAATTTCTTTATCGCGCTGATCGGCGTTCCGCGCGATGCCATCGTCTGGACGCGCGGGATGCCCGCGACCTTCAACAGTTCGGACAAGGCGGCGCGCGGCTTCTGCGCGGATTGCGGCACGCCGCTGCTCTATGATTATTTCGAGAGCAAGCATATCAATCTGACGACGGGATCGTTCGACGACCCCAACCGTTTCGCGCCGCGTTTCCAGTTCGGGCTTGAGGCCCGCCTGCCGGTCTTTGCCGATCTGCCGATCCAGGCCGAAGGCACGACCGAGGAAACCATGGCCGATCTTGTTGCGGCGATCGCGGCGACCAATCATCAACATCCCGACCACGATACCGAAAGCTGGCCCGAATGACCCCCACCGCAAAGATTCTCCTGCTCGGTTCCGGCGAGCTTGGCCGCGAGTTCGTCATTTCGGCAAAACGGCTCGGCTGCCATGTGATCGCGTGCGACAGTTACGCCGGCGCCCCCGCGATGCAGGTTGCGGACGAGGCCGAGGTTTTCTCGATGCTCGATGGCGACGCGCTGCGTGCCGCGATCGAAAAGCACCGCCCCGACCATGTCGTGCCCGAGATCGAAGCGATCCGGACCGAGGTGCTGGCCGAACTCGAGGCCGAAGGGTTTCACATCGTCCCGTCGGCACGCGCGGCCCAGCTCACGATGAACCGCGATGCGATCCGCGACCTTGCCGCAAGCGAGCTGGGCCTGACGACCTCGACCTTCGAATATGCGACCAGCCGCGAAGAACTCGCCGCCGCCGCGGCGCGGATCGGCTTTCCGCTCGTCGTGAAGCCGGTGATGTCCTCCTCGGGCAAGGGGCAGAGCACAGTGAAGGACGCCGCCGGAATCGACGCCTCATGGGATTATGCGGCCGCCGGGATGCGCGGCGACCGGCTGCGCGTGATCGCAGAGGCCTTCATCGATTTCGATTATGAGATTACGCTGCTGACGGTGCGCCACCCGGACGGTGTCGCCTTCTGCCCGCCGATCGGACATCGGCAGGAACGCGGCGACTATCGCGAAAGCTGGCAACCCGCGGCCATGTCGGCGGCGGCGCTGCAAGCCGCGCAGGCGATGGCGACGAAGGTCGTCGATGCGCTCGGCGGCCATGGCATTTTCGGGGTCGAATTTTTCGTGAAGGGCGACGATGTCATCTTCTCCGAACTTTCGCCGCGTCCGCACGACACCGGCATGGTGACGCTGATCTCGCAGCAATATTCGGAATTCGACCTTCACGCGCGCGCGATACTGGGATTGCCGATCCCGCCGGTCGACGTGCCGCACCCCAGCGCCAGCGCCGTGCTGCTCGCCGACCGCGACGCAAGTGATTTCGCGATCACCGGCCTCGCCGAAGCCCTGACGCCGCCGAACGCCGAAACCTCCGTTGACGCGCGCCTCTTCGGCAAACCCGTCACGCGGCCCTATCGCCGCATGGGGGTGGCACTGGCCAAGGTCGCGGGTGGCACCACCGACGACGCGCGGGCAGCCGCCGTCGCGGCCGCGGACAGGCTTGCGATCCGATATCCGGGGTGATTGGGCGGCGGGTTGGCGGATTGCGACCGATTGCGGTCGTCCGCCGACCTTTCTTCCATCGTCATCCCGGCGCAGGCCGGGATCTCTACCTAACGAAATAGCGCACCGGCGAGATCCCGGCCTGCGCCGGGATGACGAAAATGGCGGGTGACCGCTTCCCATCTGTGGACGCCCCAAAAGACGCAAGCGATTTTTGGAGGTAGTGCACGTAGTCGGATGCGGCCATCTGTCCGGCCTTGCAATGCAGCATCGGAGGCTGCGGGCCCGTATGGGAGTTC
>NZ_FYAT01000003.1:0-53707 GCF_900185685.1 Sphingopyxis sp. P1IMeth2
GAACTCCCATACGGGCCCGCAGCCTCCGATGCTGCATTGCAAGGCCGGACAGATGGCCGCATCCGACTACGTGCACTACCTCCAAAAATCGCTTGCGTCTTTTGGGGCGTCCACAGATGGGAAGCGGACGCACCCTGCTTCATTGCGGACGTCAGCTTCGCACCTGAAGTGGACGTTGCCGGACTCAGTTCATACCCCGAAAGCTGCCTTACAGGCGCAGTGAAGCGCTCAGCGCCTCCGCGCCCGACAATCGACCAACGCTGAGGCAAGTTCTAACATCAGCTTCGCGGGACATTGCGGGCACTCAAGCCAGCGTGTGTCATCTGCATCAATCTTCAAACTTTTGCGCATCCATCGTTTTGATGAAACGTAGCAGGGCGGTCACGCTGTCATAGATGAACTTCGCCTCGTCCATCGGGACAAGGGTTTCATTGTCGTGCGCAAAGGACTTGTTGTTCCGAATGTCGTTCATCGACTCGAAAGTGGAAATGGAACTCTTGATGATGCGGTCCGACATTTCCGTGAGGTTTCGTGATGCTTTCAGCACCTTAGCATATTTCCCCACTCTGGCATGCAGGGCGTCATTTTCGCCACAAGGCTCACCCCCGTGTTTGATTACCAAGGATGCGAAGCGCTTCATGCAATAGGTATGCAGTCGGTCCAACCCAGCATTTGGACGGCCAGCGTCCAAGTCCCTGCGTATCGCAGCGACTAACTCTTGAAGCGTTTCATTTGCCTCGAATGCTTCGATCCCTGTTGAATCAACAACGTGCTCTTCCCCTTCGAATTTGCCAACTATCTTGAAATATACTTCTCTTAAACGATCCTCGCGTGGCCCGCTGGTGCCAAGGATGTTGTTCTCCCGGTACTCCCAGAGCGCACGTAGCGCACGAGCAACAAGGTGAGGTTGCGCGCGTGCTATAAATGACCGCAGGCGCTTGGCTTTCGAAGTTCCATAGGCTGAAAACAAAGAGGACCAAGGCGGGGCGTCAGGATCGACACCAACTTCTGTGCAGAAGAAATCTCCAAAGGTGCGATCTGAAAAATCTAAGACGTAGCCCGACTGCATATTAAGCGCTTCTTCGAACACGGCGCGGTCGAGCCGCGTGATGAGCATTTCGTAACTCTGCATATCTTCTATGCCCCATCGCCTAGGGCCATCTTGGTTGTTGACTGCGGATTTGGCAACTCCGCAATCGGTCGTTAGCGGTCAACGACTTAGGTCGCCCGCACGACGCGTGACATAATTGGCCGTAGCTTGTATGGCGATGCCGCTCTGGCCGCAAGCTAGCGCACGGGGGGATCTGCGGGAAATTCGGGCGATAGCTGGATAACATCGCGGGAATCCACTATATAATGGGAAGAGAATGAGGATTCTGTGACCGCAAATGTTGCCCAAATTTCTGCCGCGTCGCGCCTTTTTTCTTCGGCCGTTTTCAAAGAAATGTCGAGGAGGGGGCGTTCGCCCCTTTTTTCTCGTTTGTTGACGCAAACGGGATTTCTCGATGAGTTGGATGGAGCTGAGCCCATCGCCAACGCATTTGATGCCGCCTTTTCAGTATTGCGAGCCGTTGGGCATCGCGACGAGTACATTTACAAGGCTGCGCTGACTCATAAGGTGCTCTTGGGCACCCACTCACTGCGCACAGCATCAATGCTAACCGAATTTCGCGCGGGCCAGTGCAAAGCAGACCTTGTGATCTTTAACGGCACCGCCACGGTATATGAGATAAAATCCGAACGAGATTCGCTAGCTCGGCTCGCCGCTCAACTGAACGCCTACCGCAAGGTTTTTGCGAAAGCTTACGTGATCGCATCGGAGGATCATATTCAAGGCGTTGAGGAAATCGCTCCAAACGATGTTGGCATTCTATGCCTGACGCGCCGCTATCGCATCACGACCGTTCGCGACGCCATCGACGATCCAAATCGGATTTGCCCGGTCTCACTATTTGAGTCGCTCAGGACAGCGGAAGCCGTGCAAATTCTGAAGAATTTGAATGTACCGATTCCCGGTGTCCCAAACACGCGGCTTCATGGGGCGCTGAAAGCGCTTTTTGCAAACCTGTCGCCAACTGCCGCGCACGTAGAAATGGTGAAGGTTCTCAAGAAGTCCCGAGATTTGATGCCGCTCAATTCGCTCATCTCCGAATTGCCGCAGTCGCTGCACGCGGCCGCGCTTTCGGTCCCGATCCGGCGAAGTGACCATCAAAATTTGGTTGCTGCCGTTAACACGCCAATTTCTCAAGCGGCAAACTGGGCATAGACAAATGTATCATCCCTATTTTCGCGGCAAACAATATGAGTTGATCACCATCCGGGAAAATGCGGAATTGATGGCTAATTCCGATTTCATCCCGATTATCGAGCCCGTAAAGGAAGCTCTTTCCGGGCTTGCTCGCGCCCTGACCGCCGTTTGCGACGCGGGTGGTAATGCTATCGTTATCGTAAATCCTTACCACGGCGATTATGCAGCCGATGGCGAAAGCATCTCCGAGTTTCTGGAAGAGAATTTCTCCGACGCAGACAATGTCTTGCCCGGTATCCTGCTCCGTGAAGGCACCACGGTCGAGCAAGCCATGCAATGTATTCAAATGCATCAGGACGGCGATCTCGCGTTGATCCATGCCGGATTCACAGATGGTGTGAACCTTTCGGCCGCGTTGGGCGACGTAGTGAACGAAATGACGCATATTTTCGTGGATGGGCAATCTAGCCGCTTATATCGACGTCATTTCCCGAGTGACCAACGTGTGCTCGTCCGTGATGGTTTTCAACGGCGTCGTAATCGTGATCATCCGCCCGTGGAGTTTTTCTCCGACCTACACATCACCTTCGGCGAGGAGGGAATGCAAGGTTTTGGCGACTTTTTAACGGTGGGGGATGATTATTCCGAAAGCGGTGGGCCTGCGTACGCGATTGCAATCCATTTGACGTTCATAGACCCAGCGCAAGACAACGCGATGTTCATTCATCACTTTTTGTCGGAGCGCCAGGACACCCCCACTGACCCCGCAGGCAAATTTGCTGAGGCACTTGATGCAATGATAACCGAACTGGACCGTCCGGGCTGTCCAGTTTTTGAAAGCCGTGCGGTGGAAGAGTTCCGCCGACTGCACGAGCAGGACCACTTTCCCGGTCTCGGCTACGTGAAGAAGCTCTCAATGCAGCACCACATCGAGACCTTGGTTAACTTTTTCGATTAAGCCATGCGCTGTTGCTCGAACTGCTTCGGCGACCGAGGCCTAGACAAGATTTTTCCGTCTCGTTCGGATGGGATTGGTAAGTGCGACTACTGCGGCACCAGAGATGTTCCGACTGCTGACCCGCGAAATTTGGGCGATCTGCTCTCTACAGTTCTAAACATTTACGATGCCGATGCCGAGGGCGTCAGCATCGTGGAGCATTTGCGAAATGATTGGGGTCTGTTCGGCAATCCTGTGATGGACGATTTTCGGATTAGAGATCTTCTGGCGGCCATTACCGAAGACGATGCGATTGGCCGGCGGACATATGTACCAGCGGCAAGATTTAAGAGCGATCGGCTATTCCGATGGGAAGAGTTGCGGGTCGAACTGATGAATCGGAACAGGTATTTTCCTGATTCCGATATCGACAAGGAGCGGTTGGCTGAGCTCTTAAACTTTTTGCAGGCGGAGGATATGCCAGCGCAGTGGTTTCGCGCACGCATTCAGGCTGGAGAAGCACCGTTCCCGATTGATCAAATGGGCGCACCTCCGGGCCGGATAGCATCTCACGGCCGAGCCAATCCGCCGGGAATCCCTTATCTTTACGTCGGTTCTGACGAACTCACGGCGATTTCGGAGATTCGTCCCCACACGGGCGAGATTGCGTCCGTCGCTAGTTTCGCCATTGATCCGGCCGTCCTAAAATTAGTCGACTTGCGAGCGCCCAAGGAGCGCGTCTCGCCGTTCGATTTGGGCGACGAGGATAAGATTGGAGCCCTACGGAGCGACATTGCTTTCCTTGAGCGCCTCGGTGACGAACTTACACGGCCCGTCGTTCCTCAGGGAGCCGCGATTGACTACGTGCCCAGTCAATACCTCTGCGAATTCATAAAGAAAACAGGCTGGGACGGTGTCGTGTATCGGAGCTCTGTCGGCGAAGGGATCAATCTTGCCCTTTTCGACGCGGCGAAAGCAGCGCCGGGCGCTGTCAAGCGGTGGAAAGTGGATAGGGTGACTGTTGAAGCATGGCTCCTCGAAGGCCATTAGGTTTCGCACATGCGATAGGCACCCTCCTCGCAAACTAGCTCCAAGCCAACCCCGCATCAATGACCGCATTTGGCTTGCTGGCCATACCGTATGCAGCTGTAATCAAAAGAGAAAACTGACACTTAGATGGCACGGGGTGCGGTTAGCCATACGTATATACAATTGAAAAACTGCCACAATTTGCAACGAAGCTGGCACGGCTTTTATCTCGCCCTCTTATTTGGCTCCCCTGATTTTCGAAGTTTCGACCGTCTCCGCCGCTTGATCACAGGGAGCATTTGATCCCACCAGCGGACAGATCACACAGTCGAACGAACCTATTGGAATTGCCGCGCGAGAAGCCACGCGAACTCCACACCGGGAAAACTTTCCTATTCGACCCTCTCGACGCTAAACGGTGCAATAGTCTGCAAGGGGAACAGTCTGCATGGCGCAATACAACGTAATTATCGGCTTCTTCGATGGCAGCGGCACCTCAACGGTGTCGGGAGGCCGGTTTTACCTTCCGACGAATATGACTGATTATGAGGGGCAGACGCCAGCCGGCGGGGCGTTGAAGGCGCTCTGCACGTCAATACCCACCGTGTTTACGGAGGAGATCGGGTACAATAAGGTTCCGATGGCGCGGATTGGTTGGATTACCAGCGTCGTCCAGAACGGCCGCGACCTGAAAGTGACCTACAGCCTTCCGTCCGGCATCACGCCGATTGCCGCAGATCGGCTTGCGGACGCTCTTGGACTGAGCAATTTTCCGCGTCGCGGGATAGGCGACATGCAGCACAGCCACTGGACAGTTCGCGATGGCGATTTGCTGCATATTCTCCAACAGGCCGGTGCACTGGAGACTACGCAATCATCCATCTTCCTGACACCTCCCGAGAGAATTCAATCCGATTTGGTGTCGGTGATGATGCCCTTTGGTGCCGAATTTACAGCGGTGTACGATGCCATCAAAGGTGCCGTGGAAGCTCTCGGTTATCAGTGCAACCGGGCGGACAACATTTGGGAACACAGCACGGTAATCCAAGATATCTATTCGCTGATATTCCGATCGAAGGTCGTCATCTGCGATTTCAGCGGGAAGAATGCTAACGTCTTTTACGAAGCCGGTATCGCCCACACGCTTGGCCGACACGTCGTTCCGATAGTCCAGCATCCCGGCGACGTCCCCTTTGATTTACAGCACCATCGATATGTCCAATACCTCAACAACCAAGAAGGCGTTGCGAAGCTAGCTGCGGATATCAGCCCCCGGATCGACACGCTCATGAAGTCATAGCCGGTAGTTTGGGAGCGGCTAATTATCTGATGAATGCTGTTCCCAACTTCTCCCTAATCGGGCCGCGATGCTTCGCATCGGACCCACAATTTATAGGCACACACCTTACGCACGGGTGCATAGCGGTTTTCTGCCACTTTTCGAGAGGCTAATCCGACTACACCGCTGCCTCATTTTTCGCAAAGTGACGGTTTTCCTAGACTTGTCGAGGCTGCGCATCGCACTCTCGTCGGACAAGAGCATGGCGGACGAAAAAGACGCGAGCGGCGGATCAGCCGCGCACGAATTTGCGGTGCGGAACAGGCATTGCGATGAGGTGTAGGCACGCCCCCAAACGAACCCTGCTCCCCCTCGCCACTCCCACGGCGACGGCGACGGCGACGGCGAACGCGGGGGGATATTCCTGAATGCGGGTCCGTCCAGCCACAATCCAGAATCCACAGGGTCGAGTATCGGTCGCTGGTCGTAGAAAAAGAAGCGCTGGAGGGGAAACGTCGTGTGGCACAGGGCGACGCAATTCTCGATAATTGAGCGCGGCGGGGCGGCTCCTCCCGGCCGTCCTGTCACCGCCAAAGGATTTCGTGCCCCAATGCCCATTCAACGCCCTTCCCTGCCACCCTCATCGCTACTTGGCATCGAGCCGATCAGTATGCGGGTTCCAGACGCCTGTCGGTTTACGGGCATCAGTCGCAGCACTCTCTACCTGCTCATCGCCAGAGGCGAGGTCGAGATCGTCAAGATGGGCGCGGCGACCTTGATTCTGACGGAAAGCCTTCGCGACTTGATTGAGCGGCAGCGCGGCACTTCTACCAGCCGAACGGCGGCGCCGATCCGGCCCCGCGGAGACGAGGGCGATATCCGAAGGTCGGGTCGGCAATCTCGCAACAGGCGCGCCGCTCACGCTTCGGCGTCTATTCCCCTCTTCGAGCCGGAATAGGCATCTTGGCGCCTGATGCCAGCCGTGGGGAACTTCTTTGCCGAATGTTCAAACCTGCCGCGTAAGCGCGACGGTGGTTTGTGATGGAGGAGCGCCGAGCCCCCTCTATGGACGAAGTGGACTATGGGTGGACCACTCTCCCGGTCGCTTGGGTCACTAGACGGATCTCGATCCGTTTGGGGCACGGAACCACGTCCTCGAAGCGAGCTGGCATCCCAGAATCAATATAGGCTGATGTTTCCTTACTGCTGAGGGCCAATATCGATTTCGCTCCAATACGGATCGAATCTCCATATGGATCGCCTTCAATACCCGGACGACCATTGTAGTTGCTGAATTGCGCACTAATTATTCGGTCACGTTAATCGGCCCGCAAGAGGCCGTTTGCGGGGGAGATGAAAAATTAGCGAGCAACCCGAAGCAATCGCTCCATCGGCGGTTAAGTTCCTCACCGATCATCCTGCGGATGAAGACAAGTTCGGACCGCACTCGCGGGTTGCCGACGCTGTTGCGGCGGCAATTACGCGGAGCGACCCAATTCACGTGATCGGCCTGCTTGGCGGATGGGGCAGTGGAAAAAGTACGGTAGTCAGGCAAATCGAGAAGAACTTCGACGGCGGCGGGCATATTCATTTTTTCACCTACGATGCTTGGCTGCACCAAAATGACCCGCCGCGTCGTTCATTTCTCGAAGCTCTGATAGAGGATCTGGCAGGCGCGTCGTTAATCAAGCCCGCCGAATGGAACCCCCGGCTTGCGCAGCTTTCAGGTAAGGCTGAGGTGACGACCACGCAGACAACGCGGCAGTTTTCCGAGACTGGCCGCGCCATTTTCTTATCATTGGCCTTTGTGCCCTTCGGGCTTGGTCTTCTCGACTATGATCTAATCGATAAGGCCTTCGGAACCGGTGGTATCGGCGTTGCCCGGCCCCTCCTCGCAATCAGTCTTCTCGCCGTCCTAGCGCCCTTGCTGGTGATATTATTCTATTATTTGAAATGGCGGCCACTCGCAGAAAAAGGGACCGAAGGCAGGTGGAAGGCACTCAGGACTAAAGCCTTCTGGTTGGAGCACGACGAAGCACATAGAGATCAGTCGGTCGTCGCATTGCTTACAAATCACTCGGTCGAGAATGCCGAGAACAGGACCAAGATCAGCCCGGAGCCGACCGCCATCGAGTTCCGGACGGTGTTCAACGACCTTCTGGCATCGTGCCGCAAGAAGAAGCGCCGACTTGTAATCGTGATCGACAATCTCGATCGCTTGGCTGAAAATGATGCCATGCAGCTTTGGGCAACCATCCGAAGTCTTTTTCTCAGCAACAACAAGATGCTTTCCGGCGAAGAAGGATTGGCGCCTCCCGCAATTATCTTGCCGATCGACGAAAAGGCGATCGAGAGAATGTTCGCCATTGAGCACGACGAGGAGATTGCCGCGCAACTCTCCGAGTCATTCATCGACAAAACCTTCGATATCACCTTTCAAATCAACGAGCCGGTCATGTCGGACTGGCGGCTTTACCTGGCCGATAAGCTGAAGGAAGCGTTCGGCGATCTCGCCAACACGGATCGCATTTATTGGGCCACTAAGATCGTCGAGCGTGCAAACCCAGGCACTTCAGCTAGTAAGCGAACCACACCGCGCAAGCTTATCAAACTCATCAACAGCAGCGGCGCACTCTTAGCGCAGTGGGGCGATGGCTCTGTCGATCTCCTTACGATGATCCATTACGTCAGCCGCCGCGCGGACATTTCCAAAAATGGCATCGCCGCGCTTGTGAGCGAGGAGGGTTCAATTATCCAAACGGCTGTGCCCGATTGGCGGCGCCAAACCCTCGCTCTCCATTTCGGCGTGGTGCCAGAAAAGGCCTTTCAGACTTTGCTCGCCGAACCCATACGTTCCGCGACTGCCGCTAACGATCGCAGTGTTTTTGACGAACTTATTTCCGGCCCGGGAGCAGTCGAAGTTGCCGAGGCGGTATTCGCAGAACCACCCCTGAATGACGATCAATCCGCAATCGACGGAACGTTTGTAATGAACGCGGCGCTACTCGTTGGCAGGTCGGCCAGCAAAGATGAGCTCTGGGCTCAACGCATAATCGCCGGTCTTGCAGAAGCATGGAAGACTTCGGCTGCCCCTAAGAACTGGCGCCCCGATTTTGCCGATGTATTGCGGCTGTTGGTACCAGCGCACGATCCAAAGGGTGGTTTCCTCGTCGGATCTGCGCGCATCCTGTCAGAGATGTTGACGCGAGTTAAACTCGATGTTGACACTTTCCCGGAGATCGCAGCATCGCTGGATACCCTTCACACACTCGCAGCCGCACAGAACTTTCAAGCACCCGGCGTAGCGCTGAAAAGGCCGATCGATGACCTTCTGTCATTGCTTGCCGAACTGGAGCCGGCCAATCGAGCGATGCTTCGCACAGAATTGGCGGCCTCGGCATTTGTTGATGCGCTTGTCACGCGCCTGTCGACCGAGGAGTTAGCAAAAACAGTTCCCGAAATTGTGCGTCGCGTCGCGGACGGATCGCCGACGGTGCAGTTTAAGGACAACAAAAAGCCAGCTTGGAACCCACTGGTCGAGGCAGCAAAGAAAATCCTACAAGAACAAGATTTCGACGAAAGTCAAACCGGCCCGGCGCTTGACACCATCGGTCTCCTTCGAGCGTATTCTGCGACGGCCAAAACTGTCTGTGACGAACTTTTCGATTCTACTCGGCTCAATGTTTTGGCCGAGAATGCCGACAGTATCGACGACGATAGTCGCTTGGGCGATGTCATAGCCCTCATGCTGCTGCGGGGCGTCGATTTTCCCGCGCCGAACGGAAAAACCTGGGACGACCTTATCGCGGCCAAGCCCGATGTCGTCGAAGCAGTCGATAATGCGTTGCGATGGTATCTTTGGAAAGATGGACTTCCATATTTGCTCGGAATGATGTCATCGATTCCTAGCCCCGAACCGCTAGTTTGGGCTTTGGTCAAGCGCGCCATCGACAAAAACGGCGGACAGTCGGTTCCGACAGCCTTCCTTCTTAAAAATATCGAAATCATGGAAAAGGTTTTAGGTGCTGGTGTTTTGGACGCTGCGATCGTGCGCGCTAGCGAGAAGGACGATTTTTGGACGGGCGTGGAAGCCATGCCGCTTGGGCGAAACTTGAACCGAGTTATAACGAGCTTGGCTAAGGCGATTGACGTTGACCGCGACCGCTTGATCAAGTTGGTACGCGCCAGGCTGGATAATGTAGACTTGGCAGGGTGGCGCAAAGTCATTCTCGAAAATTTGGCTCCCGCAGGGCTCTTAAAGATTTATCGCAACGAGCTTGGCGAAAAGAGGCCGTTCGGTGAAGAACTGCGGGGCGCATTGGCCGAGCAGGTGGGGTCCCTCCTTCAGGCGAGCGACGAAATTCGACAGCGCTGGTTCGATCTTTCGCAGTTCGTATCGAAAAGTATGCGGGCGACCCTCTATCGCCACCTTAGAGATGCCCTGCACTCCGGCGCTGAGGTCGCTCGCTTGGACAACCTTTTGTCTGCTGGAGGAATGGCCCTGCTAATTGAAGGGAAATTTTCCGACGACGCCGACAAGACCGTCCGTCATCTCGTTCAGCCAATGCTGAGAAGCGAAGCAGGGCGTAAGCTGATTACGGAGAGAGCCGCCTTCTTTGAGGCAGCGGTCGCTGGTAGCGACACCGAGACTCGTAATGCAATCGATGAATTTCTTTCCGCAGCGGAAGCTGATGAAGAGCTCGCCTTAGAAATGGCGGCTATACGGTCGGCGCTAAAATTGCCGGCTAAGAAGCCAGTAACGCAGGACGATAACAATAACGATGACATTGCTCCGCGAATGGAGTCATAGCTGCGGCGGCGGCGATGCGCGAACCGTTAGCGCGAGGGGGTTGGTCAGGATTTACGAGAAGAGGATTCCTGCATTCCCTTTTGAGCAGCCGAATCCGGGGCTACGGCCGCTTGCACCAATTTTTGATCAGAAATCTAGCGTCGGTTGTCGGCCAGTCGTGCTCGTCAGTCGCCTCCCATGTGTCTCGCTTTCCCGGTCCTGCGCCTGCAAACTTCAAGCCTCAAATTTCCTCGAGGCATGTATATTTTTCTGCTCTCGTTGTAAGGATGAGTAGAAAAGAAAACGTTAGACAATCGTAGCGAACAATGGCAGAAAATTTACACGGACTGAATCATTAATTCAGATGCGCGGTGGAACCGTGTGGGTCCGAAATTAAGCGGATGTAATTTGAAAAATATTTCAAATACATGGGTTTAACTTAACAAAACCACCCTGTCCGCCATCGCCGCACGCGCCTAACGCGCGTCGTGAAATATGATGCCGAGCGTTAAGCGCTCGCCTCTGCGAATTTCGCTGACGCCGTGGCGCATTTTGACGCGGTAGGTGCCGCGTGTTCCGGCTCGCGGTGCTTCGTTGACCGCGAACACGACCGCGTCACCCATCCGCAGCGGCACGACATGTGCGCGCGACTGCATTCTCGGGCGCTGTTCGGTCAGGACGAATTCGCCGCCGTCGAAATCGACTTCCGGCTCGGACAGCAGGACCGCCACCTGAAACGGAAAATGGAGGTCGCCGTACAGATCCTGATGGAGGCAATTATAGTCGCCGGCGCGGTACCGTAGCAGCAGCGGCGTCGGCCGAACCTGACCCGACGCGTGGCAAAGGCGTGTGAAGGCCGACAGATCGGCGGGAAAGGAAGCGCTCGCTCCCAAACGCGCCGCCCATCGGTTCGCAAGCGGCGCCAGGCTTTCATACAGGCGCTGCCGCAACCGTTCGAGGACAGCGGGAAAGGGATAAGCAAAGTAGCGATATTCGCCGCGGCCGAAACCATGACGCTGCATCGTCACCGTGCTGCGAAAGCGCTCGTCGGCGTCGAACATCGCGCAAAGATCGGCGCAATCGGACGGGGTGAGCAGCTTCGGAAGCCGGTGCCACCCCTGCCCTTCCAGATCAGATTCAGGCTGCGGCGTCCGTATTTCCGGTTCGGCGGTCATTGGCATTCTTCCCCTTCGTCGTGCGGTGAGAGGCGGCGAATAGCGGGACCGTGCATCCGATCCGTTCCGTTTCTTGCGGCCAAAAGCCGGCGCGCGACTTTTTTCCAAGGTCGCGCGCGGCGCGCTCCGTCTTGTGTTCGGTTCCGGGCCATCGACCCGGGGGGACATCAAAAGAGGAACTCCATGCGCAAGACCCTGCTGGCATCGACCTGCCTGGCGACGATCATCGCCATGCCTGCATACGCCGAAACGAGCATCACCACCGCGACGACAACGCCGGTCAGCACCTCGACCGTCAAATCGGGCGCAGCCGACGATATCAAGATCGGCTCTGCAGGCTCGATCAAGCCGACGAGCGGCACGGCGGTCACGATCGACAGCAACAACAAGGTCACCAACGACGGCACGATCCAGATCACCAATTCGGACGGCGCGCGCGGCATTTTTGCCAATGCGGGCGTGACCGGCACGATCACCAATTCGGCGACCGGCAAGATCATCATCGACGAAAGCTATACCCCCACCGACATCGACAATGACGGCGATCTCGACGGGCCCTTTGCGGTCGGATCGAACCGCGTCGGCATCGCAACCGGCGGCGCCTTTACCGGCAATATCGTCAACAGCGGCGAAGTGACGGTCGAGGGCAATGATTCGGCGGGCATCCGGCTTGGCGGACCGCTCACCGGCAATTTCACGACCGACGGCAAGGTATCGGTCATCGGCGACCGCGCACTCGGCGTCGGACTGCAGGATGTCACCGGCAATGTCCGCCTCGCCGGCACGATTACCGCGCAGGGCGTGGATGCAGTCGCCGCGCGGCTTTCGGGCAACATCAACGGCGCGCTTGTCGTGCAGGGCACGCTCACCGCCACCGGCTATCGCTACACGGCGGCGCCATCCGACCCGGCGAAGCTCGACGCCGACGATCTGCTGATCGGCGGCCCGGCGCTGTCGATCGAAGGCGATGTCAGCGGCGGCATCGTCCTGGCTGTCCCGCCCAAGGACACGAACGCTGCCGACAAGGATGAGGACAAGGACGGCATCGACGACGACAAGGAAGGATCGGCGGTCGTCCGCTCCTTCGGTTCGGCCCCCGCGATGCGGATCGGCTCGGCGGACCGCGACATCGCGATCGGTGCCGTTGCCGGAACGGGAACCGGCTTCGGCCTGATCATCGACGGTTCGGTGCAGGGAAACGGCCTTTATGCGGGCAAGGACGCGACGGCGATCCAACTCGGCGGCATGGGGCATAATGTTACCATCGCCGGCGGCGTGGGTATCAGCGGCAGCGTTCAAGCCACGTCGAAGGATGCGTCGGCAACCGCGATCCGCGCCGGTGCGGGAACGATCACGCCGGAAATCCGCAACGCGGGCAAGATCGATGCGACGGGCGGCAGCAGCGCGACCTCGTCGATCACCGGCATCCTGGTGGAAGCGGGCGCCGACGTGGCGCTGATCCGTAACAGCGGGTCGATCTCGGCCAAGGCCGGCGGCGATGCCGCGACCGCGCGCGCGATCGTCGATCTGTCGGGCAATGTCGACATGGTCGAGAACAGCGGCGCGATCAGCGCCAGCGGCGCGCTCGCGTCGTCGGATCGCAATGTCGCGATCGACCTGTCGGCCAACGGCGGCGGTGCGACCGTCAAGCAGACGGCGGTTGCATCGGGTGTCACCGCGCCGTCGATTACGGGCGACGTCCGCTTCGGTACCGGCAACGATATCTTCGACATCGCCGACGGTTCGGTGAAGGGGAACAGCTATTTCGGCGCCGGCGACAACCGCCTCGCGCTGTCTGGCGACGCCACCTATGCCGGCAATGCGCGCTTCGGCAGCGGCAATGACACGATGGCGCTGACGGGAACGTCGGTGTTTACCGGCAATGCCGACTTCGGCGGCGGCACGGACATCTTGTCGATCGGCGGCACCGCCCGCTTTGCGGGGCAACTCGCCAATGCGCAGGGTCTTGCGGTGTCGGTCGACGGCGGCACCTTCGACATTGCCGGCGCGGCCACCATCTCGTCGCTCGCGGTGACCAACAAGGGCATCGTCGCGGTCACGCTCGACAGCGGCAGCACCGGCACGGCGTTGCAGGTGACCGGCACGGCCAGCTTTGCCGCCGATTCCAAGTTGGCGCTGAAGCTGTCGAGCATCGAGGATGCCGAGGGTGACCACGTCGTCCTGACGGCAGGAACGCTGACCGGCGCGGACAATCTGACGGCCACATCGACGCTCGTGCCCTTCCTCTACAAGGGCACGCTGACCTCGACGGCGAACGAGCTGCGCGTCAACATCGCGCGAAAGAGCACGAGCGAGCTTGGCCTCAACCGGTCGCAGGCGTCGGCGTTCAACGCGGTCGTCGATGCGCTTTCGGCCGACCAGGTGGTCGAAGGCGTCTTCCTCGACATCGTCGATGGCGACCAGTTCCGCAATCAGCTCAACCAGATGCTGCCCGAACATGAAGGCGGCGTCTTCGAAACCGTCACCTCGGGCTCGCGCGCGCTCGCACGCTATCTGCAAGACCCCAACGCGCCGTTCCAGGACGAGGGCAAATGGGGCTATTGGGTCAACCAGGCCGTATGGGGCACGTCGAAGAGCATCGGCGATACCGCGGGTTATGATGTCAGCGGCTGGGGCATTTCGCTCGGCGCCGAGATCAAGAGCGGCATCGGCAATTTCGGTGCGTCGGCGGCCTTCCTCAGCGGTAAGGACGGCAACAGCAGCAACGACAGCGAGGTCAGCTCGACCCAGTGGGAAGGCGCGCTCTACTGGCGCCTGAATTCGAACGACTGGCTGGCCCATGCGCGCGTTTCCGGCGCTCCGATCCGGCTCAAGGGCACACGCGTGTTCAGCGCCGAAGCCGGTGCCGAGGATATTCGCGAAACGATGCGCGGCAAATGGGATGCGACGCTGTGGTCGGCATCGGGCTCGATCGCGCGCGACGCGCAGCTTGGCGGGATCAGCTTCCGGCCCACGCTCGCGGTGGATTATTTCAAGCTCAAGGAAGACGGCTATGCCGAAACCGGCGGCGGTGACGCGCTCGATCTGACCGTCGCCGGCCGCAGCAGCGACGAATTGTCGGTCAGCGGCACCGTCGCGCTTGGGCTCGAGTTCGGGGGCGCCGACGAATATGACGGCTGGACACGCTTCGAAATCGAAGGTGGCCGCCGCCAGATCGTCAGCGGGTCGCTGGGTGCGACGGTCGCGTCGTTCAAGGACGGCACGCCGTTTACCCTGGTCCCCGATGATCGCACGAGCGGCTGGGTCGGCCGCATCCGCGGCATCGTCGGCAATTCGGCCTTTCAGGCCGGCGCCGAAGTGTCCGCGGAAGAACAGCAAAGCCATATCGGCTGGGCGTTCCGTGCAAGCCTGCGCGTCGGCCTCTAAGCCCCCCATCGGGGCCGGTCGCAGCCGCAAGGGGGAGGCACTCCCTACCCCCGCCTCCCCCTTGCAAAGGCCGACAGAATGACAACCCCCGGAACCATGCCGATGCGCGCGTTCGCACTGGTACCGGTGCGTGGCCGCGCTCGACCGCGGTTGCAAGCCTCCTCGCTGCCGCTATATGGCGGCATCAGCGGGGGGGCGTATGGTGCCGGTCGGGCGGGCCGGGATCGAAAAGGAATGGCGTTCCGAAACAAGTTCAGAATGACCGAGGCAAATGACCGATCCGACGCGGCCCACGGCATCGAGGGCGTCCTGCTCGCCAACCGCGACCGGATCATCCGGTTTCTGACGGTTCGCGGCGCGGGCGATGCTGCCGAAGATCTGTTTCAGGATTTGTGGATGCGCCTGACCGAACGCCACAGCGGCCCTGTAGCCGACCCGCTCTCTTATGTCATGCGCGCGGCCAATAATTTGATGCTTGACCGCTATCGTTCGGTGCGTCAGAGCCAGTTGCGTGACAAGGCGTGGGGCGAAGCGAGCGCAGCGCAGAAACCCGGCGCCGAGGCGGTGCTTATCTCGCGCGAGCAATTGGCAATGACCGAGCGCGCCATCGCTGCGACCGGCGATCGCCCGGCACAGGTCTTTCGTCGATTCCGCTTCGACGGGGTATTGCAACGCGATATCGCCGCCGAAATGGGCATCAGCATAAGTACGGTGGAGGCCGATCTCCGCAAGGTCTACGCCGCGCTCGCTGCCGTCAGGAGGCAATTCGATGCCGGCTGACCATGTGACCGCGAGCGAAGCCCAGGCGATCGACTGGATCGTCCGCCAACGCGCGCCCGACTTTGCCGATTGGGACGGCTTTGCCGACTGGCTTGCCGAGGACCCAGGACATGCCGAAATCTACGACGCGTTGGCGAGCCTCGACCTCGATCTCGATGCGTTGCCCCCCGCTGCGCCGTCGGTATCCCCGGCGAATGATCCGGCTGAACTCGATCGGGGCATGCCGCGTCGCTGGTGGCTTGGCGGAGCGGTCGCCGCGGCGATCGTCGGGGTCGTCGCCCTCCCCTCGCTCGACCTGTCGGGCGGCCGGAACGTGATCCAGACCGCCGCGGGTGAGCATCGCACGATCACCCTTGCCGACGGCTCGCGGATCGAGATCAACGGCGGCTCGACCCTGCGGCTCGACAAGGACCATCCGCGCTTTGCCCGGCTGGAAAGCGGCGAAGCGATGTTCCATGTCGTGCACCGCACCGACAGCCCTTTCGTCGTCGAAACGGGCGGAACGCAGATCATCGATCTCGGGACGGCCTTCAATGTGGTGCGCGCCGGCAATCGGACCGCGGTCGCGGTTTCGGAGGGCGTCGTGCTCTATTCCCCCGATCGCAGCAAGCTGCGCCTGGTGGCTGGGCAAGCGATCGACGCGCGCGACGGCGATACGCAGCCGCCACGCATACGGCGCGTCGGTACGGCCACGGTCGGTGGATGGCGGAGCGGCCTGCTGGTCTATGACGGCGCGGCGCTTCAGACCGTCGCCGACGATCTGAAGCGGACGGCTGGGATATCCGTGCAGATCGATCCCTCGGCGTCGCGCTTGTCGTTCCGCGGTACCCTCGTCGTCGACAAGGCGAGCGATCGCACCGTGGCCGACCTTGCGGCGCTGTCGGGCGCCAAAGCCGAGCGGCGCGGCGATGGCTGGGTGGTCAGCCGCTGACGATGCACGCGCGCCTGTCTCTTGCGCTGGGACTCGCGACTATCATCCTGCCCGCGCAGGCGATGGCGGCTGAAGAACGCGCGTTCGACGTGCCCCGCGCCAGTCTTTCGACCTCGCTTCCGTTGCTCAGCCGTCAGGGCGGTGTCAGCATCAGCGTCAGCGACCCGGCGCTGTGGCGGACGCGGATGCGCCCGGTGCGCGGGCGGATGTCGGTCGACGAAGCGATCCGGCAGATGCTCGACGGCACGGGCGTGCGCGCAGTGCGGGTCAGCGCCACAAGCTGGCGAATCGAGAAGCAGGTCGCCCCGCGCTCCGTACGTCGCCCGCCCCCGCCTGCGGTGCCTGCGGCAGCGCCGCCGCCCGAAGCGCCGCCGTATGAATTCATCGTGACCGCGACAAAGGCCGACCTGCCCTATTCCAGTTTTGCGGGCGTCGTCACCCGGATGGATGGCGACGATCTGGCATTCGGCGGCGAGCGCGGTACGGAATCCATCCTGTCGCGAATGGCCACCGTGTCGTCGACCCATCTGGGCTCGGGCCGCAACAAGCTGTTCATCCGCGGAATCGCCGATTCCAGCTTCACGGGGCCGACACAGGCAACCGTCGGGCAATATTTCGGCGACATTCGGCTGAGCTACAACGCCCCCGACCCCGACCTGCGCCTCTATGACATCGACAGCGTCGAGGTGCTCGAAGGGCCGCAAGGCACCCTCTACGGCGCGGGATCGCTTGGCGGCATCATCCGCGTCGTGCCGCGCGCACCCGACGCGCGAGAGGCGAGCGTACAGGCGATCGCCGGTCTGACCGCAACCCAGCATGGCGAACCGGGCGGCGACATCGGCTCCATCGCCAATGTCCCGATCGGCGACAGCGGCAGCGCACTGCGCCTTGTCGGCTATATGATCACCGATGGCGGCTATATCGACAATTCGCTGCTCGGCCAGAATGACGTCAATCGCGTCACGGTGCGCGGCGGCCGCGGGACATTGCGCCTTGTCCCGGCGGCCGACTGGACCGTCGATATCGGCGGCGTCTATCAATCGACGACCGCCGACGATGCCCAGTATGCCGACAAGGATGCACCGCCGCTGACGCGCAATTCGCTCGTCGAGCAGAATGCGCGCGGCCGTTACGGGATGGGCACGCTCGTCGTTACACGCGACTGGGACAATCTGCGCCTGCAATCCTCGAACGCCTATATCGATCACCGGCTTTACGAGCGCTTCGACGCCACCCCCGCGGGCGGCGACCCGCGCGTTCTGGACCAGTTCAACGATACGCGCATGTGGGCGAGCGAGACGCGATTGTCGCGCCCCTATAGCGACGGTTGGGGTTGGGTGGTCGGCGCGAGCATCGTCGACAATGAAACGCAGCAGCGCCGCGAATTCGGCGGCATCCAGATGCGGTCGGCACTGACCGGCGTCACCAACCGCGTTACCGAATATACCGGCTATGGCGAGCTGACGGCCGAACTTTTGCCCGATGTGATTGCTACGGCGGGGCTGCGTTACTCGCACGCACGCTTGGGCGGAAGCGGCGAAGACGTCGCCCTCGCTCTGGCGCTCGCAGCGTCGGGCAAGGCGATCACCGCGCATCGCAACGAAAGCGACCTTCTTCCTTCCTTCGCCATTCTCGCGCGGCCGCTATCGAACCTGACGCTTTATGCGCGGTATCAGGAGGGGTTTCGGCCCGGCGGCCTTGCCGTCGACGGCAATTTCGTCCGCCGTTATCGCAACGACCGGGTTCATACGTGGGAAGGCGGCATAAGGCTCGGCGAGCGCGGCCGCACCCCGTTCGATGCCAATATTTCGGTATCGCACACGCGCTGGTTCAACATTCAGGCCGACTTCATCGACGGCAACGGCTTTCCGACGACCGCCAACATCGGCGATGGGCGTATCACCAGCATCTCGGGTTCGCTCGCCGTCCGCGTGACGCCCACTCTCTCCTTCGATCTGGGCGCGGTCTATAACCATAGCCGCGTCGATGATCTGGCTCCCCAAATCGCGCTGGTTGCCGATTTTGCGCCGGGCCGGCTGGGGCGGATCCCCAATGTCGCAAGCCATGCGGTGCGCGGAGCGATCACCTATGCGGCGCCCGTCGGCGACGACGAGGAAATCCGGATCAACGGCTGGGCCAACTATATCGGACCGTCGCGGCTCGGGATCGGGCCGGTGCTTGGCGAGGGCCAGGGCGATTATGTCGATACCGGCCTTGCGATGCGGCTCGGCAACGGGCGGCGCGGCCTGTCGGTGACGCTGACCAATCTGCTCGATTTAAAAGGGAATCGGTTCGCGCTCGGAACGCCCTTCGTCGAGGGGAGCCCCGGCTATCTGACGCCGCTGCGGCCGCGGACGCTGCGGGTCGCCGTCGACATCGCTTATTGAGCGCGATGCCGACGGCACACCCTCATTCGGCGAGGGTCAGTTGCTCGAACCTGTCGAGGTGATAGTCAGCGCTGCCGAACTGCCCCTCGATCATCGTCGCACGCTTGAAATAATGGCCGATCGCCAGTTCCTGCGTGATGCCGATGCCGCCGTGCGTCTGGATCGCATTCTGGCCGACGAATTTCGCGCCGCGGCTCACCTTCGACTTGCACGCAGAAACAGCCGCCTTGCGCGCATCGGCCGCGAGGTCGAGCTTCAGCGTGCCCATGATCGTCATCGACCGCGCCTGTTCGACTTCCATGAACATGTCTACCATGCGGTGCTGCAGCACCTGGAACTTGGCGATCGGAACGCCGAACTGCTTGCGTTGCTGGGTATATTCCAGCGTGCCTTCGTGCAGCTTCTGCATCACGCCGGTCGCCTCGGCACAGACCGCGACGGTCGCTTCATCGACGATCTGTTCGATCAGCGGCAGCGCGGCGCCTTCGCCGCCGAGCAGCGCATCGCCCGGGACCGCGACATTTTCGAAATAGATTTCCGATGCGCGGTTGCCATCGACGGTGGGATAATCGCGGCGCACGATGCCGGGAAGATTGGCGTCGATCAGGAACAGCGACACGCCATCCTGGTCGCGCTGGCCGCCGCCGGTCCGCGCCGTGACGAGCAGATGGGTCGCCCAAGGTGCGGCATAGACGACGCCCTTGTGACCGTTCAGGACATAGCCCGCTCCATCCTTCTTCGCAGTCGTGCGTAGATTGGCGAGATCATAGCGCCCCTGCGGTTCGGCGTATGCAAAGGCAACGATGGCGTTGCCGCCGATGATTTCGGGGATCATCGCATCGGCCTGCGCGCCGCCAACGGCCTTCAACGCGCCGCCCGCGATCACGACGGTCGGCAGATAGGGCTCGATCCCGATGACCTTGCCCAGTTCCTCCATGACGATCGCATTTTCCAGCGCCCCGCCGCCAAGGCCGCCCTGTTCTTCCGAAAAGGCAGCGCCAAGCATTCCGAGTTCCTGCGCCAGCGCCGTCCAGATCGCCGGATCGCGCCCGCTGTCCGAATTGATGAACTTCTGACGCGTCTCGAAATCATAGGTGTCCGAGAGGAAGCGCGACAGCGTGTCGCGGATCATGTCCTGCGTTTCGGTATAGGTGAAATCCATTGTCGTTATCCTCGATTTCATCGTCATCCCGGCGAAAGCCGGAATCTCACTGCCGCATCATGGCAACAGGTCGAGATCCCGGCCTCCACCGGGATGACGTTGATTATGTGATCAGAGTCCCAGAACCATCTTCGCGATGATGTTGCGCTGGATCTCGTTCGACCCGCCATAGATCGTGGTCTTGCGCATGTTGAAATAGGTCGGCGCGGCGCGGTGTGCATAGTCGGGACCGATCGGGTGCTCGTTATCGCCTTCCCCGAAGCCGCGGAAATAGGGCGCCCCGTAATGGCCGACCGCTTCCAGCGTCAGTTCGGTGAGCCGCTGCTGGATTTCGGACCCCTTGATCTTGAGCAGGCTCGATTCCGGTCCCGGTCCCTTGCCGGCATTGGCGCCGGCCAGACTGCGCAGTTCGGTGAATTCAAGCGCGGTCAGGTCGATCTCCAGTTCCGCGACCTTGCGCTTGAAGAAGGGGTTCTGAAGCAGCGCCTTGTCGCCGTCGAGTTCGGTGCGCGCGATCGCCTTGACGCGTTCGACGCCGCGCTTCGACGAGGCGACACCGGCGATGCCCGTGCGTTCGTGCGCGAGGAGGAATTTGGCGCAGGTCCAGCCTTTGTTCTCCTCATAGACGCGCTGCTCGACCGGCACGCGCACGTCTTCGAGGAAGACTTCGTTGACCTCATGCTCGCCGCCGAGCGTGATGATCGGACGCACGGTGATGCCGGGCGACTTCATGTCGATCAGCAGGAAGGAAATGCCCTCCTGCTGCTTGGCGTCCTTGTCGGTGCGAACTAGGAAAAAGCCCCAGTCGGCATGCTGCGCCATCGTCGTCCAGGTCTTCTGGCCGTTGACGACATATTCATCGCCGTCCCGCACCGCGACGGTACGCAGCGAGGCAAGGTCCGATCCCGAACCGGGCTCCGAATAGCCCTGGCACCACCAATCCTCGCCCGACAGGATGCGCGGCAGGAAGCGCGCTTTCTGTTCGGGGGTTCCGAAGGTGTAGATGACCGGGCCGACCATCGACAGGCCGAATGGCATCAGGCGGATACAATCGGCGCGCGCGGTTTCTTCCGAAAAGATGAAACGCTGCGTCGGGGTCCAGCCGGTGCCGCCATATTCGACCGGCCAGGCCGGCGCGACCCAGCCCTTTTTGTAGAGAATCTTGTGCCACGCAAGGAAGTCTTCCTTGGTCAGTTCATCCCCTTCGTCCTGCTTGCCGCGCAGCTCGGCGGGGTAATTTTCGGCGATGAAGTCGCGCACTTCCTTCTGGAAAGCGAGATCTTCGGGGCTGAACTCCATGTCCATTTTCTGATTCTCCCTTGGGCTATGGCGCCCTTATAGAAAGCGCTCACGTTTACGTAAAGGTAAGTTGCGCGACGAAACGCAGTCGTCCGGAGACTGCGCCGAACATCGGCCCTTGTCCAGACGCCCGCGTCGTCGCATGAAAGGAGCGGACCAAGGGGCGGGAGAGGAAAATGCGGAAATCTTTGCGGCTGCTCGTCGCGCTTGCGGTGCTGATCGCGCTGTGCGGCGGCGCGGCAATGCTGTTCCAGCAACAGATCGGCATGTGGGTGTTCAAGCGCGGCGTCGAGCGCGGCGTCGGCCGCGACCATCTCGCCGGTCTGCCCGACGGTCTGCATGTGGCGCTGTGCGGCACCGGATCGCCGCTCCCCAACCGCGATCGTGCTGGCGCCTGTACGGTGGTGATTGCCGGCAAGGCGATGTTCGTTGTCGATGCCGGCGAAGGCGGCGCGCGCAACATCTCGCTGATGGGGCTGCCCAATGGCCAGATCAAGGCGCTGTTCCTGACCCATTATCATTCGGATCATATCGACGGCATGGGTCCGATGATGCTGCTGCGCTGGACGGGCAGCGGCAACAAGGCGCCCCTGCCCGTCTACGGCCCGACGGGACTCGATCAGGTGATCGGCGGCTTCGACGCGGCCTATGCGCTCGACAATGGCTATCGCACAGCGCACCACGGGCCGGTCGTGACCCCGCCCGCCGCGGCGGGTGCGACGGCCCTCCCCTTCGCGACGCCCACCGAACCGGTCGTCGTCTATGAAGCGGACGGCCTCCGCGTGACCGCCTTCCCGGTCGATCATCGCCCGGTGCAACCCGCGGTCGGCTATCGCTTCGATTACAAGGGGCGCAGCGTCGTGCTGAGCGGCGATACGGCGCCATCGAAAATGGTAGAACGGGTTGCCAAGGGCGCCGATCTTCTGGTGCACGAAGCGCTGCAACCCGAAATGGTCAAACTGATCGCTGCGCAGCTCAAGGCGTCGGGCCGACCGCAGACCGGGCAGATCATGGACGACATCCTCGATTATCACGCCGGCCCCGCGCAAGCGGCGGACAGTGCGAAGGTCGCCGGGGTGCGAATGCTCGTCCTCAGCCACATCGTCCCGCCCTATCCGTCGCGCTACCTTGACGCCGCGTTTCTAGGTGATGCGAAGCGGCGCTATCCGGGGCCGATCGTCGTCGGCGAAGATGGCGACTTTTACTCGCTTCCCGCGGGCAGCACCGCGATCACGCGGGGGAACTGGTTCTAGCAAATCGGGGACGGGAGTCGGAATGGCGGAGAGCGACCGGTTGCGGACGATGCGAGATGGCCGCGCCTATCGCCTCCGCTGGTGATACATCACGATAACCGATTGTAGCTTGCCGTCATCTGTCCAGCCGTATCGATCTACCATGTTCTGCGGCTGCGGGAGCTCGTTAAGAAAGTGGGCCACAACTTCAAAAGAGCATTCCGGCGCGGCGATGTAATAGTCGCACCGCACATTATTCACAGACACTAAAACGGGCTTCTGCGACGGGCGAGACGCAAATCGAGCAAATCGTGGGCCGTAGTCCGTTTCCCACTGCAAGCGGATATAGGCGGCAACCTCGTCAGACGTTGGAAGCCTCTCTTCTGCACGAGCCTGCTCCATCGAGATTGCATAATTTGCACACCCGGAAAAGCAAAGCAGGGCGAGGACCATTGGGACACTCTTCATTCGCCTAGATGTAGCAGGCATAGGCCGACTTTCCACCCAGTAACCGCCGTTCGCCGCCGATTTGGAGGGAATGACCGGAATCGATCGTTATCGACCGCTCACCCCGCCCGCGGCGACCTTGGTACCGCCACGACCACCGCGCCATCGCTGGCATAGGCGCCGCGCCGTTCGGCGATCGACAAGGTTACGGGCACCGCCTCGCCTTCGCGGCTGATCAGCTCGGCCTCGACGCGCGCGGGTTCGCCGGTGCGGAATACGGTTTCGAGCGCTTCGGCAAAGCAGCGCCGCGTCGCGATCGACAACAGCGCCGAAAAGCGCACGCGCCGGATCGCCAGCGCGTCGACGCCTACCATCGAAATCAGCGCAGAATTGGCGTCCTCGATCGCCTCGCGCACCGAAAGGCGGGCGTGGCCGATCATTCCCTGCGCCTCGATCGCCGCAATCGTCGCGGCGCGCGTGTCGCCTTCGACCGCCCCCTCGAAGGTCGCGCTTGTGTCGCGAAGGATCATCGCGCCGCCCGCGGGAACCGGCACCAGGTCGACGCGCAGCCACTGGCGCGGATGCAAAAGACCAGGCACCTCGCCCGCAAAGCGTTCGCGGCATTCGATCAGCCGGGCGACATGGCTCGCCGCCAGACTTGCCCCGAAACCCGGAAATATATCGACCAATTGGCGCCCGAGCAGATCGTCATCACCGGCGACCAAATCGCGCGCGGCGGGGTTGAGCGCCACGATACGCCGGTCGCGATCGAACAGCAGCACCGCATCGCGGATCGCCTCGACGAGGTTCGCAAGCGAGGCCTGCAGCGCGTCGACCGCTTCGCCGCTCGCGGGCTTGCGCAGCCGCCGGTAATCATCGTGCGAGATCAGAACGTGCGCGTCCTTTCCATGGTGTGTCACTACAACCGGACGCCGCGCCGACCGGAGCCGCCAGCTTGCAAATCCCCGGATGAAGTCCGCCGCCGATACCCGTTCGGGTTCCTGTGCCGTCGCCAAATTCGCCTCCCCTTCGAAGCCATGGACATATTATGGGAGGAACGCGGGGCGGCTGGCGGCGCGGCGTACCGGCAATGGCGCCGAAACGGAGCGATCAGACCAATCGCGCCTTGCCGCACCGCAGCGCGTTGACCCGCGCATCCGCCTCGCCCAGATGCAGCCCCAGCGTCGCGGTGACGCTCTCAAGCACGCCGTCGAGCACGGGCGCGGCCAGCCCGACCGTGTCGCCGACAAGGCTGGTCAGCGCCTTGGCGTTCAATCCGATCCCGAGGATGTTGACCGACAAATCCATCCGATCGGCGAGTGATTTGGCGGCGCCCGATACCAATCCGCCGCTTTCGACCGTCTTGACGCGGCCAACGTCGATGTCGTCGCGCGTGAAGCGTGCGGGCTTTTCGGAAAGATCGGACAGCACCAGTTCGGCCTTTGCGTTTACGCTCGCGAGCGGCAGGCTGAGCAGCTTGACCGGCTGCGGGTTCAGTGGGCGCTGTATATTCTGAAAATCGATCGCATTGACCTTGCCGATCGACAAGGTTGCGGGGGCCGTCTTGATCCCCAGTGTTACCGCGTCGCTGCCGTGGTGGCAGTCGATGTCCGAAATGCGCGCTTCGGCCGATCCCAATTCGGTATAGACCGGGATATCGATTGCGGCGAGCGGCGTGTTGACGCTCGCCGCCAGCTTGAGCCTGACCTGCGCAGTGCGCACGATGACGTCCTGCTTTTCGGTCACCGCGATCAGCGGCGAGTTGGCCGGCGGCTCGCCGATCATCAACGCCACATCGACCCCCGAACCCCCGGGAATGGTGACGCCGGTCGCAAGATCGAGCTGGCGATTGGCGTTGGCGAGCAACAGCATCGTTCGCACCATGCTGAGCGCGTTGACCTTCACCGGATTGGCTGGGTCGATCCGGATGCTCGATGCGCGCGGGCCGAGGTCGATTGCGCGCGACGGCAGGAGGCTACGCGGCAGTGCCGCATCGGCGAGCGTGCCGATCGCTTTTGCCGCCTGCCCGTCGCTTGCCTTGGCGAGCGCGCCCAGCACTTGTGGTAAGGTCGCCTGGGTATCGAGCGTCTGGCCAAAGGTCAGCACGTCGGCATCGAGTTCGGTGCGCAGCGCGTCGGAAAAAGCGAGCAGATCGATGTCGGCATCGGCCAACGCCTTATAGTCCATTAGGTTCAGATTGACCTGACTCCCGGTGAGCGCCGACAGCAGCGCATTGCGCAGACCGCCGTGCACCGCGGCGACGCGCGAGCCGAGCGAGAACGCGGCATAGCCCTGCCGCGCGGCGGTGGCGCTGGCATATATGACGCTATGGTCGCGTCCGGTCAGAAAGCGCCCGAAGAACAGCGGACGCTCGCGGGTGAGCACGACATGGATTGCGTTGGGAGTGTAACCGCCGCGGGCGAAGCGCTGTTCGGCGGCTATGCCGGGATCGGCGGTATAGGTTCCGGCTTGGAAGGCCGATATGGTGATCGCGCAATTGCAGTTGGCGGCGATGATCCGGTCGGCCGCCGCCCGTTCGTTGCCGGGGCGTCCCGCCGCCGCCAGCGCGGCGGCATCGGCGATGCCCTGAAGCTTGCGGCGGTCGAGATAGAGCGATCCGAAGTCGACCGCCAGCGCCGCCGAGCCGATCAGCATCGTCATCGCCAGCGCCGATGCGATGCTGATCCCGCCGCGCGTATCGCGCGCCAGCTTTGCGAGGATGCGCCGGCGCATCGTCAATCCGCCGGCAGTTCGAAGGTCGCGCGGGCGCTGATCACATGGCCGGGCGCCGGAACGAAGGAGGAGCGGAGGAAATGGTCGGCGGGAACGGTGTAGGTCAACGCGACGGTCACCGCTTCGCTTGTCTCACTGACCGCTATCGTGCGGTTGGCGGGGCTGTAATCGCCGATGCTCGCCATGCTGCGATCAACCGCGCGGATCGCCACCGCCCGGCGATCGGCGGCGTCGAGGCCGACAATCGCGGCGCGCGCGCCATCGTTCGCAGCTTGCTGCACATTATGTGCGAGGAGGAAATATTGCCCGTAGATCAGGATGCCGATGAGCAGCGTCAGAAACAGCGGCAGCACCAGCGCCATTTCGACGACCGCCGCCGCCCGCTCGTTGCGGGCCAGACGCAGAACCTCGCGAATGACCGTCGGGCGGCGGGCGATGTTTTGGGGGGTATGGACCTGTCATGCGGCCAACATGACCGCTGCGCGTCAAGCATCGCTCAAAGGCGGCGTGTGGGAATTTTGCGCAATTTACCGAATATGGGCGCAGCGGTCGGCGGCGAAATGCACGGCACGCGGGCAGAAGTTAACGATCGCCCGCGCGCCCCGCATGCAAAATGCGCAAAATTATCCGTTCGCTGCCTGCAGCTTGTCCTCAGTGCGGAGGTCGAAATCCGACGCATCGTGGCGTTCGCGCAGCTGGGACGCGGGGTCGCCCATCACCCGATTGACCATGCGCCCGCGCTTGACGGCAGGGCGCGCCGCAAGCTGATCGGTCCAGCGCTGGACATTCTTGTAGTCCTGCACCTGCAGGAACTCGCCGGCGTCATAGATCAACCCCTTGGCAAGCGCGCCGTACCAGGGCCAGATCGCCATATCGGCAATGCTGTAATCGCTGCCGGCGATATATTCATTGTCGGCCAGACGGCGGTCGAGCACATCCATCTGGCGCTTCACTTCCATCGCATAGCGGTTGATCGGATATTCCTGCTTGAAGGGCGCATAGGCATAGAAGTGGCCGAAGCCGCCGCCGAGAAAGGGCGCGCTTCCCATCTGCCACATCAGCCAGGACAGCGTTTCGGCGCGCTGCGCGGGATCGGTCGGCAGGAAAGCTCCGAACTTTTCGGCGAGATGGATCAGGATCGCGCCCGATTCGAACACCCGGATCGGCGTGTCGCCGCTGCGATCGACGAGCGCCGGGATCTTGCTGTTCGGATTGGCGTCGACGAAACCGCTCGAAAACTGGTCGCCCTCGCCGATGTTGATCAGCCACGCATCATATTCGGCGCCCGAATGACCCGCCGCGAGCAATTCCTCCAGCATGACGGTCACCTTCACCCCATTGGGCGTACCCAGCGAATAGAGCTGGAGCGGATGCTTGCCGACTGGCAAATCCTTGTCGTGGGTTGGGCCAGCGATCGGGCGGTTGATGTTGGCGAAACGTCCGCCGCTTTCCTTGTCCCAGCTCCACACTTTCGGCGGCACATAGTCATTCTGGTCGGCCATCGGACACTCCTGCGCTAGATTTCGGTTGTGGTTCGCAACTTAGGAAGGCGATGTTACCCCGTCCACCGCAAGGCGGATCAAATAATCCTTTGCGCGCGCAAAGCGGAAATGCTGGCTTCATCATAACCAAGCTCCGCAAGGATCGCGTCGCTATGTTCGCCCGCCTGCGGTGCGCGCTGCGCTGTGACCTTTGCCGCATCCGACATCCCGATCGGCGCGCGAATTACCGGCGCCGGCGCGGGAGAGCCGGGATAGGCAAGCGGCTCGATCAGGCCCATCGCGGCCACCTGCGGGTGCGCCAGCGCTTCGCCGGGCTTCAGGATCGGCGCGGCAGGAACGCGCGCGGCGCCAAGCTCGGCAATCGCCGCGTCGGTGCTGCGTTCGATGCACCAGCTCTGCATGATCGCGCTTAGTTCGGCACCATTATCGCCGCGGTCGATGTCGCTTGCGTATCGCGGATCGTCGACCAGTTCGGGGCGCCCGACCAGCGCCGCCCAGCGCGCGAAGATCGCGCCGCCGACGATCTGGGTAACAATCCAGCCGTCGCGGGTGCGAAACAGATCGGTGGGCGCCGAGCTGAAACTGCGATTTCCCATCGGCTGACGTTCGATCCCGTTGATCGCATGATCGATCGTCAACGCGTTCGAAAAGGCCAGCGCGGTGCCGAGAAGCGAACCCGAAACGCACTGCCCCCGCCCCGTCCGCTCGCGTTCACGCAGCGCCACCATGACCCCGAAGGCGCAGTGGAGCGCAGTGCCGAAATCGACGTAATTGACCTGCGCGCGATAGGGCTGGTCGGGCGTGCCGGTCAGGTGAATCGTCCCCGACATTGCCTGACCCACCGCGTCGAAGCCCACGCTCCCCGAAAGCGGCCCCTCGCTGCCGAAGGCCGACGCGGTTGCAAGAATGATGCGGGGATTGATCGCCGACAGGCTTTCATAATCCAGTCCAAGCTTGCTCAGCACATCGTGCGGCAGGTTGGCGATCACGACATCGGCGCCGGCGACCAATTTGCGTACGATCTCGCGGCCCTCGGGCGTTCCGGGCTTCAGGCTCAGGCTCCGCTTGCCGCGCGCCATCTGCATGAACATCGCGCCCGATCCATCCTCGGCGACGGGCACGGTAAAACGGTCATCATTGCCGCCGGGCGCCTCGATCCGGATGACATCGGCGCCATAATCGGCGAGCAAGGCGGCACAATAGGGGCCCGCAATATAGCGCCCGAAATCGAGCACGCGTATTCCCGTCAGCGGCACAAATCTCTCCCAGTCCTTTATTGCTACCTATCGCGCTAGCAGCCGTCCGTCGACGCCGCCAGCGGCTTCGTCGAAAGCGGCGGCTTGCGCTTTGCGGGGAGCGCCATATGCTCACAGCATAATTACAACAGGGGATAATTTCATGGCGCGCATTGCACTCGCCCTGGCCGCGACTCTGGCCTGTTCGACATCGGTTTTCGCTCAACAAGCAGCCACGCCTGCGGCCGACGCAAAGCCCGAAAAATGGGACGTCAACGCGCCGCCCGGAATGGTAACGCACAAAGTGCCGATCGCGGTCGACGAAGGCAGCTGGATGAACATCGATGTCGCGCCGGATGGCAAGACGATCGCCTTTGACCTCCTCGGCGATATCTACACCATGCCCATCGCGGGCGGCACGCCCACCCGTATCGCCGAAGGGCTCGCTTATGAGCATCAGCCGCGGTTCTCGCCCGATGGCAAGCGCATCGCCTTCGTCTCCGACCGCGGCGGCGGCGACAATATCTGGATCATGAACCGTGACGGCAGCGACAAGCGCCAGCTGTCGAAGGAAGAATTCCGCCTGCTCAACCAGCCGAGCTGGAGTCCCGACGGTGAGTTCATCGTCGCCAAGAAGCATTTCACCACCGGGCGCTCGCTCGGCACCGGCGAAGTCTGGCTCTATCATGTGTCGGGCGGGGCAGGCGTTCCGCTGGTCAAGCGCCCGAACGAGCGGCATCAGAAAGAGCTGGGCGAACCGATTTTTGCGCCCGACGGCAAGCATGTCTATTACACGCGCAACGTCACGCCGGGGCCGATCTTCGAATATGCGCAGGACAGCAACACCGACCTGTTCCATATCGAACGCTATAATCTCGACACGGGAGAGGTCGACACCGCCGCATCGGGCGATGGCGGCGCGGTGCGCCCCACCCCCTCGCCCGACGGAAAGAAGCTCGCCTTCGTCCGCCGCGAGGGCGCGCAGTCGAAACTCTACGTCAAGGATCTGACCTCGGGCGCCGAGAAGAAGGTCTATGACGCGCTCGATCAGGATGTGCAGGAAACCTGGGCGGTCACCGGCGTCTACCCGAATATGGCGTGGACGCCCGATAGCGGAGAAATCCTGTTCTGGGCCGGCGGAAAGCTGCGCCGCGTGGCCCCCGGAGGTGGCGATGCGCGGATCATTCCCTTCCAGATCGACGATGATCGCGTGATCATCGATGCGACGCATCCCGTGGTCAAGGTCGCACCCGACAGCTTCCAGACCCAGATGCCGCGCTGGGCCGAAGTCTCGCCCGACGGCAAGCAGGTGGTTTTCGAGACGCTCGGCAAGCTTTGGGTCAAGCCCGCGACGGGCGGCACCGCGCGCCGGTTGACCGCGGACAAAAGCGCCGCGTTCGAACTCTGGCCGAGTTGGTCGTCCGACGGCAAGCAGATCGTCTTCGTGCGCTGGACCGACGCCGGTCTTGGCGAAATCCATACCATCGCTGGAGGCGGCGGCGCGTCGCGCAAGGTGACGAGCGTCCCCGGCCACTATGCCGAACCGCGCTATTCCCCGGATGGTAAGCTGATCGCATTCGAGCGCCGTTCGGGCGGCGGCTTGACGTCACAGCGCTGGGGCGACGACCCCGGCATCTACAGCGTCGCAGCGACCGGGGGCGCCCCCGTCCGGATCACCGACAATGGCGCCAAGCCGCAGTTCGGCACCGATAGCGACCGGATCTTCATGGTCGCGTCGGGCGACGGCAAGAACCAGCTGGTCAGCACTGACCTCAACGGTCAGGACAAGCGCGTTCATGCCAGCGGCGACCTGGTCAGCGATTATGAAATTTCGCCCGACGGCCGCACCCTCGCCTTCCGCGAGAATCATGATGCCTATGTCACCCCGCTGATGCCCGGCGGTCAGGACGTATCGCTTTCGACCAAGAGCGGCGCCCTGCCCGTCACGCGGATCAGCGGCAGCGGCGCCGACTATATGCATTGGTCGGACGGCGGCCGGCGTCTCCACTGGACGCGCGGCGCAACGCTGTTTAGCGCCGACCTGGGCGCAATGTTCGCTGACGCTCCCGGCGACGACCGCGCGGTGAAATTCACGCCGCCCACCGAAGGCGTTTCGCTTTCGATGACCCAGGCTGCAGCGAAGCACAAAGGCGTCGTGGTGATCACCGGCGCCAAAATCGTGACGATGGCGACCAAGGACGGCGGCATCATCGACAATGGCGCGATCGTCATCGACGGCGACCGCATCGTTTCCGTAGGGCCCGCGGGCGCCGTGACCGTTCCGGCAGGCGCGGTGACGGTCGATGCGACGAGCAAAACGATCGTTCCGGGCTTTGTCGATGCCCATGCCCACGGCCCGCATGGCGATGACGAGCTGGTGCCGCAGCAGAATTGGTCGGAGATGGTCAACCTCGCGATGGGAACGACGACCAGTCACAACCCGTCGTCGCGCGCGTCCGAAATCTTCGTGTCGTCGGAAATGCAGCGTGCCGGCCTGATCCTCGCGCCGCGCATCTTCTCGACCGGCGAGATCATCTACGGCGCCAAGGCGGCAGGCATCTATGCCGAAATCGACGGCTATGAAGACGCTCTGGCGCATGTCCGCCGCCTGAAGGCCCAGGGCGCGCATAGCGTCAAAAACTATAACCAGCCCCGCCGCGAACAGCGACAGATGGTGGTCAAGGCCGCGCAGGCCGAAAATATGGCGGTCGTGCCCGAGGGCGGCTCGCTCTACACGATGGACCTGACGCTCATCCAGGACGGCAACACGACCGTCGAGCATAATATTCCGCTGCACACCTTCTACAAGGATCTGGTGCAGCTGTGGGGCCAGACGAAGACCGACTATACCCCGACGCTGGTGGTGACGTACGGCGGCCCTGCTGGCGATCCCTATTGGCGCGCGCATACCAATGTGTGGGAACAGCCGATCCTCGCGCGCCACATCCCGCCTGCCATTCTGGCGGCGGACAACAAGCGCCGCGTGATTGCGCCCGAAAGCGACTATGTCGACGATGATTCGGCGCGCGAGGCGGGCAAGATCGCCGCGGTCGGCCGCAACGTGTCGATCGGCGCGCACGGCCAGCAGGCCGGCGTCGGCGCGCATTGGGAGATATGGTCCTTCGTACGCGGCGGTTGGAGCAATATCGATGCATTGCGCGCCGCAACGATCATGCCGGCCACGGCGCTCGGCTATGCAAAGGACGTCGGCTCGCTCGAGGCCGGCAAGCTCGCCGACCTGCTGATTCTCGATGCCGATCCGACCGAAAATATCCGCAACACCGAACAGATCCACCGCGTGATGCTCGGCGGACGGCTCTACGACCCGATGACGCTCAACGAAGCCGAAACCGGCAATCGCAAGCGCGATCCCTATTGGTGGGAGGCCGACCGGCCCTGATGCACCGGTGAAAAATGGCGGCGGGACGCAATTTTGTGACGAAGGGGTTGCAACATATGCGGACCGCCGCTAGGGGCAACCGCCTCAGCGAGGAGAGTTGGCTGAGTGGTCGAAAGCGTCGCACTCGAAATGCGAAGTGCCGGCAACGGTACCGAGGGTTCGAATCCCTCACTCTCCTCCATTTTTCCCCATGTTTCGACCCGTGGCGCGGGCCGTCGCGGGACTGGGGAATGGACTTGAATCCCCCGCGGATCGTCATAAGTTAACGACATGACGATCAAGAATACTTCCCTGCCCGATACGCCCGCCGCCGCTATATCCGCGCCGCTGATCGAACGCGCGCGCTTTGCGCCGGGCGATATCGTGCGGCACCGGATGTTCGATTTTCGCGGCGTCGTGTTCGACGTCGATCCGGTCTTCGCGAACAGTGAGGAATGGTATCAGGCGATCCCCGAGGCGATCCGCCCGGCCAAGGAACAGCCCTATTACCACCTACTCGCCGAAAGCGAGGACAGCGCCTATATCGCCTATGTCAGCCAGCAGAATCTGGTGGCCGACGGCGACGAAGGGCCGGTCGATCACCCGCAGGTCGAGGCGATGTTCGACGGGCTCGATCGCGGTCGCTACCGCGTCCGCTCGATCCACCGCCACTGACCTGACCGGCCCTCGCGGGTCGGTGCGGACTCTTCAGGCCTTGAGCTTCCAGCCTGACGCCAGAAGACGATAGGTGATGACGCCCAGCAGCGCATTTACGCCGATAAGGAACAGCGCTGCGGTCGCGACCGGATTGGCAATCGTCGAATCGACCGTGCCGATGAAGCCGTACCGGAACCCCATGATCGCATAATAGACGGGGTTGCCGTGCGCGACCGACTGGAACCAGGGGGCGAGCTTGTCGACCGAGTAGAACGTCCCGGACAGCAGCGCGAGGGGCGTGACGACGAAGTTGGTGACCGCGGCGGCATGATCGAATTTTTCGGCCCACACCGAGGTCAGCAGCCCGAGGAAGCCCAGCATCATCGCCCCGAGGACGCCGAACAGCGCGACCGCCCATGGATGCTGCGGGGCGACGTGGACGCCGGGCCAGAACAGCATGGCGGCCCACAGCGCGATACCGACGAGGATCGCGCGCGTCACCGCGGCGCCGACAAGCGCGATAATCAGCTCGCCCACGGCGAGCGGCGGCATCAGATAATCGACGATGGTGCCCTGAATCTTCCCGACGAGGAGCGAGAAGCTCGAGTTGGCGAAGCTGTTCTGCAGCATCGCCATCATGATCAGGCCGGGGGCAATGAAGTCGGCAAAGGGAACGCCGATGACGCGGCGACCCGCACCGCCCAGCGCGACGGTAAAAATGACGAGGAAAAGTAGCGTCGTGACCGCCGGAGCCCAGATAGTTTGGAGCTGGACCTTGAAAAAGCGCCGCACCTCCTTGACATATAGCGCCTGCATCCCCGGAACATTGAGCGTCCGGATATGCGGGACACCGGGTTCCGCGAAATGCGGCGCGGCACGGAAATCGCCTGAGCCTGTGCCCGACTCCGGGCGCGAAATTTGGGGCTGGTCGTTCATGGCGTTCTCGCCTATCGCCTCCCCGATCTTACCGCAAGCTGGGCTGTGACTGCGCGCGTCCTTTCGGGAATGCGATCCGCCCGCGGCGTGGAATGATGAGGAATAAAGATGTCATGGACTGATGAGCGCATCGAACAGTTGCGCAACATGTGGGAAAAGGGCCTGACCGCCAGCCAGATCGCCGACGAGCTCGGCGGGGTCAGCCGCAATGCCGTCATCGGCAAGGCGCACCGTCTGGGGCTGAAATCGCGCCCGTCGCCGGTCAAGGCCACCGACAAGCCGGTAAAGGCGCCCGCGCCCAAGGCGGCGGCGCCCGCTGCACCCAAGCCGGCGGCCGCGCCTGCTGCACCCCGTGCTGCCGCACCGGCGGCTCCGCGTCCGGCAGCTGCACCGCCCAAGGCCGAACCGAAGCCGGTTGCCTCCGATGCCTCGGCCCCGGAAACCGACGCGCCATCCAAGCCTGATGCGCCGCGCATCGTCTCGATCGGCCCGGGAGGCTTCATTCGTCAGGGACCCGGCGACCAGCAGGCTCCGATTCCGCCGGCGCCGCCGCGCCGCCTGGTGCCCGCGAAGCCGAGTCCCGAGATCGCCGACAAGACCAGCCTGCTCGATCTCAACGATCGTATCTGCCGCTGGCCGATGGGCCATCCGGGCGAGCCCGATTTCCATTTCTGCGGTGAGGCGGTGAACCCCGGCTTCCCCTATTGCGTCGAACATTGCGGACGCGCCTATCAGGCGCAACTGCCGCGCGGGACGCGCCGCCCGCCGCCGCCGCCGCCCTTCGGGGGGCCGCGCGTCCGGTGAGGCCGTTCGGACAGGATTTCGAATTCGCGCGCTTCATGGGGTTCGAAATGGTCGAGCGCGGCGATGGTCGATGCCGGATGGCGATCGACATCGACCGCGCGCGGCACTTCAATCCGCAGGGCGTTGCGCATGGCGGCGTCGCCTATTCGCTCGCCGATACGGCCATGGGCGGCGCGCTGACCAGCCAGATGCCCGACAGCAAATGGTGCGCGACGCTCGAAATCAAGTTTAACTATCATGTCGGCGTACGCGAGGGCCGGCTGATCTGCGATGCGACCGTGCTGCATCAGGGCAAGCGCATCGCCAATATCGACGCGCGTCTTTATCAGGAAGATCGGTTGGTCGCGAGCGCGAACGGCAATTTCGCCATCTTCGACGCGCCGCTCGGCCAGTAGGATGACTTAGGAAAAGGCGCCGGATCGCTCCGGCGCCTTTCCTTTCCTTACCTCCTATTAGAAGCGGAAGCTCAATGTTCCGCGAACGCTGTGCGTCCGGAAATGCGGATCGCTGCGCTGGATATTGGTGCCGCCGCCGTTGAGGAGGAACGGGTTGGTTGCGGGGGCGCTGCCCGCGCCGACGTTCACCACATAATCATCGTCCTTTACGTCGGTGTAGAGATATTCGAGCCCGACCGCGATGTTGTTCGTGACCATCACCTCGGCCCCGCCGCCGGCGGCATAGCCCCAGGCGTTGGTCTTACCATTGTCGGCAAAGCTGTTGGCGGTGTTGGTCGTCGTAAAGCGGTTGTCGAGCCGCGCATAGGCGGGGCCGCCGGTGACATAGAAGAGCGCGCCACCGCCGGGCGTGTAACCGGCGCGCAGGCGGGCGCTGGCCTGCCAATCGGCTTCGCGGCTCATCGTATAGCTCGCGGGGGTGGTCGAAAAGCCGCTGACGCTATCGCGGGCGACGCTGTGACCACCCTCGATCAAAGCCCCGACGACGAAATTGCCCATACGCTTGTCGAGGCCGACGCGACCGAAGAATTCGGGTCCGTCCTTGTCGTTGCGGCAGCCGCCGTTCGCGGTGCCTGTCGCGGCGCCGTTGCAGAAACCAGGCGAGAAGGCGTCGGCGCCGGTCGAGGTCGTGACCTGATCGCCGTAGGTGCCGTCGCGATCGGTATCGAAGACGAGCGTTTCGCCGCGATCGCTGCCCTGCAGCGTCGCGCCGCCGCCGACCGAGACATAGGGGCCGTTGAAATCCTGCGACCTGTCGCGCGCGGTGGATCCGCTGTCTTGGGCCATGGCCGGGACAGCCAGCATCGTCGCCGCCGAAGCGACGAGGAGAGAGGCGAGTTTCATATATTTTCTCCACTTTTTGAGTGACTTTGCAGTCACCCGATCAACCCGCCGGCTATCGGCGAAGTTCCTGCCTGTGCTGAAAACGGGATGAGCCGAGCGGCAGGAAATCGGTCCGCGCCGCGCCCTGGATCGCCCGAAAACCGCGCTTGCCAGCGCCCTTCCCGGCCCTCTATAGCAAGGCCATGAGTCACGATTTGTTCGACAGCTCCGCCCCCGCTACCGAAAGCTACAACGCCTCCCAGATCGAGGTGCTGGAAGGGCTCGAACCCGTCCGTCGCCGTCCCGGCATGTACATTGGCGGCACCGACGAGCGGGCGCTGCATCATCTTGCAGCCGAAGTCATCGACAACAGTATGGACGAAGCCGTCGCGGGCCACGCGACGCGGATCGAGATCACGCTCGACGTCGGCAACCGGCTGACCGTAGTCGACAACGGCCGCGGTATGCCGGTCGATCCGCACCCGAAGTTTCCGGGGAAATCGGCGCTCGAAGTCATATTGACCATGCTCCATTCGGGCGGGAAGTTCGAGGGCAAGGCCTATGCGACGTCGGGCGGCCTGCACGGCGTCGGGGTCAGCGTCGTCAACGCGCTATCGATCGAAACCATCATCGAAGTTGCACGCTCCAAGAAATTGTATCGACAGTCTTTTTCTCAAGGCCTGCCCTTGGGCGCGCTCGAGGAACTGGGGCCGACGCCGAACCGCCGCGGTACCAGCGTGACCTTCGTGCCCGATCCCGCGATCTTCGGCGAACATGGCCGGTTCAAGCCGCAGCGGCTCTATCGCATGGCGCGGTCGAAGGCCTATCTTTTCGCCGGGGTCGAAATCCGCTGGAAATGCGCGCCCGAACTGATTGGCGACGACACGCCCGCAGAGGCGGTGTTCCAGTTTCCGGGCGGACTCGCCGACCATCTGAAGGAACAGATCGGCACACGCGAGTGCGCCACTGCCGAACCTTTCGTGGGGCGGCAGGAGTTCCCCGACGAACAGGGACGCGCCGAATGGGCAATCGCCTGGCCGCTGTGGTCGGACGGCAGCTATAGCTGGTATTGCAACACCATTCCCACCCCCGCAGGCGGCACGCACGAAGCCGGGCTGCGCGCTGCACTGACCAAGGGGCTGCGCGCTTTTGGCGAGTTGATCGGGCAGAAAAAGGCGGCGCAGATAACCGCGGAAGATGTCTTCAACGGCGGCGAGATGATGCTGTCGGTCTTCATCCGCGACCCCCAGTTCCAGAGCCAGACCAAGGATCGGCTGTCGAGCCCGGAGGCCGCGCGCCTCACCGAAAATGCCGTGCGCGACCATTTCGACCATTTCCTCTCGGACAATATGGATCGTGGCCGCGCCCTCCTCGGGCTGATCCTCGAACGGATGGACGAGCGGCTCAAGCGCAAGGCGGAACGCGAAGTCAAGCGCAAGACGGCGACCAGCGCGCGCAAGCTGCGCCTGCCCGGCAAGCTGACAGATTGTTCAAACAACGGCCCGGAAGGCACGGAATTATTTATCGTTGAGGGCGACAGCGCCGGCGGCAGTGCCAAACAGGCGCGCGATCGCAAGACGCAGGCGATCCTGCCCATTCGCGGCAAGATATTGAATGTCGCCAGCGCCAGCGCGGACAAGATCCGCGCCAATCAGGAAATCGCCGATCTTGCGCTCGCGCTCGGCTGCGGGATGCGCAAGGATTGCGATGCCGACCGCCTGCGCTACGACAAGATCATCATCATGACCGATGCCGACGTCGACGGCGCGCATATCGCGACGCTGCTGATGACCTTTTTCTTCCAGGAAATGCCCGACATCGTCCGCACCGGCCATGTCTATCTGGCGCAGCCCCCGCTTTATCGCATCACCGCCGGGGCAACGTCGGCCTATGCGCGCGACGACGCCCATCGTGCCGAACTCGAAGCGACTCTGTTCAAGGGCAAGCGCGTCGAGGTCGGACGCTTCAAGGGGCTGGGCGAGATGAATCCCAACCAGCTCAAGGAAACGACGATGGACCCGGCGACGCGGTCGTTGCTCAAGGTCACGCTGCCGCAGGAATATGAGGAGCGGCAGATCGTCAAGGATCTGGTCGACCGGCTGATGGGCAAGCATCCCGAGCATCGATTCCAGTTCATTCAGGCCAATGCCGCAACACTGGACGAGGCGGCGATCGACGCCTGAAGCGAATTTTTCGCCTCCCCTGTCAGAAACACGCGCCGCCGGCGACTAACCGGATATTGGCACGGGATTTTGGGAGATCGGGGTGACCGGAAAGGCGCAAGACAGGCTGTTCGAAGAGGCGATCGACCGCTTCGGCGGCGCTATCGCCCGCATGGCGCGCGGCTATGAAGCCGATCCCGAACTGCAACGCGACCTTCTCCAGGAGTTGCAGGTCGCGCTTTGGCAGAGCTTCGCCCGCTTCGATGCCCGCTGCGCGATGAGCACCTGGGTCTGGCGCGTGGTGCATAATCGCGCCGCCTCGCACGTCGCCGCCCAAGCCCGCAAGCGTCGGCGGCCGTGGGTCGATATCGAGGATCTGGCGCTTGCCGATGACGCCCCCTCGCCCGCCGAGCGCGCCGAGACCGACCAGGCGCTGGCGCTGATGCTGGCGATCATCGACCGGCTCGGGCCGCCCGACCGGCAGATATTGCTCCTTTATCTCGAGGGGCTGGCGGCGACCGAAATCGCCGAGGTCACCGGCGTATCGTCCGAGACCGTCGCAACCAAGGTCCATCGCTTCAAATCCATGCTCACGCGCCGTTTCGCGAGCCCCGGAGACGCATCATGACCGATTATTCCGACGACATGACCCTTCACACCCTGTGGCAAAGCGATACGGCCGCGTTCGACCCGATGCCGGTCGAGGAAGTCAGGCGCCGCGCGTCGCGGCTCGGCGACATCGTCGCCCGGCGAAATCGCCGCGAATATATGGCCGCCACCATCGTGATTGCGGGTTTTGCCGTCTATGCCGTGGTCCTTCCCGGCCTGCTGTTCAAGCTGGGCAGTCTGCTCGTGATTGCCGGGACACTGTTCGTCAGCTGGCAGCTAACCCGCCGAACCTCGCGTCCCGATCCGGCGGCCGAAGCCGCGGACATCCGGTCCTATTACCGCGCGCGCCTCGTTCGTGAAGAGCATATGCTGTCGCGCGTCGGGCGCTGGTATCTTGCACCTTTGCTGCCCGGTCTGCTGCTGTTCATGACCGCACAGGCGCTGGATGACCGTTATGGCATGGTTGGTAGCACGCTGCTGATCGGCGGGCCGTTGCTGCTTTTCGGGGCCATCTGGCTCCTCAACCGGCGCGGCGCCGCGATGCTGCGGCGCCAGATAGCGCGCATCGATCGCGATCCGCCTGCCCCTGCCCCCGAACAAGGAGAATGATATGAACCGCCTGCACCGCCTTGCTGCAGCTGCCCTGCTCGCCGTCCCCTTGGCCGCGCTGCCTGTCGGGACCGTCCACGCTCAGCCGGGCACAACCGCACGCGCCGAACAGAGCGCCTTCGACCGCCGCGCCGGTCAGCTCGTCGCCCTGTTCGAAGGGCGGGTGCCCTATGCAGACTATTTTGCGCCTTCCTTCCGCGCGGCGATCCCGGAAGCGCGGTTTGGGGAGATCAGAGAAAATCTGGTCGGCCAATATGGCAAGCCGGTCGCGGTCAAGCGAGCGACATCAGACGACGGTCAATCGGGCACGATACTGCTCCGCTTCGAACGCGGGACCGCGACGATCCGCCTGGATGTCGGCCCGGCCCCCGAAGCGCTGGTGCTGGGACTTCGAGTAACCGGATTTGTGGCTGCCAACGATAGCATCGCCGCAGTTGCAGCGGAAATCGCTGCTTTACCGGGCGATACCGGGTTTCTTGTCGCCGAAGTTGACGGCGACAACATTCGTCATATTGCGGGTTCGGGCACCGATCGGCAGTTTGCTGTCGGATCGATATTCAAACTCTATGTTCTCGATGAGCTCGCTGCGCAGGTCGCGGCGGGGAAGCGGCATTGGGACGATGTCGCCCCGCTTGCCCATCCCAGCTTCTCGTCGGCGGCGACCGCCAACTGGCCGCTGAATACGCCGGTGACGCTACAAACGCTGGCGAACTGGATGATTTCGGTCAGCGATAATGGCGCCGCCGACACGCTGATCCATCTGCTCGGCCGCGAGACGATCGAAGCGCGGATGCGGGCGGCTGGCAATAGCGCACCCGCACGCAACACGCCCTTTTTGACGACGGTCGAGGCCTTCGCGCTCAAGGGCAACAATTTCGCTGATCTCCGTTCAGCCTTTCTCTCCGGCAGCGAAGCGGAGCAACGCAAGATCGTCGATGACAATGCCGATCGCTTAACCCTCGCCAATGTTGACGGCGTCAGCTTCGAAGGAAAACCGCGCTTTATCGACAGCCTCGAATGGTTCGCCTCGCCGATGGATGTGGCGCGGGCCTTTGCCGATCTGCGCGCGCGCGGTTCGGCGCCGACGATGGCGGCGCTGGCGATCAACAATGGCGTCGGCCCCGCAGCGGCGGCGGACTGGTCCTACCTTGGCTACAAGGGCGGGTCGGAGCTTGGCGTGGTGTCGATGAGCCTGCTCGGCCAGCGCAAGGCCGACGGCAAATGGTTCGTCGTCACGGCAAGCTGGAACAATGCGGCCTTGGACCTCGACGGCAACAAGTTCGCCGGTCTCGTCACCCGGCTGCTCGCGCTCGCAGCCAAGGAGGGCGGCGTTACGCCGTCAGCGCCGCCACCAGCGCCTTGACCTTCGCCTGCCGCCATTGCGGGGTCGGCGCGACGAGCCAATAGCCGCGTTTCGTATCCATCGCCTCACCCACTTGGCGCACCCGCCCGGCGGCAATATCGGCCTCGGCGAGCATGGCCGGGACGCAGGCTTGCCCCAGCCCGTTGGCCGCGGCGTCGATCGCCAGCCCGGCATCGCCAAGCCGCAACGCGGGCTCTCCCTCGGCGACGGGGCATCCCGGCCACGCAATCCGCGTGTCGCTGCCGCCGCCAGGCCCCGCCACGGTGACCATCGATGCCGCCGACAGAGCGACCCCTTCATGGTCGCCGGCCCCGTCGGTCCAGAAAATCGCGAGATCGAGATTGGCCTCGGTAAAATCAATGCCGCTATCGGCCGACACAAGCGTGAACCGCACGTCGGGCGCCTGTTGGCTGTACCGGGCGAGACGCGGCGCCAGCCATTTGGCGGTCAGGTCGCGCGGCGCGGCGATGGTCAGCGATTGCGACGACTGCCCCGCCTGCATTGCGCGGACCGATTCCTCGAACTGCAAAAAGCCCTGCCGCAGCGCGTCGAGCCCGGCATGTGCTTCCCCCGTCAGTTCAAGACCCTTAGGGGTGCGGCGGAACAGGACGACGCCTAGCATGTCCTCCAGCGCGCGGATCTGTTGACCGACCGCCGCCGGGGTCACCGCCAGCTCGTCGGCGGCACGGGTAAAGCTGAGATGGCGGGCAGCGGCGTCGAAGACGCGCAGCGCGTTGAGAGGCAGATGGGTGCGCTTCATGACGCGGTCGCGGGGGCCACGAGCGGAAAGGCCGGAATTGCCGCCAGCATCTGCGACCCGTCGGTCATTTCCATCACATAGGTGCCGACCATCCCGCCTTCGGGCGTCGGCAGCGGGCATCCCGAAACATAGTCGAACGACCCGCCGGGCGCGATGAGCGGCTGTTCGCCGACAACGCCTTCGCCCTCAACCTCGCTCACCTGCTCGCGGCCGTCGGTGATCCGCCAATGCCGCGTCAACAGCTGCACCGCGGCCTCACCGTGATTTTCGATGCGGACATGATAGGCCCAGAACCAGCGCCCCAGCGCCGGATGCGACTGTTCGGGCAGGTAGCTGACCGACACGCGCACCGTGATCGGCCCGGTTGTCGCGGCAAAGGGGAAGAGGGAGTCGATCATCGCGCCGCCAGCGTCGCTCAAAGCCCGACCTTGGTCAATGCCTGGTCCAGATCGGCGATCAGATCGCGCGGATCCTCCAGCCCGATATTGATGCGCAGCATCCCCTCTTCGATGCCCATGTCGGCGCGCGCCTCGGCGCTGACGCCGTAATGGGTGGTCGACGCAGGATGGCAGCACAGGCTGCGCGCATCGCCGATATTGTTCGAAATATCGACGAGTTCGAGCGCGTTCAGAAACGCCATCGCCTGCACCCGGTCGTCGAGGAAGAAGGAAAAGATAGGACCACAGCCATCCATCTGGCGCATCGCCAGATTATGCTGGGGGTGGCTGGCCAGGCCGGGATGCAGGATACGCCGCACGCGCCCCTCGATCGCCTTGCCGACCGCCAGCGCATTCTCCGACTGGCGGCGGGCACGCAGGTCGAGCGTTTCCAGCCCCTTCAGAACAACCCATGCGTTGAACGGCGACAGGTTCGGTCCGGTATTGCGCTGGAACGGCAGCAGCACCTCGTTGATGAATTTTTCCGTTCCGCACACCGCTCCGGCGAGGACGCGGCCCTGCCCCTCCATCAGCTTGGTCGCTGAATAGGCTACGACGTCGGCGCCGAATTCCAGCGGGCGCTGAAGCGCGGCGGTCGCGAAGGCATTGTCGACGACGGTCGTGATGCCATGCGCCTTGGCGAGATCGCACACCGCCTGCAGGTCGACGATATCCATCGTCGGATTGGCGGGGGTTTCGAAAAAGAAAAGCTTGGTGTTCGGCTTGATCGCTGCCTTCCACGCGTCAAGATCACGGCCATCGACGACGCTCGTCTCGATCGCGAAGCGCGGCAGCAACGTATCGACGAGCCAGCGGCACGACCCGAAGGCCGCTTTCGCAGCAACAACATGGTCTCCAGCGGACAATTGGCAGAGCAGCGCCGTCGTCATCGCCGCCATGCCAGTGGCCTGCGTCCGGCACGCCTCGGCCCCCTCCATCAACGCGATGCGTTCCTCCAGCATCGCGACGGTGGGGTTTTGCAGGCGCGAATAGGTCATGCCCTGCGCCTCGCCGGCAAAGCGGGCCGCGACTTCCTCGGCGCTGTCATAGGTATAGCCGGAGGTCAGGAACAGGGCCTCGGACGTTTCGCCATGTTCGCTGCGCCACGTCCCGCCGCGCACCGCCTGCGTCGCCGGACGCCAGTTCCTCGTCTTGCTGCGATCGAATCCCGTCGTCTTTTTCATCTCGCTCTATCCGTTCAAAGCCGCGACAACCGCATCGCCAAGCGCTGCGGTGCCCATCGATCCGCCCAAATCGGCGCCGCGGCATCCGTCGGCAAGGATTTTCGCTACCGCACTCTCGATGCGCGCCGCGCTCGCCGCGTCGCCGCCCGAATGGCGGAGCAGCATGGCGAGCGACAGGATCATCGCGAGCGGGTTGGCGATCCCTTTACCCGCAATATCGGGAGCGCTGCCGTGAATGGGCTCGTACAGCCCCTCGCGGCCTTCGCTCAGCGAGGCCGATGCGAGAAGACCGATCGAGCCGACGCACATCGATGCCTGATCGGACAAAATGTCGCCGAACAGATTGCCCGTGACGACCACGTCGAACTGCCCCGGATTGCGCACCAACTGCATCGCGGCATTGTCGACATACATATGACTGAGCTCGACGTCGGGATAGTCGGCCGCAACCTCGATCACGACGTCCCGCCAGAGCTGCGAGGTTTCAAGGACGTTCGCCTTGTCGACGGAGCACAGCCGCTTCCGGCGCCCTTGCGCGGCGCGAAAGGCGACATGCGCGATGCGCCGCACCTCGCTCTCGCTATACGCCATGACGTCATAGCCTTCGCGCTCGCCGGTCGCGGTCGTGCGCATGCCCTTTTCGCCGAAATAGACGTCGCCGTTGAGTTCGCGCACGATCAGCAGGTCAATCGCCGAGGCCACTTCGGGGCGCAGCGCAGAGCTGTCTTCGAGTCCCGCGAACAGCTTGGCCGGACGAAGATTGGCGAACAGGCCGAGTTCCGACCGGAGGCCGAGAATAGCCTGCTCGGGCCGCAAATGACGCTCGACAGCATCGAAGCGCGGATCGCCGACCGCACCGAACAGGATCGCATCGGCCGCCTTGGCCTTTGCGAGCGTCTCAGGCGGCAGCGGGTGGCCGGTGGCGGCATAGGCCGCGCCGCCGACAAGCGCGCGGTCGATCGTGATGGGCAGCGCCAGCGCGGCGAGGACCTTTTCGGCCTCGACCATAATCTCCGGTCCGATACCGTCGCCAGCCAGCAGCAGGATTTGCACGTGCGTCGCCCTTTCCTATCTTCGCGAGCCGCTTAGACAGCGGCGGCCCCTCACGCAACCGCCCTGCCCAGCCTGCCGAGCAATCTTTCCCTCACCGCCAGCAAGTCGCGGTTTCGGCCATCGAGAATGTCGCGGTCGAGGAAATGTCCGGTGATGGCAAGTCCGGCGATGACGTCGGCAATCGACGGATCGGCATCGCGGCCGCGCAAAAAAGGCGGCAGTGGCATCAGCCGCGCTTCATATCCAGCCGCGGCGGCGCGGCCGACCGCCCCGCCTGACTTGGGGCTGACAAAGGCCAGATCGTCGGCGGTGCCGGTCGCCACGCATTCGTCGAGGCTGAGCCCGAAACCGAGCTCGGCAAGCAACAGCAACTCATAGCGCGCGAGCGCCGCTGCCCATAGCCGCGCCGCCGGCGCCACCGCAATCGCCTCCAGAAGCGCCGACAGCGCGGCGTAGAGCGACGGATAGGGCTGGCTTTCGGGAAGCGCCGCCGCGGTCAGGCTGGTCGCCCAGTCGATCGCGGCGGCCGCCAGCGGTTCGAAGAGCAGCGGCGCGCGGCTGGCGATCATTTCAACCGTGGCGCCGCCAAGCTGATCCTCGGTCCGCGCCCGCAGGTCGAGCGCGACGAGGTTTCCCGGCATAAGTATCGGGCGCAGGCGCCGCGATCGCCCCCCGCGCACATAGCCGGCGACAAGGCCGGCACGCTCGGTCAGGGCGCGCAGGATCGCGCCATGTTCGCCATGCGCCCGAACCGCGCAGACGATGGCATCGGCGGTCAGGCCGGCCAAAGCACCATCTGCGTCTGGGTGACGAGCGCGACCTCTTCGCCCGCTTCGGTGCGGATACGCGTCTGCCAGACCGACAGGCGCTTCCCGATCTTGACCGGCGTCGCTTCGCCGACGAGCACCGACCCGACCGGGCCGGCGCCAAGGAAATTGGTCTTGCTTTCGATCGTCGTCGTGCCGCTTGCGCCGTCGGGCAAGGTCAGGAAGGCGCCGACCGCGCCCAGACAGTCGGCAAACGCCATGATGGCGCCGCCGTGGACGATATTGCCCGCGGTGCAGATGTCGGGCCGCACGGGCAACCGCCCGGTAACGCGCTCTTTCGTCCCTTCCTGTATCGTCACGCCCAGCGTTCCGGCGAGCGGCATGGCGGCTGCGAAATCCACGTTCTTCTCCTCAGCTTCCCGGATTGTAGAAATCATAAACGGCCTGCGCGACCGCCGCGCTGACGCCCGGCGCCTTTTTCAGATCGTCGAGGCTGGCGCTGCGGATCGCCCGCGCCGTGCCGAAATGCATCAACAGCGCCTTCTTGCGCGCCGGTCCGATGCCCGGAACCTCGTCAAGCGGCGAGCTGCCCATCGCCTTCGCGCGCTTCTGCCGATGCGCGCCAATGGCGAAGCGATGTGCCTCGTCGCGCAATCGCTGAATGTAGAAAAGCACGGCATTGTTCGGGGGCAGCGTGAATTCGCGGCCGTCGGGCAAAAAGAATGTCTCGCGCCCGGCGTTGCGATCCGGTCCCTTGGCGACGCCCACATAAGGAAGATCGTCGATACCGAGTTCCGCGAGCACGGCGCCCGCTGCGGACACCTGCCCTTTGCCGCCGTCGATCAGCACCAGATCGGGCCATTCGCCCTTGTTGCGTTCGGGATCCTCCTCGAGGGCACGCGCGAAGCGGCGCTGGAACACTTCGCGCATCATCGCGAAATCGTCGCCCGGCTGCGTTTCCGGGCGCTTGATGTTGAACTTGCGATAGGCGCCCTTGATCCAGCCTTCCGGCCCCGCGACGACCATCGCGCCGAGCGCATTGGTGCCCTGAATATGGCTGTTGTCGTAGATTTCGATCCGCTGCGGCGGTTCGTCGAGATCGAACAGATCGGCAAGTTCACGCCCCAGTTTCGCCTGACTGCTGCTTTCGGCAAGGCGGCGGTCGAGTTCTTCGCCGGCGTTACGCACCGCCTGTTCGAGCAGTCGCTTGCGATTGCCGCGCTGCGGGACGCTGATCTCGACCTTGCGGCCCGCCGTTTCGCCGAGCGCTTCGGCAAGGACCGCGGCGTCCTCGGGCTCGCGATCGACGAGGATCAGCTTGGGGGGCGGCACGCCCTCGTAAAATTGCATGAGGAAGCTCGCCATCACCTCAGGTTCGGGCACCCCCGCGACATGCGCGGGAAAGAAGCTGCGATGCCCCCAATTCTGCCCGCCGCGAATGAAGAAACCGGCAATGCAGAGCTGCCCGCCCTTCGCGGCCAGCGCAAAGACATCGGCATCGCCCAGCCCGTCGGCATGCACCGACTGGCTACCCTGGATGAAGGTCAGCGCCTTCAACCGGTCGCGGAGCACCGCGGCGAGCTCGAAATCCATGGCTTCGGCCGCGCGCGTCATCGCGTCGCCCAGTCGCTTCTGCACCGCAGTCGAGCGACCCTCCAGAAAGTCCTGCGCATCGCCGACGAGTTCGGCATAATCGGCCTTGTCGATGCGATCGACGCACGGCGCCGAACAGCGGCGGATCTGATAGAGCAGGCACGGCCGCGAACGATTGGCGAAGAAGCTGTCGGTGCAACTGCGCAACAGAAAGGTCTTCTGGAGCGCGTTGAGGGTGCGGTTCACCGACCCCGCGCTGGCGAACGGGCCATAATAGCGTCCCTTGGCACGGCGGGCGCCGCGATGCTTTTGTACCCGCGGGAAGTCATGATCCATGCGGAGCAGGATGAAGGGGAAGCTTTTGTCGTCGCGCAGCAGGACATTGTAGGGTGGACGATAGCGTTTGATGAGCTGTGCCTCGAGCAGCAGCGCCTCGGCCTCGCTTGTCGTCGTCACGATCTCCATAGCGCGCGTCTGCGCGACCATGCGCTGCAACCGCTGCGGCAGCCGCGCGACCTGGGTGTAGTTGGTGACGCGGTTCTTCAGCGCGCGGGCCTTGCCGACGTACAGAACGTCGCCGCGCGCATCGAGCATCCGATAGACACCGGGGCGCACCGGCAGCTTGCGCACGACGCCGCGAATGACCTCGGCACCGCGCTCCAGATCGGGCTTGTCGGCCCCCTCCCCCTCGCCGCGGACGACATAGGTGGCCTTCTCTTCGTTGAATCGTTCGGGAGCGTTGGGACGGACCATCATTTCCATGTAGGCGATGGCCGCGCGGCCCGCCATAGTGTGGCAGGTAAAAGCATGGAGGGGGCGATGGAATTACACGGCAAACTGGCGCTGGTGACGGGCGGAAGCGACGGAATCGGGCGCGAAATCGCACTGCAATTGCAGGCGGCGGGCGCCGAGGTGGTCGTGACGGGCCGCTCACCCGAAAAACTGGCGGGGATGCGGGCGCTGGGTTTTGAAACGATCGCCGGCGATCTGTCCGAGCCGGCGGGAATCGATGCCGTCGTCGCGGGGGTCGCAGGGCGACCGCTGGCGCTTCTGGTCAACAATGCCGGGGTCGGCAGCGATTATGAGCTGGACGAGCCGGCAACTCTCGACAGCGCGGCGCAGTGCATCCGTACCAACCTCGACGCGCCGATCGCACTCTGCACGCGGCTGCTGCCGATCCTGCGCGCCCAGCCTGCCGCCGCGATCGTCAATGTGACCTCGGGGCTCGCGATCGCACCGCGCGCCGGCGGTTCGATCTATTGCGCCACCAAGGCCGGGCTGCGCGCCTATACGCAGGCGATCCGCCACCTGCTGCGCGACAGCAATGTGGCGGTGATCGAGGCGCTGCCGCCGGTGGTGGAAACCAATATGACCGCGGGTCGCGCCGGGAAGAAGATGAGCGCGCACGATTGCGCCGCCGAAATCGTGCGCGGCATCCGCACCGGCAAGCGCGAGGTGAATGCGGGGGCGGTGAAGCTGTTGCAACTCGTCAACAGCGTCTCGCCCGCCCTCGCCCGCCGGATCATGATCAAATATTGAGGCCGCCAATTTCGGCTTTGCGCGCCCGAACGGCTGTGGCAGGCCGTGCACGGGGCGCACCATAAGGGGGGATATTATGCGCATGATTTTTGTGGCGGCCACGCTGTTGCCGCTCGCCACGCCGGCTGCCGCCGCCGAATGGTATCTGGTGGGCGGCAATGATTCGACCCGCACCTATGTCGCCCTTGCGAGCCTGCGCGCGCTGAGCGGCAAGATCGTCGGCGACGTGCTGAGCGTCTATGCCAAACCGCTCAACGGCGGACCGATCGTGGGTGCAAAAATTCGCGAGGAGCTCGATTGCGGTGGCAATTATTTCCGCACGCTCGAATATAGCTATTATCGCGCCGACGGCAGCTTCATCGAGAGCGAACCGTCCGAGACGATCACCGAGCACAAGACGCCCGCCGCCAACAGCATCAACGAGGCGATCATGGATTTCGCCTGCTATCGCAAAGGCGGCACCGCGGTCAGCGATCCGTTCAGCGATGCGGCCGACAATTTCGACGAGTATTGACGCGAAAAAGCGGCCGTCTCGCTTAGACGAGACGGCCGCTTTTCATGGCCCGATCGGGAAAGATCAGCTCTTGGCAACGGCCGCGATCGCCTGATCGATCAGCGCCTTGTCGGCGCCCGCGTCATGCTTGGCCGCGATCAGCGCTGCGGCGGCATCGGTCGCCGCCTTGGCCGCCGCGGCACGAACCTCGGCAACCGCGTTGGCTTCGGCCGCTGCGATGCGGTCTTCGGCCATCTGCTTGCGGCGAGCGATCAGCGCGGTCGCATCGCCCTTCGCCTTGGCGACGAGCGCTTCGGCCTCGGATTCGGCGCGGGCGCGAAGCTCGTCGGCTTCCTTCGCCGCATCGGCAAGCTTGGCCTCATATTCGGCCTTGAGCGATTCGGCATCGAGGCGAAGCTGTTCGGCTTCGCCGAGCTGCTTCGAAATCTCTGCGATCTTCTTGTCGAGCGACGCGCCGATCATCGCAGGCACCTTCTTCCAGACAAGAATGCCGAGGAAGGCGAGCATCGCGATCGACACCCACACGGTGGCGTTAAGCCCGAAAGCCGTCGGATCGGCATGCGCCTCCCCGGCAGCGCCGGCAGCTTCGGACAGGATCATCAGGAAATCAGCCATGCAGCACCGCCTTCACCGCAGCCTTTGCGTCGGTTGCGGCAACTTTCACGCCCGACAGCTTGGCCACTAGGTCGGTCGCCGCTTCGGCAGCGACCGATTCGATTTCCGCCATTGCCGAGGTACGCGCAGCGCCCACATCGGCTTCGGCCGCTGCCAGCTTTTCCGAAAGCTCGGCATCGACCTTTGCCAGACGCTTTTCGGCGTCGCGAGCGGCCTTGTCCTTGGCGTCCGAAACCGCCTTCTGCGCCGCAGCGCGGCTCGCCTCGCTCTGCTGGCGATAGCTTTCCTCGAGGCCGTCGGCGGCCGCGTGTGCGGCCTTGGCCGCCGCCAGATCGTCGGCGACCTTGCGATCGCGCGCGTCAACCGTCGCCTCGATCTTGGGCAGCATGCCGCGGCCGATGACGATGTAGATGCCGGCAAACACGACCAGCAGCCAGAAAAGCTGCGAGGCGAGGTACCAGTTATCAGCGGTTAGCTGGGCTATCTGGGGCATGAAAGGCGAACCTTAAACTTATGAAAAACCTGCAAATCGGTGCAGCCGGTCCCCATCCGAGGACCGGCCACGCCGGATCGTCCGAAATCAGACGACGAAAAGCAGGATCATCGCGACGACGAACGCGAGCAGGCCGAGAAGTTCGGCAGCCGCGAAGCCGATGAACAGGCGACCCTGCTGGCCGTCGGCGGCCGCGGGGTTGCGCAGCGCGCTTTCGAGGAAGCTGCCGAAGACGTTACCCACGCCGATGGCGGCCATGCCGGCACCGATAGCGGCGAGACCAGCACCGATCAGCTTTGCTGCTTCTGCGTCCATTGTAATACTCCTTGGGTGTAAGCGTTTGATATAAACGGGATTAGTGAAGGTTGACCGCGTCGTTGATGTAAAGCGAGGTCAACAGGGCGAAAACATAGGCCTGGATACCGGCAACGAGCAGTTCGAGCGCGCTGATACCGATCATCAGGATGAAGCTGAGGACCGAGACGATCGAGCCGAGCCAGACGGTTTCGGCGTTGAAGCCGTTAATGACGAAGCCCGACAGCACCTTGAGCAGAACGTGACCCGCCGTCATCGCGACGAAGAGACGCAGGCCGAGGCTGAAGGGACGGACCATGAAGGACACGAACTCGATGGGCGCGATGATCGGAATCATCGGCAGCGGCGTGCCATGCGGCACGAAGAGCGAGAAGAAGTGCAGGCCGTGGCGCCAGAAACCGACGACGAGCACGATCGCGAAACTGACAAGCGCGAGAACGCCGGTGATCGCAATATGGCTGGTCACGGTGAAGGGATGGATGCCGAAGACGCCGAGCGGCAGCATGCCGAGCAGGTTGCAGAACAGGATGAACATGAACAGCGAGAAGACATAGGGCGTGAACTTGCGCCCTTCGCTGCCGATATTCTGGGTCATCATGCTCGAGATGAAGCCCGTGAAGCCCTCGACGGCAGCTTGCCAGCGACCGGGAACGAGCTGACGGCGCATGCCGCCCCACATGAAGATGCCGAGCGTGATGGCCGCGACGACCATCCACAGCGCGCTGTTGGTGAACAGGATTTCGTGCCCGCCCAGATGGAAACCGCCGCCGAGCGGGGTCACCTCGAACTGGTGCATCGGGTCGATCTTGCCGGATTCCGCCGCCACTCTTCACTCCACGCGCATTGCGGGGCGGCTCATCGGGCCGTCCCGCCAGAAATTCCCTTTGATCCGCGCTACTTGCGTGGACCCGAAGCGATGCGAATGATGTTCCGGAACGCCACGACGATCCCCATGAACAACATTCCCAACAACCCCCAGGGCGACGTGCCCGCGATGCGGTCGATCAGCCAGCCGAACAAGGCGCCACCGATCAATCCACCCAGCAGTTCCGCCAGCACCCGGTTCCCGAGCCGGTAATTGGCATCGGATTCCGGACTGGCGGTGCCTGCGGTCCGTTTCGCTTCTGCGGCTTCGGCCCGGTCCAATCGCTCTTCGAGCGAGACCAGGCGCGAATCCTCCGAAGTTTGATCCGGATCGCTGCCCTTCCCCGTCATCTTCCGCCATCCTCCTGAAACAGAACCGAAAAGAATCGGTGCCGCCCGCGAAAAAGGCCCGGAAAAAGCCGGGGGACCCCTAAGGCGCGGCCCGTTTAGGAACGCCGCCCGATTAAGTCAATGCCCGTGCGCAGGCGCACAAAAATGCCGCCGCGTTTAGGGGCGCGGCGGCATAATGAGGCACGAAGGCCTGCTGCTAATTTGTCAGTTGGCGGCGCACCGCGGATCGCGCACCGGCGGGCTGCTGTCGCGCGTCAGCCACTTGCCGTCGGGCGTGCGGTATTTCTCGCCCGGCGCGGTTTTCAGGATCAGGTTGCAGCCCGTCACAAAGGCGAACTGTTCGATCGTGCTGCCCGCCGGCGCGTTGCGCGTATAAGCGTCCTTGCGCTTGATATTGAGGTCGCTGACCAGCTTGCGCACCGCATCGGTCGGCGTGGTCACAAAGCCGAGGTAGCCGTCGGGTTGTTCGCCGATCAGGCCCGCAGCGCGCGCATTTTCATAGGCGGGGTCGCGCTGCGCCAGCGCCGGCGTGACCAGCGCGGCGACCGCTCCGGCGGCGGCCAGTGCGGCGATTGCGGGTTTGAACATCTGCTTCATCATCTTGTTTCGTCCCTGTCAGAAGATAGAGCCATTTTGTTCGATCAGCTTTTTCGCGTCGCCGTCGATCCTGTACACCACTTCCTGCTGGATGCGGATGTTCAGGTTGATCTCGATCGGCTTGTCGGGCGCCGACACCTGAACGCAGCCGCCAAGGCCCATCGTTCCGATCGTCAGCAACAGACACCGACCGCCTATGGCCGCTCTCCTCATCTTTCCTGTCTTCCTTACCGTCATTGCACGGGCTCGCTTGCTGGAGGCTGAACGGGCGCCGCCTTCGCCGCTGCGGCGGCTTCGGCGTCGCGCTGCGCTTGCAAGAGCTGCGACAAATTCTGCTCCACCAGGACCGATGGATCGTAAAAGCTCTTTGCAGAGAATATCAGGCCGCGGAAAGGCCCTTCGACACGAATGTTGAAGATCAGCGGGATTTTGGCGACCTGATCGACCAGGAAATTGCGCTTCGCGCCGACGCCCTTCCCAATCCCGCCAAAGCGGATTTCCGTCACCATTTCGCCGTCGAGGTTGCCGTTGAGGACAATCGTCAGATCGTCATATTTCAGCGACCGCAGCGCGCCGAACGCAAAATTGGCCATCGTGCCGAGGTTGTGATTGGAAAGCTCGCCAACATAGGCGAGCGTCCCGCCGCCGTCGCGCGCATCGATCCGCCCATTGACTACGCGCCCGCCAAGCCCGTCGAATTCGACCGGCAGCGTCCCGTCGAACTTGCCCGTCGCGTTGATATTCTCGAACCCGAACTGCTGAAGGAAAACCGCGGCATCGACGCCGACCACATCGAACATCAGGCGGCGCGGCTGGGTGGCGCTGAAATCGAGCGTGGCGGGGTGAAGCAGAAGCTCGCCGCCCGCGAAGGGCCAGCGCCCGCCCTCGATCCGCACCCGATTGCCGCCGAGCAGCTGATAGTCGATCTTGCCGTCCACGACGGGAATGCCCGGATTGACCTCATTCAGCGCGACGGTCTGCCCCGGCGCCGAATGGAGCCCCAGCAGATCGTCGAACGTCAGCGTCGACGTCAGCCCGGTCACCGGGCCAAACGCAGCGGCGAGGTCGGTATTGGCGGTCGCAAAAGTGCCCCGGCTCGTCACGCCGTCGGCGTTCCATTCGATCCGCCCGTCGCCGACGACCGAGCCCTGGACATTGGCAACGACGCCTTGCGCAAGCGTCGTGAGCTGTTCGGGCTGGAAATTATCGTCGAACCGCAATTCCTTGACGATCAGATCGGCGGCGCCGCTACTGTCGGCAAAGCGATGGCGGATCACCGTATCGAGTATCTTCCGGCCGCTCTCGCGCTCGTCGAAACCGGCCCTTGCGTCGATCACGCCGTCGGCGAAACGGAGATGCGCGTCGCGGCTGATCAGCGGCGCAAAGCGCTTGTCCGCCGCCGCATCGGTCAGCACCAGCCCGCCGTCGAGCGTCAGCGCGCCGTCGGCCCAGCGCCAGTTGCCGGCAATCTCGCTCATGTCGAGCGGGACGGCGCCGATCTTGCCCTGCGCATCGGCAAGCGTTCCGGCCATCCCCTGTCCCCCCGCCACGCCCGAAAGGCGTCCGGCGGCGAAATGCGTCACGCTGTCCCCGGCCCCGATCCGGACATCGGCGTTGGCAAGCGACCAGCGCCACCGCGCCAGATCGATCTCGCCGGGACCGCTGTCGAGCGCAAAGGGCGATGCCCCGCTGGTGCCGCGCAGCTTGAGGCCCGGAAGCCGCACGGCGCCGCGCCCCCCCGCCGGTCCCACGCTGAACAGCGGCGCGCCGGGGGCGCTGCACAGATCGACACCGTTGTTGACAAGACGCAGCCCCGATACGTCGACCTTATTCGCGGTGACGCGGTGGCAGCCGCCGTTGAACGCCATCCCGCCAGTTGCCGCGAGCCCACCGGCGATCGGCACGCGAAGCCCCTCGACCCGCCCACCCGCGAGCGGTCCGGACAAGGTGGCGCTGGTCGAAAAGCGCATCGCGGTGCCTGGCGCGCTCGAAAAGCGCACGGAATCGAGCACCAGACGCGCGCCCCCCGCCTGATAGGCGTCGATTTGCGCCAGCCCGGTCATGCGGCCGTCGGCACGGCGGTCGAGTTCCATCGCGCCGACCGGAAGGCCGCCGCCGCCGAAGGTCCAGCGCCCCGTCGCAATGACTTCGGGGCGCGGTGCCGCGAAGAGGTAACCGATGCGGCTGTCGGCGCTGCCCGCGAAGCGTGCGCCGCTACGGCTCGACAGGCTGGGCGCGGCAAGCTCGAAACGGAGCGCCTCGCCCTGTCCGGTCCGC
>NZ_FYAT01000009.1:0-155724 GCF_900185685.1 Sphingopyxis sp. P1IMeth2
CCGGGCCCAAGCTCCCCAGCGGTCTCGAGAACCTAGGTGGCAACGGGCTCGCAGACGGCGCGGGAGGGTCCGCTAGCGGACCCTCCCGCAAACGCGCTTATGCATCATTATCAAGATACAAGGTGGCAGCCCGCAGGGCTGACGGAGGGGCGGGGAACGTAGCGGGCTCTTTGCGCTCGGCCCCTCCACCACCCTTCAGGCGGTCCCCCTCCCCATCGCTTCGCGACAGGGAGGATATCGCGCCCCACTGTATTGACACAGCAATACGCTTTCGTTATGTCCTGCATGGGGCAAGGGGATCGGTCTAAGAAGGACGACCCCGATGTATAGCGAAAGCGACCTGCAAGCTGCGGTCGATGCAAAAGTCTTGACGCCGGAGGCGGCCACCGCCTTTCGGACGCATATTGCGTCGCTGCGCGACGCCCCCGGAGCGGATGAGGAATCCTTCCGGCTCATAACCGGTTTCAACGATATTTTCGTCAGCATTGCCGCGGTGATCCTGCTGGTCGCGGTGGCGTGGATCGGGGAATCGATCCATCCGGCGCTCGCGGGGGTCTTTGTCGCCGGGTCGGCTTGGCTGCTCGCCGAATATTTCACCCGCCGCCGCCGCATGGCGCTGCCCAGCATTCTGCTCGTCCTCGCCTTTTCCGGCGGGGTTGCCGCGACGATGATCGGCTTCCTCGTCAAGCATGGCGAGGCGATCTTCGGCAATCACGTGAACGAAACCACGGGCGCGCTGATCGCCAGCGTCATCGCCTTCGTTACCGCGGGCGCGACATGGCTGCACTGGAGGCGGTTCATGGTGCCCGTGACGATCGCCGCCGGCACCGCCGCGCTTGCCGCCACCGCAGTCGGGCTGATCCTCTCGGCCGTCGGAATGCCCGATCCGTCGCAGACGCTGTTGATGGCCCTGATCCTCGTCGCCGGTGTCGGCGTCTTTACGCTCGCCATGTGGTGGGACCGCAGCGACCGGACGCGCACGACGCGACGCAGCGACGTTGCCTTCTGGCTTCACCTGCTCGCCGCGCCGATGATCGCGCACCCGGTGTTCCATCTGCTTGGCGTCACGAGCGGCGACAATATCACCAGCGGCGCCGCGGTGATGGTCGTGGGCATCTATATCGTCTTCGGACTGATCGCGCTCGCGATCGATCGCCGCGCGCTACTCGTCTCGGCACTCGCCTATGTGCTGTTCGCGATGACCGAATTGTTCCGCACCTTCGGCGCGGTCGAACTCAACGTCGCTCTGACGGCCTTCGTCATCGGTTCGGCGCTGCTGATGCTGTCGGCCTTCTGGCAGAATGCCCGGGCGGTGGTTGTCGGCATACTGCCGGCGGAGGTGGCGAACCAGTTGCCCGCTACGATCCGTCCCCAACCAGCTTCATAAGCTTGCGCTCGACGGGGGCGAGCACGTTAGAAAGCTCGTCCCCGCGCTTGAGCACTGCCCCGCCTTCGGAGACAAGGGCCCACATGCCCTGACGGCTCCGCAAGGCGGGGCGTTTTTCTATGCGATATTCGGGACGTTCGGCGGTACGCCGAAAGGCCGAGAAGATCGCGACGTCGCGGTGGAAATCCATCGCATAATCGCGCCACTTCCCCGCTGCGACCATGCGGCCATAGAGATCGAGGATGCGCATCAGCTCGTCGCGGTCGAAACCGGTCTGTTGCGGCAATGCCCGCCCCGCATATGGAAGGGGCGTTACCGTCCCCATCAGGCGCTTTTCCGGCCTCCCTTGCGGCGCGGCGCATCATCGCCCTCACCCGATGCGGCGCGTTCATCGAGCAGCGTCTTGAGCTGCTTCTGCAACACTTCGAGCTGACATTGCAGGATTTCGAGCTTCTGCGTCGCCGGGTCGAAGGCTTCATTGCACGGGGTGCCATAGGGCACGAAGTCGCGCGCATATTCGGTCGCGTCGAGCAAGGTCGAACGCGCGGGGATGCCCACCATCACCGCGCCTTCGGGCACATCCTTCGTCACCACCGCATTGGCGCCGACGCGCGCGCGCGAATTGACGATCACCGGGCCCAGAATTTGCGCGCCAGACCCGACGATGACATCGTCGCACAGCGTCGGGTGGCGCTTGCCGCCGATGCCGTTCGCGGGATCGGTGCCGCCCAGCGTTACGCCCTGATAGATCGAAACATTGTCGCCGATCTCGGCGGTTTCGCCGATGACGACGCCAAAGCCATGATCGATGAACAGGTGGCGGCCGATCGTGGCACCCGGATGGATGTCGATACCGGTCAGCCAGCGCGACAGATGATTGACGAAGCGCGCGAGGAAGAACAGGTCCGCCTCGAACAGCCAGTGGGCGATGCGGTGCATCCCGACGGCGAGCAGCCCCGGATAGAGCAGGATTTCCCAGCGCGAGCGCGGCGCGGGATCGCGCGCCTTGATCGAGTCCAGATAGGCGACGAGCCCGTTAAACATCGCAATTTCCCCTGCGACCCTATCTTGTTTGCGCCAAGATAGAGGCTCGGGGGCGGCATTCCCCCCCCCGCCACAACACTTTCCCGTCAAAGGCCAATCGGGCCCGTCAAAGCCCAGTCAGGCCGATGCGGAAAAGCAGCAAGCCTTCGCTGCGCCAGCGTCGTTCGCCGCCGCGCGCCGCGATGGCCGCCGACCAGCGATCGAGCATCAGCAAAGCCTTGCTGCCGAGCAATCCGCGCGGCGGTGCCGCGCGGTTACAGGCATCGCGAAAAAGCTGCGCCGCGGCGTCCGCCGCTTCCTGCTGCCCGGCCAGCCAGACCAGCCCCCAACGCGCCCCGCCCGCGCCGCCCGACAGCGCGAACAGCGCCTCGCCGAACGCTGCGCCAGCCGCGGTCCGCGCTGCGGCGTCTTCGACAAGCAGCACCGCTTCGGCGGCATCGACCAGCGCATCGAGCCCGCCCCGCCCTGCCCAGCTCCGCTGCAATTCGGCGAGCAGCGGCTCGCCCTTCGGCAGCGCGGCGGGATCGGACGCGAGCAGCCCCGCCATGTCGCGCCACCAGGCGAGCTTGATCTGGCCGATCATCGGCTCGCGCGCGTCGGCAAGCAATTTGGTGAGCCGCTCGGCGAGCGCCCACAGCACCGCCAGTGCCTCGCGCCGCGCGCGCGGCACCGCGACCATCACGCGCGGGTCGCGAATGTCGGGATAGCCGCAGAGAATCGGCGAGGCTTCGGTCGTCATGCGATCGCGCGATAGAACAGACGGCGCCAAATAAGAACCGCTCGCCCTGAGCTTGTCGAAGGGCTGTTCTTCACTTCGTCGTTGCGAAAGAAAAACGGTGCTTCGACAGGCTCAGCACGAGCGGAGTTCGGGCGGGTTCGGAAGGTCAGCCGCGATTGCAAACCGTCTTCGCCGCCGCGATCACGCGCGGGACGTCGACCAGCGCCGCCTTTTCCAGATTGGCGGCATAGGGCAGCGGGACATCCTCGTCGGTTACGCGCAGCACCGGCGCATCCAGGTCGTCGAAGCCCTGTTCCATCGCCACCATCGCAAGTTCGGTGGCGATCGAACAGGTCGGCCAACCTTCCTCGACAACGATCATGCGGTTCGTCTTCTTGAGGCTGGCGAGCACGGTTTCGGTGTCGAGCGGGCGCAGCGTGCGCAAGTCGATCACCTCGGCCTGGATCCCCTCGCCGGCGAGCGCGTCGGCGGCCTCGAGCGCAAGCCCGACGCCGATCGAATAGCTGACGATGGTGACGTCGCTGCCCTCACGCATGATCCGCGCCTTGCCGATCGGCAGGACATAATCCTCGACGTCGGGAAGCTCGAAGCTGCGGCCGTAGAGCAGCTCGTTTTCGAGGAACACCACCGGGTCTTCGCTGCGGATCGCCGCCTTGAGCAGCCCCTTGGCGTCGGCGGCGTCATAGGGCGAGATCACAATCAGGCCGGGGACGCTGGCGTACCAGGGCGCATAATTCTGGCTGTGCTGTGCCCCGACACGGCTCGCCGCGCCATTGGGGCCGCGGAAGACGATCGGACAGCGCATCTGGCCGCCCGACATATAATTGGTCTTGGCCGCCGAGTTGATGATGTGGTCGATCGCCTGCATCGCGAAGTTGAAGGTCATGAATTCGATGACCGGCTTCAGCCCGCCCATCGCCGCGCCGGCGCCAAGGCCCGCAAAGCCATATTCGGTGATCGGCGTATCGATCACGCGGCGCGGGCCGAATTCGTCGAGCAGGCCCTGCGTCACCTTGTAGGCGCCCTGATATTCGGCGACTTCCTCGCCCATCACGAAGATGCGGTCGTCGGCGCGCATTTCCTCGGCCATCGCATCGCGCAGCGCCTCGCGAACGGTCAGCTTGACCATCGCCGTGCCCGCGGGGATCGACGGATCGGCGGCGCGTACGGCCGGCGCCGGCTTTTCAGCCGCGGGAGCGGGCGTGGCGGCCGGAGCCGGAGCCGGAGCCTCGGCGGGCGCGGGAGCGGCAGCGGGCGCGGGCGCCGGAGCCGCCTCTTCGCCCTCGCCCGAAATCGTCGCGATCACGGTGCCGACCTTCACATTGTCGGTGCCTTCGGGAACCAGAATCTGCGCGATCGTGCCTTCGTCGATCGCTTCAAATTCCATCGTCGCCTTGTCGGTCTCGATCTCGGCGAGAATATCGCCCGATTTGACCGCGTCGCCTTCCTTGACGAGCCACTTGGCGAGCGTGCCTTCTTCCATCGTCGGCGACAGCGCCGGCATCTTCAATTCGATGGCCATCTCAATATTGCTCCACCAGCACGTCGGTATAAAGTTCGGACGGATCGGGTTCGGGCGCGCTTTCGGCGAAGTCGGCCGATTCCGCGACCACCGCGCGGATTTCCTTGTCGATGTCCTTGATGCGATCTTCGCCGATGCCGGCGTCGATCATCGCCTTTTTCAGATGCTCGATCGCGTCGCTCTTGTCGCGCACCGCCTGCACTTCCTCGCGGCTGCGATATTTGGCGGGGTCGGACATCGAGTGGCCGCGATAGCGATAGGTCTTGAGTTCGAGCAGGATCGGTCCCTTGCCCGCGCGCACCCATTCGAGTGCCACCTCGGCCGCGCCGCGCACCGCGAGCACGTCCATGCCGTCGACCTGCATACCGGGAATGCGGAAGCTCTCGCCGCGGCGATAGAGCTGGTCCTCGGCCGACGAACGGTTGACGCTGGTGCCCATGGCATATTGGTTATTCTCGATCACGAAGATGATCGGCAGCTTCCACAGCTCGGCCATGTTGAAGCTTTCGTACACCTGGCCCTGGTTAGCGGCGCCATCGCCGAAATAGGCCATCGCAACGCCGCCGTCGCCGCGATATTTGTGCGCGAAGGCAAGCCCGGTGCCCAGTGCGACCTGCGCGCCGACGATGCCGTGTCCGCCGTAGAATTTATGCTCGACGCTGAACATGTGCATCGAGCCGCCCTTGCCCTTCGAGATGCCGGCTGCGCGTCCGGTCAGTTCGGCCATGATGACCTTCGGATCGATGCCATAGGCGAGCATATGGCCATGATCGCGATAGCCGGTGATCACGCTGTCCTTGTCGCCGTCGAGCGCCGACTGCAGGCCGACCGCGACCGCTTCCTGCCCGATATAAAGGTGGCAGAAGCCGCCGATCAGGCCCAGGCCGTAAAGCTGGCCCGCCTTTTCCTCGAAGCGGCGGATGAGCAGCATCTCGCGATAGAATTTCTCGAGCTCTTCGGGCGTCGCCGCATAGGGGACGGGCTCGCGCGGGGTTTCGCGATTGCTCGCGGCAGCTGGGGTGGATGCAGTCTTTTTTGGCGCGGCAGTCTTGCGCGCGGGTGCTTTTGCCAAGGCGATATCCTTTGCGTTTGGCCGTTACGGCAAGGCCCCTATAGGAGAGCGACGCCCCGCTTGGCAACGCCCCGCGGGCATGGCGCGGCTGCGTGGCTACCTATGCATTTATCGGTGGGAAAGCGCCGGTCAGCGCTGGCCGTCGGCCTTGGGCGCGGGGCCCGCGGGCTTTTCCGCGGGGTCCATCGGAATGGCGATCTCGTCGGGGTGCATCACGCCCAGCTTTTCGCGAACATATTCGTCGGCCAGATCGGGATCGACGCGCTGTCGCCCGAGCAGGTTCACCCGGTTCTGCAGCTCGTTCTGCTTCTTGGTGAGCTCGGACAGGATGACGCGCTTCTTTTCGACCGACTGGCCGTAATCGCCCCACGCATAAAGGCCGGTGGGCCCGAAAATGATATAGCCGATCATCGCCAGCACCGCGATCAGCGCCACCGTCGGCCCGACCGCCCGGCTTATCGATTTACGGAATTTGTGGCGCTGCGTCATTTCGACTCTTGAATCAGAGTTGATTCGCGGCGTCAAGGCGGCATCGCCGCATTCGCGTCGTCCCGGCGCATCATCCCGGTAAAAACCGGGACGACGCGTGATTGGTGACCGATCGGGCTCGCTTTACCCGAAAATCGCCGCCCCCGGATAGCGCGCCATGTTGCCCAGCTCTTCCTCGATGCGGATGAGCTGGTTGTACTTCGCGAGCCGGTCCGAACGCGCGAGGCTGCCGGTCTTGATCTGGCCGCAGTTCGTCGCGACCGCGAGGTCGGCAATCGTCGCATCTTCGGTCTCGCCCGAACGGTGCGACATCACCGCGGTGTAGCGCGCGCGGTGCGCCATATCGACCGCGTCGAGCGTTTCCGACAGCGTGCCGATCTGGTTGACCTTGACGAGCAGCGAGTTGGCGAGGCCGGTCTTGATGCCCTCCTCCAGCCGCGCGGGATTGGTGACGAACAGATCGTCGCCGACGAGCTGGCACTTGTCGCCGATCAGGTCGGTCAGCGCCTTCCAGCCGGTGAAATCATCTTCGCTCATCCCGTCCTCGATCGACTTGATCGGGTAATCCTTGACCAGCGCGGCAAGATAGTCGGCCATCTGTTCGGGGCTGAGCGACAGGCCTTCGCCGCTGATCTCATATTTGCCGTTCTTGAAGAACTCGGTCGCGGCGCAGTCGAGCGCCAGCACCACGTCGCTGCCGAGCTTGAAGCCCGCCTGATCGATCGACGCGGCGATGAAGTCGAGCGCGTCGCGCGTCGAGGCGAGGTTCGGGGCGAAGCCACCTTCGTCCCCGACCGCAGTGGCAAGGCCCTTTGCCGACAGGCCCTTCTTCAGCGTGTGGAAAATCTCGCTGCCCCAGCGCACGGCTTCGGCGATGCTGCCGGCGCCGACGGGCATGATCATGAATTCCTGGACGTCGATCGGGTTGTCGGCATGTTCGCCGCCGTTGATGATGTTCATCATCGGCACCGGCAGCGTGCGCGCCGACACGCCGCCGACATAGCGATAGAGCGGCAGGCCGCGCGCGTCGGCTGCGGCCTTCGCCGCCGCCAGGCTGACGCCGAGGATCGCGTTGGCGCCGAGGCGGCCCTTGTTGGGCGTGCCATCAAGATCGATCATTGCCATGTCGAGCTCGCGCTGATCCTCGGCATCGAGGCCGATCAGCGTCTCAGCGATCTCGCCGTTTACGGCGGCAACCGCCTTCGTCACGCCCTTGCCCAGATAGCGGCTCTTGTCGCCATCGCGCAGTTCGACCGCCTCGTGCGCGCCGGTCGAAGCGCCCGAAGGAACCGCGGCGCGGCCGAAGCTGCCGTCTTCGAGCAGCACGTCGACTTCGACGGTCGGATTGCCGCGGCTGTCGAGAATTTCGCGGCCGTGAATGTCGATGATGGCGGTCATGGGTCGGGTCCTGCTGCGGGGCCGAAGGGCGGCCGGTTGGAAAGGCGCCCGCCTGTTATCGGCGCCCCGCCGCCAAAGCAACACGTCGCATAGGAATTTCACGCGATTTTCGGCGCGCTATGGAACCAAATCGCCGCGCTTGCTATATAGATTGAGGTAGGACCGCGGACGGCGCGACGCGTGCGCGCCCCCAACAAGAATGAAGAGGACGATGTGATGGCCAAAGCCGCTACTCCCGCGACCAAGAAGGCAGCTCCCCGCCCCAAGGCACCCGCAAAGCCCGCCGCCACCAAGGCAGCACCGGCCGCGAAGGCGAAGGCGGCGGCAAAGGATCATCCGATCCGCGACCAGCTTGCCGTGACCCGCGACACGATCAAGGCCGAAGCGTCGAAGAAGGCCGCATCGATCAAGGAAGATGCGACGAGCTTTGCCAATCAAGCATCGGCAAAGGCGCGCGAAGCCGCGACCAAGGGCAAGGACAAGGCGGCCGAAACCGTCGGCAGCCTCGCCAAGATGCTCGAGGATAGCGCCGATACGGTGGATTCGAAATTCGGCAAGCAATATGGCGATTATGCCCGCTCGGCCGCGACCACGGTGGCCGGCCTTGCCTCGTCCCTCGATCAGAAGGATCTCGACGAACTGGCGGGCGCGACCCGCGATTTCGTCAAGAAGAGCCCGGCGGTCGCGGTTGGTGCGGCGGCGGTGATCGGCTTCGTGTTGGCCCGTATGCTCAAGGGCGGGTCGAGCAACGACTGATCGCCCCTTGCCCGCACAGAAACCGACCCCACCCCCGACCTCTGCTTCGGCGTCCGATCCGCACGGCTTCGGCGGCGTCAGCCACGGCTATGCGCCCGACGGGCCGCCCAGCACGCCGCCGCCGGTACCGCTCGAAGATATCGTTCGCGATCTCGTAGACGATGCCAAGCAGACGGTGCAGGCCGAACTGGCGCTTCTCGAAGCGCGCGGTGCACTGGCCTCGCACGGGGTCAAATGGGCGTCGGCGTGGGGCTTTGTCGCGGCCTGCTCGCTGCTCGTGGCGTTGCTCGCGGTTGCCTTCGGCGCGATCCTGGTGCTCGCGCCGCACGTCGGCCCGCTGCTCGCGACGCTGATCGTGGTCGCGGCGCTCATCGGGCTCGCGGGCTTCGCCGGCTGGCGCGCAAAGCGAAGTGCGGGCGATGTGAAGCTTGCCCTGCGCAGCGACCTGTCACCGCAAGGGAGTGACGACTGATGTCCGCCGCCCGCAACCGCCTCGTCAACGCGCTACGCCGGTCGATGCTGCAGCGCGCGACCTTGCGGCGTCAAGCCGACACGGCGCGCGCGGCGTTCAAGCCGCGCGCGCTCATCGATCGCGGCAAATATCGCTTGCAGGCAAAGGTCGACGACACCGCGCAGGCGGTCCGCGACGAATTTCGCAGCAACCGCCTGCCGATCGCGCTGGCCGCGGTGGCCGGAACGCTGTGGCTCCTGCGCGAGCCGATCAAGGAGCATGCCCCCCGCCTCGCGCGGCGCATCCAGAATGTGGCGAGCGACCTTGCCGACCGGCTGCGTCCTGCGACCGCGGACGCGGCCGAAGATATCGAACAAATGGAGGAAGATGATGAAGCCCTTCGGTGAAACCGCCCGCGACGCGCAGGCAAGAGCGAGTGAACTTGCGGAGAAAACCGCGGAAAATGCGCGTGCCACCGCCGAGGCGGCCAAGGCGCGCATCCAGGAAGGCTATGGCCGCGCCCGCGCCGCGACGAGCGACCTCGCAGACCGCACCCGCGCTGCGTCGAGCGAGCTTGCTGCAAAGGGACGCGAACAGGCCGACGCCGCACGCGAAGCCGCCGGTCACGCCTATGAAAAGGGCAAAGCCCAGGCCACCCGCGCCAACGGCAAGCTCAAGGACATCGCGAAGGACCAGCCGCTGACGCTGCTCGCCGGCGCCGCCGCGATCGGCGCGCTGCTCGGTTCGCTGCTTCCGAAGGGTCGCAAATCCGACTAAAGCCTATGCCGGGCCTACTTGCCCGGACGGCGCGGTGCTGTTAGGGGCCTCGGCCTCTCCCTTCCCCACGCCGTAGCGGCAAGGAACCTGAAAATGAGCAAACTGCATCTGGTGTTCGGCGGGCGCGTCAGCGATCCGCAGGGCCTCGATTTCGTCGACCTGTCGAACCTCGACGTCGTGGGCCTGTTTCCCGATTACAAGTCGGCCGAAAAGGCTTGGCGCGCCGCCGCGCAGCGCACGGTCGACGATGCCGAGATGAAATATGTCGTCGTCCACCTGCACAAGCTGTTGCAGCCCGACGCGGAATAAGCGCCGACAGGCGAATGGCCCGCGTCGCCCCCGCAAACCCGGGGACGACGATCAATCAACGGAAATTGTCGGCGTAAGCCTGGATCTTGAGCGTGCGCGCCGGGGTCGGCATGACCTCGACCTCGATCCCGTTCTTCGCCGCATAGGCAATCGCTTCGTCGCGCGTTGTGAAGCTCAGGCGAAGCTGCCGCTGCGTATCGCCGCTACCCGCCCAGCCCATCAGCGGATCGGCCTTGCGAGCTTCGGCAGGGGCATATTCCAGGAACCAGCGCTGGGTGCCGGCACGGCCCGACTGCATCGCATTCTTGGGCTTCTGGAAAATACGCGCTTTCATCGGAGAGTCCCTGACTGGATTGCTATGCCGTCGCCTTAGCGGCTCTGTCGCGCCGCGAAAAGGGGGCTATTGCGCATCGCGCCGCGCCTGTGCCGCCTTGGTCAGCAACGTCGGGCGCGCGGTCGCCGGATCGTCGGGCCAGCTATGCTTGGGATAGCGGCCGCGCATTTCCTTCGCGACTTCACGCCAGCTTCCGCTCCAGAACGACGCAATGTCGCGGCTCGTCTGGATCGGACGGTGCGCGGGCGAGGTCAGCGCCAGGACAAGCGGTATCGGCGGATCGCCGACGGTCGGATGGCGCGCCAGCCCGTACATTTCCTGCACCCGCACGCTGACCGTCGGGCCGCCCTCGGCGCCATAATCGATCGCATGACGGCTGCCTGCGGGGGTGGCGTAATCGGCGGGAGCGAGCTTTTCGAGCAATTGCCGCGCCGGCCAGTCGAGCAACCCCATCAGCGCATCGGTAAGCCGGCGATCGCCAATATCGCGCAGACCGCGCGCGCCATCGAGCAACGGTTCGAGCCACAGGTCGAGGCTGTCGGCGAGCGCGCCCGTCGACAACGCGTCGAGCCCGGCAAAGGACGCGCGCTGGCGCAGCGCCTGCGCCGCGGCCCCCCAGCCGATCAGCCCCAGCCCTTTGTCGCGAACCGCGGCAAGCCGCACCGCCACATCATCCTCCGCCCCCGCATCGCGCCCGGCCTTGCCGCTCGACAGCGCGATCGCGCCCAGTCTCCGCTCGCGCCGGTGATCGACGCGGTCGCTCGCGGCATCATAGACGCTTGCGCTCTGCTGGACGATGCGATCGGCGAAGATCGCCTCGACCTCGGCCGCCGCGATCGGCGCAGCGGCGAGGATGCGAACGCCGGCGGCATGGCCCTGCGCATCGGCGATGGCGAGCCATTCGGCATTGGCGAGCGGGTCGACGGGATCGATCTTGTAGGCCCGCCCCCCGACGCTGAGATATTCGCCGCGCTGGCCGGCGCGCTGGCGCGCAACGCGGTCGGGCCAGGCGGTGGCGATCCAGCCGCCGATAGAGCGTGTTTCGTCCGTTCGCGGGCCGGACGCCAATCGCCCGCCAACCCCGGCAAGCCGTCGCGCGAGCCGCCGCGCGCCCTCGGCACGCTCGCCCCTGACGCCCCGCCAGCGCACCAGCCGTGCCTCGACATCGGCGCCGCGGCCGCCAAGGCCCGGCTCGGTCAGCAGGACCGCCAGTTCCCCCGCCAGATCGCCCTCGCCCGCGGCCGCCGCGTCGAGTAGCATGTGCGCGAGCGGGACCGGCAGCGGCACCGCCGCCAGCGCCTTGCCGTGCGCGGTAATCCGCCCATCGTCGCCCAGCGCGCCGATCGCCTGCAACCGCGCCTTCGCCTCTGCGATCGCAGCGGGCGATGGCGGGTCGAGCCAGCCAAGTTGGCGCGGGTCGACGATTCCCCAACTCGCGCAGTCGAGCACCACGGGCATCAGGTCGTTTTCGTGAATTTCAGGTGGATCGAAGGGCGGCATGCCGGCGGTCGCCGCCGCCTCCCACAGCCGGTAGGCAACCCCCGGCCCCTGCCGCGCCGCGCGTCCCGCGCGCTGCGTCGCCGACGCCTGACTCGCGCGTTCGGTGACCAGTCGCGCGATACCCGCCGCCTTGTCGAAGCGCGGACGCCGCGACAGGCCGGCATCGATCACGATCCGCACGCCGTCGATGGTCAGGCTGGTTTCGGCAATGCTCGTCGCGAGGATCAGCTTGCGCGCGCCGCCGGAATCGCGGAGCAACGCCTTGCGCTGCATCGCGGGGTCGATCTGCCCATGGAGCCGGTGGACGACAAGCGGCAGACCCGCCGCCTCGACCGCCGCCGCTGCGCGTTCGATGTCGGCGGCGCCGGGCAGAAAGGCGAGCATGTCGCCTTCCTTCTCATCGGCCAGCGCCTGCCGCACCGCGGCGAGCACGCTCGCCTCCAGCCGATCCTCGGCGCGGCGTCCGATATGGCGCAGATCGAGCGGCCAGCTCTTGCCTTCGCTCCTCACCACCGGCGCATCGCCGAGCAGCGCCCCGAAGCGGGCGCCGTCGAGCGTTGCCGACATCGCCACGAGCCGCAGATCGTCGCGCAGCCCCTGCTGCGCATCGATTGCGAGCGCGAGCGCGAAATCGCCGTCGAGGCTGCGTTCGTGGACTTCGTCGAACAATACCGCCGACACGCCTTTGAGTTCGGGATCGGAAAGAATGCGGTTGCGGAACAGCCCCGGCGTCATCACCAGAAGGCGCGTCTCCGCCGACTGCTTGCTGTCGAGGCGCGTCGCATAGCCGACCGTCCCGCCGACCGCTTCGCCCATTTCCTCGGCAATGCGCTCGGCCGCCGCCCGCGCCGCGAGGCGGCGGGGCGAGAGCAGCCACACCGCGCCCTTGCACCACGGCTCGCGCAGCAGGGCCGGCGCGACGCGCGTCGTTTTGCCCGCGCCCGGTGGCGCGACGACAACGGCGTTGGGCTTCAAGAGCAGCGCCGCCATGATGTCGGGCAGCACCGCGTCGATGGGCAGGAAGGGCCCGGCGGTCGTCATCGCCGCCTCAATAGGCGCGGGCGACCGCAAAGGCGACGGCTTCGGTCAGCGCCGCCTTGGCCTGGCTGCTGCGAAAGCCCCCGATAGCATCGACCGCGCGCTGACCATAATGCCGCGCGCGCGCCAGCGTGTCGGCGATCGTGTCGTGCTTGAGCAGGAGCGAGGTCGCATAGGCGAGATCGTCGTCCGAAGCGCGGTGGCCGACGATAGCCTGCTTCCAGAATTCGCGTTCTTCGGCGCTACCGCGCGCGTAAGCGAGGATGACCGGCAGGGTGACCTTGCCGTCGCGGAAATCGTCACCGACCCCCTTGCCCATCGTTTCGGCGTCCGAAACATAGTCGATCGCATCGTCGACGAGTTGGAAGGCGATGCCAAGATTGCGGCCGTAAGCGTCGAGCGCTGCCTCGGTCGCCTCGTCGCGCTCGGCAACGACCGCGGCGATCTTGCACGCGCTGGCGAACAGTTCGGCGGTCTTGGCGTTGATGATCGCGAGATATTGGTCCTCGCTGGTTTCGACACGGCGCTGCGCCGAAAGCTGGTTCACTTCGCCTTCCGCGATCACCGCCGAAGCATGGCTGAGGATCTTGAGCACCTTGAGCGAGCCGTCCTCGACCATCAGTTCGAACGAACGCGCGAACAGGAAATCGCCGACGAGCACCGAAGCGCTGTTGCCCCAGATGATATTCGCGGTCTTGCGCCCGCGGCGCAGGTCCGATCCGTCGACGACATCGTCGTGGAGCAGGGTCGCGGTATGGATGAATTCGACCGCGGCGGCGAGCTTGCAATGGCGGCGCCCGGGATAGTCGAGCAACTGGGCGCAGGCGAGCGTCAGCATCGGGCGCATCCGCTTGCCGCCGCCCGCGATCAGATGTCCGGCGAGTTCGGGAATGAGCGGAATTTCGGACTGCATCCGGTCGAGGATGACCGAATTCACCTCGTTCATGTCGGCGGCGACAAGCGCCATCATCGGATCGAGCGAGGGCGGACGGTCGCCGTGGAGCTGATGGATTTCGGCAGTCATGACACGGGCTGCCTTGGCCGTGCGCCTGCAATTTTGCAACGACTTTCGGCTTGCCACCCGCCCCCCGCCGGTGCCAAGCGTGCCCGACGCAAGAGGAGCCGCGCATGGACGATCAACTCAGCCGCTACCGCCAGAGCATCGACAATATCGACGCAGCGCTCGTCTACATGCTCGCCGAACGGTTCAAGGTGACGAAGGCGGTCGGCGAACTCAAGGCGAAGATCGACCTGCCCCCCGCCGACCCCGACCGCGAGGCACGGCAGGTCGAACGGTTGCGCGCGCTGGCGCGCGAGGCCGACCTCGATCCCGAATTCAGCGAGAAATTCCTGCGCTTCATCATCGACGAGGTGATCCGCCACCACGAACATCTGAAGCGGGAGGCCGGCGCATGACCGCGGCGCATCCCATCTTCGCCAAATGGCCCGCACAGCATCCCGAGCGGCTGCAGCTTTTCACCGCGCCGACCCCGAACGGGGTCAAGCCGAGCATCATGCTCGAGGAATGCGGCCTGCCCTATGAAGCGCATCGCATCGACATCATGGCCAACGAAAGCCATGACCCGGCCTTTCTGGCGCTCAATCCCAACGGCAAGATTCCCGCGATCTACGATCCAGACGGACCGAACGGCACCGCGCTGGCGCTGTTCGAATCGGGGGCGATCCTGATCTATCTCGCGGACAAGACCGGGCAGTTCCTGCCCGCCGAGGCGAGCCGGCGTTACGAAGCGATCCAGTGGGTAATGTGGCAGATGGGCGGCATGGGACCGATGTTCGGCCAGCTCGGCTTCTTCCACAAATTCGCCGGTCGCGACTATGAGGACAAGCGCCCGCGCGATCGTTACGCGGCGGAATCGGCGCGGTTGCTTGGCGTCCTCGACGCACGGCTCGATGGCCGGGACTGGGTGATGGACGCCGATTACAGTATCGCCGATATCGCGATGCTCGGGTGGGTGCGCAACCTGATCGGTTTCTATGACGCGGCCGACATCGTCGGTTTCGATCGCTTCAAACATGTGCAGGCATGGCTCGACCGCGGCCTTGCGCGCCCGGCCGTCCAGCGCGGGCTGGAGGTCGGCGCGAGCTGATAGCGGCGCAAGCGGCATCCCCACCGAAACCGTCAAGGATAAAGAAAGAGCCCCGCCGGATCGCTCCGGCGGGGCTCTTTCTTCGGTGGCTTATCTGCAGCCCCAGGGCGCGAGGACTTAGTCCTCGTCGCTCTGGATCAGATAATCGCCGGCATCGGCGTCGGTGCCGTGGGTTTCCCCTTCGACCGCGCCGAGCGGATCGTCGCCCATCGCCGCTTCGGGGCCCTGCGCCAGTTCGGCGGCATGCTCTTCGGCCGCGGTCTGCGGCGCGATGAGATGCGCTTCATTGGCGGCGCGCATGGCGGCACGCAGCGCCGCGTCCTTCGACGAGGCGGTGACGCGGATGCGGTTCATCGCCGCGCCGGTACCCGCCGGGATAAGGCGGCCGACGATGACGTTTTCCTTGAGGCCCATCAGCGAGTCGACCTTGCCCTGCACCGATGCTTCGGTGAGGACGCGGGTCGTTTCCTGGAACGATGCCGCCGAGACGAAGCTGCGCGTCTGCAGGCTCGCCTTGGTGATGCCCAGGAGAACCGGGCGCCCTTCGGCGGGCTTGCCGTTCTTCGGCAGCTTGGCGTTATATTCCATCATCTCCAGATAATCGAGCTGTTCGCCCGGCAGCAGCGTGGTGTCGCCGCCATCGGTGATCTCGACCTTCTGCAGCATCTGGCGAACGATCACTTCGATGTGCTTGTCGTTGATCTTCACGCCCTGCAGTCGGTAGACTTCCTGGATTTCCGCGACGAGGAATTCGGCCAGCGCTTCGACACCCATCACGTCGAGGATGTCGTGCGGGTTCGGCGAGCCCGAGATCAGCGCGTCGCCGCGCTTCACATAGTCGCCTTCCTGCACTTCGAGCACCTTGGATTTCGGGATCAGATACTCGACCGCATCGCCTTCTTCCGGAACGATCGCGATCTTGCGCTTCGCCTTGTAATCCTTGACGAATTCAATGCGACCCGAAAGCTTTGCGATGACCGCATTGTCCTTCGGAATGCGCGCTTCGAACAGCTCGGCAACACGCGGCAGACCGCCGGTGATGTCGCGCGTCTTCGACGCTTCGCGGGTAACACGGGCCAGAACGTCGCCCGCCTTCACTTCCTGACCGTCTTCGACCGAGATCATCGTGCCGACCGCGAGCAGATAGCGCGCGGCTTCACCCGAAGCATCGTCAAGCAGAGTCAGGCGCGGCTGAAGGTCTTCCTTCTTGCCGCGACCGGTGGTGCGATATTCGATCACGACGCGCTGGGCGATACCCGTCGCTTCGTCGACCTGTTCGGTCAGCGTCTTGGCATCGACCAGATCCTGATATTTCACGATGCCGTTCTTTTCGGTGATGAGCGGCATGGTGAACGGATCCCATTCGGCAATCCGGTCGCCCTTCTTCACCTTCTCGCCGTTCTTGTGCATGATCTGCGCACCATAGGGCAGCTTGTGCGTCGCGCGTTCGCGGCCTTCGCTGTCGATGACCGCGATTTCGCCCGAACGCGACAGCGCCAGACGGCGACCGCGCTGGTCGACGATCGTTTCCATGTCGCGATATTCGATCGTGCCGTCCGAAATCGCTTCAAGGTTCGACTGTTCGTTGACCTGCGCCGCACCGCCGATGTGGAAGGTCCGCATCGTCAGCTGCGTGCCCGGTTCACCGATCGACTGCGCCGCGATGACGCCGACCGCTTCGCCGATGTTCACCGGCGTACCGCGCGCAAGGTCGCGGCCGTAGCACTTGGCGCAGACGCCCAGGCTGGCTTCGCAGACCAGCGGCGAGCGGATCTTCACCGCCTGCACTTCGGCTTCCTCGATCTTGGCGACCGTGGGTTCGTCGAGCAGCGTGCCGACGGGGGCAATGACATTGCCGTCCTTGTCGACAACATCCTCGAGCGTCGTGCGGCCCAGGATGCGCTCGCCCAGCGAGGCGATCGTCGAACCGCCCTGGATGATCGCGCGCATTTCCATGCCGCGGGTCGTGCCGCAATCATCCTCGATGACAACGCAATCCTGCGAGACGTCGACCAGACGGCGGGTCAGGTAACCCGAGTTCGCCGTCTTGAGCGCGGTGTCGGCCAGACCCTTACGGGCACCGTGGGTCGAGTTGAAATACTCGAGAACGGTCAGGCCTTCCTTGAAGTTCGAGATGATCGGCGTTTCGATGATCTCGCCCGACGGCTTGGCCATAAGGCCGCGCATGCCGGCAAGCTGCTTCATCTGCGCCGGCGAACCACGCGCGCCCGAGTGCGCCATCATGTAGATCGAGTTGACCGGAGCAAGCCGGCCGTCGTCGAGCTTCGGCGTCGCCCGGATTTCGTCCATCATCGCGTTCGCGACCTTGTCGCCGCACTGCGACCACGCATCAATGGCCTTATTGTACTTTTCCTGCTGCGTGATCAGGCCGTCCTGATACTGCTGCTCGAAATCCTTCACCAGCGCGCGGGTCTCGTCGACCAGCTTTTCCTTGGCGTCGGGGATGATCATGTCGTCCTTGCCGAATGAGATGCCGGCGCGGAACGCGTGGCGGAAGCCCAGCGCCATGATCGCGTCGGCGAACAGCACCGTCTCCTTCTGGCCGGTGTGACGATAGACCTGGTCGATCACGTCGCCGATTTCCTTCTTGGTCAGAAGGCGGTTGACGACGTCGAAGGGCACGGTGTGCGACTTCGGCAGGCATTCGCCGATCAGCATGCGGCCCGGCGTCGTTTCGAAGCGGCGCAGATATTCATTGCCGGCTTCGTCGGTCTGCGGAACGCGGCTGGTGATCTTCGAGTGCAGCGTGACCGCGCCCGTGTAGAGCGCCTGGTGCACTTCGGCCATGTCGGCCAGCAGCATGCCCTCGCCCGGTTCGCCTTCGCGTTCCATCGACAGATAATAGAGGCCGAGGACCATGTCCTGCGACGGAACGATGATCGGCTTGCCGTTCGCGGGGCTGAGGATGTTGTTGGTCGACATCATCAGCACGCGCGCTTCCAGCTGCGCCTCGAGGCTCAGCGGGACGTGCACGGCCATCTGGTCGCCGTCGAAGTCGGCGTTGAACGCGGCGCAGACCAGCGGGTGAAGCTGGATCGCCTTGCCCTCGATCAGCACGGGTTCGAACGCCTGAATGCCGAGGCGGTGGAGCGTCGGGGCGCGGTTCAGCAGGACCGGGTGCTCGCGAATGACTTCGTCGAGGATGTCCCAGACTTCCTTGCGTTCCTTTTCGACCCACTTCTTCGCCTGCTTGAGGGTCATCGACAGACCCTTGGCGTCGAGGCGCGCGTAGATGAACGGCTTGAACAGCTCGAGCGCCATCTTCTTCGGCAGGCCGCACTGGTGCAGCTTGAGTTCCGGGCCGGTCACGATGACCGAACGGCCCGAATAGTCGACGCGCTTGCCGAGCAGGTTCTGACGGAAGCGGCCCTGCTTGCCCTTGAGCATGTCGGACAGCGACTTCAGCGGACGCTTGTTGGCACCGGTGATCGTGCGGCCGCGGCGCCCGTTGTCGAACAGCGCGTCGACGGCTTCCTGCAGCATGCGCTTTTCGTTGCGGACGATGATGTCCGGCGCACGCAGCTCCATCAGGCGCTTCAGGCGGTTGTTACGGTTGATGACGCGGCGATACAGGTCGTTGAGATCCGACGTCGCGAAGCGGCCGCCGTCGAGCGGCACCAGCGGGCGCAGTTCGGGCGGGATGACCGGAATGACTTCGAGGATCATCCACTCGGGACGGTTGCCCGATTCGATGAAGCTTTCGACGACCTTCAGGCGCTTGATGATCTTCTTGGGCTTCAGCTCCGACTTGGTCGTCGCCAGCTCTTCCATCAGGTCGACGCGTTCCTGTTCGAGGTCGAGCCCTTCGAGGAGCACGCGGATCGCCTCGGCGCCGATGCCGGCCGAGAAGGCGTCCTCGCCATATTCGTCCTGCGCGTCGAGCAGTTCGTCCTCGGTCAGAAGCTGGAACTTCTCGAGCGGCGTCAGGCCAGGTTCGAGAACGATATAGGCTTCGAAATAGAGGACGCGCTCAAGCTGCTTGAGCTGCATGTCGAGCAGCAGGCCGATGCGCGAGGGCAGCGACTTCAGGAACCAGATGTGCGCGACGGGCGCGGCGAGCTCGATATGGCCCATGCGTTCGCGGCGGACCTTGGTCACCGTAACTTCGACACCGCATTTTTCGCAGACGATACCCTTGTATTTCATGCGCTTGTACTTGCCGCACAGGCATTCATAATCCTTGATCGGACCGAAGATGCGCGCGCAGAACAGGCCGTCGCGTTCGGGCTTGAACGTGCGGTAGTTGATCGTTTCGGGCTTCTTGATCTCACCGAACGACCACGAGCGGATACGCTCCGGGCTCGCGATGCCGATCTTGATCATGTCGAAGGTTTCGGGCTTCGCGACCGGGTTCATGAAGTTGGTAATCTGGTTCATATTCTAGCTCCACTCTTCCCCCTCCACCGCCGGCGGAAGGGGGTGAGGAAAATCATTCGGCGGCTTCGGGAAGAGCGTCCGGACCATCTTTGTCGTCTTCGTCCGTATAGGACGACAGTTCGACGTTGAGGCCCAGCGAGCGCATTTCCTTGACGAGCACGTTGAAGCTTTCGGGAATGCCGGCCTCGAAGGTGTCGTCGCCCTTGACGATCGCTTCGTAAACCTTGGTGCGGCCGATCACGTCGTCCGACTTCACCGTCAGCATTTCCTGCAGCGTGTAGGCGGCGCCATAAGCCTGGAGCGCCCACACTTCCATTTCACCGAAGCGCTGGCCGCCGAACTGCGCCTTACCGCCCAGCGGCTGCTGGGTGACGAGGCTGTACGGCCCGATCGAGCGCGCGTGGATCTTGTCGTCGACCAGGTGATGGAGCTTCAGGATATACATATATCCCACCGTCACCTTGCGGTCGAAACGATCGCCCGTGCGGCCGTCGTACAGATCGACCTGACCCGACCGGTCGAGACCGGCACGTTCCAGCATCGTCGACACATCGCCTTCGCGCGCGCCATCGAACACCGGCGTCGCGAACGGGATACCGAGCGACAGGTGGCCCGCCATCTCGACAATCTGATCATTGCTGCGACCCTTGATGTCTTCCGCGTAATCGTCGCCATAGGCGGTGAGCAGCGCCTCACGTACCGCTTCGGGCGGCGCGCCCGCTTCGGGGTTCGGGTTTGCCGCACGCCAATCTTCGAGCGCCGCGGTAATCTGGCGACCGAAACCGCGCGATGCCCAGCCGAGGTGCGTTTCGAGGATCTGACCGACGTTCATACGCGACGGCACGCCCAGCGGGTTGAGCACCACGTCGACATGCGTGCCGTCTTCGAGGAACGGCATGTCCTCGATCGGCAGGATGCGGCTGATGATACCCTTGTTCCCGTGGCGGCCGGCCATCTTGTCGCCCGACTGCAGCTTGCGCTTGATGGCAACGAAGACCTTGACCATCTTGAGCACGCCCGGCGCGAGTTCGTCGCCGCGCTGCAGCTTTTCGACGCGGTCTTCATACTTCGCGTTGATCCGCTTGATCGCGTCGTCATACTGCGCCTTGATCGCTTCGAGAGCGGCCTGCGCCTTGTCGTCGACGACCGCGAGCTTCCACCAGTCGCCGCGATCGAGTTCGGCGAGCTGATCTTCGGTCAGCACGTCGCCCTTCTTCATGCCCTTGGGCACTGCGCTGGTGGCCTGGCCGACCAGCAGTTCCTTGAGGCTGGAGAAGGTCGCGCGGTTGAGGATCGCGCGCTCGTCGTCGGCGTCCTGCTTCAGACGCTCGATTTCCTCGCGTTCGATCGCGATCGCACGTTCGTCCTTGTCGATGCCGTGACGGTTGAAGACGCGGACTTCGACGACCGTACCCGACACGCCAGGCGGCAAGCGGAGCGAGGTGTCGCGCACGTCGCTGGCCTTTTCGCCGAAGATGGCGCGCAGCAGCTTTTCTTCCGGCGTCATCGGGCTTTCGCCCTTCGGCGTGATCTTGCCGACCAGGATGTCGCCCGGGCCGACTTCGGCGCCGATGTAGACGATGCCCGCTTCGTCGAGGTTGCGGAGCGCTTCTTCGCCGACGTTCGGAATATCGCGCGTGATGTCCTCCGGCCCGAGGCGCGTGTCGCGGGCGGTGACTTCGAATTCCTCGATGTGAATCGAGGTGAAGACGTCGTCCTTCACGATGCGTTCGGAAATGAGGATCGAGTCCTCATAATTGTAGCCGTTCCACGGCATGAACGCGACGAGCACATTCTTGCCGAGCGCCAGTTCGCCAAGCTCGGTCGACGGACCGTCGGCGATGATGTCGCCGGTGCGGATCACGTCGCCCACCTTCACCAGCGGACGCTGGTTGATGCAGGTATTCTGGTTCGACCGCTGGAATTTCTGGAGGCGATAGATGTCGACGCCCGACTTGCCGGGTTCGACAAGGTCGGTCGCACGGATGACGATACGCGTCGCATCGACCTGGTCGATGATGCCGCCGCGGCGTGCCGCGATGGCCGCGCCCGAATCGCGTGCGACGGTGCCTTCCATTCCGGTGCCGACGACGGGCGCTTCGGCCCGCAGCAGCGGCACGGCCTGACGCTGCATGTTCGATCCCATCAGAGCGCGGTTGGCGTCATCGTTTTCCAGGAACGGAATGAGCGAGGCCGCAACCGAAACCAGCTGCTTCGGCGACACGTCCATCAGCGTGATCTGTTCGCGCGGCGCCATCAGGAATTCGCCGGCTTCACGCGCCGAGATCAGCTCCTCGACGAAGCTGCCGTCGGGGTTGAGATCGGCGTTCGCCTGCGCGACCGTGTGCTTCGATTCCTCCATCGCCGACAGATAGACGACTTCGCTCGTCACCTTGCCGTCGACGACGCGGCGGTACGGGGTTTCAATGAAGCCATATTTGTTGACGCGCGCGAAGGTCGCGAGGCTGTTGATCAGACCGATGTTCGGGCCTTCCGGCGTTTCGATCGGGCAGATACGGCCATAGTGCGTCGGATGGACGTCGCGGACTTCGAAGCCCGCGCGTTCGCGGGTCAGACCACCCGGCCCGAGCGCCGAGACGCGGCGCTTGTGGGTGACTTCCGACAGCGGGTTGGTCTGGTCCATGAACTGCGAAAGCTGCGACGAGCCGAAGAATTCGCGCACCGCAGCAACCGCCGGCTTCGCGTTGATCAGATCGTTCGGCATCACGGTCGAGACGTCGACCGACGACATGCGCTCCTTGACCGCACGCTCCATGCGCAGCAGGCCGACGCGATACTGGTTTTCGAGCAGCTCGCCGACCGAACGGACGCGGCGGTTGCCGAGATTGTCGATATCGTCGATCTCGCCCTTGCCGTCCTTCAGGTTCACCAGTTCCTTGACCACGGCGAGAATATCCTCGCTGCGCAGCGTCGTCACCGTGTCCTCTGCGTCGAGGCCGAGGCGCATGTTGAGCTTGACGCGGCCCACCGCCGACAGGTCATAGCGTTCGGGATCGAAGAACAGGCCCGCGAACAGCGCGTCGGCGGTTTCGCGCGTCGGCGGCTCGCCGGGGCGCATGACGCGATAGATGTCGCTCAGCGCCTGATCGCGATCCTCGGCCTTGTCGGCCTTCAGCGTGTTGCGAATCCACGGACCGGTGTTGTTGTGGTCGATGTCGAGCAGCACCAGCTTGTCGATGCCGGCGGCGTCCATCTTTTCCAGATTTTCCGCGGTCACTTCGTCGCCGGCTTCGATGTAGATCTCGCCGGTCGATTCATTGATCAGGTCATAGGCGCTGTAACGGCCGAAGATTTCCTCGGTCGGGATCAGTAGCGTTTCAAGACCGTCCTTAGCCGCCTTGTTGGCAAGGCGCGGGCTGATCTTGTGGCCGGAAGCGAACACGACTTCACCGGTCTTGGCGTCCACGATATCGAACGCCGGCTTCGCGCCGCGCCAGTTTTCGAGGACGAACGGAATCTTCCAGCCATCGGCCGCGCGTTCGAAGATCATGCGGTCGTAGAAGAAGTTCAGGATTTCTTCGCCCGACATGCCCAGCGCATACAGCAGGCTGGTCACCGGAAGCTTGCGCTTGCGGTCGATACGGACGTTGACGATGTCCTTGGCGTCGAATTCGAAATCGAGCCACGAACCGCGATACGGAATGACGCGCGCGGCAAAGAGATATTTGCCCGACGAGTGGGTCTTGCCGCGGTCATGGTCGAACAGCACACCCGGCGAACGGTGCATCTGGCTGACGATGACACGCTCGGTGCCGTTGATGAAGAAGGTGCCGTTCTCGGTCATGAGCGGCATGTCGCCCATGTAGACGTCCTGCTCCTTGATATCGAGAACCGAACGCGTGTCGGTTTCGCTGTCGACTTCAAAGACGATCAGGCGCAGCGTGACCTTCATCGGCGCCGCATAGGTGATGCCGCGCTGACGGCATTCCTCGACGTCATATTTGGGCTCTTCGAGCTCGTAATGGACGAAGTCCAGCTCCGCCGTCCCGGCAAAGTCGCGGATCGGAAACACGCTGCGCAGCGTCTTTTCAAGGCCCGAGACGTAACCGACCGAAGGATCGGAACGCAGGAACTGTTCATAGGATTCGCGCTGCACCTCGATGAGGTTGGGCATTTCCACGGCTTCGTGGATATTGCCGAACAGCTTGCGGATTCGCTTGGTTGCGGTTGCTTCGAGGGCCTTGCCCACCGACTTCGCCTTGGTCGCCATAAAGGATTGTCTCGCCTGTAAAAATTCGACTCGCGAGCGCGATAGAGACGCAAAAAAGCCGCAGGCAACCGTTGCCGGTTTACCGCAGCTTTCCAACGCATCTCGAAATCCCGACCGCCCTATTCGTGCCGCCTGCTGCGCAAAGTCAGGCCGCTTCCCGGACGGAAAGGTGTGAGGCGGATATAGGATCGGGGCCGGCCACTGTCAATTGGCGGCCCCCAATATAAGCTTTGCATCTGGCCCGCCGGCTCCATGACGTCGCCCCTCAGCGAATATTCCGTGCCGATTGCGCGCCGCGGCTCGCTTCGTCCCGGCTCTGCCACGGTTCGGCAGCTTTGGCATGGCCTTCGCGTCGCGGCATGCGTTCAAGGTCCATGTCAATCCGAAAACCACCAAGGAGAAAAGAAGCTATGCGCAAGATCGCAGGCATTGTCACGTCCCTCTCTCTCGGCCTCGCGATGGCCGCCGGCGCGCCGGCATTCGCGCAGAGCGCGCCCGCCGCGGCGCCGACCATCAACCTCGCGCCCGGCACGACGGTCTATGACTCGGCTGGCAAGGCGATCGGCCCGATTGCCAGTGTCGCCGACCCCAATGTCGTCATCACTGTCGATGGCAAGTCGGTCGCACTGCCCAAGACGTCGTTCATGGAAACCGACAAGGGTCCGGCGATCACGCTGACCCTCGAACAGCTCACCGCCTGGCTCGATCAGCAGGCCGCAGCTGCCACGGCGGCGCTGAACGCCGCGCTCGTTCCCGGCGCCGACATCCGCAGCGCCAAGGGCACCGCTATCGTCGGCAAGGTCAAGGTTGTCGAAGCCGACGCCGTCGTGCTGACCACCGCCGAAGGCGACATGCGCTTGCCGAAGTCGGCTTTCTTCCAGTCGCAGCAGGGTCTGGCCACGAGCTTCACCGCCGAGCAGTTTGCGGCGGCGATTGCCGAAGCCAAGGCTGCAGCGCAGCCCGCGGCGACCGCCGAAGCGGCAGCCGATCCCGCGCCCGCGGAAGCGACGGCAAAAGAAGCCAACTGATCGTAGCGCGATCGGTTAAGGATGGGCGCGAGGGACATCCCTCGCGCCCTTCTTTTTGTCCGCGGATCAGGCCGCCATGCGGAGCCGGTTGCGCCCCTCGCGCTTGGCGAGATAGAGCGCCTTGTCGGCTCGGTGGAGCAATTCCTCGACGCTGGTGTCGGCAGCATAGGCCGCGAGGCCGATGCTGATCGTGACATGCGCCGGCCCTTCGGCATCGACATCGGCCTTTTCGATCGAAGCCCGAATGCGCTCGGCGACCAGTTCGGCCGACCGGGCGCTCGGCCCCTGAAAGATGCACACAAATTCCTCGCCGCCATATCGGCCGACAACATCTTCCTCGCGCAGCGTCGCCTTCGCGCGCTGCCCGACCCAGCGGATGACCTCGTCGCCCACGGCATGACCGTGACGATCGTTGATCTGCTTGAAATGATCGATGTCGAAAATCGCCACTGCGAGTTGCGTCCGGCCCTCGCCTGCCGCCAGCAAGGCACGATTGAGCAGCGCGAGTGTCGAGCGCCGGTTGGGCAGACCCGTGAGCATGTCGGTGTTCGCGGCTTCTTCGGCGATGCTGCGCGCGGCTTCCAGGCTGCGGGCATTTTCGACCGTTGCGGTGACATCCTGCACCGTCCCGAAAATGCCGACGCTGCGCCCGCCGCGCCCGCGCTCGATCGAACCGTGCGATTTGACATAGCGTATGGTGCCGTCGGCGCGGATGATGCGTCCCTGATATTCGAAGGGTTCGCCGGTGCGCACCGCCTCTTCCAATATCGCCCTCACCGCGGGCTGATCCTCTTCGACATAATGCTCGACGCTGGTCCTCACGCTGACCTGCGCACCGGGTTCGAGCCCGTGGATGCGATAGGTCTGGTCCGACCAGTGGATCGTCCAGCGCACCAAATCAACGCGCCAATGGCCCACCAGCGCGGCCGCTTCGGCCTGCACCAGCCAGCGATTGCTCTGTTCGAGCCGCTTGGCGAGGCGGCGCTGGACGACCAGCGATGCAGCGAGCGGCAGCGCCGTCGACTGAAGCGCCAGCAGATAGAATTGCAGGAAGAAGACCTGTTCCTTGACACTGGCCTCCATCGCGGCGACCGGCCCATGCCCCTGCCCGGTCAGCCAGGCCGCGATGCCGGCGATGATGAGCATGCCGGCCGCAGCTCCGAACGGACCGACGCGATAGGCGGCGACGATCACCGCGATGACGGGGAGGAAGGTCGCCGGAAAATGCGATTGTTCGAAGCTGACCGCGGTAATCAGCGCCGCAAGCGCGAGCACCGCGATCGCTTCGATCTTCATGCGCGTCGTCGCATTGTCGAGCGCCTTAGACGCGACAAGCCGCGTCAGCATGATCAACGGCGGCGCCACGATCAGCATGCCGAGCGCCACGGTCGTCATCCACGAGAGGAAGAAGTCGAGGCCGATGCCGCCGAAAGCCAGCATCGTACCGCCCCCCGCGATCAAGGCACTGGCCATGCTGGCGACGATCACCGCAAGGCAGAAGCTGGCGACGGCGCGCGGCACCATGAACGACAGGTCCTCGCCCTCGCGGCGGCGAACGATCCAGAAGGCGAGCCCCGCCTCGACCGAATTGGCGAACGTGAAGATCGCCGCCATCAGGAAGGGCGCCCCGCTCAGTATGTTCGCCGCAAGACTGGCCGCCGCTGCGGCGCCGATCGCCGCCGGTCGTGCGCGCCCCGGCATCAACAGCAGCAACGCCAGGAAATAGCCGCTTGGCGGCCAGATCGCGGCGATATTGTCCTCCCCCTTCGTCGCATGCAGCGACAGGCTGGCGAGCATGAAATAGCCAAGCGCCATCAGCAGCGACCAGAACGTCGCTTCTACTCGTGGGGGGAGTGTCCGCGTCATGCCCGTTATCTGGCAAAAACTGGAAAACAAATGGCTAACATCGCCACCTGTTTAGCCGGGAACGGGCGCGAAATCTCTGCAAATCATCGCGTTAGTCGAACCCGCCGAAAGTCATTGCGACGACCTGTTCGACCCGCGCTTCGTCCCATTCGATCCGGCGGTCGAGAATCAGCATCGCCAGCCCGTGCACCAATGACCAGGCGTGCAGCGCCGCAACGTCGGGCGCTTCAAGCTGTGGCAGTGCCTGCGAGACCCCGACGCGCAGTAAGTTGAAGGCAGTTTCGCCGCCATCGGTTCCCGCTTCGCGATAGCGTTCGGGCATCTGCCGGGTAAAGCTGAGCCGAAAGATTGCCGGCTCTTCGTGCGCAAAGCGGACATAGGCGACACCAGTTGCAAGAAAGCCGGCCTTGCCGCCCCCCGCCTTGAGCCACGCCTGCGCCTGCAACGCCCCCAGCCGCCGCAGCCCCTCGTCGGCCAGCGCATCGAGCAACGCCTCCTTGTCGGGAAAATGCCGGTAAAGCGCGGTCGCACTGACGCCGACGTCGCGCGCCAGCGCGCGCAGGCCAAGCTCGGCATCGCCGCCATCGGTCAGCCGCTTCATCCCCGCTGCGATCACCGCGGCGCGCAAGTCGCCATGATGATAGCCCTTGCCACGCGGCGTCGCCACCGCATCGGCATTTTCCATGTTGACACTGTTATCTTCATCGATCATGTTTGCACTGTAAACATCGCGAGTCGGTCGCGCAAGCGAAAGGAGAAGGGCATGGCAAGCAATATGGAAACGCTGATCCGCGGCGCGGTCTCGAAAGGCATCGGCAAGGTCGCCGATTTCAACCGCAAGCGCCTGCCCCGCCCCACCGACGCGCATCCCTATCTGACCGGCATCCATACGCCGATGACCGAGGAACTGACGATCGAGGCTCTGCGTGTCGACGGGGACATTCCCGCGGCGCTTTCGGGCCGCTACCTGCGCAATGGCCCCAACCCGGCTCTCCCCCCCGATCCCGCGAGCTACCACTGGTTCACGGGCGCCGGCATGATCCACGGGCTGCGCATCGGCGACGGCAAGGCGCACTGGTATCGCAACCGCTGGGTGCGCGGGACCGAGGCGTGCGCAAAGCTCGGCGAGCCGATCCCGCCCGGCCCGCGCACCGACGGCTTCGACGCCCCCAACACCAATGTCGTCGGATTGGCGGGACGTACCTTTGCGATCGTCGAGGCCGGCGGCAAGCCCGTCGAACTCGACGATCAACTCGCGACGATCGCCCACAACCCCTTCGACGGCACCTTGGCTGGCCCTTATACGGCACACCCGCATCATGACCCGCTCACCGGCGAGACGCATGCGATCACCTACCGCGGCGACGAAATGAACAAGGTCTGGCACGTCGTGCTCGACGACAAGGCGCAGGTGATCCGAGAGGAAGCGGTCGCGGTCAGCGACGGCCCGTCGATCCACGACTGCGCCATCACCGAAAATTACGTGTTGGTGTTCGACCTGCCGGTGACCTTTTCGATAAAATCGCTGCTCGCGGGCTATCGCTTTCCCTATGCGTGGAACGAAGCCCATCCCGCGCGGGTCGGCCTCCTCCCCAGGAAAGGCCGCGGCGACGAGGTGGTGTGGTTGCCGGTCGATCCCTGCTATGTCTTTCACCCCGCCAATGCGTTCGAAACCGCCGACGGCAAGGTGGTGGTCGATGTCGTCGCGCACGACACGATGTTCGCGCGCTCGACGCGCGGCCCCGACAGCGAACGGTCGCGCTTGGAACGCTGGACCATCGATCCGGCGGCGGGAACGACGACGCGCACGGTTCTGCACGATCATCCGCAGGAATTTCCGCGCTACGACGAGCGGCTGACCACCCGCCCCTATCGCTACATCTACAGCGTCGCCATTCCGGGCGGTGACGCGGTCGAAATGGCGATCGCCGATACCCGGCTGTTCCGCCTCGATCTGGAAAAGGGCGTGACCGAGGCGCGCGATTTTGGCCCCGGCCGCCATCCCGGCGAGTTCGTCTTCGTCCCGCGCAGCGCCGCGGGCGCCGAAGATGACGGCTGGCTGATCGGCCTGGTGGTCGACATGACCAACGAGACGAGCGAGCTCGTCATCCTGAACGCCGACGATTTTACCGGCGCGCCGCAAGCGGTGATCCATCTGCCGCACCGGATCCCGCCCGGCTTTCACGGCAATTGGGTCTCTGACTGAGCCGCGGCGCGGCGGCCGGTCGCAACCCCGACTCGGTTCGCCGACGCGCCGAATCCTCGTCCAATCGCCGGGCCGCCACGGCTCGTCGTGAAAAGCGCTGTCATTTGGCAGCGCTTTTCACGCGCGGTTCGTTTTCCTTTCACTATGACGAAGAAGCTCCCCCTCCTCCGCCCTGCCACGAGCGCGATGGCCGCGTTCCTGGTCCTGTCCACCCCGGCCGCCTTTGCGCAGACCGCGCCGGCCGAAACCACGCCCCCCGCGATGGCGCCCGAACCCGTCGCGCCGCCGGTTGTGATGGTCCCGCCGGTCGCCGCACCGGCTCCGCAGACGACGCAGCCTGCGACGACCGCACCTGCGCCGGTCATCCGCGTGCCGCTCGACGTCGCGCCCCCAGCTACCGAAACAACGCCGAAGGTGGCGGAACCGCAGGCCGAGGCGGCCCCCGCACCGCGCGCCGAACGTCAGGCGAAAGCCGCACCGGCCGAGCGGACCCGCGAGCCCGCCGCAGCTCCGGCCAGCCCCGCAACCGAACCAGCCGCACCGGCTACCGCAGCCGCATCGATGCTCGCCGAAGATAGCGCACTGACGCCGCCGCTCGCGGCGCCGGTTGCCGAACCGGCAGATCCTGTGGTCGCGCAGAGCGCCGATGCCGGCGGCGACGCCTTCCCTTGGGAAATCGCTGGCGGCGCCGCCGCTCTGCTGCTCGCGGGCGGCGCAGCCTTCGCCTTGATGCGCCGCCGTCGCACCGATGGTGTCGCCGAGGAAACGCGCTACGAAGATGGTCCGGTCGCGGACCCTGCGCCCGAAGCCCATCGCGCGCCTGTCATTACGGCGCCGCCCGCCAAGCCGCGTTCGACGCCCGCATTCGCCACCGCGCCGCACGGCAGCATGGGCCGCCATGAGGCGCTGGCTATGGCTGGGCCGAGCGAGGACAATCCCTTCCTGACGCTCAAGAAGCGGCTGAAGCGCGCGCGCTTCTATGACCGCCGCGAACGGATGGACTATGATGCGCTGCTCGCTGGACAGAAGGATATGCGCCGCCAGCCGGCCAGCGCGTGGGATATCGCCCAGCGTCCCGAACCGGCCCCGGCGCAGCAGGACGTGCATCGTCCGGACACCCGCCCCGCGCGTCCGGGCCTGCGCCCCGGTTTCGCCAAGGGCTGAGCCAGAGGCTGACTAGCCGCGCGCGCCAAGTTTGTTCGTCGCGCAAGGAAAAAGGGCGGCGCCGCAAGGCACCGCCCTTTTTCTTGTCGCCATGGTTCCGCCGGGAGCCGGCGGCAACCGCTGCGAACGACAGCGAACTTACTTGAGTTCGACGGTCGCGCCGGCAGCTTCCAGCTTCTTCTTGATGTCTTCGGCTTCGGCCTTGTTGACACCTTCCTTGACGGCCTTCGGCGCGCCTTCGACGAGCGCCTTGGCTTCGCCCAGGCCCAGGCCGGTGATCGCGCGGACTTCCTTGATGACGTTGATCTTCTGACCACCGTCGCCGGTCAGGACGACGTCGAATTCGTCCTTTTCTTCAGCAGCCGGAGCGCCAGCGCCAGCAGCCGGAGCGGCAACAGCGACAGCAGCGGCGGCCGAAACGCCCCACTTTTCTTCGAGCATCTTCGAAAGTTCAGCAGCTTCCAGAACGGTCAGCGCCGACAGGTCTTCAACGATCTTAGCAAGATCAGCCATTTTCATTCTCCATCAGAACCGGGATAGCCCGGTGAATTGGTAAGGGTAGGTAGGGTTTATGCCGCTTCCTTGGCGCCATAGGCACCAAAGACCCGCGCCAGCTGACCAGCCGGGGCTGCCGCAATCTGGGCAACCTTGGTGGCCGGAGCCTGAAGCAGGCCGATAAGCGTGCCGCGCAGCTCGTCGAGCGACGGCAGCGAAGCGAGCGCCTTCACGCCTTCCACGTCGAGGACCACATCCCCCATGCCGCCGCCAACGATTTCAAGCTTGTCGTTGGTCTTGGCAAATTCCACGGCGATCTTCGCAGCCGCCACCGCATCGGTGGAAGCGGCAATAGCCGTGGGACCGGTCAGATAATCGCTGATGCCGGTGTAGGGCGTGCCTTCGAGCGCGATCTTGGCCAGGCGGTTCTTCGCGACCTTGAAGCTCGCGCCCGCGTCGCGCATCTGCTGGCGAAGCACCGTCGACTGGGCGACGGTAAGACCAAGGTTGCGAACGATCACAACCGAAGCCGCATTCGACAGCGTAGCGTTCAGCGAGGATACGGCATCGGCTTTTTGAGCACGATCCATGCCTGTTTCTCCACTCTGTGCCCGGATGCGCGCAACAGGGCGCGCCGCCGGGCGGCTAACGAACGCAAAGGCCAGAAAGGAGGCATCCCGTCTGTCCGTTGCGTGGCGATGTCCGATGGGGTCGGTCAAGCCGCGGGCGCCTGGATACAGGCGGGCGACCGAAAAAGACTGTTCCCCGTCTAGGCTGGAAATTAAGCGGAGCAAATCCCCCGCACCAACTGTCTCGGACGGAATTGCCAGGATCGGAACCCTGACAACACGGGGGCGCCTAATAGCGGCGAGCCGCAGCGAGTCAAGGGAAATAGCCGCTCCGGACACAGAGCGCTCGCGCACAAAATCGCAAAACCCCTTGCGTAATTTTATTTAAGATATATCTTAGAGCTATCTAAAAACAGTCTGAAGGATAAAGACATGCACTTTCATGGACATAGAGGCGATCGCGGATGCGGCATGCGCCATGGCATGCGACACGGCGGGCGCGGATTCGGACCCGGCTTCGGCCGCGGGCGCGGCTTTGGCGGCCGTCACGGCCACGATGACGAGGGCCGCGGCCGGCGCCGCCGGATGTTCGACAGCGGCGAATTGCGCCTCGTCCTGTTGCGGCTGATCGCCGACGAACCGCGCCACGGCTACGACCTGATCCGGCGAATCGAGGAACTGACGGGCGGCGCCTACGCGCCCAGCCCCGGCGTGATCTACCCCACCCTCACCCTGCTCGACGACATGGGCCAGATTGCCGCCGCCGACAGCGAGGGCGCCAAGAAGCTGTTCGCCATCACCCCCGAGGGCCAGGCCGAACTCGACGCCAATGCCGCGCTCGTCGACGAACTGCTGGCGCGGCTGGCGGCGGTCGGCGATGAGCAGCAGCGCACCGACAGCGCTTCGGTGCGCCGGGCGATGGGCAATTTGCGCGCTGTGCTGATGAACCGGCTGCGCGACCGCGAGCTCGACGAAGCCACGCTCCACGAGATTGTGGCGCGGATCGACGAAGCGGCACAGAAGATCGAGCGGCTTTGATGGAGGCTCAGATGATCCATACCGCCACTGCGCAGGTCCCCACGGCGCATGCAGCAAATATCTGCAGCAGCTCTGCAAGCATTGGCAGCATAATCTGGCGGTCGCTTTCACCGCCGATCACGGCACCGTGACCTTTCCGCGCGACGCCCGCGGGGCGGACTGGCCCGGCGACGGGCTGGTCACCTTCGACGCCGGCAAAGCCACCCTGTCGGTTCGCATCGATGCGAGCGCCGAAGGCCAGCTCGAGGCGTTGAAGGGCGCGGTCGCGCGTCATCTCGACCGCTTCGCCTTTCGCGAAGCGCCGCTGCGTTTCGACTGGCAATAGGCAAGGTCGAGCCGGGCGCGCGGTCTATACCGCCGACCCGGCCGATCGGCCGATGGGCGGCGCCATGTCAGTCGGCGCGCGCGGGAAGACCGTTGACGAGCTGATGCAGCTCACCGGCTTCCCACATTTCCATCATGATATCGCTGCCGCCGACGAATTCGCCCTTCACATAGAGCTGGGGGATCGTCGGCCAGTCCGAAAATTCCTTGATACCCTGCCGGATTTCCATGTCCTGCAGCACATCGACGCTGGCATATTCGACGCCGAGCCGGTCGAGCATCGCAATGGCGCGCGACGAAAAGCCGCACTGCGGGAAAAGCGGCGTGCCCTTCATGAAGAGCAGGACGGGATTGTCGGCGACCAGCTTGGCAATGCGGTCGTGAGTGGCTTCGGTCATAACAGGTCTCCGGCACGGGCGCGGGCGCGCCGCATTGGGGTCATACCCCTATGAAGGGATGGCGGTGGTCAATTGCAAGGCGTGAAGTTCGCCGCCCATGCGCCCACCAAGCGCTGCATAGACCGCCTTGTGCTGCGCGACGCGGCTCAACCCGCGAAAGGATTCGCTCACGATATGCGCCGCATAATGATCATTGTCGCCGGCAAGATCGGTGATCGTCACCTCCGCGTCGGGAAGCGCCGCCTCGATCATCGCCCGCAAATCGGATTCGCGCATGCCCATGCCGGATGTCCTGCCTGGTTCCGCGATCAGTTCTGCGTGTCGATGAACTGGCGGCGCGCCTCGGCCGTCTTTTCGTTGAGCATCGAGCGGATTTCGGCGTCGCTGATCTCGACCGCGGCGGCGGTCAGGTCGCCGGCCAGCTTGCGGATCACATCCTCGTCGCCGGCCTCCTCGAAATCGGCCTGCACGACCGCCTTGGCATAGGCGTCGGTTTCCTCGGGCGTCAGCCCCATGCGCTCGGCGGCCCATTCGCCGAGCAGGCGATTGCGGCGTGCGGTGATGCGGAACTGCACCTCCTGGTCGCGGGCGAACTTCGCCTCGAAAGCCCGTTCACGATCGTCGAATCCGCTCATTTCACCCTCTTTTGGAAATTGACCCTGTCGGGATGGCAGATAGGTGGCCGCGCCCCGGCGCGCAAGCCGCCTGTGCGGCAGATCACTTCCCTTTTCGCCACAAGGGGTTTAGGGTCCGCCGCAACGGGAATGGGTCGTACCGCAGCAACAGACTGCGCCTTGCCGCCAACCAGATGGCCAGGTGCCCGATGCCGTGACCCTGGGGGAATATCGTGATGACCGTACGACCTGCGTTTCGCCTGTCCTTGCTGGCGCTGCTCGCCGCATCGGCGCCTGTCCCGGCCTGGGCACAAGGCGAAGACCCGACGCTCCGCGACAGCTTTTCGATCGGCAGCCAGGGCGGCTCGCTGTGCGAAGTGCAGGCAACGGTCCGCGACGCCGTCGTCAAGGGCATGTTCGACCGCGCCTGGGTGATCGTCTGCCGCGACGCGAGCCAGCCCGTCGGCTATATCCGCGCGCTGCGTGCCAGCGAAGCCGAGGCGGCGCAGCGGCTGGCGGCGGCGCGCGATCCGGACATCGTCTGCGGCGCCGATGGGCGCTGCACGATCAAGGGCAGCAGCGTCGAATGGGCGAGCCGCATCGAAATGGACGGCGCGATCGCCTACACCGCCGAAGGCTTTGCCGCTTATGGCGATGCGCTAACGCTCGCGCTCCAATCGATCCGCCAGCACAAGGTCGCACCGGGCGTCATCAAGGTCGCGACCACGTCGGTCGGCGGCGGCGACGAGGGCTTTGCGCGCACGCTCGCCGGGACGATCGACCTCGACCGGGCGCTCGCCGAAGGCTATCGCCGCAACCACAGCGGCGACTATGCCGAAGCGGCCGAATTTTTCGAAGCGCTGTCGCGCCGCACCGCGAACGATGCGTCGACCGGCGACATCGATCCGAGCGAATTCACGCTCAACCGCGCGCTCCAGAAATCGAACCTCGGCGAATTTGCTGAAGCCGCGCGCCTGTTCGCCGAAGTCGATGCGATCCCGACGAGCGACCCCGTGCAATTGCGGCTGCGGCGCAATTTTCAGGCGATCGATGCGCTCAACCAGCGCGACTATGCGCGCGCCGCCGAAATCCTGCAGCGTCCGGTGCCGCCGACCACCGCGTCGATCGAAACCGCCGACGGCAGCGTCACGCTGACCCCTGCGATCACCGCGGGGGTCAACAGCGGCAGCAACGCCCGCGCCATCCGCCAGACATCGGACAGCGAGCGTCTGAGCCCGCTCGAGCGCGCGCAGATCATCGACGCACAGGCGACGCATCTGCTCGGCACCGTCGATCGCCTCCGCGGCGATGCGAAGTCCGCCAAGCAACTCCAGCTCAAGGGTCTGACTGACGCGCTGGCCGTGCGGCAGGGGCGTGTCACGTCGATCGTCCGGCTGCGTTCGCAGATGCTCGGCGAGCTCGCACTGACCGAAGAGGCACTGGGCGACATGGGCGCGGCGGATGCGCGCTTCCGCGAATCGGTCGATGCGCTCGCGATCGAATATCCCGAAACCAATGCGCTCGCTTCGGCCCGCGCGCGCTACGCCGCCTTCCTGACCCGCCAGGGCCGCGACGACGAGGCGCTCGCCCTCTATCACGCGGTGGTAAAGGCGCTCGCCGACACGCAGCGGTCGTCGACCGGCATGGCGAATATCATGGCGCCCTATTACCGCCTGCTTGCGGCACGCGCGCCGACCGATCCCGCCGCCGTCGCCGATTTCTTCGTCGCCAGCCAGCTCCAGGTTCGTCCCGGCGTCGCCGATACGCAGGCTGTGCTGGCGCGCGAATTGTCGGGCGGCGACGGCGACGGCGCCCGGCTGTTCCGTCAGGCGACGACGCTCAATCGCGACATCGAACGCGCGCGGATCGAGGAAGCGCGCCTGATCCAGCTCCCCGCGACCGGCGAGGTCGTCGCACGGCTCGCCGATGTGAAGACACAGATCGACAATCTGTCGTTCCAGCAGGCCGAAACCGTCGCCAAACTGTCGGCGTTCCCGCAATATCGCGTCGTATCGTCGGGCAAGCTCGATCTCGGCGAATTGCAGCAGGTACTGCGCCCCGACGAAGCCTATCTGAAGATGCTCGTCGTCGGCGACGCCGTCTATGCGATGCTGATCGAGCCGGGCAATGCACAGCTCTGGCGCGCCGACACCGACGCAGTCGGCCTCGAAAATGCGGTCGATGCGATCCGCTCGACGATTTCGACGGTCGAAAACGGGCGCCGCGTCACTTATCCGTTCGACGCGGCCACCGCGCGCAAACTCTATGTCCAGCTGTTCGGCCCGGCCGCCGATCACCTGCCGGCGATCAGGCACCTTGTCTTCGAACCCGATGGCGCGATGCTGAAACTTCCCGTCAACCTGCTCATCACCTCCGACACCGGGCTCGCCGCCTATGAACAGCGGGTCAATGATCCCGCCGCCGACCCCTTCGACATGCGCGACATCGCCTGGCTCGGGCGCTCGACCCGGCCGAGCACAGCGGTATCGGCGCTCGCCTTCCGCAACGCGCGCCAGGCGCCGCCATCGACCGCACGGCGGCAATATTTCGGGCTTGGCGAAAATCTGCCGCTCGCCGGCGGCATCCTGCCCTCGCTCGGCATCCGCGGTGCGGCGAGCGACAGCGTCGACGGCACCTGCCAGTGGAGCGCCTCGCAATGGGCGCGCCCGATCTCTGCGGCCGAACTCGTGACCGCAAGCAGCACCATCGGGCGCGACAGCTCCACCCTGCTCACCGGCGGCGCCTTCACCGATACCGCGGTCAAGGAACGCGGCGACCTCAGCGACTATCGCATCATCCATTTTGCAACCCACGGTCTCGTCACCGCGCCGAAGCCGTCCTGCCCGGCGCGCCCCGCACTCGTCACCTCGTTCGGTGACAAGGATTCGGACGGCCTGCTCACGTTTCAGGAAATCTTCGACCTGAAACTCGACGCCGACCTGGTGATCCTGTCGGCCTGCGATACCGCGGGCGCCGCCTCGGTCGCCGCAACGCGCGAAGCCGGCGTCGCCAGCGGCGGCGGCAGCGCGCTCGACGGTCTCGTCCGATCGTTCATCGGCGCCGGTGGGCGTTCGGTCATAGCGAGCCACTGGCCGGCGCCCGACGATTTCGACGCAACCAAGCGGCTGATCGGCGGCCTGTTCGCCGCACCGCAAGGCGAAAGCGTCGCCGATGCGCTCTGGACGACGCAAAGCCAGCTGATGAACGACCAGCAAACCTCGCATCCCTATTATTGGGCCGGGTTCGCGATCATCGGCGACGGCGCGCAGCCGCTGCTGCACGGCCTCCCCACGACGACCGCCATCGCCCCCGCCGCCGGAGTTTCGACCGGACGCGCGGCGCGCTGACCCGATGACCGCGAGCATCGCCCCGGACGCCCCGCCCGACGCAATGCCGGCCGCCAATGGCCCGGCGACGATCCCGCTGCGCAAGCGGGTCCGGCGGCTGGTCATGCAGCTCGGCCCGTCGCGAATGGCGGCGACGATCCTCTTCCTGATCGTCGCGACGCTGTTCGCGCGCTTCAGCTGGGACATGCCGCTCGTCAACGATGCCGAACGCGCGCTTTACGATGCGCGCGCGACGCTGATGGCGCCGCACGTCGCGCAGGATCAGCGCATCGTCATGATTACCTATAATGACGAAACGCTGTTCAATACCGGCATCCGCTCGCCGCTCGACCGGACGCTGCTGGCGCGCGCGCTTGCCAACATCGACCGCATGGGCGCGAAAGCGATCGGCATCGATATTGCCTTCGATTCGCCGCGCCCCGACGACGATCTGCTCAAGACGCAGTTGCGCGCCATGACGACGCCGACCTGGCTCGCCTATGCCGAACAGGCGAGCAATCCGAATACCATCTTCTACGAACAGCAAAAATTCCTGCAGTCCTTCATCGCCGATGTGCGCACCGGCAAGACCCGGCCGACGAGCGTCCTGTTCCGCACCGACGGCGACGGCGTGATCCGCCGCTGGCCCGACCGGCCGAAGAATCTGCCGCCGCTGATGGCGAACGCGCTGGCGCCGGTCGACGCTGGCCACGCCGATTATCAGGGCAATATTCGCTTCCTCCTGCCCGCCCGCGCCAATGCCGGACAGGAGGAGCCGGTCTTCGCCAACATACCGATCGACACGTTTGCGGTGCCGATGGACGATGAAATGCTCGCCGGCCTCGCCGAGCTGGTGCGCGGACGCTATGTCCTGATCGGCGGCGACATCATCGACAACGACCAGTTCAACACGCCAATGAGCCGCTTTGTCGATCCGATCACCGGGCTTCACGAAACGATGATCGGGCTCGAGGTTCATGCGCATATGCTGGCGCAGCAGCTTGACGGCGACTGGCCGGAACCGGTGCCGGGACCGTCGCTGTGGGTGCTGGCCATCCTCGTCGTCGTCGCCGGAGGACTGACCAGCCTGATCGACATGCGCGCGCGCTGGGTCGCGCTTGCGTTTCTGGGGCAGCTTGCCTTCTTCGTCGCCTTCCCTTTTTGGCTGCATCGCCACGGCATCGACACGACGACCCTGCCGGCCTTCGGCTGGGCGGTCGGCTGGCTGCTCGGCTATGCGGCGGTCGGCACGGCGGCGCGCACGATCGGCTCGCGTCAGCGCGCCTTCGCGCAGTCGGCGCTCGGCAAATATCTGCCTGTCGATGTCGCCGCGCAGATCATGCGCGATCCCGATCAGCTTTCGCTACACGGCGAACGGCGCAACATCTATTGCGTCTTTACCGACCTCGAAGGCTTCACCAAGCTCAGCCATGCGGTGACGCCGGAAACGGTGGCGCGGCTGCTCAACGAATATCTCGACCGCCTGTCGGACATCGTCCTCGAACATGGCGGGACGATCGACAAATTCGTCGGCGACGCGGTCGTCGCCTTCTGGGGGGCGCCGATCAGCCGTCCCGACGATGGTGCGCGCGCGGCGGCGGCGGCGGTCGCCATGTATCAGGCGGGCGAGGCCTTTCGCGTCGATATGGCGGAGGGCGTGCCGCCGATCGGCATGACGCGCGTCGGCCTGCATGTCGGCGACGCGATCGTTGGCAATTTCGGCGGCGAGGATCGCATCCAATATACCGCGCTCGGCGACAGCATGAACACCGCCTCGCGCCTGGAGGCAGCGAACAAGAGCCTGAAGACCGGCGTCCTCATCTCGGCCGAAGCCGCTGAGCGCTCGGGGCGCGACGATCTGGTGCCGATGGGCCGGGTGACGCTGCGCGGGCGGGCGCAGCCGGTCGACGTCTTCACCCCGCGCGCCGACCTTCGCCCCGATCAGCGCGCCGCGATCGGCGCGCTGGTTGCGGCGCATGCGGCGGGCGATAAAAAGGCCTATGTGACCTGCGCCACAGCATTGGCGGCCGAATGGGGTAAGGATTTGTCCATCATGTTCCTGATCGAACGCCTGAACGATACCGACAAGGGAGAAAGCTATGTCCTTTCCTGACTTCCGGACCCGCCGCCTGGGCCTGACCGCGGCCGCAGCCGCCATTGCCTTCGCGGTTGCCGGCACCGCAGCGGCGCAATCGATGGTCGTGCGCTCGACCGGCCCGTCGGCGTCCAAATATCCGACCGGCGCAAAGCTGAAGGCCAGCGACAAGCTGACCTTGGTGGCGGGCGACAAGATCGTGCTGATGCAGGGCGGCAAGACGCGCACCCTGTCGGGGCCCGGCACCTATGGCGCCAGCGGCCCGATCCAGTCGAACCAGACGATGGGCAGCGCGGTGACGCGGATGCTCGCCAGCGGCCCGTCGATGCGATCGCGCGGCGGGTTTTCGCGCGGTCCCGACGAACCCAAGCCCGCCGAACTGCGCGCGCCGAACCTGTGGTTCATCGACTATCGCGAAGCCGGCACCTTCTGCGTCGCCGATCCCGCGACGCTGATGCTGTGGCGCCCCTATATGGACACCGACGAGCTTCTGAAGATCGAGCAGGACGGCAAGACGCAGACCGTTGCTTTCGTCGTCGGCGCCAATTTCCGCAAATGGCCGTCCGATGCGATGCCCGTCAAATATGACGTCGATTATCGCCTGTCGGGCGGCGGGCTCAGCGCCCCCGTCACCATCCGCTTCAAGCCGATGGGAGAGGTGCCAGCGACCCCCGACGCATCGGTCGATGCGCTGATGGCAAAGGGCTGCACCCCGCAGCTCAACCGGCTCGTCGACACGATGGCGGAAGCCGAAGCGAGCGGCGGCTGAACGCACGGCTGGCGGGCATTGAAGGGGCCGCGCCGGTCTGATATTTGTTGCAGACTATGCGGCCGGATAGAGCCGCAAGTCCTTTCCTTGGGTCGATAAATTGGTCTAGCTGCCCGTGGGGGCCGCAGGATCGCTGGAGCGCGTTCGAAAACGGCTGCGCTCGGGGTTGGGGGTAATATGACGGTCAAGGGCGACAGGACAGGTTTCGGTGCGGCGCTCGCCGGTTCGGTGGCGATCGCTGCCTTGATGGGGCCGGCCGCCGCATCGGCGCAAAGCGCGCCGCCGGTCCCGACGCGCGAGGAAATCGACCGCAGCGCACCGCCGCCGATCGCCCCGGCGGGCGAGCGCGTCGTGTCGGCCGACGACAGCATCGAACACGCCCCCTGCCCGCTCGCCGCACCCGAATTCGCCAATGTCAGGGTGACGCTGCGCAGCGCCGAATTCTCTGCCGCGCCGGGGATCGACACCGCCATGCTCGCGCCCGCCTGGTCGGACAAGGTCGGCCAGGATCTGCCGATCGCGGTCGTGTGCGACATTCGCGACCGCGCCGCGACGCTGCTGCGCGCCAAGGGCTATCTTGCCGCGGTGCGCGTCCCGCCTCAGACAATCAGCGACGGCATCGTCCGCTTTGACATTCTCTCGGCACGCCTGGCGCGCGTCGAAGTGCGCGGCGATGCCGGCAGCAACGAACGGCTGCTGCAACGCTATCTCGCGCATCTCGACGATGCGCCGATCTTCAATGTCGAGGATGCCGAGCGCTATCTGCTGCTCGCGCGCGACATCCCCGGCCTCGATGCCCGGCTGACCTTGCGTCCCGGCAATGCGCCCGGCGAAGTGATCGGCGAGGTCACGGTCACGCGCACGCCGTTCGCTTTCGACGCCAATATCCAGAATTTCGGGTCGCACGACGTCGGCCGCTGGGGCGGCATGGTCCGCGCGCGCGCCGCCGGCCTGACCGGCATGGGCGACCTCACGACCGTCAGCCTGTATTCGACCGCCGATTTCGAAGAGCAGCAGGTGCTGCAATTGTCGCACGAAATGCGTGTCGGCGGCGAAGGCCTGCGGCTTGGCGGCAGCTATACCTATGCATGGACGCGCCCCGATGTCGCGACGCTGCCGCTGAAATCGCATACGCAGATCATCAGCCTGTTCGCCGGCTATCCGCTCGTGCTGACGCAGGCGAAGCGAATTCAGATCGGCGGCGGGCTCGACATCATCGATCAGGATATCGCCATCGGCGGCGTCCCCCTCAACCGCGACCGCGTGCGCGTCTTCAACCTGCATATGGATGGCAACTGGACCGATCCCGCATCGATCGCGGGCCGGCACGGCTACACCCCCGCCGAGCCGCGCTGGGCCTTCGGCGCCTCGCTCGAAGCGCGCCAGGGCGTCGATTTCCTGGGCGCCAGCAAGGACTGCGGCCCCGGCGGCACCGCCTGCTTCCTGCCCGGTGCGGTTCCGCTGACCCGGATCGAGGCGAAACCCGACGCCTTCGTGCTGCGCGCCAACGCACAGGCCGACTGGCGACCGATCCCCAAATTCACCCTGTCGGTGGCGCCGCGCGCGCAATGGGCGAGCGATCCTCTCGTCGCCTATGAAGAATTTTCGGGCGGCAATTTCACCGTCGGACGCGGTTTCGATCCCGGCACGGTGATCGGCGACAGCGGGGTCGCGGTGACGACAGAGGCGCGCTACGGCTCGTTCGTCCCCGCCAATACCAAGGCGCTCGCCATCCAGCCCTTCGCCTTTTTCGATGCGGCATGGGTCTGGAACAAGGACAGCAGCTTCAATGGCCTGAATCCGCAAAAGCTGTTCTCGGCGGGCGGCGGCGTGCGGCTTGCCTACGGCACGCTCGGCCGGCTCGACATGACCGTCGCGGTGCCGCTGAACCGACCGGCACTGTTGGCGAAAAAGCCCGACCCGCGCTTCCTGCTGTCCCTGACGACGCAATTCGGTGTGAGGGCTCGTTGATCATGCAATTCGAACCGGAAACCACCGCCATGCGCAAGACCGCAAACACCAACCTTCCCGCCGCACGGACGGCGAAGCGCCAATTGTTGCAGGGCTGCGCGATCGCCGCGGGCCTTGCTGCGCTTGCCTATGGCGGGCCGGCGCTGGCGCAGGTCGCCGGGACGGGCACCGTCGTGAGCGGAAGTGCGACCATCTCGCCGCCCGGACCCGGCGCGACAACCGTCACCACCGGCGGGTCGCAGACGATCATCAATTGGGTTCCGACCGACAACGCTCCGACCGGCGGCGACATCGACTTCCTGCCGGCCGGCAACGCCTGGAATTTCAGCGGCAACGGCAATTATGTGGTGCTCAACCGCTTCGTCAACGGATCGGGCGGATCGCTGAGCCGGCAGATCGCGCTGAGCGGCGCCATCAACAGCACCGACACCGCGACGGGCGCGCCGGGCGGCAGCATCTGGTTCTACAACGCCGGCGGCATCCTGCTGAACAGCGGCAGCGCGATCAACGTCGGCAGCCTTGTCCTTACCGCCAACGATATCGACACGACCGGCGGCCTGTTCGGGCCGGGCGGCGAAATTCGCTTTCGCGGCGCATCGGGCAGCACCGCTGCGATCCGTATCAACGCAGGCGCCTCTATCACTGCCGATATGGGCGCGGCTGGCGGCAGCTATGTCGCGCTGGTCGCCCCGCGCATCGTCCAGGACGGCATCGTCAACGTCAACGGGTCGGCGGCCTATGTCGCCGCCGAACAGGCCGACATCCGCATCAACGCGGGCCTGTTCGACATCAACGTCCTGACCGGCGCCGAGGGCGGTCAGGTCATCAGCCACAGCGGCATCACCACGGGACCGGAACAGCAGGTCAGCGGCGGCGCCCAGCGCATCTATATGGTCGCCATTCCCAAGAATGACGCCGTATCGATGCTCGTGTCGGGCCAGATCGGCTATCAGGACGCTGTTTCGGCGGTGACCGATTCCGACGGCGCCGTCATCCTGTCGGGGGGCTATAACATCACCGGGGGGGCGATCGACACCGCGCCGGCGAGCAGCGTCGGGGCCAATATCACGATCAACGACACGCTGTTCCGCAGCAACACCATTGCACGCGCGAGTGGCGATTTTCTGGGCCAGCCCATCGATACGATTCCGCCGGTCGGCGGAGCCTTCGTCCCGCCGCCGCAGCTTGGCCGGATTCTCGTTCAGGGCAATGCGCTGTTCGAGGGCGACAACAGCGCGACGATCAACGTCGGCGCGGTTCAGGCCGTGGGCGCGACCGGCCAGTTCATCGTCCGTTCGAAAGCGGCCTCGGCAATCACCGTCGACGGCGGACAGCTGGCGGCGGGCACCGACATCCTCGTGTCGGCCTCGCGCGATGCCAATATCGTGACCGGCGTTGGCGAGGGCGGCAATGCCAGTCTGACCGTCCTTAACGGCGGCAGCGTGTCGGCCAATAGCGTGACGGTCAGCGCGCGCGGTCTGGGCGGATTCACCGACAGCGGCGCCGGCGGAACCGGGATCGGCGGAACCGCGAGCATCAGCGTCAGCGGCCCCGGCAGCACATTGAATGTCGGCTCGTTGATCGTCGATGCCGGTGCACTCGGCGGCGGCGCCTATGTCGGACCAAGCGGTCCTACCGTCGCCGACGACAGTGGCGACGGCCAGGGCGGGACAGCCACGCTCGATATATCCGACGGCGCCACGGTTCAGGCCAGCAACTTCGTTCGCGTGACCGCCGATGGTCAGGGCGAGACCGGCCTTGTCCGCTCGGGCGACGGCGCAGGCGGGACGGCGCGGATCACCGCTGGCGGGCCTGGCACGACCTTCATATCGAGTTCGACCGACATCAATGCTCAGGGTTTTGGCGGCGGAAGCCAGTCGAGTTCTAGCGGATCGATCTTCTCCGCCTCCGCCGGAAACGGCGTCGGCGGCACCGCGTCCTTCAGCGCGAGCGGTGACGATTCGACCCAGATCGCGCCGGGGAACCTCTATCTGTCGGCAAGCGGCCTCGGCGGCGGCGCCAATGCGGCCACTGGGCCGCAGGGCGGCGACGGCACCGGCGGCGATGCGTCGGTGTCGGCCGATGGCGCCTTCACCCTCGATCTCAACTCGCTGATCGTTCTCGCCAACGGCGAAAATGGCGGCGCCTCGAGTTCGGGCGGCGATACGGGCGTCTCGGGGGACTCGCAGGGCGGCACCGTCAGCCTGTCCGCAAGCAACGGCGCGACGATCGCCAGCACCTTCTATATCCAGCTCGACGCCGGCGGCATCGTTTCGAGCAGCGAGAATATCGGCAACGGCCAGGGCGGCGGCGTTCGCATCGACGCGACGAACGGCGGGTCGATCACCACCGACGGCATGCTGCAGATGACCGCCGACGGCGGCAGCTTCGGCGGCTTCACGGTGGCGACGAGCGGCGGCACCGGCGACGGCGGCAACATCCTCATCAACGCCGACGGCGGATCAGTGGATGCCGGCTATTATTATCTGACCGCCAACGGCAGCTCGGCCAATTCGGCTGGCAGCACCGGCGCCGCGCAGGGCGGCAACATCGATCTTTTTGCCCTGGGCGGCGGCAGCATCAGCGCCACCGACCCCAGCCAGTTCAGCAGCTTCAATGCCGATGGGCAGAGCGGCAACAGCGTTGGCGGTGCCAATGGGTTCGGCGGTTTCATCGGGCTTCACGCCGATGGCGGCACGATCGATCTGGCCGGAACGATCCGGCTGTCGATGGGCGGCTATTCGGGCGGCAACACCGATCCCGCCGGCGGCGCGGTCCCGGTGGGCCTCGGCGGCTCTGCGCTGATCGAGGTGCTGAACGGAGGCGCCATGACCCTCGGCGACTTTGCGGCCGATGCCGAGGGGCGCGGCTATGGCAATGTCGAATCGCCCGGCGGAGCGGGCATTGGCGCGGCCAATGGCGTCGGCGGCGATGTCGTCATCACGCTGAGCGACGGCACGCTGAGCGCAAGCCGCTTCGCCCTGTCGGCCAACGGCTTCGGCGGCCAACCCGGGTCCGGTAGCGGCACCGGCCAAGGCGGCACCATCAGCTATACGCAGACCGGCGGCGATGCGAGCTTCGGCGACATGTCGATCACCGCCAACGGCTATGGCGGCTCGACGCTGACCGGCACCGGCAACGGTATCGGCGGCACCGCGACCATGACCCTGTCGGACGGCAGCTTCAGCGCCTCGACCGCGGCCGCCTATGCCGAAGGCGTCGGCGGCGAAGGCAACTATGGCTACGACGATTTCTCGAACCCGGTTCAGCCTGCGGGCAATGGCGGCGATGGACAGGGCGGCACCGCGACGATCGTCATCGACGGGCCGATCGCGATCGATACCGGCACGTTGGCGGCCTATGCGGGTGGCCGCGGCGGCAGCGGCGGCGATTTCAGCAGCATCGGCGTCGCGGTCGGCAACGGCGGCGATGGCGGTGCGGGCACGGGTGGTCAGGCATCGATCACCGTCACCGACGGGTCGATCGACACCGGCGACCTGATTGCCGACGCCGGCGGCATCGGCGGCAATGGCGGCAACAGCTATGATTCGGGCAGCTTCGGCGCCCCTGCGGGTATCAGCGTCGGCGGCCGCGGCGGATCCGGCACCGGCGGGACGGCAACGATCCACCTCGCAGCGACGGTCGGGGTCGCCAACACGCTGGCCGCGCGCGCGGCGGCGTCGGGCGGACTTGGCGGCTATGGCTCGGTCGGCAACGACGGCGGCGCCGCGACGGGCGGCCTTGCCCAGTTGATCGTGACCGATTTCGACGCCGGGCCGCTCGGCGTCATGCTCGACGCTTCGGCGCTCGGTGGCGGCGGCGGCACCGGCAATGACGGCGCGGGCGGCGATGGCGGCGCAGCAACCGGCGGCACCGCGCGCGTCGAGGCGACGGGCGCCAACGGCGCGGCGTCGATCACCCAGGCCAATTTCATGGCCAGCGGCACCGGCGGACGCGGCGGCGACGGCAATTCCACCTTCTTCCTGAACCCCGTCGGACCCGATGGCGGCAAGGGCGGCGACGGCACCGGCGGCACGATCGAAGCCGTCGCGAGCGAGAATGCGACGCTCACCCTCGCCGGCGCGAACGGCGGGCCGGTCACGCTGGCGAGCGGCGGCACCGGCGGCGATGGCGGCAACGGCGCCTTCAATGGTGAAATACCGGGCAGCACCGGCGGCGATGGCGGCGATGGCGGGGCGGGTTCGGGCGGCGTCGTCCATCTGCTTGCCAATGGCGGCACGGTCAGCTCGGCGGGTGCGCGGGTGAACATCAGCGTGGCGGGCACATCGGGCAACGGCGGCATCGGCGGCGACGGCAATGTCGATGCGGGCGGCAACGGCGGCAACGGCGCGAACGGCGCGATCTTCGCCGACCGTGGCGGGCGTATCGTCATCGAGGCACTGGCAACCCAGTCGGGCCCCGGCGCGATGGACCTTGGCGACACGACGCTGGTCGCAAGCGGCGCGCTGGCCGGGCGGATCGAGATCCGCACCGACGGCACCATCGACTTCGCCAGCCTCGACGCCGAAAACTACGGCATCTCCGATCCGACGAACAATGACACCGACGTTGCGACAAGCGGTATCTTCGTCGCGACGACCGATGGCACCATCAATGTCGGTGGCAACGCGTCGCTGCGTAGCGACGGCTCGGTCGGTGTCTATGGGCAGGCGGCGGGGTTGTTCGACATCACGGGCGATCTGACCATCGAAGCTGGCGACCAGATCGATATCCGCCACGATTTCGGCGAAGGCACGCCGCCGACGATCCGCGCCGGTGGTGACTTCACCGCGACCGCGGGATCGGGCATCAGCGGCGCGACCGGTTCTTTCCTGATTGCGGGCGGCGACCTGTCGTTGACGGCGTCCAACGGCGCGATCGGCGTCGATAGGCTGCAGGGAAGCAATATTTTCGTGACCGCGAGCGGTGCGGGATCGGTCGAACATGCCGAAGCGGACAATGATTTCATCGCCAGCGTGGCAAGTTTCCGTACCGGGCTCAATTCGATCATCACCGGCGGCAATATCATCATCACCGCACCCGGCGCGGTCGACCTCGGCAACTCCACTGCCGGCGGCTATGTCTCGGTCGACGGGGAGTCGATCCAGTTCGCGAACATCGGCGCGGGCGGCTTCGTCACGCTCAACGCCTCGGGCACTGCGCCGGGGGCCGAAGGGATCGCCGGCGGATCGATCGACGCGGGCAGCTCGATCAGCCTCTCCGGCAACAGCATCGCACTCACCGGCCCCGTCACCGGCGCCGGGCCGCTGTTCGCGACGGGCACCGGCGGCGCGGTGAGCATCAGCGATGCCGATGTCGCGGGGTCGATCGTCGTCGCCGCGGTGGGCAATATCAGCGGGAGCTATGTCTCGGGCGGCGACATCCTGCTGACGTCGGATGCGGACATCAACGCATCGGCGACGGCCAATGGCGGCTATGCCGATGCGGCAACCGGCGCGATCGCCGACGGCAATGTTTTCGCCGATGCGGCGGGCAACGCCACGCTGACCGACAGCGGTGCGGCGCGCATGTTCGGCGTCAACGCGGGACAGGCGGCCACGGTCACCAATGCGACCGCCGGCGAGGATCTGCTCGTCCTTGCTGGCACGACCGCCAATCTGACCAATGTCGCGGCAGGCGACGACATCGACGTCCGCGCTGCCGGAGCGGTTATCGCAAACGGGCTCGACGCGACCGGCGCCGGGCTCGACGGCTTCACGATCAACTATGTGCCGGGGAACGGCTTTACCATCGGTCAGGGCGAAGGCACGTCGAGCATCGACGGGTCGGACATCGATATCACATCGTCGGCGGCATCGATCGACGCCACCAACCTTTCGGCGGGCGACGATATCCTGCTGTCGGCGGCGACGACGATCGCCCTTGACAGCGGCACGACGCTGGGCCTCGGCATCACCGGCGGCGACAGCAGCATCCGCACGCAGGGAGGCGATACGGTCCTCACCAACCTCGACGCGTTCGACGACATCGTCGCGACTTCGGCGGGTGCGATCAGCGGCGACGCCATCGCTGCAGGCCGCAATCTCGCGCTGACGGCCGTCGATGCCATCGATTTCGGCGCCATCACCGTCGGCGGGACGACCACCCTCACGAGCAGCGACGGCGCGATCGGCGTCGATGCGCTCAACGCCGCCGGGCCGATCACGGCGAGCGGCGACAGCATCGACATTCGCGGCGGCGCGATGCAATTCGCGTCGCTTGCCGCCAATGTCGGCAACGCGCTGATCCGCTCGACCGGCAATCTTTCGATCGCAAGCGGCAGCGTGGCGGGCAGCGCCGATCTCGCGGCGACAGGCGGCAGCATCGCCCTGACCGACCTGTCGGCGGGCGGCGACCTCAACGCGACCGCAAGCGGCGCCATTCAGGTCGATGGCATCGTCAGCGGTCCGCGCATCGCGCTGGCGTCGAACGATATCGTGATTGCCGGACAGGGCCGCGTCGGGACCGCCGGCACCACGCAGAGCCTGACGCTCACGAATAATGGTGCCACGCCCACCTTCGTCGGCGGCAGCGGCACGCAGAACGGCTATCACGCCGACGCGACCGAGATGACGCGGCTGTTCGCGACGAACATCACCGTCAACGCGCCCAACGGTGCAGCGGCGACCGACCTGATCGTCGACAGCTTCACGCTGGCGGGCAATTCCAATCTGGGCGCGGCGGGCTCGCTCACGCTCCAGACGCCGGGGCGGGCGCGCGTGATCGGTGCGGTCGAACTGACCGGCCTGACCAGCGCGAACCGGCTGACGCTTTCGGGCGACGATCGTGTCGAGATCATTCTGGGTCAGGGCAGCATCCGTCTTTCGGCGAATGGCGCTCCGGAAGGCGTGCTGGATCTGCGCGGAAACGATATCTTCGTCGCCACCGCGGCGGCCATCACCGATGTCGAAGCAGCGACCTCGACCAGCGCGATCGACACGCGCCTCGCACAGAATGACGGCGTCACCAGCGACGAAGGCGCTTTGTTCGCCGGCGGCATCAACGTCACGACGTCCCGCGGCTTCTATGTCCAGAACAGCGGTGCCGGGACCGACTACGCACAGCGGCGCGGGCTGACCTTCGCCGCGGGCGGGCTGAACGTCGATGCGCCGTCTTCGGGCGTGCGGATCGTCATCAACGGCGTCCGGCTCGGCGCCAACGGGCAAGTCACCGGGCTCGACACCATCCCGTTCCTCACCGTGAACGGTTCGGTCCCGACCAGCGTCACGATCGACATGCGGTCAACCTTCAACGGGTGCCTGATCATCAGCACCGGCGGCTGCACCTTCATCGATCCGGGCAATCAATTCCCCGTGCAGGATGTCGTCGAGGACGAGGTTGGCGGCGATGGTGACGGGGACGGCGACGGCGGCGGCACCGGCTTGCCCGTGCCGCTTATAACGATCCGCGGCATCGAGCCGCTGAGCGGCGCGCCGCTGCTCGACGATCCGGTCACCGGCGCGGGCAACGACGATCTCTGGACGCCGACGACGCCCTGACGCGCGTGTGCACAGTTGACGCCGACGGGCGGGCCGGGGCATGGGCGCGGTCATGACCGATACCCCCGCCCTCGCTTCCGGCGCGCCGCTGCGGCTGTTCAACAGCCTGACGCGCCAGTTGGAGCCCTTCGCGCCCGTCCACCCCGGCGAAGCGCGCGTCTATTCGTGCGGGCCGACAGTCTATAATTATCCCCATATCGGCAACATGCGCGCTTATGTCTTCGCCGACACGCTGGGCCGGACGCTGACCTACAAGGGCTACCAGCTCACCCACGTCATCAACATCACCGACGTCGGCCACCTGACCGACGACGCCGATGCGGGCGAGGACAAGCTGGAAAAGGCGGCGGCCGAACGCGCCCAGTCGATCTGGGACATCGCGCGCCATTATACCGAGGCTTATTGGGCCGACATCAAGGCGCTGAACATCCGCCAACCGGCGCATTGGTCGATCGCCACCGACTATGTGCCGCAGATGATAGACTTCGCGAAGGCGATCGCGGACAAACATTGCTACGAACTCGACAGCGGTCTCTATTTCGACACGACGAGCGTGGCCGACTACGGGCGCCTCGCGCGCCACGGGACTGACGAAGGCGAAAGCCGGATCGATCTCGTCGACGGCAAGCGGCATCCGGCCGATTTTGCGATCTGGCGCAAGACGCCGCCGGGCGAAACGCGCCAGATGGAATGGGATTCGCCCTGGGGCCGCGGCGCGCCGGGCTGGCACCTCGAGTGTTCGGTAATGTCGGAGGCGCTGCTCGGCTTTCCGTTCGACATCCACACCGGCGGCATCGACCATCGCGAAATCCACCACCCGAACGAAATCGCCCAGAACCAGGCGCATAGCTGCTCGGCCGACAGCGGCGCACGGATGTGGATGCACAATAATTTCCTGGTCGAACGCAGCGGCAAGATGTCGAAGAGTTCGGGCGAATTCCTGCGTCTGCAATTGCTGATCGACAAGGGCTACCACCCCCTCGCCTACCGCCTGATGTGCCTGCAGGCGCATTATCGCAGCGAGCTGGAATTTTCGTGGGAGGGGTTGGGAGCGGCGCTCACACGGCTCAAACGGCTGGTGATGGGCGTCGCTCCCGTGTGCGACATTCCCGCCGCAGCGGTCGAAGATCGCCGACTGACCGACCTGCTCGGCAAGTTCGACGCCGCCATCTCGGACGACCTCAACACCTCGGTCGCGTTGACGCTGCTCGAAGACGTCATCGCGATGAAAAAGACCGATGCCGGACAAAAGCGCGCCGTGATCGGGACCATCGACGCGGTTCTGGGCATCGGTCTTCTGGATCTGCTGCGCGAAGATCTGCGCATCCGCCCCAAAGCGGCGACGATCACGGACGAGGAAATAGAAGCCGCCCTCGCCCGCCGCAAGGAAGCGCGCGCGGCAAAGGATTTCGCCACGTCCGACAAGCTCCGCGACGAATTGATCGCCGCGGGCGTCGAGGTGATGGACGGCGATCCGCTCGGTTGGGATTGGCGCCTCGGCGAATAAGTTTCGCCTCCCGCTTGCGGGCGGCATCGGACATCGCCATGATCGGTTGCAAAATCGAACGGAAGAGATGCCCGCAATGACCAAGACCGTCACCGTCCTGTCCGGCCTGATCCGCCCGCTGGTCGAAGGCCGCCTGCCCGATTGGGTCGAGCCGCGCTTCTTCACGACGAAGGACGAGGCGATGGCGATGGCACCCGAGGCCGAGATCGGCTGGTTCGACATGTACGACAAGGACGACATGGCGGAAACGATCACCGCCGCGACGCGGCTGAAATGGCTCAATTCCATCTATGCCGGGGTCGATGGCATGCCGCTCGATCTGCTCGCGGAGCGCGGGACGGTCGTCACCAACGGCGCCGGGATCAACGCGATCACCATCGCCGAATATGTCGTGATGGGAATGTTGACCGTGGCCAAGGGCTATCGCGAGGTCGTGCGGGCGCAGGATCGTCGCGAATGGCTGATGGATTCGCCGGGCAAGGTCGAACTGTTCGGATCGAAGGCGCTGCTGCTCGGCTATGGCGCGATCGGCAAGCTGATCGAGGAGCGGCTGAAGGGCTTTGCGGTCGATGTGACCATCGTGCGCCGGTCGCCCCCTAAAGACTCAGGCGGCCCCAACACGCTGACGCCCGACCAGTGGCGCGCGAAACTGAGCGACTTCGACTGGGTGATTCTGGCGGTTCCGGCGACGCCCGAAACCGATGGCATGATCGGCGCCGCCGAACTTGCCGCGATGAAGCCGACCGCCACGCTCGTTAACATCGCGCGCGGCAGCGTGGTCGATCAGGATGCGCTGGTCGCGGCGCTCGACGCGAAGCAGATCGCCGCCGCCTTTCTCGACGTGACGACCCCCGAGCCGCTGCCCGCCGACGATGCGCTGTGGAGCCTCGACAATGCGCATGTCACGATGCACCTGTCGGGCCGCGCGCAGGACAAGATGTTCGTCCGCTCGGCGCAGCGCTTCCTCGAAAATCTGGATCGCTGGCACAAGGGTGAAGCGGTCGAGCCGCGGGTCGACCTGACCCTGGGTTATTGATCGCCCGCGCCGTCACCTTTCGATCCTTTCGCGCGAATGGGAAGAGACTTCTCCCGTCGCGCAAAGGATTGCCATGCTCCCCCTTCTTCCTCGCCGCACCTTGCTGATCGGCGCCGCGGCTTCGACCGTCGCCACCGCGCTTCCCGCGCGCGCCGCCGCGGCCGCGCCGATCCGCGCGATCGGCTTCGACGGCTTTCCGATATTCGACCCGCGCGGCGTTGCAGCGCGCGTCAAGGCCATCGTCGGCGACGAGGGAGAGGCCTTTGCGGCCCAATGGTCGGCCAAGCTGTTCGGCTATAGCTGGCTGGAAACCGCCGCCGGCCGGTACCGCGATTTCCGCACGATCGCCGACGCGGCGCTGCGGCACACCGCTGCGGCGATGCAGGTTACGCTGAGCGATGCCGACCGCGCGGGGCTCGTCGGCGCTTACGACGCGCTCGACATCTGGCCCGATGTCCGTCCGGCCCTCGAAGCGCTGCGCGGCGCCGGAATTCGCCTGGCCTTTCTGTCGAACCTCGGCGCCGTCACGCTCACCGCCAATATGCGACGCAACGACATCGCCCATTATTTCGACGCGCCACTGAGTACCGACCGCGTGCGCGCCTTCAAACCGTCGCCCAAGGCCTATGCGATGGCGCTCGACGCGTGGGACATTCCGCGCGAACAGATCGGCTTTGCGGCGTTCGGCGGGTGGGATGCGGTGGGCGCGACCTGGTTCGGCTACCGCACCGCCTGGGTCAACCGCCTCGGCGTCCCCGCCGAACCGCTCGGCGTCGAACCGGCGATCACGAGCCGCGGGATCGAGGGCGTGCTTGCCCTTGCCAGCCTCGCCTAAGCCGGCCGCTCGGCCTTCAGTTCGCGCACCAGCGGCTGCAGCCGCGCGTCATATTTGGCGAGCATCGTGTGCGCGCCGGCATGGTCATAAAAGCTGACTAGCTCACGGCCGTTCCAGCGATGGAGCGCATAGGCTGGATCTTCGGCCACGATCATCGGGCGATCGTCGGGATGATTTTCGTCGATAGGGCGCAGGTCGAGCGAAACTTGCGGCGCAGTCGACGAACAGATCGCGACCGTCCGCCCCTCCCACGCCACGGTAACGCTGCGATGCAAATGGCCGCAGATCAGGCCGCGGACGTGGGGATGGCCACGCACGACATCGGTGAAGCAATGCACCCACGGTTCGTCGGGATGGGTGTTCATCCACTCGATGCCGCTTTCGACCGGCGGATGGTGCATGACGATATAGGTCGGCTTGGTCGTATCGCGGCCGAGTTCGGCGTCGAGCCATGCGGCGCGCGCGTCGCAAAAAGCGCCGCCGTGGCGCCCTTCCTCCAGCGTGTCGATCGTGACCAGCCGCACGTCGGGCAGATCGATCGCATATTGCACGAAGCCGTTGCCGTCGTCGAAGCCCGGAAACTGCGCGTGAAAATTGTCGCGCAAATCATGGTTGCCGACGCTCGGCCAGACCGGAAAGGGACAGCGCGAAAAGGCGGTGGCGAGCCGGCGATAGCTGTCGGCATCGCCGCGATCGGTGATATCCCCGGTCGCGAGCAACAGGTCGGGCCGGTTCGGCCCCTCGATGAGCACGTCGAGCACATCGTCGAGCCGCTTGCGGTTATATTCGGCCGGATTGTCCGGATCGAACCCGATATGGATATCGGTGATCTGGGCGATCAGCATATCCGTCCCCTGCTCGGCCGCTGGCGGCCTTCAATATCTCACCCGCCCCGCCTTGCCCCGTGCAAGGAAGGTGTGCGCCACGTCACATCATAAAGGCCCCGCCCCTCGGTGCCTGTGATCAGGCTCACATCATAGATAGCAGCCAGAGGTTTATGCGTGATTGCCGCGCTGTTAACCTTCCGCTGACGCGCCGGCATCCACGGTTTGCCGCCGTCCGAATGATATTCATGGCACATGGCGCACGGCGATTCGGTCGCGGTCTCGACCTTCACCAGCCGCGCCCCGCCCTCGCCCACATGGCAGTCGCGGCACTGGCGCAGTCCCGGCACCAGCAGGTCGCTGGCCGCCTTCGAACCCGGCGCGGCGGTATGGCAGTCGGCGCATTTCGTCGCCTTGTGCGCGTCGTGATCGAACCAGCCCTTTTCCAGATAGCGCGGGGTCTGATTCACCGCCATCACCCGCCAATTGTTGCCCGATGCGGGGGCAAAAATCGTGTGGCAGTCGTAACAGGCCCCGCCCTTGGAAAAGACCGCGCGCACCGCATCGGCGGCGCGATTGGGCCGCACCGCGACTTCGCGGAAATAGATATTGTAAAGCTGACCGTCGGCATATTGGCCGGGCCGCCGCCGCTCCATGCCGCCGAGTTGCAGCGGCCGGCTCGGCGGGGTCGAGCGATAATAGGCGTAAAGGTCCGCCACGACCTGATCGGGCTCGCCATGGCGCAGCGTGCGGGTGACGCCGCCGACGGTTTCAAAGGCCAAGCTGTGGCACATCGCACAGTCGCGTTCCATCACGACGGGTTTGATCCGCACCCCGTCGGCATCGGGGCGGTGGCAATTCTGACATTCGAGCTTCTTCCCGAAATCATATTGGCCGCGGAAACTTGCCGCCATCCGCGCCACCCCGCCGTTGGCGGCCAGATGGACGTCGTGCGGAAATTTCAGGCCGTCATAATCGACCAGTGGCCCCGTGCCGGGCATCGCGCGCGCCGGTTTGGCGCCCGGCGCCGCGCGGACGAGGGGGCGGAATTCGGGGTGCGCGGTGCCGAAATCGCCGGCATCGGCAACATCGACCTTGAAGCCTGCCGCCTTGAGCCGCGCGGCCATGCCGTCGTGGCAATCGGCGCAGAATTTCTGCGGCGTCGGCGGCATCGGCCCCGCGCCTTCATGCTCGGTATGACATTCGACGCAGCGCCCCTGCGGCTTGTTGAACGCCTTGGCGAAGCCGGCGAGGACTTTCTCGCCGACACCCGGCGGGTGCCGCGCGGCGAGCAGCATCGCGGTCGAGGCATCGGCATGGCTCGCGCTCATCGCCTTATGCTCGCCCGTATGGCATCCGACGCACGCCTTGTCGGTCACCGCGACGAACGCGTCGACATGGCACGCCTGGCAATCATTCTTCAGGCTGGCGTGTGCGCTCGACAGCGGCCCCGACAGCCACGCCTTGTCGGCATGATAGCCCTGCGGGCGGACATCGACGCTGCGATAGCTGTGCCAGGCCCAGATCGGCCCGACCAGAAAGGCGAGCAGCACGACCAGCGCAAAGGCCCAGGCGCCCATGCGGCGCCCCGGCATCACCGCGGCGAGTGAAAAGGCCCGGGCCTCGTCGACATCCTTCGACGATTGCGACAGTTCGTCGATCCGCTCGACGAGCAGGATGATATTCTCCCCCTCGCGCGCGATCGTCAGCCGGTGGCCGCCAAAGCGCAGCTCCGCCCCCGCCGCGCTGTCGATGTCGGCGATGTCGAGCGTCCGGCCGTTGAGGTCGAACCCCAGCCCCTCGCTCGCCTGCACCCGCACATGGCGGCCGTCGGCGCTGCTGATCGTCGCATGCTGCGGGTTCACCGCCAGATCGGCGACGTGGATCGTGTTGCCGCCGTCGCGGCCCAGCGTGATGCTGGTACCGGGCAGCGGCTGATCCCGAACGATCTGCTTGCCCGTCTTGGTCGTCGATATGCGGCGCAGGATGAAGCTCATGATCCCCGCCTCACCAGTAAAAGAAGACGCTGATGATATGTGCCGACAGCGCCGCGATCAGCGCGAAGGTCAGCGGCACATGCACATAGAGCCAGATCTCCAGCATCGCCCGGATACGCAAATGCGCGCGTAGACGCGCCAGTGCGGCTTCCTTTTGCGAAAGCAGTCCGATGACCTTCTGCCGCGCGTCGGCGTTACCGCCGTGCGCGAGCGACAGCGCGCGCAGCGCCGCCGCCGTCGCGTCCTTCGGATAGCGCCCGGTCAGCCGCGCCCTGATGCCCCCCGCGAAGGGATCTTCGTCGAGCGAGGCGAGCACCGGCGCCGTGTCCTCCGGCGACAGCGGCTGCGCGGCGGCGTGCAGCTGGCGGTCGAAGGCGCGGATCGCCTCCAGCATCTGCATCTGCGTCATCTCGTCGCGATTGTTCGACAGCGCCGCGGGCAGCGTCGCATAGACGATCACGCCATAAAGGCCCGACAGGATGACCAGCATCATCAGCGCCCAGGCGAGCGTGTGGACGTTCCAGCCGAGCTGGAAACCCGTGTGCCAGGTGCCGATGACGACCAGGCTCAGACCCAGATAGACATGCGCCGACGTCCACGCCTTCAGCGACCAGGCGTCGCGCGTCATCTTGCGCTTGCGATAGCCGAGCGCGGTGAGCCAGAGGATCAGCAGCGCGCCGATGGTGCCGAGCGTATAGCCGTACCAGCTTCCGCCATTGGGGCGCGGCGTCACGTCGATCAGCGCATAGGAGGTGATGACGAGCAGGCACAGGCCGCCCGAAATCTTCGCCCAGCGGAAATTGGCGTAGCGCAGAAAGCCCTCATGCTTGCGCTCGCGGACGCGTTCGGTCTGGGTGGCCCGGTTGCGGCGACCCAAAAGCCTTCTGGGAAACAGACTCGCCATCAGCCCGCATCCTCCTCGAGCCGCGCGATCGACAGAAACTCCTCAGGCGACACGCGGATCGCGGCGCCGGTCGGACAAGCGCGAACGCAGGCGGGCCCGCCCGCGATGCCCTTGCACATGTCGCACTTCACCGCGATTTTCTTGGGCTTTTCGTCGCCGAGCTTTTTCTTGGTCCATTTGGGCGACGGTTCGCCCGGCCCCGGCCCCTTGCCGAACAGCAGCCAGCTAAGCAGCCCCGGCTTCGGCGGCGGCGCGGCCTCCATGCGGATCACGCCATAGGGACAGTTGCGCATGCAGTTGCCGCAGCCGATGCAGCCCGGTTCCATGAATACCTCGCCGTCGGGGCCACGGTGGATCACGTTCGGCGGGCAGTCGGCCATGCAATGCGGATGTTCGCAGTGACGGCAGCTTGTCGGCACATGCAGATGCGCGAAGGTCTTGCCCGCCTCGCGGTCGAGCCGCGACAGTCCCTCATGGCTGTCGGCGCACGCCTTTTCGCAATTGTCGCAGCCGACGCACAGATTTTCGTCGATCAGCAGCGCGTCGGTCGCCTCGCCCAGCCCCTCCTTCATGATGAAGCTGGCGGTGTCCGAATAAAGATCGACCGCGCTCGAATAGCTCGCCTTGCGCGATTCGATGAAGGCGTTCATCGCCGCGCGTTCGGCGACCGCCGCCTCGGTCGCGGCGCGCACCTGCGGCCGCACGGCGAGCATCTTGCGAAAGCTTTCGCCGGTCAGCTTGATGACCTCGCTGCCGACCGCGGCCTTGACCGTCGCATTGCGCGGCTCGCCGCTGAGCACGCCCATTTCGCCGAAATAGCTGCCGGCGGGCAGATAGCGCAGGAAGATCGGCTTGCCGCCGATATCCTTTTCGACGACCATCGAGCCTGACCGAATGACATAGACATCGTCGCCCTGCTCGCCTTCGGTCACGACCACCTTGCCCGCGGGCACGCGCACGACCTCGGCCTGGTCGACGACCTCCTGCAGATCATCGACGGTCAGGCCGCCCTTGAAGATTTGCAGCAACTGGCGTTCGAGCGAGATGCGGTTGATGACGCGCTTCGCCCCCGGCACTGCGGCCATCAGCTTGAGCGCGGCCGTGCGCGACACCTCGACGAAGATGCTGTCCTCGCCGGCGCGGATCGTCGCGCCGCGCTTGCGGCCCGAGATCAGCCCGACCTCGCCGAAGATAGACCCCTGTTCGATCGGCACCGTGACGCCGGGTGCCACTTCCACCTCGGCATGACCGTCGGCGATCGCAAACAGCGACGATCCCGGATCGCCCTTTTCGAACACCACCTCGCCGCGGCGATAGAAGGCGACCTTCGAATCGAGCATGAATTCGCGCATCTGCAGCGGCGACACATCGGCGAAGATGCGGACGCGCGTGCGCAGATAGTCGAGCCATTCGCTGACCGATTTTTTCTGCGGCAAATCGGCAAAGATCGCCGCCAGATCCTTTTCGTCGGCCGGGGTCAGCGCGCTGTTGCCGTTGATGAACTCGACGACGTCATAGCCCTGGTTCATGCAATGCTTGATCAGCGGATAGCCCGCGAGCGCGCCGATCACGAAAATGCCCGGAACGGTCGATTCAAAGGTCGGGGACAATTTGGGAAAGGCTTCGCGGTCCGGGCCGGTGAATTCGATCCCCATCGTTTCGACGAAGCCGCGCGGCGCGACCGACCCCAGCCGCGCGACGATCACGTCGCATTCGATCCGCTCGTCGCCGTTCGGCGTTTCCAGCGTCAGCCAGCCGGGCTGGACCAGCTTGGGCTGCGTTTCGGTGCGGATCGACAGAAAGCCGTTCTCACCCGCCTCCATCATGTCGGAGACATTCTTCGCCTTGGCGCGCGCGAAATCCTTCGACCGGTTCAGAATGGTGACGGTGTTTTCCAGCGCTTCCTCGGCAACGCCGAGCGCATTCTCGATCCCCGCGTCACCCGATCCGACCACGGTGATATGCTGGTTCTTGAAATCCTCGGGGTCGTCGACCTGATAGATGATGTGCGGCAGATCATATCCGTCGCAGCGCAGGCGATTGGGATTGCCCTGCGTGCCGATGGCGAGGACGATATTTTCCGCCGCGATCACCGCGCCCTTGGCGGTCTTGATCGAAAAGGCGCCCTTCTGCCCCGATACCTCGACGACCTCGGCCTGATAGGCGACATTGACGCCGTTGTTCGCGGCATCCTGATCCCAATTGCCCAGGATCGTTTCGCGCGCGCCCTCGGCGAAACGGCAGTCGGACCGCAAATCGAGCCGTTCGGGCGTCGCAAGGACGCGCTTGCCCTTCTGATATTTGAAGATCGTATCCGAAAGATGGTCGGTCTTTTCCAGCAGCACATGCGCCAGCCCGAGCTGCGCCGCGCGCGCCGCAGCGCTCAGGCCGGCGGGGCCCGATCCGATGATCGCGACCTTGACCGCCTCGCTCACGCGCGATTGCTCCGCGATCCGCCGTCGCGCCCGTCGCCGTTGCTGCAGATGACCATGCGCACCAGCATCCCTTCCCCCTCTCGCCGGCCCCATTTGGCGATCAATTTACGGATGCGACCCGGACTTATGTCCTGGAAGCCTAGCTATGCCCCTGAATGCGGGAAAAGGTCAATGCGGGAAAAGGTCAACCGGCGACGCGCGCGCGGCGGCCGGCGAACTTGATTTTCGAAGCGACAATGCCGCGTCTTGGGCGGTCAGGCGATCTCGAACATCGCCGCAATGCGATCGGAGGCCACCGGCTCGCACCGCGTCCAGCCTTCCGGCCCCAGCTTTTCCAGCGGGCGGAAGCGCGCCTTGTACGCCATGCGGGCCGATCCTTCGATCCAATAGCCCAGATAGACATAGGGCAGCCCCGCCTTGGACGCGCGGCGGATATGGTCGGCGATGATGAAGGTGCCCAGGCCCTCGCGCAGCGGATGGGCGGCATCGAAGAAGCTGTAGATCATCGACAGGCCGTCGCCCTGACGGTCGGTCAGGCAGCAGCCGACGAGCCGGCCGCGCGAACCATCGGTCGTCGGCTCGCGATATTCGATCATATAGCTGTCAACCGGAGTCTGCTCGACCATGTCGGCAAAATCCTGCTCGTCCATATCGGCCATGCCGCCATCGGGGTGGCGCGCGCCGAGATAGGATCGCAGCAGCGCATATTGCTCTTCGGTCGCCCAGGGCTTGCACGCGGTGACAACCAGATCGCTGTTGCGGCGGATCGTCCGTTTCTGCGATCCGCTCGGCTTGAACTCGCCTGCACAGACGCGCACCGACACACAGGCGGTGCAATCGGCGCAGCTCGGGCGATAGGCGACCGACTGGCTACGGCGAAAGCCGATCCGGCCCAGCGCGTCGTTCAGCTCATTGGCATTATTGCCGCTCAGTTCGGTGAAAACCTTGCGCTCGGTCTTGCCGGCCAGATAGGGGCACGGCGCCGGGCTGGTCACGAAAAAGCGCGGAAAACGGAACGGTGCGGACACGCGGGCTCAACCTCCGGATTTGCAGAAGCGCCCCCACCGCGGTGCGCCGTCGCCTTCGTTCCAGCGACTATGCCGCGCACGGTCAATGGTGCAAAGTCCATTTACCATTTTAAAGCGTCTCGAACTGAATCAGCGCGAAAATTTTCTGAATCCGCCGCTAACTCTTGTCTCGATTTGAATCGACTCGGCCGCGCCGGCGTCCGGTTCAGCTATAGCCGCGCAGTTCGTCGCCGGTCAGCGTCGCGACGTGCAGCACATTGGTCGAACCCGGCGTCCCGAAGGGCACCCCCGCCATCATCACCAGCTTGGCCCCCGCCTTGCCGATGCCGTGGCGCAGCGCCATGCGCTTGCCCTTGGCGATCATCTCCTCGAAGCTGCCGATATCCTTTGTCGGCACCGCATGCGCCCCCCACAGCAGCCCCATGCGCCGCGCCGCATCGCGCTTCGGGGTCAGCACGAGCAAGGGCGCATTCGGCCGCTCGCGCGCGACGCGGCGCGCGGTCGATCCCGATGCGGTGAAACAGATGATCGCATCGGCGGCGATCGTCTCGATGATGCTGCCTGCGGCCTCGGCCAGCGCATCGGCGGTGGTCGCATCGGGCTGCGTCTCGGTGAAGTGCAACCGCCGGTAATAGTCGGGATCGCTTTCGACCGAGCGCGCGATCGAATCCATCATCGTCACCGCCTCGACCGGCCAGGCGCCCGCCGCCGTCTCGGCCGAGAGCATGATCGCGTCGGCGCCGTCATAGATGGCGGTCGCGACGTCGGACACTTCGGCGCGGGTCGGCGTCGGCGAGACGATCATCGATTCGAGCATCTGGGTCGCGACCACGACCGGCTTGCCCATCCGCCGCGCCGCCGCAACGATCCGCTTTTGCAGCGGCGGCACCGCCTCGGGCGGCAATTCGACGCCCAGGTCGCCGCGCGCGACCATCGCGGCGTCGGCGATCTCCAATATTTCCTCCAGCCGCGCGACCCCGGCGGGCTTTTCGAATTTGACGAGCAGCGCCGCCTTGCCGCCGATCAGCCGCCGCGCCTCGGCAACATCCTCGGGCCGCTGGACGAAGGAAAGCGCGATCCAGTCGACATGCTGGTCGAGCGCGAAGGCAAGGTCGCGGCGATCCTTTTCGGTCAGCGCGGCGAGCGGCACGACCACGTCGGGGACGTTGACGCCCTTGCGGTCCGAAATCTTGCCGCCGACCTCGACCAGCGTCTCGATGCGGTCGGGCGCGACGCTCTTGACGCGCAGCACCAGCTTGCCGTCATCGACCAGCAGGCGCGTTTCGGGTTCGAGCGCGGCGAACAGTTCGGGATGCGGAAGGTGGACGCGGCCGGCATCACCCGGGGCCTTGTCGGTATCGAGAATGAAGGTGGCGCCCGTCGCCAGTTCGGCCGGCCCGTCGCGAAAGGTGCCGACGCGCAGCTTCGGCCCCTGCAGGTCGACCAGGATCGTCGTGGGCCGCCCCGTTTCCTTTTCCAGCGCGCGGATCGCCGCGATGACCTTGGCATGGCCTTCATGGTCGCCATGGCTCATGTTGACGCGAAAGGCGTCGGCGCCGGCGCGGTGCAGTGCGGCAATCATTTCGGCATTGGCGCTCGCGGGACCGAGCGTGGCAAGAATACGCACCTTGCGCTGGCGGGGGGTAAAGCTCTGGACCACAATTGCTCCGCTTGTCTCTTGATCTACAATATCGCTACGGCCGCGTGGCATGGCGCGTTGCCTGCCGAAGCGCAACCGCCGTATAGCTATTCATCCACAGACCGGAGAATGTCATGTCGTGCAGCGATGACCAACCGATGACCGCCGACCCCCTCGACAGCATCGACGATGCCGTCGCCGCGGCGGCCTTCCGTCGCCTTGTCCGCCTGCTCCGCCACCGCAGCGACGCGGCGAATATCGACCTGATGGGCCTCGCGGGTTTTTGCCGCAACTGCCTGGGCGACTGGATCGCCGAAGCGGGCGACCTCGACAAGGAAAGCGCCCGCGCCATCGTCCACGGCATGCCGACCGCCGAATGGAAGGCGCGCTTTCACGTTGCCGCCACCCCTCAGCAGCTTGCCCGCATGGAAGAAAGCATGGCCAAGAATCCCTGACCCCGCTAATCGGACGCCCGAGGCGATTCTCGCCACAACCATCCATATCCATCGGAGCATAAAATGAGCGAAGCCACGACTGCCGACGAACAACTGCGCCTTTTCATCGAGCGCATCGAGCGGCTGGAAGAAGAGAAAAAAGGCATCGCCGACGATATTCGCGACGTTTATCTGGAATCGAAGTCGCAGGGCTATGATCCCAAGATCATGCGCCAGATCGTGCGCCTGCGCAAAATGCCGGTCCACGACCGCAAGGAAATGGAAGCGATCCTCGACGTTTACAAATCGGCGCTCGGCATCGTCTGAACTCCTAAAAATCGCTGTCCTACATTATCGGGCCGCGCTACCCCCTTCGCCATGTCACCCGTCACGCCTTCGTTTGTCCGGTCCACCAGGCCGTTTCGGCGTGACGGGTATCATGGCACCGGAGGGGAGCGACAAGTTTGACAACTTCCGCGAAACCGGCGGCCCGGAACCGCCTCTCCGCTTGAAGCATAGACGGCAGACGCCAGGGAGGAAGATATGTTCAGCACCACGACCAACGCTGTCGAAGGCCATCCGGTCCGCGAATATCTGGGCATCGTTACCGGCGAGGTGATCGTCGGCGCGAACCTGTTCCGCGACCTGTTCGCCAGCATCACCGACATCGTTGGCGGCCGCTCGGGCAAATATGAAGATGTCCTCGCCCGCGCCCGCAAGGAAGCGATTGGGGAAATGGAAGCCGAAGCCGCGCGCCTTGGCGGCAATGCCGTGATCGGCGTCGATCTCGACTATGAAGTGCTCGGCCAGAACGGGTCGATGCTGATGGTCAGCGCTTCGGGAACCGCCGTGGTTGTCTGATCGGCGGCGCCGCCCGTAGTTGTCTGATCGGCGGCGCCGCCCGTAGTTGTCTGCGACCGCGCTTCGCGCTAGGGGCGGCCCCAGATTTTTCCGTTAAGGGAGGTAGGCCGTGGCCGGCCATAGCAAATTCAAGAACATCATGCACCGCAAGGGTGCGCAGGACAAAAAGCGCAGCAGCCTCTTTTCGAAGCTCAGCCGCGAAATCACCGTGGCGGCGAAGATGGGCCTGCCCGATCCCGACGCCAATGCCCGCCTCCGCGCGGCGGTCAACGCCGCCAAGGCGCAGTCGATGCCCAAGGACAATATCCAGCGCGCGATCGACAAGGCCGCGGGCAATGACGGCGAGAATTATGAGGAAATCCGTTACGAAGGCTATGGCCCCGGCGGCGTGTCGCTGATCGTCGAGGCGCTGACCGACAATCGCAACCGCACCGCGACCAATGTCCGCACCGCGTTCAGCAAGAATGGCGGCAACCTCGGCACGTCGGGCAGCGTCAGCCACGGCTTCGACCGGCTCGGCATGATCAGCTATGCGGCAAGCGCGGGCGATGCCGACACGGTCTTCGAAGCCGCGCTCGATGCGGGCGCCGACGATGTCGAATCGACCGAAGACGGCCATGACATCTGGACCAGCATCGATTCCTTGCACGAAGTCGCAAAGGCGCTCGAAGCCAAGCTGGGCGAAGCCGAAGGCGTGAAACTCGCCTGGCGCCCGACGCTGAAAAGCGAAGTCGCCGACGAAGCCGTCGCGCAGACGCTGTTCAAGCTGATCGACACGCTCGATGATGACGATGATGTGCAGACCGTGTGGGGCAATTACGAAATCCCCGACGCGGTGATGGAGAAATTGAGTTGATAAATTTCCTCCCTGTCGCGAAGCGATGGGGAGGGGGACCGCTCGCGAAGCGAGTGGTGGAGGGGCAATGCCTTCGCCCCTCCGTCAGCCCTTCGGGCTGCCACCTCCCCATGCCTGCGGCACAGGGAGGATCGGAAAGATGATCATCCTCGGCCTCGACCCCTCGCTCAGCTGCACCGGCTGGGGCATCATCCGCGTCGAGGGCAGCCGGATCAGCCACATCGCCAACGGACAGATTAAGACCGACGCAAAGGCGCCCCTGCCCGACCGGCTGGCGTATCTCGATACTGCACTCGCGGCCGTGATCGCCGACCATGCCCCGGCGCAGGCAGCGGTCGAGGAAGTGTTCGTCAACGACAATCCGCAATCGACGCTGAAGCTCGCGCACGCGCGCGGCGTCGTCCTGCTCGGCTGCGCGCGCGGCGGGCTGACCGTCGCCGAATATGCGCCGCGCCTCGTCAAGAAGGCCATCGTCGGAACCGGCGGCGCGGCGAAGGAGCAGGTGCAGGCGATGCTGCGTATCCTGCTGCCGGGCGCGAAGGTCGCGGGCGCCGACGCGGCCGACGCGCTGGCGGTCGCGATCTGCCATGCGAACCATCGGCCGCGCTTCTGATGATTTCAAATTTGTTCCCTTTTCATTCCTACCGCGCTAGCACGGCGAAATGATCGCAAAACTCACTGGAAGGCTCGACAGCAGCGGCGCAGGCCATGCGGTGATCGACGTCGGCGGCGTCGGCTATCTGGTCGAGGCATCGGCGCGCACGCTCGACGCGCTCGGCCCGGTCGGCGGCGATGTCACCATCCACACCGAAATGCTGGTGGGCGAGGATTTCCTGCGCCTGCTCGGCTTCGCCCGCGCCGAGGAACGCGACTGGTTCCGCCTGCTCACCAGCGTCCAGGGCGTCGGCGCAAAGGTCGCGCTCGCGATCCTCTCCGCGCTCGAAGTCGCCGACCTGCAGCGCGCACTCGCCAGCGGCGACAGCGCGATGATCGCGCGCGCCAACGGCGTCGGACCGAAGCTCGCACAACGCATCGCGCACGAACTGAAGGACAAGGCAGGCGCACTGGGCGGGATCGCCGGCACCGGTCCCGCGGCCGTCCCGGTCGCCGGCCCACTCGGCGATGCCGTGACCGCCCTCACCGGCCTCGGCTTCAAACCCGGCGAAGCCAGCGCCGCCGTCGCCGCGGCGAGCGAGGAACTGGGCGCGGGCGCCACTCTGGATGCGCTGGTTCGCGTCGCGCTCAAAAAGGCGGCAAAATGACAGCGCTCACCCGCCATGCCTCGTGCCGCTGTGGCGAAATCCGCATCACCTGCACCGGCGAGCCGATCCGCGTGTCGGTGTGCCATTGCCGCGAGTGCAAGGCGCGCAGCGGCAGCGCTTTTGCCGCACAGGTCCGCTTTCCCGCCGAGCAGGTCCGCATCGAGGGTGAAGCGAGCGCGAAGATGTGGCAATATACGGGCGACAGCGGCAACACCGCCGACTTCTTCTTTTGCGGCACCTGCGGTTCGGGCGTCTGGTATCGCGCGCGCCCCTATCACGACGCCTATGCGATCCCGCTCGGCAATTTCGCGCCCGGCCACGGCTTCGTCCCCGACTATTCGGTGTACGAGGAACGCAAGGAGCCTTGGGTTTCGATCACCGGCGAGGCAATAGAGCATTATGACTGAGCCCGCCCTGACGACGCCGATCCGCACCCCCGAGGATGCCGACGCCGCGCTGCGGCCGAAGTCGCTCGCCGAGTTCGTGGGTCAGGCGGCGGCGCGCGAGAATCTGCGCATCTTCATCGAGGCGGCAAAGGCGCGCGCCGATGCGCTCGACCATGTGCTCTTCTTCGGCCCGCCGGGGCTGGGCAAGACGACGCTGGCACAGATCGTCGCGAAGGAGCTGGGCGTCGGCTTCCGGTCGACCAGCGGCCCGGTGATCGCCAAGGCGGGCGACCTTGCCGCTCTGCTCACCAATCTGGAGGATGGCGACGTCCTCTTCATCGACGAAATCCACCGCCTGTCGCCCGCAGTCGAGGAAATCCTCTATCCCGCGATGGAGGACCGCGCGCTCGACATCATGATCGGCGAAGGGCCGTCGGCGCGCAGCGTGCGGATCGACCTGCCCAAATTCACGCTCGTCGGCGCGACCACGCGGCAGGGGTTGCTGACGACGCCGCTGCGCGATCGCTTCGGTATCCCGGTGCGGCTCAATTTCTACACCCATGCCGAACTCGAACAGGTGATCGGCCGCGCCGCCCGCCTGCTCGGCCTCGGCATCGCGCCCGACGGCGCGCTCGAAATCGCGAAGCGTTCGCGCGGCACGCCGCGCATCGCAGGGCGCCTGCTCCGCCGCGTGCGCGATTTTGCGACAGTGGCGGGGGGGCAGATCGTCGACGCGCGGGTGGCCGACGCGGCGCTCAACCGGCTGGAGGTCGATGCGCTGGGCCTCGACGCGATGGACCGCCGCTACCTCACCATGATCGCCGACATCTATCGCGGCGGGCCCGTGGGGGTCGAAACGCTGGCGGCGGGCCTCAGCGAGCCCCGCGACACGATCGAGGATGTGATCGAACCCTATCTGCTCCAGATCGGCCTGATCGCCCGCACCGCACGCGGCCGCTGCCTCAACGCCAGCGCGTGGAAGCATCTGGGCCTCAATCCGCCCGCGGGCGTGCAGGACGGACTATTCGATTCTGGCGGCGGCGCGGCAAAATAGGACGGAAAAGTGCGGCTTTGATTCCGCCAACCGGCCCCGCGCTGCGACGAATCGTTCAAGAGGGCTTTGCGACGAGTCGAAGCATCGCTATCGCTCGCAACTATGGTTGACGTTCCGCCTCCTTTCATCCCCGGCGCCTTTGTCGGGGCCGCGCATCATTACCGGCTGCGCGTCTATTTCGAGGACACAGACCTCAGCGGCATCGTCTATCACGCCAATTATCTGCGCTATATGGAGCGTGCCCGGTCGGACATGCTGCGCATCGCCGGGATCGACCAGCGCGCGGCGATGGAGGCGGGCGAAGGCGCCTGGGCCGTGACCGACCTTGCGATCAAATATGTACGCCCGGCCAAGCTCGACGACGATTTGCTGGTCGTCAGTACCGTCGAGGCGGTGCGCGGCGCGAGCGTGATTATCGCGCAACGCATCCTTCGCGGTCAGGACGAGTTAACCAACGGGCGTGTTACCGCAGCCTTTCTGTCGCCCGAGGGCCGGCCGCGCCGCCAGCCCGCCGGGTGGGCCAGCCGCTTTACCGCGATCATGAATGGAGAGACCATCCCTTGCTAGACAATATCAAGCTGGCCGCCGACGCGGCGACCTTGTCCCCCATCGCGCTGTTTCTGCAGGCCGATATCATCGTAAAGGCGGTAATGATCGGGTTGCTTGCCGCGTCCATCTATGTGTGGGCGGTGATCTTCACCCACGGCCGCGGCGTCGGCAAAATGATGAAGGCGTCGGACAGCTTCGAGCGCGATTTCTGGCGCGCCGACAATATCGACAAATTCTATGACAAGAATGGCAATGAAGAATTGCCGAGCGCGAAGGTGCTGGCGGCGGGGATCGGCGAGTGGCGCCGTTCGACGCGGAGCAAGGTCATCGACCGTGAAGGAACGCGCGAACGGCTGGGCATTGCGATGAACAGCGCCGTCGCCGGCGAGGTCGACCGCCTCGCCGAAAAGATCGGCACGCTGGCCACCATCGGTTCGGTTGCGCCCTTCGTCGGTCTGTTCGGGACGGTGTGGGGGATCATGCGCAGCTTCACCGCGATCGCCGCATCGAACAACAGCAGCCTCGCCGTCGTTGCGCCGGGGATCGCCGAGGCGCTGTTCGCGACCGCGATCGGCTTGTTCGCCGCCATCCCCGCGGTGATTGCCTATAACGCCTTTTCGCAGCGGCTGAACCGGCTTGAATCGAGGCTCGGCCGCTTTGCCGATGGCCTTCACGCGACCTTCAGCCGCGAACTGGAGGTCGAAGGCTGATGGCGATGACCGGACCTTCGGGCGGCGTCGGCGGGCGCCGCCGCGGGCGCGGCGGGCGCCGGGCGCCGATGTCGGAGATCAACGTCACCCCGCTCGTCGATGTCATGCTGGTGCTGCTGATCATCTTCATGATCACCGCGCCGCTGCTTGCCTCGGCGGTGCCGATCGATCTGCCCGAAAGCCGGGCCAAGCCGATCGAGACCGAAGAGCAGGAGCCGGTGCAACTGTCGATCAATGCCGACGACACGCTGTATATCGGCGACCAGGTCGTGCCTGAGGCCGAACTGCCGGCCCGCCTCGATGCCATCGCGCGCGAGACGAAGGACGGCGACAAGCCGCGCCAGATCATGCTGCGCGCCGACAAGGGGCTCGACTATGGCCGGGTGATGCGGGTGATGGGCGAACTCAACCGCGCCGGCCTGTCGCGCATCGCGCTGGTGACGACAGGCGCCGACACCGATACCGCCGCTGCCGCCGAAAGCGCGGTCACGGACGGTTCAGAAACGCGGCCATAGGGTCAAGATCATGGCCGAAACGCGGGCATATGGGGGGACACAGGGACGCGGCATCGCCGTGGCCGTCGCCGCGCATGTCGTGATTATCGTGCTGTTGTCGGTGCAATGGACCGCGGGCCAGCGCCGCTTCGACAATCCGCCGATGGAGGTCGATCTGATCGCCGAGACGGCGCCGCAATCGACCGCGCCGGTCATCAGCGCCAATCCCCCCGCCGCACGGCTGGGCGAGGAGGATGCGGCCGATATCGCCGCGCCGCCCGAACCGGTTCCGACGCCGCCGCTGCCCGAGCCCGTCGTCCGCCCGACGCCCGCCCCCGCACCAAAGCAGGTGGCGAAGCCCGTTCCGGCCACGCCCAAGAAATCCCCGCCAGCGGCCCAAAAGGCGCCGCCGCGGCCGACACCCAAGGCCGAACCGAAAAAACAGTCGTCGCGCCCCACCGGCCGTCTCGACGGCATCGTCGACGGGCTGAGCCGATCACAGCCAAAGGCACCGGCTTCCAAGGGCGCACCGGCCGCCGCGACGGCGGCCGAGGTCAAGCGCTCGATCGACGTCAGCATCAAGGCCGCCGTCGGCCCGCGCTGGAACGGATGCCGCATCAGCGGCGTCGATGTCGATCAACTCAAGACCGTGGTCAAATTCCGCCTGACCCAGTCGGGGGCGCTCGCCGGATTTACCAGCGTCGAGACGAGCGGCCAGAACGACAGCAACAAATTCCAGGTCCAGCGGCATCAGGAATGCGCCAAGCGTGCCATCGAACTCGCCGCCCCCTTCGACCTGCCTGAGGAAAATTACAGCTTCTGGCAGAATTACACGCTCGATTTCATCAAGAGGTAAGAGAGATGCCGCTTCGCTCCATCGCCCTCCCGCTCGCGCTCATGCTGTCCGTCGCCCCGGCGTTGGCGCAGGTCGCATCGCCCACACCCGCCCCTGCGGTCCCCACCGAACCGCGCGAAACGATCGAAGGCACGCTGTCCCAGGACCGCACGGTCATCGCGGTTCCCGCTTTCGCCACGCCTGCCGTCACCACCGTCGCCGGGCTGCGCACCGACAATCTGGGGCGGCAGATCGCCGATGTGATCGCCGCCGACCTTGAACGCAGCGGGCTTTACGCGCCGCTCGGCCCCGGCAGCGTTCGCGCGATCAGCATGGCAGAAGTGCGCGCGCCACGCTTCGCCGACTGGCAGGCGCGCAACGCCGAAAATGTCGTCCATGGATTCGTCCAGACGAACAGCACCGGCGGCTTCGTCGTCGGCTGCTATCTCTATGACACCCAACTCGGCAGCGAGCTGGTGCGGCAGGGTTTCGAGATCCAGCCGGGCGACTGGCGCCGCGCCGCGCACAAATGCGCCGACGCCATCTATTCACGCCTGTCGGGGGAATCGCCCTTCTTCGACAGCCGCGTCGCCTACATCGCCGAGAGCGGCCCCAAGGGGAACCGGATCAAGCGCCTAGCGATCATGGATTCGGACGGCGGCAACCACCGCTTCATCACCAATGGTCAGGCGCTGGCGCTGTCCCCCCGTTTCTCGCCCGATTACAAGAAGATCGTCTATGTCAGCTATCTGAACGACCGCGTCCGCGTCTTCATCTATGACGTCAATGGGGGCACGCAGAAGCTGGTGACCGAAAGCCGCAACGCGACCTTCGCACCGCGCTGGTCGCCCGATGGCCGGCAGATCCTCTTTTCGATGGCAGTCGGCGGCAACACCGACATCTATCGCATCTCGACCGAAGGCGGCACGCCGGTGCGGCTGACCAACGCACCGGGCATCGACGTCGGCGGCAGCTTTTCGCCCGACGGCAAGAAGATCGTCTTCGAAAGCGACCGGTCGGGCAGCCAGCAAATCTATACGATGAATGTCGACGGGTCCGATCAGCGCCGGATCAGCTTCGGCGGTGGTCGCTATGCGACGCCCGAATGGTCGCCGCGCGGCGACCTGATCGCCTTCACCAAAATGGGTGGCGGCGAGTTCCGCATCGGCGTGATGACCCCCAGCGGCAGCGGCGAGCGGCTGCTGACCAACAGCTGGCAGGACGAAGCGCCGACCTGGTCGCCCAACGGCCGTGTGATCCAGTTCTTTCGCACCACATCGGGCCGCGAGGGCAAATCGACGATCTGGCAGGTCGACCTGACCGGCGTGAACCTGCGCCGGTTGCCGACGCCGCAGGACGGGTCCGACCCGAGCTGGGGCCCGATCCTGCCCTGAGGCGCGCCGGCGCGCGCGGAACCAAAGGAAAACCGCGGGGTTCAATCCTGTGTTAAATTGACGTTCATCGCATTTCGCCACGACTGAAAACGCAACAAAAAGGACAGACGACATGACGATACGCAAAACCACCGCGATGATCGCGGCGATCACCATGCTGACTGTGGGTGCCTGTTCGAAGAAAGCCCCCGAAACGCTGCCGCCGGCCCCCGAAGGGACCGACACCGGGACCAGCACGGGAACCGATCCCAATGCGGTCGTTCCGGGTTCGCAGCAGGACTTCATCGCCAACGTCGCCTCGGACCGCATCTTCTTCGGCTTCGATCAATATAATGTCGATGCAGAGGATATGGCGACGCTGCAAAGCCAGGCGCAATGGCTGCAGCGCAATCCCGCGGTGCGCGTGACGATCGAAGGTCATGCCGACGAACGCGGTACCCGCGACTATAATATCGCGCTCGGCGAACGCCGCGCCAACGCTGCGAAGAATTATCTCGCCTCGCTCGGCATCGACCCGAGCCGTATGAATGTCATCAGCTATGGCAAGGAACGGCCGGCCGAACTCGGATCGAACGAGGAAGCCTGGGCGAAGAACCGCCGCGCGGCGACGGTCGTTATCGGCCGCTGATCAACGGCCACAGCGGCACCGTCGCCCAAGCGGCGGTGCAGGCGAACACACCGAAGGGGACGGCCTGCATCGACAGCGGACCGTCCCCTTTTCGTTGCGCGCCAAGCGCCCAGACCAGCCCGCCCAGGCTGGCGAGCAGCAACAGCAGCGGCAGCGCCTGCCACCCGATCCAGCACCCGATCGCCGCGACCAGCTTGGGATCGCCGCCGCCCATCCCGTCGCTCCCGCGCACGCGCCGGTAGGCGGCAGCGATGCCGGCGAGGACCAGCCCGCCGGCCACCGCGCCGATCCAGCGATCGAGCAGACTTACTTCGAGCAGCGGCCCGGCGAGCAGCAGTCCGGCGAGCGCCAGCACCACGTTGAGCGGATCGGGCAGCCACATATGCCGCGCGTCGAGCAGCGCGAGCGGCAGCAACAGCCAGCCAAACAGAGCCCACAGCCAGCCCGCCGTGCCGGGCATCAGCGCGAGCGCCGCTGCCCCGATCGCCGCCGACAACAATTCGACCCGCCAATGCAGCGCGTCAATCGGCGCGCCGCAATGACGGCAGCGGCCACGCGCCGCGATGGCCGACAGCAAGGGTATTAGGTCGCGCGCGGTCAGAGCCGTGCCGCACGCCTCGCACTGCGAACGCCCGCGCAACACCGACCGCCCCAGCGGCCAGCGCAGCACCAGCGTCGCCAGGAAGCTACCGAGCAGCAACCCCGCCAACGCGGCCAGGCCGACGCCCATGCCAAAGGGCAAGGCGTCGAACGCCGCCATGTCAGAATCGGCCCGTGGTCGCCAGCACGTAGCCGTCCGACGCCGGACGGAAGCCGAGCATAGTCAACGCCGCCGCCATCGACGGATCGTCGTCGACGGTGATCGCGAACTGCGCGCGCCACGCGCCACGACCGTCAAACCCCAGCGTCAGCCGCTCCATCCCCGACTGGCTGCTCAGCGCCGCCTGTGCACGCCCGTTCGCACAGCTCAGCGGGCCCGACAGCCCGCGCGCCAGATCCAGACCTGCAATCGGCGCCGCGATCGAAAGCTGCACCCGTCCGCTTGCTTCCACGCATTTCCCGTCATTGTCGAAGCGTGTGGTGGCGCCTTCGAAGCGGAGGGTGTCGACGGGGATCGCGCCGAGGCCGCCCGCGAGCGTCGTGACGCCGTTAACGTCGGCGGCGCCGCGCGGGTTGGTGGCGTAGAGTCGGCCCGACAAGGCGCCCAGCCGATCGTCCTGGCGCGCAAAGGCGAGTTCCGTGCTGCCCGTCAGCAGGGCGAGCGGCGACAGGCTGGCCTTGACCGTGCCGAGCGGGAGAGCGCCCAATCGCGCGTCGACAAGTTCGCCCGACCACACCGAGCCGCGCACCGTCCGCGCGCTGAAGCCCGCGTCGGCGACCCCGGCGAGCGACAATGCCAGCCGCATCGGAAAGGTCGCGGCGATCAGCAGCAGCGCGAGCAGCGCCGCGGCGGCGATCCAGAGACGGTGCGAGCGGGCCATCACTGTCTGCCCTTGCGCAGTTCGGCGGTCATGCCCACCGTGCCGTCGGCAGCGGGGGTGACCGTGAGCTGATCGACAATGAATCCCTGCGTCTCGAGCGCCGCGAGCCAGTCGTTGAGGACGGGCGCCTTCGCGGTCGCGATGGCGATGGTTGCCTGCACCGTTCCGCGCGCTTCGTTACGGTCGAGCGTCAGGCCGATCTCGCCCGCGGATTGCGCCAGAAACTGGTCGATCGCTACCGCATCGGTGGCGGCGGCAACCGCCTTCGCCGGACGCTGCGACAAAAGATGCACCTTCGCCGCGACGCGCCCTTCGCGCTCGATTGCCGCGGCATGGTCGCTGCCAAGATCGACCAGCGCCGCATAGGCCGGACGACCGAGCGCCCAGACGAGCACCGCCAGCGCCAACGCCACTGCAACGCCGACAAGCCAATGCTCGCGCCGCGACAAACCCGCCCACCAATTGCGCATCCTGTCGATCATGGCACCGCCCGAACCGTAATATTTGCCATCTGCTGGCCGTCGGTGCCCGCCATCGGCTGCGCGGTCACGCGATAGCCGCGCGCCTGCAGCGCCAGCAGCACCTTGTTGAGATCATCGACGCGCGGCCCCGCCAGTGTCGTCGTCAGCGTCCCGTCGGTGCGGTGCGACAGCGTCTTGAGCGTCACCCCCGGCGTGTCGCGCATCGCATCGAACAGCGCCGACGCCGGGACCGAAAAGGCAAGCGGGCCGCCGCCCGCGCTGGCCAACCGGCGATCGACTTCGGCTTCCGCCGCGGTCGCATCGGGGGCTTCGATCCCCAGCGTCGCCGCAGCCGCAACAACTGCGGCATCGGCGCGGCGGATGTCGGCGGCAAGGCGCACCGCATAGACGACCGGGATCAGCAGGCTGACGATCAGCAACGCCGCGAGCAGGCGCTTGCCGATCCGCACCAGATCCGGATCGACCGCCCAGCGGCGCTTCGGCTTCCAGCTTCCGCTCAGCAGATCGAGCGGCGGCGCGGCGAGCGAGAGCAGCAACGCTTCGCGCGCCGCATCGGCGCCCAGCGGGATGATCGTCAGCTCCTGCGCGACCAGCGCGTCGATTTCCGGATCGGAGCGCCATGCCCGATCGGCCGAGCGCAGGATCGCTTCGCCGCCAAGGTCGGCGGTCCACAAATGATCGGCGTCGGGCGGCGGCAAGATGGCGGCGGCGGGAAGGATCGCCGCAGCGGTCAGCCCCTCTGCCGCGAGCCAGCCGGTCCAGGCCCTCATCGCGGCGTGGGTGGTGACGGCCACCGGCACCGCCTGTCCGGTCTCGGCCGGCTCACCGGCCACGATGTGCAGTCCGGCCGCGTCGCCCAGACTGTCGCGCAGCGCGTCGATCCGCGCCGCCGCCGCCGCCTGCGCGGGGGCCGCGTCGGGATAGGCGCGCCAATGGATCGGCACGTCGCCTGCAGGGGCGAGCGCGATGAGCCGATCGTCGCCCGCGTCGTCCTGTGGTTTCTCCCAGGCGTCGAGCCAGCCGTCATCTTGCCCGCTATCGACGATCACACCGGCGTCGACGCGCAGCCAGACAGGCCGCGCGGCTTCGTCGCCACCGAGCGCCGCCGCCGACGGCAGCCAGAGGATCAGCGTCCGCGCCACGTCAGTCGGCCTCGCCCCAGTCCCGGCGGACGATGACCGGCGGCGCCTGACCGGCGCCCGGCGCGCCGCCATTGACGTCGATAAGCGAATGTGCCGTCAAAAACCCGTCCCCAATCGTCACTTGCGTCGTCAGCGTGAGCCACCGGCTGGTCACCGCGGCCTGTTCACCCACATCGGTGGGCGGATCGAGCCGGGCGAGCGATCGCGCCTCCCAGAATCGCACGCTGCTGCCATAGCCGCCAGCGGGCCGGGCCGCCAGCGCCGCCCGCGCATCGGCGATGCTGATCTGCCCCGGCATCAGCATCGCGACCAGCGGCGCCTGTTCGGGACGCAGCGTGTTGACGTTCAGCTTCACCGGTTCGGCGCGCGGCAACGCGCATATCCACGGCTTCAGCCGCGCATAGATTTTGGGCGTCACGCCGCGCACCGCGCGCAATTCGCTGACATCGGCCATCTTGCGGTTTGCGGGCAGATAGGCGCCGGGGAGCGCGCGATAGACGCCATCTTCGGCGCCGAGCGGCCCGTCGTTGCCGTCGCTGTCGATCCAGTCGGCCGCTGCGCCGGAAATCGCCATCGCCTGCCCGCGGTCGATACCGAGCAGCACCATCAGCTCGGTAAATTGCGCGGTAGCGCCCGACCGCTGGCTGAGCTTTCCCGGCGCGGTTTCGGCGGCCAGGCTGTTGAGATTGAAGCAATTATCGGCGTCGCCCAGTCGCGCGCTCCCCTGCCCGCCCGGCAGCGGCAGGATAAAATCGCGGTCGAGCCAATCGCCATCATTCGACAGTCGCGACGGATCGCGCGCCACCAGATTGGCGACGCGCCGCAGCGCAATCTGTTCGGCGGCAAAGGCATAGGCGCGTCCCTGATCGACCGTCGCGGCGCTGGCCGCGATCCGCGTCGCAAGCGTCAACCGGTCGAGCGCGGTCGCTGCGATCACCGCCATGACCGCGACGAGCAGCAACACGCTGAGTAGCGCCGCCCCGCGATCGTCCCGTGTCGGCCCGGTCATGGCGTCGCCCCAGTCGGCGAAGGCGGCGGCGGTGGGAGCGTCGGCGCGGTCAGGAACAGCATCGTCAGCGGCGGCCGCCCGGCACGGGTCAATCGCACCTCGACCGCGCGCGGCAAACGGTCGTCGGGATCGCTCGACCAGCTTTCGCTCCAGTTGCCGCGCTCGTCGCGGTAGCGCACCGCAGCCGCCGAAACGTCACCGACCAGCCGGTCACCGTCGCCGAGCGTCGTGCCGTCGAGCGTCGGCTGCACCGCGCGGCGCCACTCGCCACCGATCAGGGCATAGCCGACGCGTTCGACATCGGGCCGCGCGCCCCCCTCGATCGTCGCCGCGCCCGCATGAACGAAGGCGAAGCCGTTCGCCGAGCCGGTGAAGGCCGGAACCGCCTCGCCCGCCGCGCCGCGCGTCGGCCGCTGCACCGCCTGCGCCAGATCATTCGCCATGACCGCGCGGATGCGGTTCATCCCGCTCATGGCCTTGAGCCGCGTCTGTACCGCCTCTTGTGTGTCAACGCTGCTGCGTAGCAGGCTCACCCCCATCGCCGCTATCGCGGCAAAGAGCGAGAGCGCAACGAGCATTTCGACGAGGGTGAAGCCGCGCTGGCCTATCGCAACCTCGGTTCGTGCTGAGCCTGACGAATCACCGCTCCTTTCTTTGACGCCGAAGAAAGGACGGCCCTTCGACAAGCTCAGGGCAAAGGGAGAAGAAATGCGAATGCGCCTCATCGCGCCGCCCGGATGATCGTCAGCGCCGCCTGCCCGCGCCCCGCCTCGGGCCGGACGATCAGGTCGATACGCAGCAGGCTGTCGTCCGCGGTCGGGGCGACGCGTTGTTCGATCCGCCAGTTGCGCCCGGCATTGGTCACGGCGGTCGTGCTGGCGCCAATCGTCGGCGGCGCCGGATCGGTCCAGAGTTCGACGGCGCGATTCTGCGCGACGATGCCCGCGACGGTGCTTTCGTCGAGATCGCCCGCAGTTCGCACCGCATAGGCATCGAGCCGGACGAGCGTCAGCGCCGCAATGCTGATGATGCTGAGCGCGACGAGCATTTCGAGCAGGGTGAACCCGCGCTGGCCGGCGATCGACGGCCTAGCGATCACGGCTGACCTCTCCGGTTGCCGAAACGCGGACCACTTCGCGCGCGTCGCCGCCCGCCAGCACCACCGCCTGCGGCGTTGGGCTGGTGCCGACGCGGTCGAACAGAATGCGCGCCGCGCCCTGCCCGTCGCCAGCGGCGAAGCGAATATCGGCGGGCCAATTGCGCTGCGCAAAGGCCCGGCCGGGCAAAGGTGCCCAGGCGCCGTCGATGCGACGTTCGAAACCATAGCCCGACGGCGCGAAATTGACCGCGACACTGCGCCCCTCGACCACCGCGACGTCGCGCGCCGCGGCGAGCCGCGCCGCCAGCCGGTCGGCCTCGCCGCGCACGCTGCGTTCCTCGCCCGGAATGGTCAGCACGACGGCGGTCGCGGCCAGCGCCAATATCGTCAGAACGACCATCAGTTCGACCAGCGTGAAGCCGCGCGCCTTGCCGCGCCTGAGGCGACCGCGGTCAGCTGTCCCCGTGGATGTCGGCATTTTCGTCGGTCCCGCCGGGCGCGCCGTCGGCGCCGAGCGACCAGACGTCGAACGGCTTTCCGTTCGCGGCGGGCGCCTGATAATTATAGGGACGTCCCCAAGGATCGCTCGGCAGTTTCTTGATATAGCCGCCGCGGCGGTAGCGTTCGGGCTGCGCCAGCGACGGCGGCGGCGTCGACAGCGCGTTCAGCCCGTCGGTCGTCGCCGGATACGTCAGATTGTCGAGCCGATATTGTTCGAGCGCATTCTCCAGCGTCGCAATATCGGCCTTAGCCTTCGTCACCATCGCCTTGTCCTGGCTGGGCAGGACGTTGATCAGCACGACCGTTGCGAGCAGCCCGATAATGAAGATGACGACCATCAATTCGGTAAGCGTGAAGCCGCGCTCGTCGCGCTTGCGGCGGCGCCGCGGCGGGCGTGAGGGATCGAGCATCAGACGAAGAAAAAGCTGCATCAGCGACATCTATTATAGCCCTGCAAGGTTCTGCAACTGGAGGATCGGAAGCAGGATGGAAAGGATGATAAGCGCGACGCAAGACCCCATAATGACAATTATGACAGGTTCGAGTAGCGCCATCGAAGCGGCGGTAAAACGGTCGAATTCGCGTTCGAGATAATCGGCGGCGCGTTCGAGCATCTGTTCGAGTCGACCCGCGCTTTCGCCGCTCGCGGTCATGTAGACGAGCAGCGGCGGAAACACGCCCGCATCGCGCAGCGCCGACGACAGGCTGCCGCCGGCGCGCACCTGATCGACGATGCGGCCGGTTGCACTGGCAAGCGCGGCGTTGCGGATTGTCGGCACGGTGAGCCGCAGCCCCTCGACCAGCGGCAGCCGGCTCGACACCATCGTCGCGAGCGTCCGGGCGAAGCGGGCGGCATAGAGGTCGCGCAGCAGGCGGCCGAGCATCGGCAGGCGGAGCAACCGGGCATCGACCCCGGCCTTGAAGTCCGGGCGGCGCATCGCGCTGACCCAGCCGAAAATCGCGCCCGCGATCAGCAGCAGCATCAGCCACCACCAGTTTGCCGCAAAGCTGGAAACCGCGATGACCGCGCGGGTCAGGAAAGGCAGTTGCTGCCCGACGTCGTCGAATTGTTCGACGACGCGCGGGACGACGAAGATCATCAGCGCCGCGACAACCCCGACCGCGACAATCGCGAGCACGACCGGATAGGCAAGCGCGGCGATCAGCTTGCCGCGCACCTGCGCCTGGCGTTCGAGCAGGTCGGCGAGCCGCGCGAGGATCGTCGTCAAACTGCCCGTGGTTTCGCCCGCCGAGACCATCGCACGGTAGAGCGGCGGGAAACTGGCCGGCTGCCGCGCCATCGCGTCGGCAAGGCGGCGTCCTTCGAGCAGGCCTGCGTGAACGTCGCCGATCACCGCGCGCGCGCTTTCGGCCTCGCTCTGGCGCGTCAACGTGCGCAGCGCCTCTTCGAGCGGCGCGACTTCGGCGAGCGTCGCAAGCTGGCGCGTGAAGAGCGCCAGTTCCTTCGCGCTCAACCGCGCGCTGCGAAAGGCGAAAAGCGACCGCGCGGGCGCGGCGCGCGTACCCGCTTCTTCGACCGCGACGATATGGAATTTTCGCGCGGCAAGATTGGCGCGCGCAGCGTCGTCGTTGGCCGCGGTCAAACGTCCCTTGCGCTCGCGGCCCTGGGGATCGATCGCCACATAGCGAAAATCAGGCATCGACATCCTCGCGCCGCGCGATGCGGATCGCTTCCTCCGGCGTCGTGATCCCCTTTGCGACCATCGCGCGCGCCGCGCTGGCGAGCGTCGGCGCCTTCAGAAAGGCGTGCTTCGCGATCATCGACTCGTCGCCGCCGGCGTAGATATAGCGGCGCACCGTCTCGTCGACCTTGATCGCTTCGAACACGCCGATCCGGCCCTTGAAGCCCGTATGTCCGCATTCGTCGCAGCCCTTGGGCCGCCAGATCACGGTGCCGATGTCGAGGCCGAGCATCGCGGCGATGCCATTGTCGGCCTGCACCGGCTCACGGCACGTCGGGCACAGCTTGCGTACCAGACGCTGCGCGAGCACGGCGCGCAGGGTCGAGGCGAGCAGAAAGGGTTCGACCTTCAGATCCTTGAGGCGCGTGATCGCGCCGACCGCGTCGTTGGTGTGGACGGTCGACAGGACGAGGTGGCCGGTAAGCGATGCCTGCACCGCAATATCGGCGGTTTTGCGGTCGCGGATTTCGCCGATCATCACGACGTCCGGGTCCTGGCGCAGGATAGCGCGCAGCCCCGCCGCGAAATCGAGTCCGACCTTCGCATTGACCTGCGTCTGGCCGACGCCCTCGACCGCATATTCGACCGGATCTTCGACGGTGAGGATATTGCGCTGACCGTCGTTGAGTTGTTTCAGCGCGGCATAGAGCGTGGTCGTCTTGCCCGAACCCGTCGGCCCGGTGACGAGAATGATGCCATTGGGTTCGGCCAGCGCCTCGCGCAGGATGCGGTCGGCCTCGCCGGACAGGCCGAGGACGTCGAAATCGATCCCCGCGGTATCCTTGTCGAGGATGCGCATGACGACGCGCTCGCCCGCGCGGCTAGGCAGCGTCGAAACGCGGACGTCGATCGCCTTGCCCGCCAGCGTCAGCGCGATGCGCCCGTCCTGCGGCACTCGGCGTTCGGCAATGTCGAGCCGCGCCATGACCTTGATGCGGCTGACGACGACGGGCGCGACGTGCGGGGGCATGCGCAGATGTTCACGCAGCACGCCGTCGGCGCGCATCCGCACGACAAGGCCGCTTTCATAGGGTTCGATATGGATATCGCTGACCCCCTGGCGCACCGCTTCGGCGATGATTGCGTTGATGAGGCGGATCGCCGGGGCATCATCGGCGCTGTCGAGCAGATCCTCGGCGCTCGGCATGCCGCTCGCAATCAGATCGATGTCGCCGCCATCGAGCGAGCCCGCCATTGCCGCCGCCGACGCGTCGACTGCATAATGGTCCGAGAGCAGCCGGTCGAAATCGGCGATGCTTGCCGTTACGACCCGCAGCGGAGCGGCGAGGTAGCGCTTCACCTCGATCAGCACCGCCGGGTCGCTCCCCTCGCGCAGCGTCGCGAGCCAGCCTTCGCCATCGGGTGCGATAACGACGCCGTGACCGCGCGCGAAGCCATAGGGGATGTCGACCGGCGGCGCCTGCGGCGCGGCGGCCGGCACAGCGTCCGTCACGGTTGGCCTCCCTCGGACGGCGGCACATCGACGGGCGTGACGCTGCCGTCCGGACGGCGCAGCGGGGGCTGCTCGCCCGGCCCGACCGTCACGTCGGCGGCCGTCGCCGCGCTCGGCAGCGGCGGCGTCGTGCCCATATAATCGCGCACCAGCGTGTCGATCGCAGGTTCCTCGCCGGGATTCCGGCGCAGCTGGAAATCACGGATATAGCCATAGCGGCGCGCCGTCAGTGCGGCGTTGTCTTCGGCATTTTTCAGGATCGTCGGGCGGATGAAGACCATCAAATTGGTCTTGGCGCGGCTGCGGCTGCGCGATTTGAACAGTTCGCCGATCAGCGGGATGTCGCTGAGCAGCGGAATCCGCTCGATCGTCTTGCGCTCGTCGTCGTTGAGCAGCCCCCCGATCGCGAGGATCTGACCGTCGTCGACGGTCAGCGTCGTTTCGAACGAGCGCTTGTTGAGGATGAGGTCGCTGTTGCGCGACGACACGGGGCCGGCGACGCTCGACACTTCCTGACGCAGGAACAGCTTGACCTCGCCCGCCCCGTTGACCTGCGGTGTGACCTCCAGCTTGATGCCGACTTCCTCGCGCTGGACGGTGCGGAAGGCATTGTCGAAATTCTTGCTCAGCGCCTCGCCCGTGGTGATCGGCACTTCCTGCCCGACGAGGAATTTCGCGGCCTGATTGTCGAGCGTGACGATGTGCGGCGTCGCGAGCAGGTTCGACGTCGTATCCGATTTCACCGCATTGATGATCGCGCCAAACACCGTGTTCTTGCCGATGTCGCCCGCGAAGCCGGCAAATCCACCGGTGGCCGAGAGCAGCGACGCCGCCGCGGCCTCTTGCAGGCTGCTGCCGAGCGCGCTCGACGTCTGGGTGACGACGGTCGTGCCATCGACGGTCGTCGAATCCTGCGTCAGCTTGGTTGCTGCATAAGCGCCCCCCAGCGTCAGGATATTGGGCTGGGCATTGCCGTAGCTCGTCGCAGCAAAGGGGATATTCTTGCCACCGAGCAGGAACTGGACGCCGAGGCGCTTTGCCGCATCGTCGCCGATTTCGACCACGATCGCCTCGACGAGCACCTGCGGACGGCGCGCGTCGAGCTGGCGGATCAGTTCGCCGAGCATCCGCTGCACATCGGCATTGGCGGCGACGATAATCGCGTTGGCGCCTTCGTAGCGGGTGACGATCGCCGGGCCGCGCGTCGCGATGCTGCCGCCTGCCCCGCTGACCGTGGTCGGCGCGCTACTGGCGGTTGTTGTGGCAGGTGCCGCCGCGCCGCCCCCGCTGCCCGACGAAGACGAAGAGGAAGAGGATGCCGGCGGCAACCCGGCCTTCTGCGCCGGGTCGCTGCCGCCGCCGACAAGCTGTTGCAGCGTCGGGAGCAGCGTTTCGGCATTGGCATGTTCCAGCCAGTAAACGCGCAATTCGGTGCCGCCCGCTGCGCGCATGTCGAGGTCGCGCGCCATCGACACGAAGCGCGCAACCATCGCCTGATCGCCGCGCAGTGCCACCGCGTTGCTGCTGTCGATCGGAACGATCGCGACCGGCGCCTGCGCACCCTCGCCTGCCGCCGGGACCAGCGCCTGAAGCGCGGCGGCAATTTCGCGCGCGCCGGCGTTTTTCAGCGCAACGACCTCGCTGGTCGAGGTATCGCGGTCGATGCTCGACGCGAGCGCACGGATGCGCCGGATATTGTCGGCGAAATCGGCAACAACGAGGCTGTTCGCATTGCGGTTTGCGGTCAGCGAGCCCTGCGGGCTGACCAGCGGGCGCAGCGTTTCGACAGCCGCCATCGCGTCGATATGGCGCAGCCGGATGATTTCGGTGACAAACTGGTTCTGCGCTGCGCCGCCGCTGCCGATGCGCGTCGGCTGCGTCGCGGCGCCGTCGATCGGCTGGATGCGATAGCTGCCGTTGGGATTGGGCACCGCGACCAGTCCGTTCGCGCGCAGCGTCGAGAGGAAAATTTCAAAATATTCGCTGCGCGACAGCGGCCGGTCGGTGACGACCGACACCTTGCCGTTGACGCGCCCATCGATCACGAACGTCCGCCCAGTGATCCGCGCCGCATCCTGGATGAAGGCGCGAACGTCGGCGTCGCGGACGTTAAGCGTATACTGGGCCAGCACGGGCACGGGGGTCGCCGAAACAAGGGCGGCAGCCAGCATGAGAGAGAGTTTTAGGCGCATAAAACCTATTGTTTCGAAAGGAACAGGGCGACGGGAACGACGCTCGCGCCGCGCTCGACCTCGAGCGAGACGCGCGCACCGGGCGCAAATTGGCTGGCGAGCGCGGCGGCATCGGCGGCCGATCCGATCGGACGGCCGTTCACCGAACGGATGACATCGCCGGGGCGCAAGCCCGCGGCGCGGAAGACGGCGCCGTCGCCCTGCGGCTGGACCGAAAGGCCGGTGACCTTGCCGCCTTCGGTGCGCGGCGCGAAGCCGATGCCGGCCTTGAGCGCGGCGGGCGACATCTCGCCGCTCGCCGTGGTGCCGTTGGCCGCCGCACCGGGGGATCCAACCTCGGGTGTCGGGGCGGGCAACGGCGCTGCGGGATTGGCGACCGGCGCGTCGCCGCTTTGATCGAGAAACAGGCTTTCGCGCGTGCCGCCGCGGTCGAGGAGCACATGGTCGAAGGCGACGCCGACCAGCTTGACGCCCGGCGCGATCTCGTCGCCGACGGCATAGCTGTTCTGCAGACCGTCATCGCCCGCGATGATCGCGGAGCCCCCACCGGTCGCTTCGTTGAGATTGATCCCGAACAGCGTCAGGCCGAGCGACGTGACCGTCGCGCTGGCCGGCCCTTGCGGCCCGCTGCGGAAGAAGGGGTCGAAGCTCGAGAAAATCGCGCGGCGTTCGGCCGGCGATGCGATGACCGCGGTCTGCGGCTGCCACGCGCCGAGCGGGGCGAGCGGAACGATCAACGCCCAGAGGAGATTGACGCATTGCCAGATCAGCAGTGCGCCAAGGATGACGACGCCGATCAGCGGCGCGGCATCGCGCGGCGCCCGCCTGCCGGCACGCAGCCAGCGCGGCAGCCGAACGGCCGATCCCCTCATCAGCGTCGCCATGACCCTATCTGTCCCCCAGCTGAAACCTGTCTCGCGAATCGCCTAGGCGCCGTCCGTGACAATCAGTTGACGGGAAGATTACAGTTTTTTGTCAGAGGGGCGAGTCCGGGCTGGCGCCGGCACCCGCCAGTGCCGCTCCGGCGCTGCGGCCGGGGCGGCTGGCAAGGGATGCCTCAGAATTTCAGCGACCCGCCCAGCGAGAAGGTCGTGCCGGTCTTGTACAGGTTGTAATAGATGCGGTTGTCGCCGCTTTCCTGCATTTCCTTGTATTTCGTACCGAAGATGTTGCGGGCCTCGAACTTGAGTTCGATCTCCTTGCCAAACAGCGGGATACCCTGGCGCGCAACGAAATCGACCTGGATGCCCGGCCGTTCGAAGATGTCGGGCTGACCCGACGGGCCGCGCCGCGTGACGCGATCGGACGCATAGGAAATCAAGAAGGTCTGCTGCGACAGCTTGTCTGTGTCTTCGAGGCCGAATTCCAGATTGACCAGATGATCCGACTGGCCGGTCAGCGGCGCGCCGTCGCGGAAGAACTGACTCGCCAGCGTCGCACCAGTGAAAGGAAAGGCCTGAACGGGATCGTTCGGCCCGACCTTCAGCTTCGATTGCGACCAGGTGTAGTTGCCGATCAGCACCGCGCGGCGGCTGGCCCAGAAAGCCCCGTTCATACCGCTGAGGTCGAAATATTTCTGCGCCTCGAACTCGACGCCATAAAGGGTCGCCTCGGGCGCGTTGGCAAAGCGCGTCGTCACGCTGTTGCCGTCGAAGCTGGCGTAGGTTTCGATCGGATTCTTGATCTTTTTCCAGAAGCCGCCGAGCGACACGCGCTGTTCGGGTGCGAAATACCATTCAAGGCGCGTTTCCGCGTTATAGAGCTGGCTGTCGACGAGCTGCGGATTGCCCTGGAAGGTGCGGTTGCTGTCCGGATCATAATAGGTCTGGAATACCAGCTCGCGGAACTGCGGCCGCGCAATCGTCTTCGATCCGCTCAGGCGGAATTGCAGCTGCGGCGAGATTTCGTAAGTCAGCGTCGCGGCAGGAAGCAGATAGTCGCGCTTGAGGTTGGTCGCGGGCGGCAGCGTCGGGTTGACCGTATAGACCTGCACCGCGCTCACGCCCTGATTGGCGCTTTCGTAACGGGCGCCGATGTTGAGATTGAGCTGGTCCGTCAGATCGGCCTGGAGCTGAACATAGCCCGCATGGTTGCGCAGCGTCGCCTTGAAAGTCGGGTTCGACCCGGTGCTGTCGACGAGTGCGATCCCCGTCGCAACGGGGTTCGCCGGACAATCGGGCGCAACCGTCGCATCGACGCCGGGGAAGCAGATCACCGCCTGCGAGAGCAGCAGGTCGGGGCGCAGCAGCGAAATCCCGAGCGGGATGTTGTTGTTGCCCTGGAACAGGAAATCGCGGCGTTCGGTGACGCGGCTGGTATCGCTGAAGGCATAGCCGAGGATCAGCTTGACCCGCGCCGCCAGATCGTAGGTGACGTCGATACCGGCCGAATAGAGGTTTTCGTTGAGATCCGAAAAGGCAATCGTCGCGCTGCCCGGCCGCTGGCCCGTGTTCAGCGTGTTGGTGAAGAACTGCCCATAGGGATCGGTCGGGCTGTTCGAACGGCTGTACATGAAGCTCAGCTCGAACGGCGCCTCGCGCTGCGAATTGGCGTAGCCGGCTCGGATATCGACGTCGAGGCCGTCCATCGGCTTGAACTCGCCGACAAACTGCGTGTCGATGAGTTGGCGGGCGTACCAGGCGGTGTCCTGATACTGGAAGCTGACGCCGGGGTTGGCATCGGCGGTGTCGGGCCGGTCTTCGGCACCGAGGCGCGCCTGTTTGATCGTGTCGCGGATATAGAGGTTGGTCCAGCGAATCTTGTTGTCGCCGAATTCGAGGCTGAGACCGAGCAGCGCGTTGGCAACGACACGGTTGTCGGTAACGACGCGGCGGACATTGGTATTGAGCGAAGACAGGTCGAGCGCGTTCGCAGTCTGCTGCGCAATGTCGCGCGTGCGCCATTTGGTCGTGTAGCCAGCGGTCGCGATCAGGCCGAGTTCGGCATCGCCGATCGTCCAGGACTTGCCGCCGGTGACGTTGACGCCCCAATTGACCGGCATATTGTTGTTCTGTTGCAGCACCGCATTGCTGGCGGTGACGAACTGGCCGGCGATCGCCTGCTGATTGACGCTGGGATCGTTGATGCGCAGCCCCGATGCGCGCCACGCCGCATAGGCGGGCGGCAGGTTGCGGCCGCCATCGCCGAAACCGGTCCAGTCGCTGCCAGTGCCATAATAAGTGTAGCCGAGCTGTCCGGTGGTTTCCGAATTGCCGCCGATGCTGCCGCCAACGGTCAGAAACGGCTCTCGCGGGACCGCCTTGGTCGTCAGGTTGATCACGCCACCGCCGAATTCGCCGGGGAAATTCGCCGAATAGCTTTTCTGCACCAGCGACGAGGCGATGATGCTGCTGGGGAAAATGTCGAGCGGGACGACGCGCTTGAGCGGTTCGGGGCTTGGCAGTGGCGAACCGTTGAGCAGTGCGAGCGAATAGCGATCGCCAAGGCCGCGAACATAGACGAAGCCGTTTCCGACAACGCTGAGGCCGGTGACGCGACCGAGCGCGCCGGCGATATTGCCTTCACCCGTACGCGCGATGTCGGCGGCGCCGAGCACCGAGACGACCTGCGGCGCGGTGCGCTCGATATTGGCGCTGCGGCGGCCGGTGACGACGATCTCCGCGCCAGGGATCGAAATGTCGGTATCGTCCTGTGGTGCCGGTTCGGCAGCGTCTGCCGGCGCCGCGTCCGCGGCAGCCTCTGCCGCGGGTTCGGCCGGAGCGGGGTCGGTCTGCGCCATCGCCGTGGCGGGCGCGACGAGCGCCGTGGTAATCAAAAGCAGGCTGGCGAGCCGGTACGGCTTGGACATGGCGGTTTCCCCAGAATCCGGATCAGATATGCGGGAGGGGACGGCACGCGCCGCCCCCTCCTGGTCGACGTTTCAATCTCAGCTGGTCGGCAGCGAGGTGCAGAGTCCGCTGTTGCCGGTGCCGAAGCTGGCGGTGCCGCTGTTGCAGGTCCAGCCCTGGTACCAGGTGTCGTTGGCGTCCTTGACCGCGCCGATATAGGTCGTCTTGTCGAAGAAGCCGGCGCGGGTCAGTTCGATGCTGTTGAAGGTCTGGCCGTTCAACGTCGACATATCGAACGGCGTCACCGCCGTTTCAGTCGCGCCGTTGACGAACAGGCTGGTCAGCGTCGGAACATAGGTGTCGCTGTTGCCGTTGCTGCCGGCGCCGAAGATCGCCTGCACCTCGGCCGCGGTTACGCCGCTGCCGATATATTTGGTCGCCGCACATTGCATGAGCACCGACTGGAATACCGGCGCGCCATATTCGTCGATCGCCGCATTCTGCGTCGCCGAAGCCGTCTGCGCGCGGCTGATGCGCAGGCAGGGGTTGTTCGGGCTAAGCAGCACACTGTTGTAGATGCCGTAGTCGGTGCCGCCGCGCAGCAGGATCGATGCCTGGTCGGACGAGGCGTTGGGCGAATTCTGGTAGAAGACAAAGTTGGCAACGCGCGTGTTCTGGCGCGGATTGTCGCCGTCGAGCGCGTTGTCGGTATCTGCTTCGATCATCGCGTCGCCGATGTTCGCGCGCTGGACGACGATCCCGTACTGGAAGTTAGCCTTGGTGCCGACGTCGGTGTCGAGATTATCGTCCTCGGCGCCGACCGCGATGAAATATTTCATGTGCGCATGGCCGCCGAACACTTCGACCGCATCGTCCGAGCTGTTGTACGACATGATATGGTCGAGCTGGGTGCCCGAACCGACGCCCTGCAGCGTCAGCGACTGAAGCTCGCTGTTCGACGACAGGATGTAGCCCGAATAGCGGATCTGGACATAGCTCATCCGGCCGCTGCTCTCGCTGTTGCTCGCACCGCCATAGAGCGCCGGATCGACGGCGCCTTCGGTCTGGCGTTCGCACGCCGTCGTGCCCGGTGCCGCGCCGCTGGTGCCGCAATCGGTGATCTGCGCGCGGCCACTCAGCACGACGCCGCCCCACTGGCCCGACGAATTTTCGGTGTTCAGGCCCTGGACGTTGTCGCGGCTGGTGAAGATGATCGGCAGCGTCGGGGTGCCGACCGCCTGGATCGAGTTGCCGCGGTTGACGTTGAGCCACGACGGACCCGATTCGCCGTACAGCATCACGCCCGGCTCGATCGTCAGCACCACGTTGGTCGTGCCCGACGTCGCCGCGCCCTGATCGGTGCCGACATCGACACGGCCGTTCATGCGATAGACGAGACCGGCGATCTTGGGCAGCGTGACGCTCTTGTTGATGCGCGCCGGCAGCGTGCAGACGCGGAACTCGCCGACGGTCGGATTCTTGATCGTGCCGCTGTCGGTCAAGCCCTGGGGGTCGGAAATCGTGGGACAGCCCGCGGCCGGGGTCACGCTGGGCGTCGGGGTCGGCGTCGGGGTCGGCGTCGGCGTGGGGGTCGGCGTCGGATTGATGATGATGGTGCCGCCCTCACCCGGCGACGCGATATTGTCGGCGCCGCAGGCTGCCAGGACAGAACAGGCCACGCCACTGAGCATGACCAAACGAACGCGCGCAAAAGCCGCCATGAAAATCTCCGTTCCCCGTGTGCGCGCCCTCGGCACGCTGCTGAACATTCATCCGCGAACGAGAAAAGGAATCGCCCCTCGCCCCCGGTGACGCCGCCACTAGGGTGATTCGATGACGGTCTGACGGTAGAGCCATGACAGTTGAGTGACTCTTCGGAGTCGTTTCGATGACATGGCGCGAACCTGCGCCTCTGCGCCGCCGCACCGATTGCGCGATCCCGAAAAATAATTGCGCGGTGCTCGCTTGCATCGCCAACAAAGCTTTGCTAGGCGCCCGCTCCTACCTGGTGCCGGACCCGATCCGGACCATCATGATGTGCGGTCGTGGCGGAACTGGTAGACGCGCAACGTTGAGGTCGTTGTGGCCGAAAGGCCGTGGAAGTTCGAGTCTTCTCGACCGCACCATAGAGTCCTGCGGGACTTCAAAAATTGGCATTCACCTGGAATTACCCCGTGGGGGGCGCCGTTAGCGTCGGCGCTTTCGGCCATTGTTGTCGCGCTTAAGCCCGACCATCGGGATGAGCTCGCTGCGACGGGCGACGGTTAGTCCGCCGCCCGCCGCAACCTGTCTGCATCGCCTCCGCGGCGAAGCGGGCGCCGCTATTTGCCCGCAAGCTCCTTCACCAGAGCTGGCGCGGGATAGATGGTTTCGAGCGCTTCCTGCACCGCAGCGGTCGAAACGACCACGGTACGGTTGAGCGTGCCGTCGTAACCGTAATTGCCCCCGAGCGAGTGGATATTGCCGTCGAACGCGGCGCCGATGACGGTGCCGGCCTTGTCGATCACCGGCGAGCCCGAATTGCCGCCGATGATGTCGTTGGTCGTCACGAAGTCATAGGTGACCGCCGGATCGATGGCCGCCTTTTTCGCCGCAAAAGCCGGGGCGACGTCGAACGGCGGGTTGCCCGTCGCGCGGTCGAAGGTACCGCCCATCGTGGTTGCGATCGGTACCGTATTGCCGCGCTCGATCCAGCCCTTCACCTGGCCATAGGAAATGCGCAGCGTGAAGGTCGCGTCGGGATAGAGCGTGTCGCCATAGGCGGCGAAGCGCGCGTCGGCGATCTTGCCGCCGGCGACGGCGAGCGGACCGCCATAGGCCTCGTCGACCGCCTTTTTTAGCGCGCGCTGGCGCGGCGCGAGGCGCAGCGCGAAGCGGATCATCGGATCGTCGCTGGCCTCGATCGCCGCAAGTCCGCCGTCCCACAACGTCTGGCGATAGGCGGGATCGGCGAGCTTCGATCCTTCGACGAGCCGCTTGGCGAGCTGTTCGGGACTTTCTTGACCGAGCAGCAATTTGGTGTCGGGATCGTCGGCACCCAGATATTCACGCGCCTTCGACAGGCTCCATTCGAGCGTCAGTTCGTCGAGCCAGGGATAGACCGGCTTCGCATCGAGCAGCCTCTTCTTGGTCAGCGGCAGCGCGCTGTCGGTGTAGCCGGGCAGGCGCTCGCCATTGGGCTTCGAGCGCTCCTGCGCCGCATAGACGAGCGTTTCGGCATAGCCATAAAGGTCGCTCATCGGATTGGTGAAGCGCGCCGGCAAATAGAGCGAGCGATAGGCGCCGACCGCCTTGTCGACCGACGCCCAGGGATCGCCGATCGCGGCATTCCCCGCGCTCTTCTCCTTGAGCTCGTCCTCCTTGGCGACCAGTGTCGCGGTGAAGGCCGGGTCGTTCAGCGCCTTCTGGCGGCCGATATAGACTTTCAGGCTGTTTTCGAGCCCATTGAGAAGATCGAGCCCTTCGCGCTCATGATCCTTGCTTTCCTCCATCGCGCGCAGCAGGCGCCCGCGCAGTTCGGAATAGGTCGTCACCGTGATCGGCAGGCGCAGTTCGCGCTCGAAGGCAAGCTGGCTGGTCGTGTAGAGCCGGCTGGTCGAACCGGGGTTGCCGACGACGAAGGTCATCTCGCCCTCACGCGGCGCGCGCGGGTTCCATTGCAGGTGCGCGGGCGTTGCGACCGGCTTGCCATTCTCGTACGCGCGCAGGAAGCTTGCATCGAGCGAATAGCGCGGGAAGTTGAAATTGTCGGGATCGCCGCCGAAGGTGGCGGCGCGATCCTCGGGCGCCCATGCCAGCCGCACGTCGGAATATTTGCGATATTTGTAGAGCTTGTACTGACCGCCGCCGAACAGGGTGACGACCTGGCAGCGCGTCTTGTCGGTGTCGGGACAACCGCTCTTTTCGATTTCGGCGATCTTCGCGTCGCGCGCCTTGGTCAGCGCTTCACCCGCGAGCGATCCCACCGCCGCCTTGATAGCCCCGGTGACGTCGCCGATGCTGGTGACGACCTCGGCCTGCTGACCGGGGCATTTGAGTTCCATGTCGTGGCGGTCGGCGACATACCCGTCGTTGAGATAGTCGGCGCCCGCCTTCGAATTGTCGAACAGGCAGCTTGCGACGCAATGGTGGTTGGTCAGGATCAGGCCTTCGGCCGATACGAAGCTTGCCGAACAGCCGCCGGTCAGACGCACCGCGGCCGCCTGCACCTTGCCCAGCCACGCTTGGTCGGGCGCCCAGCCATACGTCTGTTTCACCTGCTGCGCCGGAAAGGCATCAAAGGTCCACATCCCCTCTTCGGCGAGGGCGGGAGGGGCAAGCAGAGCAGCGCCGGCGAGCGCGGCCGCGGCGAACGAAATGGGGCGATATTGGGTCATTGGCACAATCCATCATTTGAATCATCGACATCCCGCGCGGAGAATGGCCGTGCGGGAACGGCGCGCACCTTGCGCCGGATCGGCCGCAATCTCCACCGACAATTTCGCGTTCGCCAAGATTGCTTCGGGCCACCTGCCGGTTGCAGTTTCGTGCGCCGCCGCCTACGCCGCCTTCCCATGCGTATGATCCTGCTCGCCGCCGCGCTGCTCGCCGGCGCCTCGCCCCTCGCCGCACAGACGGCGACCGCCCCTGCCCCCATATTGACGACGCCCGAGGCGAAGGACGTGTGGACCCACGCCGATCCCGAGATCGCCCGCGTCACCCATGTGTCGCTGAACCTCGATGTCGATTTCGCGACCCGCACGCTGGGCGGCACCGCGACGCTCGATCTGCTCACCGCCAAGAATGCGCAGGCGATCGTTCTTGATGCCGACAATCTGGCGATTTCTTCGGTCACCGATGCAAATGGCAAGCCGCTCAAATGGGCGGTCGGCGATACCGATCCCGAACTCGGTTCGGCGCTGACGGTCGAACTCGATGGCGCGCAGCGCATCGTCCTGGCCTATCGCAGCCGGCCGGGAGCCAATGCGCTACAATGGCTACCGCCCGAAATGACTGCGGGCAAAACCAAGCCCTATCTGTTCAGCCAAGGCCAGGCGATCCTCAACCGGAGCTGGATTCCGACGCAGGACAGCCCCGGTATCCGTCAGACATGGGATGCGACGCTGACCGTTCCGGGCGATCTCGTCGCAGTGATGAGCGGCGAGAAGCTGAGCGGCGACAAGGGCGAAGCGCTGCCCGACGGTCGCCGCCGTTTTCGCTTTCGCATGGACAAGCCGGTGCCGCCCTATCTGATCGCTTTCGCGGTCGGCGACCTTAAATTCCACTCGCTCGGCCCACGCTCGGGCGTGTGGACCGAAGCGACGATGCTCGACGCCGCGGCGCGCGAATTCGGCGATGTCGAAAAGATGATCGACGCGGCCTCGGCGCTCTATGGCCCTTATCGCTGGGGCCGCTACGACATGCTCGTCCTGCCGCCCTCCTTTCCCTATGGCGGCATGGAAAACCCGATGCTGACCTTTCTCACGCCGACGATCATCACCGGCGACCGGTCGAACACCGACGTCGTCGCGCACGAACTGGCGCATAGCTGGTCGGGCAACCTCGTCACCAATGCGACCTGGTCCGACAGTTGGCTCAACGAAGGCTTCACCACCTATTTCGAGAACCGGATCATGGAGGCGCTCTACGGCAAGGAGCGCGCAGCGATGTATGCCGATCTCGACTGGGACAATATGATGCGCGACATCGACGCCAATGGCGGCCAGACCGGCGCCAAGACCCGGCTGCACGGTGCACCCGGCGACGGCACGCTCGATTATACCAAGGGAGCCAACTTCCTGCGCATGATCGAAACGACGGTCGGCCGCGCGCGCTGGGACGCCTATCTCAAATCCTATTTCGACCGCCATGCCTTTCAGCCGCAAACGACCGCGGGTTTCCTGACCGATCTGCGCGAAAATCTGCTGAAGGGCGACCCGGCGCTCGAACTGTCGCTGCAACTCGACCGCTGGTCCTATGCCGCGGGCCTGCCCGACAATGCGGTGCACCACAAGAGCGCGACGCTGGCCGCGGTCGATGCCAAGCTTGTCGCCTTTAACGCCGGCGGTCCGGCGCGCGCCATCGCGCCCGAAGGATGGACGACGCAGCAATGGCTGCGTTTCCTGAACGGCATCCCGCGGACGCAGAGCGCGGCGCGGCTCAAGGAACTCGACGAAACGCTGGGTCTGTCGGCGTCAACCAACGCCTATGTCCGTTCAGCCTGGCTCGAGCTTGCCATCGCCAACCGCTACGAACCCGCGCTACCGTCATTGCGTCAGTTCGCGGGCACCGTCGGGCGCGGTCTGCTGATCCGGCCGCTCTACACCGGGCTGAAGCGTCAGGGCGCGTGGGGCGATGCGATCGCGCGCGACCTGTTCGCCCGCTCGCGCGCCACCTATCACCCCGCGGTGGCATCGGGGATCGAGAAGATCCTCGCTGGCGACTAAGCCGCCGGGGCGCCGCCGCCGAGCGCCTGATAGAGGGCGACATAAGCGTTCAGGCGGTCGGCGCGGAGCTGGATCAGCGCGAGATCGACGCCGAGCAGCGACCGCTGCGCGTCGAGCTGTTCCAGATAGGGCGAATAGCCCGCGCGATAGCGGTTGGTCGCGTGCCGCAGCGCATCGGCCACCGCCGCGCGCTGCGCCATCAGCGCCTGTTCCTGCGCGTTGAGCCGGTCGATCACCGCCAGCTGGTCCTCCACCTCCCGAAAGGCGGTGAGCACCGTCTTGCGATAGGCGAAAGCCGCCTGATCACGCTGCGCGGTCGCGGCGTCGAACTGGCCTTGCAGCCGTCCGCCCGAAAAGATCGGCGCCAATATGCTGCCGCCGACCGACCAGATGCTGATCGGATCGCCCAGCGCCGAAGAGATCACCGCCCCGGCCGATGCCGCCAATCGGACTTGCGGCAGGAATTGCGCCCGCGCGGCGCGCAGATTGGCGTCGGTCGCCGCCAGCGCATATTCGGCCTGCGCGATGTCGGGCCGCCGCCGCACCAGTTCCGACGGCAGCACCGCAGGCACCGGCGGCACCGCGAGCGCGGCAAAACCGTCGCCGCGCGCGATTGCATGCGGCGTATCGCCGACGAGCAGCGACAGGCCGTTTTCCTGCCGCGCGATTGCCGCCTCGATCGCCGGGATCTGCTGCGCCGTCGCCTGATATTCGGCCTCGGCCTGTCGCAGTTCGAGCTGCGAGGTATAGCCGGCCTCGGCGCGGCTGCGCGCGAGCCGTAGCGCCTCCGACCGCGAGGTCAGCGTCTCGGCGAGCAACTGCCGCCGCGCATCGAGCGCGAGCAGCGTGATGTAGCCGCTCGCCGCCGCCGCACTGACCGACAGCGTTGCCGCCTCGCGCGCCGCCGCAATCGCCGCCGCATTGGCCCGCGCCGCCTCGCGCGTCGCGGCATTGCGGCCGAACAGGTCGACCTCGTAGCTCGCCTGGAACACCGGCTGCGCGGTGAAGCTTTCGGTTGGCTGGCCGAAGGCGTTGACGCTGCGCGCCTCGGCCCCCTGCCCGCTCAGCGACAGGTTCGGCAGCAGCAGCGAGCGTGCGACGCGCTCTTGAGCCCGCGCTTCGGCAACGCGCGCCGCCGCGATGGCAAGGTCGCTGTTGTTCGCGCGCGCCTGTTCGACCAACTCGGTCAGCCGCGCGTCGCCAAATGCCGACCACCAGCGGCTGTCGATCGCCGCACCGTCCGTCGGCAGCGCAGTGCGCCAGTCGGCGGGCGGTGCAACCGCGCTCGCGGTTGGCGGCGGCGTCAGCGCGGGTGCGCAGCCCGCCAACGCCAGCGCCAGACCGGCAAGCGACAGGGCGGACCGCCTCATTCGCCGCGTCCGGTATGAACCGTCGCCACCACCGACATGCCGGGACCGAGCCGCTCCGCAAGTTTCTGCTTCGGGTCGATGCGGATGCGCACGGCAATCCGCTGCGGCACCTTGACGAAATTGCCCGATCCGGTGTCGGGTTTGATGATGCTGAACTCGCTGCCCGCCGCGGGGGCGATATTTTCAACGACACCCTTCAGCTCGGCGCCGCCCAGCGCATCGACGCGCAGCGTCGCGCGCTGGCCGATGCGGATATTCGCGGTCTGCGCTTCCTTGAAATTGGCGACCACCCAATGCTTCTCGGGCACGAGATACATGAGCTGGGTGCCCGGGCTGACGAGCTGGCCGACGCGCACCGACACTTCGCTCAGCTTGCCCGCGCGCGGGGCGCGAACGATCGTGTTCTGAAGATCGATGTCGGCCAGACCGCGCGCCGCCTTTGCATTGGCCACCCCGGCCTCCAGCCCGCCGCGCCCGACGCTCACCGATCGCACCTGCTCCTCGGCGATCGCGCGCTGCGCCTCGGCCTGCCGCACCGCTGCTTCGGCCTGGCGGAGCCCCGCGAGCGTCTGGTCACGTTCGCGGATCGACACTGATCCTTCGCCGACCAGATCGTTGACGCGCCGCATATCGGCCTGGGCACGGGCGAGCTGCGCGCGGGCGTTGGCGACCGCCGCCTCCTGCGCCTTCACCTGCGCCTCGGCCGAGCGCCTGCTCTGCGCGCTATTGTCGAGCGAGGCGGTCTGCGCGGCAATATTGGCGCTGCCCTGCGCAACGCGCTGGCGGTAGATGCGGTCGTCGATCCGCACCAGTTCCTGCCCCGCCGCGACAGTCTGGAAATCCTGCACCAGCACCGCGGTCACATAGCCGCCGACCTGCGGCGCGATGAACGTCGTCTGGCCGCGCACATAGGCATTGTCGGTCGTCTGGCTGTTTGCACGGAAGGGGGGCAGTCCCCAGGCGTAGAGAGTGGCGAGCGCGCCGACGAGGATGATCGCGCTGAACAGGATGATCCGTCCGCGCGAACGCGGCGGCGCCCAGCCCTCGGCCGGCGCGTCGGCGGGCGGTCCCGCCGGGGTCGGATCGGCAGCAGCCGGTGCGGGGGTCGGCATCGGGCCCGGCGTCGGAGCTGGTGCCGGCGTTTCGGGCGCGGGCGGCGCGCCTTCCTGTTTGTCGTCGCTCATTGATTTTGCGCCCTCAGTTTCTGCAAGACTTCAAGTTCCTGTGCCAATGGATTGATTCCGCGACGTCGATCATAAACCCAGCGCGCGAACATCGCGATGAAGGCGATCGCCGACAGGCTGCCGATCACGACGAACACGTCGTTGAATGCCAGGATCGTCGCTTCGCGCGCCGCCTCGCGCACCACCTGCCCCGCGGCGGTCGCGCTGCGCAGCGCCGGGTCGGCGATGCTGCCGGTCAGGCTCGCCGCAATCGCGTTGATGCCCTGCGCCAGTTCGGGGTTGGTCGTCGACAGGCTTTGCCCCAGCGTCATCAGATGCGCCTTGGTACGCAGCGTGTGAAAGGCCGATAGCGCCGCGACCCCGGCAAGCCCGCCGATCGTCTGCGACAGGCTGAACACCGCCAGAAAGCTGACCATATAGGCAGGGCCGCGCGAAATGGCACGCAGCAGCCCTTCGAGCAGCAATGGACCCATCACATAGACTGCGGCAAAGGCGATCGCGCCTTGCGAGAAATACAGGTTCACCGGCCCGGTGCGCAGACCCGAATGGGTGTCGAGGAACGCGCCGACGGTGATGACGGCAAGCGCGACGAGGATCGGCCGCCGCAGGTCGGTCGGGTCGAGCCGCGCGATCGACAGCACCGCCCCCATCAGCGTCGCGAACGACAGCACCGCATAATAGGTGACAAGCTGATCGTTGACGAGGCCGGTGGCGGACAGCAGCCCACTCGCCCCGAAATTCTGTTCGGACGTCAGCACGCGGACGAGTGCGCCGGTCAGCGCAAATTTAATGAGGTTGCGACTGCCGATCCAGCGCGTGTGGAGCATTGGATTTCGCCGGTAATGTTCGATCAGGAAGGCGGTGCCGATCAACACCACCGACGCCGCCAGCGCGCCGCCGAGCCACGGCGTCGACCACCAGATGATGCGCCCCTGCACCATAAAGGCGCAGAGCAGCCCGACGCCGACTGCCAGGATCGGAAAGGTGATAAGGTCGAGTTTTTCGAACGAGCGGATCGTTTCGCCCGGCGGGAGCTGCAATATGTTGACCGCGCCGACCGCGACGAGCGAGAGCGCGAATTGCAGCACGAACAGATTGCCGATGTCCCCGTCGGCGAGCAACAGCGGCGATATGGCGCGCGCGAGCGGAATCGCCACCTGTCCCAGCCCGATGCCGAGCAGGAAGCCCGCAATCCGCATCTTCGCCGGCAAGCCTTGCATCATGTAGAAGGCAGCAAGCGTCGTCAGCCCGCTCGCGGCGATCCCCGACACGCCGCGCGCCATGAGCTCCATGCGGTAACCGGCATCGAAAAGCTGGACGAAATTGGCAATCAGGAGCGCGATCATCGTCGCGCGCACGAAACGCTGAATGCCGAATTGCTGGCGCGACTTGTAGAGCAGGATGCTCATGCACGCATTGGTCATATTATAGGAAACGGTGACCCAGCCCGCATCTGCGGGCGTCAGGTCGAGATGCCCCTGCAGCACCGTCAAATTGGCGATGAGCAGGCCATTCTGGAAACCGCCGACGATCGCAAGATACAGGCCAATGACGAAATAACCGACCTTGCGCCCGACGGGATGGTCAGGCGACGCGGGCGACCCCGGCATGATCGGGCGTTCGTGCGGCTTGAACACATAGGCGCCGCCGGCTGCCGCGGGCGCTGCGGGATCAGCCACGCGCGTGCCTCCATCCTGCGCGCGGCCGCCTGCACGCGCGCGCCGGGCCGAAGTGCAAGGCGCCCCTGATCCGCATCCTGTGCGCCACAATATGCTCCTGACCGGCGAAGGCAAAGCGGGGAAATGCTTTGCCGCCGGTTCGGTTCCGCGCGGCGCATACGAATGGTGCCTGTCTGGCGATGCGCGTCAGTCGGCGGCGAGATCGCGGCGCGCGTGGCGGAAGACTTCGGCGCTGCCCCATATGGCAAGCAGCGCCATGATCGCGGCCACCAAAAGGTCGGGCCAGCCCTGCCCGGTGCCGAACACGCCGAGCGCCGCCGCCATCACCGCCAGATTGCCGATCGCATCGTTGCGCGAGCATATCCACACCGAGCGCATATTGGCGTCGCCGGTCCGGTAGCGATAGAGCATCAGCGCGACCGCGACATTGGCGGCGAGCGCGACGACGCCGATCATCCCCATCGTTTCGGCATGCGGCGCGCTGCCGCCGATGAAGCCCCAGATCGTCGACGCCAATATCCACAGCCCGAACCCCAGCATCGTCGCAGCCTTCAGCATCGCCGCGCGTGCGCGCCATGCGATCGCCATGCCGGCGACCGTCAGGCTGATCGCATAATTGGCGCTGTCGCCCAGAAAATCGAGCGCATCGGCCTGCAGCGCGCGCGAATCGGCTGCGACGCCCGCGACGATTTCGACGAGGAACATGGCCCCGTTGATCAGCAGCGCGATCCACAGGATGCGCCGCCACTTGGGGTCGTTCAGCGCGGTCGCTCCGCTTTTTCCAGCGCAGCATTGATCGGCCATCGCCTGCATCTCCTTCCGTCTTGGCCGCCGCAGGAATTGCCGGGCGGCCGCTTGGTTCTTCGAGTCGGCCTCCTATATGCACCCTGTAGCAACTACAGGGTCAAGCGATGAAGATCGGCGAACTGTCGCGTGCCACTGGCACCAACATCGAAACCATCCGCTATTACGAGCGGATCGGCCTCCTCCCCGCCCCGGCGCGGACCGATGCAAATTACCGCAGCTATGACGACGCGCATCGCGCGCGGCTGCGCTTCGTGCGCCACTCGCGCGAACTGGGCTTCACGATCGAGGAAATCCGCTCGCTGCTCGACCTCTCCGATCATCCCGAGCGCGACTGCACCGACGCCGATCGCATCGCGTCCGCGCATCTGGAACAGGTCGAGGCGAAGATCGCGCAGCTTTCGGCGCTGCGCGATGAATTGACCCGCATCGTCGGCCGCTGCCGCGGCGGCTTGGCCGGCGATTGCCGGGTGATCGAGGCGCTGGGCGATCATGGTCAATGCGACGGCGCGCATTGACGAGACGCCGTCGCAGGGGCGACGCGAGAGGCGGCAGCTGAAAAAGGGAAAGGTGGGACGATTCTGTTGCCCGGCTCGTCCCCAGCCGCTGGTATCCGATTCTGTTGCCCGGTTCGGTCCGAACCGCGTTCTATTTGTCTAACCTTAGGCCGTGAGGCTTATCGGTTAGGCAGCAAGAGCGAGTGCTTCGTTATCGTTAGCACCTATTGGTTTTGAGCCTTTAACGGGTTACTCAGCCCGGAAGAAAACATCGTCTTTGAACACACGTCGATCCTGGTTCGGCCCCGTCAGAAGCCCGCGCACCCCTTCGAAAAGGACGCGGGCTTGTGGTGGAGCCGCCGGGTACTGCCCCCGGGTCCGCTGTGTCTATTCCACGACACCATTTATCCTCATAGCCGGTCGAAACCGGCCCTTCCCATATAGGAAGCCCGCCCGCACTTTGGAAGAGCGCAGGCGGGCCTTTCGTCCTGAATCGACACCGGACCCACGCCGACGCGCGATGAAATGCTATTTCTTGCGCAGTTCGTCGCGGATTTCGGTAAGCAGATCGACCTCGCTCGGCCCCGCGGGCGCTTCGGCCGGCGCTTCCTTGCGCACCACCTTGTTCACTGCGCGCACGAGCAGGAAGATGATCCATGCCAAAATCAGGAAGTTGATCACCGCGGTGATGAAGGCACCATAGCCGATCATCGCGACGCCCGCCTTTTTCAAGGCGGCATAGTCGGTCGCGGCGATGCCATCGGGAATGCTGCCGAGCAGGATGAACTTGCTCGAAAAATCGACCCCGCCGAACAGCCAGCCGACGAGGGGCATGATGACGTCCTCGGTCAGCGATCCGGTGATCGTCGCGAACGCGCCGCCGATGATGACGCCGACCGCCAGATCGATGACATTGCCGCGCGCGATAAATTCCTTGAACTCGTTCAGCATCTTATTGCTCCCCGAACTGCTGATCCTGCCGTCATGGTGGTGCGCCGGTCATTGCGCAAAAGCAAGGGGCATCCTATTATGTGTATTGTTGCGGCAAAACGCCGCCTGAGGGAGCCTGATGACCATGTCCTATCGTTCCGCCCGCTGGCTGATTGTTCCGGCTGCCGCGATGAGCCTGTCGGCCTGCGGCATCAACAGCGTTCCGACCAAGGAAGAAGCCGCGAAGGCCAAATGGGCCAATGTCGAAGCCGCCTATCAGCGCCGCGCCGACCTGATCCCCAACCTCGTCGAAACCGCCAAGGGTGCCGCGAAGATCGAGCAATCGACGCTCGAAGGCGTCATCCAGGCGCGCGCATCGGCGACGCAGGTGAAGCTGAGCACCGACGACTTGGAAGACCCCGCGAAGGTTCAGGCCTTCCAGCAGGCGCAGGGCAATGTGTCGAGCGCACTCGGCCGCCTGCTCGTTACGGTCGAACAATATCCCGAGCTCAAGAGCCAGGCGCGCTTTGCCGACCTGATGACCCAGCTCGAGGGAACCGAAAACCGCATCAACGTAACGATCCAGGACTATAACGCCGCGGTGCAGGACTATAACACGACGATCCGCACCTTCCCCGACATCATCGGCGCCAAGATCGTCCACGGCGCCAAGCCGATGACCCCCTATAAGGCGGTCGATCCCAACGCGAACGTCGCGCCCAAGGTCGACTTCGGTCAATAAGGTGGGCCTGATCGCCCAGCTTCGTTACATAGCAACGGCGGCCCTCTCTGGGCTGCTGTTGCTGACGGCTGCGCCCGCGGCGGCGCAGGATTTCCCCAAGCTCAGCGGGCGCGTCGTCGATCAGGCGGATATCATTCCGGCGGCCGAGGAAGCCAATCTGACCGTCCAGCTCGAACAGCTGGAAAAGACCACGGGGCATCAGCTCGTCGTTGCGACGGTGAACAGCCTCGATGGCAATGACATCAGCGACTATGGCTACAAGCTCGGCCGCGCGTGGGGCATCGGCGGCAAGGAGAATAACGACGGCGTCGTCTTTCTGATCGCCCCCAACGAACGGCGGATGAACATTTCTGTCGGCTATGGGCTTGAACCCGTGCTGACCGATGCGCTGTCGGGCCGGATCATCCGCGACGTGGTGACGCCCAAATTCAAGGCCGGCGACATGCCCGGCGGCATCCAGGACGGCGTGAATGCAATCGCCGAGCAGATCCAGCTGCCGCCGGAGGAAGCCGCGGCGCGCGCCGCGTCGGCGGCGAAGGCCGAGCGCGACCGCGCCGACAATGGCAATATCGGCGGGCTGATCTTCGTGGCCTTCATCATCTTCTTCTTTTTCATCCTGCCGATGCTCGGCGCCTTCGGGCGCCGCGGACGGCGGCATCGCAAGCATCGCCCATGGGGCGGCGCCCCGATTATCATCTGGGGTGACAATGACTGGGGCGGCGGTTCGGGTGGCGGCTGGGGCGGTGGTTCCTGGGGCGGCGGGGGCGGCTTCGGCGGCGGAGGCGGCTTTTCGGGCGGCGGCGGCAGCTTCGGCGGCGGCGGTGCCTCGGGCGGCTGGTAAGGGGGACGCGCAATGAAAGTCAGCCATGTCAGCGAAGCCGATCACGCTATCGTGACCGCCGCGGTCGCCGAGGCCGAACGGCACACCGATGGCGAGATCGTCACGGTGATCGCCGCGCAGTCGAACGATTATGACGATGTCGCGCTCGTCTGGGCGAGCGTCATCGCCTTTATCGCCATGTCGGTGATCGCGCTTTTTCCCGATTTCTATCAGGGTCTCTACTACCGGCTGAGCGGCGGCTGGGGGCATGAACTGACGGCCAATCAATGGCTCGGCACCGTCATCGCGGTCGGGGTGCTCAAATGGATCGGCGTCTGGCTGGTCCTGCTGTGGCGCCCGCTGCGCCTGTGGCTGACGCCGCGCGCGATCCTCGCCGCGCGCGTCCGCGCCCGCGCCATCGACCTGTTCAAGGTCGGGACCGAGGCGAAGACGATGGGCCGCACCGGCATCCTGCTCTATGTTAGCCTGCGCGAACATCGCGCCGACATCGTCGCCGACGAAGCGATCGCCGCCAAGGTCGCGCCCTCGATATGGGGTGAAGCGATGGAAGCGCTGATCGACGAGGTGCGCGCCGGTCGTCCGGGCCATGGCATGGCCGAGGCGGTCCGCCGCATGGGTATCGTGCTGGCCGAACATTTCCCGAAGAGCGACGGCAACCCCAACGAGCTGCCCGACCGGCTGATCGAGCTTTGATCCTTACCCTTTCGCCGACGGAGACGATATGACCCGCCCCGCAGCCGGCACGCCCGTCGAAACGCGCTGGGAAGGCCGCTTCATCACGGTGAAACAGCAAGGCAATTGGGAATATGTGTCGCGGTCGCGCGGCATTCACGCCGCGGTGATCCTGGCGATCGACGAGGACGCCGACGGGCGGCACATCCTGCTGGTCGAACAATATCGCGTCCCGCTCGGCAAATATTGCCTCGAACTGCCCGCGGGGCTTGTCGGGGACGACAGCGCGGGCGAGGCGCCCGAGATTGCCGCGGTGCGCGAACTCGAAGAGGAAACGGGCTACCGCGCGACCGAGTGGCTGACCGTCGGCGAATTCTACAGTTCGCCGGGCATGGTCAGTGAAAGCTTCACCCTGCTCCGCGCGACCGGGCTGACCAAGGTCGGCGAAGGCGGCGGCGTCGATGGCGAGGACATTGCGGTCCACCGCGTCCCGCTGCGCGAAATCGCCGCCTTTATCGCCGCAAAGCGCGCCGAAGGCTGCGGTATCGACGTGCGCGTCGCGATGCTGCTCGCGGGCGGGCTGCTCGCGCTGTCCTGACGGTCAGCGCGCGCCGAAGCGCCAGCGCAGCAACGGCCGTGCGAGCAATATCCCCGCGAGGAAGCCGCCGACATGTGCCCAGATCGCGACGAGGCCGAATCCTGCGCCGCCCGCAAAGCCGATTAGGACCTGCACCCCGATCCATGCTGCCGCCAGCCACAGTGCGCGCACCCAATGCGCCGGAATCGGTCCCAGCGCCTGCGTCTCGGAGCGACTGAAAATCAGCGCGAACACCGCGATCAGCGCCGAAATCGCGCCCGAGGCGCCGATCATCGGCACCGGCGATTGCGGATCGGCCAGATATTGCGCGAAGGCCCCCGCATAGGCGCCGGCGACGAGCAATACCGCCATCGCCTTCGTCCCCAGCGGCGCTTCGAGCTGGCGGCCGATGAACAGCAAGACGACCAGATTGAACACCAGGTGGAGGATTCCGCCGTGCAGAAAGGCGGAGGTCAACGGGGTGAGCGCGAAGGGCACGAAAAAGCCCGGCGCCGCAATCGGCTCCATCGCAAAGCGCGCGGGAATGAAACCCGCGCGCACGATCGCCTCGACCTGATAGCCGCTGATCGACAGCAGGATGAAGATCACCGCGCATAGCACGGAAACTCCCGTGACCAGCGGTGCGTCCTGCGGTTTCATTTCGGCACGATCGTCAGATGAATTCGATCTTCGTGACGAGATAATATTTGTCGCCCGCCGGAACGGTGACTTCGATCTCGTCATCGACCTTGCGGCCGATCAGCGCGCGCCCGAGCGGCGAATTATAGCTGATCTTGCCCACCTTGGCGTCGGCCTCGGCCTGCCCCACGATCTGATATTTGACCGGCTTGTCGTCCTCGTCGGCGAGCGTCACCGTCGCACCGAATACGATGCGGTCACCCGACAGCGTCGTCGGGTCGATGACCTGCGCACGCGACAGCTTGTCCTCCAGATCGCCGATGGTCGCTTCGACCTGGCCCTGGCGTTCCTTCGCGGCGTGATATTCGGCATTTTCCGAAAGGTCGCCATGCGCGCGCGCTTCCTCGATCGCATCGACGATGAGGGGGCGTTCGGCTTTGAGAGTGGCGAGCTGTGCGCTCAGCTTCTCATAGCCTTCCTGCAGCATCGGAACCTTTTCAACGCTTGCCATTATCCTGTTGTCCTTCGTCAATAATCCACCGCCAGCGAAACTTCGCCGGGGCGGCTGAGCCGCTGTTTCCGTCAATGTAGGGAGATGAAGCGGTCCCTCAATAATAGTCCTGAAGCGGCTTTACTTCAAGAGAGTGCGAGCGCAGCGCGCCAATCGCATGGGTTGCGGCATCGCTGCCCGCCGCCGTCGTATAATAGGCGACGTCGGCCGCGAGCGCCGAGGCCCGGATCGACTGCGAGTCCTGAAGCGACTGCCAACCCTCGGTCGTGTTGAAGATCAGCTGCACATCGCCGTCCTTGATCCGGTCGACGATGTGCGGGCGCCCTTCGGCGACCTTGTTCACCCGTTCGACGTCGATACCCTGCCCCGCCAGATAGTCGGCGGTGCCGCCGGTCGCGATCACCTGCCACCCCCAGGCGGCGAGCTGCTTCACCGACGCGACGATGCGCGGCTTGTCGCTGTCCTTCACCGACACGAACAGCCGCCCGTCGGTCGGCAGGCGGTCGCCCGCGCCGAGCTGTGCCTTGGCAAAGGCGAGATTGAAATCGCTATCGATTCCCATGACTTCGCCGGTGGACTTCATTTCAGGCGACAATACCGGATCGGTGCCGGGGAAGCGCGCGAAGGGGAAAACCGCTTCCTTGACCGCGACATGGTCGATGTCGCGATTGATCTTCGGCAGATCGACCAGCTTCTCGCCCGCCATCACTCGCGCCGCGATCTTGGCGATCGGCGAACCCACCGCCTTGGCGACGAAGGGCACGGTGCGGCTCGCGCGCGGGTTGACCTCGATTAGGTAGACCTCGCCATCCTTCACCGCATATTGCACGTTCATCAGCCCGCGGACGTTGAGGGCGCGCGCCAGCGCGTCGGTCTGCCGCTCGATCTCGGCGACGATGTCGGCGGGCAGGCTGTACGGCGGGATCGAACAGGCGCTGTCGCCCGAATGGACGCCCGCTTCCTCGATATGCTGGAGCACCCCGGCCACCACGACATCGGTGCCGTCGCACAGCGCATCGACATCGACCTCGATCGCATCGCGCAGATAGCGATCGATCAGCACGGGCGAATCGCCCGACACCTGAACCGCGGTCTCGATGTAATTTTCGAGCTGCGCCTGATCGTCGACGATCTCCATCGCGCGGCCGCCGAGCACATAGGAGGGGCGCGTGAGCACCGGGTAACCGATGCGCGCCGCAACCGCGACGGCTTCTTCGCGGCTGCGCGCGATGCCGTTCTCGGGCTGCTTGAGGCCCAGCTTGTTGACCAGCGCCGCAAAGCGTTCGCGGTCTTCGGCGAGGTCGATCGCGTCGGGTGAGGTGCCGAGGATCGGGATGCCCGCTTCCTCGAGCGCCTGCGCGAGCTTGAGCGGCGTCTGGCCGCCGAACTGGACGATCACGCCCACAAGCTCGCCCTTCGACTGCTCGACGTGCAATATTTCGAGCACATCCTCGGCGGTCAGCGGTTCGAAATAGAGGCGGTCGGACGTGTCATAGTCGGTCGATACCGTTTCGGGGTTGCAGTTGACCATGATCGTTTCATAGCCCGCCTCCTCAAGCGCGAAGCAGGCGTGGCAGCAGCAATAATCGAACTCGATCCCCTGCCCGATCCGGTTCGGCCCGCCGCCGAGAATGACGATCTTCTTGCGGTCCGACGGGTTCGCCTCATTCTCGGGCTCGCCGAAGGTCGGGGCTTCATAGGTCGAATAGAGATAGGGCGTTTTGGCGGCGAATTCGGCGGCGCAGGTGTCGATGGTCTTGAACACCGGCCGCACGCCGAGCTTGTGGCGCAGCGCGCGCACCTCGCCTTCGGTGACGCCGCCGGTCATCGCCTTTACGGCCTCATGGATCAGCCCGCTGCCGCGCGCCGCCGCCGCGCCGGTGCCGGGCCGCAGATGCGCCGACTGCAGCGCCAGATAGGCGAGCCTTTTGTCCGAAAAGCCCAACGCCTTCAGCCGGCGGAGCCCCTCGGCATCGCGTGGCAGACCATTTTCGAGCACGCTGTTCTCGGCCTCGACAATCTCTGCGATGCGATCGAGGAACCACATGTCATAGCCCGCGATGCGGTTGATCTCGGCGAGCGATACGCCCTCGCGGATCGCCTGCGCCGCGATCAGCAGCCGGTCGGGGGTGCGCTGCGCCAGTTCGCTCTTCAATTGGTCGTGGCTCGCGCCGACCAGCCGGTCGACGAAATTGAAGCCCGACAATCCGGTCTCCAGCCCGCGCAACGCTTTCTGCATCGATTCATGGATCGTGCGGCCGATCGCCATCACCTCGCCGACCGACTTCATCGCCGTCGACAGCAAGGGCTCGGCGCCCTTGAACTTTTCGAAGGCAAAGCGCGGGATCTTGGTGACGACATAGTCGATCGTCGGCTCGAACGACGCCGGAGTTACGCCCGTGATGTCGTTCATGATCTCGTCGAGCGTGTAGCCGACCGCGAGCTTCGCCGCGACCTTGGCGATCGGGAAGCCCGTCGCCTTCGACGCGAGCGCCGACGATCGCGACACGCGCGGGTTCATCTCGATCACGATCAGGCGGCCGTCCTTCGGATTGACCGCGAACTGCACGTTCGACCCGCCGGTTTCGACCCCGATCTCGCGCAGCACCGCGATGCTCGCGTTGCGCATGATCTGATATTCCTTGTCGGTCAGCGTCAGCGCGGGGGCGACGGTGATGCTGTCGCCGGTATGCACACCCATCGGATCGACATTTTCGATCGAGCAGATGATGATGCAATTGTCCTTGCGGTCGCGCACCACCTCCATCTCATATTCTTTCCAGCCGAGGAGCGATTCCTCGATCAGGACTTCGGTGGTCGGCGAGGCGATCAGGCCGCCGCGAACGATATGCTCGAACTCCTCGCGGTTGTACGCGATGCCGCCGCCGGTGCCGCCCATGGTGAAGCTGGGGCGGATGATCGAGGGCAGGCCGGTGCGTTCGAGCACCGCAAACGCCTCGTCGAGCGTGTGCGCAATGCCCGAGCGCGCACTTTCCAGCCCGATCTTGTCCATCGCGTCGCGGAACTTGATCCGGTCCTCGGCCTTGTCGATCGCCTCGGCATCGGCGCCGATCATCTCGACACCATATTTGGTCAAGGTGCCGTCGTTGAACAGCGCCAGCGCGGTGTTCAGAGCGGTCTGCCCGCCCATCGTCGGCAGCACCGCATCCGGGCGCTCCTTTTCGATGATCTTCGCGACGATCTCAGGCGTAATAGGCTCCACGTACGTGGCGTCGGCCAGCTCGGGATCGGTCATGATCGTCGCCGGGTTGGAGTTGACGAGGACGATGCGATAGCCCTCCTCCTTCAGCGCCTTGATCGCCTGCGTCCCCGAATAGTCGAACTCGCACGCCTGACCGATAACGATCGGGCCGGCGCCAATGACGAGGATGGATTGGATGTCGGTTCTTTTGGGCATTATTTCTGTTCTTCTGCTGCGTATGCTTCGTTGCCAACGAAGCCGAGTTTGATGTGGTCCGCGAATTCAGGCTTCTTCAGCTCTCGAAACACGCAATCGATCGTTTCGTATTTTGCATCCGGCGTCGGCATCACTGCGACCAAGTTATCGCTATCGAGTTTTAACGTGCCCGGCTTTGCGCCGCATTGTGTCTCCACACGTGCCAGCCCCGCCTTCAATCTTTCCGCGTCGGAATCTGTGGGGCTGGCCGCGCATCCCGCCAATGTCAGCATAAGCGTGATTGCCGAAACGGCGCGAGCAATCACTTCAACCCACCCACAAACTTCTCGAACAGATAGAAGCTGTCCTGCGGCCCCGGGCTCGCCTCGGGGTGATATTGCACGCTGAACGCCTGCTTGCCCGTGATCGCGATGCCGCAGTTCGATCCGTCGAACAGGCTCTTGTGCGTTTCGACCACGCCCGCGGGCAGCGTCGCGGCATCGACCGCGAAGCCGTGGTTCATGCTCGTGATCTCGACCACGCCGTCGGCGAAGTCGCCGCCGACGCGCTGCACCGGATGGTTCGCGCCGCGGTGACCCTGATGCATCTTGATGGTCTTGGCCCCCGCCGCGATGGCGAGCATCTGGTGGCCAAGGCAGATGCCGAAGATCGGCACACCCCGTTCGAGCAGCCCCTGGATCACCGGCACCGCATATTCGCCGGTCGCCGCGGGGTCGCCGGGGCCGTTCGACAGGAAAACGCCCGCGGGCTGGTGGCTCAGCACCTCGTCGAGCGTCGCGGTCGCGGGGACCACTGTGACGCGCGCGCCGGCCTTCACGAGGTTGCGGAAGATATTGTCCTTCGCGCCATAATCGATCGCGACGACATGGGGCCTGCTATCCCCCTCCCGCTCGCGGGAGGGGTTAGGGGTGGGCATGTTCTCAGATGCCGGTGCAGACGTCGGCCCACCCCCGGCTCCTCCCGCTTGCAGGAGGGGAGAAGCGTACCCCTTGCCCAGCGTCCAAGTCCCCGCATCCCAATCACCCGTATCCGTGCGGCTGACATCCTTCGCCAGGTCCATGCCCTCCAGCCCCGGCCAACCGCGCGCCATCGCCAGCAGCGCGTCGATGTCGAATTTGCCGTCGGGGCTGTGCGCGATCACGCCATTGGGGGCGCCCGCATCGCGGATACGGCGGGTCAGCGCGCGCGTGTCGATGCCGGCCAGCCCGATCAGGCCCTGTTCGGCCATCCATTCGGGCAGCGTCTGGACGCTGCGGAAATTGCTCGGCGCGGTCGGCAGTTCGCGGGTGATGCAGCCGATGGCCGCCCGTGCGCTGCGCTCGATATCCTCGGGATTGGCGCCGACATTGCCGATGTGCGGAAAGGTGAACGTGATGATCTGCCCGGCATAGCTCGGGTCGGTCAGTATCTCCTGATATCCGGTCATCGCGGTGTTGAAACAGATTTCGCCGACACCCGCCCCGGCGGCGCCATAGCCCACGCCCCAAAGGATCGTGCCATCGGCAAGAACGAGGACGCCGGTCGCTCCAGAAGGCGCGGCGGATGGATTGGCTGGTGCCATTTAAACTGCTCCGGACGGGGGGCTAAACGGCCGACCAAGTAGGCGGCAAAAAAGTGATTCACAAGCTATCGGATTTGGAATCTTCCCGCTAGAGAGGCTCTTTCCGAAATTTGCAGCACATGGGGACACGCATGATTCGCGATGACATCAAGGCTGCGCAGGTTGCCGCGATGAAGGCCGGCGACAAGGCGCGTTTGGGCACCATCCGGCTGATGCTGGCCAAGATCAAGGACCGCGACATCGAACTGCGCACCGGCACGGCGCCGGCCGACGACGATGTGCTCGTCACCGACGTCCTCCAGAAGATGGTCAAGCAGCGCCGCGAATCGATCGCCATGTACGAACAGGGCGGCCGCCAGGAACTTGCCGACGCCGAAGCCGCCGAGGTCGTGGTGATCGAGGATTTCCTGCCCGCCCAGCTCTCCGAAACCGACGCCGCCGCCGCAATCCGCGCGATCGTCGCCGAACTCGGCGCGACCAGCGTCAAGGACATGGGCAAGGTGATGGCGGCGGTGAAAGACCGCCACGGCAGCCAGCTCGACATGAGCAAGGCAAGCGGATGGGTGAAGGCGGCGCTGAGCTGATTTGAAACAGGCCCGCCCCTGGCCCCTCCCGCAAATGGGGGGGGACTGTGGCGGCAAACCTGTCTCTCCCCTCCCGCTTGCGGGAGGGGTCGGGGGTGGGCATACGCCCTGTGATGGATGGACAGTTTCAGCCCCGCGACACGCCACGCGCAAAGCAATTGCGTAAAGCGGCAACGCCAGCGGAGCGCATATTGTGGCGCTGCCTATCGGGCCGAAAGCTCGGCGGCTGGAAATTCAGCCGACAGATGCCGGTCGGCCCTTATTTCGTCGACTTCCTTTGCCGCGAGGCGAACTTGATCATCGAACTTGATGGATATTCGCACGACATGCGCCAAGCCTATGGCCAGCGTCGGGATCATTGGCTTGCCGAAAACCGGTTTCGAGTCCTTCATTTCACGAACGATGACGTGATGGCAAACATCGAAGGCGTTGTGCGTAAAATTGAGCGCACTCTTGCCCTGCTGCCCACCCCTAACCCCTCCCGCAAGCGGGAGGGGAACAAGTGAAACCGGGCGTAGTCCTTCTCCCCTCCCGCTTGCGGGAGGGGTCGGGGGTGGGCATGGCAAAACCATGACCCTCACCCCGCAATGGCTGGATGAACTGCGCTCGCGGATCACGCTGTCGACCCTCATCGGGCGGACGGTGAAGATCACGCGTGCGGGGCGCGAATATAAGGCCTGTTGCCCCTTTCATAACGAAAAGACGCCCAGCTTCACGATCAACGACGAAAAGGGCTTCTACCACTGCTTCGGCTGCTCGGCGCATGGCGATGCGATCCGGTGGATGACCGACCAGCGCGGCCTGTCGTTCATGGACGCGGTAAAGGAACTCGCTGCCGAGGCGGGGATGGACGTCCCCGCCCCCGACCCGCGCGCCGCGAAAAAGGCCGAGGAGCAGGCGAGTCTGCGCGACGTGGTGCAGGGCGCGGCCGACTGGTTCGCGCAGCAGCTTGAAAGCACCAACGGAGCCCCGGCGCGCGACTATCTGGCGAGGCGCGGTATTTCGGACGCCCCCCGCCGCGCCTTTGCCTTTGGCCTCGCCCCCGACAGCCGCAGCGCGCTGAAAGAGGCGCTCAAGAAATTTCCGACCGCGATGCTGGTGGAGTCCGGCATGCTCATCGCGGTCGACGACAAGGAGCCCTATGACCGGTTCCGCGGCCGGCTGATGATCCCGATCCGCGATGCGCGCGGGCGCGTGATCGCGTTCGGCGGCCGGATCCTGGGCGACGGCGAGCCCAAATATCTGAACTCGCCCGATACGCCGCTCTTCGACAAGGGGCGCACGCTCTTCAACCTCGACAAGGCAAGCCCCGCCTCGCGGCAGACGAACCGGGTGATCGTCGTCGAAGGCTATATGGACGTCATCGCGCTTGCCGAGGCAGGGATCGCCGACGCCGTCGCGCCGCTCGGCACCGCGCTGACCGAGAACCAGCTTGGCATGCTGTGGCGGATGGTGCCGGTGCCGCTGCTCTGCTTCGACGGCGACAATGCCGGGCAAAAGGCCGCGATGCGCGCGGCAACGCGGGCGCTGCCGCTACTCCGCCCGGGCTTCAGCCTTGCCTTCGCGACCCTGCCTGCGGGGCAGGATCCCGACGATCTTGTCCGCGCCAAGGGCGCCGCAGGCTTTGCCGCCATCCTCGATGAAGCGCAGCCGCTCGTCGAACGGCTATGGGCGCATGAGGTTGCGGCGGGGCCGCTCACCACCCCCGAAGAGCGCGCGGCGCTCAAGACGCGGCTGCTCGCCCATGCCGACGCGATCCAGGATGCCGACGTGCGGCACCATTATCGCGAGGCGTTTCGGGAGCGGCTCGACGCGCTGTTCGCGCGCCCGCGCGCCGAGCGTGGCGGGCGCGTTCCTTGGGCGCCGCAGGCATCGCGCGGAGGCGGGCGCCGCTTCGCGCCCGACCCGCGCCTGCAACCCCCGGCCGACGAGACGCGCTCCATCGGCAAGGCCGGAATCGCGGCGCCGCTTGCCGCGGCGCTGCTCGGCGGACTGCTTCGCTATCCGCAGGCGATCGCCCGCAATGAAGAGGCACTCATACGGCTCGCTGTGCCCGATTCTGCCGACGCCGAACTGCTCCGCGCAATACTTGACAGCGCGGCAGCGCAAGAAGGGCTTGATACCGAGGGGTTGCTTGCCATATTGGAGCCAATGAAAGTGTATAATAGGGCGACGACATTGCTCAGAGCCGACGGAATGCACTTCTCATTCAATCGAAGGCTCGAAGGCGAAGAGGTTGAAGCGGCTCGGGAAATCGCGCTGCGTGACCTTGACGAATATATCGGCGTGCTCGTGACGCAGCCTGAAATCCGCGCTCGGCTTGCCGAGGCGACCGCGGACTATATGCGCACGATGGACGACGAGGGCCATGCCCGACAGCAAAAGCTGCGCGCGATGGATGAGGAACTGACCCGCCGCCTGGCCGCGCTGTCCGACAGCAGCCAGAGCTGACATATATTGCCCCAAGGCAGGAACGACTGAAGCATATGGCCACCAAGAACACCGAAGCCGACACCGACGCGCCGCTGATCGACCTCAACGAGGCCGACGTCAAAAAGCTGATCGCGCGCGGCAAGAAGCGCGGCTACCTGACCTACGACGAGCTCAACGAAGCCCTGCCGCAGGATCAGATGTCTTCGGAGCAGATCGAGGATATCATGTCGGCGATTTCCGACATGGGCATCAACATCGTCGAAAGCGACGAGGATGTGCAGGAAGAAGCCGAACAGGAAAGCGATGACGATATCGACGTCAGCGCCAACACCGGTTCGGTGTCCAATCCCGCGATCGAAAAGAAGAAGGAAACGGTCGATCGCACCGACGACCCGGTGCGCATGTACCTGCGCGAAATGGGCGCGGTCGAGCTTTTGAGCCGCGAAGGCGAAATCGCGATCGCGAAGCGCATCGAGGCGGGCCGCGACACGATGATCCTCGGCCTGTGCGAAAGCCCGCTGACCTTCAACGCAATCATTGAATGGTCGAACGCGCTCAACAACGGCGACATGCAACTGCGCGAGATCGTCGACCTCGAAGCGATGCTGTCGAAGGATCCGGCGCCCGAAAACCTTGATGACGAGGGCGAAGGCGACGACGGCGAAATCAGCGAAAAGACCGCGGGCGTCTCGTTCAAGGACGAAGACGAGGTCGAGGAAGAACCTTCGGCCGACGGCGATGACGAGGACGGCGAAGGCTCGTCGGGCAAGCGCGAAAGCTTTGAGGAAGACGACGAGGACAACACGCTGAGCCTCGCCGCGATGGAAGAATTGCTCAAGCCCGACGCGCTCGAGAAGTTCGCTAATATCACCAAGAGCTTCAAGGCGTTCCAGAAGCTTCAGGACGCCCGGCTCGAGGCGCTGTCGACGGCGGGCGACTTCCCCGACGCGCAGGAAAAGAAATATCACAAGCTGCGCGAGGAACTTACCGCGCAGGTCGAAAGCGTGCAGTTCCACGGCACCAAGATCGAATATCTGGTCGACCAGCTTTACAGCTACAACCGGCGCCTGACTGCGCTCGGCGGCCAGATGCTGCGCCTTGCCGAACGCCATAAGGTGCCGCGCAAGGCTTTCCTCGACCATTATGTCGGGCGCGAGCTCGAAGAAAACTGGCTCGACGAAGTCGGCAAGCTCGACAAGAAGTGGGCGGCGTTCGCCGAGAATGAGGGCGCGGCGGTCGACCGCATCCGGACCGAGATTTCGGAAATCGCCCAGGCGGCGGGCATGAGCCTGCCCGAGTTCCGCCGCGTCGTGAACATGGTCCAGAAGGGCGAGCGCGAAGCGCGCATCGCCAAGAAGGAAATGGTCGAGGCGAACCTGCGTCTCGTGATCTCGATCGCGAAGAAATACACCAACCGCGGCCTGCAGTTCCTCGACCTCATTCAGGAAGGCAATATCGGCCTGATGAAGGCGGTCGACAAATTCGAGTACCGCCGCGGCTACAAGTTCAGCACCTATGCGACCTGGTGGATCCGGCAGGCGATCACCCGCTCGATCGCCGACCAGGCACGCACGATCCGCATCCCGGTCCATATGATCGAGACGATCAACAAGCTGGTGCGCTGCAGCCGTCAGTTCCTCCACGAAAGCGGCCGCGAGCCGACGCCGGAGGAAATGGCCGAGCGTCTGTCGATGCCGCTCGAAAAGGTCCGCAAGGTGATGAAGATCGCCAAGGAGCCGATCAGCCTCGAAACGCCGATCGGCGACGAGGAAGACAGCCATCTCGGCGATTTCATCGAGGACAAGAACGCGGTCATCCCGGTCGATGCCGCAGTGCAGTCCAACCTCAAGGAAACGGTTACGCGCGTTTTGGCGTCGCTTACGCCGCGTGAAGAGCGTGTTCTCCGCATGCGCTTCGGCATCGGCATGAACACCGACCATACCCTTGAAGAGGTCGGCCAGCAGTTCAGCGTGACGCGCGAACGTATCCGCCAGATCGAGGCGAAGGCGCTGCGCAAGCTCAAGCATCCGAGCCGCAGCCGCAAGATGCGCAGCTTCCTCGACCAATAGGTCGATCCGCACCGAAAAATCAGACACCCCGCCCCAACCGGCGGGGTGTTTTGTTTCGGGTCCGGCGTGACATTTTTGCTGCACCGCACAAGAATCTGGCGCGGCATCTTAAAATTTTCACCTTTCCCAACCAGATGAGACGCCGTCGGCGTATCGCTTCAGCCTCGGTTCAGGCGATCACGCCGATTGGCACATTGTCCCGATTGATGGGAATAATTTCAACAAACACGGGCGCATTCCTCGATCGGGGATGCAAAAAAGCCCGGAAAATGGAGAGAATGACCAATTGGCACGCCCATTGCTTAGTCATGGGCAGGAGCGGCCTCCCCCCACCGCCGCCAAGAGGAAAGACCGAACGATGGCAAACGAAAACCAGAATATCTTCTCCCGCCAGGACACCTTCTTCGGCATCTGCGAAGCGGTGGGCCAGGATTTCGGCTTCAACCCCCTGTATCTGCGTCTCGCGTTCGTCGCACCGCTCTTCTTCTTCCCGGTGCAGACCTTCGCGGCCTATTTCGGCCTCGGCCTGATCGTGCTCGCGTCGCGCTTCTTCTTCCCGTCGCAGCGCGCTGCCGATACGGTCGACGCCCCGGCGCTCGCCGAAGCGGCGCCGGCTGCCAAGGCCGAAAAGGCCGAGGAACTCGCACTCGCCGCTTGATTCGAACCGGGGCCGGCTCTCCCTCTCCCTTGCACCGGCCCCGCCCATGTTGCGGCGCTCCACTGGACCGCAACAGCGCAGGGACCGGCAGCTCAACCCGCTGCCGGTCCCTTTGCGCGTCGAACCGAGGGCCGCTGTGCAGGAGTGGGACAGAAGCGCCTGAAATCGCTCGCCCCTCATAAACGCGACGTTTACGACGTTCGGCTAATGCTGATCCCCTGATTTGCAACGGCGCCGGTCGCAAGAGCCGCCGCAACAGACGAGGATGCAGCCTTGAGCCAGTCGCCCCAGCCCCAGGCCCAGACGCGCGGCATTGCCGAACTGCTCGACACGCTCGTCGCGAGCGAGGGAACGGGCGCGCACGGCCATGTCAAATCGGGTGCGCTGTCGAGCGGCCCCGACGCGATGCGCAACCTTGCCGACGCGGTCCATTTTCTCTGCCTGCTCCACGGCCGCTATCCCGGCATCGTCGACAGCGCGGCGCGCAAGGCGGTCGATGCGGCATCGCGCAAATGGATGGACGAAACCGCGCAAGCCTTTGCGCAGGAACGCGCCTTCCTGTCGAAAATCGCGGCGGCGGTCGGTCCGGTGCCGAGCACGCAAGGCCAGGCCCAGTGCGAGGCGGCGGTCGCCGCGCAGCGCAAGGCGCTCGACATGCTCGCTGAATCCGATCGCAATGGTTGCGCGATGGGCGCGGCGATCGCGCTGACACTCGATTGGCGGACGATCCGCGTCCTGCTCGACATCAGTGCCCAGCGGCTTGACATGAAAGTCCCACGCTGCACCCTGCCCGACTTGCGCGAAACCGCTCGTCTTGCCAATGCCGTCGCCGAAACACCGGCGGTCGAGCGCGCGATGGCCTTTGGCGCGCAGCAGCTCATCGCACAGCACAGCGGCCTGTGGGATCTGATGGCCGCCCGCGCCGCCAGCCGCACGCACGCCTGACCGGGAACGTCCACGCCGCGGCAGCCGTGGCGACGCTCCGCTTGCACCCTTCCCTCGCGCTCGCTATGCCCATCCCGGTTGACGTTCACGTTAAGGGAAAGGGCGAGCCGCCATGCGCTTCGAAGGAACCAGCGCCTATATTGCAACCGACGACCTGAAGGTCGCGGTCAATGCCGCGACGATGCTGCGCCGCCCGCTGCTCGTGAAGGGCGAACCCGGCACCGGCAAGACCGTGCTGGCCGAAGAAGTCGCCAAGGCGTTCGGTGCGCCGCTGATCACCTGGAACATCAAATCGACGACCAAGGCGCAGCAGGGCCTCTATGAATATGACGCGGTTGCGCGCCTGCGCGACGGACAGCTCGGCGAAGAGCGCGTCCACGACATCCGCAACTATATCAAAAAGGGCAAGCTGTGGGAGGCCTTCACCTCCGAGCAGCTTCCGGTGCTGCTGATCGACGAGATCGACAAGGCCGATATCGAATTTCCGAACGATCTGCTTCAGGAACTCGATCGCATGGCTTTCCACGTCTATGAAACCAACGAAACGGTGACCGCGCGCGAACGCCCGATCGTCGTCATCACCTCCAACAATGAAAAGGAACTGCCCGACGCCTTCCTGCGCCGCTGTTTCTTCCATTATATCAAATTCCCCGATCGCGACACGATGGCCGAAATCGTCGAGGTCCACTTCCCTGGCATCCAGAAAACGCTGGTCAGCCGCGCGATGGATATCTTCTACGACGTGCGCGACGTGCCCGGGCTCAAGAAAAAGCCCTCGACCAGCGAGCTCATCGACTGGCTGAAGTTGCTGCTCGCCGAGGACATGCCGCTCGAGGTGCTGCAGAACCGCGACGTCGGCAAAGCGATTCCGCCACTGCACGGCGCGCTGCTCAAGAATGAGCAGGATGTGATGCTGTTCGAAAAGCTCGCCTTCATGGCGCGCCGGCAGGGTAGCTGAGCCAGCGTCGCTCGCAATGACCGCCGTTACAGCTGGTAGGCAACCTCGACGTCGCCCCAGCGGCGACCGTTGATGACCGCGGGCATATAGACGTTGCGCACCGTCACATAGTTGGTGCCGTCGCCTTCCTGGCGATACACCGACATGAAGAAGGGCGCGCTGCTGCGCTTTGCCGCCGCGTCGACATCGTCGAACAGGATGCGGCCGTTGCGGCAATGCGCGGTGTCATGTTCTAGATCGCCCGTCGGCGCGCGCGAACATTCGGTGATGTGCGTCGGCAGGAAGCCGTTCATGTCGCCCGCCGACGACATCTTGATTTCGGGATGCTGCGCCACGGTGCGGTCGAACAGCGGCCGCCAATGGGCGTCGGCCCAGTCGCAAAGGCTGGTGCGGAAGCGTTCGGGGTTCGATCCCGGAACGCGCACATAATTGGTGTCGAACAATTGCTCCATCGTCAGTTCGCCGCGCGCGAGCGCCGCTTCGGCCAAGGCGACGAATTCGTCGCGGACCGACGCGGCCAGATCGACGATCGCGCTGTCCTGGGGGCTGACGCCGGCGGAAATCACCGCGTTGAACATGCGGTTCGACACATTTTCCATTGTCAGGATCGAATCGCGCGTCCTGTTCAGCGTCGCGCCATTGTCGCGTACCGATCCGACGACGCGGTCGAGCGCCTCGCGCACCTTGGCGCCATTGGCGTGCACCATCGCGCTCGATTGCGCGATACGGTCGCTCTGATCATCGAGCAGCGCGACGAGATGCGTCGCATCGTGCAGCGCATCGGTGATCGTCTCGAACTGCGCCTCCGCCCGCCCCGACTGCTCGACCCCCGACTGGATTTCGGTGACGAGACCGGCGGCTTCGGTCGACAGGCTGCCGATCGAACGACGGATTTCGTCGGTGGCGCTGCGGGTATTCTGCGCCAGCTTCTTCACCTCGGCGGCGACGACGGCAAAGGTGCGGCCGGCATCGCCCGCACGCTCGGCCTCGATCGCGGCGTTAAGTGCGAGCATGTTGGTGGTTTTGGCAATCTGCTCGATCGACTGGCTGACCTGCTGCACCTGCTCCATCACCGACGCGAAATTGGTGACATGCGTTCCCAGCCGCGCGACCAGATCGATGACCGAGCGGAATTCGGTGACCGCGCTGTTGACGCGCTCGGCCCCGGCGTCGAGCTGCTCGCACGCGCGCGCCGACAACAGCTTCGCCTCGTCGGTCGAATCGGCGATCTGGCGCTGGTCGGCCTCCAGGCTGACGACATAATCCTCCAGCCGGCCCAGCTCCGAAATCTGGCGCTGCATCTGGTCGGTGGCGCGCTGGATCTGGCCCGCGGCATCGCTGCAGCCGACGGCAAGCTCGCCGCAGTCGCTGGCAACCGACTGGTCGAGATTCTGCGCGGCGGAACTGATCGGTTCGAATTTCATTGGCGCACCCACTTATGACTCCGGGCGAACCTTGGCGCACATTGGTTAACGCCGCGTCAATGCTTGGCGGGACCAGTTCGATCAAAGCCTTGCTTCGAGTTGGGCCAGCAGCGCCTGCACCGGCCGCACCGCTTCGTCGGCGGTCCATCCCGCCTCGATCCGCGCGATACGGTCGAACAGGCGCTCGCTCGCCGCCACGATTCTCTGAAGATTATCGTCAAAATGCGCGCACAGCGCATGGTCGGCAGGAACCGGCGCGCCGATGTGCGCTGCGCTGTCCTCGGGGCCGGCACCGGGGTCGCCCGCGAACATGGCGCGGCGGTGGAGCAGCCAGGCGATGATGTGCATCAGCCGCGTTGTCGTCTTCAGCGATTCGCACGCCAGCCCGACCTGCAGGATCGGATCGCGCGCCACCGCCTCGAAATCGCGATGCGCGCGGAAGGCGGCATGCGCCTCGTCGGCGAGCAGCATCGCCTCGATATAGAGATTTTCGACCTGCGCGCGCTGCACCGGCTGCGTCGCCATGCCGTTCCGGATCGGTCCCCTGAACATCGGCATCGAATGCCACGCCACGCAGCGCCGCCGCAAGGACGCTAACCATGAATTTAGGGAGCGTCCCGTTTTGAATCAGGCGATTATGTCGGGCAGCAACTGATCCTCGCACCAGCTGATCTCGTCGCGCAGCTTGAGCTTGCGTTTCTTCATCCGGGCAAGCTGGAGCTGATCGGGAACCGTCGCGTCGCCCAGTGCGATGATCGCGGCGTCGAGATCGCGATGCTCGAGCCGAAGCAGTTCCAGGCGCTGGGCGATTTCTTCCGGGTTCACGCCGCTTCCCTGCCACGATCACGGCCCGTCCGCAACGGGGACCATCTGGCCGAAACGCGACCATCCGGGCGGGACAAGCGGGGCGAATCATGTTTTACTCGGAGCTGCCAACCGAGTCGAAAAGGAGAATGGCCTATGAGCAGCTCGCACCTTTCCGCCCTGAAGTCCCGCCACGCGGACCTCGACGCGAAAATTGCGAATGAAGAGCGCCGCCCCGCACCGGACATGGCCTTGCTGGCGCAAATGAAGAAGCAGAAACTCAAGATCAAGGAAGAGCTGCTCGCCGAAACCTGAGGCGAGCAGAGCGCTATCGCCCGCTGATGCCTTTCGATGCGAAACGCATCAGCGTCGGCGGTAGAGCGAAGCCTTCTTGTCCAGCGCCGAAATATAGGCCGGGACGTCCATCTTCTGAACCACCTGCCGCCGCACCGCGTGCGGATCGATCGGTCGCTCGAACGCCACCCCGAATTTGCCTTCGCCCACCCAGACGACATGCCCCGGCACAAAGCCGAGATTGCGCAGTTCGATCTCGGCCGTTGCGCCTTGCGCCAGCCCCGGCACGACGGCCTCGGCCAGCATGCCACCCGCCGACAGGTTGCGCACACGCACCGTCACGGGCCTGGACTGACCCGGAAACAAAAGATTGGCCTGCATGAACAGGCTGTCGCGGTCGGCGCAGCGCGACAGCGAAGCGACCTCTTCGTCCAGCGTTGATGGTATGCGCGATTCCATGGCGACCCGTTCCCCGAATTGCGTTCGGAGCAACCCTAGGGCCCGGTACTTTACCGAATCGTAAACAGCGGCGCTTCTGTCCCGATTGGGATCAGTCTTCGCGCGAGATCCGCTCGTTGCGTTCGTGGCGTTCCTGCGCTTCCAGAGTCATCGTCGCGATCGGACGCGCTTGCAGACGGGCGAGCGAAATCGGTTCGCCCGTCACCGCGCAATAGCCATATTCGCCCTCGTCGATGCGGCGCAGCGCCGAATCGATCTTCGCGATCAGCTTGCGCTGACGGTCGCGCGTCCGCAGCTCGATCGCCCAGTCGGTCTCGCTCGATGCACGGTCGGCAAGATCGGGTTCGCGCAGCGGACCGTCCTGCAAATGGGCCAGCGTCGATTCGGATTCGGTGAGGATCGACTTCTTCCAGGCGAGCAGCAGGTTTCGGAAATATTCCTGCTGCCGCTCGTTCATGAACGGCTCGTCGTCGCTGGGAACATAATCCGAATCGAGATTGGACTTGGCTTCGCGGAGAGCGTCGGCGCCTACTTCGGCAACATTGGTCGGCATGAGGAGCGTCCAAGTCCTTTCCTGATCGCCTGGCTCGCCGAGCTTGGCGAACCAAGGATTGCGCCGGGCCTATAACCAGCCCTCCGATGCGATACAAGCGCGAAGCGGACCGCTTGCCCGCGCGCGGCTGAAGCAGTGCTGAACCGGCCCGGCGGAGGCGCACTCACGACAAGCCGCGCCCAAGCTCTCGCGACCGCCGCATGCCGCTGCAAATTAACCGGTTGAGGCCATTTGGCGTGAAACACGTATTGTTTTGGGACAGTTACGCGCATTTCGGTTGATTTCGCATATCAATTCCCGCTGTCGGACAATCAAACGCGGTTAACGCAATTGCCGCGTTCACAAAGCTTTGGCCTTTTGGCGCTAGCGAAGGCGCGCACGGGTGTCGGTCAACGACATGGGGCGCACCTGCAACGGGAAAGAGAGAGTAACCTATGTCTGTCCGAATGGCCCTCGCCAAGCTTTGTGCCTGCACCTGCGGCGGCGCGATCATCGGTAGCGGCGCGATGCAGATCGCCGACGTACCGGCTGCGGCTGCGCAGGTCCAGAAATCGGGCTCCTGTTGCAAGAAGGTCGTGCGCAAGCGCCACGTGGCGAGAAAACCCGTCAAGCGCGTCCGCCGCGTCGTCACGACCAAGCGCGTGATCCGTACCGTGACCCCGCAGCAGCAGGTCGTCACCCAGACGATCCCCCTGCCCCCCATCCCCTATGCCCCCTTCCCGCCGCGCGGCGAAGGCTTTGGCGGCGGCAGCAGCGGCGGCGGCGTGACCGTTATCGGCGGCGGCTTTGGCGGCGGCTTCGGCGGCGGCTTCTTCGGCGGTTTCTTCGGCGGCAGCTCGGGTGGCAGCAGCGGCAGCGTGGTCGTCACCTCGACCACCACCGGCGGCCTCAGCTCGACTACCAGCAGCACCTCGGGCGGCGTATCGACGTCGACGGGCGGGGTTAGCACCTCGACCTCGACCGGCGGCGTTTCAACCTCCACGGGCGGCATCAGCTCGACCACCTCGACGGGCGGCGTCAGCACCTCCACCGGCGGCGTTTCGACCTCGACCGGTGGCGTCAGCACCTCGACGGGCGGCGTATCGACCTCCACGGGCGGCGTGAGCACCTCGACCGGCGGCGTTTCGACCTCGTCGGGCAATGTCAGCTCCTCCTCGTCGAGCAGCAGCTCGTCTTCCAGTTCCTCGTCCTCCTCTTCTTCCTCGTCGTCGAGCTCGTCGTCGTCGGGCGGTGGCAGCTCGCACGGCAGCTCTGGTTGGGGCAGCTCGTCGAAAGGCGGCTCCTCGCATGGCAGCTCGGGCTGGGGCAGCTCGTCGAAGGGCGGAAGCTCGTCGCACGGCGGGTCGTCGTCGCACGGCGGAAGCTCGGGCAGCTCCGGCGGTTCGGGCAGCAGCAGCTCCTCAAGCTCGTCGTCGAGCAGCAGTTCCTCTTCATCGAGCGGCAGTTCGTCGAGCGGCGCGACCTCGTCGGGCGCGACCGGTGGCAGCAGCAGTTTCGGCGGATCGAGCAGCAGCTCGTCGTCGTCATCTTCGTCGAGCAGCAGCTCGTCGAGCTCATCCTCCTCGTCCAGTTCCGGCGGCAGCACGAGCAGCGGATCGTCCGGTGATCCAACCCCTGTTCCTGCGCCTCCGATGATGCTATTGTTCGGTGCAGCAGCAGCCGCGCTCGTCGCGCGCCGCCGCGCCGCGAATCGCAACGGCGACGAAGCTGACGCGGCCTAACGGATCCACTGGAGGTCATGGGGGGGGAGACCCAGACCACCTTCTGGGGGCCACTCTTAGGGGTGGCCCCCTTTTTTGCGTCCCGATGATATCCGCGCAGGGTTGCGCCGCGAAGGCAGCAACGCCATAGCGCGGCGATGCACGATATCCGCCTGATCCGGGAAAACCCGCAAGCTTTCGACGCCGGCCTCGCGCGCCGCGGCTTCGAACCCATGTCCGCGACGATCCTCGCCGCCGACGCCGAATTGCGTGCGCTCCAGACCGCGATCCAGGCATCGCTGGCGCGCCGCAACGAAGCGTCGAAACTGATCGGCCAGGCGATGGCACAGGGCGACAAGGATCGTGCCGAATCGCTCAAGAGCGAGGTCGCCGCGCTCAAGAAAAAGCTCCCGGCAGAGGAACAGGCCGAACGCGACCGGCTCGCCGCGTTGCAAGACATATTGGCGGCGCTGCCCAACCTGCCGGCCGACGACGTCCCCGATGGCCTCGACGAAGAGGGTAACGTCGAAATCGCGCGCTGGGGAACCCCGCGCAGCTTCGATTTCCAGCCGAGCGAACATGCCGATTTCGGTCCCGCGCTGGGGCTGGATTTTGAGACCGCGGCCAAGATGTCGGGCGCGCGCTTCGCCTTTCTGAAGGGGCAGATGGCGCGGCTCGAACGCGGGCTCGGCCAGTTCATGCTCGACATGCAAACGGGCGAGCCGGGCTATGTCGAATGCGCAACGCCGCTGATGGTGCGCGACGAGGCGGCGTTCGGGACCACGCAACTGCCCAAATTCCGCGAGGACCTGTTCCAGACGACCGACGGTCGCTGGCTGATCTCGACCTCAGAGATGAGCCTGACCAATGCGGTGCGCGAAGAGATCCTGCCCGAGGCCGAGCTGCCCATCCGCATGACCGCGCTCACGCCCTGCTTCCGGTCGGAGGCTGGATCGGCGGGGCGCGACACGCGCGGCTATATCCGCCAGCACCAGTTCTGGAAGGTCGAGCTTGTCTCGATCGTCCGGCCCGAGGATTCGGACGCCGAACTCGAACGCAAGACGCGCTGCGCCGAAGCGGTGCTCGAAGCGCTCGACCTGCCCTATCGCAAGATGCTGCTATGTGCGGGCGACATGGGATTTGCCGCGCGCAAGACCTATGACCTCGAAGTCTGGCTGCCGGGACAGGGGGCCTATCGCGAGATTTCGAGCTGCTCGAACTGCGGCGATTTCCAGGCGCGCCGGATGAACGCCCGCTTCCGCCGCGACGGCGCCAAGGCGAATGAATTCGTCCATACGCTCAATGGTTCGGGGCTTGCGGTGGGCCGCACGCTTGTCGCCATCCTGGAAAATTATCAGCAGGCAGACGGCAGCGTCGATGTTCCGCCCGCACTCTTGCCCTATATGGGCGGGATCACGCGGCTGGTGCCCTGATCCGCCATTGCGAGCGCAGCGAAGCAACCTCCAGCCTTCGACCAAGCGCAAATATTCCGCTGGAGAATGCTTCGTCGCTGCGCTCCTCGCAATGACATATAGTCTGGAAAAGCCATGCGCATCCTTCTGACCAACGACGACGGTTATCACGCCCCCGGCATGGCCGTGCTCGAAGCGATCGCGCGCCAGCTTTCCGACGACATCTGGGTCTGCGCCCCGGCAGAGGAGCAGTCGGGCGCCGGCCACTCGCTCACCCTCTCGCGCCCGGTGCGCGTGCGCGAGCATGGCGAACGGCGCTGGTCCTGCACCGGCACCCCGACCGATTCGGTGATGATCGCGATGGGCAAGCTGATGCCCGAAAAGCCCGACCTGATCCTCTCGGGCGTCAATCGCGGCGCGAACCTTGGCGACGACATCACCTATTCGGGCACCGTTTCGGCGGCGATCGAGGGTGCGCTGGCCGGCATCCCCGCCATCGCGCTGAGCCAGGTCTATGCGCGCGAAGGCATGGGTGACGCTGTGCCGTTCGAGGCGGCCGAGGCATGGGGCGCCAAGGTGCTGCGCCCGCTCGTCGCCATGGCGATGACGCCGCGAACGCTGATCAACGTCAATTTCCCCGCCATCCCCGCCGAAGCGGTGAAGGGCATCCGCGTCGTGCGGCAGGGCTTCCACGATTACAGCCGCGGCTCGATCGTCGAGGGCACCGACCCGCGCGGCTATCGCTATTACTGGTTCGGGCTGCACGGGATCGAACATTCGCCCGGCCACGACACCGACCTCGAGGCGATCGACGACGGCTATATCGCGGTGACGCCGCTGCAACTCGACCTCACCCACGACGCCTCGCTCGCCGCGCTGCGCGGCGCCTATGCCGCGCGATTGGCGTCGGATTAACCATAGTAGATTTCCCGGCGCGGCTCTGCCAAAGGACCGCGGTGGGGAAAATTCATCATTATATCGGCGCGTTGACCGGCGCCCTCGCCCTGTCGGCCTGTATTCCGGCCACCACCGCTCCGGCTCCGCGTGCGGCTGCACCGACGCAGCAGGCCCGAGCTTCCGACTTCGAGCGCGGTTCACTTGGCGAGGTTGTCGGCGGCGACGCGCGCCCGATCTGGACGCTTCAGCGCGTCGCGGCCAACGCCCGCGATATTGCCGCCTCGACCTATGTTGTGCGTCCCGGCGACACGCTGCGCGCGATCGGCGCGATGACCGGCGCGGGGTCCGAGGCCATCGCGATGGAGAATGACCTTGCGCCGCCCTATACGCTGCACCCGGGGCAGCAACTGCGGATTCCGGCGGGTCGCTATCACCGCGTCGCCGCGGGCGAGACCGGCATTGGCATCGCCCATGCCTATGGCGTCGATTGGGGCGAGGTGGTGACGATCAACGCGCTTGCCGAGCCCTATATCCTGCGCGTCGGTCAGCGCTTGCGCCTGCCTGCTTCGGCCCGGCCGCTGACCCCTGAGCAGGTCGATGTCGCCGCGCGCGCCGCCGCCTTCCGTCTCGACATCGACGATATCATGACCGGCAGCCAGCCCGCGCTCGCCGCCAGAACGCGCCCCGCCGCCGCCAGCGCCGCGCCGCGCGCGCCCGTCACCACCGCCATCGCGCCGCCCGCCGCCTTTTCGGGCCGTTTCCAATGGCCGCTGCAGGGCAAGCTGATCGCACGTTTCGGTCCGCTTGCACCCGGCAAGGTCAATGACGGGATCAACATCGCCGCCGCGCGCGGGACGCCGATCCATGCCGCGGCGGCCGGGGTCGTCGCCTATGCCGGCGATCAGATTGCGGTCTATGGCGGCCTGATCCTCATCGATCATGGCGGCGGCTGGATGAGCGCTTATGGCCATGCGGCCAAGATCGACGTCCAGCGCGGACAGGCGGTCAAGGCGGGCGAGGTGATCGGCCTCGCCGGCGCCACCGGGCAGGTGCAATCGCCGCAACTCCATTTCCAGCTCCGCAAGAATCGGATACCCGTCGATCCGATGAAGCAGTTGCCGCCGCGATGAGCCGTCGTCCGTCCGACCGACTGAAGCTCCAGCACCGGTTTCAACCGCTGCGCCGCGCGAGCAAATGGCCCGTCTGGGCGGATGTCACCGCGCGGCTCGGCCTCGCCTTCTTGCTGATCGCCTTCGTCGTCCTCGTGCACTGGATCGATCGCGCCGGACTGAAGGACAGCCACGACGGCCACATCAGCTTCCTCGACGTCGTCTATTTCACGATGATTTCTGTCACGACCACCGGCTTCGGCGATATTGCGCCGGTATCGGACCGCTCGCGCCTGATCGAGGCGCTGATCGTGACCCCGATCCGCATCGCCGTGCTCTTCATCTTCGTCGGCACGGCCTATAGTTTCGTCATCAAACGCACATGGGAAAAATGGCGCATGGCTCGCATCCAGGCAAAACTCACCGATCACATCGTCGTTCTGGGCTTCGGCGTCAGCGGCGGCGAGGCGGTTCACGAACTGATCGCGCGCGGCACCGATCCCGCTTGCATTGTCGTCATCGATCCGTCGCGCCAGCGCATCGATGCCGCCGAAGCGATGGGTTGCAACGTGCTGGAGGGCGATGCGTCGAGCGACGAAACCTTGCTCGACGTGCGGATCGCCCAGGCCCGCTCGGTGCTGGTATCGGCGGGACGCGACGACACCTCGATCCTGATCGTCCTGACCGTCCGCCATCTTGCTCCGCAGGTACCGATCAGCGTCGTCATCCGTACCCAGGACAATGAATTGCTCGCGCGCCAGGCCGGCGCGAACGACGTCATCAACCCGGTCAGCTTCACTGGACTGCTGCTCGCCGGATCGGCGCAGGGTGCGCACATCGCCGACTATATGGCTGACCTGGCCTCGGTATCGGGCAAGGTGCAGCTCAACGAGCGTCCGGTGCACCCCGAAGAAATCGGCAAAAGCATCGACGAACTTGCCAGCGGCGGCCGCGGCCTGCGCATCTATCGCGGCGGTCAGCCGATCGGCTTCTGGGAAGCGGGTGCAAAATCCCTGCAGAGCGGCGACATATTGGTCGAAGTCATCCCGTGCGAGGCGTGCGAAGCCGATTAGGCTTTACGCCCAAGCAGCGGGCGCGTGACAAGGGCGCAAAAATCGCCTATGCGCGCGGCCGATCATGACAATCAAGACCCTCCCCGCCCAGCCGAAAGTCGGCATGGTTTCGCTCGGCTGTCCGAAGGCACTCGTCGACAGCGAACGAATTCTGACCAAATTGCGCGCCGACGGCTATGGCCTGTCGCCCGATTACGCTGGCGCCGACGTCGTGCTCGTCAACACCTGCGGCTTCCTCGACAGCGCGAAGGAGGAAAGCCTGGAGGCGATCGGCGAGGCGATGGCGGAGAATGGCCGCGTCATCGTCACCGGCTGCATGGGCAACGAGGCGGAGGTCATTCGCGCGCGTTTCCCCAACGTCCTCGCGGTCACCGGCGCGCATCAATATGAACAGGTTGTCGATGCGGTCCACGAGGCGGCGCCCCCGACGCAGGGGCCATTCGTTGATTTGATCCCCGAAGGCGGACTAAAGCTCACACCGCGCCACTACAGCTATTTGAAGATCAGCGAAGGCTGCAACCACAGCTGCGCCTTCTGCATCATCCCCGATCTGCGCGGCAAGCTCGTCAGCCGCCGCATCGACGCGGTGCTGCGCGAGGCTGAAAAGCTCGTCGCGGCAGGGACGAAGGAGTTGCTGGTGATCAGCCAGGACACCTCGGCCTATGGCGTCGACATCCGGCACCAGCCGCGCGAATGGCAAGGCCATGAGGTGCGTGCGCACATGACCGACCTCGCGCGCGAGCTCGGTCAGTTAAAGACCGGCGACGGTCGCGCGCCGTGGGTGCGGCTCCACTATGTCTATCCCTATCCGCACGTCGATGCGGTGATCCCGCTGATGGCCGAGGGGCTGTTGACGCCTTATCTGGACATCCCCTTCCAGCACGCGAGCCCGAAGGTTCTGAAGGCGATGAAGCGCCCGGCGAACGAAGCCAAGGTGCTCGAACGGCTGAAGGCATGGCGCGCGATCGCACCCGACATCGCGATCCGTTCGAGCTTCGTCGTCGGCTTCCCTGGCGAAACCGAAGAGGATTTCCAGTATCTCCTCGACTGGCTCGACGAGGCGCAGCTCGACCGCGTCGGCGCCTTCCGCTTCGAACCCGTCGCGGGCGCGCAGGCGAATGCCCTGCCCGATCCGGTCCCCGAAGAGGTCAAGGAAGAACGCTACCAGCGGATCATGGCGAAGACCGCAGCGATCAGCGCCGCAAAGCTTGAAGCCAAGGTCGGCCGCACGCTTGCCGTCATCATCGACGAAGTGGGCGAAGCCGACGAAGAAGGCAGCATCGGCGCCACCGGCCGCAGCCAGGCCGACGCCCCCGAAATCGACGGGCATGTCTATCTGCGCGACGTCGCCGCGACGCTGAAAGCCGGCGACATCGTCGATGTGGTGGTCGAAGATGCCGACGAGCACGACCTGTTCGGGGTCATCGCGGGCTGATCGCCCTCTTCCTGATCCGCACAAATTGTTGGAACGGCTTTCGCCGATCGATGTTATCTGACAGATAACGATCGGGAATGGGGCCATGCACGCGATCAAGGGGCTGATTGTTGCATCATGTCTGGCGGCTACGCTCGCCGGCTGCGACCCTGCGAAGGGCGGCGACGAGGCGCCGCCGCACGCCACCGACACGGCGCCCAGCCCGTCGCAGACGTCGCTGATCGCGGTTCCGGTCAATGCCGACATCGCACCACTGAAACGCGAACTCGAACGCGCGATCCCAAAGACGCTGTGGACGATCAACCGGCGCGAAAAGGCCTGCGTCGAACCGCAACGCGTGAAGCTGTTCGGCAAGAAGGTAAAGGTGACGCCGGCGATCCCCTGCACCATCGTCGGGCGGGTCACGCGCGGCGCGCTGCGCATGCGGGGCGAAGGAAACGAGATCGTCGTCGATGTGCCCCTGAATGCGCGGATCAGCGCGCGCGACGTCGGCGGTGTGCTGAAGGGCGAAACCGCGACCGGATCGGCGATGGTGCATGCGCGCGTGCGCGTCGATCTGACCAGCGACTGGCGGATGCAGGGCAAGGCGCGGATCAGCTATGGCTGGACCAATCCGCCCGGCATCGACTTTCTGGGCCAGCGCATCACCTTCACCGACGAAGCCGACGAAAAGCTGCGTCCGGTGATCCGCGATGTCGAGCGCGAAGTGAATCGCGAGATCGCCCGCATCAACATCCGCGCCCAGGCGGCCGATATCTGGCGCCAGGCGTTTACGACGATCGAGCTCAATCGGGAAAATCCCCCGGTGTGGATGCGGGTCACGCCGCAGCTGATCCTCTTCGGCGGGTTCCGCGTCAACGGCCTGCGGCTCGACCTCAATCTCGCGGTCGAGGCGGTGACTGAAAGCTTCGTGTCGAACCGGCCGCAGAATCCGGCGCCGACGCCGCTACCGCAGCTGGTGCGCGAAATGCCCAAGCCCCATTTCGACGTGCGCGTGCCGGTGATCGCCGATTATGCGCAGCTCGAACCCGTGATCGCGCGGTCGCTCGCCAAACGATCGCTGCGGCCGTTCGACCTGCCCGCCGTCGGCCCCGTCGATGCCCGCTTTGGCAAGGTCGCCGTCTACGGCGCTCCCGACCACAAGATCGCGGTAGGGGTCGACATGGACGTGCTGCCGGTCGGCGCAAAGCGTGCGCCCACCCGCGGCCGCGTCTGGCTGACCGCGCGTCCGGTGAACAAGCCCGGATCGGCCGAGGTTCGCTTCACTGATCTGCACGTCAAGGGCGACACCAACGGGATCAAGGGCGACATCTTCGTGCTGTTGGCACAGCAACCCGATTTCGCGCCGATGATCGCCGACGCGCTGACCCAGAATTTCACCCGCGATCTCACCGAACTCGAAGCCAAGATCCGCCGCGCGATCGACCAGCGGCGCGAAGGCGACTTCGTCATCCGGACCCGCATCGACAGTTTCGAAACCGGCGAGATCAAGGCGTATGGCAACGGCCTCTACCTCCCCGTCCGCATGGTCGGGGCGGCGAGCATCGACTATCGCCCGGCAAAATGATCAGAACAGGCGCGTAAGCGAATAGAAGAGTGCTGCAACGATCGCACTCGCCGGGATGGTGATGAACCAGGCGACGACGACGTTGCTCGCCACGCCCCAGCGCACTGCACTGGCGCGGCGCGCGACACCGGCGCCGATGATGCTGCCGGTGATCGTATGGGTCGTCGACACCGGGATGCCGAGCAGGCTGGCGGTGAACACCATGATCGACCCGCCGGTCGAGGCGGCAAAGCCCTGATGCTGCGACAATTTGGTGATGCGGCCGCCCATCGTCTCGATAATCTTCCACCCGCCCGACAAGGTACCGAGACCGATCGCGATATAGCAGCTGATTGCCACCCAGTGCGGCACATGGAAATCGCCGGTCAGATAGCCGGTCGAATAAAGCAGCACGGTGATGACGCCCATCGTCTTCTGCGCGTCATTGAGCCCGTGGCTGAGCGAATAGGCGGCCGATGAAACGAGATGCAAGCGGCGGAACGTGACCTCGGCGAATTTCGCGGTCGAACGCCGGAACGCCCAGCTGCTGAGCAGCATCACGAGCATCGAGAGCAGCATGCCGAGCAGCGGCGACAGGAAGATCGCGATGACCGTCTTGTTGAGCCCCGACCACTGGATGCCCTCGAATCCCGCATGGGCGATGCCCGCGCCGACGATGCCGCCGACGAGCGCATGGCTCGACGAGGACGGGATGCCCTTCAGCCAGGTGACGACATTCCAGAACATCGCGCCGACCAGGGCGCCGAAGACCACCGCGGGCGTGACCAGATCCTTGTCGATCAGCCCCGCGCCGATCGTTTCTGCCACCTTGTGCAATTGCGGAAAAGCGAGGCTCAGGAAATAGGCTGCAAAGTTGAAGAAGGCGGCGAACATCACCGCCTGCACAGGCTTCAGCAGCCGCGTCGCGACAACGGTCGCAATGCTGTTTGCGGCGTCGTGCAGGCCGTTCAGAAAGTCGAACGCCAGCGCGAGGAGGACCAGCCCGACGAGAAGAGGAAATGCCAGTTCGTGCATGAGCGCCCGCCCCGCTTACGCGTGGTCGATGACCAGACCGTCGATTTCGTTCGCGACATCCTCGAACCGGTCGACGACGCGCTCGAGGTGGCTGTAGAGTTCGCGCGCGATCATGAAATGGATCGTGTTCGACGCACCATGTTCCTTGAACAATCGCTTCAGCCCTGCCGCGTGGATCTCGTCGGCATGCCCCTCCATGCGGACCAGCCGCTCGGTGAGTTCGTGCAGGCGGGGGCCGTTCGCGGCGACATTGCGCAGCAGCGGCAGCGCCTCGACCGTCAGCCGCGCGGCATCGACGATGATCGCCGCGATATCACGCATTTCGGCGTCGAATTCCTTGACGTCGTACAGGTCGATCGCGCCCGCGGTCTTCTGCATCTCGTCGATCGCATCGTCCATCGAGGCGATGAGGTCGGTGATCGCGCTGCGATCGAAGGGGGTCAGGAAGGTGCGGCGAACTGTCTGCAGCACCTCGCGCGTGATCGCGTCGGCGTCATGCTCGCGCTCGACGATCTCCTGGATATGGTCGGCCATGCCCTCGCCGCCCTGGAGCAGCCGCGCCAGCGCTTCCGATCCCGCGGCGAGCGTCGCAGCATGCGCTTCGAACAGGTCGAAGAAATTGCCCTGCCTCGGGAGCAGGCGCTGGAACCAAGCAAACATGCGATTGACCCCTGTCTTTTCCGCAACGTTGAACATGACCCCCGATCGCTGCGCCGCGACGCGAAAGCCGCTGTCGCCGAACGACCGGATAAGGGCCTGAAGATCGGGTTCGTCGACCGCCCCCGCGGCCTCGTCGAAAGTGAACCAGCGCCGCTCGCGCTCGTCCATTTCCTTCCATTCGGAAAGCTCCCGCGTCACGGCGAGCGGAAACACTTCGACATTGTACATGATCGCGGCGCCGTTCGCGCGGCGCTTGCGATATTCATAGCTACCGATCGAGGTCGGGCAGACCGCGCCGATCACCCCCGCCTCTTCCTCGGCCTCGACCGCCGCCGAAGCGTGGCGGTCCATCCCGGTCAGCGGATTGCCCTTCGGGATCACCCAGCGGCCCGTGCCGCGCGAGGTGATGAGCATGATTTCGGTGGGGCCATCCTTGCCCACGCCCGCGAATCGATAAGGAAGCACCGCAATCTGACGCATAAACCGGCCGAAATCCTAAACTACCGCCGGAGCCGCGGTGTTTCATTGCCATTCGGTGACGCCCCTATGACAATATTGTGACAGCGGCAATGGCGCATTGCCCGCGATGCCCTTTCCGTAAACGTCAATTCGATTGCAAAATGCAACGCTGTGCGTAAGCTGCGACCTTAAAGACAAATGGGAGACGAAATGATGGCAGGCATGGACAGCCCCGTGGATCAGGACGTTCTGATCGTCGGCGCCGGCCTTTCGGGCATCGGCATGGCCGCGCATCTCCAGATGCACAGTCCCGACCGCAGCTTCGCGCTGGTCGAGCGGCGGGCTAATCTGGGCGGCACCTGGGACCTGTTCCGCTACCCCGGCATCCGGTCGGACAGCGACATGCACACGCTGGGTTTCGTCTTCGAACCGTGGCGCCACGAAAAGTCCATCGCCGACGGCCCTTCGATCCTCGAATATCTCAACCGCATCGTCGACGAGCGCGGCATCCGCGAGCATATCCGCTTTAACAACAAGGTTGTCGGCGCCGACTGGGACAGCGCCGCCGCGCGCTGGACGGTGACGATGGAAGACGACAAGGGCGCGGTCAGCACGACGACCGCGCGCTGGCTCTACCTCGGCTCGGGCTATTATGATTATGACGAGCCGTTCGACGCCAATTTCACGGGGCGCGAGGATTTTGCGGGGCAAATCATCCACCCGCAATTCTGGCCGAAGGATTTCGACTATTCGGGCAAGAAGGTCGTCGTCATCGGATCGGGCGCTACCGCGGTGACGATCGTCCCGTCGATGGCGGACAAGGCCGCGCATGTGACGATGCTGCAGCGCACGCCGACCTGGTATGCCATCCGTCCGGCAAAGGACGGATTCGCTAATTTCCTTCGCAAGATCCTGCCCGAAAAGACCGCCTACCGGCTGACGCGCTTCAAGAATATCCGCCTTCAGGACATCGTTTTCCGCCGCGCGCGCGAAAAGCCGGAAAAGGTTGCGGACTTCCTGACCAAGAAGCTGAAGCAGGCGCTCGGCGACCGTTACGATCCCGTCGCTTTCACCCCGCCCTATAATCCGTGGGACCAGCGGCTCTGCCTCGTCCCCGATGCCGACTTTTTCGAAGCGATGAAGGCGGGCAAGGCCTCGGTCGTCACCGATCATATCGAACGCTTCGACAAGACCGGCATCCAGCTCAAATCGGGCCAGCATCTCGACGCCGACGTGATCATTACCGCCACCGGCCTCAAGCTCGCGGTCGCGGGCAAAATCCCCGTCCGCGTCGATGGCGAGCCGGTCGCGTGGAACGAGCATTTTTATTACAAGGCGTGCATGTTCTCGAACGTGCCGAATTTCTCGGTCGTCTTCGGCTATCTCAACGCCAGCTGGACGCTGCGCGCCGACATCGTGTCCGAATATGTCTGCCGCGTCCTCAATCATATGCGCGATACCGGCACGACGGTGGCAACGCCGCTGCTCGCCGACCCGACGAGCCTGACCGAAGAGAATATCTTCGACTTCTCGTCAGGCTATATCCAGCGCGCGCTCCACATCATGCCCAAAAATGCCGACAAGCTGCCGTGGCGGCTCAGCCAGAATTATGTCCAGGACCGCATCGACATGCGCACCGGCCCGGTCGATGACGGCGTGCTCAAGTTCGGCAAGGCGGCGTCGGTATCGAAGGAGGCATCGGCCCCGGCCCTCGAAGCCGCGGAGTAATCGGCGGGTTCGGTTTTCGCCATATCAGAGGATTGGTGGCGACCGGTTGCGGGCAGCAACTAACCTTCTTGGTATCGTCATACAGCGTCCACTTCCCACCCCAAAGCCACCATCGGTCGCTTCAAGAACCGCCTTGAGCGCCTTCTAATCGACGTGATCCGGCTTCCCTTTGGTCGATCCCGACGCAAAGTCTTCGAGTTCCTTTTCGCTCATCGAATCGTACATCTCCTTCGACGCACCCCGAAGCTCCGATTTCGGCGTATCGCCGCGCTTCGCGCTCAGCGCGGCGCCGGCGGCCTTTTGCTGGGCCTTGGACTTGGCTGGCATGACATGTCTCCTGCCTGCCCCCTCGCCCGACCAACGCGTGACCGGCGGTTTCAGTTCAGCGGCAGGAAATCGCGCTGATATTCGGGCTTCACCACCTTCACCAGCGCGCCGGTCACGGGGACGTTGATCTTGTAGTTGCCCTCGGCATAGGGGCCGATCTCATAGGGCGCGATGCCGATCGTCAGCCGGTCGAGATATTTGCCGTCTGACGATCCGAGCCACACGGTCTGCGTCGACGCAGCGGGACATTTTTCAAAGATGCCGTCGGGATCGTCCGATGGCGAAATGCCGCGCGCGGCCTTGGCGCGTACGATCGCCTCGCAGAAAGGCTTGCGGATCGCGGCGTCGAACGCTTCGCCGCTGGTAAACAGGTCGAGCGGCTTCAGCCGGATCGCGCGGTTACGGTCCCAGATCAGCGTGTCGAAACTCGTCATGCCGTGCGCGCCGCCGGTATAAGTCGAAATATCGCTCGACAGGCTCAGGAAGCGCGGCGTGTTCGTCACCCGCTCCCACGCCTGCAAATGGCTGTGCGCGTGATAGGGGAAACCCTCCTTCTTCGCCGCGTCGCGGTCGCGCGTCGCATCGGCTATCAGCGCCTCGCGCTTCTTCGCGCGGTCGTTGTCGAGCCATTTCGCAAGGTCTGGGATCGCAGCGGCTTCGCGCGGATAGCTATAAGCGAATTCGATGAGGTCGCTGCTTTCCTTGACGTCCGAGGCGGTCGCGGCCTTCGCCGCCACATCGTCGGCGGCGCCCGGCGGCGCGCCCGGAACCGACGCCGCCGCGACCTTTTCGGCCGGGGTCGGTTCGGGCTCCTTCGAGCAGGCGGAACACAGGGTGGCGGCGATCAGGACGATCGGAAGGCTTTTGCTTGTCATGACAGCTCCAACGCGGGGAATCGACAAAGTTTCCGGGGAAGCCTAGCAGAATTTGCATGACCGATTATTCCGACCTGATCCAGCCCGACAAGGGGCAGGATGCGCGCACGATCCACCTTGTCGACAAGAAGAGCTATGACGACTGGCTGAAGAGCCGCAGCGCGCGCGAACGCGCTGCGCTTGCGGCCTTGCGCTACAAGCCTGACGGTTATGCTCACGCCATCCTTCCGGGCGACGACGCCGAAAGCTGGTCGGTCGTCACCGCGGTCGCCAATGTCGACAATCTTTCGGCCTGGTGTCTCGCCAAAATCGCGCCACTCTTGCCCGAGGGGCGCTACCGGCTCGACGGACGCCAGCCCGGCAAGGCGCTGTTCGGCTGGATGAGCGGTCAGTATCGCTTCGACGCCTATCGCAGCAAGGAAGAGGCAGGCAGCGGCCCGCGCGTGCTTTTGACCGCCGATGTCGGCGCAATTGCGCCGATGGTGGCCGAAATGCGTGCAACGGCGCTCGTCCGCGATCTCGTCAACACGCCCGGTGCCGACATGGGGCCCGCCGAGCTTGAAAAGGTGGCCGAACGGATCGCCAAAGCGCATGGCGGCAAGCTGACCGTAACCAAGGGCGAAGCGCTCGAACAGGGGTATCCGATGATCCATGCGGTCGGGCGCGCCGCAGCAAAGCATCATGCGCCGCGGCTGATCGAAATTCATTGGGGCAAGGCGGATCACCCGCGCGTTGCGCTGGTCGGCAAGGGGATCAGCTTCGACAGCGGCGGGCTCGACATCAAACCCGCATCGGGCATGCGGTTGATGAAAAAGGATATGGGCGGCGCTGCGCATGTGCTCGCCCTGGCGCAGCTCATTATGGAAAGCGGCCTGCCGGTGCGCCTTCACTGTCTGGTTGCCGCGGCCGAAAACGCCATCTCGGGCGATGCCTGCCGGCCCGGCGATGTGCTGAAGAGCCGCAAGGGGCTGACGGTCGAAATCGGCAACACCGATGCGGAGGGTCGCCTGGTGCTCGGCGACGCGCTGACCAAGGCGGGTGAGGAAGCGCCCGAACTGCTTGTCGACTTTGCGACGCTGACCGGCGCGGCGCGGGTCGCACTCGGCCCCGATCTGCCCGCACTCTATGCCAATGACGATGCACTCGCCGACGATCTGCTTGCCGGCGGTATCGATCGCGACGATCCCGTCTGGCGCATGCCGCTGTGGGACGGCTACGCCGATCTGCTCGAAACCGATATCGCCGATCTTGGCAATGCCGGTTCCTCGTCCTTTGCCGGTTCGATCACGGCGGCCTTGTTTCTCAAGCGCTTCGTGCCCGACGGCGCCGCCTGGGCCCATTTCGACACCTTCGCGTGGCGGCCTTCTGCGAAGCCCGGGCGGCCGAAGGGCGGCGCGGCGCTGGGGCTGCGCGCAGCCTGGGCGATGTTGCAGGCGCGCTACGACCGGCGCGCCAAAGGTTGAACATCCTTGATAAAGCGCTGTGCGCTGCGCTAATGGCGCGCGATTGTCCGCCGTGGGTGGATCGACCGGAAAACAGGATAGCCAGTGAACGCTGACAGTGGTGACAATCTAGCGACCAATCGCGTGCGGATGGGGCGCCCCGGCGTTGCGGGCGCGGGCCGCGACCGCTTCGGGCTCGCAGGCACCTCGCAAAGCTATGATCCGCGCATCGTCGCGATCCGTCCTGACCTTGCCGACATCGCGGTCGCCGGCAAGTATTTCGCACCGCATTATGCGGCGCCGATGATGATGAGCAGCGTCCTGCCGGCCGCCGTGCTGCGCGGCACGCCGTCGCCCGATGCCGAACAGACGAGCGAACTGCTCTATGGCGAGGGTTTCGCGCTGCTCGATCTGACCGGCGGCTGGGCTTGGGGCTATAGTCTGGCCGATCATTATGTCGGCTATCTCGCTGCCGATGCGCTCGGCGCGCCGATTGCGCCGACGCACCGCGTCGCCGCGACCGAGGCCATCTTCCACTCCGCCCCCGATGCCGCGAGCGGCGGTTCGGCAGTGCTGCCGATGGGCGCGCTCGTGATGGGCGAAATTGCCGGCGAATGGCTCGCGACCGCGCACGGCTACCTCCCGCTCGGCGCGCTGGTCGATGCAGACAGCCAGGTTGCCGATGCCGCGGCGGTCGCCGAAGCGATGATCGGGGCGCCCTATCTGTTTGGCGGCCGCACAAAGCGGGGCATCGACTGTTCTGGGCTCGTCCAGCTCGCCTGGGCAGCGGCGGGGGTGCAGCTTCCGCGCGACAGTGACCTGCAACTCGCTGCGCTCGGCGCCGACAAGGATGTAGCGCAGGGCGATTTGCAGAGCGGCGACCTCATCTTCTTCCCCGGTCATGTCGGGATCATGGCCGACGCCGACACGATCATCCACTCGAGCCGCCGTTGGATGGGCGTGAAGGCCGAGCCGCTCGCCGATGTCGTGGCGCGGTCGGCCGCCAAGGGGCATGAACCGGCCGTCACCGGCTGCAAGCGGCCGCGCTGAGCCATGACGAGCGTGTTTATCGATGGTGCCGCCGGCACCACCGGGCTTGAAATCGCCGACCGGCTGGCCGGGCGCCAGGAATTTTCGCTGCTCCAGCTCGACGAGGCGCGGCGCAAGGATGCGGGCGCGCGGCGCGAAGCTCTGAACGCCGCCGATTTCGTCATCCTCTGCCTGCCCGACGATGCGGCGCGCGAAGCGGTGGCGATGATCGACAATGACCGCACGCGCGTCATCGACGCGTCGACCGCGCACCGCGTCACGCCCGGGTGGGTCTATGGCTTTCCGGAGGTCGTCGGCCATGGCGCGGTGGCCGAAGCGATGCGCGTCAGCAATCCCGGCTGCTATTCGACCGGCTTCATCGCGCTCGTCGCGCCGCTGGTCCGCGACGGCCTCCTCCCCGCCGACTGGCCCTATAGCTGCCACGCCGTCAGCGGCTATTCGGGCGGCGGCAAAAGCCTCATCGAGCGCTTCAAGGCCGACCCCGACATTGCCTGGCGCGGCTATGCGCTGTCGCTGGGACACAAGCATGTACCCGAAATGCAGGCGCGCTGCGGCCTGACGGTCGCCCCGCTATTCTCCCCCGCTGTCGTGCCGGCGCATCGCGGCATGGTGGTCGAGGTGCCTTTGTCGCTTGGCGCGATGTCCGGCGCCGCGCCGGTCGATGAACTCCGCTCGGCCCTCGCCGACTATTATGCGGCAAGCCCGATCGTCGTGATGGGCGACGCCCCCGCGGACGGCGAAATGCTGCTGCGCGCATCGGACCAGGGCGACGATCGCATCGCATTGTTCGTCTTCGCCAATACCGACGGCAGCCAGGCGCGGCTCGTCGCGCGGCTCGACAATCTGGGCAAGGGCGCGAGCGGCGCTTGCGTGCAGAACCTCAACATCATGGCGGGCCTGCCCGAAACGGCGGGGTTGCGGCTTTAGGCGTCAGTGCACCGTATCGAGCGCGGCATCGATCGACAGATAGGTGATCAGCCGCTCGATCTGCCGCCAGCGCGCGAAATGGACATGATTGCCGAGCACCCGATATTGTTCGGCGCGCGCGGCCGCAGCGAAGCCGGCTTCCTCGCCATGCTCGGTCATCAGCGCATACGCGTCGTCGACCGCACCGCGGTCGGCAAGAAATGGTGCTGGAAGCTGCATGGAGTCCCCGTCCGTTGCCTCGAAACACCCCCCTAGCGCGCACGCCTGACCGCGCCGTTCCCAACCGTGATGAACAATCGGGTAAGGTTAATGCAAGCGGCTTGGCGCTTAACCATAGCCTTCGCCTTTCGCCTCTTTGCCGCGCGGCACTGCGCGTGTAAGCAGGGGGCATGCGCAAGATCCTGAAATATGTCGCCATCGCCCTTGTCATGCTGATCGTCGCGGGCGGGATCGCCTTTTACGTCGCGTCACGTCCCGACATTGCGCGCTTTTCGACCGCCGAACTCAGCGGCCGGGTGCCGGTGATGGCGTCGCAGCGCCCCGAACAATTTCCGACGATGAAGGTGCTCGAAGCCACGGGCTGGCCGGCCGGCGAAGCGCCTCGGGCCGCGGAGGGATTGACCGTCGCGCGCTTTGCCGAAGGGCTTGACCATCCGCGTTCGATGCTCGTGCTGCCCAATGGCGACGTGTTGGTCGCTGAGGCGCAGAGCCCGCCGCGCAAGGACAGCGGCATCGAAGGCAAGGTGATGAAGTCGCTGATGGGCAAGGCCGGCGCCGGCGGCCCGTCGGCCAATCGCATCACCCTGCTCCGCGACGCCAATGGCGACGGCAAGGCGGAAGTGAAGACCGCCTATATCACCGGACTGAACTCGCCTTACGGCATGGCGCTGGTCGGAAAGACGCTCTACGTCGCCGACACCGACGCGCTGCTCGCCTTTCCGTTCGTCGAGGGCGCGACGGCGATGGCCGGCAAGCCGACCAAGATCGTCGATCTGCCCGCCCAAGGCACCAACCGCCACTGGACGAAGAGCCTGGTCGCGGCGCCCAATGGCTGGCTCTACATCGGCGTCGGCGCCGATTCGAACATCGGCGAAAAGGGCATGGGCAACGAGGTCCGCCGCGCCCGTATCCTGGAGGTGCGGCCCGAGAATAAATATATGCGCACCTATGCCGCCGGCATCCGCAATCCCGTCGGCCTTGCCTTCTATCCGGGCAGCAACACGCTGTGGACCGTGGTCAACGAACGCGACATGCTGGGGTCGGACCTCGTTCCCGACTATCTGACCGACGTCGACGAGGGCGATTTCTTCGGCTGGCCCTGGTATTATTGGGGTGGTTTCACCGATCCGCGAGTTGCCCCCGAAGCCGAGGACCGGCGGCAATATGTCAAGCGGCCGCAATATGCGCTGGGCGCCCATGTCGCGCCGCTGGGCATGACCTTCACCAACGGTCTGGACCTTGGCGACCGCTGGGCGAACGGCGCGCTGATCGCGCTGCACGGGTCGTGGAACCGCGATCCGGTGTCGGGATATGACGTCGTGTTCGTCAAGTTCGGCGACAATGGCAAGCCGCTCGACGCCCTGCCCGTCACCCTGCTCGACCAGTTTGTCGCCAAGGACGGCAAGACGACCCGCGGCCGCCCGGCCGATGTCAAGGTCGCCAAGGACGGCAGCGCGCTGGTCGCCGACGATACCGGCGGGATTATCTGGCGGGTCGCGAAGGCGGGCTGATCCGCAAGATCAAGCGGACGCCGACCTACACCCGCATCGGCATCAGCACGTAGAGCGCCGGGCTCTTCTCGCTTTCGCGGATCAGCGTCGGCGCGTTCGCGTCGGCGAGATGGAGTTCGACGGTGTCGCCGTCGACCTGTCCCAGGATATCGCTGAGATAGCGGGCGTTGAAGCCGATCTCCATCGCGTCGGCGTCGTAGCCGGCGGGAAGTTCTTCGGCCGCAGTACCGTTTTCGGGGCTGGTGACGCTGAGCGTGATGCGATCCTTGTCGAGCCCGACCTTGACCGCGCGCGTCTTTTCGCTGGCGATGGTCGAGACGCGATCGACGCCCTGGAACAGGCTCTTGGGATCGACCTTCAGGAGCTTGTCGTTCGCGGTCGGGATGACGCGGCTATAGTCGGGGAAGGTGCCGTCGATCAGCTTCGAGGTCAGCACGGCGTTGCCGAGCTGGAAGCGGATCTTCGACGCCGAGAGGCTGATTTCGACATTGCCTTCGGCCTCGTCGAGCAGCTTGCGGATTTCGCCGACGCACTTACGCGGCACGATGACGTCGGGCATGCCCGCGGCACCCTCGGGACGCGTCACCGTATAGCGCGCGAGACGGTGGCCGTCGGTCGCCGCGGCCTTGAGCACCGGACCCGTCGAATCTTCGGCTACGTGCAGGAAGATGCCGTTGAGATAATAGCGCGTTTCTTCGGTCGAGATGGCGAAGCGCGTCTTGTCGATGATCTGGATGAGTTCGGCGACCGGTAGTTCGAAGCTGGTCGGTAAATCGCCCTCGGCGATCACCGGGAAGTCGTCGCGCGGCAGCGTCGGCAGATTGAAGTTCGAGCGGCCAGCCTTGACCTGCATCTTGCCTTCGGCGGCGGCGAGGCTGACTTCGGCGCCTTCGGGCAGCTTGCGCGCGATTTCGAACAGGGTGTGCGCCGAGACGGTGGTCGTACCGGGCGTTTCGACCTTTGCCGCGACGGTTTCGACGACTTGCAGATCCAGGTCGGTCGCCATCAGCTTGAGCTGGCCGCTCGCATCGGCTTCGATCAGGACGTTCGACAGGATCGGAATCGTGTTGCGCCGTTCGACCACCGACTGGACGTGGCCGAGGCTCTTCAGAAGCACTGCGCGTTCAATCGTCGCTTTCATTCTTATCCGCCATCCTGTGTTCTGCGGGAGAAGTCCCTGATGGAGCCGGCGCCGCGGACGCAGCGACGCCCCGATTCCCTGCCCCTGGAAATGTCTTCCTTCCTTAACGCGCGCGCCGCGCCGCGCAAGCCATGCTTGCATTGCGGCGGCTTTCGCGCAACGGAAGCGCGATGCGGCGGGCGCTATTCCTTCTATTGCTGTGCATCGGCCTGCCCGCGCTCGCCTGGGCGGCGCCGACCGCGCTCGGCATCTTCGATGGCTGGGGCGCCTTCCGCGATCCGGCAACCCCCCGCTGCTACGCGATCGCCAGCCCCGCCGCGACGATCGGGCGGGCGCAGGAAAAGGCCTATGCCAGCATCGGATATTGGCCCAAGGCGCGCATCCGGGGGCAATTTTACATCCGGCTGTCGAAACCCCGCGCGCCGCAGAGCGAATTGCGGCTGACGGTCGGCAGCCGCCGCTTCGTGCTGACCGGCAATGGCGTTCACGGCTGGGCCAGCGATGCGCGCATGGACGCCGCGATCATCGCCGCGATGCGCGCGGCGCCGAGCATGAGCGTCGAGAGCCGGTCGAAGACCGGCGGCGCGATTGCCGACACCTATCGCCTGCGCGGCGCCGCGACGGCGATCGACGCGGCAGCCTTGGGGTGCGCGAGCTTTCGCTGAGGCGCCTCGGGAAAGTGGCGTTTTTCTGCGCAACTTCACTCGCAATTCATTCTCTTTCGCCGCTCGGGACTTGATCGAGGCGCGACGATGGCAAAAAAGCGGCTCGCGAGGTAAGTGGCAGAAAACTGCGCAACTTCACTCTGAATCGCGCTGACGGCGAAAAAGGCCGATCATGACATTCCCAAGACATGGCTTCACCCGCGCATCGTGGCCGACACCCAATCCAGCACGAAAGACAGGAAGGAGAACAGCACCAGAATAACCGCTAGGATGCGAGCTTTGCGGCCTTTGACTGGGCGCTTGAGCCCAAGGCGCAGTTCGCGTCGCCGCCAAGTAATCACGGCAAGCGTGAGAAGCGGAAGGTTGATGACCGCCCACATAAAAGGAATCTGAGCGCCCCATGATGTGGTGAAGAGAGAAAGAACCCCCAAGCCAATGAAGGCCGCCGGTATGGAAATATAACCGGCGGTCTTCATCCGAAGTTTCAGGTCGTCCTCGGCCCATTCAGCCTCGAGGGCCTGCTGCTCCGTTTCTTCCGCCGGTCCCCAATCTGCTTCAGGCGTATAAAGCCATTCCTCGAAAGCGTTGTCGCCGAGTTGCTTGCGTGCCTTCAGCGGCCCATCGAATAGCGCAGCAGCATTGCCGGAATCCTGCGATCTTTCCAAATACCCCCTCCCGGCCAATCATTGCCAATCACGGCATAACCCCCTGTCCGTTCCATTTGAACCACGCGCAGACATATTAGGAAAGCGGTATTTCGACAGGATCGAAACTACCTATTCCCGCGCAAGCCGCGTCAACGCCCCGGCCAGAAAATCGAGGACGACGCGGATGCGGGGGACGTGGCGCAGGCGTTCGTGGGTGAGCAGCCACAGGCCGGTCGTATCATCCTCCCGCGCCGGGATGCAGCGGACGAGGTCGGGTTCGCGGTCGGCGAGGAAGGCCGGCAGGATCGTCAGCCCCATTCCCGAACGCACGCCCGCGAGCAACCCCGATGCGGTATCGTAACGCATGACCACCGAATCCTCGAGCCGGTATTGCTTCAGCCACGCCCGATAGGGCTCCCAGATATGGCCGCCGCCGCCGATGAAGGGATGCCTCGCCAGTTCCTCGCGGCTGTGCGGAATGCCGTGGCGTCCGGCATAGTCGCGGCTGCAATAGACCGTCCACGGATTATCGGCGACGCGGCGCCCGACGAGACCCGCCCCCGTCGGCTGCTTGCTGCTGCGGATCGCGATATCGGCAGCGCCGCTTGCAAGGTCGCGCGGCTCGTCGGCGGTGTCGAGGTCGATATGGATGCCGGGATGCGCCGCACGCAGGTCGCGCAGGATGGGCGGCAAAACGGTGATCGCAATAATCTCCATCGTCGTCAGGCTGACGGTCCCGCCCGCGTCGCGCGACTGGGCGCCCACGGCTTCGCCGAACCGGTCCGCAGAGTCGCGGACCGCAAGCGCACTTGCCAGCATCGCCTCGCCCGTCGGCGTCAACGCATAGCCAGCCTGGCGCCGTTCAAATAGCGTGACGCCGGTAGCCGCCTCCAGCGCGGCGATGCGGCGCGCCACCGTCGTCTGGCTGACGCGCAGCGCCTGCGCCGCGGCAAGCGTGCTGCCGCTTTCGGCGACCGCGAGGAAATATTTAAGGTCGTTCCAGTCGAACATGGCGTCTTGTGCGGAATAATCGCCCCCGCTTCATTCTGCAATTCTGCAGAATGATCGCGCAACATCGTTGCTCCTGCGGCGGCGCGCGTAGGCGTATCTAGGTCTTACCGGCTTCCTCCCCTCCCCCAACCCGCCGGTCAACGGAGACATATGATGAAGATGATGTTGACCTTTGCCGCGCTCGCCGCGGTCGCGCCCGCCCTGCCCGCCCACGCCGAACCGGCGCCCGCGCCACGCAGCGTCGCCGTCGTCCATTCGGACCTCGACCTCAGCACCGCACGCGGCGCCGACAAGCTGGAACGCCGTATCTGGCGCGCGGTCGTCACCGTGTGCGGCAGCGCGCCCGACTATGACCTGGAAGGCAAGAATGACGTTCGCCATTGCCGCCGCGACACGATGCGGCAGGCATCAGCCGACGCCGACCGCGTCATCGCCAGCGCCGCAACGCGCGGCGAACCGATCCGGGTGACGCTCGCCAAATAGGCGCCAAATAGGCGCCAAATAAGCGCGCAGCGCACCGCCGCCGCGGTCAGGCGCGAGCGTCGAAGGCGCTGCGCGCCGCCTCGACCGCGGCGAGATGCGCTTCGGCCCAATGCCACACGCCGCAAAAGGCTTCGCCCAGGCTGTGGCCGAGATCGGTCAGCGCATATTCGACCTTCGGCGGCACCACCGGATAGACCGTGCGGCGAACGAGCCCGTCGCGCTCCATGGCGCGCAGCGTCTGGGTCAGCATCTTCTGGCTGATCCCCGGTACAAGCTGCGCCAGCCGGGTGAAGCGGCAGGTGCCATGCTCTTCCAATTCCTCGAGCACGAGCAGCGTCCATTTGTCGGCGACTCGACCGATCAGGTCGTTGACCAGCATCTCGACGCGCGGATCGGGCGCGGGATCGGCGGCGGCCGAATAATTTTGCATCGCGGGCACGGCAGAAATCCCAATAGTCTCTATCAAGTAAGTATAGCACTTTCAGGTGCCTACTTTCCATTGGAGAGTATTGGCATAAATTGAGCGTCTCCCCAACCCCGAAACGAAGGACAAACGATGAAAACGACAGGCAACACCATCCTGATCACCGGCGGCGGATCGGGCATCGGTCTGGCACTCGCACAGCGTTGGCACGATGCCGGCAATGTGGTGATCGTGACCGGACGCAATAGCGCCAAGCTGGACGCCGCGATCGAAGGCCGGGCCAACATGCACGCGCTGCCGCTCGACGTCACCGATGCCGACGCGATCGCCGCCTTTGCCGCCGACGTCGTGCAGCGCTTCCCCGATCTCAACGTTCTGGTGAACAATGCCGGCGTGATGATGTACGAAGCGCTGGACGGCGAGCGCGATCTGAGCGACGCCGAAGCGACGGTCGTCACCAACCTGCTCGGCCCGATCCGGCTGACCGATGCGCTGATCGACCATCTCGTTGCGCGCGGCGATGGCGCGATCGTCAACGTAACCTCGGGGTTGGCCTTCGTTCCGCTGCCCAAGGCGCCGACCTATTCGGCGACCAAGGCGGCGCTGCACAGCTATACGCAGGCGCTGCGCGTCCAGCTTGCCGGCCGCGTCGACGTGATCGAGCTGGCGCCGCCCGCGGTGCGGACCGAACTGACCCCCGGCCAGTCGACGCGCGACGCCTATATGCCGCTGGATGCCTTTGCCGACGAGGTCATGACGCTGTTCGCCGAAACGCCGACGCCGGCGGAGATTCTGGTGCGCAATGTCCTCCCGCTGCGGCACGCCGAAGCCGAAGGCGCGGTCGCTGAACGGCTGGCGTTCCTCGCAACCCTCTGATGGCCACCCTTTGATCGCCGCCAGCGCGCTCATCCCGAAATGATGCGCCGGACGCCATATCGGCTCTTGCCGAGGCGGCGTCCGGCGCGCATGATCGACCGGCCCGAAAGGACGACGCCCGACAGAGGCGCGCCCGACGGCGAGGTTAGTGGGATGAGGAGATGGGCCAATGAATGCCATTGGCAGATGCGATGCCGCCGCACGCGAGCGGCACCGGGCGCTGGATTTCATCGGGCTGCGTGCCCATGCGACGACGGTCGGATTGATCCAGCTTTGCGAGGAGTTGCTGAACAGCGGGGTGCTGAGCCCCGAGGGGTTGGAGCGCATCAAGAGCGCGATCCGCACCGAGCTGACGGTCAGCAGCAACGCGCGCATTTCGAACCATGCCGCGTTCGACGACACGCTGCGCCGTCGGATCGATGCGATCTTTCCCGCCGCCCCCGGCGAACCGCCGCTGGAGCATGTCGGGACGCTCGAAGATTTCGAAGATGCGATGGACCCCTATCACGGTGCGTGAAGGGCCGCGCTGACGCGCACAATTGCGCAAAGCGCGCATCGCGACTATAGGGCCGCGCATCATGCAGATCCCCGGCCACATCGATCCCGTTACGACGGGCACCGTTCCCCTGCGCGGCGGCAACCGCGTCGACCTTGTCGGATTGACGCGCGAGGGCATCCGTTCCGCGCTCGAGGAGGCGGGGCTCGACGCCAAGGCGGCGAAGCTGCGCTCCAAGCAGATCTGGCACTGGATCTATCATCGCGGCGTCACCGAATTCGACGCGATGACCGATATCGCCAAGGCGATGCGCCCGTGGCTCACCGAACGCTTCATCGTCGGCCGTCCGACCGTCGTCACCGCGCAGGTTTCGACCGACGGCACGCGCAAATGGCTGCTCGCGGCGGCGGACGGCCAGGAATATGAAATGGTGTTCATTCCCGACGCCGATCGGGGAACGCTGTGCGTATCCAGCCAAGTCGGCTGCACCCTGAACTGCCGTTTCTGCCACACCGGTACGATGCGGCTCGTCCGCAACCTGTCCGCCGGCGAGATCGTCGGCCAGGTCCTGCTCGCGCGCGATGCGCTGGGCGAATGGCCGAAGGGCACGATGGCATCAACCGCCGACGTCGACGATGAGGATGACGACGCGGGCCATTATACCGCGGACGGCCGCATGCTGACCAATATCGTGATGATGGGGATGGGCGAGCCGCTCTATAATTTCGACGAGGTCAAGGGCGCGCTGAAGATCGTGATGGACGGCGACGGGCTGGCGCTGTCGAAGCGGCGCATCACCCTGTCGACGAGCGGCGTGGTGCCGATGATGGCGCGCGCGGGCGAGGAAATCGGCGTCAACCTCGCCGTCTCGCTCCACGCGGTGAACAAGGAAATCCGCGACGAGATCGTGCCGCTCAACCGCAAATACGGCATCGAGGAGCTGCTCGCCGCCTGCGCCGCCTACCCCGGCGCGAACAATGCGCGGCGCATCACCTTCGAATATGTGATGCTGAAGGACAAGAATGACAGCGACGCCGACGCGCGCGAGCTGGTGCGGCTGATCAAGCAGTACAAGCTACCGGCGAAGGTCAACCTGATCCCGTTCAACCCCTGGCCCGGCGCGATCTATGAATGTTCGTCGCCCGAGCGGGTGCGCGCGTTCAGCAACATCATCTTCGAAAGCGGAATTTCGGCGCCGATTCGCACCCCGCGCGGGCGCGACATCATGGCGGCGTGCGGCCAGCTCAAGAGCGCGGCGACCAAACCCTCGCGCGCCGAACTCGACCGTATCGCCGAAGAAAAGCAGGCCGCGCTGGGCTGAGGCCGGCCTGCATAGCTATGCTGTGTTGCAAAAACAACACAGGTAATAAAATTGTCATTTTCTGAACGATGCGTTCATTGAAACGACAGGTGCGAACGCCATCTTTGCACACGGGACGCGACCCAAAGGGCGCCCCCTGTCAAAGAAAAGGAAAAGACAATGAAGAAGTTCGCAGTTGCTGCCGCTCTCCTCTCGGCTGTCGTTGCCACGCCTGCCCTCGCCCAGAACGGCGAAGGTCATGTCGAAGTGCGCGGCGGTTACATCACCGGCAGCGGCCTGGACGACGCCACCCTGGGCGTTGCGGGCGGCTATGATTACAACCTGGGCGACAAGGCTTTTGCCGGCGTCGAAATCGCGGGCGACAAGGTGCTGATCGACGGCGCCAAGGTCCAGTTCTCGTCGGGTGCGCGCCTGGGCGCCAACCTCGGCACGAACGGCAAGCTCTACGCGACCGGCGGCTACACCTTCGGCCAGATCGACGATCCCTATGTCGGCGCCGGTTATCAGCACAAGCTGACCCAGAATGTCTATGGCAAGGTCGAATATCGCCACCAGTTCATCAACAACTTCGACGACACCGACGCGTTCGCGGTCGGCGTCGGCTTCGCTTTCTGATCCTTCGGTCAGCGAGAAGAACGGAAAGGGGCGGCCCCGCGGGGTCGCCCCTTTTCTTTTGCGCGGGAAGCCGCCACAGCAGGGCGATGCGCTACACGATCGACGCCCTGTTGACCGGCAAGGCCCGCCGCTTCGGCGCGAAGGGCGAGCCGAGCGCGATCGACAAGCGCGCGGTCGAGGGACGGCGCGCGGTCGGCGCGCTGGGTATCGCGGGCGACGAGCAGGCCGACCTTTCGGTCCACGGCGGCCCCGACAAGGCGATCCACCATTATCCGCGCGATCATTATGGCTGGTGGGCCGCGACGATCGGCGACCATGCGCTGTTGCAGGACGCCGGCGCGTTCGGCGAGAATATCTCGACATCGGGCCTGACCGAGAGCGCGGCGTGCATCGGCGACCGCTATCGCCTGGGCAGCGCGCTGGTCGAGATCAGCCAGGGCCGCCAGCCGTGCTGGAAACTCGGCCACCGGTTCGGCATTGCGACGCTGCCCGCCACCGTCGTCACCTCTCGCCGCGGCGGCTGGTATTACCGTGTCATCGAGGATGGCGCGGTCGGCGCAGGCGACGCATTGGAGCTGATGGAGCGTCCGCTGCCCGACTGGAGCGTCGAGCGCGTCTTTCACCTGCTGATCGGCGGGGCGGGCAAGCGCGAACCGGCGGCGCTGCGCGCGCTCGCCGCGATGGACCTGCTCGCCGCCAACTGGCGCGCCCGCGCCCAAAAGCTGTTGGGTTAGCGCGGCGCCGGCAGCGCCTGTTCGACGAGCGGCGCCAGCGATGCGGCGACGATTTTCACGCCCTTGGCATTGGGATGCATATTGTCGCCGAGCATCAGCGATTTGTCGGTGACGACATTGTCGAGGATGAAGGGATAGAGGCTCGCGCCATATTTGTCGGCAAGTTCGGGAAATATCGGATTGAACTTGCTCGCATAATCGCTGCCCAGATTGGGCGCCGCCATCATCCCGGTCATCAGGACGGGGATGCCGCGCCGCTTGAGCTCAGCAAGCATCGCGTCGAGATTGGCGCGCGTCTGGTCGGGGCCGATGCCGCGCAGCATGTCGTTGCCGCCAAGGCCGAGCAGCACGAGCGCGGGTTTCGCCTTCGCATTGTCGAGAACATAGGACAGCCGCTGCCGCCCCGCCGCGGTGGTATCGCCCGATACCCCGGCGTTCTGAACGCGCACCACGCGGCCGTCCGCCGCGAGCGCCGCCTGAAGCTGCGGCGCGAGGCCTTCCCTGGGGCCAAGCTGGTAACCGGCGTAGAGGCTGTCGCCGAAGGCGATGACGAGCGGCGCGTCGGCAGGAAGCACCGGCGCCGCCTTCGCCGAATTTTCCTTGCCCGCTGCGGGCGCCGTGGGGGCCTCTGCCGAGCCGCATCCGGCAAGCGGTTGGCAAAGGGCGATTGCAAAACCATATAGGGCGAAAGAGCGCCATCCGGCCGTTCTCATTTCCAAAGGGTCCTTTCTTGACCGACAGCCCCCAACCGCCCGTCGCGCCGACGATGGCGATTGCCGCCCATAATGTGACGCTGACGCTGGGGAGCGACAAGGCCCCCGTCGAAATTTTGCGCGGCGTCGATCTGGAGGTTGCGGCCGGCACCTCGGTCGCGCTGCTCGGTCCGTCGGGATCGGGCAAGAGTTCGCTGATGGCGGTGCTCGCCGGTCTGGAACGCGCGCGCGGCGGAACGGTCATAGTCGCGGGGCTCGATTTCGCGACGATGGACGAGGATGCGCTGGCGCGCGCGCGGCGCGGGCGGATCGGTATCGTCCTGCAAGCCTTTCACCTGTTGCCGACGATGACCGCGCTCGAAAATGTCGCCGTGCCGCTGGAGCTGGCAGGGATCGACGACCCGTTCGGGCGCGCCGCGCGCGAACTGGAGGCGGTCGGGCTCGGCCACCGCCTGACCCATTATCCCGCGCAGCTTTCGGGCGGCGAGCAGCAGCGCGTCGCGATCGCGCGCGCGATGGCGAGCGAACCGCAGATCATCTTCGCCGACGAACCCACCGGCAATCTCGACACCGCGACCGGTCATGCGATCATCGAACTGATCTTCGCGCGGCGCGCGGCGCTCGGCGCGACGCTGCTGATCATCACCCACGATCCCGAACTGGCCGACCATTGCGACCGCGTCGTCGTGATGCACGACGGGCGAATCGAGGAACGAGCTGCATGAGCGCCGATGGTCCCCCTCCCCACCGCTACGCGGCAGGGAGAATTTGATGATCCCGCTCACCACCCTGTGGCGTATCGCGCGGCGCGATCTGGCGGCGCGGATTCGCGGGCTGCGCCTGCTGGCGGTGTGCCTGTTCCTCGGCGTCGCGACGCTCGCGGCCATCGGTAGCCTGACGAGTGGTATCACCGCCGAACTGGCGTCGCGGGGGCAGACGATCCTGGGCGGCGACCTGCAGTTCGGCCTGCCGCAGCGGCAGGCGAGCGAGGCCGAACTCGCCGGGCTGCGCGGTGCCGGCGCGACGTCGGCGACGGTGCGGATGCGCGCGATGGCGAACGCGCCGGACGGCAGCGCGCTGCTCTCCGAGCTCAAGGCGGTCGATGCCGCCTATCCGCTTTACGGCACGATGCGGCTCGAAAGCGGCGCGCGCCGCGGCCCGCCGCCGCCGGGGGCGATCTGGATCGGCAAGGATCTCGCGTCACGGCTTGACCTGACGGTCGGCGGCGCGGTGAAATTCGGCGACAAATCCTTCCGTATCGACGGCATCATCGCCGACGAGCCCGACCGGCTGGGCGAAGGCTTTACGCTGGGCCCGGTGGCAATCATCGGCCTCGGCGATCTTGCCGCAACGCAGTTAATCCAGCCCGGCAGCCTCTACGAAAGCAAATATCGCGTCCGCCTGCCCGCCGGTGCCGATCCGGTGGCCGTGGGCAAGCGGCTGAGCGCGGCCTTCCCCGACGCAGGCTGGGAGGTGACCGACCGCAGCAATGGCGCGCCGGGCACGCGGCGCTTTATCGAACGGATGGGGCAGTTCCTGTCGCTCGTCGGCCTCGCCGCGCTGGTGATCGCGGGGATCGGGGTCGGTAACGGGGTCGCCAGCTATCTTGCGGGCAAGCGCCCGGGGCTCGCGACGCTGAAGGTGCTCGGTGCCGACAGCGCGGCGGTGCTGCGCATCTATGGCTTGCAGATATTGGCGGTTGCCGCCGCCGCGATTGCCGCCGGGTTGATCGCGGGCGCCTTGGCCCCCGCGGCGATCGGCGCAATCGCCGGCGACGTCCTGCCGGTCAAGCCGGGACTGGCCGTCTATCCGCTGCCGCTCGCGGTCAGCGCCGCCTATGGGCTGCTCATCGCGATTGCCTTTGCGTTGCCACCGCTCGCCGCGACGCGCCATATCCCGGCCGCGGGCCTCTACCGCGCGACGGTCGACGGCGCGGGCCGGATCGAAAAGCGCGTTCTGGCCGCCGTCGCCCTCGCCTTCGCCGCCATCGTCGCCCTCGCGGTCGGCACGGCGCGCGAACCGCTGTTTGCGCTGGGCTTCATCGGGGCGGCAGTGCTGCTGCTCCTGATCCTCGTCGCGCTCGGCTGGCTGGTGCGCCGCATCGCGAGCCGGGTGCCGCGCCCGAAGCGGCCGCTGCTGCGCCTTGCGCTCGCCAATCTGCATCGCCCCGGCGCCGCGACCGGCGCGCTCGTCGTCGCGCTCGGCCTGGGGTTGACGCTGTTCGTCACCCTCGCCGCGATCCAGACGAGCATCACCGCCGAAATCGCGCGCACCGTACCCGAACGCGCGCCGAGCTTTTTCGTCCTCGATATTCCGCGCGACCGGGCGGCCGCGTTCCGCACGCTGGTGACCGGAGCGGACGACAAGGCGGCAATCAACATGATCCCCGCGCTGCGCGGCAGCGTCACCGAATTTGCCGGCAAGCGCGTCGACGAGCTTGCCGAACTGCCCGAAGGCGCGTGGGTGCTGCGCGGCGACCGCGGCCTGACCTACAGTCCCGTGCTGCCCAAGGGCAGCAGCCTGACCCAGGGCCAGTGGTGGGCGCCTGATTACAACGGCCCGCCGCTGGTCAGCGTCGAGGCCGATGTCGCCAAATCGCTGGCGCTGAAAATCGGCGACACGCTGTCGGTCAATGTGCTGGGGGTGGAGGTGCAGGCGCGCGTCGCCTCTTTCCGCTCCGTCGAATGGGACAATTTCGGGCTCAACTATGCACTCGTCTTTTCGCCCGGCACTTTCGACGCGGCGCCGCATAACATGGTCGCGACCGTCGCGGTCGGGCCGCAGGCCGAAACCGCGCTGGCGCGCAGCATCCCCCGCGCCTTCCCCTCGGCCTCGCTGATTCATGTGCGCGACGTGGTGAGTCAGGTGACGAGCCTGCTGACGCAGATGAGCCAGGCGATCGCTGCGGCGGCGAGCATCGCGATCCTGGCCGGCATCGCCGTGCTGATCGGCGCGATTGCCGCAAGCCGCGAGCGGCGCGTCTATGACAGCGTGATCCTGAAACTGCTCGGCGCGACGCGCGGCCAGATTCTGGGGGCGCAGGGGCTAGAATATGCGCTGCTCGCCGCAATCCTCGCTCTGCTCGCGCTCGGCCTGGGGCTGGTCGCGGCGCATTACGTGGTGGTCGAACTGTTCGACTTCCGCTTCGCCCCCGATCCGCTGGTCGTCGGCGCGACGCTGGTCGGCGGTGCGGGCCTCGCCTTCCTGATCGGCATCGCCGGAAGCTGGCCCTTGCTGTCGGCGAAACCCGCGCAGGCGCTGCGCAGCCTCTAGTTCAAGATCCGCACCACCGCCGAAATCGCCGAGAGGCCGAGCACGACCGCGACCATCGCCTGCCACAGATGCGCCGGAACGCGGCCGAAATGGCGGCCGCCGAGATGATTGCCGAGCCACATCGGCACGAACAGCAGCAGCGCGAGGATGAGCAGGCGGTGCGTCGCGAGCCCGGTCCATAGCGCCGCGAGCGTGCCCGCGATGGCGGTCGCGAAGAAGATCAGCATCATCGACGCGCGCGCGGTCCGCGGATCGAGCCGGCGGCGCAGGTAAAAGGGCACGACCGGCGGCCCCGGCATCGCGGCAAAGCCGGTGAGCAGGCCCGACGCAATCCCCGTCCCGCCGATGGCGACGCGGCCGGGCCGGTGTCCCTCGGGCTGTTTGGGCATCAGGATCGCCAGGAAGGCGCCGACTGCCACGAGCGTGATCATCAGTCGCGCGACATCGGGGGTGATCGCTTTCAGCGCGAGCAGGCCGAGCGGCGTCGTCGCCATCGCGATCAGCCCGATCGGCACCGCGGTATGACGGTCGGCATCGGCCAGGATGACGCGCAACCCGACCGGACCGATCAGCAATTGCAGGATGATCGCCACGACGACCGCCTGCCCCGGCGGCACGATCATCCCGAGCAGCGGCACGAGGATGATCGCCATGCCGAAGCCGGTCAGCCCGCGCACATAGGCCGCGCCGAACGTCATCGCCGCAGCGCCCGCAAAGGTGAGCGGCGCCAGGCCGACGAGAGCCTTGATACCGGTCAAGCGGGGCGCAGGTCCGGCGGGGTCGCTTCACCCTTCAGCATCGCGATCGCTTCGGCGAGCGGCAGGATGCGCTGGCCATCTTGGCCGAGGGTGCGGATCGCGACGGTGCCTTCCTCAGCCTCGCGCTTGCCGACGACGAGCAGATAGGGAACTTTCTGCAGGCTGTGCTCGCGCACCTTGTAGTTGATCTTTTCGTTGCGCAGGTCGGTTTCGACGCGGATGCCCGCCGCCTCGAGCTGCGCCGCGGCGTCCTTCGCATAGTCGTCGGCATCGGACACGATCGTCGCGACGACCGCTTGCACCGGCGCGAGCCAGGTCGGGAAGCGGCCGGCGAAATGCTCGATCAAAATGCCGATGAAGCGCTCGTAAGTACCGAGGATCGCGCGGTGGAGCATCACCGGGCGGTGGCGCTCGCCATCCTCGCCCACGTAGGACGCATCGAGTCGTTCGGGCATGACGCGGTCGGACTGGATCGTGCCGCACTGCCACGTCCGGCCGATCGCGTCGGTCAGGTGGAATTCGAGCTTGGGCGCATAGAAGGCGCCTTCGCCGGGCAATTCTTCCCACCCATAATCGTCATTCGCCATGCCAGCGCGCGCGACCGCATCGCGCAGTTCCTGTTCGGCCTTGTCCCACATTTCGTCGGTGCCGAAGCGCATATCGGGGCGCAGCGCGAGCTTCACCGCATATTTTTCGAAGCCGAGCTGCTTGTAGACGCGGTTGAGCAGTTCGCAGAAGGACCGCACTTCCTCGACGATCTGATCCTCGCGGCAGAAGATATGGCCGTCGTCCTGCGTGAACTGGCGCACGCGCATGATGCCGTGCAGCGCGCCATGCGGTTCGTTGCGGTGGCAGCAGCCCATTTCGGCCATGCGCAGCGGCAGGTCGCGGTAGCTCTTGATCCCCTGCCGAAAGATGAGAACGTGCGCGGGGCAGTTCATCGGCTTGAGCGCCATCCACTCGGCATCGTCCGAGACGAGCGGGCCGTCGTCCTCGATATTCGGCACCTCGTCGGGGATGACGAACATATTCTCGCGATATTTGCCCCAGTGGCCCGACTGTTCCCACTGGCGCGCGTCCATCACCTGCGGCGTCTTGACCTCCTGATAGCCCGAGCCGTCGATCGCCCGGCGCATATAGGCCTCGAGCTCGCGGTAGATGCGATAGCCCTTGGGGTGCCAGAAGACGCTGCCGTGCGCTTCTTCCTGGAGGTGGAAGAGGTCCATCTCGCGGCCGATCTTGCGGTGGTCGCGTTTCGCGGCCTCTTCGAGCCGCACCAGATGCTCTGCGAGCTGCTTCTTGTTAAGCCAGCCGGTGCCGTAGATGCGTGAAAGCTGCGCATTCTTCTGGTCGCCGCGCCAATAGGCGCCCGAGACGCGCGTCAGCTTGAAGGCGGCGGGGTCGAGCTTGCCAGTCGAGGCCAAGTGGGGGCCGCGGCACATGTCCATCCAGCCGTCTCCCGAGCGATAGACGGTCAGTTCCTCGCCCTCGGGCAGTTCGGCGGCCCATTCGGCCTTGAACGTCTCACCCTCGGCCCGCCATTTGGCGATCAGATCGTCGCGTTGCCACACTTCGCGCGTCAGCGGCAGGTCGGCGGCGATGATACGGCGCATCTCCTCTTCGATCAGCGGCAGTTCATCATCGCGGAAGGCGCCATGCTCGGCGGTCGGCGCGAAATCATAATAGAAACCGTCATTCGTCGAGGGACCGAAGGTGATCTGCGTGCCGGGAAACAGATTCTGCACCGCCTCCGCCAGCACATGCGCATAGTCGTGGCGCACGAGTTCGAGTGCATCGGCCTCGTCACGGCTCGTCACCAGCGCAAGGTTGGTGTCTTCCTCCAGCGGCCGCATGATGTCGCGCAGTTCGCCGTCGATCTTTGCGGCAAGTGCCGCCTTGGCGAGGCCGGGGCCGATGTCCGCCGCGATCTGCGCCGGAGTAGTGCCGCGCGCGACTTCTCGGGCAGAGCCGTCGGGAAGGGTGACGCGGATCATCTCGGACATCGGAAATCGGGCCTTTCTGGCGGAATAAACTGCGCCCCTTTGCCAGCGCGCGAAAGCAGCGGCAAGGGCCGTTTTCACCGCGAGGGCTTGTAATGATACAATGTATCATTATGTGAACCGCGCCACCCTCTGCCGAAAGTCCGATCCATGTGCCTCCCCGCCCGCCCCTCGTTGCGTTCGCGTGCCGCCGACCTGATCGGCGTCGGGCTGTCGCTCGCCTGCCTTGTCCATTGCCTCGCGCTGCCGCTGCTCCTGCTCGCGGCGCCCGCGCTGAGCGCCTGGCTCTCGCTGCCCGAGAGCTTTCATGCGGTGATCCTGCTGCTCGCCGCGCCCGCGGCGGCGCTCGCGCTGGCCGACGGCCGGCGACACCACGGCCATCGCTATCCCGTCGCCGCGGCACTGATCGGCCTCGCCCTCCTCGCCGCCGGGCTGGCTGCGCACGACGGCTGGGTCGGCGGCCTCGACCCCGAAACCGGCGACCGCCTGTTCACCACCATGGGCGCGCTCGCCCTCGCCAGCGCACATATCGTCAATTGGCGGTTGCGGCACGCGCAAGGCTGACGCGCGGCGGGCGATTGGCTCGCTTGTCATTGTGTCAATGTCGCTTGACAAGCGCGAATCCCTGTGTCAATGTTCCCTTACTGTTTAACAAGGGAGCTTGACCGATGCCGCCGATTTTCCGTGCTCTTTGCTGGGCCCTCGCCATCATGTGCGTCGCCTTTGCGCAGATCCTCGACATCATTCCCGAGAATATCGCGACGATGCTGATCATCGTGCTGCCCGCAATCATGATCGCAACGACGCCGCGCGACGGCCGCGCTTGCGCCAAGCGGACGGCGGCCTGAATCGTGGCAAGCGCAACCGAAACCTCCGCCCGGCGTGCCGCAGGATTTTGGGCGATCGCCTTTCTGATCGGCATGTTCGGAACCGCGTGGCTGCTGAAAACGAGCAAGGTCATCGCGGCACCCTGGGGGCTGGCGATCATGATCCTCCCGATGCTGCTGCTGATCCCGATGGTGCGCGCAACCGAGCGCATGCAGCGCGAAACCGGCTGCGCATCGGTCGTCGCCACCCGCTACAACCGCCGGATGCTGGTCGCCTCCTTCGCCTATGTGATCGGACTGGGCGGGGCGCTGCTCCTGTTTCGACAGCAGGAGGCAGCCAAACCTTTCGCCGCGCTGCTCGCGCTGCTGCCGACGCTGCCCGTGTTCGGGATGATCTGGGCGATGGCGCGCTATGTCATCGAGGAGAACGATGAATATCTGCGCGCGCGGACGGTCAATGCGGCGCTGATCGCCACCGGCCTGCTGCTCGCGGTGGCGACTTTCTGGGGCTTCCTGACGACCTTCGGCGTTGCGCCAGCGGTGCCGATGTGGACCGCCGTCCCGGTGTGGTGTCTTGGCCTGGGGCTGGGACATTTCATCGGCAAGGTTCGCGGCCTGTGAAGAACCGCCTGAAGGTTCTGCGCGCCGAGCGCGACTGGAGCCAGCAGGACCTGGCCGACCGGCTCGAGGTATCGCGCCAGTCTGTCAACGCGATCGAGACGGGAAAATATGATCCGTCGCTGCCCCTCGCCTTTCGCATCGCCGACCTGTTCGGCCTGCCGATTGAAGCCATATTCCTGAAAGACTGACCCCATGAAACGACTTTCCATCGCGGCGCTGTTCGTCCTCCTAATCGCCACCATCGCACCGCGCGCCAATGCCGCCGAGGCCGGCGCCGGATGCGGTACCGGCCTGCTCGAAGGCAAGCGGATCACGGTCGAGGTCGAAGGCGACGGTCCCGACGTCGTGCTGATCCCCGGCCTGTCCTCGCCGCGCGCGGTCTGGGCGCCCACTGCCGAACGGCTAAAACCGCGCATCGCCTGCACCTTGTCGAGGTGCGCGGATTCGGCGGCGATGCGCCGGGCCTGAATGCCGAGGGCCCGATATTCGAGCCGATGATGCGCGAGATTGCCGACTATATCGACGATTGCATCGTCGATCAGGGACGCCCCGCTCCGGCGGTCATCGGCCACTCGCTCGGCGGTCTGACCGCCATGATGATCGCCGCCCGTGCCCCCAAGGAAGTCGGCCGGCTGATGGTCGTGGACAGCCTGCCCTTCTTCGGCATGTTGTTTGGCCCGACCGCAACCGTCGCAAGCGTCGAGCCGCAGGCCGCCGCGATGCAGACGATGCTCGCCGCAAGGGATAGCGCCGAAGCCGACGAGCGGACGCTGCAGATGATGTCGGCGACCGATGCCGGCCGCGCGCAGGTCAAGGCGTGGACGCAGGCGGCGAACGCGAAGGTCGCGGCGCAGTTGATGTATGACGACATGACCACCGATCTTCGCCCCGAGCTGGGCGCGATCGCTGCGCCGTTCACGATGCTCTATCCGCTCGATGCCAGCGTGATGCCCGAAGCCATGGTCGATGGCCTCTACAAGGGGGCCTTTGCCGCGGCCAAGACCGTGACGCTGAAGCGTATCGACGGCAGCCGCCATTTCATCATGCTCGATCAACCCGAGGTCTTTGCCGACGCGGTCGACGAATTCCTGGTGGATTAAGGTGACCCTCCCTTTGCCGGAGGCATGGGGAGCAACCGTCTTCAAGCTTTCCAAGGCTGCTCATCTCGGATGATGGCGTTGAGCGCGACGACGAGTTTTCGGATGATGGCGACGATGATGAGCTTTGGGGGTTTTCCTGCGTCGACGAGG
>NZ_FYAT01000005.1:0-27597 GCF_900185685.1 Sphingopyxis sp. P1IMeth2
GTTCGGAAAGCTCAAACAGCAACGACGCATCGCCACTCGATATGACAAAACCCTTCTCTCGTTCGAGAGCTTCCTAAACCTCGCCGCCACGCGGCTATGGCTGAAGTCTTTTGTCAACGCGGCCTAGACTGCTGGGTCAGGTCAGGGCGCCGGGGTGCGATTCGCGATCGCATCCTCGATCAGATCCTGCATGACCTGTTCGAGCTCGACGCCTTTCCGGTCGCCTCCGCTCGATATTTCGGTGGCGATCAAAGCGTAATAGCCGGTCTCGCGATCGATCCAGCCGGTCCAACCATAGGCACCCGGTGAGGAATTGATCTTGGACGTCGCGCAGGCCGAAGGCGTGTCGCATTCGACAAAGGAGCCGAGCGCATATTCCCAATTGCCCGCGCTCGCCGGCACGAAAACGCGCGGCAAGCCTGCGGTACGTTGCTGGGTGAAGCTTGTCATATCGGTAATAAAGCTGCCGCCAAGGAAGGCACGCAGAAGTTTCGCATAGTCGCGCGGCGTCGAATAGGCGCCGCCCGCGACCCACGGGTTGGTGGGAGCGCTTCCCGCAGGGTCATACCAGGTCGTGCTCGTCATCCCGAGCGGGGTCGTCACATGCTGCGCGAACAGTTCGTGAAAATTGCGCTGGCGTGCCGGTGACGTGCCGGGCGCAATGCTTATATCCTTTGCCTCCAGATAGGCAGCGGCGACCTGAAGGCCGTGCGGTCCATAGCTATATTGCGCGCCGGGCGCGTTGCCCGGGCGCAAAATATCATAGCGCAAATCGTGGATGCTCTTCGCGCAATTGTAGAGCGTCATGGCCGGAAGCAGCTGACAGCCGCCAACGAGCGGGCTCGCATTGAAGCCCGACGTCATCGACAGCGCATGCTTGAGTTGGACATCCTTCTTCGTTCCGATCGTGGTCCAGAAGGCAAGCGGCGGCCGCATCGGATCGTCGAGCGTCGCGATGCCAGCCTGCACCATGCGCATCCCCAGCGCGCCGGCGAACCATTTGGAGGCCGACGCAAGCGGGGTCACCCGATCGATACCAAAGCTGCCCTTCTCGTAAGCGAAGAGATAGTCGGGATCCGAAGCATTCCCGACGATGAAATAGCCGTTATCGACCTCGGTATCAGCGTCGATTGCCGACTGTAACGCGGTCCAGTCATAGGTATAACCGCCGACGGTGGCCGAAAGGCTGGCGGCCGCGGGCGCCGATGCCGCCGACGTCGACGCTTTAGCAGCGGGCGCCGCAGGCGGAAGCTGCACCATGGGACGCGCCTCGCCGCCGCCGTTGCCCCCGAACCCGCCCTGCGCCGCAAAGGCCGCAGCCCCAGCCATCGCCGCACCAGCGGCAAGCCACATCCATTTCGTTCTTCCAGCCATTTTCTCTCTCCCAGCTTCGTTGCACATCGTCGAAACGGAGGGCCTAGCGCGGCCGGACGGGCTAGGGCCTGGGCTGGCCGTTCCCGAAGTGAACATTGAGCAGATGGTCGAGCTGCGCCTTGCGAAAGCCGGCGACGACGCCAGACTCGGGCGCAAATTTTGCGAGACGGTCGCTTGCCGCATCGTAACGCGGCCAGTCGCGAACGAGTGCGCAGCCAGGAACGCCCGTCTTGGCGAAGCCAACCCAGCAGGCGGCGATGCCTTCGCCGAAGCGGCGATCCTCGTCACCGACGGCGCCGGCGACCGACGCGAAATAGTCGAGCGTCCCGAACAGATAGGGGATTTCAGACCCGTGCGCGGCGCCCTTGGCGCGGTCGCGCCGCGCCGCTGCGACATAGTCGAAATGATAGAGATACGAAGGCGCCCCTCCCGCCGTCCGGGCCGCGAGCCAGCGCGCCGGGGCGACGAACCAGGCGTCGCCCAACACCTGGCGCGCCAGTTCATCATCGGCCAGCCCCATGCCATAGGCGGCCCGGCCCGCCGCCTGGTCGCGCCCTAGATAGGCGAGCGCGGCGGATGGCGGCACGCCCATGGCAAGGATGACGCTCGCCTCGTTGCTGTTCGCGCCGACGAGGAGCGGAACGTCGATCGGCTCGCTACGCGCAAAGACGCGCCAAGGCGCTTCGCGTACCAGGTCGCCGTCGAGGATGGGGCCGGTCATCGCGCCCGGCGTCCGGACCTCGCCAGCGGCAACGAGCGCGGCGGCGGGCAGCGCGCGAAGCGCGTCGAGCGATGCTGAAGGCGGCGCACCTGCGCGCGCTGCCAACGCCGCGCCTAGCGCTTCTTGCTCGCCAAGCGGGCGCGGATCGAGGAGACCAACGCCCGACTGAACGATCGCCTTGGCGAACAGGCCTTTGGCTTCGGGCTGGGCAAGGATCGTCGTCACTCCGATCGCCCCGGCGGATTCGCCGAACAAGGTGATCTGGCGCGGATCGCCACCAAATGCGGCGATATTTTTCTTCACCCACCGCAGGGCGGCCAATTGGTCCATCAGGCCGTAATTGGCGAGCGCCTCGCCGCGCGGCTTGGCCGCGCTGAGCGCGGGATGGGCGAAATAACCGAGCGCGCCCAACCGATAGTTGATCGTCACCAAAACCACACCTTGCCGCGCGAAGGCGGTGCCGTCGAAAACCGGGAAGGTGCCCGAACCGACCACATGGGCGCCGCCATGGATCCAGACCATCACTGGCAGCTTTCGCGCCCCCGCCGGGCGCCAGATGTTCAGCTGGAGGCAATCCTCAGACTGATGCTCGGCTACCCCGCCCGCGACAAGTGCGGGGCGCACCGTCTGCGGACAAGCCGGGCCGAGTTTTGCGGCATCGCGGACGCCCCGCCAGCGCGGCGGTGCCTGCGGCGCCCGCCAGCGAAGAGCGCCGACCGGTGCGGCGGCGAAAGGAATATCAAGGAAGCGCTCGACGTCCCCCGTGCGCGCGCCCGCAAGGCGCCCCTGCGCGATTGTCGCCGCGGGGGCCGTCTCCGCCGCCGCGACAGACACCGATCCGGTCAGCATCGCGGCACCGAACAGTGCTGCCATCACCAAATGCCGCATTGCGCCCTCCTACCCTTCCCGACCAGCGGCTGGAGGCCGCGGACGGGAGCGCGACCTAGAAAGAAATGCGTCCTTCGACGCCGACGACGCGAGGCTGGCTGTACCGGTTGATCGTCGGCGCCTGCGCGACGAAATAAACCTTGTCGAAGACGTTGTTCGCGAACGCGCTGACGCTGATCTTGCCGAAGTCGACGCCGACCCGAAGATTGACGAGGACATAATCATCGAGGTCGACCGAGGTCGCTGTCAGCTCCTGTTTGCCGCCCCATTGACCACTGATCAGGACATTGCTGGTCAGCGCGACATCCTTGGTGACCGGGTAGCGCAGATTGAGGTTGGCCGAGGCGAGCCAGTCGGGAACCTGCGCAAGGTCCAGCCCGTCATAGCGGCCGCTCTTGACCTTGCCCTCTTGCCGCGAGCCACTCAAGGCGAGGCGGCCATTGCCTTCGCCGAGATCGAAGCCCTGGCTATATTCGGCCTCGATACCCCAGCTTTTCGCATCGCCTGCGTTGGTTAGATAGGCGACCGCGGCGATCGGGCACGCCGGATTGGTGAGCGCGCAGCCATCGTCGACCTGCGCGATCAGGTCTTCAAGCTCGGTGTAATAGCCCGCGATTGCGAAATAGCCGCGGCGGATCGGACTGCCCTTGATGCCGACTTCGTAAGACGTGCTGTTTTCGTTGCCGAACAGCACCTGCACAGGACTCGGCGCGCGCGGATCGGAGAGGCGCGTGTTGAACCCGCCGGCCCGATAGCTGCTGCCGACCTTGCCATAGGCGAGGATGTTCGACGTGAGCTTGTACGAGAGGGTCGCATTGTAGGAGAGATTGTCGGCGTTGATGCTGTCGTCGATGATCCGCGATGGCCCGCCGGTGGGCAGGCCAGTCCCCAAATCGTAAAGCCGCGCCGAGATGCTCCGGCTGTCGCGGGTATAGCGCAGTTCGCCGGTCAGGTTGAGGCTGTCGGTGATGTCGAAACCGAGCGAGCCATAGGCCGCATAGCTTTCGAAATGCAGCCGCGCGGGCGCGATATTGCCCGGCGACGGATTGGCGAGCGTCGGCGTGCGCGTCGTCGCCACCGAGAAATCGCTGTCGAGCAACAGCATTTCGGCGCCGACCAGCCATGTGAAGCGATCGCTCGCCCCGCTGACATGAATATCCTGCGAAAAATTGTCGGTCGTGTCGACGACGTAGGACGCGGTGCTGGCATCGAGCGGCGTGAGAGCGCCGATCTGCCCCGCGGCGCGCGCACGCGCCAGCTCGGCGGGGCTGATCGCGTCATTGTCGAGATCATATTCGGACGTGCGCTTGCGAAAGGAGGTTGTCGACGTCAGGTCGGCACCGCCCAGATCCACGCGGACGAGCGCCTGAAGGCCGTCCACGTCCTGGCTGGCGCGCGGCGCGGTGTTCCAGGGGTAGCGAAAGCGATCCTGCGTATAACCGCCGGGAAAGCCTGGCGTGCCCGCGGGAATGGATATCTGGTAATGGATCGTCGGCGTGGTCAGCCGCTGGGTCTCGGCCGTGATGATCGCGTCGACCGGCCCGCGCTTCAGCCGGATCTGGCCGCGCAGTCCGTGGCCCTTCTGCTGGTCGAAATAGACGTCGTTGTCGGGATTGTAGAAGAAGCCCTTGTCCTGCTCGACGAGATCGCCGCTGATGCGGATCGCCAGGCCATCGGCGAGCGGGACATTGATCGCGCCCTGCGTCTGGAAGCTGTTGTTCTCGAAGCCATAGCGCGCGCTCGCCCAGCCCGAGAGATCGAATTCGGGCTCGGCCGAGATGATATTGATCGCGCCGCCGACCGCGTTGCGGCCGTACAGCGCGCCCTGCGTCCCGCGCAGAACCTCGACGCGGCCGATGTCGAGCAGGTCGAGCCGCGTGAAGTTGCGACCGCCCACCGGACCGCCGGCGATATAGGCACCGTTGCGATAGAGCCCGACGCTCGGGTCGCCATTGGTGGCACGCGCGGTCGACGAAGCGCGGATCGAGATCTCCGACGTGACGGACGAGTTCAGATTGTTGAAGCGAACGCTTGGCTGATCGGCGAGGAGTTCGCCGCTGCCCGTGGCGCCGCCGCGATCGGTGAGCGACGTGATATCGATGACCGACGCCGCGGTCGGCACATCGGCCAGCCGCTCTTCGCGGCGGCGCGCCGTTACGACTATGGCGCCGTCATCATCCGCTTCAGCCGCGTCCGGAAGAGCTTCGGACGGTGCGTCTTGAGCGAAAGCAGGCGGAGCGACGGCTACCCAAATCGCGGCCGTGCAGAAAAGAAGGTTCGCTCTGCGTCCCATGGTCACTCTCCCCATCTTGTTATCGCAATTATTATCGATAATTTTGTGCAAAACCGTCGGCAAGTCAAGCCGGAAAGCGCAATGTCTTTGCAGGTGGTTCGCTGGTCTAAGAGACGACGGCGCTCAGCAGGTCGCGGACGCCCCGCGCCGTAGCGGCAAGGGGGTCAGGTGTGACCGTCGATAAATCGTCGGTCACAGCGTGGTGATGACGGTGTGCGCCAAAGATGCCGGCATGACGCACGTAGCCGGCCTTTATCACTTCCGAGAGTTCGCCCGCTGTGCCTTCCGCCGAAGGATAGGCCATTTCCAACCCCGGCTGGCCTTTGAATATCTCGCGCGCACACGTCACGAATTCGGGCGATGTCATGAGAAAACGATAGGGATCGGCGCTTGGCAGCGGCAGCAAGCGCCCCGGCATTTCCTGATAGTCACGTGCTGCCGCATTGGCGCCGAGATGAAACCAGAAAGCGGTCTCGCCGGGGGCTGGACCCACCTTGTCGGCGATATGGCTCGCACCGAGATTCTCATATTCATGCCCGCTGTTGCACAGGAAGAGCAGGCTGTGTTGCGGAAACGCTCGGGGCATCCAGCCGGCAAGCGCGAGCCACATCGCGATACCCGGCCCCCGCTCGCCGGCGCAATCGGTCCAGCCTGAACGCGGCGTAGAGACGACGAGCCAAGGGCGACCGGAGCGAACGCGTCGCCCGATTATATTCTGCGCTGCCCGAATCCCACCGCGCCCGCGAAGCGCTAATTTCGCCGCGGCACCGTGGCGCGCGGCTTCAATCACCGGGGCGGCGAGTCGCGGCGCGAGCAAGGCAAGTGGCTTGTCCGATACAGGATGACCGGCCGGGACATTGAGGAGCAAGGCCTCGCCCGTCGGCCCAGTCGTAATGAGAATGACCCCGTTCGCACCGCGCGCAAGCGCATCGGCGAGCGGCTCGCGCACTGCACGATCTACGAGGCTCGACCAGCGGCGGAAAGGCAGGCGCACGACGGCGATCGCGCCGTCGAGGCGTTCAGGGATTTCTGCGAGGCGCAGCGGCGCAGCGAGACCGGCCTCGCCGGTTTCGACGGCGAGCGGCTGTGCGACGAGCGGTATCGTGTGGTCGCCGAGCGTAAGTTCGCAATGCGACGCCTCGAACCAAGGCACGTCAAACGTCTGGCGATCCACTTCGAATCCGGCACTGAACAGCCGCTTCGCTGTCCAGTCGGCGGTCCAGCGATCGCCCGCGCCGCCCGACTGCTTGTTGCCGGCCTCGGCATAGCTTTGGACGTCGGCGAAGAGGCGTCCGGGGCCGAACATGGTCAAATCCAGGGATACAGCGGCAGCGGAGTCAACCTGCAATGCGATCGGCGCCGCGAGGCCCGCCTTAAGCAAGGTGCGGCGGTCGGTCGGGAGACGGCTCATGTCACTTTTGCGCGGCGGCGGCTGGGCTTAGGCTTTGCGTGGCGGGCCTTATATTCCTCGAGTGCGCGCCCAAAACTATTCTGAGTAACCCCGATCAGATCGCGCGCCACCGCATCGGCGGCATCGCCATCGCGCGCGACGATATGGCGGCAAAGCGCGTCGTAGAGGATGGCCGATCGCTTCGCCGCCTCGTTGCCATGCGTCTCGATATAGCTGTCAGTATAGACATTGTGCTGCCAGCGCGCGAGCAGCGCGACCCGATCGAGGAGCTCGAGCGCGAGCGGCGCATTGCTGCGTTTGGCGATAAAGCGACCGATGCGGTTCGAGACCTTGATATGCTCGAACGTATTGTCGGTGCGCTGGGTGACATCCTTATATTCGACAAGCCGGTGCATCAGTTCGCGCCCGTCGCGGTCGGTCATTTCGGCGGCCGCAAGGCGACAAACGACGCCGAACAGCGATTTCCACAGTTCATAGACCTCGTTCGCAGCATGCTCGTCGATATCGATCACATAGGTGCCGCGCCACGGCACGACCTTGACAAGCCCGATCCGCGCGAGATGCCGGAACGCCTCGCGCACCGGCGCATGGCTCACTCCGAAGCGCGCGGCGATTTCGCGCTCGCGCAGCCACGATCCGGGCGGAATCCGCCATTCGACGATGTCGTCGGTCAAAAGGCGCGCGATCACGCGGTCCTGCGTCGGCGCGCTGTCGTCGTCGGTCTTCGTCGCGGCCATGTCTCTCCGTTCGGCTTTCCCTGCTCGCGGCGCCATCCTAATCGGGCAGCGCACACGAGCAATCGATGATTGCGAATGAATTTATTATCGATAATATGGAGAATGACAAGCATCGGAAAATCGGAGTCGGATCTTGAAGCGCACCATCCTCTTTTTCGCAGCCGCGGTTGCGGCACAGCCAGCCGCGGCAGGCGAACCCGCCCCTCTTCCCGGCTGTGCCGAAGCGATCGCCTATTCTGAGGCTAATTCCGGCGTTGCGCTGCTGATACTTGAAGATGGCAAAGTGCGCTGCCGATCGGCAGACATCGCGACGCCGCAGGAACTCTGGTCGGGCACCAAGAGCCTTGTCGGGCTGATGGCGGCGGCGGGCGCACAGGATGGACTTCTAACCCTCGACGAGCGGGCATCGGAGACACTCGCTGAATGGAGGGGCGACCCCAAAAAGGAACAGATCACGCTTCGGCAATTGCTGTCGATGACGGGCGGCCAGGCATCGACCGTCGGCAGGGCCCAAGGGTATCTGGACTCGGTGAAGGCACCGCTCACGGCGGCGCCGGGCAGCAAATTCCAATATGGTCCCGCCCCGATGCAAATCTTTGGAGAGATCATGCGGCGCAAGCTCGTTGCCAAGGGCCAAGACGGCAACGCTCGCCATTATGTGGAGCGGCGCATTCTCACTCCGCTTGGGGTTACCATAGGCAGTTGGCGCAGCGGCCCCGATGGCGCACCGCTCATGCCGCAGGGCCTCGTGCTGGCAGCGTCCGAGTGGGCGAAGATCGGCGAGTTCGTCCGCGGCGGTGGGAAGCTCGACGGCAAGCCGCTTGTCGATGAACTGGCGTTCGCCGAGCTGTTCAAGGGTAGCCAGGCCAATCCGGCCTACGGTCTCACCTGGTGGTTGCCCCGTAGCACGCCGGCTGTCGATATTGTTACCCGGTCCACCGATATCACCAGTCATGCCAACGAACTCCCGGCGGATATGGTCGTCGCCGCCGGCGCGGGCGATCAACGCCTCTATATCATTCCGTCGCTTCGGCTTACAATCGTTAGGCAGGCGAAACTCGATCTGGCGGCTTTGGCGGCGGGGGAAAAAGGCGATTGGTCCGATTGGCGGTTCCTGTCACTGTTGCTGAAAGCGGCGAGTGACTAATTTGAAACGCGGCCGAAAACATGTCGGGGCCGATCGAACCTAGGCCGTGCCGCTGCAATATGATCATTGAGAATTGCTGGCCGAATGGAAACGCGGCACGTGGAGTTTGCCGCTGGACCAAAATGATGACGGTTATTGACAGCCCGCGCGGCAATCATACCCGAGGGGCGGAACCTTGCACGCGACGCCGCAGTGGGGCGAAGAAGGATGCAGCATGTTACGGGGATTGATGCAGGACGCGCCGCTGCTGATCAGCGGAATATTGGAATATGCCGCGCGCGCGCACGGCGAGAGGGAGATCGTCTCGAAGGCTGTCGATGAGCCGGTTTGGCGGTATGACTGGCACCGCTGCGATCAGCGTGCGCGTCAGGCTGCGCAGGCCCTTGGTGTCCTCGGGATTGCAACGGGCGACCGCGTCTCGTCGCTCGCCTGGAACACGCACCGCCACCTCGAACTCTTCTATGCGGCGCCGGGCATGGGCGCTGTATTGCACACTGCCAACCCGCGTCTCAGCGACGAGCAAATCGCCTTTACTATCGCTCATGCAGGCAGCCGCATTCTCTTCTTCGAGCCCAATCTAGCCGAGCTCGTCGCACGGCTGCGCCCTCTCCTTCCAGGTATCGAGCGTTATGTCCTTCTCGCGGATCGCGGAGCGACCGCGCCAGATGTTGCTGACGCGTTGAACTATGAAGCGTTGCTGGCACGCCAGGACGGGGCCCTCACCTGGCCGAGCTTCGATGAAAAGGCAGCCGCATTTCTTTGCTACACTTCGGGGACGACGGGCGACCCCAAGGGCGTCCTATACAGCCACCGATCAATCGTTCTCCACGGGATGGCGGCCGGTCTGAGCAGTGCCTTCGGGTTCAGCGCTTTTGATGTCATCATGCCCTGCTCGTCCATGTATCATGCGACGGCATGGGGACTTCCGTTCACGGCAGCGATTAACGGCTGCAAGCTAGTGCTTCCTTGCGACAGGATGGACGGTGCCAGTCTCGCCGATCTGATCAACGAAGAGGGCGTCACCTTTTCGGGCGGTGTGCCCACGATCTGGACCATGTACCTCGCTCATCTCGACACCACGGGGACGGGGGTCGGCAATCTCAAGCGCCTCGTGATTGGCGGCTCGGCCGTCCCGCGGGCGATGGCCGAGACATTCCGCGCCAAATATGGTGTCACTGTGCTCCAGCTCTGGGGCATGACCGAAACCAATCCTCTCGGCGTGATTTCGACGCCCTCCCCGCTCCTGATGGCCGAAGGCGAGGATTTCGCGAACGATCTCCTGCTGACGAAGCAGGGTCGCATGCAATTTGGCATCGAACTGCGCATTATCGACGGCGATGGCACGCCGCTCCCCTGGGACGGTGAGCAGGCGGGTGCGCTCCAGGTCCGCGGACCGTGGGTCGTCGATCGCTATTTCCCCGATTTTGAGGGCGCCGGGAGCGATGGCTGGTTCGACACCGGGGACATAGGTACGATCGATCGCTTCGGCTTTCTCCGGCTGACCGACCGCGCGAAAGACGTGATCAAGTCCGGGGGCGAATGGATCAGCTCGATTGATATCGAGAATGCGGCGGTTGGGTACCCCGGCGTCCGGGTCGCCGCGGTCGTTGGCGTATATCATCCAAAATGGGAAGAGCGACCCCTTCTCGTGATTGAAACGCATGAAGGTCAAGCCGTCACAGCCGACGCAATTCGCGCGCATCTGGAGACGAAGGTTGTTCGTTGGTGGCTGCCGGACGACATCCTGTTCGCGACAGTACCGCTCACTGCAACGGGAAAGATCGACAAAAAGGCCTTACGCGAAGCGTATCGTAACCAACTCGCCTAGATGAGATCACACTGCGTCCATTCCCTGCGAACGGCAGCGATCCTTTCAGGCAGGCAAAGTTCAGCGGGCCTCGTGGGTCTTGCATAAGCCCGGGCAATCTCGCGGGGGCGGGCTATACAATGCAAAGCGCTCTACGCTTGCAGCGCGGACAAGGTATGGCCAAGATGAGGCATGACGTCGACCCAAAAAACCAAAGAACAAGCTTCCGGACGAACAGGGAGGCCTACTCGACAAGCCTCGCAAGCACTTTCGAGGAAAATTCTCCGTGTCGCCCGCGATGTCTTCTTTGCCGACGGATTCGGTCGTTCAACGGCGGAACGGATTGCTGCAAAAGCAGGCATCTCCAAGCGCACTTTGTACGCCCGTTACGGGAGCAAAAAGCTGCTTTTCGAGGCGGTAATACTCAGGGAAATCGAGGATCGGCTCTCCTTCCTCGAACAGCACGTTCCCGAACATGGCGACGTTCGGCCCGAGCTTGAAGAGCTGTCCGATGAACTGCTATCCTGGATGCTTACCGACATTCATGTCGCGTTGGAACGCGTTGTAATGGCTGAGGCTGCACGTTTTCCCGCTTTAGCGCGAAACCTTTACGAATTCGGCGTAGGACGCACGACGAGATTGGTGGCAGAGGTTTTGCGCAAAGCCGAGGAGAGGGGAGAAATCAGGGTGTCAGACGCGAATTTTGCTGCGGAGCAGTTTATATCCAGCGTCATTTTGTCACCTTTTCGTCGGGCCGCTCTTGGAGTGGGAGTGACCAGTCACAATGAAACCTCTTCAGCCCGAATGAGGCAAGCTGTGGATCTATTTGTGTACGGCTGCCGCCCCTCCCAGAAGGGGAGCCATCCATAACATTCCCGCTTCATCTCGGGCTGGGCAGTTGTCACGACTAGGTGTTTAGTCCCAGCATGTGATGGTGTAAGCTTGTCATCGTCACAGCGGGAGGGATTATGGGCCAGCTTCTACACGGCAGCGCCAAGACCACGCACGCCGTTCGAGCGGAGCTACAGCGATCGCAAGCTCCGGTCGCGCAGCTCGCGAAGCGGTACGGGATCAACGAGAAGACGGTGATCAAGTGGCGCAGCCGGCCGTCGGTCGAGGACATGCCGGTGGGGCCGAAGGAACGGCGCAGCACCGTGCTGTCGCCGATGGAAGAAGCCGCGATCGTGGCGCTCAGGGTGCAGGCCCGGCTGCCGCTCGATGACGTCTTCATCGCGTTGAAGGACGTGATCCCGAACCTGACGCGCTCGTCGCTTCACCGCTGCCTGCAGCGGCACGGGATCAGCCGATTGCCGAAGGCGGATCGCGAGAAGCCGAAGAAGTTCAAGAAGTACGAGATCGGCTATTTCCACATCGATATCGCCGAACTGCGCTACGAAGGCGGCAAAGGATTCCTCTATGTCGCGGTGGACCGCACCTCGAAGCTGGTGTTCGCCCGCATCTATCGACGGGCGACCAAGCTCGCCGCGGCAGCCTTCCTGCGCGTGCTGATCAAGACGGTTCCCTACAGGATCCACACCATCCTGACCGACAACGGCGTGCAGTTCGTGCAGCGTGACCAGGGCGGCACACTGGGATGGATCGGCCATATCTTCGGCCGTGTCTGCGAGCAGAACGGCATCGAGCATCGCCTCACCGTAACCGGTGTTTCCCTGCCACCTTGCGGGAGTGAAGCGTGGCGTCGATTTTCGCTAGCCCGATCAGGCTGGAGGATGCTGATGCTATGATGATGACATGTGATGATGCTGGCACCAGCGTGGTTCGGCGTTTTGAGGTTTTCACAGGTGCGGGCCAGCGTCGGGAGTGGTCGCCTGAGGTAAAGGCGTCGATCGTCGCGGAGAGCTATTCGGGTCAGGAGACGGCCTGCGCGGTGGCGCGCCGTCATGGGCTTGCTCCGTCGCAACTATTCGCTTGGCGCCGGGATCTGCGCAAGAAGCTGGAGGACCAAGGGCTGACGCTTCCAGCGACGCCTGCGTTCGTGCCGGCGGTGATCGAACCGCTCCCTTCGGGTGATCCAGCCCCTGTCGCCAGGCGCGGCCGTCGCCGTCGGCGTCCCACAGTCAGTGCTGTCGAGCTGGAGATTGACGGCGTGGCGGTGAAGATCGGACGCGGGGCCGATGCGGCTGTGATCGCAGCGGTGATTGAAGCACTCAAGGCAACGCGATGATCGGACCTGGCGCTGGCGCGCGCGTGATGGTGGCGACGCGTCCGGTGGATTTTCGCAAGGGACCTGACGCCCTGGCCGCGCTGGTCGGCGCCGAGTATGGCGGCGACCCATATTCAGGCGTGATCTACGTGTTCCGGGCAAAGCGTGCTGACCGGATCAAGCTGGTCTGGTGGGACGGCACTGGCCTGTGCCTGATGGCCAAGAAGCTGGAGTCCGGCGGCTTCCGGTGGCCGGGCATCCAGGACGGCGTGATGCGTGTGACCTCAGCGCAACTCGGCGCGCTTCTGGAGGGTCTGGATTGGCGCCGGGTGCATGGCGGGCGCCGCCCGCAGGCCCCGCAGATTGCCTGTTGACGGGGCGTTCCCAGACTGATTCACTGCTCCCATGCTCATGGAAGCGGACCTGCCGGACGATGTTGACGCGTTACGCGCGCTCGTCCTCGAACAGGCCCGCAAGCTCGAGAGTGCCGACGCGGAAGCCGAACGCCTGAGGGCGATCATCGAGGCTTTTCGGCGTCATCGGTTCGGCCGCCGTTCCGAGCAGCTCGATCAGGATCAGTTGCAGCTGGGCCTTGAGGATGCCGAGACGGCGCTCGCGGAAGCCGAGGCCGCCAGCGAAGCGAAGGCCGGACGGCCTCGCAGTGATCCTGTGCGCAAGACCAACCGCGGTTCGCTGCCCGCGCATCTCGAGCGGATCGAACAGATCGTTGACGTCGAGAGCAATGCTTGCCCCTGCTGCGGCGGCGCCCTCCACCAGGTCGGCGAGGATGTCGCCGAGCGCCTCGATGTGGTGCCGACCACCTTCCGCGTCGTGGTCACCCGGCGGCCGCGTTATGGCTGCCGTTCGTGCGAGAGCGCGATCGTGCAGGCTCCGGCGCCAGCGCGGATCATCGAGGGCGGTACTCCCACCGAGGCACTGATCGCCCAGGTGCTGGTATCCAAGTATGCCGATCACCTGCCGCTTTACCGGCAGGCCCAGATATACGCCCGGCAGGGCATCCGGCTCGACCGATCCACTTTGGCCGACTGGGTCGGGCGAGCGGCCTGGTATCTGCGCCCCTTGCGTGACCACATTCTCGACGAGCTACGACGATCCGAGCGGCTGTTCGCCGACGAGACGACCGCCCCGGTGCTCGATCCCGGACGCGGGCGGACCAAGACCGGCCAGCTCTGGGCCTATGCCCGCGACGACCGACCATGGGGCGGCTGCGATCCGCCGATCGTCGCCTATGTCTATGCGCCAGATCGCAAGGCCGAGCGTCCCCAGTTCCATCTTGGTGATTTTGCGGGCATCCTACAGGTCGATGGCTATGGCGGCTACGCCGCGCTCCCCCGGCGGCGCCAGCAGATCAGGCTCGCTTTCTGCTGGGCGCATGTGCGTCGCAAATTCTACGAACTGGCTGATACATCCCCGGTCGCTACCGAGGTGCTGCGCCGCATCGCCTTGCTTTACGCCTTCGAGGACGATGTGCGCGGCCTCTCGGCCGAGCAGCGTCGTGCCGCTCGGGCCGGACGCAGCCGCGTCATCATCGACGATCTTCACCAATATCTTGCCGCCCGTGGCCGCCAGGTCAGCGCCAAGAGCAAGCTCGGCGAAGCGATCCGCTACGCACTCACCCGCTGGGACGGCCTCTCACGCTTCATCGATGACGGTCGCATCGACCTCGACTCCAATACCGTCGAACGATCGATCAGGCCGCTGGCTCGCAATCGCAAAAATGCCCTGTTTGCCGGTTCCGACGAGGGCGGCGACAACTGGGCGGTGATCGCCACGCTCATCGAATGTTGCAAGCTCAGCACCATCAACCCCCACCAATGGCTGACCGAAACCCTCACCAGCCTCGCCAACGGTTATCCCGCCAACAGCGTCGGTGATCTCATGCCATGGACCGTCGTAGCCTGAAAACACCGGTTACGCCTCACCAAACCCTATCACCCATGGACCAACGGTCAGGCCGAAAGGATGGTGCGCACCATCAAGGAGGCCACCGTCAAATCTTTCCATTACACGTCGATCAACGAGCTGCGCCGCCATGTCCGCGACTGGTTGGTCGCTTACAACTTTGCCAAGCAGTTGAAGGCACTGCGCTTCAAGACACCCTATGAGGCCATCGAAGAACTCTGGAAATCCAAGCCGGATATCTTCAATATGGAGCCACACCATCACATGCTGGGACTAAACACCTAAGTTTCCATTGGCTACCCGCTAATTGATCACCGCAGCCGTCCAACTCGCGATTTTGTCGGCCATTTCAAGGCTCGCGCGATCAAAGGCTTCGACGATACTCGAAACGCTGTTTGCGCTTGCTGTCCTATCAAGGACGATGCGCGTGACTGCCAGTGGTTCCGATTCTTTGGATCGGCTTAGTTCCACTTGCGCGGCGATGCGAATGATCGGGGCCGCGTCGGGCCCCTGCTCGTAATAGGCTGCAAAAGAAGAAAGCCGTGCGGATAGGACGTAATGATCGGAAGCCACGCTCTGGACAGGGATATATGCGTGATCGATTTTGCGCGCTACGCTTCCGGCAATAGCCTCGCGGATCATCTCGGGCGCAGGCCTCATCCACCGTGCTTTGGCCAGATACGTGACTTCGCGATTCTCGATCGTGAGGATCCTGTCTCCATCGGCCCCAGGCGGAAGCGTCGGTCGCGTAATATACACCGGAATCCACTGTCGTGCAATTTCACGCTCCGGTACGGGCGTGCTGCTGATCCGGTACAACGTCGATTTGCCGCCAGTTCCCAGAATATTCCCGCAACCAGAAAGGCAAATTAGCGCGCCCGTCAGCAAAAACATTCTTGCAGAGATCGTTTTCATTGGGGGAGCTTCCTTTCACGAGGGGTCCGTCGTAGCTGGCCGGCGAGCTGCTCGATTTCCTGCGCCGCGCTATCGAGCGATTTCAAAGTTGCAGCAATCCCGGAGCCGTCGGGCGCCGCCAATCCACTCGCGGCGTCATCAAGCCTGTGAATGACCACCCTCGCCTCGGCGATCCCCTCTCGAAGATCTCGAGCAGCTGCCGAGACATCGGCAAACGTCTTGCGACCGTCGCCATCGATCGCCGTGCGCGCCGATGCGGCCGCGGCCTCGATATCGGCCGCCGCCCGGTCCAGGCGTGCAAACGCTTGTTCAGCCTTGCTGAACATTCCGCGACTAGATCGCAATTCCGCCGTGGTAGCTCTTACATCCGCAATAGCAGCCGAAACATTTTCGATATTCTCGTCGGACAAGGTCCGGTTGACCCTTTCCAGGGCCTGCGAAGCGTCCGCCAACAATGCGCCACCTCCATCCATCAGGGATTGTAGCGAACTTTTTTCCGCCTTAATCACTGGGAGCGTTTCCTTGGAAACCTCCTTCAACAACGGCTTAGAGGGCGTCCCCGCACTGATCTGGATGTAGCTTCCGCCGGTTATGCCTTGCGACTCCGTCGCGGCGGTAGAATCGACGCGCACAGGCGTATCCTCGCGCAGGCGCACCCCTGCAAGCACCCTGTTTGGATTTCTGGGATCAAGACTAATACGCGTGATTTCTCCCACCGGAATTCCGTTGAACTGCACCTCGCCTCCCTCGCTAAGACCGCGGACGGGACCATCGAAAATGATCCGATACTCGTCGAAATTACGGGCGAATTGGGATTGACCGAGCCAGAGGATGAAGCCGAAAGCCGCCGCTAGCAGAGCCAGCGTCAGGCCCCCAATCAGACCGTAGTTCGCGTCGCGTTCCATTAACGGTTCCTTTCCTTGGCGCGCTCCGCCCGCCCTCCCAAAAACGCCCTGATCCAAGGATGGTCAGACCTCTCAAGTTCCGCGATTGGCGAAACCTCGACAATTTTCTGATCCGCAACCACGGCCACGCGGTCGCTGATGGAATACAGGCTGTCGAGATCATGGGTCACCATCACGACAGTAAGCCCCAGCGTGTCGCTCAGCGTCCGTATCAGCTGGTCAAATTCGGCGGCGGCGATCGGGTCGAGGCCCGAAGTGGGTTCGTCAAGGAACAGCAATTCTGGATCGAGCGCCAAGGCCCTCGCTACGCTTACACGTTTTCGCATTCCGCCTGAAAGTTCAGCGGGCATTTGCCGGCCCACCTCGGCATCGAGTCCGACAAGGCCGATTTTCATCAGAGCCACGGCCTCGAGCCACGGCTCTCTAAGACGGGTATGTTCGATGAGAGGAGCCTCGACATTTTCTTGCACACTAAGAGAAGAAAAAAGCGCGCCATTTTGAAACATGACGCCAATTCGGTGATCAATTTCCGTACGATCAAAGCGACTCCCAATTTTTTTCTGAAAGATTTCGATTGTCCCATGGCTAGGCGCAATCAGGCCCAAAATGGTGTTCATCAGGACGGATTTTCCACTACCGGACCCTCCGACGACACCAAGAATCTCGCCACGATGGACTTCTAGGTTCAAATCCTGGTGGATAATGTGATCGCCAAATCGGGTTTTAAGATTCTCCACCCGAATAACGATGTCCGGATCGCAAATCATATTTCGAGCACGTTGAAGAGAATTGCAAAGGCGGCATCCAGAAGGATGATTGCGAATAGCGCTTGGACAACGGCGACGGTCACCCGCCCGCCCAGATCCTCAACATCTCCGCGTACCGAAAGGCCGTGGCGACATCCGGCAAGCGCAATCACAATGGCCAGCACCGGTACTTTTGCCATTCCAACCCAGAAGTGTCGGATATCGACCGCAGCTGAGAGTCGTTCGGCGAAATATGTCGGGCTCACGTCGAGTATGCCCCAGCTGACGACAAGCCCGCCGGCCAAACCAGCCAGCATGGCAACAATCGCCAGGAGGGGCATAATTACAAGCAATGCCAATACGCGTGGCACAACCAGCGCGTCGAACAGGTCGATGCCCATCACCTTCATTGCCTGCGTCTCTTGATTCATTCGCATTGCGCCGATCTGGGCCGCGAAAGTGGAAGCGGACCGACCGGCAAGTAGTATCGCGGGAATGAGGACGCCGAACTCGCGGAGGACGGATATGCCAACCAGTTCGACGACCAGTTCCGATGCACCCAATGTCTTGAGCAGATCGCTTCCTATGAGAGCCACCACTGCGCCGATAAAGAATGTCATGATCGCTATGAGTGGCAGCGCATCGAAGCCGGCCTTCTGAATTGACGACGCCAGTGCGATCAATCGCATCCTTTTGGGATGTGCAAGAGATTTCATGAGCGCCACCTCAAGTTGGCCGAGAAATCGAGCGCTTGCGCCGATTTCCTGGACAGCTCGATAAACTTTTTGGCCAAGACGCACGTGAAATGGGGGAGTTTTGATTGGCGGGACATCGCGGTCGGCCATGGCCGAGCCCACCAGCGCGAACAGATCAGCAAGATTGGCGGGCAGGTCTGCGGTAAATGCCGCATTGGGTGCGAGAGTCAGGATGGCGAGCGCGCCTGCGCTGTCTATCCTTCCCAGGTTTCCGAAGTCGCTTGAGAAGGAGAGGTTCGAGGGACTCAGAACATGCCCGGAAAGGCCTGCGATCGACATCGTTGTCCAGTCACCTTCAACGACCAACGTTGAAATGCCATCTCCTTCGCGAACGAAGATGTTCGGTGCTGTGCGCGCATTCATCGCAGCAAGTCTCCAACCGGTGTCGGGAGAGCGGATCGCCCGTGGCAACTCCCTCTCCCATAACCCGTCATCGAGCGGATCATGCCAGCAAGCGGGACCACTGACCCCACACATTTAACCATGCCGATCCACACATCGCGCCTTGCCTCAATGACATTATGTAAACGTCACCGTAGCGTTATATCAGGTCGCTTGCAAGGAGTATGCTGCGCACAAATCGGCCGACAGATCGTTTGAATAAGCACAGGATACTCTTGCTAAGGTTAGATAAAATTGTCAGTTGAAATCCCTATGAGATTCTTTCTGAACCGATATCGCACCTTAGAGTTCATATTAACGACACTCGTAGGTGACATTAAATCTTTGCTTGCACTTGCCATCCCAGGCCGAGTGATTTTTGCAGGGCGATCCATGACAGCGTGAGCGCCGCCTTTCCCCGGACGAGGTCGGTTGCCGCCTGCTGCTGTTTGCGAAGCGTGCGATTTAGGTCGGCGCGCGAGATCACTCCGCCGGCAAATCGTTGTCGATCAAGATCGGCTGCGCCATCTGCCTGGGACTTGATCTGCGCGAACGCCACCAGGGCAGAGCGCTGCTGGCTAAAGCGCGACAACGCGCGCTCGGCGTCCTGAAGTGCAGAAAGCACCGTCTTTCGATAGTTGGCAACTGCCTCGGCACGGACGGCGCTCGCCTGATCGACCGAGGCATCGACCCTTCCGAAATCGAGGAAGTTCCACTGCAACTGTGGAATGGCGAGAATTGACGGATTGCTCACATCAAAGAGATCGTCTGGCGACGTTCCGCCAAGTCCCAAGATTCCCATGAATGACAGCTTCGGAAATCGTGCAGCCTCCGCAACACCGATCCGAGCCGTTGCTGCCGCCAGGCTGCGTTCGGCCGCGCGGATGTCGGGCCGACGTGCGACAAGGTTGGAGGGGTCGCCCACGGCGACCTGTTCCGGCGGGAGGGGAACATCGAAGATCTGTTTCAGCGCTTCGTCCGTTGTCCCTGGGATCTGTCCAGCTAGAATGGCAAGCGCATCGAGCAATACCGCCGTGTCAGCTTCGGCCTCGGCGAGCTGAGACTTGAGCAGCTCGAGCTCGGCATTTGCATTGCCGAGAGGGAACAGGGGCAACACGCCTTGCTGATACCGTTGATAGGTTAGCGAGAGGGTTTGCTGCTGCAACTCGCACTCGGTTCGGTACGCTTTGGCTCGAAACTGGGCCTCGCGCAGGTTGACATAGGCATTGGCAACTTCGGCGGTCAGCTGGACCTTGGCATCCTCCACATTGGCAACCGCTGCCGCGGCCTGAGCGTTGCCGGCCTCGATCCGTCGCTGCGTTCCTCCTGCGAAATCCAGCTCCCAGTTAGCGTTGAGCCCGAGATTGTAGACACTGAGGCTATCATCCGCCTGTCCCTGCGGACTAACAGGCGCGCTCGCCGAAGGCGGGGCACTGTTCTGAATATCAAGGCCCGGCAAGCGGCCCTGAATAGCCGTCGCCTGGGTTCCAAGCGTCGGAAATCTTCCGGCCTTCTCCTGTCTCACGGATGCCCGCGCCTGCGCAATCCGCGCTTGCGCAGCCTGAAGCGAAGGATTGTCCGATAACGCAGCCTCGATAAGCCTGGTCAATTCCGGATCGTTCAAAAGGAGCCACCACTCTGCCAGCTCGGGCTCGGTATCGATGATGTTACCGCCGGCACGGACAAAGCCGTCATTTCGGTTCGCCGAGAATACTTCTGGAGGCCCGGCGTAGTCTGGGCCCGCAACACAACCGGCCAGCAGAAACGAGGCGAGAAGCGATATTACAGATTTTCTTATCATGTCAGGCTCAGTGCATCGAAAGGGAAACATTCTTGGGAAGCGGCTTCAAAAAGATGACCAAAGGAACGGTCATCAAGGTCAGGACGCCCATCACCAAGAATACATCATTGTAGGTCATTACGAACGCGTCCCGCTGGATGGTCCGGCCTAGCATCGACATGGCACCCTCCATCCCGCCGAAGCTTTTCGCGAGTTCATCAAGATAAATCTGGAGTGAAGCACTGTTGGCATTCAGCGTCTCTTCCATGCGCCGGCTATGGTGCCAGATCCGCTGGTCCTGAAACGAAGCCAGTCCGGCCAAAGCGAAAGATCCTCCGAGATTTCGAGCGGCGTTAAAAATACCGGAGGCATCGCCAGCATCTGTCTTTGCCACCGAGGCTACGGTAGCCTGGTTCAGGAACATCATGGCCAGAATCATGCCAACACCCCGAATAAGCTGGCTTTCGATGAATACGGCGCCCCCAGATTCCGCGGTGAGGCTTATGCTGACGAAACAGCTGGCCGCCATCAGAAGCATTCCGACACCGACGGCAATGCGAATGTGGAGTCTGCGGATCATGAAGGGCAGGATCGGCATAAGCACAAAAGCCGGAATACCCATCCAAAATATAACGAGCCCGGTTTGAAAAGCGTTATAATCGGATATGATCGCAAGAAATTGGGGAATGACGTAGGTCGAACCATACATGACCATTCCCAGGGCGAGAGCCATCACCGCAACGCTTCCGAATTGGCGATTGAGAAGGAGGCGGAGTTTCAGGACGGGCTTCGACGCGTTCAGCTGCCCGTATATGAGTGAAGCGAAACCGATAACGGCAATGAGTGCCAGCCAGCGAATAAGAGCGGATTCAAACCATTCCTCGCGATGCCCCTCCTCAAGCAACACAGTCAAAGCGCCCAACCCCAGAATCAGGCCGGCAATGCCCGCCCAATCAGCATCGGTCAGATACTCCCACTTCGGCTCTTCGTGAGGAAGCCCGACGAATAGCAGCAGCAGCAGTACGGCGCAGATTGGAACATTGACAAAGAAGGCATAGTGCCAGCTCAAATTTTCGGTCAGCCAGCCACCGATCAGCGGCCCCATGACCGGACCCAGAATCACTGTCATGCCGAACAGCGCCATGCCGATCGGCTGTTGATGGGGCGGCAATCTTTTCGCCACGATGGTCATCGCAGTTGGTATCAGCGCACCACCCATGAAACCCTGACCCGTGCGACCGATGATCATGGTCGTGAGGTCGGTCGCCATACCGCAAAGAATTGAGAAGCCGGTGAACGCGGAAACCGCAATGATGAGCAGGTTTCGCAGTCCAAAAAGGCGTTCAAGCCAGGCGCTAAGCGGAATTACCACAATTTCGGCAACGAGAAATGCGGTGGCAATCCAAGTGCCCTCGGTGCCGCTGGCTCCGATTTCGCCCTGGATCACCGGAAGCGCGGAATTGACGATAGAGATATCGAGTGTTGCGAGCATGGCGCCAAGTGCACCCGCTGCGACCGCTATCCACGCGGTGATATCGGCATTCCGCCTTTCTGCAGTCGGAGTACCAGAGGCGCTGTTCGATGCCAACTCGGCGGTCATTTGTCGGTACTCGAGATCTCTTTCAGCTCTCCGGCAGCGTTTCGCGTGTCGACAACTGCCACAACCGACATGCCCGGGACGAGCAGACGACGCACTTTGGGCGAGGCTATTATCGCGATACGAACCGTTATCCGCTGAACAATCTTGGTGAAATTCCCTGTGGCGTTTTCGGGCGGCAGGATCGAAAATTCTGCTCCGGTTCCGGGCGAGATGCTCTCAACGCGTCCAGCAATCTCAAAGTCGGGAAGAGCATCGACCTCGAGCCTGACCGGTTGCCCCGCCCGCAAAAGGCCGACCTGCGTCTCCTTGAAATTAGCGATGACGTAGATTTCGTTTACCGGAACCACCGTCATCAATCGCTGACCGGGCTGAACGAATTGGCCGACCCTTACTGTTAGATCGCCAACGCGACCTCCCTTGCTGGCTCGCAGCAGAGTCGATGTGACATCTAGGTCGGCCGCTTCCAGCTGCGCGCGGGCCGCGTCAGCTTGGGCTTCGGTCTGGTCGATCTGTTTGAACAAGGTGGCCCTCCGACCGTTGGCAGCAGAGACTGCTGCCTGGGCAGCAACAAAGTCGGCGTGCGCTTGCTGCGCCTGTGTCTCATATTGTTGAAGCTTTTCTCGCGGCTCCGCACCGGTCGCGGCAAGGGGGCGATACCTCGCTACCTGCTCATTGGCGAGGTCGAGCGCCGCGCGCTTGGCGGCGAGTTGGGCCCGCGCCTGCCGAATCGCTGAGTCCTGTTCGGTTACTTGCGAGCGGATTGTGTCGGCGCCGGCCAGCGTCGCCGCAATTTGCGCACGCGCCTGTTGCGCCTGGGCTCTATAATCTCGCACATCCAGTTGCACGAGCGCCTCGCCGGGACTGACCCGCCCGTTCTCAGAGACGAGCACCGCGTCCACGTATCCGGCCACTTTTGATGAAACCACAACGCTGTCGGCCGCGACATAGGCGTTGTCGGTCGACTGCATGTACTGCCCATAGGTGACATGCCTGTAATACCACCAACCACCTGCAATCAGCGCAGCAGTGATGGCTATGATGAGGATGAGGCGAAATTTGGGTTGCGATTTCAGGCTGGATGCGGGCGCGCGATCCTGTTCCCGCTCATTTGGTTCGTCGGTCATCTGCCTCTTTCGAAGGATTTTGGACATGTGCTAAGTCGCTTCATGGCGTGGCGTAGACCGTTCCATCCGGTTAGTAAAATCGTTTAGTAATTTGCGTTTTGGCATTCCCACGAAACGGACTAGGCAGCGGTATGAACGCAAATCTCGACACAATGCCGCCACGGCTTCGCGAAGGCGCCCTCACCGACGACGACCGTATGCTATATTTGATGGACGAGATTAGTCGGGGGGCGAGGCGCGCTTATGACGCACGGATTGCCAAGATTGGCCTCAATCAGACGCAGTGGCGCATCATCGGACAACTTCTCCGCGAACCATCGTTGACGCAGGCCGGAATTGCCAAGCGACTAGAGTTGGAATCCGCCACGATCGGTCAAGCCGTCGCTGGCCTTTGTGGGAAAGGATTGATGGAAAGGCGACGAGCCAAAACGGACGGCCGGGCATGGCAGCTCATCCTGACCCGCGAGCTCGACAGGTTGTTGCCCCAACTGAGAGAATCCGCGGACGGGCTGCATAGGGTCCTATGGCGGAACGCCACGCGCGACGAAAAACGGACGTTGCTGGACATTCTTGTGCGGATTGCGTCGAATCTCGATCAGAGCCGGACCGATGCGGAATAGGACATATGCCTGGGTTCCGAGATAAACCGATAGGAGACATCGCACGCGCCGCCGAGATAGGACAGATTCTTGTCCGGCACGGCGCCAAAAGCCTGGCGGGCGCTCTCGGAGTCATTCCGCATCCGGCCAAGTCAATCGATCCAGGTGAATTGCGGCCGGCGGCGGTCGTCGCACTCCTGCGCGACATTGGTCCGGTCGGAATAAAGCTTGGACAGCTGCTGGCGACGCGCAGCGATCTGTTTTCCAGGTCCTGGATTGCTGCCTTCGCGACGCTCCACGATCAGGTTTCTCCGGTGCCATTCGAAGAAATCGAGCCCATCCTTGCCGCAAGCTGGGGAGCTGACTGGCGAGGGGAATTCACCCAATTCGATGAACAACCACTGGCTTCGGCTTCGGTAGCGCAGACCTACTCTGCTTCGCTGCTCGACGGCGCCGACGTTATCATAAAGGTGCGGCGTCCGGGCACTGCTGCGCGAATGGAGGCCGATGTGCGGCTCCTGACGCGCCTCGCCGCCGTTGCCGAGGATCGATCCCCTGAAATCGCCCGCTATCGCCCCGTAGAGTTCCTGCGAACCTTTGGCAGAAATCTTGCCTGGGAAATGGATCTGGCAGCAGAAGCTCGTGCATGCGAGCGTATCGGTGGCTATCTTGATACGCTTGGGATCAAGACTCCAACAATTCATTGGGAACTGACGGGGATACGGGTCAACGTCCAGGAGCGGCTGTATGGAACGCCCGCGTCTGCGATCGAGGCCGAATCGACCGACCCACGCGTGGCGGCGTTCGCGAGACAATATGCGAATGCAGTCCTGCGCATGATCATTCTGAATGGCGAATTTCATGGCGATCCGCATCCAGGCAATGTTTTCCTTATCGGGGAACAGGATGTGGGCTTTATCGACTTCGGATCGGTCGGCACTCTCACAAAGGCGAGGCGCGAGGAACTGGTACGACTTGTCATGGCTATAGCCGACGAAGACACAGCAGACGTCGCGAACGTGTTGCTCGAATGGGCTGGAGATCCGAAAGTTGACCGTGATGGGCTCACCCAGAATTTGGACCAGCTGATCGGTGAGTTCAGGGGAACGGTCCTTTCGGGGATTGAGTTCTCGCATATTTTCAGCCGCGTGTTCGATCTCCTGCGAGACTATCAGCTCGCACTTCCGCCTGATCTGGCGATCCTTCTTCGAACATTGCTCACGGCGGAAGGGTTTGCGCGTTCCTTTGCGCCTGACTATAATATCGGGGAGGAAACACGCCCCATCATGTTGGAGCTGTTCGCAGAAAGATTCTCCCTTGGCAGGAATCGCGCCAATTTAAAAAAAGTTCGCCGACAACTCCTCGCCCTAGCGGCGATCATGCCTGACCTTCTCGATAACGCCGCCGCTATAGCCAAGTCCGGGCATGTGCCTGTCCAGATTGATCCGGCAAGTTTTGAGAAGCTCGCAGCCATTCGCCGCGCGAGCCAGCCTGTCAAAGGTCCTGTGGCGGCCGCACTTATCGTCTCCGCGGCGCTGCTTGCGAATCAATCCTGGGTGCTTGCAAGTGTTGCAGTGGCTCTTGCCGGGTTGGTTCTTCTGCGCAAATGGCGATAAGATCGTTGCTCAGCTTGAACGGGCCAGCGTCCAATATCAGGCCAACTGAGAACTGGAGTTTATGATGACACTGCAGAAGCCAGTCGATCCGGTCCCCGCAGCCACCATGCTGTTGCTTCGCGACGAGCCGGAGTTCCAGGTGCTGATGGTCAAGCGGCATCACCAGATCGATTTTGCATCCGGCGCGCTGGTCTTTCCCGGTGGAAAGCCTTCTGCTGCCGATGAAGCGCCTGAATGGGCCGATTATTGCAGGGGCTGGAAAACGCTAGATCCTACGCAGCGCACCCTTCGGATTGCCGCGATTCGTGAAGCCTTTGAGGAAGCAGGCATCCTGCTGGCCGATCATCGCGACGGTAGCGAGTTCGAGGATATTTGCGATCTTGAAAGCCGCAAAGCCGTCGAGCGAGGCGAGCGCGAATTTTTCGACATTGTGCGCGAGGCCGATGTGCAACTGCGCCTTGATCGCCTGAGCGAGTTCGCGCGGTGGATCACGCCCAGCTTTATGCAAAAGCGCTTCGACACTCATTTCTTCGTCGTTCGCGCCCCAGAGCGCCAGATCGCAGCATGTGATGGATATGAAACCGTTGATGCGGAATGGCTTTCGCCAAGCAAAGCCCTGAAACTGGGTGTCAGCGGTGAACGAACGATCATCTTTCCCACGCGATTGAACCTGCAACTGCTAGCCGAAGCTGCGAGCGCAGACGATTGCGTCGCGCGGGCCAAGGCTCGCGAAATCGTGCCGGTCCTTCCAGAAGTCATCCAGCGAGACGGCAAGAACATCCTCACTATCCCCGCCGACGTGGGATACGGCACAGCCTTCGAAGTTATCAGCTGAGATAGAAGCAAGCAAGTGACCGGCCCCCACCGAGTGGTCCGCTGGGATTGTTAGTGCATTGACGCGTCCATCGCCAGTGTTGGCCGCAGGTGGAGCGAAGCGGAACCGGCGGGCGACACTGGCGATGGAACGGCCTCCGGCGCCGGTGGTCGATATCCCAGCGAGCTGTGCGGCCGGACGGTGTTGTAATGCCGCCGCCAAGCCTCGATCAGGATCCGGGCCTCCGCGAGCGAGTAGAAGATCTCGCCGTTGAGCAGCTCATCGCGCAGGGATCCGTTGAAGCTTTCACAATAGCCATTCTCCCATGGCGATCCGGGCGTGATATACAGCGTCTTCACGCCGATCTGGGCGAGCCATTGCTGCACCGCCGTCGCGATAAACTCCGGGCCGTTGTCCGACCGGATATGCGCCGGCGGCCCACGCGTGACGAACAGCTCGGCCAGTGCCGCGAGCACGTCGTCGCTCTTGAGCTTACGCGCCACCGGCAACGCCAGGCACTCCCGGCTCGCCTCGTCGATGATCGACAGGATCCGGTATTTGCGACCATCGTGCGTCCGGCCCTCGACGAAGTCGTAGGACCAGACATGGCCGGGATATTCTGGCCGCAGCCGGATGCACGATCCGTCGTTCAGCCACAGACGCCCGCGCTTCGGCTGCCTTTGTGGCACCTTCAGCCCTTCGCGGCGCCAGATACGCTCAACCCGCTTGCGGTTCACATGCCACCCCGCATCGCGTAGCAACGCCGTCACCCGGCGATAGCCATAACGACCATATTGCCGGGCCAGTGCGATGATATCCTCAGTGAGGGCCGCTTCGTCATCCGCCCCGCGTGGCGCCTTGCGCTGCGTCGATCGGTGCTGCCCGAGCACGCGGCACAGCCGCCGCTCGGACACCGGCATCATCATTCTGATGTGGTCGATACAGCGCCTGCGGCGTGCGGGGCTCAGAAGTTTCCCCGGGCAGCCTCCTGCAGGATCAGCTTGTCCAGCGTCAGGTCCGAGATCGCACGACGAAGCCGCGCATTCTCCTTCTCCAGATCCTTCATCCGACGCGCCTGATCGGTCTTCAGGCCGCCATATTCCTTGCGCCACCGATAATAGGTCTGCTCGCTGATCGCGATCCGACGACACGCCTCGGCGGTCGTAGCGCCCTGCGCAAGCACAACCTCCGCCTCACGTAGCTTGCCGATAATCTCTTCCGGGCGATGCTTCTTGCTCGGCATTCTATATCTCCTTCGTCGTCCAAAATATCATCAATTTTGGACCACTCAGAAGGGGGCAGATCAAACCGCGATCGCTGCTATCGTCACCGATCCCGATCAGTTCCGGTCGGGAAGGCAATTCGCCGCCTGGCTCGGCCTAACTCCGCAGCAGCACTCCACCGGCGGCAAGACCAGGTTGGGTGGCATCTCGAAGCAGGGAGACCGATATCTGCGCCGACTGCTCGTCGTCGGCGCCACCGCCGTCATGCGCCACATCAAGGATAAGCCAACGCCCATGGCCGACTGGATCAGGAAACTCTCGGAGAAAAAGCCGTTCAGGGTCGTCTCCGTGGCGCTTGCCAACAAGTTGGCCCGGATCGCCTGGGTCGTGCTGACCCGGAAGGAAGCCTATGGGCCCTATCAACTGACGACCTAACAGAATACCGAACAACCGAATTGGCAGTGGCAGTCAATGATGAGTAACGATCGAGCCAATGGTGAAACCAACCCGTCTGATTCAATGCGCTTCAACCGCGCGCCAACTTGATTAGGCCGTGTTGACAAAAGGGATTCCCAAATCCTCCTCCTTCTGATTCAAGACTGCTTTTTGAGGATCAGTCATGGGTCGCGGGGATTTGTCGGATGCGGAGTGGGACCTGATTGGGCCGCTGCTGC
>NZ_FYAT01000014.1:0-411925 GCF_900185685.1 Sphingopyxis sp. P1IMeth2
TTAGCAGCGCGGCATCGATGTGCGACCGCGTCGGGTGAAGCGGCGAGACGAATGCGGCGTCGGCGCCTGCCCGCCGGGCGCGGTGCGCCTCGCGATGGTCATGGACCGGCATGGTGACGATCAGGCCGTTCGCGCGCGCCTGCGCCGCCCGGCGCGCGGCATGCTGCCGCAGATGGACGCCATCGGCCCCCAAGCGCCGCGCCTCGGCGGGCGATCCCGCGATCAGCAGCGTCAGCCCGCGCGCTTTTGCGATACGCGCGAGGCGGCGCGCGAGGCGCCAGCGCGCGCCTTGCGGCAGCGCGTCGTGCCGCAGGACGATGCCGCTTCCCGGCGGCAACAGCGCGGCGAGCGCCACCGTCCCGGCCGCGCTGCGTGCGTCGCTCATCAGCCAGCATGCGGGCAGGGGGTGGCGTCGGACCATCGCCCTTCCTATAGGCGCGTCGCGGGCGCACGCAACGCGCCCTTCGAGGATGACGATATGAGCGATGCGGCAAGCCGGCTGGCCGAGGTAGGGACGAACATTGCAGAGGCGGCGCGCCGCGCCGGGCGCAAGGCGGGCGACGTCTGCCTGATCGCGGTGACGAAAACGCATGATGCCGATGCGATCCGCCCGCTGATCGCCGCCGGCCAGCGCCATTTCGGCGAGAATCGCGTGCAGGAGGCGGCGGCCAAATGGCCCGCGCTGCGCGGGGAAACTCCCGATCTGACGCTGCACCTGATCGGTCAGCTCCAGTCGAACAAGGCCGAAGAGGCGGTCGCGCTGTTCGACGCCATTCACTCGGTCGATCGCAGTTCGCTCGTCCAGGCGCTCGCCAAGGCGTGCGACAAGCTCGGCAAGGGGCCGCAGCTTTTCGTTCAGGTCAATATCGGCGACGAGGACCAGAAGGGCGGCTGCGCCGTCGCCGATCTCGCGGCGCTGCTCGCCGAGGCAAAGGCGGCGGGGCTGGCGATCGACGGCCTGATGGCGATCCCGCCCGCCGATGTGGACCCGGCGCCCTATTTCGCGCTGCTCGACGAACTGGCCGAGCGCCACGGCCTGCCGCTACGCTCGATGGGAATGAGCGGCGATTATGAAAAAGCGGTCATGCTCGGCGCGACCCACGTCCGCGTCGGCACCGCCTTGTTCGGCGAGCGCGACTAGCGTCCAAACCCCCAGGAATCTGCGGCCCGCCTTACAAATTGCGGCCCATCGCAGCTAGTAACGCGCGCCAATGTTCGCCGAGGCGGCGCTGGAACGGCATCAGGTCGAATCCGTGGCGCGCGGCATGGCTTTGCGGGATTTGGTCCCAGCCGCGATGCTCGACGGTGACGCGCGTTTCGGGGCCGACGGCGTCGAAGCGCACCTCGACTTCGGTGGTGTGGTCGGCGGCAAAGCCGGGAACGCGCCAGCCGAAGGCAAGCCGCTTGCCCGGCTCCCACGCACGGATGCGGCCGATCTCCCATTCGCGGCCGTCGGCGAAGCGCGTCACCAGCCGCCCGCCGGGCCCCGCGGGGTCGAAGCGCGGCACGCCGTCGTCTCCGCGCGCCAGCTCGAACAGCGGATGGCTTTGCCACCAGCTGCCGATGTCGCGGGTGAACACCTCGAAGGCGCGCGCCGGGGTGGCCGCGACGCGCAGGGCGACGATCACCGCCGCACCGCTCATGGCGAGCGGCTCATGGCGCGCCGCGCTCGACATGCGCCTTGAAGGCGGCGAGCTGCTCGCTCCACAGGCTTTCGGTTTCGGCGAGCCAGCCCTTGAGCGCGTCGGTCGCGCCGTCCTTCAGGCGATAGATGCGGACGCGGGCGTCGAAGGGCAGATAATGATCCTCGACCAGCCCGCCATCCTTCAGCGCCTTGAGGTGCCGGCTCATCGCGGGCGGCGCGAGGCCCAGCGTGCCGGCCAGCTCGCCGGCGCTATAGGGGCGCCGACCGAGCAGTTCGACCGCGCGCCGCCGCCGCGGGTCGGCGAGCGCCGCAAACACGGCATCGACCGCGGCCGCGCTCAATCGTCGAGCCGCGTCTGGGTGGTGAAGCCGCCCTCGGCATCCCATTCGGCGGCGGTCTTGGCCGCGACCGTGACGCCGAAGGTCCAGATATGTCCCTCGGGATCCTTGGCGCGATAGGTGCGGTCGCCATAAAATTGCGTCTCGGGCTCGGCGATGATCGCGGCGCCCGCCGCGCGCGCGGCTGCGCAATGTGCGTCGATATCCTCGCCGGGGGCGAGCTGGACATGGACGCTCTGGGTGTTCTTGCCGCCGATCGACTGCGGGCTCTTGTGATCGTCCGACCATTCATTGCCGATCATCACCATCGAGGCGCCATAGCCCATTTCGCTGTGCGCGAGATTGCCGTCGGCATCGAGCAGCACGAACAGCGGTTCGAACCCGAATGCCTCTTCCAGCCAGCGGAACGCCGCCTTGCTGTCGCGATAGCTGATCGCGCTCGATAGCCCCTTGGGGCGGTGCGCTTCGGTCATGTCTCTCTCCTTGCGACTCATTATTTCCAGAATGGAGAATATTTATCAAAAAACGAAACTAAGTGCAATTCCGTCTGAAGTCGCTAGGAAAATGGCATGCCCGATCTCGCCCGCTGCGTCGCCGAAGCCTATCAGACTGCGCTGCCGCACCGCGGCCAGGGCAAGGTCGCCGACTATATCCCCGCCCTCGCCGGGGCCGATCCCGACCGCTTCGGCTTTGCCCTCGCGCTCCCTGACGGAACGGTCCACACCGCGGGCGACGCCGACGAGGCTTTTTCGATCCAGTCGGTGTCGAAGGTGTTCACGCTCGCCCTTGCGCTGCGCCGGGTCGGCAGCTCGCTATGGGACAGCGTCGGCCGCGAGCCGTCGGGCAGTGCCTTCAACTCGATCGTCCAGCTCGAAAGCGAGCAGGGAGTGCCGCGCAATCCCTTTATCAACGCCGGGGCGATCGCGACCACCGACCGGCTGATCGACGGTCGCTCGGCCGACGAGGCGGTCGATGAGATCGTCGCCTTCATGCGGGCCAGAGCGGGCGACGCAAGCGTGGCGATCGACACCGGCGTTGCGGGATCGGAAAATGACACGGGCGCGCGCAACCGCAGCCTTTCCTATTTCATGGACGCCTTCGGGACGCTGCGCCATCCGGTGGAGACGGTGCTGTCGGTCTATTTCCGCCAATGCGCGCTGTCGATGAGCTGCCGCCAGCTGGCGCAGGCCGGCCTGTTCCTGGCCTTCGAGGGCCGCGACCCGCGCACCGGCGAACAGCTTCTCGACCCGCACCGCGCGCGGCGCATCAACGCGATCATGATGCTGTGCGGCCATTACGACAATTCGGGCGAATTCGCCTTTCGCGTTGGCCTGCCCGGCAAGAGCGGGGTGGGCGGGGGCATCCTGTGCATCGCACCGGGGCAGGGATCGATCGCGGTCTGGTCGCCGGGCCTCAACGAAGCCGGAACATCGCTCGTCGGCGCGCTCGCGCTCGAACATTTCGCCTATGCGGCGGGTTGGTCGGTGTTCGATTAATCCTGGTCGGCGACGAGCGTCAGGCTGACCTTGGCGGTGCCGCTGCGGTGCATGCCGATTTCCTTCGCCGCGGCCTGCGAAATATCGATGACGCGGCGGCCGCCGAAGGGGCCGCGGTCGTTGACGCGGACGATCACGCTCTGGCCGTTGGACAGGTTGGTAACGCGGACCTTGCTGCCGAAGGCGAGCGTGGGGTGCGCTGCGGTCATCTGATCGGGGTCGAAGCGCTCGCCGCTCGCGGTGCGATTGCCCGCGAGTTCGCGGCCGTAATAGCTTGCCGTGCCGTTGCCGATTTCGGTTTCGCCGCCGCCGAACTGATCCTGCGCCACCGCCGGCATCGCCAGCACCAACGCCAAACTCATCGCCATCACCCGCCGCATGGGCAGCCTCCCCCGTTTCAGGTGGAGCGCTCAAAGCAGCGGCGCGGGCGGCTTGCAAGCTGCCCGCGCCGTGCCGGTTTGATTCTGCGCCTAGTGGTTTGGTGCCTCAGACGTCCAGATTGGCAACCGACAGCGCGTTGGTCTGGATGAAATCGCGCCGCGGCTCGACCTCGTCGCCCATCAGCCGCTCGAAGATTTCATGCGCGACATCGGCCTGTTCGGCCTCGACGCGCAGCAGCGAGCGGTTGGCGGGATCGAGTGTGGTTTCCCACAATTGCTCGGCATTCATCTCGCCCAGTCCCTTGTACCGGCTGATCGACAGGCCGCGGCGGCTGTGCGTGAAGATGGCATCGAGCAATTCGGACGGGCGCGTCACCGGCGCGGCCTTGGCGGCGCTCGCGGCGGTCGGTGCCTCGCCATCCTCGCCCTCGGCATCGCTGACGGACTCGACGACCGCAGCGGCACTGGCTTTCACCAGCCGTCCGGGGCCACCATAGGTTTCGGCCTGTTCGGCGGCGAGTTTGTGAAGGCGGCGCGCCTCCTGGCTCGCGAGGAAGCCGGCGTCGATCGCGTGATGATCGCTCACCCCGCGCCAGCGGCGTTCGAGCGTATAGCCGCCGCCTTCGACCGCCTCGACGGTCCACACCGCTTCGGCGCCGCCGGTCAGCGCGCGCTCGGCGGCATTGAGCCAGTTCGCGGCAGTTGCCGCAGCGCTGTGGCGTCCTGCCGTATCGAGCGCGGGATCGAGGGCGCCGACCAGCGCCAGTGCCTCGACCAGCCCATGATCGAGCGTGCGGGGGACGTAACGCATCAGCGCGCGGAGCCGTCGGCCATGCTCGATCAGGCCGCGCAGATCGTTACCCGACCGTGCGCCGCCCGACGTTTCGAGCATCAGCGCGTCGATCCCGGCATCGACGAGGTAATTTTCAAGCGCGGTGTCATCCTTCAGATACACCTCGCTGCGCCCCTTTGCGACTTTGTAGAGCGGCGGCTGGGCGATGTAGAGATGGCCGTTCTCGATGATCTCGGGCATCTGGCGGTAGAAGAAGGTGAGCAGTAGCGTGCGGATATGCGCGCCGTCGACGTCGGCGTCGGTCATGATCACGATCTTGTGATAGCGCAGCTTTTCGATGTTGAATTCGTCGCGGATCCCGGTGCCGAGCGCCTGAATCAGCGTGCCGACTTCCTTCGACGAAATGATGCGGTCGAAGCGCGCCCGCTCGACGTTCAAGATCTTGCCCTTCAGCGGCAGAATGGCCTGCACATGCCGGTCGCGGCCCTGCTTGGCGCTGCCGCCTGCCGAATCCCCTTCGACGAGGAAGAGTTCGCACTTGCTGGGGTCGCGTTCCTGACAGTCGGCAAGCTTGCCGGGCAGGCTCGCGATATCCATCGCGCCCTTGCGCCGGGTCAATTCGCGCGCCTTCTTCGCGGCCTCGCGCGCCGCGGCGGCGTCGATCACCTTCTGGATCACCGCTTTGGCGTAGGCGGGATTTTCCTCAAGCCATTCGGTCATCCGGTCGGCCATCAGGCTTTCGAGCGGCTGGCGCACTTCCGACGAGACAAGCTTGTCCTTGGTCTGCGAGGAAAATTTCGGATCGGGCAGCTTGACCGAGACGATCGCGGTCAAGCCTTCGCGCATATCCTCGCCGGTCAGGCTGACCTTTTCCTTCTTCAGCAGGCCCGATTTTTCGCCATAACCGTTGAGCGTGCGCGTCAGCGCCGCGCGGAAAGCGGCGAGGTGGGTGCCGCCGTCGCGCTGCGGGATATTGTTCGTGAAGCAGAGGACATTTTCATAATAGCTGTCGTTCCACTCGAGCGCGACGTCGATGCCGATGCCGTCGCGCTCGCTGCTGATCGCGATCGGATCGGGCAGCAGCGGATTCTTGTTGCGGTCGAGATATTTGACGAAGGCCGCAATCCCGCCCTCGTAGAACAGGTCGTGGACGACATGTTCGGCATGGCGGGCATCGACCAGCTTGATCCTTACGCCGGAATTGAGAAAAGCGAGCTCGCGATAGCGATGTTCCAGCTTTTCGAAATCGAACTCGGTGACATTCTTGAAGGTATCGGTCGATGCCATGAAGGTGACACGGGTGCCCTTCTTGCCCGCAGGCGCCGGCCCGTTGACCTTGAGCGGCGCAACCGAATCGCCATGCTCGAAGCGCATCCAATGCTCCTCGCCATCGCGCCAGATCGTCAGTTCGAGCCATTCGCTGAGCGCATTGACGACCGATACGCCGACGCCGTGCAGACCGCCCGACACCTTATAGGCATTGTCGTCGCTCGTGTTCTCGAACTTACCGCCCGCGTGAAGCTGGGTCATGATGACCTCGGCCGCCGAAATGCCTTCCTCGGCATGGATGCCGGTCGGGATGCCGCGTCCATTGTCCTCGACGCTGACCGATCCGTCGCTGTTGAGCGTGATGAGTACCAGATCGCAGTGGCCGGCGAGTGCCTCGTCGATCGCATTGTCGCTGACTTCGAACACCATGTGATGCAGACCCGACCCGTCGTCGGTGTCGCCGATATACATGCCAGGCCGCTTGCGCACCGCGTCGAGGCCTTTCAGCACCTTGATCGAATCGGCGCCGTAGCTGTTCTGATTGGGCTGCTTGGGGGCGCTTTCGCTCGCGCCGCTCGCGGGGGTGTCTGTCATGCCGATTATATAGGGTCGGCGGCCGCAAAACCCAAGCAAAAATGCGCCGCTCGGCGCGCTGCCGACGGGCGTTGCGCACGGCGGCAGCGGCGGCTAGTTTCGAACGATGAAAAGCCCTCTGAACCTCCGTTCGATCCTTGCCGCCCTCGCGCTTGCCGCGCTGCCGCTCGCCGGCTGCTCGCAGCCCGCACCGCCTGCCGACAATGCCCCTGCGGTCGCCGGCCCGCCGCTCGCGACGCGCGCGGTCATGACCGGCACCGAAGGCCCGACGCTTCCCGCCTGCTCCAGCATCAGCCGCGTCAAGGACGGCGGCACCGACGTCTATTGGGCGCCGGGCGAAACGCGCGCCGTGAAGGCCAGGCTGCCCGGCGCGATGAAGGTGTCGGTGTGCGAGGCAACCGATGACGACGCTTGGTTCGGCATCGTCTTCGCGGCCCCCGGCACCGACGAGGATATGTGCGGCGTCGGCCGTTCGATCAGCAGCGCGCGCGAATATCAGGGACCGTGTCGCTGGGGCTGGATCCGCGGCGGAACGGTGCGGCTCGGCGCCTAGCGCGGCTGCCTAACGGCAATCCTCGATCACGCGGCCGATTTCGGACTGGACGGGCAGCGTCAGCGCCCGGCCGTTCGCGGCTTCGAGCGCAAAGCGGCCGCGACTGAAGGCGATGCGGTCGAGCCGGATATCGCGGCTCGGTACGATCGCCGTACCGCCGTCGAAGCGCACCTGGTCGGTGGCCGCGCTGGTGCGCAGTGCGACGGTGCCGTCGAGCGCGGCGGTCAGCCGGATAGCGCCGCCGCTGCACGCCATGGTCAACAGCGGCGCCGCGCCGGCGGTCGGTGTGAAGATCGCGCTGCGGCTGCCGGCATCATAGCGCCAAGCGCCGCGATCGAGCGCGCGGTCGTCCCACCCTTGCGTCGGCGCGGGGGCCGGCGGCGGCGGTGTTGCGGCGGGCGGTTGCGGCGCGGGGGCGGGCGGTGGTGCCGCCGCTTTCGGAATCGCGGCGCAGCCGGCGAGCAGCAGCCCCGTCGCCGTCACAGCCGTCAGTTCCGCCGTCTTGCCGCGCAAAACCATCCTCAAAACCCCTGCCAATCGATCACCTCATCCAGTTCGGCGCGCGGAACCGGCCATTGATTCACCGGTGCCGCCGCATCGGCATGACCGATCGCCAGCCCGGTGAACAAGATCTGGTCGTCGCCCAGTTCCAGTTCGTGCCGGATCGTCGCGCCGTACATCGCCCAGCATTCCTGCGGACAGCTTGCAAGGCCATGTTCGACGAGCAACAGCATCACCGACTGGAGCCACATGCCCATGTCGGCCCATTGCGGCGGTCCCATGATGCGTGAACAATGAAGGAAAAGCATCACCGGTGCGCCGAAACCCCGGTAATTCTCCATGAACCGAGCGAGCCGGCCCGGTTTGTCCTCGCGCGGGATGCCGAGCGAGGCGTAGAGTGCCTCGCCGACGCCGAAGCGCCGGCTTTCCCACGGGTCGGTCAGTCCGCGCGGGTAGATGTCATATTCGGGTTGCTGGCCGTCGCGCCCCATCGCGATCCGCGCCGCCACCGCCGCCTTCACGCGCTCCCAGCGCTCACCGGTAACGACCGTCACCTGCCACGGCTGCAGATTGCCGCCCGATGGTGCGCGCTGCGCGTCGGCAAAAATCCGTGCCAGTACCGCCCGGTCGATCGGGCGGTCCGAAAAGGCGCGCACCGAACGGCGGCGGTGCAACGCTTCGGCAACGGACAGGGCATCATTCGCTGGCATATTTATCCTCTCGGCGTTTTCCGAATAGCAAGCCGCGTTCGAGCCGGGCCTTGAGCTGCCGATAATAGCTCGTCAGGAACACGTCATCCTCTTCGGCGACGGGGCGGCCGATTTTGCCGCGGATCGTGTCGGCGACATCGCGCATCGCGCGCGGATCGGCGCCGCGCAGCACGCGCTCCAGTTCCTGCAATTCATAGATGCCATAGACGGCGAGTTCGGCGTCGGTAAAGCGGATCGCGTCGACCCCGCCGCCATCGGCGGTGATGTCGCGGTCAAGCTTCGCGCGCTTCGCCATCACGACCCAGGTTCCGGCGATCAGGTCGCCCATCCGCATCCGGTCGCGGTTGAAAAGCAGGAACAGGCTGAGCGTCAGCGACCAGGCGACCCCAGCGAGCGCGGTCCAGCCCGATACCATATCCTCGGCCGCGCCGACGCCCATCATGGTGAGGGGGAGGAAGAGCTCAAGCTCGCGGATCAGGTTGCGCGCGACCACTGCATCGGCGGTGAGCCGGCCGCCGTCGCGCGCAACGACGCGAATGCCCATCAGCCGCTTGCCGGGCGTCGCCGCACGCGTGCCAAGTTCGAAGCCGATGAACCAGAAGGTCCGCAGAACAAAGGCGCCGAGCAGCCAGACCGTCACTGCGATCGACGAATTGGACGCCAGCCCGGCCCAGAGGATCAGCAGAGTGAACAAAATGAGCGTCAGGACGATAAGGATCAGGTCGATCAGCAGCGCGCCGAGCCGGAGCGCCGCGCTTGCGATGCGCAATTGCAGATCGACTCCTTCGGGCGTCACGAATTCGCGCAGCTTCTTTTCCTGCGCCGCGCGCATCCGCAGATTACCCGCCGCGCTCAAGCGACATTCTCGCGGCGCGGGATGTAGAAATAGGCGAGCCAGAAGGCAAGCATCAGCGATCCGATCGCATAGCGCATCACGGTATCGGTGATGAGCTGGCGCCCGAACCCTTCGAGCAGGCCGGCGGCGAGCAGCATCAGGATGACGCCGACCATCACCTTGCCCGCGGTGCGGCCTGCCTCGGCGGCGGCCTGGAGGCGCGAGCGGGCGCCGGGAAAGACGACCGCGCTGCCGATCCGCAGCCCCGCCGCTCCGGACAGGGCTGCGGCGAACAATTCGGTCGTGCCGTGGATGAACAGCCAGCCGCCGAAATCGACGCCCAGCCCCTTGGCGGAAAAGACCGCGAGCATAGCGCCCAGCCCGATCCCCTGATAAAATTCCAGCATCATCGTCGGCACACCGAAGGCAAAGCCGAGCGCAAAGGACATGATCGAAACGCGGCTGTTGTGGGTAAACAGGAAGGTCGCAAAGACGTGCAGCGCGCCCTCATCCTCGCCCCCCGCCTTGCCGTGACCCAGCGTCGAGCGCAGAAACTCCACTGTCGCGCGCGGGTCGCGCCCGCCGGCCATCTCGTCGGGGACGAAATTATAATACCATTCGGGATTATGCGCGACGAGCGACCAGCTTGTCAGCGCGCCGAGCGTGATGATCAGCGCGATGATCAACGTTTCCTTCCACACCGCGCGGACCGCCGCCGGCCAGTCGTAAAGGAAGAAGCGGCGCAGGCGGCTGAGCCGCGTTTCGCGGACGCCGTAAATCAGGAAATAGCCGCGCATCGCCAACCCTTCGAGGTGGTCGAGCAGGGCCTTGTCGAGCATCGTCGCGCGCGCGATCGATAACGACGACAGCGTCGCGCGATAGAGGATCGGGAGCTGCAGCAGTTCGTCACTCGACAGCGCCTTGGCGCCGCGCGTCTCGAGACGGCCGAGCAGCGTGTCGAAGGCGATCCAGTCGGCCTCGCGCTCAGCGCGAAAACGACTGGTCGAAAAGCCGGGGGCGTCGGTCGCGCGCGCGGTTTCCATCACAGGCTCCCCTGGCGCTTGATGCCCAGATAGGCTTCGACGACATGTGCGCCCATCGCATCGGCGGGGACTTCGATGACGTCGGCGCCCAGTCGCTGGAGCCGCGCGATAACCAGTTGACGATCGCGCAGCATCGCCGCGGCGACATTGGCGCGCGTGACGTCCGATCCGCTTTCGGGACGGCGGCGTTCCTCGTCCTCCAATTCCTCGTCCTTGATGACGACGAACAGCAGTCGGTGCTTCTTGACCAGCCGGCCCGCCACACGGATCATCAGGTCGGCGCTCGTCGCATCGGTGAATTCGGTGAACAGGATAATCAGCGACCGGCGGTTGAGTTCGGCGCCGAGAGTCGACAGCGCGAGGGTGAAATTGCTCTCGACCGGCGCATAATCGATGCGGCTCGCCGCGCGTTGCAGCGCCGGAAAATCCTGCGTGTGCATATAGGCGGGGGTCATGCCGATCGGCTTGGCGGCAAAGGAAAAGAGGCTGATCCGGTCGCCGAGCTTCAGCCCTGCATAAGCCAGCAGCAGCGCCGCGGAGACCGCGCGGTCGACGCGCGGCATCGCGCCGACGGGCTCGGCCATCGTGCGACCGGCGTCGATCGCCAGCACGACGCGGTTGTCGCGCTCGACCCGATATTCCTTGGCAAGCAGCTTGACGTGCCGCGCCGATGCATTCCAGTCGATCGCGCGCCGATCCATGCCCGGCTGAAATTCGGCCAGCGCCTCATATTCATGGCCTTCGCCGCGCAGCTTCTGCTGGCGGAGCCCGAACCAGCTGTTGCGCTGGAACAGGCGGCGGCCTTCGTCAGTAACCAGGCGCATGTTGGGCACGACGCTGATCGCGCGATCGATCGCGAAGCGACGCTGTTTCCAGACGAGGCCGAACGGTCCTGCCCAGCGCACCCAAAGCGCATCGACCGCCGCCTGTCCGCGTCGCGAGGCGGTGAGCGCAAGCCGATGGGCGAGCGCGGCATCTTCGCCTTCGCCCACCGTTTCGAAAGCCGCCGCGATGCGGCCACCGGGTGCCAGCCGGTCGTCGAGCGACAGCGCGAACTCGGCGCGGCCCGGAAGGGCTGGCGCGCGCGCCGCAAGCATCATTTCGAACGGCTCGCCGACCCCGATTTGCAGCGGGAACTGGGCGTCGAGCGCGAGCCTGCGCGGCGCCGCGCCGGTCAGCGTATCGAGGAGAAGCCCCAGGGCGACGAGCGCGATCCAGCCGAGCGCGACGAGCCAAAGGTCCGGGCGCAGCAGGCCGAGCGCCAGCGCCACGGGGGCGCCGAGCAGCAGCAGATAGATTGCGCGCCGCGTCGGGTAGATCACCGCGGCACGTCCACCCGGTCGAGCAGCGCAGCGACGACGTGTTCGACGCCGCGCCCCTCGATCTCCGCCGCGGCCGACAGGATCACGCGGTGGCGCAATACGCCGCCGGCGAGCCGCTGCACGTCGTCGGGGATCACATAGTCGCGGCCGTCGAGCGCGGCGGCTGCGCAGGCGGCGCGGGCAAGCAGGCTCGCCGCGCGCGGACTCGCGCCGCATTCGAGGTCGGCGCTTTCGCGGGTCGCGCGCACCAGCCGGACGATATAGTCGACGATCTCGTCGGCCAGGCGGACGGTCGCGATCGTGTCGATCGCGGTACCGATCGTCGCGGCGTCGGCAACCTGCCCAACGCCGAAATCGGAGACCACGGGGCTTTTGAAGCGCCCGCCATGTTCGGCCACGATGCGCCGCTCCTCGTCAGCGTCGGGATAATCGACGACCAGCTTGAACAGGAAGCGGTCGAGCTGCGCTTCGGGCAGCGGATAGACACCCTGCTGCTCGATCGGATTTTGCGTCGCCAGTACGGTGAAGCGCGGGCTCATCGGGTGCGGCTCGCCGTTGATCGTCACGCGCCGTTCCTGCATCGCCTCGAGCAGCGCCGCCTGCGTCTTGGGCGGGGTGCGGTTGATCTCGTCGGCAAGCAGCAGCTCGGTGAAGATCGGACCCTTCGTCAGGGTGAAGCTCGACGTCTGGAAGTTGAACAGGTTCGATCCCAATATGTCGCCGGGCATCAGGTCGGGGGTGAACTGGATGCGCCCGAAATCGAGCCCGACAGCACGGGCGAAAGCCTGCGCGAGCAGCGTCTTGGCGGTTCCGGGCGGGCCTTCGAGCAGGACATGGCCACCAGCAAGCAACGCAATCGTGACCATGCGGGTCAGATCCTGCTGCCCGAACACGACCTTGGCGACTTCGCCCTCGATCGCCGCGCCGAGCGCCTGGACGCCCTCGATAGTGTCAGCCGTCACGCAATAATTCCTTCCTGATGTCGTGCAGCGCCTGCGCGTCTGCCAGAAATTCATGGGTGTTGCGCGCCAGCGGGAGACGGCGCGCGAGAGTGGCGAAGGAGGCGCTATCCGCCTTCAGATGGCGGTCGATCCACGCGTCGGTTTCCTCGGCGCTCAGACCGCCGGGGGCGTGCAACCGGCGTGCGATCGCGCCGCGCTGGCTGCGCACATAGGCATCGGCACCGTCGAGTTCGCGGCGCGCCTGCCGGATCAGATCGGCGCTGTTGGCGATCAGCGCCTGTTTGGAAATCGGAATTGCGCGCGCCGGACGCAGCGCGGGGCCGAAGCGCGCCCACGCCTGCCACAGCGCGAGCAGGCCCGCGGCGATCAGGCACAACGTGATCCCGATGAAGGGCGGCACGAAGGCGAAGCGCAGCAGCGACCGACCGCCGCCGAAGCCGTTGAGCGTCAGGTCGAAGGCGAGCCCTGCCGCTTCCGCATCCTCGCCGACCGCGTCGATCAGCATGGCCGCGGCATGCGCCTTGTCGCGCGACGCAAAGGCTAGATTGTTGAGGAGGTCGGGCTCGGCGAGAACATAGAATTCGCGGTTGGTCGTCCGCGCCAGCACCGCGCCGCCGTTCGCGCCGGGGATCAGCGTCTCGAGACCGGCGCCGCTGACCGTCTGGGCACCGGCCGGCAGCGGCACGGCAAAGCGGCGCCGCGCCACATCGGCGGTGACGCTCTGCGCCTTCGCCTGCGGCATCGCGATCTCGACCGTCCCGAAATAGTTTTGCGGCAACAGGCGGCTGGGCGCGGGCAGCGGCACGCCGAAGCCGACCCAGCCGGGTTTATGGCCCTCGCCGGTGCCGGGCATCGTCCGCCACTTGGGCAAGACGAGCAGAACCGGACCATTGCCCTGTCTTGCCAGCAAATCAGCTACATCTTCGGCATTTGTGTTGGCTGCGGGGGTCAGGACGAGCAACGGCTTGTCGTCCTCATAGGTTGCCGTCTCGACGCTGCGGCGCAGCTCGACATCGGCGCGGGCGCGTTCGGCGAGGTCGACGATGCCAGCAAAGCCCGGCGCCGCCTTCGACAGCGCGTGACCGCCGCCGTCATTGCCGCTCGACAGCTGCGGGCCAAGCGCAACCAACGCCCATAGCGCGATGAAGGCGACGACACCCACGGCGACCACCGCCGCAATCAGTCGCGGGTCGAAGGGATTGTCGCGATCGCTTCGCCCCATCATGCCCGCGCCCAATTCTTCGGTACCGTCAGCTCCGAATAGGCGCCGCGGCACGCGTCCCACGCCGCCGCGTCGATCGAGCGGCCGCCGAACAGGCTGATTTCGACCGAGCGCGCGATGCGGCTGAAAGCCTTGCGAGCGACCCCCGGCAAATCCTGCGCCTCCGCCAGCTCGCGCGACGTCATCGCCGGCTGCACCAGCCCCGGCCGCCGCGCGCTGATATCCTCGACGCTACGATAGAGCAGCAGATGAACCGCCTCGGCAAAGCGCCCCTCGGCGGCGAGCGCGTCGGCTTCGGCCAGCAGCGCGCGCGCCGCACCCGCTTCGACCGCGCCCGCCTCCTCCGCCTCGGCGCCCGCTCCGGTCTTGCGCAGGAAGGGTAACGCGTTGACCCAGCGCGCAAAGGCGGGGACCGTGAAATAGAGGATAAGCAGGACGAGCAAGATTGCGCCGCCCCACAGCATCGGCTTCAGCGCCGGCGCGCTCCATTCGAAGAAGCGGCCGATCGCTTCGAACAGCGATTTCAGCCAGTCGGGAACCTCGGGCGGCGGCGGCGGCGCGGGAAAGGCCGTCTGGATATCGCCGCGGGCAACCGTCTGACCATAAGCCGGATCGACGAGTTCAGGATCGAGCAGCCAGCCCTGATCGGGTGCGGCGGCGGCGGCCGACGCCTGGGCGATCCAGATCGACATCATATTGAAATTATGGCCTCGCCCCGCTGCACCATCGCGCTGCGGTGGTAGCGCGAGGCGCAACACCGACGCAAGAGGATGCTTGCGCGCCCGCAGCCCGCGTTCTAGCTGCGCGAGGCGGCGGCAAATGGTTGCACGGGCAACCGGAACACCGGCAGGAGGACAGCGTGGACGCGGCACAGGCGGTACATGAAAAATTTCTCGGCGCGCTGGCGAGCGGAACGCTCGCTCGCCGCGCCGATGCGCCCGATCCCGCGCATGCCGGGCTGACGCGGTCGGATGCCAGCGATATTTTCCTGTCGCAGCTCACCAGTCGCCAGATGGACCGGCTGTCGCGGACGCTGCAGGCACGCGGCGAGGGCTTTTATACCATCGGATCGTCGGGGCACGAGGGCAATGCCGCGGTCGCGGCGGCGCTGCGCGTCACCGACATGGCGTTCCTCCACTATCGCTCGAACGCCTTTCAGCTCCACCGCGCGCGCCAGCTCCCCGGACAGACCCCCGACTGGGACATGCTGCTGAGCTTCGCCGCTTCGGCCGAGGACCCGATTTCGGGCGGGCGGCACAAGGTCATCGGGTCGAAGCCGCTCGCGATTCCGCCGCAGACATCGACGATCGCGTCGCACCTGCCCAAGGCAGTGGGCGCCGCCTTTTCGATCGGTATCGCGCGGCGACTGGGCATGTGCGGCCTCCCGCTGCCCGAAGACGCGGTGGTGCTGGCGAGTTTCGGCGATGCGTCGGCCAATCATTCGACCGCGCAGGGCGCGTTCAATACCGCGGGCTGGTCGGCCTTTCAGGGCACGCCTTTGCCACTTATCTTCCTGTGCGAAGACAATGGCATCGGCATCTCGACACGCACCCCGACGGGGTGGATCGAGGCGCAGTTCCGCCACCGCGCGGGGCTTCATTATATCCAGTGCGACGGCACCGACCTTGTCGCGGCCTACGCGGGCGCAAAACAGGCCGCCGACTTCGCGCGCCGCACGCGCAAGCCGGTGTTTCTCCATATGGGAACGGTGCGGCTCTACGGACATGCCGGGTCGGACGTGCAGGGTGCCTATCTGCCCAAGGCGCTGATCGAAGCCGACGAGGCGCGCGATCCCCTGCTCGGGGGGGCGGCGCTGATGGTCGAACAGGGATGGATGTCCGCCGCCGAAGTCGCCGATGCCTATGAAGAGATCGGCGCAACGCTGGCGCGGCAGGCCGAAGCCGCGATCCGCCGCCCCAAGCTGACCACCGCCGCGGCAGTAATGGAGAGCCTGGTTCCGCCGAAGATCGACCGCCCGCCGGCCAATCGCCCCTCGACCGACGAGCGCGCGGCGCTGTTCGCCGGCGACGCGAACCAGATGGACAAGCCGATGCATATGGCGCGGCTGCTCTCCTGGGCGCTCGCCGATCTGATGCTCGCTTATCCCGAGATCGTCGTCGCGGGCGAGGATGTCGGGCCGAAGGGCGGCGTCTACAATGTAACCGCCAAGCTGCATCAGCGCTTCGGTTCGGCGCGCGTGATCAACACGCTGCTCGACGAACAGGCGATCCTCGGCCTCGCGATCGGCATGGCCCACAACGGCTTCGTGCCGATGCCCGAAATCCAGTTCCTCGCCTATGTCCACAATGCCGAGGATCAGATCCGTGGCGAGGCGGCGACCCTGAGCTTCTTTTCGAACGGCCAGTATACCAACCCGATGGTGATCCGGATCGCCGGGCTCGGCTATCAGAAGGGGTTCGGCGGCCACTTCCACAACGACAACAGCCTGGCGGTGTTCCGCGACATTCCCGGCGTAATCCTGGCGGTGCCGTCGAACGGGCGCGACGCCGTGCAGATGCTGCGCGAATGCGTGCGGCTGGCGCGCGAGGAGCAGCGCGTCGTCGTCTTCGTCGAACCGATCGCGCTCTATATGACGCGCGACCTGCACGAAGAGGGCGATGGCCTGTGGACCAGCGCCTATGAAGCGCCCGGCGAAGGGACGCCGATCCGGCTGGGCGACGTCGGCGTGCATGGCGATGGGACCGATCTGGCGATCGTGACCTATGGCAACGGCACTTATCTCTCGCGGCAGGCCGAAAAGCTGCTCGCCGCCGACGGCGTTAAGGCGCGCGTGATCGACCTGCGCTGGCTCGGTCCGGTCGATGCCGACAAGCTCGTTGCCGCGGTCGGCGAGGCGAAACGCGTCCTGATCGTCGACGAATGCCGCATCACCGGTTCGCAAAGCGAGGCGCTGATGGCGCTGTTAACCGAGCGCACGCCGGAGAAGAAGCTGGCGCGCATTGCCGCCGAGGACAGCTTCATCCCACTGGGCAAGGCGGCAACGGTGACGCTGCCGAGCCGCGATTCGATTTACGCCGCCGCGAAGGAGCTGCTGGCATGACGGCGGCGAAGAAGACTGCGCTTGTCGTCGCCCCCGGCCGCGGCACCTATGGCAAGGGCGAGCTTGGCAGCATCGCACGGCTTCACGGCGCGCGCTTCGGCGATATCATCGCTGGTTTCGACGCCCAGCGCCGCGAGCGTGGCCAGCCGACGGTCAGCGAACTCGACGGCGCCGATCGCTTCAGCGTCGCGACGCACATGCGCGGCGATGTCGCGGCCCCGCTGATCTACACCGCGACCCTGCTCGACTGGCTCAGCATCGACCGCGACCGATACGACATTGTCGCGGTCGCGGGCAATTCGATGGGCTGGTACAGCGCGCTCGCGCTTGGCGGCGCGGTGTCGGTCGAGGACGGTTTTCGCATCGCCAACGCCATGGGTCTCAACAGCCAGACGCACGGGCCGGGCGGACAGATATTGGTGCAGATCGTCGATGAAGACTGGCGCCCGGTGCCGGGGCTGCGCGCCAGCCTGCTGGCGCTCGTCGCCGACATCGCCGCGCGCCCGGGTCATGCGCTCGCGCTTTCGATCGACCTTGCCGGCATGCTTGTCTTGGCGGGCAATGAAGAGGGGCTGGCCGCCTTGCTTGCCGAGGCGCCGCCGACGCCGGGCCGCGATCCGCTGCGGCTGGCAGGACATGGCCCCTTTCATACGCCGCTGATGGTCGGCAGCTCGGACAAGGCGAAGGTCGAATTGCCCCCGGCACTGTTCGGCATGCCCGACCTGCCGATGGTCGACGGCCGTGGTCATATCTGGCGGCGCTTTTCCAGCAATCCCTGGGGCATGTGGGACTATACCTTCGGGCATCAGATCCTTGCGCCCTATGATTTTGCGCTGTCGGTGCAGGTTGCGGTCAAGGAATATGCGCCCGACGTGATTATCCTGCCCGGCCCCGGCGATACGCTGGGCGGCGCGATCGCGCAGGCATTGATCGGCATCGAATGGCAGGGGATCGCAGGCAAGGCCGACTTCATGTCGCGTCAGGCGGCGGACCCGATCCTGCTGTCGATGGGCCGCCCGGAACAGCGCGCGCTCGTCACGGGCTAGCCCATCTGTCTGTGGAGGTCCGGCGAAGGGGCCGAGCCGACGGAAGTGGAATATCCTCCGCCGGCCCGGCTGGGATGCGCGGCCAGGTGGGGATGGCACGCGCGGTCGAACGGATCGCCCTTGGGGACCAACACAAGGGCGACGGACCGTTCGAATCTCTTATAGGGGCCAATCTGTCGCGCTGTCCGGAGGCGGGCGGACTTCAAGCTCCGAAATGGACGGGATTGGCGATCCGGCCCCCGCGCGAATTAGACCGAAAAGCGCAGCCGTAGCAGCTCGGCGACGCTCGCCGCGCCCGACTGGCGCATGACATTGGCGCGGTGCACCTCGACGGTGCTCGGACTGACGTCGAGCTGCCGCGCGATCGCCTTGTTGCCGAGCCCCGCCGCTATGGTGCCAGAGGTGCCCGCCGCCGCCGAGCAGGGCTGCCTCGGCCTCGGCTCCGGCGTCAATTCGAAGTCTTCGGGGCGGCGGCGATCAGGCGGCCGGCGCGATGACCGGCAGACGAAGCGTGACGACGGTACCGTGGGGCTCGGCCGGGGCAATCGTCATTCGGCCGCCGTGCATATGCGCGATCGTTTCGACCAGCGACAATCCCAGCCCGGCACCCGATCCGCCGCGTGCGGGGTCGAGCCGGACGAAGCGTCGCGCCGCCTCGGCGATGCGGTCGGAGGGGATGCCGGGACCGTCGTCGATTACCGCGAGGTCGATTGCATCGCCAGCTTCCCGGACTGCGGTCAGCCGGATCTGGGTGCCGCCGGCTGCGTATTTCAGGGCATTGTCGATCAGGTTCGACAACGCGCGGACCAGCATTTCACGGTGCGCGACCACGTCGAGATCGACGGGTGCCGTCACCGCGATCGCAAAACCCTCGTCCTCGGCGAGCGGGCCATAGACTTCGGCCATGTCTTCGAGCAGCGGCGCGAGTGCGAAGCGCGTGAACTGGTCGCGGCCGATCCCGGCCTCTGCGCGGCTGATCTCCAGCGCGGTGTCGAGCAGGCGATGCAGGCTGTCGGCCTCGTCGATCGCCCCGGCGAGCGCGGCCGTCGTTTCGGGGTCGCGCGCGCGGCCCAGCGCCTGTTCCAGCTTCGCCTTCATCCGCGCGACCGGCGAACGCAGATCGTGCGCCATCGAGTCGGTGAGCATCCGCAGCTCGCCGACCAGCGTTTCGATCCGGTCGAGCATCGCGTTGATCGATACGCCGAGCCGGTCGAAGGCGTCACCGGTCCGGTCGCGCTCCACCCGCGCGTCGAGCCGGCCGCTGACAATTGCGGAGGCGGCGCGCGAAAAGACGTCGATGCGCCGCCCGAGCAGCCAGGCGACGAACGCGGCGACGATTCCGGCGATCGTGATGCCGACCGCGAGGGCGAACAGAAAGGCGGCCTGACTGGCGCGCGCGAGCTGAATCTGCGCCTCGAGCACTTCGCCCGTCAGCAGGGCATAGCCGCCGGGAAGCGGCGTGGTAATCAACCCGATCGGTTCGGCCTCGGCCGCATCCTGCCGGAACAGGCGGATTTCGCGCCACGCTTCATGGTCGGACACTGTCGCCGGCCATTGGCTGAGATTGCCGACGACGCGTGTGCCGTCGGGCGCCTTCAACAGTACGACGAAGTTGCGGTCGTCGCGCCGGGTCAGCCGGTCGCGGATCGCCTGAACCAGCGCTTCGGGCCCTTGCTGGCGCTGGGTCTCGGCAAAATCGTCGCGCGCGACTTCGGCGGCGATGCGCGCGTCGTCGATGATCGTCGCCTGGGTGAAGCGGTGGATGATCGTCAGACCGAGCGCCAGCGCCGCGACCTGCGCGATCACCAGCGCCAGCGTCAGGCGGACGATCGTCGATTGAAAGAAGCCTGCGCGCATCAGGCCGTCAGCTCGCGTCACCGAGCATATAGCCCGCGCCGCGGATCGTATGGACCAGCGGCGTTGCGAACCCGTCGTCGATCTTGCGGCGCAGCCGGCTGACATGAACATCGACGACATTGGTGCCGGGGTCGAAATGATATTCCCAGACCCCCTCCAGCATCATCGTGCGCGTCACCACCTGCTCCTTGTGGCGGAGCAGATATTCGAGCAGGCGAAACTCGCGCGGCTGCAGTTCGATCCGCTTGCCAGCGCGCGTCACGCGGCGGTTGAGCAGGTTCATTTCCAGATCCTCGCAGTACAGTGCCGTTTCGACCTGGGGGCCGTTGCCGGGCTTGGCGAGGAGCAGCTTGAGCCGGGCCAGCAATTCGGAGAAGGCAAAAGGCTTGACCAGATAATCATTGGCGCCCGACGTCAGCCCTTCGACCCGCGCATCGACCGCGCCAAGCGACGACAGGATGATAACCGGCGTCGCGATCTGCGCGGCGCGCATCGCCGCGAGCAGGGCCATGCCGTCCATGCCGGGCAGCATGCGGTCGAGGATGATCGCGTCGTAACTGCCATCGGTTGCATGAAACAGGCCGTCGCGGCCGTCGGCGGCATGATCGACAACGAAGCCTTCGCCGGTCAGGCTCTTGCTGATGAATTCGGCGGTCGTCCGGTCATCTTCGACGAGCAATATTTTCTGCGACATGCACTGTCCCCGGCTGTGGCCCGCGCGTCGCGGGAAGATGCTTATAGCTTGTCCGGATGCCACGGCGAATTCGCAGCGTCACCCCCTTGCGCGCGTCGCGGCGTAGCCGCGCGGCGGCATCGGCCGCCGACGCGATGGGGCGGCCATCGATCCGGTCGATCCGGTCGCCCGCCGCGATGTCGGCTTTCGCGGCCGGCCCGCCGTCCTCGACGCTGGTGACGACGAGCGCGATCGGCTGGTGGCGCCGGACAGGCTCCGCTTCGAAGGTCAATCCCCCCACCTGTCCCCCGCCACGCGAATGCGGCGAGGCATAGAGCCGCGCTGACAGGAAAACGATCCCCGCCAGCAGCAGGATCAACAAGGCCGTCGGCGGCATGGATCGGATGCGCGGCGGGTCCATTGGACCGGCGTAGCAGGCCGCGTCCCACCGCCCGATGGCGAGTAGATGAAACTGCGGTAATCTTGCCCCCGATCAAGCCGTCGCTGCAATGGGCGCGCGGGTATCCTTGCGGACCGGCGCGCGCGAGACGATCTGGTGCACCGCCGCCATCGCCTGCGCAAAGGCCATGCCGCGGGGTCCTGCGATGTAACGCGGCTGCCAATCGGTCGCGAATTTTGCCTTGTAGCTGCGCAAGCCTTCAAAACCATAGAGCATCTCGCCATGGCGAAAGACGAAGGCGGCCCCCTTCGCCCATGCGGGCGCAAGCTTGCGTCCCTCGATGCCCGACAAGGGCGCGATGCCGAGCGTGAACCAGCGATAGCCCGCTTGCTGCGCATGCTGCATCAGGCGAATGAACAGGAAATCCATAACGCCATAGGGGACGTCGTTCACATGGCGCATCAGGTCGACCGACATTTCGGCGCCATTGGGGGTCGCCAATATATTGGCGAAAGCGACGATCCGCCCGTCTATCCGTACCACCGCGCAGGGAAAGCGCGCTATATAGGCGGGATCGAAGCTGCCGAGGCTGAACGCCTTTTCGCGCTGCTTTTTCGCGTGCAGCCAATCGTCCGACACGGCCTTGAGTTCGGCAAGATGCGCGGGAACCTCGGCGGCGGCGATTACGGCGAATTCGGCGCCCTCCTGCACTGCGCGGCGCTCGGCGTGTCGCAGCGTCTTTGCCTGCGGTCCGGCAAGGGTGAAGCGGGCAAGCTCGACGCGTGCTTCTTCGCCATATTTGACGATCGACAGCCCTAGGTCGATTGCCTGGGGCAGACACGCCGCGCTGATCTGATAGAGCAGGATGCGTCCCTGTGCTGCGTCGGCCATCTCGCGCAGCTTCCACAAGAGATCGGCCCAGCGATCCTCTTTGCCGACCGGATCGCCCATCACGATCCAGTTGCCGCCCTGCACCCGGTACATCAGGAAGGCGTCGCCCTCATCGGCGAGCAGGAAGCGCTTGTCGCCGGTATAGGCCAGAAAGGCATCGGTGCTGTCGCTGAGCGCCAGCGCCGTTTGGAGCGCATCGAACCCCACCGGCGTATCGCGCACCGTGCGGGCCGACGGCGCGAATAGTCGCCACAGCGCGAGGCCGGTGATCAGGACTGCGATCCCGAAACTCGCGCGCAGAAAGCGCGGCGCGTCGCCGCGCAAGCTGAATTGCCACCACAGGCTGCTGGTATAATCGACATGCTTGTAAGCAAAGAAACCGACGAAGGCCGACCCCAGGATCGCGATCAGCGCCGCCACGATCCAGCCGGTCGACAGCGGTGCGTCGATCAGCGAAGTCTTGCGGTAAAAGGCGGGGCGGCTCCATTGCAGCGCGGCGCAGATGGCAAGGAGGATCACTGCCTCCTCATAATCGAACCCTTTGGTCAGCGAAAAAATCGCCGCGGCGAGCAGCAGCGCGCGCGTCGCGACGAAGGCGCCGTTGAGGCGGCGCAGAAGACCGGGCGCGAGAAAGAGCAGCAGCGTGCCTGACAGGCTGGCTGCGATATGCGATGCTTCGACGAAGGGCAGCGGCAGGATATGCCGCAAATCGTGCATCCGCCCCGCTTCGGCGGGGGTCGACCCCGACAGGAGCAGGATCAGGCCACCGGCGAAGACGAGTGCGGCGAACAGCGGGGGTGCCAGTTCGCGGAGCAGCGATTCGCCCGCCGCGGCGAACTGGCGCGCCGGGGCGTGCCACGCCTTGCTTTCGTGCCAGGCAAGCAGCAGCGCTGCGAGCAGCAGCGGCAGCAGATAATAAATGACGCGATAGGCGAGCAGCGCGGCAAGGAGCTGCGCCTTGTCGCCAGGGACCATCGCGATCACTACCGCCTCGAACACGCCGAGCCCGCCGGGTACATGGCTGATCAGCGCCGCGATGATCGCGAAGGCATAGCCAAGGAAAAAGGCGGGGTAGGCGGCGGGGTCGGGCGCTGGCAGCAGCACGAACAGCGCCGCGCTGGCCGCAGCCAGATCGAGCGCGGCGACGAGCGTCATCGACGCACTTGTCTTCAGGTCCGGGATCGGGGTGCGCCATCCGCCGATGTCGAGCGCGGTCAGCCCGAAATGGCGGAGCAGCAGCGGGATGAGGCACAGGGTCGCGACGACCATCCCGCCGAGATGCAGCCAGTGCAGCGACAGGCCGATGTCGAAAATCGGCAGCAACTGGGTACTCGCCATGGCCGCCAGACCCGCGAGCAGAACGACGCCGTTCCAGAAGCTCAGGCTGGCAAGCGCGATCACGCTCCCGACCTCTCCGCCGCTGAGACCCGCGGCGCGGTAGACGCGGTAGCGCGCCGAGCCGCCGGTCAGGAGGGCCAGGCCCAGATTGTGACTGAGCGTGTAGCTTGTGAAGGAGGCGAGGGCGGCCGTGCGCCAGGGCAATTTGCGGCCGATGACGCGCAATGCGCCGGTATCGTAAAAGGTGAGAAGCAGATAGCTGGTCGCGGTCAGCAGCAGCGCGAATCCGATCTGCGCGTTGGACACCGCGCGAAAGGCCTCTCGAATCGCGTGCGGGCGCACCGAATGCAGCAAATGATAGAGCGCGGTGAAACCGAGCGCCGCGACGATCAGCGCCGCTGCGATCGACAGCGTCCGGCGATGCCGCGAGGTCCAGGATTGTACGCCCCTGAAAACCGTCATCGACGCGTCCACTCCTGATGCTTGCAGATCAGCCCGCCCAGGATGCAACCCGAAATTCGCAAGCTGTTCGGGGTCCTTACCTCGATCGTCGAATAAAAGCGACGACCCTGGTCGGGCACATAGACCTGCCCGGTCCAGCGCCCCGCACCCGTCGCGCGATAGTCGCTGAGCAATTCGGTGCCGATCAATGCGGTGACACCGGCGTCGCGCGCGTCGGAGAGCGCGGTGGGGCTCGCCCAGACAATATTGCCGCACAGCATTGCACCGCAATTGCGCGTGCGCACCAAAATGGTGCCTTTGGGATTTTGCCAGACGCCGAGGGGGCTGGCCGCGGGCGGCGCGGCAGGAATGCCGGTCGCGGCGCCGAGCAGCAGGGCGATCGCCAGAGCCTTCATATCAGTTCCTCCGGGGGGACGGTGCGCGCATCCGGTCGGTCGCGTGCGCAATGGCAGGATAGATTGCGGCTTCGAGCGCCGCGTCGTCGGATTGCAGCTTGTGGCCGCCTGGCAAGGCGATCTTGCGTACGCCGGGAAAGGTCAGTTCGGGGCACAGGCTGTCACTTTCCTTGGTGCCCCAGATGCAGGTGAGCGGCACCCAGTCGAGCTGCGATGCGGTCGGCAAGGCGAGCTGGTCGGGGATTTCGAGACCGGCGAGTTCGATCGGCGAGGCGCGGAAGATGATGTCATGACCGGGAACGATCAGGATGACGGCGCCGATCGGTGTCCGGTCGGCCGCGGGCATCGCAGCGAGGCCGGCGTGCAACATGTCGGCACCGAAGGATTGTCCGATCAGGACAACGCGGCGCGTGCGGCCGAGCCGCATCGCCCGCGCCATCGCATTCTCGATCAGCGTCGCCGCTTCCTGCGGCGTGCGGCGCGGCGAGAAATAGGCGAGCGAATTGACCGTCACCACCGCATAGCCGCGGCGATTGATCCGCCGCGACACCGGCGGGGTCATGCCGATCTTGTTGCCCATATCGCCCGACAGCATCACGATCGCCGGCCGATCCGGCCCGGCCGCAGCCGATGCCAGATCGCGATAGAGCGGTCCGTGATAATAGCCCGCCCAGACATAGAAATCGCCGAGCACGAGCAGCGCAAGCAGCAGGCCGGCGAGCGCCAGCCGGACGCCGCGCGGGATGCTGCGGCGGCGCGCGGCCGGCGCGGCGGGTTCTGCGATCGGTGCCGTGTCGGCGTGCGCAGTCACGGGGATTCTCCCATCGAGCATGGTCCCGATATGCACCCGACCGGCCGTCCGGATGCTGGCGCGCGAATTACCATATTGTCATGTCGCGGCCATCACCCCGTCGGCCTCGCCGGTCTAACAGGGGTTTGTCCAAGGCGGGATCACCCCCTGTCCACCCAGACCCCGCCCTGGACGTCCTGCTTCCCCGCCGACCCCGTCGCTTTGACCAGGGCCGTGCGAGGGGAACATCCGGAGTAATAGAGATGGCACGTTTTGGTTCCCTGATCGGCGTCGGCCTGGCCGCGACGATGATGATCGCCGCCCCGAGTTTTGCAGCAACCACGACGGCGAAGCCCGCGACGACCGCGGTCAAGCCCGCCGCGAAGCCTTTCAAGCAGGCTGCCGCCAAGCCGAAGGCCGCACCGCAGCGCGTCGCCGCAGCCCGCCCCACCGGCCATATGGTCAAGGCGAAGCAGGCGAACGGCAAGACCGTGACCTATAATTGCAGCCTTCCCGGCAACAAGAACAAGCAGGCTTGCAAGGGCTGACCCCGGCACCCGAAGCCCCGAACAACCTGCTGCTGGCCAGCTCTCGCGCCCCGAGAGCTGGCCTTTCTTGTTCCGGCGAAGCGCGGCGCGCGATCAGCGCGCGATGGCGGCGGTATCGGCAGGGGCGATGGTGCCGCGGAAGCGGTCGAAGCGCGCCGCAATGGTGCGGGCATAAGGCTGCGATCCCTCTTCCAGCACCAGTTCGTCGCCATCCCAGCGGATCAGTCCGCGCTGCGCGACGTCCGCGAGCGCCGGGCGCGCGGCATCGGCCCATGCCGCGGGCAGCGCGGCGCGCCCATGACACAGGATCGCCTTGATAATCGCGCCGCGCAGGCGGTCTTCATCGGCTACCGCGACGCCGCGCACGGCGGCAAGCCGCCCTTCGCCGATCAGGTCGCGATAGGGGCCGGCGCGCTTTTCATTCTGGACGATCAACCCTCGAAAACGGCTGATCGCGCTCGCCCCGAAGCCGAGGAGGACGGGGGCGTCGTCTTCGGTGAAGCCCTGGAAATTGCGGTTGACGCGCCCCGCCTTGGCCGCCGCGGCAAGCGGATCGCCCGGCAGCACGAAATGATCGAAGCCGACGGGAATATAGCCCGCCGCGGTCAGCCGTTCGAAACCGTGCGCCGCTTGTTCGAAGCGCAACCGGTCGTCGGGCAGGTCGGTCGCGTCGATGCGCCGTTGCCGGGGCAACATCGCGGGCAGATGCGCATAGCCGAACAACGCGATCCGGCTGGGAGCGAGGCGGATCGTTTCGTCGAGCGTCGCGCCGAGATCGGCGATGGTCTGCCCCGGCAGCCCGTACATCAGATCGAAATTGATCGCGTCGATCCCGCGCAGGCGCAGCGCCGCGACCGTCGCCTCGATATCGCGGAGCGGCTGGACGCGGCCGATCGCTTGCTGGATGTGCGGGGCAAAGGTCTGAACGCCCAGGCTGACACGCGTGACGTTCGACGCGGCGAGGACAAGCGCCCATTCGGTCGTGAAGCCGCGCGGATCGATCTCGATCGATATTTCGGGCCGGCTGACGTCGAAGACGGTCAGCAGGCGGTCGAGGATGCGGACGAATTCAACGGGCGCGACCGCATTTGGGCTGCCGCCGCCAAAAGCGATATGCTGGACGCGCGCGCGGCCGCCGATCCGTTTCGCCACCATCGCGATTTCGGCGCGTAGCGCGACGAGATAGTCGGCGAGCCGCTGCTTGCGGCCTGCGGCCCCGGTATTGCAGCCGCAATACCAGCAAATCTGTTCGCAAAAGGGGATATGGGCATAGAGCGAAAGCGGCGTGGCCGGCTCGATCGCATCAAGCGCCCGCGCATAATCGGCTTCGCCCACCGCCTCGCCAAATTCCACCGCGGTGGGATAGCTGGTGTAGCGCGGCACGGGCTTTGCGAGCAGCTCGGGATAATAGGTCCACATGGCCACGGTCCTACGGGCGGGCGGTCTTTGCCGCATTGACCAAGGTCAAAGCGGCTGCGGCCATGTCAGCAACAACCCTTTTTGTCGTCGGTCGGCTTGCTTCGCCGCTCGGTCACGGCATGGCAGGGCTTCGAACAGGGGGGGTCGCCGGGCTTGTCCGGGGCGCCGGGAACGACGAGCAGATGCGTCCCGCCGCCGCATGCGGGAAGCAGCAAGATCTGCGCATCGCTGGCAAGCGGCGCGAAGGCGAGTCCGGTGGCGGCGGCGAGCGAGGCGAGCGGGCGCAGGATCATGGCGCGGCGTCCTCTTCATCCTCGACGAAGATGCGCAATGCGGCGCCGTCGAGATCGTCGAACTGGCCGTGGCGCAGTGACCAGAAGAAGGCCGCAAGACCGAGCAGTCCCAGCCCGAGCGCGATCGGGATCAGGAAAAGCAAACCGTTCACCGGATCGCCGCCTTCAGGCGCAACGCGTTGCCCACCACGATCAGCGACGAACCCGACATCGCGATGGCCGCGATCAACGGGGTCACATGGCCGAAGATGGCGAGCGGCACCGCGACGATATTATAGCTGATGGCGAGCGCGAAATTCTGCTTCACGATCCGCTGCGTCCGGCGCGCCATGCGCACCGTCTGCACCACCGGCGTCAGCCGGTCGCCGAGGAAGATGCAGTCGGCGGCATTCTTGCCCGCGTCGCTTGCCGATCCCGGCGCCATAGAGGCATGACCGGCGGCCAGTGCCGGGCCGTCGTTGAGGCCGTCGCCGATCATCAACACCCGGTGTCCGGCGCCCGCATGGCGGGCGATCGCGGCGAGCTTGTCCTGCGGCGTCATGCCGGTCTGGGCGGTGATGCCGAGCTCGCGGGCGACGGGTGCCACCGCCTCGGCCCGGTCGCCCGACAGGATCGTCGCGTTGATACCCTCGGCCGCCAGTGCGTCGATTGCGGCACGCGCGTCGGGGCGAAGTTGGTCGGCGAAGCGGATCGTCGCAAGCGGATCGCCGTCGATGGCGAGTTCGGTGGCCAGCGCGGTGCCCGCCGCGGGGCTTTGCGGGCGTCCGAGCGTGACTTTGTGCCCATGCCAGTCCGCCTCGATACCGAAGCCCGGCGTTTCGCGGATATTCTGGACCGTTTCGGGCGCCACGCCGAGCGCCGACAGGCCGCGCGTCAGCGCTTCGCTGAGCGGGTGGCGGCTGGCCTGCGCCAGCGCGAGGAGCAGCGGGCGATGGGCGGGATCGACGGCGTGGAGATCGGTGGCGACCGGCCGGCCGAGCGTCAGCGTTCCTGTCTTGTCGATCAGCGCCCGGTCGACCTCGGCCATGCGTTCGAGCGCCGAGCCGTCCTTGATCAGCACACCGACGCGCATAAGCGCCCCCGCTGCGACGATCTGCGCCGCCGGAACCGCAAGGCCGAGTGCGCAGGGGCAGGTGATGATGAGCACCGCGACCGCGATCAGGAGGCTATGATGCCAGCCTGCGCCGGCGATTATCCAGCCCGCGAATGCGAGCAGCGCGAGCGTGTGGACCGCGGGCGCATAGAAGCGGGCGGCGCGATCGGCGATGCGGACATAGCGCGACTTGCCCTGCGCCGCCTCGCCCATCAGCCGCGCGATATCCGCGATGGCGGTGTCGGCGCCCGCGGCGGTAATCCGGACGCGGATCGGAGCGCCGAGATTGAGCGTACCGGCGTGGACATGGTCGTCGACATGCACCGCCTGCGGCGCGCTTTCGCCGGTGAGCAGCGACAGGTCGATCTGGCTCGACCCCGCGGCGATGACCCCGTCGGCGGCAAGCCGTTCGCCGGCAGCGACCAGCATCACCATGCCCGGCTGAAGCGCGGTTGCATCGACCCAGTGGCCGCTTCCTTCGCCGCGCAGAACCGTCGCGCCGGTGCCCATGTTGCGGAGCAGCGCGGTAACGCCGCCACGGGCGCGGTCGCGCATCACGCTGTCGAGCCAGCGTCCGCACAGCAGGAAGAAGAGGAGCATGACGACGCCGTCGAAATAGGCGTGCTGGCCGTGCGTCGCGGTTTCGTAGACGCTGAGCGCGCTGGTGATGACGACGCCGATGCTGATCGGCACGTCCATATTGGTTCCGCCGTGGCGCAGCGCGCGCCATGCCGAGCGGAAGAAGGGGCGCCCCGAATAGGCGATGGTCGGCAGCGCGATCGCCGCCGACAGCCAGTGGAACAGGTCGCGCGTCGCGCCCTCGGCACCCGACCAGACCGATACCGACAGCAGCATGACATTCATCATTGCGAAGCCCGCGACGGCGACCGCACGCAGCAATTCGCGGCTGCTCGCCGCTTCGGGATCGCCTTCGCCGGGGGCGTCGCCGATCGGATGCGCCTCGAACCCCAGCAGCGCGAAGGCGCCAACCAGATCAGGCGTCTCGGCGTCCGGGGTGCAGGCGATATGGACGCGCTTTTCGGTGAAGTTGACGCGCGCCGAGGCGATGCGCCGATCGCGGACCAGCCCTTGTTCGAGCTTCGAGATGCAGCCCGCGCAGCGGATATCGGGAACCGCGAAGTCGCGCTCGACCAGTGGCGAGGCGGTGGCAACGCTCATTGCAGATCGATCCGGTAGCGGGCTTCGTCGGCGCCGTGCCGGACCGAAAGGTCGAGCCGCCAGCGGCCCGCCGGGACCGTTTCGCGCGAGATCAGGCGGCCGCCCGCTGCCGGCGCGAAATGCACCGCGCGCGCTGGCAACTGGCCGAGCGGGTGGCTGAGCGTCGCGGTCGTCGCCAGCCCGTCGAGCGGCTTGCCCTGGCTGCCGACGGCGAGTTCGATGTGGCGGTCGGCATCGAGCGTGGCGCTCTTGTCCCAGCCCAGTCGGTCCTGCGCAGCGGCGCGGGCAAGCCATTCATTGTAATGCTGGCTCGCGACATAGCTGTTTTCGACGACGGTGCCGCCGAAAGTCGAGAGGGCAAATCGCGCCATGACGATGTTCACGGTGATGACGACCGCGAAGAAGGCGACGAGGATCGTCGTCATGTGCCAACCGGTGAAGCGGCGCGCCTTGCTCATTGTCCGGGCTCCTGATTGTCGACCGGCGGCCGGTCGAACTGGATGGTTTCGCTGTCGCCGCGCGGGTCGCCGTCGAGGCCGCGCGTCGCGATCGTGAAATCCTGCCGCGCCGCGCCCGCGGCGGGGGCGGCGACGAACAGCTTGACGCGGGTGACGCTGTCGGGCGCGAGGGTCAGCGTAATCCGCTGCGCCGCCTTGTCGCGCGAGCCCTCCTCGGTCCAAAGCGCGGCATCCTTGAGCCCGCTGACCGTCACCTCGACCGCGCGCGGGCGCGTTTCCATGTTGCGCAGCTTGAGCGTGTAATTGTTGCGGATATGTCCGTCCGAAAGCTGGACGTAGAGCGGGCTGCGTTCGTGCTGGACGGCGAGGTCGAGCCGCGTGCGCTGGCCCAGCGTGAACAGCATGGCGGCGCCGATCGCGCACCAGATCGAAAAATAGATGATCGTGCGCGGGCGAAACAGCGTCTTGCGTACCGGCCGCGCGGTGCCGCCGGCCTTTTCCGCCGCGACATCCTCGAGCGTGCAATAGTCGATCAGGCCGCGCGGACGGCCGACCTGTGCCATCACCCCGTCGCAGGCGTCGATGCACAGCGCGCAGGTGATGCAGCCGATCTGTGGTCCCTCGCGGATGTCGATGCCGGTGGGGCAGACCGCGACGCACTGGTTGCAATCGATGCAGTCGCCGAAGGCGCCGGGGTGCGCCATCGCCTTCTTGGTGCTGCCGCGCGGTTCGCCGCGCCACTCGCGATAGGTCACGAGCAGCGACTTTTCGTCCATCATCGCGGTCTGGATGCGCGGCCAGGGGCACATGTAGATGCACACCTGTTCGCGCATGAAGCCGCCAAGGACGAAGGTCGTCGCGGTCAGCACCGCAACGGTGCCATAGGCGACCGGTGCCGCCTGACCGGTCCAGAAGTCATGCGTCAGCGTCGGCGCATCGGCGAAATACATGATCCATGCGCCGCCGGTCCAGAAGGCGATGGTCAGGTAGATCGCATATTTGAGCGCGCGCTTGCCGATCTTTTCGGCGCTCCACCGCCCCTGCGCGAGGCGGATCTGTGCGTTGCGATCGCCGTCGACCAGCCGGTCGACATGCTGGAACAGGTCGGTCCACACGGTCTGCGGACAGGCATAGCCGCACCAGGCGCGGCCGACCGCGCTCGTCACCAGAAACAGGCCGATGCCCGCCATGATGAGCAGCCCGGCGACATAATAGAATTCGTGCGGCCAGATTTCAATCTGGAACATGTAGAAGCGCCGGTGCGCAAGATCGACGAGCACCGCCTGGTCGGGTGCATAGGGGCCGCGGTCCCAGCGGATCCACGGCGTCCCGTAATAGATCGCCAGTGTCACCGCCATGATCGCCCACTTCAGGCGGCGGAAGGGGCCGTCCACCCGCTTGGGATAGACGGCCTTCCGGGCGGCGTAGAGCGACGTCTTGCCGCCGGTCAGATCGTCAGGGCTGGCCATCGGCTCCCTGCCCTTCCGGGGCGGCTGCGGCCACCGCCGCGGGTGCCGGCGCCTTTTCGCCGCCGCCCAGCGAATAAACATAGGCGGCGAGCATCTTGATCGTCACCGGGTCGAGCCGTTCGCCCCAGTGCGGCATCACGCCGTTGCGCGGCTGGTTGATCGTCGCGGTCAGGCTGGCGCGATCGCCGCCATAGAGCCAGATGGCGTCGGTCAGCTTGGGCGCGCCGACGCTGCGGCCGCCTTCGCCGCCGGCGCCGTGACAGACCGCGCAATTGGCCGAGAAGAGCGCCGCGCCGCGCGCCGACGAGGCGCTGGGCTTTTCCTGACGGCTGATGACACGCACATGGCTGACCAGATCGTCGATCTGCGCGGCGTCGAGGATGCCGTCCCGGCCGAAAGCGGGCATCTGGCTGGTCCGCGTCGTCTTCACGTCCGGATTCCGGATGCCGTTGGTGATCGTATAGTGGATCGCGGCGAGGTCGCCGCCCCACAGCCAGTCATCGTCGGTCAGATTGGGATAGAGCTTCTTTACACCAGCGCCTCCGGCACCGTGGCACTGAACGCAATGGACGCGGAACGCCGCGCCCCCGCCTTGGATCGCGGCCTGCATCAGTTGCGGCCGGGCGGGCAGTTCGGCGATCGGGGTGGCGGCGATCGCATTGACGATCGGCGCCCGCCGCTGCGCCTCGGCGGCGAGTTCCTTTTCGAGCTGGCCGCGGCTGCTCCAGCCGAGCACGCCCTTGGTCGCGCTGTGCAACATCGGCCAGGCGGGATAGAGGATTGCGTAGCCGAGCGCCCAGATGATGGTGAGATAGAAGGTCCACAGCCACCACCGCGGCAGCGGGGTGTTGAGCTCCTCGATCCCGTCCCATTCATGGCCGACCGTGCTTGTGCCGGTGGCTTCGTCGATGCGCCTTTTGTCAGCCATGGTCGTCGTCCTCGAAGATCATCGTTGCGGCCTCGCGATTGCGGTCGCCAGCGCCCTTGCGAAAGGGCCAGGCGATCAGGCCGAGGAACAGCAGGGCCATGCCAAGCAGGCCCCAGCTGTCGGCGAAGTGCCTCAAATCATTATAGGTCATGGCGCCTTCCCCTGCGGGGCGTCGGCGACATGCGCCTGCTCCTGCGGCGCCGCCTTTTCGACATCGACGAGCGTGCCGAGCATCTGGAGATAGGCGACGAGCGCGTCCATTTCGGTCAGACGGGTCGGATCGCCGTCGAAATCGCGAACCTGCGCCTTGGGATAGCGCTTCTGCAGATCGGCGGCCGAGGCGGGGTCGACCTGCGCCTTCAGATCCTCATTCGCCTTGGCGATGTCCTCTTTCGTATAGGGGACGCCGACGCGATAGAGCGCGGTCAGGTCGTTGCGCAGATCATCGGTCTTGAGGTCGTTTTCGGCGAGGAAGGCGTAGGGCGGCATGATCGATTCGGGTACGACACTGCGCGGATCGACCAGGTGCGCGCGGTGCCATTCGTCCGAATAGCGGCCGCCGACGCGCGCGAGGTCGGGCCCGGTGCGTTTCGACCCCCATTGGAAGGGATGGTCGTACATGCTTTCCGCCGCGAGGCTGTAGTGGCCATAGCGTTCGACCTCGTCGCGGAAGGGACGGATCATCTGGCTGTGGCACAGATAGCAGCCTTCGCGGATGTAGATGTTACGGCCGGCGAGTTCGAGCGGGGTGTAGGGCCGCATGCCGTCGACCTTTTCGACCGTATTGTCGATCCAGAAGAGCGGTGCGATCTCGACGAGACCGCCGATCGCCACGGTGACGAGCGCAAAGAGGCCGAGAAGGCTGACGTTGCGCTCGAGCTTTTTGTGGCTGAAGCCCTTTTCGGCGGGTTGGGTTGCCATGGTCGGGGCCTCCTTATTCGGCGGGAACGGGCGCGAGCGGGCGATCCGTCGCGGCGTTGTGGGGCGTTTCGGTCATCGGCTTTTCGTCGCGGACGCGGCCGGCGAGGGTGTAGCCGACGTTGATCAGCATGATCACGAAGCCCGACAGGTAGAGCGCGCCGCCGGTCGCCCGGATCAGATACATGGGATGCATTGCGGCAACGCTTTCGGCGAAGCTGTAGACGAGATAGCCGTCGGGGCCATATTCGCGCCACATCAGCCCCTGCATGATCCCCGCAACCCACATCGAGGCGGCGTAGAAAACGATGCCGACGGTCGCGAGCCAGAAGTGCCAGTTGACCATGCGCAGACTGTAGAGCCGCTGACGGCCCCACAGGCGCGGGATGAGATAATAGAGGCTGGCGAAGGTGATCATGCCGTTCCAGCCGAGCGCGCCCGAATGGACGTGGCCGATAGTCCAGTCGGTGTAGTGCGACATGGAATTGACCCATTTGATCGACATCATCGGGCCTTCGAAGGTGCTCATGCCATAGAAGGCGAGCGCCATCACCATCATGCGGATGATCGGGTCGGTGCGGATCTTGTCCCATGCGCCGTTCAGCGTCATCAGGCCGTTGATCATGCCGCCCCAGCTCGGCATCCACAGCATGATCGAAAAGACCATGCCCAGCGTCTGCGCCCAGTCGGGCAGCGCGGTGTAGTGCAGATGGTGCGGACCCGCCCAGATATAGAGGAAGATCAGCGACCAGAAGTGGATGATCGACAGGCGATAGCTGTAGACGGGGCGTTCGGCCTGCTTGGGCACGAAATAATACATCATCGCCAGGAAGCCGGCGGTCAGGAAGAAGCCGACCGCATTATGGCCGTACCACCATTGCGTCAGCGCATCCTGGACCCCTGCGAAGGCGGCGTAGCTCTTCGACCCGAAGATCGTGGCTGGCAGCGACAGATTGTTGACGATGTGCAGCATCGCGATCGTCAGGATGAAGCTGAGGTAGAACCAGTTGGCGACATAGATATGGGGTTCGCGGCGCTTGATGATCGTGCCGACGAACACCGCCAGATAGGCGACCCAGACGATGGTCAGCCACAGGTCGACATACCATTCGGGCTCGGCATATTCCTTGCCCTCGGTCACGCCCATCAGATAGCCGGTGGCAGCCAGCACGATGAACAGCTGATAACCCCAGAAGACGAAGCGGGCGAGCGAAGGCAAGGCGAGCCGCGCGCGGCAAGTGCGCTGAACGACGTAAAAGCTCGTCGCGATGAGCGCGTTGCCGCCGAAGGCGAAGATCACTGCCGAGGTATGCAGCGGGCGCAGCCGGCCGAAGGTCGTATATTCGAAGCCGAGGTTGAGCGCGGGATAGGCGAGCTGCAGCGCGATATAGAGGCCGGCAAGGAAACCCGCGGTGCCCCAGAACAGCGTTGCGATTACGCCCCAGCGGATCGGGTCGTCGTCATAGACGCCTTCATCGCCGGGCATTTTCAATATGCCGCGCGCGATACCGTCGAAATCGGCGCGCGAGACGGTTGCCCACAGAACGGCGAGACAGGCGATCGCGACGATCCCCATATGCACCGCAAAGGGCGCATCGACCGCCAGCGCTGCCATAATGAGCGCGAGGATGGCCAGCGCCAGCCAGCCACCCGCCTTTAAAACCACACCGTCCATATTGCTTGTCCCTGCTTGGCGCGGTCCCTTCGACCGCACGGCTGGGAACCGCTCATGGACGGGGGCGGCCGCCAAAACATTGACCAGGATCAAGTAATTTTTTGCGTTCCATCAATGCGCGGCGCGGCGGGCAAGCGCAGGGAGGCGCTCGTCAACGCAAGGAGTCACGACATGAAGACGCATTATCTCTCCCTCGCTGCCCTGGCCGCTGCCATGGTGGTTCCGGGCCAGGCCCAGGCCAAGGCCGGGGACGTTCAGGTGAAGCTGCTCGCGACCCTCGTCGCGCCCGACGGCAAGATCACCGACGTGAAATATGACGGCCTCAGCCTGCCGGCCGGGACGCAGAGCAAGGCGAACGACAATGTCACGCCGACGATCGCGGTCGAATATTTCGTCACCGACAATGTTTCGCTCGAAACCATTGCGGGCGTGACCCAGCATGATGTCGACGGCGCCGGGGCGCTGGCGGGTGCTGAGCTCGTGTCCGACGTCAAGATCATCCCCGCGACGCTGACGCTGAAATATCATTTCGGCCGCGACGGCGGGATTCAGCCCTATGTCGGCGCTGGCCCGAGCTATTTCTTCTTCATCGACGAAAAGCCGGGCGTGACGACGCGCGGGCTGGGCGCGACGCGGCAGAAGATCAACGACAAGTTCGGCGCCGCGGTGCAGGCCGGGATCGATATTCCGGTGAACGACAAGGGGCTGGCGGTCTCGTTCGATGCGAAGCGCTATTTCCTGCGCCCGACCGCGACCTGGTATGCAGGTACGACCGAAGTGCTGCAGACCAAGCACAAGCTCGACCCGTGGGTGATCAGCGCCGGGGTGGCGTTCCGCTTCTGAAGCGGCGCGCGGCACTGATCGGCGACATGCCCCGCCGAGGGGCGGGGTGTGTCGCCGACGCAGTCGGCTATCCTGCCATCGCTTCCATCGCGTCGCGATCGGTAATCACGATCTCGCGGCGCGAGGGGAGGTCGAGGAGACCGTCGGAGCGCATCCGGGTGAGCTGACGGCTCGTCGTTTCGATGGTCAGCCCCAATATGTCGGCGATTTGCTGGCGTCCGAAGGGTAGCTCGAAACCGTTACGCATGCCGCCAACCTGGCATCCCTGTCCCGAGAGCCGTTCGGACATTTCGAGGAGGAAGGAGGCGACCTTTTCCGACGCCGACTTGCGGCCGAGCAGCATCATCCAGTGCCGCGCCCGGTCAAGCTCGTCGAGCGTGCGGCGCAAGAGCTTCTGTTGCAGGTCGGGATGATTGCCCGCAAATTCGTCGAAGGCGTTGCGGTTGAAAATGCAGACCTCGGCATCGGTCATCGCGGTAACGCTGTACGGGCTTTCCTTGCCGAACGGGCGGCCGATGAAATCCGACGGAAAAACGATGCCGACGATCTGCTCGCGCCCGTCGGCGGTCGCGACGACCAGTTTGAGCACGCCTTCGAGGACATTGGCGACCACGGGTGCATCGTCGCCTTCCCAGAGCAGCGTCTGGCCCGCCTTGACGCGCTGCTTGCGCCCCATCTTGCCGAGCAGCAACAGCTCCTCGGGATTGAGGCTCGCACAGATCGCGCGGTTCCGCACGACGCAGGATGCACAGTCGGTCACGCCGTTCGCCTAGCTGAATGCGCGGCATTTGGAAATAGCGAGAGCTTTCGGTCTGGCTGGATGAAGCGGCGCTGCGGAATCCCGGAAATTCGCGCCTCGGGCGTGCCGGTGACGCAGGATGATACGCCTGTCGCGCTCCTCGTAACTTGATTTCGAATCATGATCCTCTATGCCCTTTTGTGTGCAGGGTGACCCAGACAATTACATCAGTCTCCTTTCGGCCGCGCAAATTGAAACGCTGCGGCTGGTTTTTGAGCACAAAAATTCCAAAGAGATTGCTCGCATTATGGATGTATCCCCGCACACGGTCGATGAGCGTGTGCGGCGCGCTTTGAAAAAACTCAATGCATCCAACAGGATAGAGGCTGCGACGATTTTAGCACGTAACGGTGTATTCGACCAAGTTACTCCCTATCAGCCATTGAGATATCAATTGATCAGCCTAGGCGACGAGGCGCCCGCCGATGAAGCCGGTGTGGGGCGCAGTTCGATCCGGCGGCTTTTCGATATCGGTTCGCCATTTCCTACCGCGTCCCAGCCGGCCAACCGGCATGGGTTGATGGAAAGGATTATCTGGCCAATCCTGATCGCATTTGCGACCATTTTGGCATTTTCCGCCCTCTATTCGATCCTTGTCGGTCTTGGTCGTGTTTTGACCTGAATGCTGCGGGGGGGATTCCGTCGGCATTCGTATACAAGGACCAGGATTATGCTGAATGAACGCATGTCTGCCGCCAAGAAGATCGCCTCGGACCTCCATCAGGCCGAAGATGCGATCGACGATACGATGATCAGCATCGCGCGCCTCGCCGCGACGCTGCCCACCGCACGCCGCGATACCAATATGTCGGCGATCGTCGGCCAGGAAGCGATGGCCAAGGTTGCGCAGGCGCTCGCCGCGGCCGGCGAAGTCCGCCAGCTGCTGACCGACGCGCATCTTGCGCTCAGCATCACGCAAAAGCAGGTCGGTCTCGGCACGCGCATGTTCGGTGCGGGTGTCAAGCCGCCGGCGGCAACGCTGGTCGAGGATGGCAGTAACGATCACGGCGATGCCGCGGTGGCGCAGCTGCCGCTCGCCAAAGCGTCGTAAGTTCAAGAGCGGGGGTGGACGAACCACATGTGGACCGTAGCGGGCTATTATGCGGTTCTGCTGACCACGGTGGCCGTCGCGATGTGGCGCGGCGGTCCCCTCGAGCGCTGGGCCGCCTATACGGCCCTGCTCGCGTCGGTTTGCACCACCCTCCTCGCACCCAATCCGGATTGGTCGCACATTGAATATAATATCTTTGCGATAGACCTGGTCGCGCTCGCGAGCTTTTGGTTCATCGCATTGAAAACACAGCGTTTCTGGCCCTATTGGATCACCGGATGGCAGTTGATCGCCATTTTCGGCCATGTCCAGAAGTTGATGTTTTCGGAGATATTGGCGCGTCCCTACGCGCTGCTTTCAATGTATATCTCTTACCCGATCTTGTTCGTCATTCTGTACGCATCGGGTTCGACCAGACGGAGGGGCGGTGTCGGTGTGTAGCGTCTGAAGGCGCACCAGGGGTCCCATCACATGCAGCAATTTTCCAACCAAGAAATTGCCGATCTGAAATCGCGTATCGACGAAATTCACGAGCTGCTAGCCGCGCGCGGCGGCGACGAGCCGCCGGTTCGCGTCGAGCTCGAACCGCGCAGCGACGTGGCGGCGCCGCGGCTGGTTGACCAATTGTCGTTCAGCATCCAGGCTCGCCGAATGCGGCGCCATCATTTCGGCAGCGCGCAGATGTCGGGTCCAACGTGGGACATGATGCTCGACCTGATGCTGGCCAATGCCAACGGCCGAATCCTGAGCGCGAGTGATCTCGCGACGGGGGCCGGCGTGCCGTTGTCGTCGGGGCTGCGGATGATCGCCTCGCTCGAGGCGATGGGGCTCGTCAAACGGTCGATCGACGAACGTGATCGCCGCCGGACCATCGTTCGCCTGACCGATGCGGGGACCGAGCGAATGGCCAGCTATTTCGAGAAGGTCGGCCTGGCGCTGCGGAGCAATCGCGCAGGTTGACCGGCGCGGCCGGATGCGGCTTTTGCTGGTCGCCGCCGCATCCGGCCGTTCGCGTCATTCGGTCATTTCGCGCATCATGCGGTCGATCCTGGCCATCGCGTCGCGCTTGATCTGGCAGACCCGCGCCGCGCTGACGTCGAGCGTCAGCCCGATCTCCTGCAGATTGAGCTCTTCGAAGAAATAGAGCTGCAGGACCATCTGTTCACGGTCCGACAGGCGCCCGATGCAGGCGCGCAGCGCGTCTAGCATTCCTTCCTGTTCGAGCAGCTCGCCGGCCCCGAGCCGGTCGTCGGCGAACAGGAAATCGCCTTCGTTCATCATTTCGTCGAGCGAGGTCGAGCGGCCGTGCGTCGCGCTGCGTTCGAGCTCGAAATATTCCTCGGCACCCATCCCCATCGCCTCGGCCATTTCGGCGGCGCCCGGCGCCCGCATCAGCTGTTGTTCGAGCGCGGCGCGCGTCGCCGCGAGCCGCTTGGCGGCCGCCATCGCGGCGCGCCCGACATCGGCCTCGCGCCGCTGCTGGTCGATCATTGCGCCGCGAATGCGCGTGGATGCATAGGTGGTGAAGGCGAAGCCGCGCTCCTCGTAGGTACGGCTCGCTTCGATCAGCGCGATCAGCCCGACCTGGATCAGATCCTCAAGATCGCTCGTCCGCGACACGCGCGAATGAACCTGCCAGGCGATCTTGCGCACGAGCGGCGCGTGTTCGGCGATCAGCGCCTCGATATTCTCGCCATAGCCGTGCGGCCGCAGGGCGTGCGCGGTCTTTCCCGCAAATTGCTCGGCGGGCTCAATTTTCATGGGGCTCGTCCTTCTGATAGGCTTCTTCGCCGCTGGTCAACCGCGGTTGATCGGCACCGATCGTCGCGACGATTTCGGTCGCCTTGGTCGCCGGGATTTCTAGGTAGGAGATCACCGCAACATCGGGGAATGTCGCGCGCACCAGCCGCGACAGCGCCGGGCGACAGATAGGGGAGGCGACGAGCGCGAAACTGCGCGTCTGGAGCAGCAGCGGCTCGACCGCCTGGCCGATCTGTTCGACGATCTTCATCGCCATGCCATGTTCGAACGGCCATTCGGCGCCCGGATTTGCGCGCACCGCCTGATTGAGCAGTACTTCGATATCGGGAGTGAAGGTCACGACAGGCAGCGGCATGCGGCTCGGCACAATCGTTTGGACGATCAGCGCGCCGATGCGCTGGCGCACCGCTTCGATCAGGTCCCCATCGCCGAGCTGCTGGCCGACGAGCGCCACCATAGCCTCCGCAATCTTGCGGAAATCGCGCAGCGGCACGCGCTCGATGAGCAGCGCCTTGCACAGCGCGGCGACGCGCGGCAGCGCATAGCCCTGGGGGCTGAGGTTCGCCGCAAGCTGCGGATAATGGGTCTTGAGATTGTCGATCAGCGACTGGGCATCGTCGATGCCGAACAGTTCGGCGGCCGAAGCGATGATGCTGTTGTTGAGGTGCGTCGCGACGACCGTGGCGGGGTCGACGACGGTATAGCCCGCCGCGATCGCGTCATTCTGGGCGCTTTTGGGAATCCACAGTGCGTCGAGGCCGAAGGTCGGATCCTTGCAGGGACGGCCCGTCACCTTGGTCACCAGTTCGCCCGAATCGAGCGCGAGCATTTCGTTGGGGAAGACCTCATCCTCGCCGACGATCACCCCGGCGATCGAGATGCGATAGACGTTGCCGGGCAGCGAGAGGTCGTCGGCGACCTTCACCGGCGGCACAACGAAGCCGAGTTCCTTCGACAACTGGCGCCGGATACCGGTGATCCGCGTCATCAGCGGCGCGCCCTTGCGTTCGTCGACCAGGCTGACGAGCGCATAGCCGATTTCGAGCTGGCACGGGCCGATGTCGCTGACGTCCGCCCACTCGATATGATGCGGGTCGGGCGCCGGGGCCGCGGGTTCGGGCTGGGCAGCGACTTCGGCTGCCGCGCGCCGGAGTTGCCAGCCGATGGTGAAGGCCAGCGCCGCGGCAGGCAGGATCAGCATCTGCGGCATCGCGGGAACAAGGCCGAGGATGAACAGGATACCGCCGACCGCCATCCATACATGGGGGGAGGCAAACTGGCTGCCGATCTGGCCCGACAGGTTGTGGGGCGAGGACACGCGGGTGACGATGGCGGCGGCCGCGATCGAGAGCAGCAACGCCGGAATCTGGGCGACGAGCGCGTCGCCGATCGCCAGCGTGACATAGGTGCTGCCCGCCTGCGAGAAGGACAGGCCGTGGCTGAACATGCCCAGGATCAGGCCGCCGACGATATTGACGAACAGGATGAGCAGGCCGGCGACCGCGTCGCCCTTCACGAATTTCGACGCACCGTCCATCGAGCCGTAGAAATCGGCCTCGGTAGCGACTTCCTGACGCCGCGCCTTGGCTTCGTCGGGGGTCAGCAGGCCGGCGTTGAGATCGGCGTCGATCGCCATCTGCTTGCCAGGCAGGGCGTCGAGGGTGAAGCGCGCCGACACTTCGGACACGCGCCCTGCGCCCTTGGTGATGACGACAAGGTTGATGATCATCAGCACGCCGAAGACGAACAGGCCGACGACATAGTCGCCGCCGATCAGCACCTGGCCGAACGCTTCGATCACATGGCCCGCCGCTGACGTGCCTTCGTGGCCGTGGACCAGCACGACGCGCGTCGAGGCGACGTTGAGGGCGAGACGGAACAGCGTCGCGAGCAGCAAGACGGTCGGAAAGGCGGAAAAATCGAGCGGCTTCGACGCAGACAGCGCGACCATCAGGATCGCGAGGCTGATCATGATATTGCCGATGAAGCTGATGTCGAGGATGATCGGCGTGACCGGGATCACCATCAACGCGACGAGAATCAGCATCGCCGCGGGCAGTGCCGCGGCAGTCGCGAAGCGCGCCGCATTGCGGACGTCGAGCCCGGTCATGCGGTGCCTCCCGACAGCGAAGCGAGCCGCTGATAGGCACTGGCGGCAAAGTCCATCGACAATTTCCTGGGCATGGGTTGAATATCCATCATCGGTAGCGGCGGCCGTCCGGCGGCTTCGCCCGAAAAACTGGTTGCGGCGCTGCGCCATGTCGAAACGGGCGCAGCCGCGGCGGGCAGCGGTGCCCCGCCGCCGGCGTCGAGCTTGGCGCGGAACAGATCGCGGATCTCGCCGACGCTGCGCATGCTGCCGTCGGGCGCATAAAAGATCGGACGGTTTGCCGCAGCGGCTTCGGGCAACAGCGTGGCGCCCGGCTGGTCGGGGTTCGCGTCGAGCGCGGTCAGAAAGCGCGCGGCCCCCGCGCTGCCAAGGAAATGCGCGAGGTAGAGATCGACCGGTTCGGCGGTGCGGCCCATCCGGCTTTCGAGGAACTCGCGATTATCGGCGGTCAGCGCCGCCGCCATGTTCGATGCGGCAAAGGGATCGTCGCGCAGCGCCATGATCTGGTTGCGCAGCGCCGGATCGCTGACCGACAGGCGGCCCGCGCCATCGCGGCGGATCGCGTCGGCCGCCCAGGCGAGCCCGTGATTGGCGCCGTGGCGTTCGAGCGTTGCGAGCCAGGTCTGATTGGTGAACTGATAGAGGCCGCGCGCCGACGAGGTTGCGGCCTTGGCGCCGGGATTGAAGCGGCTTTCGACGCGGGCGACATCGACCAGATAGTCGAAATCGACCCCCGTGCGCGCCGACGCCGTCTGCACCGCATCCATGACGGGTGCGGCGATCCGGTTCGCTGCCTGGGGGTTGTTGATTGCGTTCATTGCCTCTGTTCCGCTGTTTCAGCAGAAGAGAAGCAATCATCGTGCCATTTCCGGGAAAGCCCCCGAAAATCTTGCTTATCAATAGGTTAAAGCGGGGCCTCTGGGTTGCGTGCCGCGGATTGCATGGTTCATGTCAATCCTCTGACGCGTCCAGTTCTTCAGGACATTGATACGGATCGCGGCCGCTTCGAGCTGGCCTAGCGTCTTGCCGATCAGCGCCCGTGCCTGCATTTCGCTGCCCGCCGGAACGCCGGCGCCGCGAAACAGGATGACCGCCGTCGCCAGATCCTCGGTCGCCGACACGATCGCCCCGGCATCATGCCCGTCGAGCGCGCCGACGAGCAAATCGAGCTTGGCCTGAACTTCGTGCATCTGTTCGATCATCACGAATTGCCGCCCGTGCTGTGGAAAAGCGCCATCGACTTGGCGATCGCGACGGGATCGACGCTATATTCGCCGCTCGCAATGGCGGCGCGCAGCGATGCGATACGGGCATAGTCCACCGGCGGCTCCTGCGCGGCCATTTCGTTGGCAAGGCTGATCAGCCGCGCGACGGGCACCGCCGTCGGAGCGGGCTGGGCCGTCGTGCGCGGATTCGCCGAAGCGGTGGAACCGCTTGCCGTCCTGCGCACGGGTGTCGCTCGCGTGACACCGCCGACCTGCAGGACGAGTTTGTCGTCACCTGCCATCCTAGCCTCCATCATGCACCGTCGGAAAATCGACGGCACTGCTTCAGAGCCTTTAACGGCGGGTGGGGCGGCGCTTTAAGGGGCGGGTTGCCAAAAAATTAAAAAAAGAGGCCCGGCGGCGTCGAAAAATCGACAACCACCGGGCCAGTGGGGCTTAACTGTTTGAAAATCAGTCCTGAAGGCTCGCGCGGCCCGGACCGGTGACGGTAGCGCTGATCATGTTTTTCGCGTCATTGCCGCGCAGGGCAATCGTTTCGCCGACGCGGCCGTCTTCGGTCGCGATGGCGTTGTAGCTTACCGAAAAGCTGTCGGTGTCGATCGAGACGCGGACATTGTCGCCGCGGCGGATGACCGGCGCGGCGGCCGGGGCGGAGCGGGCGAAGACGGCGGAGGTCGCCGCGCCCGCCTGCGCCGCCATCGGCACCCGCAAGCGCCAGCCAAGCGATTCGCAGCGCACAGCGAGCGTCTGGCTGTCGATCGCGGTGATCGATGCCTGTTCGGGGCAGCGCGCCAGCTTGATGCGCCGGTCGATCGGTGTCGCGGTACGCCCCATCGCATTTGCGACCATCGCGGTCAGCGTGTCGATGGTCTGCCAATCCTCGGTCGCCTGCTGCGCGGTTGCGGCGGGCGCCATCGCGATGCCGGCGGCGAGGGCAGCGATCGTCCTGCGATACATGACCCAATCTCCTTTGCTGGTCCTTTGTCGCCGGTCACGGTGCAGGATGCGTGCCAATCGCGGGCAACCGCCGAATTTGCGGCCTGCGCACCCATTGCCGTCAATCTTTTGACGAGCGCCTGGCGGGCCGGGCCTGCTCCCGCCGCCACGTTGCCCCAGAGCACTGAAAAACAAGCGATAATGCAATTTGGCACGGCGATTGCATCATGCCTTGGTGATTCATCGCGCCCCTGCGCCGGACCGCCGGCAGCGAGGCGGGGCGACGGATCGAAGCCCGCCACTTGATGGCGGCAAGCGAAGGCCCGCTACCGAAAGGTGGCTTGCGAAGGAAAGTGATGATGGCATCCGAGAAGCTCTTTGGCCTGCATGCGACAGCGCTCCAGCTGCGCAGCCAGCGCATGATGATGCTCGCGTCGAACATCGCCAACGCCGCGACCCCCAATTACAAGGCGCGCGACCTTGATTTTACCAAGGCGCTCGATCTGGCCCAGCAGGGCGCATCGACCGACGGCGCGATCGAAGGCGCCATCGCCTACCGCGTGCCGGTGCAGGCCTCGCTCGACGGAAACACCGTCGAAATGGCGACTGAACAGACCGCCTTTGCCGAAAACGCGCTCGCCTACCGCTCGAGCCTGTCCTTTCTGCAGGGCCGGATCGGCACGTTGACGCGCGCGCTGAAGGGCGAATGACGATGAGCGCGCTCTCGATCTTCGACATCAGCGGCCGCGCCATGTCGGCGCAGCTAGTCCGCCTTAACACAACGGCATCGAACCTGGCCAACGCCGGCACGGTCGCGGGCAGCGAAAAGGAAGCCTTCCGTTCGCTGAAGCCCGTGTTCCGCACCGTCATGGACGGCACGGGGCGCGCGACCGTCGCGGTCGACCAGGTGACGGTCAGCAAAATGGCCCCGTCGAAACGGCACGACCCGTCGAACCCGCTCGCCGACAAGGACGGCAACGTCTGGGAGGCCGCGGTCGATAGCGCCGCCGAACTGGTCGAGATGGTCGAGACGGCCCGCCAGTATCAGAACAACGTCCAGGTCCTCGAAACCGCAAAGGGCCTGATCAACGAAACGCTGCGGTTGGGACAATAAGCCATGACGACCACCTCTGCCGTTAACGGAAGCAATATCACGGTGGTGCCGAAGAACAGCGGCACCCAGCTCGGCCAGCAGGATTTCCTGCGGCTGATGACCGCTCAGCTGTCGCAGCAGGACCCGTTCAACCCCGTCGACAACCAGCAGATGGTTGCGCAGATGGCGCAATTCTCGAGCCTGGCCGGCGTCACCGAAACCAACACGACGCTGAAGACGATCTCGGACCAGCTCACGGCGCAGACCGCGCTGCTTCAGGACATCAAGACCGCTCAGGACGCCGCCGCGGCGGCCGCCGCAGCCACTCAATCGACCACGCAGGAAGGATAAGTCCATGTCATTCTATACTTCGCTTTCGGGCCTCAAGGGTGCCCAGACCGACATGTCGGTCATCTCGAACAATATCGCCAACGCCAGCTCGACGGGCTTCAAGCGCAGCCGCGCCCAGTTCGGCGATCTGTTCGCCTCGTCGCCGACCCAGTCGACGCGCATGGTCGCAGGTCAGGGCCAGCGCCTGAACGGCATCATCCAGCAGTTCACGCAGGGTACGCTCGAGGCGAGCGAAAAGACGCTCGATCTCGCGATCGCGGGCGAAGGCATGTTCGTCGTCAAGGGCGAGCCGCCGCGCGAGCAGGTGACCTACACCCGCAACGGCGCCTTCACCCCGACTGATGACGGCCATATCGTGGACACCACCGGCCAGAAGCTGCAGCTGCTCCCGGTAGATGCGTCGGGCAATGTCACCGACCGCACGCTTGCCGGCATGACCGACTTCGTGCTCCCCGCGGGCGCGCCGTCGGATCCGACCTCGGCGCTGGTCAATGTGTCGGTCGGCCTCGACGGCCTTGTGACCGCGACCTTCGCCAATGGCGAGGGCCAGGTGCTCGGCAAGGTCGCGATGGCGAGCTTCCCCTCGATGGAGGGGCTGCGCCCCGTCGGCGACGCGCATTACCAGTCGACGGGCGAAAGCGGCCAGCCGACGATCGACGCCGCGACCAACGGCCCGATGGGTACGATCCGCTCGGGCGCGCTCGAACGCTCGAACGTCGACATCACCGAAGAGCTGGTGCTGCTGATCGCCGCCCAGCGCAACTTCCAGGCGAACGCGAAAGCGATCGAGGGCGCGTCGACGCTGACGCAGACCCTGATCAACATGCGTTCGTAATTTCCGATTAGCCGTCTGCCGGGAGCCAGAAGATGGACCGTCTCATCTACACCAGCCTCACCGCGATGCGGGGCAGCCAGGCCCGGCAGACGGCGATCGCCAACAATCTTGCCAATGCCCAGACGCCCGGCTTTCGCGGCGACATGGCGGAGGCGCAGTCGCTCTGGCTTCAGGGCAGCGGCGTCAATGCCCGTGCCATGTCGTCGGAGGAAGTGATCGGCGCCGACATGCGCGCCGGTGCGGTATTCGCCACCGGCCGCGACCTCGACGTCGCGGTGACCGGCGACGCGCTTCTCGTCGTGCAGGCCGAAAATGGCGAAGAAGCCTATACGCGCCGCGGCGATCTGCAGGTTTCGGCGAGCGGGCTGCTCACCACCGGCGACGGCCACCCCGTCCAGGGGGCGCAGGGCCCGGTGACCATTCCGCCCGCCGACAAGGTCAGCATCGACAGCGAAGGGCGCATCTGGGTCGTGCCCACGGGCGGCGATCCGCAGAACCCGCAGGAAGTCGACCGACTGCGTCTGACGACCCCCGCGGGATCGGACATCGTCAAGGGGCTCGACAATCTTTTCCGCGTCAAGGGCGGCGGCATCCTGCCCGACGATCCCGAAGCGCGCGTCGTCACGCGGTCGCTCGAGGGATCGAACGTCGCCGCCACCAGCGCTCTCGTCGAGATGATCGAGGCGAGCCGCAGCTGGGATTCGCAACTCAAGCTCATCAGCGACGCGCGCGACATGGACAGCGCGACCGCGAACCTGATGCAGCTCCCCCGTTAAGGAGAATAGACAATGAGCTTCGGTGCCTTGCACGTCGCGCGGACCGGTCTGGATGCCCAGGGCTTCCGGATGCAGGTGATCGCGAACAACCTCGCCAACGTGAACACCACGGGCTTCAAGCGCGACCGCGCCAATTTCGAAACGCTGGGCTATCAGATGATGACCCAGCCGGGTGCGCCCTCGTCGTCGGAAAACCGCTACGCGACCGGCCTCAACCTCGGCACCGGCGTCGAACTGGGTGGCACCGCGCGCATCGATACGCAGGGTTCGCTCAACGCCACGGGCAACGGGCTCGACATGGCGATCGAAGGCGCCGGCTTCTTTCAGGTGCTGCTGCCCGACGGCCGCACCGGCTATACCCGCGCCGGCAATTTCACCATGTCGGCCGATGGCACGATCGTCACGCCCGACGGCAAGCCGCTGCAGCCCAACATCCAGGTTCCTGAAGGCGCGACCGGCGTGTCGGTCGGAGCCGACGGCACCGTCTCGGCGACCGTTCCCGGCCAGGCCGAGGCAACCGAGCTCGGCCGCATCGAAATCGCGCGCTTCGTCAATCCGTCGGGCCTGCAGGCGATCGGCGACAATATGCTCGTCGAAACCGCCGCTTCGGGCGCACCGCAGGTCGGCGCTGCAGGCGAGGAGGGCCGCGGCATCCTGCGGTCGGGCATGCTCGAAGGATCGAACGTCAATGTCGTCGAGGAACTGGTCGACATGATCGAGACGCAGCGCGCCTACGAGGTCAATTCGAAGATGATCCAGGCCACCGACGAGATGATGAAAAATGCCACGCAAACGCTCTAAGGCCCTGCTCCTCGCATCGGCGCTGCTGCTGCCCTTCGGCATGCTGGCACCGGGCGCTGCGCAGGCGAAGGACAAGCTTGCACCCGACGCCTTTGCCGTCGCGATGCCCGTCGATCCCGCGCCGCCGCCGACGCCCAACGGTGCAATCTTCCAAGGGGGCTATACGCCGCTCACCTCGGGTGGCCGCGCCGGCCGGGTCGGCGACATCGTCACGATCCAGCTCGTCGAACGCACCGCGGCGACCAAGAGCAACAGCGCGACGACGCAGCGCGGCGGCAGCATCGGCCTGACCCCGCCATCGACCGGTCCCCTGTCGCTCTTTTCGCCCAGCGACATCGGCGCGAGCGGCGACCAGCAGTTCAAGGGCAAGGGCGATGCCGCCCAGTCGAACGCGCTGTCGGGCGAGATCAGCGTCACCGTCGCCGAAGTCTATCCCAACGGGATGATGCTGGTGCGCGGCGAAAAGCTGCTGACGCTCAATCGCGGCGACGAGCGCGTCCAGATCTCTGGCCTCGTGCGGCCGATCGACATCGGCCCCGACAACCGCGTCCTGTCGACCCGCGTCGCCAACGCGACGATCCGCTACGTCGGCAAGGGCGAGATCGCCCGCGCCAGCAAGCAGGGCTGGCTGCAGCGTTTCTTCTCGATCATCAGCCCCTTCTGAACGCCTTTTTAAAGGATAGTGCCGTGACCAAGCGTCCCACCCTTCTCGCCCTCTTCCTCCTGCTGATCGCGGGCTTCGCCTTCGCGGCGCCGGCGTCGGCCGAGCGGATCAAGGACATGGGCCAGTTCCAGGGCCTGCGCGCCAACCAGCTTACCGGCTATGGCATCGTCGTGGGCCTCGCCGGAACGGGCGACGACAGCCTCGATTATTCGACGCTAGGGATGAAGGGCGCGATGTCGCGCTTTGGCATGACGCTTCCTGCAGGGGTTAACCCGGCGCTCAAAAATGCGGCTGCGGTGATGGTCACCGCCGAACTTCCGCCCTTTTCCAAGCCTGGTCAACGGCTCGACATCACCGTGTCGGCGATCGGCAAGGCCAAGAGCCTGCGCGGCGGCACGCTGGTGCTTGCGCCGCTCTATGGCGCGGACGGACAGATTTACGCGATGGCGCAGGGCAACCTCGTCATCGGCGGTCTGGGGGTCGACGCCGCCGACGGTTCCAAGCTGACGGTCAATGTGCCGTCGAGCGGACGGATCGCCGGCGGCGCGACAGTCGAGCGCGCGGTCGATACGGGATTTGCCTATGGCGACCAGCTGACCTTCAACCTCCACCAGTTCGATGCGACCAACGCGCAGCGCGTAACCGATGCGATCAACCGTGCGGTCGGGCCGGGTGCGGCGACGATGCTCGATGGTGCGAGCATCTCGATTCGCGCCGGCGGCAGCGGCGACGATCGCATGCGCCTGATGTCCCGAATCGAGAATCTCGAGGTTATCCGCGCCGAACCGCCCGCCAGAGTCATTGTTAATGCGCGCACCGGAACGGTCGTTATCAACGGTGCGGTTCGGGTCGGCACCGCGGCGGTGACGCAGGGCAAGCTCTCCGTCTCGGTCAAGGAATCGCCCACGGTGGTGCAGCCTGCACCGTTCAGCCGCGGGGAAACGACGGTCGAACAGTCGAGCGAGATCGGCGTCGACCAGGAATATCGTCCGGTGATGATGGTGAAGCCCACCGCATCGCTTTCCGAGCTCGTCGATGCGATCAATCGCATGGGCGTTCCTCCCGGCGACCTTGTCGCCATCCTCGAGGCGCTGAGCCAGGCCGGCGCGCTCACTGCGGAACTGGTGATCATATGACGACACCTCTTTCTTCGATCGGCGCCCCCGCCGCCAGCGCCGCCCCCGGCGGGGCCGGCAGCGGCGACGGCGGACTGCGCAAGGCGGCCGAATCCTTCGAGGCAGTCATCCTGCGTCAACTCCTCTCGTCGATGCGGCAGGCCAAGCTGGGCGACGACATCTTCGGATCGAGTGCGACTGACAATTTCCGCGAAATGGCCGACGCCAAGACCGCGGACAGCATTGCCTCAATGCGCCAGTTCGGCATCGCCGACATGGTCGAGGCGCAGTTCCGCGCCCGGGTCGGAGGCGCGCAGTGAGCGACCTTCTCAACATCGGCGCCAGCGGCCTGCGCGCCTATTCGCGCGCGCTGTCGACGATCGGCGACAATATCGCCAACGCGCAGACGCCCGGCTATGCGCGGCGTACACTTGAACTGGTCGAGAATCAGGCGGCGAGCAACATGCCGCTCTATCGCAGTTCGATCAAGCCGGGCGGCGTGGCGATCCAGGGCGTGACGCGCTCGGTCGACCAGTGGCTCATTCAGGATTCGCGCATTTCGTCGGGCGACGCCGAGCGCTCGGCGACCAAACTCGACTGGATGAACAAGGTCGAGGCCGCAATGAGCGACGATTCGAACGGGATCGCGACCGGGCTGGGCAAGCTGTTCAACACTGCCGATCTGCTCACCGCCGATCCGTCGAACCCGACGCTGCGGGCGCAGTTTCTGCAATCGGTCGACGATGTCGCGTCGGGCTTCCGCACCGCGGCGGGCCAGCTTTCGAGCATGGCCGACGGGATTTCGAGCGCCGCGGCGGGCGAAGTCGATAGCTTCAACACCAATTTGAACGCCCTCGAACAGATCAACATCGGGCTGCGCAAGGCGCGCCCGGGATCGACCAACGAGGCATCGCTGCTCGACGAGCGCGACCGGTTGCTCGACGAGCTTTCGACGCAGGCCGGCGTCACCGCGAGTTTCGACAGCCATGGCGCGGTGACGCTGACCGCAACGGCGACCGGCGATACGCTGGTCGGCGGCGGCGTCGTGACGCCGATTTCGGTCAGCGCTGCGGCCGACGGCCGGCTGTCCTACAGTATCGGCGGATCGCCGTTCACGACCGCGACGGGCTCGCTCGCCGGACTGGCTGAGGCGGCGAACCATGTCGCTGACCAGCGCGCAGGGCTCGACACCATGTCGGCGCAGTTCGCGAACCAGGTCAATGCCGCGCACCAGGCGGGCGTCGATGCCAATGGCAATCCGGGCCAGCCGCTGTTCGCTGGCGTCGGCAGCGCTGCGACACTGGCCGCGGCGCCGTTGACGACCGCACAGGTCGCGGCGGCCGATGCGACGAGCAGCAACGGCAATATGCTTGCGATCGGCGGGATGCGCGGGTCGAACGATCCCGAAAGCGCCTGGGCGGCGCATATGGCGACGCAGGCGCAGGCGACCGCATCGGCGCGCGCGCAGGACGCCGCTGCGACGACCCGCCGCGACGCCGCCTCGGCGGCACGCAGCGCGGTCAGCGAAATCGATCTCGACCGCGAGGCGGCCGATCTGCTGCGTTTCCAGCAAGCCTATTCGGCGGCGGCGCGCACGATCCAGGTCGCGCGCGACACGATGCAGGCGCTGCTGAACGCGGTGTAGGCGAAGGATTTGGGGCCATGAGCCACAAGGGGCAGAACGATGATTAACGCCACCGGCAACCGCATGACGCGCGAGATCGCGCGCCAGTCAAAGCTCGCCGAACAGATCGAAAAGCTGCAGATCCAGGTTTCGACCGGCAAGCGGCTCCAGCGCATGTCCGACGATGTCGTGGCGTCGAAACGGATCGCGACGATCGGCAAGACCCAGGCGGCGATGGACACCTGGGCGACCAACATCAACACCGGCAAGGCGCTCGCTGCGCAGGCCGACGGTGTTCTGCAATCGACGAGCGATCTGCTCACCCGCGCTCGGGAACTCACGCTCAATGCGGCGAGCGACACCGCGAGTCCGGCGGATCGCGCGACGATCGCCGCGGAATTGAGCGCGATTGCCGACCAGATCGACGGGCTGGCCGCGACGCGCGATGCGAACGGCGAACCGCTTTTCGCAACCGGCAATGCGCGCGCAATGCGGTTCGATTCGGACACGGTATTCGCCCCGGTGCCATCTGCGGCCGATGCCCTGGCCGTCAGCGGGACGAGCCTGTCGACTTTCGTCCGCGATGCCGCGGCCGCGGTGGCGGCAGGCGACAAGACGGCGATGGGTGGGGCGATGACCGCTCTCGACACCGCAATCAACCACACCGCAGACCAGAACGCGGCCATAGGCCTCGCCGCCGGCCGCCTCGAGCGGATCGGCGACAGTCTTGCGGCGCGCGGCGTGACGCTGGCCGATGAACGCTCGTCGGTCGAGGATACCGATCTTTCGGTTGCGATCGCGCAGCTCAACGCTGCCGATCTGACGCTCGGCGCGGCGCAGGCGGCCTTTGCCAAGATCAACCGGCAGAGTTTGTTCGATCTTTTGAGCTGAGCGGCCTCAAGTTTCCGGCGCCGCTGCCGTTAAGCATAAGAGACGTCCCTGTTTAGGCGGACCCCGGGCGGGTCCGGATGGAGTTGAGCGCGCATGTTTCCCGTAATCGGCATCGTCGTACTGATCCTGCTGGTGTTCGGGGGTTTTGCGCTGACGGGCGGCAATCTTGGTCCCGTCATGCACGCGCTGCCGCACGAAATGCTCATCATCGGCGGCGCCGCAGTCGGATCGCTGATCATCGGCAATTCGGGCGCCGACCTGAAGGCGCTCGCCGGCGGGCTCGGCAAGGTGTTCAAGGGGCCGCAGTACAAGAAGCAGGATTATCTCGACGTCATCCTGCTCGTGTCCTCGCTGATGAAGATGATGCGCACCGAAGGCCCGGTCGCGGTCGAACCGCATATCGAAGACCCCAAAAGCTCCCCCATCTTCCAGCAATATCCCAGGCTGCTCAAGGACAGCACGCTCGTCCACCTGATCTGCGATACGTTGCGCCTGGTCGTCGTGTCGTCGGGAACGCTCGATCCGCACGCGGTCGAGGACGTGATGGACAATGCGGTGAAGAACCACCACCACCACGCGATGAAGCCGGCCGACGGCTTGCAGAATCTCGCCGACGCGCTCCCCGCGCTCGGCATCGTCGCGGCGGTGCTTGGCGTGGTGAAGACGATGGGCTCGATCGACAAGCCGCCGGAAATTCTGGGCGGAATGATCGGTTCGGCGCTCGTCGGCACCTTCCTCGGCGTGTTGCTCGCCTACGGGCTCGTCGGCCCGTTCGCGACGCGCGCGAAAAGCGTGATCGAAAGCGACGGCGCCATCTATCACACGGTGAAGCAGCTCATCATCGCATCGCTCCACGGCCACCCGCAGCCGCTCGTCATCGAAGCAGCGCGTTCGGGTGTCGAACATTCGAACCAGCCGAGCTTCGCCGAGGTCTTTGACGGAATGCGGGGCCGCTGATGGCCGCGCGTCCCAACACGCCGCCGCGGCCGATCATCGTCAAAAAGGTGATCGAGGGGGGGCATGGCGGCCACCATGGCGGTGCGTGGAAGGTCGCCTATGCCGACTTCGTGACCGCGATGATGGCCTTCTTCCTGCTCATGTGGCTGCTCGGCGCCACCACCGAAAAGCAGCGCAAGGCGCTTGCCGACTATTTCGCGCCGACGATCGTCCAGACCAAGCAGGAAAGCGCCGGGTCCAACGGCATGTTCGGCGGCGATTCGATCGTTTCGGCCGACAATTATCCGCATCGCGCCGGGCAGACGGGAACGCGGTCGATCACGATCCCGCGCGACGTTGTCGGCGGACCCAAAGAGGCTTCGGGCCGCGAACAGGAAACCAAGAAGTTCCAGCAGGTCGCGAAATCGCTCGCCGAGCGCGTCCAGCGCAAGGGTGATCTGCGCCGCCTCGCGCGCAACCTGCGCTTTACCCAGACCATCGACGGCATGCGCATCGACGTCGTCGACGATGCCGACTTCTCGATGTTCACGATGGGAACGAGCCAGCTCACCCCTGAAGGCGTGCGGCTGTTCCAGGAAGTGGCCGAGGCGATCGGGGGCGTGCCGAACCAGCTGATGATCCGCGGTCACACTGATGCGGCACCCTGGTCGGCAGGGGCGGGCACCAACAACTGGCGGCTGTCGGTCGACCGGGCGGAGGTGGTGCGCAACTATCTCCAGTTCCGCGGGATCGATTCAAACCGCTTCTCGCGCATTGAAGGGGTCGCCGATCGCGAACCCTATGTCCCGTCGAATCGCTTCGACCCGCGCAACCGGCGCATTTCGATCACGCTCGGCTGGGGCAGCGCGGCCAAATATTAGTGCCAGATTGGCAGTAAGATAAATCCTTAACAGCGCAATTCCGCCACCATTGCTACCATATTGGCAATAACGCTTTATTTTCAATGGGTTGTAATAGTCTGGATAATCTTTCGTTTACCATTTTCCTCAATCTCTCGGCTCATCGGAAAGGCGCCATGGGGGGCGCCATGGAGACGAAAATGACTGAGGTGGGGCAGAACAAGGGCAATAACGCAGCGCTCGAAGCGCTGATCATCGGCAACAGCCCGGCGGTCAGCCAGCTGCGCGAGATGATCCGCCGGGTGGCGCGATCGAACGCCTCGGTCATGCTGTGCGGTCCATCGGGATCGGGCAAGGAACTGGTTGCCCGCGCCATCCACGACGAAGGCGTCCGCGCTGGCAAGGCCTTCGCCGCAATCAACTGCGGTGCTATCCCCAGCGAACTCATCGAATCCGAACTTTTCGGTCACGAAAAGGGCTCGTTCACTGGCGCCACGGCGCGCCGTATCGGTCATTTCGAAGTCGCCAGCGGCGGTACGCTCTTCCTCGACGAAATCGGCGACATGCGCTTCGACATGCAGGTCAAGCTGCTCCGCGTGCTCGAGGAGCGCACCATCGTTCGCGTCGGCAGCAGCGAGGTCCGCCCGGTCGATGTCCGCGTCATTTCGGCCACGCACCAGGATCTGGGCGCGGCGATCGCCGAGGGCAAATTCCGCGAAGATCTTTTCTTCCGTCTGGGCGTCGTCGTCCTGCAGGTGCCGAGTCTCGCAAGCCGCGTCGAGGATATTCCCGCGCTGATCCGCCATTTCCAGCGCAAGATGCCGGCCGACGCCAAGTGCCGCTATGATGACGCTGCGATCGCGATGCTGATGCAGCATCGCTGGCCGGGCAATGTCCGCGAACTGCGTAACTTCGTCGAGCGTGCCAGCGTCCTGTTCGGCGGAGAAACGCTCGGCTGCGACGATGTCGCGATGCTTTTGAACCCCACCGCAGCGCTGGCACCGCGGCCGATCCTCCCCACGGGTACGGTCGCGGTACCAGCCGGCGGGCTGGACATCCCGGCGGCCGCCGGCGCGCAGGCGAAAAAGCCCGCGCCGGGTCAGCCGATCGACCTCAAGCGCGAGATCGAGACGATCGAACTGGAACAGATTCACGTCGCGCTCGACCTTGCCGACGGCATCATTTCGGAGGCTGCCCGCCTCCTGTCGCTCAAGCGCACGACGCTGATCGAAAAGATGCGCAAATATGGAGTTCAGCAGCAGGCCGCCTGAAAACTACCCCACCAGTTTCGGCGCCGCTGAATTCGGCACCGGTCGCACCCCACCCCAGTCGTCGCTTGTCCCCACTTATAGCGACGGCGCGGGCCGCGGCCGGTGCCGAACCCTTTTTTACCGATCGATAATGAAGAGACGACGCGGGCGCGTCAGCGAAGCTGGCGCCAAGCCTCGGCAATCGTACGGATGCCGTCGAGCACCTCGGCAAAACCGTCTTCGCGATTGGCGGCGATCGCCTCATCGAGCTTGCGGCGCATACTGCGATAGACGCGCGACAGCGCCGCGGCGACATCGCCGCCCGCGCTATGATCGAGATTGGCGTCGAGTCCGATCAGGATCGCGCGCGCGCGGTGCGCGGGGTCGGTGGCGGAGACGCGCTGTCCCTGCCGCGCCATCGATCCGAGCACGCCGACGGCCGTTTCGAGCTCGTCATAGAGCATGGCGACGAGCTCGACCGGGTCGGCGCCCTCGGCACGGCTTTCCTGCTGCAGCCGGCGGTAGGTGCCGGTGGCGCGGACGATCGAGGCGGTGGCAGGCACGGCGAAAACCCTTAGTTATTGCTGTTCTGGTTGTTCCACATCTGGATCTGCTGTTCCAGATAGGCCTGGGTCGCCTTGAAGGCTGCCAGCTTTGCGTCGAGCGTGCTGTATTTTTTCTCCAGCCGCGCGCGATAGGCGTCTTCGCGCTCGTTGACCTTGTCGAGCTGGTCGGCAAGATCCTTGCTCTTGGCATCGAGCGTCCTGGTGACGCGATCGATCACACCGCCTGTCCCCACGGCCTTGTCGCGCAGAGCGTCAAGCACACCGGCGATGCCCGGATCGCTGACGTCGGTATGCGCGCCATCGCGCGGCGGATTGAACAATGCTTCGACCGCGCCGGCGTCGGTCGTCAGGGCGGTTTCCAGCCGGGTTTGATCGACGGCAAGCAGACCGTCCTTGTTCGTGTAGATGCCGATGTCGGCGAGCGTCGTATAGGTGCCGCTGCTGGTCAGTGTTTGCGACATCATTCCGCGCAGCTGGCCCTCGAGCTCGCGCAGGCCGCGCGTGTCACCCGACATCGCGGCGGCATCGGTGATGCTCTTCTTGAGCTGGTTGTAGACGTCGACAAAATCCTTCACCGTCTGCCGGATCATATCGAGCGGGCGACTTGCCCCTACATCCACCTCCTGGCCTGGCGATGCCTTTTTAAGCGTGAGCGACATGCCGGGAATCACGTCGTCGACGATATTGGAACTGCGGCTATAGGCCACGCCGTCGATCGTGAATTGGGCATCGGTCGCCGATTGGCCCAGCGTCATGCCGCCGCCCGCACCATAGCCGAACGCCGCGAGCGCCGGATCGGCGCCCGCGTCGGCAGTCAGCGTGAAGCTGTTCGCCGCTCCCGTCGCGCCCTTGAGCACGATCCGGCTGCCGCCAGTGTCGGACACGATCGAGGCCGATACGCCGCTGCCGCTGGCGTTGATCGCTTTTGCCAGCCCTTCGAGGCTGTTGTTCGTGCCGTCGATTGTAATCACATGGTCGGTGCCGCCGACGCTGAGCGTCATCGTGCCGGTCCCGATCGCCGCCGTCTTGTCGGCGACCACCGCCGAATAGGCGGTCTGCGCCCGGGCAAGCTGGTCGACGACCACCGTCGCCGAGAAGCTGTCGGCGTTGATACCGGCGCGCGTCGTTGCCGAAATCACGCTTTCGTCCGAAACCGTCGGCGTACTGCGCAAGGTGCCGTCGGACACCATCTGCGCCAGCGAATCGGCAAAGCCTTCAAGGTTCGATCGCGCCTGCGATACGGCGCTGATCCGCGCCTGATTCTGCTGCGCCAGCGTCGAGAGCCGCGTAACCTTGGGCTCGCGCGAGGCAGCCGCAAGATCATCGACAAGCTTGGGAATGTCGATCCCCGACCCGGCGCCGAGCGAACTGGCAATGGAAGTGAGAGCCATGGCAAATATCCTTCGCTCTTCTTAACGGCCGCACGCGCGCGACATTAAGCGCGAAATCAGCCCTGCCGGCGCCCGTCGGGATCGAATTGGTGCGATACCGGAATCTCGACATCGGGCTGGCTGCGTCCTTCGGCAACCGCGCGTTCGAGCTGGAACACGAAGGCCAGGATCGTGGCGACCGCGATGAACAATTCTTCGGGGATCGTCCGCCCGGCGCGCACGGTGAAATAGATGGCGCGGGCGAGTTGCGGATATTCCAGGATCGGGATGTCGGCGCCGCGGGCAAGCTCGCGGATTGCCAGCGCGACATCGCCCCGCCCGCGGGCGACGACGACCGGCGCCGCATCGACGCCCGGGCGATAGCGCAGCGCGACCGAGAAATGCGTCGGGTTGGTGAGCACGACCGTCGCGTCGGTCACCGCCTTGCGTGCCGACCCGCTCAATATTTCATGCGCCCGCTGGCGCTGCGCCTGCTTGAGCTCGGGAGCGCCGTCCGACTGGCGCATCTCCTCTTTGACTTCCTGCTTGGTCATCATCAGCCGCCGGTTGCGCTGATACCATTGGGCGGGAACGTCGATCAGCGCGATCACCACCAGCCCGCCCGCCATAGCGAGCATCGAATGGCCGATGGCGCTGCCTGCGAGCCCGATCGCCGCATTGAGGTCGGTCGACGCCATGGTCATGATCGCGGGCAGATTGACCGCGATCAGCCAATAGCCGATCGTTCCCAGCAGCAGAACCTTGGCGATCGACTTGACCAGTTCGATCAACCCCTGCGGCCCGAAGATGCGCTTGAGGCCGTTCAGCGGATTGATGCGGTTACCCTTGAAATTGAGCGCCTTGCCGCGCCAGCCGAGCGAACCGAGCATCGCGGGCGCGGCGATCGCGGCGACGAAGGCGAGCGCGAACAGGCTGCCGAGCGGCAGCAGAATCTCGACCCCGTTGCGCATCACTGCTTCGCCCGGCGCAAAATGCGCGACATCGTCGGCGTTGAGCGTCAGGCCGCGTTTCATGAGGTCGCCCGCTGACTGAACGAGCCAGCCGCCCGCAGCAAAAAGCCAGCCGGCACCCGCGAGCATCATCAGCGCGGTCGCAAGTTCGCGCGACATCAGCACATCGCCCTCGCGTGCGGCATCGGCGCGCTTTTTCGGGGTTGGCTGTTCGGTTTTCTGGTCCTTGTCCGACTGTTCGGCCATCGTCAGCCCCCCGCGAGCAGGCGCGCCATGTCGAGCGCGTCGGAGAGGAAGCGGGCGATCGCCTCGGCCATTGCGGGGGTCGCGATGCCGAGCAGGATGACCCCGGCAAGCAGCGTCGCCGGCAGGCCGACGGCGAACAGGTTCATCGCCGGAGCCGAGCGCCCGATGACGCCCATCACCATCTGGACCATGATCAGCACGAAGCCGACAGGCAGGGCGATGGTCAGCCCCGCCGCGAACATCAGGCTGCCGAAGCGCAAGATGCCTTCGATCGCGCCATAGGAGGGAAAGGCGTTGCCCGGCGGCAGCGCATTATAGCTCTGCACGATGATCTCGATGAGCAGCAGATGGCCGTTCGCCGCCAAAAACAGCGCGGTGGCCAGCATCGAGAGGAACTGGCCGACCGCCGAGCTCATCTGTCCGCTCATCGGATCGACCATCGCCGCAAAGCCGAGGCCCATCGCGTTGCTGATCGCCTCGCCCGCGAGCAGTGCCGCGGCGAGACCCATTTGGAGCACGAAGCCGATCGCGAGGCCGATCACGACCTCGCCCGCGACGAGAAGCAGGCCGGTGAAGGACACGAGCCCTTCGGGCGGCAGATGGAGCCCCGACGCCGCGACCGCGGGAACGCCGACCGCGAGCGCGATAACGAGGCGCAGCTGCACCGGCACGTTGGTCGCCCCGAACACCGGCGCGGCCAAAAAGGCGGCGCCGGGGCGGATCATCCCCAGCATCCAGAGCTGGAGCATCGCCTCGATATTCGGGATATCGGCCGGGTTCATCGCGGCCCTATCGGACCAGATTGGGTATCTGGGCGAACAGGTCGCGGGTGAAATCGGTAAGCAGGACCAGGATACTGCTGCCGAAGATCGCCAGACAGATGGCGGTGATGATGAGCTTTGGTACGAAGCTGAGCGTCTGTTCGTTGATCGAGGTCGCCGCCTGGACCATGCCAAGCAGCACGCCGATGACGAGCACCGGAATCAGGATGGGCGCCGAGGCGAGCGCGAGAATCCAAAGCGCCTGCTGTGCGACACCGATGAAATAATCGGCCTCCATCGCCCTATGTCCCGAACGATGAGGCGAGCGACCCCATCGTCAGCGCCCAGCCGTCGACGAGGACGAAGAGCAGCAGCTTGAACGGCATCGATATGACCGTCGGCGACAGCATCATCATGCCGAGCGACATGAGCGCCGAGGCGACGATCAGGTCGATGACGAGAAAGGGCAGAAAGATCAGGAAGCCGATCTGGAAGGCGGTCTTGAGTTCGCTGGTGACGAAGGCGGGCAGCAGGATCGAAAAGGGGACGTCCTTCGGGCTCGCATATTCGGGCGCCTTGGCGATCTTGGCGAACATCATCAGGTCGGTCTTGCGCGTCTGCTTCATCATGAAGCCGTGGAGCGCGTCGCCCGACCGGACGACCGCCTCGCCGATGTCGATCTGTTCCTGACCATAAGGGGTGATCGCGACGCGGTTCACCTCGCTGAGCACCGGCTGCATCACGAATAGCGACAGGAAGAGGCTGAGCCCGACGAGTACCTGGTTGGGCGGCGTCTGTTGCAGGCCGAGTGCGTGGCGCAGGATCGACAGCACGATGATGATGCGGGTGAAGCTGGTCATCATCAGGAGCAGCGACGGCAGCACCGTCAGCAGGCTCATCAGCAGGAGGATCTGCAGCGACAGGCTCAATGGGCGGCCGTCGCCGCCGATTTCGCCGACCGCGCGGGTCAGTCCGTCCGCCGCCTGCGCATGCGCCGCGGGCGCCGCGGCGACGAACAGCGCGATGCCGCCGGCAACCGCCGCGCGGCGCAGCCAGCGGCTGCGCGCCGGGGCGGCGTCAGTCGACATGAAAATCGCCCTGGCTGTTGTCGGCAAGGCGCGTGATGCCGTTGCGCGACACCGCGATCAGAATCTGTTGCCCGGCAAATTCGACCACCGCGAGCTTCGACCCCGGACCGAGGGGGAGCACGCCGACAAGGTCGACCGGCCGATCCTGTTTCGCGCCGCCGCCCAGCGGCACGCCCATCTGGACGCGCTTCCACAGCCACAGGCTGCCCCAGGCCATGCCGCCGACGATCGGCAGCAGAATCAGCAGGCGCAGGATATATTCGAGCATCAGGCCCTCCGGTCGAAGCCGGCGATGCCGCGGTCGGGCGCGACGACTTCGGCGACCTGGATACCGTAGCGGCCCTCGACGCTGACGATCTCGCCCTTCGCGATCAGCGTGCCATTGGCATAGATGTCCAGCAGGTCGGTCGCCGCGCGGTCGAGTTCGATCACGCTGCCTTCGGTCATCGTGAGCAGCTCGGCGAGCGTCATCGACGTCGATCCGACCTCGACCGAGACACGCAGCGAAACGCCGGCGAGCAGGTCGAAATTGGGGGCGGCGGCAATCGTCTTGCCTTCGCGGCGGTCGCGCTGCGGCGCCGCGGGCGCGTCGCTGAGGTCAGTCATTGTCCGGTCCTTTTTCGATTTGATCGATCATGATGGCAGCGTTGCCATTGGCTTCGCCGATGCTGCCGAGCGCGAATTTACGTCCGGCGACGGTCACCGGCACCTGGCGCGGCATGGTGATGGGGATGATGTCGCCGACTTCGAGCGACAGAAGCTTGACGAGGCTGATCTCGGGACGCGCGAGCACCGAACGCACGGGCAGGCGGACGTCCTTGAGTGCCTTGTTGAGCGCGTTCGACCAGACGGGATCGGTCTGCGGCAGGTCGCGCATTTCGGGCACCGGTTCGGCGCCCGCGATACCGCGCAGCGCCGCCTGCGGATAAGCGCACATTACGGTCTTGCCATCGAAAGGCGCGCCGCGCAGCGTGAAGCGTTGGACGAGGAGTTCGTCGTCGGCGCGCACCGCGGCGAGCTTCGCGCTTTCGGTGGTGACGAAATCGAGTTCGGGATCGATCGGATGCTTGTCGCGCCACGCGGCAGCGAGCTGCAGCCCCATGTCGCGGCCGAGGCGCGCGGCAAAGCGCTCCTCGGCGTCGGTCAGATCCTCGCGCTCGCCCGCGGGCTGACCCTTGCCGCCGTAAAAGATGTCGACGAGCTGGAGGACAAGCGCGCGGCCGCCGGTGATCAGCACGGGCCCCTTGAGCGGCGGCGCGTGATAGCGCCAGAAAATCGCCGGTTCGACGACGGCGCACCAGTCGGCAAAGCGCATCGTTTCGGCGGGCGCGCGCTCGATCTGCACGAGCGGCGCGCCGAGCGCGCGCACCAGATCGCGCAGGCTGCGCGCGAACTGGTTGCTCACGGCATCGAGCAGCGGAAAGGCATAGCTGCCCTCCGACCGGCGGAGCAGCAGCGACGCCTGCGCGTCGGCCTCCTGCCGCGCCGCGGCGTCTGCGGCCGCTACGGGTTTGGCGTTTAGCGTCACTGAATCACCAAGCTTGTGAAATAGACATTGTCGATGCCACCGAACCCCTCCTTGTCGCGCAGTACTTGGTTAATCGCATTGGTCAACTGGCGTTGAAGCCGCTGTTTGCCCTGCGACGTCGAAAGCAGCGCCGGATCCTGTTCGGCAAGCGTCATCAGGACGGCCGACCGGATCGGCACCTCCTGCCGCTTGATGTTGGTGATCAGCTTGCCGTCATAATAGGTCGACAGGCTGATCCCGACCTGCAGAAAGCCCGATCCGTCGGCCAGATTGGTCGTGAAGGGCTGTTCGATCGGATAATAGGTGATTTCATATTTGCGGGGATCGACCTTGTAGTGATCGTTGGGAACGGAGACGGTGCCGACCTTCAGCGCCGGCGCGCCGCCACCTTCGCCGCCCTCGCCCGATGCCGCTTCTTCCTTTTCGCTGCGCACGACCAGCTTGGGGTAATTGTCCTGCGGCGTCGCCTTATGCTCGCCGAGGCCGCCACCCAGATAGATGCCCGCGCCCGCGCCGGCGCCGATCAGCGCGGTTCCCCCGACGCCGACCACCAGCAGCTTCTTCATCTTGCCGCCCTTCTTGGGCGCTGCTTCGGGGGCCTTGTCCTTGCTCATCTCGTCGGTTCCTTTCGATATCAGGCAAAGCGGCCGCGGCGGTTCGCGGCGCTGTCTTCATCGCGCGCGTCGGCGCGATCATTGGCGGTTTCGATCAAATGGCTCGCGTCGGGCGCAGCGCCGCGTCCCTGGTTCTGGCCTTGTCCCTGACCCTGGGCGAGCGACGGGCGCCCGGCCTGATCGGGGGTGCAGGTCACTTCGGCACCGGCAACGCGGATACCCTGCTGGCGGAGATCCTCTACCAGTCTCGGCTGTGCGGCGGCGACGATCGCAGCGGTGCTTTCATGCTGGGTGTCGAGCTTCATCGACACGCCGTCGCCGTCGAGTTGCATCGCGACGTCGAGCCGGCCGAGGTGGCGCGGCATCAGGCGGAAGCTGAGGTCGCCCTTGTCCGATTTGGTCGCGGCGATATCGGCGGCGAGCTGCGCGATCCAGCGATCATCGCTCGTCAAGTCGAGCGTGCGTTCGGCGAGCGGCGCCGCTTGCGCCGGGGCGCCGATGCTTGTGGCGCCGGGCGCTGCGGGCTGATTGAACAGCACGGTCATGGAAGCGCCGGCTTCGGCACGGATCGGCTTGGCCGCGGGTTCGGCGGCGGGCGCCGGCGTAGCGGTGGCGCTCTCGGCCTTCGCAAGCGTTACTGCGGGTGCGGTGGGTGCGTCGCGGCCTTGCGGAACGGTTGGGGCGAGCGCAGCCTTGGCGGCCTTCGCGGGCTTGTCCGCAACCGGCGCGGAGGTTTCGGGCGCCACGCAATTCGCAGCGGCAGGCGCCGGATTGACGGGCAGCGGCGCGGCGGGAGGCGTCGTCTCCGTAGTCGTGGCAGCGTCAGCCGCAGGCGCGCCATCGGTCGCTTCGGCATCGGCATCGCCCGTGCCCGCCTTCGCCGGATCGGTGGCGGATGGCTTGGCGGGTTTGCCGGTCAGGGCGGCGAGCAGGGTGGCGGCGTGGGCCGCAGCATCCTGCGGATCGGGTTGCGGAACGTCCGGGCCGGCACGCTTGGGCGCGGCCTTGGGCGACGTTTCGGGCGGGATCGCGGGCGCCGCTTCGGTATCGGCGGCGGGTGCCGTCTTGGCCTCGGTAGCGGGCTTTTTGCCGCCGACGATGGCGGCAAAATCGGGCGTCACGACGTGCGGCGTCTCTGCGGCAGGGGTGCCGTCGGGGTTGGTGGCCGTAGCCGGCAGAGCATCCGCTGTCGGCGCCGCTGCGCCCGCCGCCTCGGCCCCCACGAGCGCGATCACGCTCGCGGTCGTCGCCTTCGCCTGAGTATCGCCGGTCGTGCCGATCGTCGCGGTACCGGGAAGCGCGGCGAGGAGCTGGCTGAAGCCGCCGTCCTCGCCCGCGCCGCTGGCGGACGCCTGGCCGATATTGGACAGAAAGGCCGCGAAGCCGGGCTGGCTCGCGCTCTGGGGCAGGCCGGGCATCATTCCGGGCCGCCTTCGACCAGGCGCAGGCTCATCGTGCGGCGGCGGTGCGGGCGGTTCGCGTCGGCGCGGCGTTCCATCTCGACCTCGGCCGACTTGCGGCTGCGTTCATAGAGGCGCACCGCCGATTCTTCCTTCATCAGCGCGCTCTGCGCGAGCACGCCCATTTCGTCGCGGCGGGCGCTGGCGTTGACCAGCGGCGTCGCAAGATTTTCCTTCGCCATGTCGAGCCGCATGCCGAGCTCGCCGACCGTATTGAGTGCACGGCCCGCGACGACGCCCCGGGCGACTGCAAGGTCGGCGCGCAGCGCCTCGAGCCGGCGCGACAGCTCGACGAGGCTTGCAAGCTCGCCATTGGCGCGCGCCAGATTGGCCTCCGCCATCTGATGTTCGACGGTGCGCACGCGAATGATACGTTTGCGGCGTGCGGTGCGAGCGGTCATGCAGAATATCCTTCGATGAGTGACTGGCGTGCGGTCTGGAAGTCGACCTGGGCGCCGGCGGGCTGGGTAACGAATGCAAGCTGGTCGGCGCGCCGCGCGATTGCGGTGTCGAGCACCGGATCGGTGCCGGCGACATAAGCGCCCATCAGCATCAGGTCGCGATTCTCTTCATAGGCAGACCAGAGCTGGCGGAAGCGCGCGGCGGCGGCGGCGTGATCGGCATCGACCGAATCGGCCATGGTTCGCGACAGCGACCGGGCGATGTCGATCGCGGGATAGACGCCCTGTTCGGCAAGCTGGCGCGAGAGGATGATATGCCCGTCGACGATCGCGCGCGCCGAATCGACGACCGGATCCTCGATGTCGCCGCCATCGGCGAGCACGGTGTAGAGCGCGGTGATGGACCCGCCGGTGACGCGGTCGTTGCCGGCGCGTTCGACGAGCGAGGGGATGAGCGCGAAGGTAGAGGGCGGATAGCCCTTCATCGTCGGCGGTTCGCCCAGCGTCAGCCCGATCTCGCGTTGCGCGTGCGCGACGCGCGTCAGGCTGTCGATCAGCAACAGCACCTTTTTGCCGTCCTGACGAAAGGCTTCGGCGATCGCGGTCGCGCGCATCGCGGCGCGCAGGCGGAGCAGCGGCGGATGGTCGGCGGGAACCGCGACGACCACCGATTTCTTGCGGACGGCGGGCGGCAGCTTGGTTTCGACGAAGTCGCTGACTTCGCGGCTGCGCTCGCCGATCAGGCCGACGACGATCACGTCGCATTCGGTGCCTGCGATCATCTGGCCCATCAGCACCGATTTGCCGACGCCCGAACCCGCGATGATCGCGACGCGCTGGCCTTCGCCGACGGTGAGCAGGCCGTTGATCGCGCGCACGCCCATGTTGAGCGGTTTGGTCACCCGGCCGCGGCGCAGTGGATTGACCTTGCGGCCCGCGAGCGGCCACTGGAACTGCGACTTGACCGGCGGGCGGCCGTCGAGCGGATTGCCCTGCGCGTCGATGATGCGGCCAAGCAGCGCCTTGCCGACGGTCACCATGCTCGACGCGCCATGCGGCTCGACCGGCGCGCCGGTGACGAGCGGCATGTTGGTGTCGAAGGGCAGCACGAGACTGCGGTGCCCGCGGAAACCCACGACCTCGCCGTTCACATATTCGTTGTTCGCCGACTTGATGCGGACATTGCTGCCGAGCGGCTGGGGAAAGCCCGACACTTCGAGCATGATGCCTTCGTGCGCGACGAGCGTGCCGATGCGGCGCGGCGATGCGTCACTGAGGTCGACGGGGTCGAGCAACTGGCGGGCGGACATGGCGAGGCGGCGCGTCATGCGGCGCCGCCCTGGCTGCCGAGTGCGGCACGCAGCTCGTCGAGGTAGACCGCGCGGCCATGTTCGATCCAGCCGGCCGAGGTTTCGACACGGACGGTGCCGCGCGCCATCGACGGATCGCTTTCGATCGGCAGCGCGATCGGCGCGTCGACGAGCAGCACTGCGTCGGCGGGATTGACCCACAGGGTGCGCGCCTTGTCGGCTTCGGCGACCAGCGCGGCGGCGGTTTCGGCCTGCGCGCGCAGCCAGTCGGCCTCGATCGGCGCCGCCTCGACGATCTGGCGGACGAGCCGCTCGACCGTTTCGGCGATCAGCTGCGCGAGTTCCTCGCTGGGTTCGTCCTGCAGCGCTTCGGCGGCGGCAACCATCGCGAGCAATTGCTGGCGTTCGACCGCAAAGGCGGCTTCGGCCAGGCGCTGGCCTTCGGCAAGCCCGCGCGAAAAGGGGTCGTCGGCGGGTTCGGCCGCCACTTCGGGGGCCGGCGCTGGCGGAGCGCTGCGCGGCTGGCCGAACTGCAGCGGGCGAAAGCCGCCGTCGCGCGCCATCGCATGCGCCAGTGCGGCGACGGTCGATTCGGACGCGAGATCAGACATAATCGTCGCCCCCGCCTGCGAGCATGATTTCGCCCGATGCCGCCATCTGGCGGACGATCTGCATGATCGACTTCTGCGCTTCGTCGACGTCGGTGCGCTTGACCATCGTCATTTCGGCCATTTCGTCGCGGATCGTTTCCGATGCGCGCTGCGACATCGTCGATAGGCACAGATCGACCATGTCGGCGTCGGTGCCCTTGAGCGCGACCGCGAGGATCGCTGCATCGACCGAGCGCAGCACGGTGCCGATGCTCTTCTTGTCGAGCTCGCGCAGATTTTCGAAGATGAACATCTCTTCCTCGATCGCCTGTGCGAGCAGCTTGTCCTGCTTCTTGAGCGCGCGGATCGTGCGTTCGGACAGCGACTTGGGCATTTTCTTCATGATCTTCGCGACGTCGCTCGGGCCGCCGATCGGCTGCTTGGCGACGCGCTGGCCGCCGACATTGGCGGAAGCGAGCACCGATTCCAGATCCTCGATCGCGGCGGCCGGGACGGTGGTGAGCTGCGCCGCGCGCAGCACCAGATCGGCCTGCAGCACCTCGTCGAGCGTTTCGATGGCGCGCGCGGCGACGTCGGGGATCAACACCGACAGGATCAGCGCGCCGACCTGCGGATGTTCGCTGGCGAGCAGCGCGCTGATCGCCTCGACATCCATCCAGCGCAGCATCTCGAGCGACGCGGCGCTCGACTGCGGCGCGACGGCGGCCAGGATATTGTCGGCGCGGACATTGCCTACCGCCTGATTGATGACGGTGCGGATACGCGTTTCGGCGCCGATGGCGAGCGCGCTGACGTCGCGGCTGCGCACGACGAACTGGTCGAGCGCCTGTTCGATCTGGGTTTCGCTGGCGTTGGCGGCGTCGAACATGCCCTTGGCAAGCAGGCGCACCTCATCGGGATCGAGATGCTTGAGGATGGTGGCGGCGTCGCCTTCCTCGAGCAGCATCAGCAGGATCGCGGCGGCGGCCGATCCTTCGATGGCGGGGCGCAGGCCGACCGCGGGTGCGATCTCGCCGGCGACGTCGGTGTCGTCAGCCATGGGTGCCCTCCTGCATCAGCTGGCGCACGACGAGCGCGGCGCGCGCCGAGTCCTGGCGGACGAAGGCGCGGACCAGATTGGCGCGCGCTTCATAGCTTGGCGCGGCCTCGATCATCTCGAGCGTGATTGCGCTGTCGCCACGCGGCGCGTCGAGCGCGGCGCGGCTTTCGGTGGCGGTGAGCAGCGACTGTTCGATTTCGGCATCGCGTTCGGCGCGAGCGGCGGCGCGCTGTTTGGCCGACTTGATCATCGGACGGCCGATGAACAGAAAGGCGAGCAGCGCGGCGAGCACGGCGCCGATCTGCTTGGCGAGCGGCATGAACCACGGCTGGTCATAGAAGGCGGGAGCGACATCGTCGACCTTCGCAAAGGGGCGCTGGCTGATCGCGACGACGTCGCCGCGCGTCTGATCGTATCCGACCGCGCCCTTCACCAGCCCCTCGATCTTCGCGAGGTCGGCCTGGGTCAGCGCCTTCTGGCCCTGGTTCAGCGCGACGGCGATCGACAGGCGCCTCAGGCGGCCCTGCGGCTGGTGCGTAACCGAGATTTCGCGGCCGACCTCATAGGCGCGGGCCGAATTTTCGTTGCTCTGCGTGTCGGTGGTCGGCGCGCCGGCGGGCGTCGGCGCGGGGGCATTGTTCGTCACCGTAGTCGCCTGCGGCGGCTGGTTCGACAGCGCGCCGGGGATGCCCACGGCGGGCGGCGTGCTCTGGCCGCTGACGACCCGGCTCACCTGTTCGGTGCGCAGCGCGCGGTCGTTTTCGGGGAAGCTTTCGCGCGTCGCCTGGCTTTCCGACATGTCGACGTCGGCGTGGACCTCGACCGAATAATTGCCCGAGCCGAGCATCGGACCGAGCAGCGTTTCGAGCGCGCGGCGGAAGCGATCCTCCATCTGCATCTGGAGCTGGAAGCTCTTCATGTCGCCGCTGCTGGCGCCGTCGGAGAGCAGCGCGCCGCGCTGGTCGATCACTTGGACCTCGTCGGCGTTCATGCCGGGAACCGAGGAGGCGACGAGGAAACGGATCCCCTGAACCTGCGCGTCGCTGAGGTTGCGGCCGTTCTGCAACGTCAGCATCACCGACGCGGTTGCGGGCTTGTCGTCGCGGACGAACAGGCTGGGTTCGGCGGCGGCGATGTGGACGCGCGCGGTCTTGACCGCGTCGATCGTCTCGATCGTACGCGACAGGTCGGCTTCGCGCGCCGAGCGCAGCGTTTCGCCTTCGATCGCGCGGCTCGACCCCATCGGGAGCGAGGCGATCAGGCTGTCGCCGCTCGGCTGCGCCTTGGGCAATCCCTGCCCGGCGAGCGCGATGCGCGCCTGATACAGCTTGTCGGCATCGACGGTCAGTGCGCCGGTCGTCGGATCGATGGTGTGGCCGATCCCCTGCGACTGGAGCGCATCGGCGACGGCGGCCTTGTCGCTGTCGTCGAGCCCGGCGAAGAGCTGCGCCTGCGGCGCCGACTGGGTCATGAAATAGGCGAGCGCGGCCAGGCCGATCGCGGTCGTCGTGGCGATCGCGGGCAGCGCGCGCTGGACGGCGGGCTGGCGGACGAACTGCTGGACCGGCGCAAAGCGGCCGCCCATCGCAGGGAGGGGCAGCCGGTTCGTATCGGCAACGGGGGCGAGGAGTTGAGCTTCGGCCATGGATTACACCGGCATGTTCATGATGTCGCGATAGGCGGACAGCAGCTTGTTGCGGACCTGCAACGTGGTTTCGAAGCCGAGCGAGGCCTTCTGGCGTTCGATCATCACGCTGACGATGTCGTGCGTGTCGCCGCGTTCATAGGCTTCGCTGAGGTCGCTTGCCTTCGCCTGCTGGGTATTGACCTGCTGCAGTGCGCTGGCGATCGCCGATCCGAAATCGGGTGCCGCACCGGCACCTGCGGCGCCGCCCGCAGCCGCGCCGCCGGCGGCGCGCTGCAGCGCCTGGTTCTGATTGAGAATCGAACTGCGCATTTGCAGCAGTCGGCTCTGGTCAATCGTGCTCATAAGCTTTCATCCGTCCTGGTGCGCGGCGGTTCGCCGCACGCACAAAGAGTAATGCAAAGCTCGTGCCAAAAATTCTTTTCGTTGAAAAACAGCTATTTGATAGAGTGATCCTATCGCCGCCTGCGCTCCGCGGCGTTTTTTTGACGCGCCGGCTTAATCCGCCGCCGCCGCCGCCGTTACAGCTTTCGTGACCGCTCGCTGAGCCCTCACACCACGGGAATGGCCAAGGGGCCGGAAAGGAACATTATGACTGTCATCAACACCAATGTGAGCGCGCTTCGCGCCCAGAACAGCTCGCGTGTTGCCAATCGCATGCAGTCGCAGGCTATGGAACGTCTGTCGAGCGGCAAGCGCATCAACAGCGCCAAGGACGACGCCGCCGGCCTCGCCGTCGCAACTCGCATGCAGGCTGCCTCGCGCGGCTTCACCCAAGCGATCCGCAATGCCAACGACGGCATTTCGCTGGCGCAGACCGCCGACAGCGCTGCGGGCAGCGTTTCGGACATCCTGGTTCGTATGCGCGACCTGGCGATGCAGGCTTCGACCGGCACTCTCAGCGATGCCGACCGCGGTCTGGTGCAGAAGGAAGTTACCGCACTGATCTCGCAGATCGGCGACATCGTCGGCCAGACGACGTTCAACGGCAACAAACTGCTCGACGGCAGCGTCACCGCAGGCTTCGATATCCAGACCGGCATCAACACCGGTGAAAACGTGAACATCACGATCGGCAAGCTTGATGCGACGACGCTGGGCGTCAACGCGCTTTCGGTTGCCACGGCTTCCGGCGCGACCGGTGCACTGGCGACGCTCGACACCGCGATCACCACGGTCGCCGGCGAACGCGCCAACCTCGGTGCGCAGCAGAACCGTCTTGAAGCGGCTGTCGATAATTTGACGTCGCGTGTCACCAATCTGGACGAATCGCGCTCGCGGATCGAAGATGCCGACTTCTCGGCTGAATCGACGAAGCTGGCGGCGGCGCAGATCCTGTCGCAGGCTTCGACCGCGATGCTCGCCCAGGCGAACCAGAGCGCCCAGGGTGTGATGAACCTGCTGCGCTAAGCGCGGAACATCGCAAACATCTCAGGCTATATTTGGTTGGTCCCTTTAATAGCCTGATCGGATGCCCCGGCTCCCCACAGCCGGGGCATCTTTTTGCGTACGGGGCGGAGGCCTCCCCGCTTCAATGAAAATCGCGTGACTTGGGCAGGATGCGGACATTGCGGGGATGGCCGTTCCGCGCGCCCGGCGCGCGGTCGCGCGGCATTTGCGGGTGCTTGACCTCGTCGGCCCGGCACAAGTCGGGATCGAAGCCGCGATCGCTGCCCAGTGCGTCGAGCATCGCGGTGCGATCGACGATGCGGGTCGCCATCAGGTGGATGACGCCCTCCTTGCTGCGCTGCACCTCGCCTTCGGCCAGCATCAGCCGCGACGCCATGACGGCGCGGCGATAGCGTTCGAAATGGCGCGCCCATAGCAGGATGTTCACGATCCCGCCCTCATCCTCAATGGTGATGAAGATCGCATTGCCCTTGCCCGGCCGCTGGCGGATCAGCACGACCCCCGCGGTGCAAACGATCGACCCGTTCTTTGCCCCCGCAACTTCGCCCGCGCTCAGCACGCCTTCGCGCGCGAAGGCGGGACGCAGAAAGGCCATCGGATGGCCCTTCAGCGACAGGCGCGTCGTCTGATAATCGGTCAGCACCTGTTCGACCGGAGGGATCGGCGGCAGGCGTGCATCGTCTTCGGTGCCCAGTTCGTCGGCGCCCGCCGCACCGAACAGCGGCAACACCCCCTGACGGACGCGCCGCGCGTCCCATAGCGCGGGGCGCCGATCGAGTCCCATCGACCGGCATGCATCCGCATCGGCGAGCAGGCGCAACGCCCGCGGAGGCAGGTTCGCGCGGCGCGCGAGTTCCTCGACCGACGCGAAGGGCGCGGCATTCCGCGCGTCGGCGATCAGCTTCGACCACTCCTGGCGAAACCCGTCCACCTGCCGAAAGCCGAGCCGCAGCGCGAGGCTGCCGTCGGCGCGGGGTTCAAGGCTGCTGTCCCAATCGCTGGAATTGACGTCGACCGCGCGCACCTCGACGCCATGCTCGCGCGCATCGCGGACAAGCTGCGCCGGCGCATAAAAACCCATCGGCTGCGAATTGAGCAAGCCGCAGGTGAAGACGGCGGGGTAGTAATGCTTGATCCATGACGAGACATAAACAAGCCGCGCAAAGGACTGCGCATGGCTTTCGGGGAAGCCATAGCTGCCAAAACCCTCGATCTGCTTGAAACAGCGTTCGGCGAAATCCTGCGTGTAGCCGCGCCGCACCATGCCGCCGATCATCTTGTCCCGGAAATTCTCGATCGTCCCGACGTTGCGAAAGGTCGCCATCGCGCGGCGCAGGCCATTGGCCTCGTCGGGCGTGAAATCGGCGGCCACCATCGCCAGCTTCATCGCCTGTTCCTGGAACAGCGGCACGCCGAAAGTCTTGCCGAGCACGTCGTGCAGTTCGTCGGGCGGGTGCGGCGGGGCAGGCTCGGGGAATTCAACTGGCTCCTCGCCGCATCGCCGGCGCAGATAGGGGTGGACCATGTCGCCCTCGATCGGGCCCGGCCGGACGATCGCGACCTGCACGACAAGGTCATAGAATATCCTGGGTTTCAGGCGCGGCAGCATGTTGATCTGGGCGCGGCTCTCGACCTGAAACACCCCGATGCTGTCGCCGCGCTGGAGCATTTCATAGACGGCCTCGTCGCCGCAATCGATGTCGACCTCCAGCGTATGGTCGCCCAGCCCGTGCGCCCGCATCAGGTCGAAGCATTTGCGGATGCAGGTCAGCATGCCGAGCGCGAGGACATCGACCTTCATCAGGCCGAGTGCGTCGATATCGTCCTTGTCCCATTCGATGAAGGTACGGTCCTCCATTGCGGCATTGTGGATCGGCACCAGTTCGTCGAGCCGCCCTTGGGTCAGCACGAAGCCGCCGACATGCTGCGACAGGTGACGCGGCGCCTTCAGCAATTCGCCGACGAAACGGTGCAATCGCTCGATCTCGCCATTATGGGGGTTGAGTCCGGCTTCGGCCAGCCGCTCGACCGGCACCTCGTCGCCCCAGCTGCCCCAGCTCGTATCGGCGAGCCGCGCGGTGACATCCTCGCTGAGGCCCAGCGCCTTGCCGACCTCGCGGATCGTGCTGCGCGGGCGATAATGGATGACGGTTGCGGCAATCGCGGCGCGGTCGCGCGTGTAGCGGCGGTAGATATATTGGATCACTTCCTCGCGCCGCTCATGCTCGAAATCGACGTCGATGTCGGGTGGCTCGTCGCGCTCGGCCGAGACGAAGCGCGAGAAGAGCAGGTCGTGCTGCATCGGATCGACCGAGGTGACGCCGAGCAGGAAACAGACGATCGAATTGGCCGCCGATCCGCGCCCCTGGCAGAGGATCGGTGGCTTCTGGCCGCGCGCGAAACGGACGAGGTCGTGGACGGTGAGGAAATAATAGACATAATTCCGCCGCCGGATCAGCCGCAGTTCGTTGCCGATCAGCTTGCGGACTTTCGCCGACAAGGGCGTGCCGTAGCGCGCCTCGGCCGCCGTCTTCACCAGATGGTGCAGATAGTTGAAGGGCTTCCATCCCGGCGGCACCGGTTCGTGCGGATATTCGTAGCGCAGTTCGTCGAGCGCGAAGCCGATACGGTCGAGCAGCCGCGCGCTTTGCTCGACCGCTCCCCGACAGGCCGCGAACAGCCGGCGCATCTCGGCCGGCGCTTTTAGATGGCGTTCGCCATTGGCGTGGAGACGCCGGCCTGCCCTGTGCAGTGTCGTGCCCTCGCGGATACAAGTGACGATGTCGTGGAGCGGGCGCTGTGCGGGGGTTGCGTAAAGCGCATCGCAGGTTGCGAGCAGCGGGACGTTCACCGCCGCCGCCAGACGGTGCAGTCGCGCCAGCCGCCGCGCGTCGGCACCTCCCCGGGGCATGGTCGCGGCGAGCCAGAGCGATTTGGGACGTGCGTGCTTGAGCTGGCGCAGCAGGGTCTCGTCGCCCTCCGTCGCGATCAGCAACAGATCGTCGCAATAGGCGAGCAGATCTTCGAGGTGAAGGATGCAGTCGCCCTTCTGCGCGCGCAGATTGCCGGTCGACAACAGGCGCGTCAGGCGGCCCCAGCCATGGCGGCTGACCGGATAGGCGACAATGTCAGGGGTGCCGTCGGCGAATGCGAGCCGGGCGCCGACGACCAGCCGGAATCCCGCTACCGCCTCCGGCTGCTTGGCCTGCAGCTCTTTCAGGAAGGCCCAGGCCCGCACCACCCCCGCGACGCTGTTGCGGTCGGCGATGCCGATGCCCGTCATGCCGAGTTCGAGCGCGCGCGCGACCATTTCGGCGGGGTGCGAGGCGCCGCGCAGGAAGCTGTAGTTGGTCGCAGCGACCAGCTCGGCGAAACCGGGATCGGCGTCGGGACAAGGCGCGCTCATGCAAAGACCCCATGGATATACCAGCGCGGGTCGGGCTTTTCATCGTAGAGGCCGTGGCGGAACAGCCAGTAACGGCGACCCTGCGCATCCTCGACGCGGTAATAGTCGCGCGTCAGCCCGGCATTGTCGCGGCGGCGCCACCATTCGGCCGCGATGCGTTCGGGGCCTTCGAAGCGGCGTACCGCATGGAGCGTGCGGCGCCAGCGGAAGCGCTGCGGCGGGCCGTCGGGGACTTCAGCGATCACTTCGATCGGCTGCGGCGGGTCGAACAGGTGAAAGGGGCGCAGCGGCGGTTCGCCCGGCTCGGTCGCGGTCCAGGGCGTCGGCGGCGGCGCCTCGACCGCGGGCAAGGCAAGCTGCGCCTGTTCGGGGATATGGGTATCGGCGCTGCGCAGCCGCCGGACGCGCCCGCGCCCGAGCCGGGTCGCCAGCCGGTCGGCGAGTTCGTCGACGGCGGCGGCGCCCGGCGCGGTGTTCGCCGCGCCGCCCTCGAGCCTGAGCTGGCCGGCACCCAGCGCCTCGATCCGCGGCACGGCGAGGCGGATCATGTCGAAACCGAAACCGGGGTCGATCGGATCGCGCAGGCTGTCGATCCGTTCGGCGAACAGACGCATGACCAGATCGGCGTCGCGCGTCGGCTGGCCGGTTTCGATTGCGATGCTGCGCGCCAGCCCGTCGCTGCGAAAGAAGGTCGCGCGAAAATGGCGCCCGCCCTTGCCGCGTTCGCCGAGCGCGACGGCGGCCTCGGCGGCAAGCTCGGCGAGCACAGCAGCGGCATGGGCGCTGCTGCCTAGCGGTTCGGCGAAACGGCGCTCGACGACGATCGGCGGGGGCCGGATGCGCGGGTCGAGCGGGCTCGGTGCATCGCCGAGCAACCGGCGCAGCGCGTTCGCCGCCTCGGCCCCGAAGCGCGCGGCGATCGCGGCGACCGGGCGGCCCGAAAGATCGCCGATCGTCTTGAGCCCCGCGCGGACGAGCGCGGTCGTCGCCTCCGCCTCCAGCCCCAGCGCCGCGACGGGCAGGCGGCGCACCGCCGCCGCCTCGTCGGGGGCGGGGAGCGCCTGGTAGCGGGCGAGCGCGCGCGCCGCATCGGCGGTGCCGGCAAGCGCGCTGCGCAGCGTCATCCCCAGCCGGTCCATGCGCTCTTCGACATCGGCGACAAGTTCTGCTTCGCCGCCGAACAGATGCGCCGCGCCCGCGATGTCGAGGATCAGCCCGTCGGGGGCATCGAGCGCGACGAGCGGCGTGTAGCGCGCGCAGCCCTGCGCGAGCCGGTCGAGCCAGGCGGCATCGGCGACGGGATCGTGCGGCACGACGGCAAGGTCGCCGACCTGCGCGCGGGCATCGGCGAGCGGCATGCCGGGGCCGAGCCCCAGCGCCGCGGCGTGCGGATCGACGCTCGCAAGACGGAGTGCCCCGCGCTGCTTTTCGGCAAAGACGATCGGAGCGTCAGGCGGCGGCGCGGCGCGGCACAGCCGTTCGGCCGGGAGCCACGGGAAGAAGAGCGCCAGATAGCGCCGCCCCCCGGAAGACTTGCTCATCGCGATTCCATTCCATCTGCCAGCGGGCGCCCGCGGGGCCGCCGCGCCAGCGTATCAGGTCGAGGGTGAAGCCCGGCGCGCCCGGCGCATCGGCCTCGAGCGCCGTCGAGGGCGCGGCGGCGACCGTCCAGCGCGTTTCCGCCACGCTGGGAGCGGGAAGCGTATTGAGTCGCAGCATCAGGAGCACGGTCCCCGCATCGCGTGCGCCGAGTGCCAGCCGCCGCCCCGCGGTCAGGTCGAGCGCGGGCCACGCTCCCCAGCTTTCGACGATCACCGCCGCCGAGCCGCCGCACCGCACCGCGTCATTGGCGCAGGCGAGGAGCATTTTGGGGTCGGCGGTTTCGACGAGCAGCAGCCGGTCGGGGTCGCCGCCAAGCTCGGCGATGCCAGGCGCATAGATATGCCCCGCGCGCCGTGCGGCATCGGCGGTGCGCAGCCACAGCAGCGGCGCCGCGCCGGGCGTACGCAGCGCGAGCAACGCGGCAAAGGCCGCGGCGCTCGTCGCATCGAGCGCGTCGGCTGCGAAAAATTCATGCGTCTTGCCGATCGCCAACCCGCCGCCGATCGCCGCATCGAAATCCGCATGGCCACTCGCCAGCCAGCCGCCATCGCCCCCGCCGGACGGGGCGCCGCTATCGGCGAGCCGGGCGACGCGTTGGCGCAGCGCGGCGAGAGAGGAAGACGACTCGCGCATAATGTTCCTGATTTGTTCTATTAGCGCGCGAGCGGATGGGGTTGTCAAGCGGAGTCGGGATTCGCTTCTGGATGGCGCTCTAAGGCGCCGCGGACCCCGCGCTGCTGTCGCCGCCGAGCGCGCGGAACAGGGCGATGCGGGTCTGGACGAGCAGCAGGCCTGTCGCGATTTCGCTGCGCCGCGCGGCATAGAGGCTGCGCTGCGCGTCGAGGCTGGCGAGGAAACTGTCGACCCCGCCCTTGTAGCGCGCATCGCTGAGTCTCGCCGTGTCGGCTGCGGCTTCGGTGTTGGCGGCGGCGGCGCGGACCCGCTCGGCGATCGTCCCTTGCACCGCGAGCGCGTCGGCGACTTCGCGAAAGGCGGTCTGGATCGCGCCTTCATAGCTGGCAAGCGCGGCATCGCGCTGCGCCTCGCTCACCGCCACCCCGGCGCGGCGGCCACCGAAATCGAAGATCGAGGCGCTGGCATCGCCGCCCGCCGACCAGGCGAAGGAACCCTTGTCGAACAGGCTCGACAGCGCGTCGCTGGCAAAGCCCAGCAGGCCGGTCAGCGAAATCGTCGGGAACAACCGCGCGCGCGCGACGCCGATATCGGCATTGGCGGCGCGCAGCAGATATTCGGCCTGGATCACGTCGGGCCGCCGCAACAGGATTTCCGACCGCATCCCGGCCGGGGGCGCCGCAACCGCGGGCGTCACCTCGGCCAGGCTGGCGGGGAACAGCGCCGGATCGACATCGCCGCCGACGAGCAGGCGGATCAGATTTTCGTCCTGCGCGATCGCAGTCTGCTGCTGCGCGATCGCGTCCTCGGCGGTCGCCAATATCTGTTCGGCTTGCCTGAGGTCGGTGCGCGGCGCGACGCCGCCGTCGAGCCGCGCCTTCGTCAGCCGGACATTTTCGCGCGCATTGGTCGCGGTTTCCTGCGCAATGGCGAGCAGGTCGCGGTCGGCGCCATAGGCGGCCCAGGCATTGGCGAGATCGGCGATCAGGCTCAGCCGCACGGTGCGCGACGCGGCCTCGGTCGCCAGCGCGCGGTCGCGGTCGGCGGCATTCGCATTGGCGAGGCGCCCGAACAGGTCGAGTTCGAAGGCGGTGACCCCGCCTTGAAGCGCGAAACTACTGCCCGCGCCGCCGGAGCCGCCGGTGCCGCCGCGGTCGGCATAGTCGCCGCTCGCGCTGACGCCAATCGCCGGGAATTGCGCCGCCCGGCTGACCCGCACCTGCGCGCGCGCCGCCGCCAGATTGGCATAGGCGGTGCGCAGGTCGCGATTGTTCGCGAGCGCCTGTTCGACGAGCGACTGGAGCCGCGCGTCGGTAAACAATTGTTTGTAGGACAGGATCGGCAGCGCCGCCTCGCTCTGGATCAGATAGGCGTCGCCGACCGGCCAGCCTTGCGGTACCGGGGGCGGCGGTAACGCCGTCTTCGGCGCAAGCGAACAGCCCGCGAGCATCAGCGGCGCTGCGATCATCAGGAAGGGCGCGCGTTTCATGCCGTCACCTCCGCGTCGCCGTCCTTTTTGCCGAAGCGCCGGCGCAGCGCGGCAAGCCCGTCGCGCACGCCGCGGCGGACGAGCACGAAGAAGAGCGGAATGAAGAAAATGGCGAGCAGCGCGGCGGTCAGCATGCCGCCGATCACCGACGTGCCGATCGCGACGCGGCTGTTGGCCCCCGCACCGGTCGCAATGGCGAGCGGCAGGACGCCGAAGATGAAGGCAAAGCTGGTCATCAGGATCGGACGCAAACGGATGCGCGCCGCCTCGACCGCTGCCTCGATAACGCGGCGACCCTTGCGTTCCTCCTGTTCGGCGAACTCGATCATCAGGATCGCATTCTTCGCCGCCAGTCCCATCGTCGTCAGCAACCCGATCTGCAGATAGACGTCGTTTTCCAGCCCGCGCAGCGTCACCGCGAAAACCGCGCCGACCAGCCCGAGCGGAATGATGAGCAGCACCGCAAGCGGGATCGACCAGCTTTCGTAAAGCGCGGCAAGGCAGAGGAAGACGACGAGCAGCGACAGGCCATAGAGCAGGGGCGCCTGCCCCGATGACAGGCGTTCCTGATAGGACGCGCCCGCCCAGGCGACGCTGGTGCCGGGAATTTCGGCCGCCATCCGCTCCATCTCATCCATCGCCTCGCCCGAACTGACGCCGGCGGCTGCCTGCCCCGAAATTTCGAACGCCGGGACGCCCTGAAAGCGCGACGTGCTTGCCGGGGTGGTTGACCAGCCGATGCTCGAAAAGGCCGAGAAGGGCGACATCTCGCCATCGGACGATCGGACATACCATTGCCCGATATCGTCGGGCTTCGCGCGATAGGGGGCGTCGCCCTGGACATAGACGCGCTTGACGCGGCCCTTGTCGATGAAGTCGTTGACGTAGCGGCCGCCCCAGGCGGTCGCCAGCGTGTTGTTCACATCGCCGTTGCTGAGGCCATAGGCGGTCAGCCGCTGCGTATCGATATCGACCTTCAACGTCGCGACATCGGGAAGATCGCTGAGCCGAACCGAGGTGAGCTTGGGATTGGCATTGGCCATGTCGAGCAGCCGGTCGCGCGCCGCGACGAATTCGGCGCGGCTCATCCCGCTGCGGTTCTGGAACTCCATCGTAAAGCCCGACGAATCGCCAAGACCCCGCACCGCGCCGGGAACGAGGGCGAAGACCTGCGCGTCGCGCAGGCCCGACAGCGCCTTGCGCGTCCGGTCGGCGATCGCGTCGGCGGTGTTTTCCTTGCCGGGACGGTCGTCCCAGTGGACGAGATTCAAAAAACCCTGGCCGGTATTCTGGCCGGTAGCACCGCCCCCGCCGCCGCCCGCGACGAGGAAGAGCGCGCCGACATTGGCCTTTTCCTGGCTCAGCAGATATTTTTCGACGCTGTCGCGCACTGCGAGCGTGCGTTCCTGCGTCGCGCCCGCGGGCAAGCGGAACTGCACCGAAACGCGGCCCTGATCCTCATTGGGAAGAAAGCCGGTCGGCAGGCGCACGAACATAAGCACCAGCAGCACCAGAATGATGGCGTAAATGCCAAGGAACAGCCATTTGCGATCGACGACGCGGGTCACGCTGCCGACATAGCCGCGAACCGTGCGGTCGAACCGCGTGTTGAAGCCGTCGCGGGCGCGGATCATCGCGGCGTGCACGCGCGGGAAACGGTGCGGCCGATCCTCGTCCCCGCCATGGCTGCGCGGCTTCAGCAGGGTCGAGGTCAGCGCCGGGCTGAGGATCAGCGCGACGAGTACCGACAGAGCCATCGCCGACACGATGGTGATCGAGAACTGACGATAGATGACGCCCGTCGATCCGCCGAAAAAGGCCATCGGCAGAAACACCGCCGACAGCACCATCGCGATCGCGATCAAGGCGACCTGCAATTCCTTCATCGACTGGATCGTCGCCTCGCGCGCCGACATGCCGGGATTCTCTTCCATCAGCCGCTCGACATTCTCGACCACCACGATCGCGTCGTCGACGAGCAGGCCGATCGCGAGCGTCAGGCCGAACAGGGTGAGCGTGTTGATCGTGAAACCGGCGATATAGAAGACGCCGAAGGTGCCAAGCAGCACGACCGGCACAGCGATCGCCGGGATCAGCACCGCGCGCCAGCTTTGCAGAAAGACGAACATCACCAGCACGACAAGCAGGATCGCCTCGAACAGCGATTTCTGCACTTCGCTCACCGACAGCTTGATGAAGGCGGTGGCGTCGTTGGCATAGGCATAGGTCAGGCCGTCGGGGAAATCCTGCGCCAGTTCGGCAACGCGCGTCTTGACCCGGTCGGCGGTTTCCAGCGCGTCGGAGCCGGGCGACAGCGAGATCGAGATGCCTGCGCCCGGATGGCCGTTGATGCGCACGATGGTGCCGTAATTTTCGGCGCCGACCTCGACCCGCGCGACGTCTCTGATCCTTACGGTCGACCCGTCGGGCAGCGTCTTGAGCACGATATTCTCGAACTCTTCGGGCGTCTGCAACCGCGACTGGGCGGTTACGGTCGCATTCAGCATCTGTCCCTCGGGCGCCGGGGTGCCGCCGACCTCGCCCGCCGCGACCTCGCTGTTCTGCGCGGTGATCGCGGTGACGACGTCGCCGGGCATCAGCGACACCGCGGCGAGCCGCTGCGGGTTCAGCCAGATGCGCATCGCATGCGGCGAGCCATAGACATTGACGTCGCCTACGCCTTCGACGCGCGACAGCGGATCCTGCACGTTCGACGACAGATAGTCGGACACATCCTGGTTCGATCGCGTGTCGGTGGTGTCATAGACGCCGACGAGCAGCAGCGAATCCGAATTGGACTTGGTGACGCGCACGCCCTGACTCTGCACCTGTTGCGGCAGGCGCGAGATGGCGGAGGCGATCTTGTTCTGCACCTGCACCTGCGCGATGTCGGGATCGGTGCCCTTGGCGAAGATGGCAGTAATCGTCGCCTGCCCGCGCGAACTCGACTGCGAGCTGAAATAGAGCAGGCCGTCGATACCGGTGAGCTGTTGCTCGAGCACCTGCGTGACGCTGTTCTCGATCGTCTCGGCGGAGGCGCCGGGATAGCTGGCGCGGATATTGACCTGCGTCGGCGCGATGTCGGGATATTGTTCGATCGGCAGCGAAAACAGCGCGCCGAGCCCGCCGAGCATGACGACGATCGCCAGCACCCAGGCGAAGATCGGCCGATCGATGAAAATGCGCGACATGGGGCGTTATTGTCCTTTCGTCGCGGCGCTCTTGTCGGCGCTCTTCCCCGCGGGCGCCCCCACCCGCTGCGGACTGGTCGCGGGCACTGGCTTGATCGCCGATCCCTGCTTCAGGTTGCCGACACCCTGCGTGATGACCCGGTCGCCCGGTTTCAGCCCGCCGGTGACGACCCAGTTCGCGCCGACCGTGCGGTCCGCGTCGACCTTGCGCCGTTCGGCCTTATTGTCGTTGCCGACCAGATAGACGAAAGCCGATCCGTCGAAATCGCGCTGCACCGCGGCCTGCGGCACCAGCATTGCCGCGGGGTTCACCGCCTGGTCGAACAGCGCGGTCACGAACATGCCGGGCATCAGCAGGCCCGAGGGGTTGGGGAAGCGCGCGCGCAGCGTCACCGTCCCCGTCGCTTCGTTCACCGTCACTTCGGAAAACTGCACGGTGCCGGACAGGCCGTAATCGCTGCCGTCCTCCAGCTTCAGCCGCACGCTCGTGCTGCCGGCGGTCACCCCGCCGCTGGCAAGCGACTGGCGCAGGCGCGTCATGTCGGCGGCCGATTGCTGGATGTCGACATACATGGGGTCGGTGCGCTGGATCACCGCGAGCGGCGTCGCCTGGCTGGCGCTGACGAGCGCGCCGGGAGTAACGAGCGAGCGGCCGATATGGCCCCCGATCGGCGCGGTGATCGTCGAATAGCGCAGGTTGATCCGCGCAGTTTCGAGCGATGCGGCGCTCTGCGCGACGGCGGCGCGCGCGACGCGCGCCTGTGCCAGCGCGTCGGTATAATCTTGTTCGGCCACCGCCTGCATCTTGGCGAGCGGCTCGAAGCGCTTGGCCTTTTCCTCGGCCGCCTGCGCGCTCGCGCGGGCGCTCGCCAGATTGGCCGCGGCCTGATCGACCGCCGCCTTGTAAAGGCTCGCGTCGATCTGGAACAGCGGCTGGCCGGCGCGCACCGTCCCGCCCTCGGTAAACAGGCGCTGGCGGACAATGCCGTTTACCTGCGGCCGGACTTCGCTCGTCTCGAAGGCGACGGTGCGGCCGCCGAGCGCGGTGGTGATCGGCACGGCCTCCTCGCGCACCACGACAAAGCCGACCTGCGCGGCGCGGTTGCCGCCCTTGTCGTCCTTGCCCGAACAGGCGCCCAGCGAAAGCGTCATCGCGCACAGCGCTCCGGCAAGGAGCAGCGGCTTCTTGTGCAGCATAGTCTGTTGTCTCGTGTCGAAACCGCCGGGGAGGGCGGGGGGAAGGGCGCCTATTCAACCTATTGCGCCGCACCATGCAAGCCCCGAGGCTGCATTGCGACAAATTACGACAATTTTCCTGGCTCGGGGACGAACAGCGTGCGTGCGGCCTGCACTTCGGCGTCGAGCCAGTCGATGAAGGCGCGAATCCGCGGCTGCGGCGCGATGTCGCGGTGCAGCGCCAGCCAGAAGGCGCGCGCGATCGTCTGGTCGCGGCGGACGCGGACGAGCGCGGGGTCACCCGCAGCAAGGAAGCAGGGCAGGACGCCGACTCCGGCACCGCCCGCGATCATCCGCCGCTGCGCGAGGATCGAAGAGGATCGGATGCCAGCGCGCAACCCCGGTTCGATCTCGCCCAGATAGTCGAGTTCGGGGGCATAGAGGATGTCGGGGACATAGCCGACGACGGGAATACCGGTACGCGAGAGGGGCGCCGCTTCGACCGCCCGATGCCAGTCGCGGCGGTCGGCGGGGGCGTAGAGGCCGAGGCTGTAGTCCGCGAGCTTGCGCGTGATCAGCGGGCCCTTGCGGGGCCGCGCGAGCAGCACCGCCATATCGGCCTCGCGCCGCGAGGGGTTGAGGAAACCCGACGAAGCGACAAGGTCGATCTCGAGCTCGGGGTGGGCCGCGACGAAGGCGGCGAGGCGCGGCGCGATGAAGCTGCCCCCAAAACCTTCGGAGACGCTGATCCGCAATTGCCCCGAAAGCGCCGTGCCGCCATCGCCTGCCGAATGGATGCGCGCGGCCGCTGCCGCCATCGCTTCGGCATGCGGAACGAGCGCCCGACCGGCGGCGGTCAGAACGAAACCCGTCGGCGCGCGTTCGAACAGCGTCTGCTGCAAGGCGCTTTCCAGTGCACTGATGCGGCGGCTGACCGTCGTGGCGTCGACGTGGAGCGCCTGGCCGGCTCGCGCCAGCGTGCCATGACGCGCAACCATCTGGAAATATTGCAGGCTGTCCCAATCCATATGCTGCAAATATGCAGGATATGGCTGCAAGTCTATCCCTTGCAATCGCGCTGGTTTTGGTTTGTGGCTGCGACACGTCAGAAACGGGAGACTCGACCCTCATGCGACAGATCGATCATCACATCGTCGGCGGTGCCGGCGGCAATACGGGACGGCTCGGCGACGTGCTCGATCCGAACAATGGCGGCGTTCAGGCGCAGGTGGCGCTTGGCGACAAGGCGCTCCTCGATCGCGCGGTCGCGGCGGCCAAGGCGGCGCAGCCGGCCTGGGCCGCAGTGAATCCCCAGCGCCGCGCGCGGGTGATGTTCGAATATAAGCGGCTGGTAGAGGCCAATATGGACGAGCTTGCTCAGATGCTCTCGGCCGAACATGGCAAGGTGATCGCCGATGCCAAGGGCGACATCCAGCGCGGGCTGGAGGTCGTCGAATTCTGTTGCGGCATCCCGCATGTGCTGAAGGGCGAATATACGCAGGGCGCCGGCCCCGGCATCGACGTCTATTCGATGCGCCAGCCGCTCGGCATCGGCGTCGGCATCACGCCGTTCAACTTTCCCGCGATGATTCCGTTGTGGATGGGCGCGGTCGCCACCGCGGTCGGCAATGCCTTCATCCTGAAGCCCAGCGAACGCGACCCGTCGGTTCCCGTCCGCCTGGCCGAACTGTTCCTCGAAGCCGGAATGCCCGAGGGGATTTTCCAGGTCGTCCACGGTGACAAGGAAATGGTCGATGCCATCCTCGATCATCCCGACATCGCCGCGGTCAGCTTCGTCGGCTCGTCGGACATCGCCCATTATGTCTATGAACGCGGCGTGCGCGCGGGCAAGCGGGTGCAGGCGATGGGCGGCGCGAAGAATCACGGCATCGTCATGCCCGACGCCGATCTCGACCAGGTGGTCAGCGACCTGACCGGCGCCGCCTTCGGCTCGGCGGGCGAACGCTGCATGGCGCTGCCCGTCGTCGTCCCGGTGGGCGAGGATACGGCGCAGCGACTGCGCGACAAGCTGGTCCCGGCGATCGAGGCGCTGCGCGTCGGCGTATCGACCGATCCCGACGCGCATTACGGCCCCGTGGTGACGCAGGCGCACAAGGAAAAGGTCGAAGGCTGGATCGCGAAATGTGCCGACGAAGGCGCCGAGCTGGTCGTCGACGGGCGCGGCTTTACCTTGCAGGGGCATGAAAAGGGCTTCTTCGTCGGCCCGACGCTGTTCGACCATGTCACCCCCGAGATGGAAAGCTACAAGGAAGAAATCTTCGGCCCGGTGCTGCAGATCGTCCGCGCGCCCGATTTCGAAACCGCGCTCGAACTGCCGTCGAGGCATCAGTATGGCAACGGCGTCGCCATCTTCACGCGCAACGGCCACGCCGCGCGCGAATTTGCCGCGCGCGTCAATGTCGGCATGGTCGGCATCAACGTGCCGATTCCGGTGCCCGTCGCCTATCACACCTTCGGCGGCTGGAAGCGCTCGGCGTTCGGCGATACCAACCAGCACGGCATGGAGGGGGTCAAATTCTGGACCAAGGTCAAGACCGTGACCGCGCGCTGGCCCGATGGGTCGCCTGACGGCGGCAACGCCTTCGTCATCCCGACCATGGGCTGACGGCGCGCTGGCGATGAAACCGGCCCCCGTCATCGGGCATTTCCTGTTGGGGCGCCGGCCGGTCGCTGGCGCCGTGCAGGAGATCGAATGATGACGCGCTGGCTGTTTTCCGCTCCCTTGCTGCTGCTTGCCGGGTGCAGCGGCGGCAGCGACGGCACCGATGGCACCGATGACAAGGCACCCGCCGCTGAGGAACAGGCGGCCGATGCGCCGGCCGGGCCTTCGCAAAACGCGCCTGCTCAACCGGCGCCCGCCGCGGGCGGCGCCAGCGATGCCGACCTCGCCTATGTTGCCGATCCGTCGGTGGCCCCGCCGAAGGCACCCGACGCGGGGGTCGGTATCGGCGTGCAGGCGATTCCGGTTGCCATCCGCGGTCGCTGGGCGCTGAAGGCGGAGGATTGCGGCGCGCGTCCCGGCACCGACCTGACCGCGCTGGTGATCGACGCAAAGACGCTGCGCTTCTTCGAATCGGCGGGCGATCTGGCGCGGGTGCGCGACCGCGATGCAAACCGCATCGTTGCCGATTATAAATTCAGCGGCGAAGGGCAGCAGTGGGACCGGCTGATGCTGCTCGGCCTCGCCGACGGCGGCAAGACGCTCGTTCGCCGCGATTATGGCGATGGTGCCGCGCCCGACGCGATGCGCTATACCCGCTGCGCCTGACTTGCGAAGAAAGGGAGATATATGATGGATATCCGTTTTCTGACCCTCACCGCCGTCCTGCCGCTCGCCGCCTGCGCCAGCGCCGGGGACGGTTCTCCCTCCGATGCCGGGCCGCCGCCGGCCGCAATGACGTGCAACGCCGATGCGGCGCAAAGCTATGTCGGCCAGACCGCGAGCCCCGATCTGGGCGGCGCCATCCTGAAAGCGACCGGCGCGCGCACGCTGCGCTGGGGCCCGCCGCGCAGCGCGATGACGATGGATTATCGGCAGGACCGGGTGAACGTCATGTACGACGACGCCTACAAGATCACGCAGGTTACGTGTGGCTGACGGCCGGCGGCGCAATCACGGCTCGGCGTCGCCCTTTGAGCCCGTGTACGGTTACAGCCGCGCGGTCCGGGTCGGCAATCGCATCGACGTCGCCGGCTGCGCGCCGATCGAGCCCGACGGTTCGTCGACCGTCGGCGACGCCGGAGTGCAGGCCGCGCGCTGCCTGACGATCATCGGCGAAGCGCTCGAAGCCCTGGGCGGCAGCTTCGCCGACGTCGTGCGCACCCGCATGTATATCACCGACGCCGCCGATGCCGATCGCGTCGGACAGGCGCATGGCGCCATATTCGGCGCGATCCGCCCGGCCGCGACGATGCTCGTCATTCCGGCGCTGATCCGCCCCGAATGGAAAGTCGAAATCGAGGCCGAGGCCATTTTAGAGACAGGGATATGACCGACCAGTTCCAGCTTACCGACGACCAGCGCGCGATCCAGGACATGGCGCGCAAGTTCACCGCCGACGCCATCACGCCCTTTGCGGCCGAATGGGACGAAAAGGCGCATTTCCCGCGCGACGTGATCAAGCAGGCGGCCGAACTCGGCTTCGCGGCGATCTATGTCAGCGAGGAATCGGGCGGTATCGGCCTCGGCCGGCTCGAGGCGGCATTGATCATGGAGGCGATGTCCTACGGCTGCCCGGCGACGAGCGCCTTCATCTCGATCCACAATATGGCGAGCTGGATGATCGACAGCTTCGGCGGCGATGCGGTAAAGGCGAAATATCTTCCCGACCTCGTCACCATGGACCGCATGGCCAGCTACTGCCTCACCGAACCCGGTTCGGGGTCCGACGCCGCGGCGCTCAAGACCACCGCGACGCTCGACGGCGACCATTATGTCGTCAACGGCACCAAGCAGTTCATCTCGGGCGCCGGCGTCAACGATCTTTATGTGACGATGGTGCGCACCGGCCAGCCGGGACCGAAGGGGATCAGCTGCCTCGTCATCGAAAAGGACATGCCCGGTGTCAGCTTCGGCGCGAAGGAACGCAAGCTCGGCTGGAACGCCTCGCCGACCGCGCAGGTGATCTTCGACAATGTGAAGGTGCCGGTCGAAAACCGCGTCGGTGCGGAAGGCGACGGCTTCCGCTTTGCGATGGCGGGGCTCGACGGCGGCCGCCTCAACATCGGCGCCTGCTCGCTCGGCGGGGCGCAGCGCTGCCTTGACGAGGCGATCGCCTATACCAAGGACCGCCAGCAGTTCGGCCAGCCGATTTCGGATTTCCAGAACACCCAGTTCATGCTTGCCGACATGGCAACCGACCTCGAAGCCGCGCGCGCCCTCCTCTATATGGCGGCGGCAAAGGTCACCGCGAACGCACCCGACAAGTCGCGCTTCTCGGCGATGGCGAAGCGGCTTGCGACCGACAACGGCAGCAAGATCGTCAACGACGCGCTGCAATTGTTCGGTGGTTACGGCTATCTGAAGGATTATCCGATCGAGCGTTTCTGGCGCGACCTGCGCGTCCATTCGATCCTCGAAGGCACCAATCAGGTCATGCGGATGATCGTGGGAAGGGATTTGCTGCGCCAATGACCGAAGATGTTCTGATTTCGATCGACGGCCATGCCGGCCGCTTGTCGCTCAATCGTCCGAAGGCGATCCACGCGCTCAACCTGCCGATGTGCCGGGCGATGATCGATGCGCTGCTCGGATGGCGCGATGACGAGGCCGTCGAGGCGGTCATTATCGACCATAGCGAAGGCCGCGGCTTCTGCGCCGGGGGCGACATTCGAATGCTTGCGGAAAGCGGCGCCAAGGACGGAATGGAGGCGCGGCAGTTCTTCCACACCGAATATCGCCTCAACCATCTGCTCTTCACCTATGCGAAGCCTGTCGTCGCCTTCATGGACGGCATCACCATGGGCGGCGGGGTCGGCATTTCGCAGCCGGCGAAATATCGCGTCGCGACCGAACATACGCGCTTTGCGATGCCCGAAACCGGGATCGGCCTGTTCCCCGACGTCGGCGGCGGCTGGTATCTGCCGCGGCTGGAGGGGCGTGTCGGCGTCTATCTCGCGCTCACCGGCGCGCGGCTCGACGGGGCCGAATGCCTCGCGCTGGGCCTCGCGACCCACTATCTGCCGTCCGAAAAGCTCGCCGAGGCAAAGGCGCGCATCGCGCAGCACCCCGACCGCATTGGCGGCATATTGGGCGAGCTGTCGGTCACCGCGCCGCCCGCCGCGATCATGCAGCATTTCGACCGGATCAATCGCCTGTTCGCCAGCGACAGCTATGAAGAGATTCTTGCCGCGCTCGAAGCCGATGGCGGAGAATGGGCCGAAAAGGAACTGGCGACGCTCCACGGCAAATCGCCGCAAACCTGCAAGGTCGCGCTCCGCCAACTCAAGGAAGGCGGTGCGATGCACGACTTCGCCGCGCAGATGACGCAGGAATATGCGATCGGCAGCCGGGTGGTGCAGATGCACGATTTCATCGAGGGTGTCCGCGCGCTGATCATCGACAAGGACAACAGCCCGAAATGGGACCCGCCGACACCCGAGGCAGTCACCGACGACTGGATCGACGCGATCTTCGCGCCGTTGCCCGAGAATGAGACATGGACCCCGCTTAGCTGATCTTGGCCCCCGCGAAGGCGGGGACCGGTCGCGGCACAACGCCAACGGCCCCCGCCTTTGCGGGGGCGACGGAGAAGAAGATGACCTACGAAACCCTCCTCGTCGAACAGCGCGGCGCCGTCACGCTCGTCACGCTCAACCGCCCGCAGGCGCTCAATGCCCTGAACTCCGATGTGCTTGACGACCTGATCGCCGCATTCGCGGCTTTCGAGGCTGATGACAGCCAGCGCTGCGCCGTTCTTACCGGATCGGGCGACAAGGCGTTCGCCGCGGGCGCCGACATCAAGGAGATGGCCGACAAGCCCGCCGCCGATTTCTATCTCGAGGATTTCTTCTCGAAATGGACGAGCGACTTCGTGAAGAAGGTGCGCAAGCCGTGGATCGCTGCCGTGAATGGTTTTGCCTTGGGCGGTGGCTGCGAACTGGCGATGATGGCCGACTTCATCATCGCGTCGGAAAAAGCGAAATTCGGCCAGCCCGAAATAAAGCTCGGCGTCGCCCCCGGCATGGGCGGGTCGCAGCGGCTGACCCGCGCGGTCGGCAAGGCGAAGGCGATGGAAATGTGCCTCACCGGCCGGATGATGGACGCCGCCGAAGCCGAGCGTTCGGGCCTCGTTGCGCGCGTGGTCGCGCATGAAACGCTGGTCGACGAAGTGGTGAAGACCGCGGCGACGATCGCGTCGATGCCACCGATGGCTGCGATGGTGAACAAGGACATGGTCAACGCGGCGTTCGAAACGACGCTCGACCAGGGCCTTCTTTACGAACGCCGCCTGTTCCAGATCCTCGCCGCGACCGAGGACAAGGCCGAAGGCATGGCCGCCTTCATCGAAAAACGCGAAGGCGTGTGGAAGGGGCGGTGATCGTCTCGAACATAATCCATCTTTTGAGTGAAAAGCTGTGTGCCCCCGCGAAGGCGGGGGCCCATCATCGGACGGCGCAATTCAAACTGCCGGATGATGGATCCCCGCCTTCGCGGGGACACACAAGCCATTGAGGTTTGTGGAGAGAAATATGAAAATCGCCTTTATCGGACTAGGCAACATGGGCGGCGGGATGGCCGCGAACCTTGCGAAGGCGGGCCACGACGTCCGCGCCTTCGACCTCAGCGAAGAGGCGCTGACGCGGGCAGTAGAAGCGGGCTGCACCCGCGCCGCATCGGCGGCCGAGGCGGTGACCGGCGCCGAGGCTGTCGTGACCATGCTCCCTGCGGGCAAGCATGTCGCGGGCGTTTATGACGCCGAGGTCTTTCCCAATGCCGCGCCCGGCACTCTGCTGCTCGATTGCTCGACGATCGACGTCGCAACCGCGCGCTCGAACATCGAAGCGGCGACGGCGAAGGGCCTCGTCGCGGTCGACGCGCCGGTTTCGGGCGGGATCGCCGCTGCGAATGCGGGCACGCTTACCTTCATGGTCGGCGGCACCGACGAAGGTTTCGCGCGCGCCGAACCGATCCTCGCGAAAATGGGCAAGGCGGTGATCCACGCCGGCGACGCGGGCGCTGGGCAGGGCGCGAAGATCTGCAACAACATGCTGCTCGGCGCCTCGATGATCGCGACCTGCGAAGCGCTTGCGCTTGCGCAGAAGCTCGGGCTCGACCCGCAGAAATTCTTCGACATCGCCAGCGTGTCGTCGGGGCAATGCTGGTCGCTCACCAGCTATGCGCCGCTCCCCGGCGTGGGGCCGACGACACCCGCCGACAATGATTACAAGGGCGGGTTCGCCGCGGCCCTGATGCTCAAGGACCTCCGCCTCGCGATGGAAGCGGCGGCGAGCGTCAAGGCTGAGGTCCCGATGGGGTCGAAGGCCCGCGAACTCTATGAAGCGTTCGTCGCCGCCGATGAAGGCGGACATGATTTTTCCGCGATCATCAGGACATTGCAGGATTGAGCCGCAACGCCGTCCGTGACCGTTTGGGGGTCGGAAGCGGGCGTTAACGCATGGGTGGCTATAACGCTTATGACATCGAGATAGGCCCTCCGCACATAGGATCAGAGAGCAATGAAAGTTTATGGGACGGATGTGAACGCAAGCAATCCAGTGGAAGAAACTGGCGTATCGGAACTTAGAGAAGCAACCCTCGTCGTGTCCCTCGAAGATTTGAAGATGATCTCTGAATTTTTTACCGCTTGCTATGATGAGTATTGCGAGAATCCCGAATGGGACCACAAGCACCTCATCGATTTCGCCTATAGGTCGAGATATCAAGGACCTGATATTATCGTTTATGGATCGCGCAGCGAATAACAGGAAATAAGCGAGGTAAGTCCGCTATCGGTCGTAACCGGACCCACCGCGGCCGGCACCAGTTCAATAGAAATCCGCTGTCTCGCCGCCATCGAGCCTTTTGGTGCGATGCACTTGCGTGGGCGCTTTGCTGTTGCCGGAGCGCACTTCCAGTCGGCCGTTCACCCGCCGCACCTCGGCCGGGGCCACTATGCGCGCGCGGGCGACGCCCACGGCGCTTGCCTGCGGCGGCGGAGCTTGCGCTGCCGTCGGTGCGCCCGCAGCGACGAGCAGGGCGAGGGCAAAGGACATGGCGTTCATGCTCTGCCCTAACGGCCGATGCCGCCATGATCTTAACCCTGAATTGCCGCTGTTTTTACGGCCGGTCGCCGTGATTTTGACAAAAGAAGGGCCGCCTGACCCAAGCGGGGACAGGCGGCCCTTTCTTCGTTTCGCGCTGGTTTAGAAGCCCGCCTTCGCCGCGGCCTTCTCGGCGAGCAGCGGTGCCACCGTGAAGCCGTGCTTTTCCAGCGCCGCGGCGATCTTGTCGGTGCCTTCAAGGCCCGCCCAGAACATCGGACCGCCGCGATAGACCGGCCAGCCATAGCCGTAGATCCACACCACATCGATATCGCTCGCGCGCTGTGCCTTGCCTTCGGCGAGGATCAAGGCACCTTCGTTGACCATCGGATAGAGCGTGCGTTCGACGATTTCCTGATCGCTGATCTCGCGCTTCTGAATGCCCGCCTTCTGGCGGAACTCCTCGATGATCTCGGCAACGCGCGGGCTTTCCGACGGATTGCGCTTGTCGTCATAGTCATAGAAGCCCGCCTGCTTCTTCTGGCCCCAGCGGCCTTCGGCGCACAGCGCGTCGCGGATGCTTTCGATCCGGTTCGGGTCGCGGTGCCAGCCGATGTCGACGCCGGCAAGGTCGCTCATCTGGAACGGTCCCATCGGCATGCCGAAATCGACATGCACCTTGTCGACCTGCGCCGGGGTCGCGCCTTCGAGCAGCAGCTTCTGCGCCTCGATCTGGCGCGGCGCGAGCATGCGGTTGCCGATGAAGCCGTGGCATACGCCCGCGACGACGGCGACCTTGCCGATCTTCTTGCCGATCGCCATTGCGGTCGCCAGCACGTCGGGTGCGGTCTTGTCGCCGCGCACCACTTCGAGCAGCTTCATCACATTGGCGGGCGAGAAGAAGTGCATGCCGAGCACGTCGCCGGGGCGGCTCGTCGATGCTGCAATCTCGTTGACGTCGAGGTAGCTGGTGTTCGACGCCAGGATGGCGCCGGGCTTCGCGATCTTGTCGAGCTTGCCGAAGATGTCTTTCTTGACGTCCATATTCTCGTAGACCGCCTCGATGATGAGGTCGCAGTCGGCGAGCGCGTCGAGTTCGAGCGCGGGGGTGATGAGCCCCATCATCTGATCGACCTGTTCGGGCTTGAAGCGGCCCTTCGCGGCGCTGGCATCATAATTCTTGCGCACCACGCCCAGGCCGCGGTCGAGCGCTTCCTGCTGCATCTCGACGATGGTGCAGGGAAAGCCCTTTTGCAGGAAGTTCATCATGATGCCGCCGCCCATCGTGCCGGCGCCGATGATGCCGACCTTCTTGATGTCGCGCAGCTGCGTGTCCTTGGGCAGGCCGTCGATCTTTGCCGCTTGGCGTTCGGCGAAAAAGATGTGGCGCTGCGCCGCCGACTGGCTGCCCATCATCAGCTTCATGAATTCCTGGCGCTCGAAGGCGAGCCCTTCGTCGAAGGGCAGGCGCGTCGCCGCCTCGACGCAGGCGAGGTTCGCGTAAGGCGCCTCGAAACCGCGCCAGCGCTTCGCGTTCGCGGTCTTCAGCTTTTCGATGACGCCGACGTCGCCGAACACGGCGCGTTCGCGGGTCGGGCGCGGGCCGTCGGCGATCTTGGCGCGGGCAAAGGCGATCGCGTCGGCGGCAAGGCTGTCCTCACCCGCCAGTTCGTCGACCAAGCCCATCTCCTTCGCGCGTGGCGCGGGGACGGGGTCGCCGAGCGAGGTCATCGTCGCGGCGGCTTCGACCCCGACGACACGCGGCAGGCGCTGCGTGCCGCCCGCGCCGGGCAGCAGCCCCAGCTTCACCTCGGGCACGCCGAGCTTCGCCGACGGGACCGCGACGCGATAATGACAGACGAGCGCGGTTTCGAGGCCGCCGCCGAGCGCGGTGCCGTGGATCGCGGCGACGACCGGCTTGGTCGCGGCTTCGATCATGTTGAGCACGGCGTTGAAATCGGGACCGCGCGGCGGCTTGCCGAATTCGCTGATGTCGGCGCCGGCGATGAAGGTTGCGCCATCGCAGCGCAGCACGATCGCCTTGACGCTGTCATCGGCGAGCGCGGCTTCGAAATTATCCTTCAGCCCTTGACGGACATGCCACGACAGGGCGTTGACCGGGGGGTTGTTGACGATGACGACGGCGACCTCGCCATCCTTCTGCATCGTGACGGAAACGGGGGTTTCATCGGACATGGGAAAGCTCCTCTCAATCTAAAGCCTGTCAGAAAAGCCTTGTGCCCCCGCGTAGGCGGGGATCCATCATCGGACGGTACGATTTGGCACCGGCAGGAGATGGGTCCCCGCCTACGCGGGGACACAGGCTTTTTTCATTCGAACATATACATCATTTCAGTCGTCGATCGCGGCGTGGACGAGCGTCTTGACCTCGCGGCGCACGGGATAGGTGGACGAGGGCATGAGCTGGGTCATGAACACCATGCAGATTTCTTCGACCGGATCGACGAAGAAGCCGGTCGAAAACATGCCGCCCCAATAGAAATCGCCCGCCGAACCGGGAATGCCTGCCGCCGCCGGGTCGAGCGTGACCGCGAAGCCGAGCCCGAAGCCGACCCCGGCATTTTCGTCCTCGGAAAAGATGCCGACGCTATGCTGCGTCAGGTCGCCGCCGCCGACCAGGTGGTTCGCGGTCATCAGGGCGAGCGTCTTGCGGCTGATGATCCGCGCGCCATCCAGCTTGCCGCCGCCGAGCAGCATCAGGCAGAAACGGTGATAGTCGGCGAGCGTCGAGACGAGCCCGCCGCCGCCCGAATGAAAGCTGCGGTCCTTTGCCCAGCGGCTGCGGTCGCCGCTGTCGAAGCCCTTCATCTTCTCCTTCGGGTCGAAGGCGTAGCAGTCGGTCAGCCGATGCTGTGTGTCCGCAGGCACCTTGAACCCGGTATCGACCATGCCGAGGGGGCCGAAGATGCGCTCCTGCAGCACCTGGGCAAAGGGCTTGCCCTCGATCCGCTCGATCACCGCGCCAAGGACGTCGGTCGCCATCGAATAATTCCAGTGCGCGCCGGGATCGAACTGCAGCGGGATTTTCGCGAGCCCCGCGATGAAGCTGTCCATCGTATAATCGGCGTCGAAATCGTCGATCTTGGTCTTGCGATAGGCGGCGTCGACCGGCGTACGCTCCTGAAAGCTGTAGGTGAGGCCGGCGGTATGGCGCAGCAGGTCGACCATCAGGATCGGGCGCACCGGCGGCCGGGTCAGGAAGGGCACATTGCCGCCGCCCGCAACGAAGACGCCGGTGTCCTTGAACTCGGGGCAGAACTTTACCAGCGGATCGGACAGCGCGACCTTGCCCTCCTCGACCAGCATCATGAAGGCGGTGCTGGTGATCGGCTTGGTCATGCTGGCGATGCGGAAGATCGCATCCTCTTTCAGCGCCTCGCCCGGACGCGCCTCGCCGATGCACGACAGATGCGCGATCTCGCCGCGCCGCGACACCAGCGTCGCCGCATGCGGCAGGCGGCCGGCGCCGACATATTTGGCGTCGAGAAAGGTGGGAATGCGGTCCAGCCGCGCGGTATCGAATCCGTGACCCATGGGGCGTCGTCCTTAGTGCGATGTCTGGCCGAGAAGCTGGCGTGTCACCGGGTGCGAGCTGGTGAGGCCCCCGTCAACCGCAATCGCCTGTCCGTTGACGTAGCTTGCCTGGTCGCTGAGCAGGAAGAGCGCGACATTGGCGAGCTCCTCGGGCTGACCGGCACGCTTCAGCGGGTTGAGCTGGCCGATCTTGTGCGTGACGCCCTTCTCCTTTGCATAGTCGAAGGTGGGTTTGGTCATCCCGGTTTCGGTGAGGCCGGGGCAGATCGCGTTGACGCGCACATTGGCCGACGTCATCTGCTGCGCCGCGGTCTTGGCAAGGTTGATGACCCCCGCCTTCGACGCCGAATAGGCGGCCGGGCCGGCGCCCGAATTGATCCCCGCGACACTCGCGGTCAGCAGGATCGCGCCGCCGCGGCCCTGATCGACCATCGCCTTGCCCGCATGCTTCACCATCAGCGCCGGGCCGATCAGATTGACGCGCAGCGTTTCGGCCCAGGCCTCGGGCGAGATGTCGAAGATGCCGCCCATGTCGCCGATGATCCCGGCGTTGGCGAAGGCGATGTCGAGCCCACCGTAATTTTCCTGTGCGGTCGCGACCAGCCGCGCAACATCGGCTTCGACACCGGCATCGACTTCCAGCGCGACGACGGTGCCGCCTGCGTCCTTCACTGCCTGCGCCGTGTTATGCACCGCCGCGCTCTTGTCGCCGATGACGAGTTTCGCGCCTTCGGCGGCGAAGCGCAGCGCGCTTGCCCGGCCGATGCCGCTGCCCGCGCCGGTAATGATCGCGATCTTGCCGTCCAATGCGCCCATCATGCGCCTCCCGATATCGTGGCTCCGCCATCGCAGACGATGGTCTGGCCGGTTGTGAATGCCCCCGCCTTGCTGGCAAGAAAGACAGCCGCGCCGGCGATCTCGTGCGGTTCGCCGATGCGCTTCAGCGTCGAAGCCGCGGTGGAACGCCGAAGATTCTCTTCATTTTCCCACAGCGCGCGCGCCATGTCGGTGCGGATCAGGCCGGGCGCGATGCAATTGACGCGGACGCCCCTGGGGCCGAACTCGACCGAGAAATTGCGCGCCACCTGCATGTCCGCCGCCTTGGAAATCCCGTAGGCCCCGATGATCGGCGATCCCTTGAGCCCGCCGATCGAACTGATGATCGTGATCGATCCTTCGCCGCGTTCGAGCATTTCGGGTGCGACCATCGAAATCAGCCAGTGGTTGGACAGGATATTATTGTCCATGATCTTGCGGAACTGGTCGTCGCTGATGCCGAGGCCAGGACCATAATAGGGGTTCGATGCCGCGTTGCAGACGAGCGCGGTGATCTTGCCGAAGGCGGCGCGTGTCGCGTCGACGAGATGCTGCAGATCCTCCTTCGATGAGATGTTCGCGGCAACCGCAATCGCGGTGCCTTCGCCAAAGCGCGCGTTGATCGCCGCCGCGGTCTGATCGCACGCATCCTGCTTGCGGCTCGAGATGACGACCTTGGCGCCCTGTTCGGCCATTGCTTCGGCGGTCGCCTTGCCGATGCCGCGCGACGATCCGGTGATCAGCGCGACCTGCCCGGTCATGTCGAACAGGCTCATGCGCCGGCCTGCTGCGCGAAGTGCCACGCCTTTTGTGCCAGCGGCAGAACGCGTTCGGACATCGCCTTGGCATGGGCCGACGATGCGGTGCCGTCGATGACCCGCTTCTTGATCCCCTGCATGATGCCGGCGAGGCGGAAGAAATTATAGGCGAAATACCAGTTCATGTCGGGAACGCTGTCGCGCCCGGTCGCGGCGCAATAGCGATCGACCACCTCGTCGAGCTCCGGAATGCCGAGCGCCGCGCGGTCGAGGTCCATCACCCCCGAACGGCCGCCGTTTTCGGTCACCCACGCCATTGCGACATAGGTGAAATCAGCGAGCGGATCGCCGAGTGTCGACAATTCCCAGTCGAGCACCGCAAGCACCTGGGGCCGGTCCTTGGCCCAGATCATATTGTCGATCCGATAATCGCCGTGGACGACGCTGGTGCGCGTCTGTTCGGGCAAGGTCGCGGGCAGCCATTCGATCAGCCGCTCCATCTCGTCCATCGTCTCGGTCTCGGACAGCCGGTACTGCTTGGTCCAGCGATCGACCTGGCGCCCGAAATAATTGCCCGGCTTGCCGAAGTCCGAAAGCCCGGCGGCTTCGACATCGACACTGTGCAGCGCCGCGAGCGCGTCGATCATCGCGAAATAGGTCGCGCGGCGGTTTTCGGGGGTCGACCCCGGCATCGATCCGTCCCAGATGGTATGGCCGTCGACCATCCCCATCACATAGAACCAGCTGCCGACCACGCTGTCATCGGTACACAGCCCATATTGGCGCGCGACCGGATAGCCCATCTTATGGAGGCCAGCCTGCACCTTATATTCGCGGTCGACGGCGTGCGCCGACGGGAGAAGCGGGCCGAAAGGTTTGCGCCGCAGCACATAATTGCCCGACGGCGCCGAAATCTTGTAGGTCGGGTTCGACTGGCCGCCGGCAAATTTGCTCTGCGTCAGCGGGCCTTCAAACCCTTCGACATTGGCTTCCATCCAGGCGGTCAGCTTCGCCTCGTCGAGGACGTCGGCCCCCTCGGGCGCGACGGTGCCGCTGAAGGCCTTTTGCGCGTCGATTGTTTCCGTCATTGGCCGAACACGATCACCGACCGCGCGGCATCGCCCTTTCGCATCTTGTCGAAGCCTTCGTTGACCCGGTCGAGCGGGATCGTCTCGGCAACGATGCTGTCGAGATCGAGCAGGCCGCGCAGGTAGAAATCGACGAGCCGCGGAATGTCGACCGGGAAGCGGTTGCCGCCCATGATCGCGCCCTGCAGCTTCTTGCCCGAAAGCAGGTCCATTGCGCCCAGCCCGACCTTTTCGGACAGCGGCATCATGCCCAGGATCGTCGCGGTGCCCCCGCGGCGCAGCGACGCGACCGCGAGGCTGGCCGAGGCAGGACGCCCGACCGCTTCGACCGCATGGTCGACGCCGCCCTTGGTCATTTCGACGATCTGTTTGGCGGCATCGTCGGCGAGCGCGTCGACGACATCGGTTGCGCCGAGCTTCATCGCCAGTTCGCGCTTTTCGGGAACCGGGTCGGCGGCGATGATGCGCCCCGCGCCCGCGATCTTGGCGGCGTTGATCGTCGCGAGCCCGACGCCGCCGCAACCGACGACCGCGACCGTTTCGCCCGGCGTCACCTTGCACGCGTTGAAGATGGTGCCCGCGCCGGTCGTGACCGCGCAGCCGATCACCGCCGCCCGGTCGAGCGGCATTTCGGGATCGATCGCGACGCACGCATGTTCGTGGATCAGCATCACCTCCGAAAAGGCGCTGAGGTTGAGCATTTGGTTGACCGGCGATCCGTCGGGGCGCGTGATGCGCGGCGCCGATCCGACCGGCCGGCGCGTCTCGCCGCCAAGGCACAGCGACATGCGCCCGGTAACGCAGAACTCGCAATGGCCGCAAAAGGCGCTGAGGCAGGTGACGACCGCATCGCCCGGCTTCACCGTGCGGACTTCGCTGCCCACCGCCTCGACGATCCCGGCGGCTTCATGGCCGGGGATGGCGGGCAGGGGGTGCGGATAGGCGCCGTCGATGAAGTGCAGGTCCGAATGGCAAAGCCCGCAGGCGGCGGTGCGGATGCGCACCTCGTGCGGGCCGGGCTTGTCGACGACGATCTCCTCGATGACGAGGGGCTTGCCGGGTTCGATCAGGACGGCGGCTTTGGTCAATGTATCTTCTCCGTTCGGTTCGAGCGACTTCGAGAACCGGTTGTGGCCGTTCGTGTCTCGACTTCGCGCGACACGAACGGACGTGGGACGGCTTAACGCGTTACGCCGATGTCGCCCGACGAGAAACGATCGTCCTGCGCGGCGGGCGAATGTTTCGCCAGCTCGATGCGCGCGATGGCGCGGGCGTGGACTTCGTCGGGACCGTCGGCGATGCGCAGCGTGCGCTGGCCGGCATACATTTTGGCGAGGCCGAAATCCTCGCTGACGCCGCCGCCGCCATGCGCCTGGATCGCATCGTCGATGATCTGCAGCGCCATGTTCGGCGCCTGCACCTTGATCATCGCGATCTCGGCCGCGGCCGACTTGTTGCCGACCTTGTCCATCATGTCGGCGGCCTTCAGGCACAGGAGGCGCGTCATTTCGATGTCGATGCGCGCGCGGGCGATGCGCTGTTCCCAGATGCTGTGCTCGGCCACGGTCTTGCCGAAGGCGACGCGCGACTGGAGCCGCTTGCACATCCGTTCGAGCGCTTCTTCGGCGACGCCGATCGTGCGCATGCAATGATGAATACGCCCCGGCCCGAGGCGGCCCTGCGCAATCTCGAAGCCGCGGCCTTCGCCGAGCAGCATCGCATCCTCGGCCTTGACGCGAACGTCCTTGAGCTCGATTTCCATATGACCGTGCGGTGCATCGTCATAGCCAAAGACGGGCAGGTGGCGCAGGATATTGATGCCCGGCGCGTCCATCGGGACCGCCAGCATCGACTGCTGCGCGTGGCGCTTGGCGCCGAAGTCGGTCTTGCCCATGACGATCGCGACCTTGCAGCGCGGATCGCCCGCGCCCGACGACCACCATTTGACGCCGTTGATGACATAGTCGTCGCCATCGCGTTCGATCCGCGTTTCGATGTTCGTCGCATCGGACGAGGCGACTGCGGGTTCGGTCATCAGAAAGGCCGATCGAATCTCGCCATTCATCAGCGGGGCGAGCCATCTGTCCTTCTGCGCGCGGGTGCCGTAGCGATGGAAGACTTCCATATTGCCCGTGTCGGGCGCCGAGCAGTTGAACACCTCGCTCGCAAAGCCGACCCGGCCCATTTCCTCGGCGCACAGCGCATATTCGAGGTTGGTGAGCCCCGGACCTTCGAATTCGAACGTCTCGTCGACATGATGGTGCGCGCTGCTGCGCGGCGGCATGAACAGGTTCCAGATGCCGGCGGCCTTCGCCTCGGCCTTCAGATCCTCGACGACCTGGATGACTTTCCAGCGGTCGCCGCTCGCATCCTGCTGTTTGTAGGTCGCAACGGCGGGGCGGATCTTGCGGTCGATGAACTCGCGCACCCGGTCGCGCCAGTGCACCTGCCGGTCGGTGAAGTCGAAATCCATCGCTGCATCCTTTCCCTTTACGTTCACGTAAGCCTTTGGACCGATTCGCCCCCCTTTGCCAAGACCCGCGGCGCAGAAAATTGCCCCGGCATCGCTGCCCGCGCAATCTTCCGTTACGGCCGCGGCCCTTGGCTATCGGCCGCCGCGCCGCCCGTCGAGGCGAGGGCGGCGAGCCGTGCCTCGTGGCTGGCCCGGTCGATCGGATACCGCCGCAGGCCAATGGCCGCCATGACCGAAATCAAAATCATCAATCCGGCGAAAATCCACGCCATTGCCGCGGCAGTGCTGGCTGGCCAGTCCTCGGGCCGCACTTGATCGCTCAACCCTGCAAAGGCGACAAGCTGGCCGACGAGAAAGATGCCGAGCGCCTGCCCGAATTTCTGAACCATCAGATAGCCGGCGAAGAAGACGCCCTCGATCCGCGTGCCATGATCGACCTCATGCGCTTCGACGATTTCGGCAACCATCGACGAGGTGGAAATGGTTGCCACCACCAACCCGAACAGCGACAGGGTCTGCAACGACAGCAAAAGCATCACCGAAGGCCATCCGCCCAGATCGGGCCACCAGCCCAGATTGCGTGCGGCATAGGGCAGGAAAGCGATCACGCCACTCGCGAGCGCGGCACCGATCGCGCTGTCGCGCTTGCCAAAGCGGCGGTGCGCATGGCCGACCGCCGCGAAAGCGCCGAAGACCGCGACGGCGAGCCCGACAGGATAGAAACGCAGCTGTGCATCGCTGAGTTGCCAGACATAGAGCATCATATAATTGGTCGACGCGATCGTCGTCGCATAGGCGCCCGTGACGAACAGCGCGCCGGACGCCAGCGCAAGAAACGCCGGGTTGCGAAAGGCAAGCAGGATGTCAGCGAGCATCGAATGGCCGTGCGGCCTGCGCGGCGGAGGCGGCAGCGACAGGATGCGGCGTTGCTGACCGAATGCCGACGCCAGCGTCGTCAGCAAGATCATGGCGGCGCCGAACAGACCGTAGGCGGTATAGCCGGATGTCTCGAGCAAGCCGCTGCGCGCGGGATCGTCGGAGACCAGAAAGACATTATAGGCAAGCGCCACGGCAAGGAGGCCGCCCAGCCAGCCGAACAGAAAGCGATAGCGCATCAGCGCGGTGCGCTCGTCATAATCGCGCGTCAGTTCGGCGACGAGCGAGATCGACGGAATTTCGCACGCCGACACCAATATCCGCACGGCCACGACATTGAGGAACAGGCCCAACGTCGAATGTTTTGCGATATCGGGCGACACCCACAGCAGCGTCCACACGATTGCCATCGGCAGAGCGGCGCCGTAAAGCCAAGGCAGCCTCCGCCCAAGCCGGGTTCGCGTCGCATCCGACAGCCGGCCGATCATCGGATCGACGATCGCATCGACCAGCATCGCGCCGATCAACACGAGCGACACGACGCGCGGATCGAAACCGAGCACCTGGTTGTAATAGATCATGAAGAAGGTGGTGAGCCCCGACTCCTTGATTCCGAGCGTTACGGCACCCACGCCATGCGCCACCTTGATGCGCGTCGGCAGCGCGCCCGGGAGAATATTGGCGCTCATTGCAGCGCGATCGTTTCGGATGCGGACAGCGCGGCGACGCGGGCTTCGTGGTCGGCGCGGTTGATCGGGAAGCGCGCGAAGATCCACGTCGACAGGATTGTCGCGACGATCACGATCAGGCTGTAGCTGACGACCAGCCGGTCGACCACTTGCGGTGCAACCTCGCCGGGAACGGCTTTCGCCGGCAGGCCCGACAGGCTGATCAGCAGGCCGGTGAGGCCGATCCCTACGGCGGTGGCGCATTTCTGGACGAACATCCAGCCGGCGGCGAACACGCCTTCGGTGCGGCGTCCGGTTTCGACCTGCGAGGCTTCGACGACGTCGGCGAGCATCGACTGTGCGGAGATCATCACCATCACCGCGTTGACGTTGGAAACGAGGATGAAGCCCATCAGCAGATTGCTCGAAAAGGCGGAGCCGGTTCCCGGCCAATGGCCCGAAAGGAACAGGCCGAACGGCGCCACCCAGAACGTCGTGCTGATGATCCCGCAGATCACCGCGACGCGCTTCTTGCCGAACCGGTGGTGGAGTGGCTGCACAAACACGAAGGACAGCAGGACGCTGACCATCAGCAGCCATGGCAGCGCCGCGAAGGCGCCATCGGAAAAGCGCCAGACATAAAGATAAAGGAAGTTCGAGATGGTGAAGGTCATCTGCGTGCTCGAAATCGCGATCAGCGAGGCGCCGAGCAGGATCAGCGCCGCCGGGTGGCGCAGCGATTCCCAAATCTCGGCAAAGGCGCGCCGGGGCGTTCCGGGTTCGGGCTTCGTCGCGGGCAGATGCGCTATGCGCCGATGCTGGCCGAGCGCCGAGATGAAAACCGTCACCGCCATGATGATCGCCCCGCACAGGCCGTAGAGCCAGTAGCCCGCAGGATTGAGCTGCCCGAACTTGTGTGTCGCGTCGGGCCGCAGGAAGACGGTGTTGGCGAGGAAGAAGACGAGCAGCCCGCCGCCCCAGGCGAAGAGGAAGCGGAAGCGGACCAGCGCGGTGCGCTCGTCATAATCGCTTGTCAGTTCGGCGACGAGCGATTGCGACGGCACTTCGCAGCACGATACCAGCGTGCGCACCAACACCGCGACGACCACCAGATAGGCAAAGATGTGCGTATGATCGTCGGGCGGCGACCACAGCAGCATCCATGCGAGCCCGAGCGGCAGCGGCGCGAGATAGAGCCACGGATGGCGGCGGCCCCAGCGCGTATAGGTGCGGTCCGAAAAATAGCCGATCAGCGGATCGACGAAGGCATCGGCGAGCAGCGCGAACATCAGCGCCAGCGAAACAAGGCTCGCATCGAGCCCGACCACCTGGCTGTAAAAGATCAGGAGGAAGGTCGAAAAGCCGTTGTCCTTGACCCCATAGGCAACGCTGCCGAGGCCGTGGAATAATTTGAGCCCGAGCGGCAGGCGCGCCTGCGCCGGGGTCTCGGCGGTCACGCCGCGGCTCCGGCCTTGGCCGCATCCTCCATGGCTATCAGGGCGTCGAACAGGCCGGGCGCTTCGGGATCCCAGGCGTGGCGCTGGCCGATCGTCAGACCGCCGTCGACCAGCATATGCGTGCCGGTCATGAAGCTCGCCTCCTCGCTCGCCAGATAGGCGACGGCATTGGCGATGTCGTCGGGTTGTCCGCCGCGCGCGACCGGCTGCGCATGCGCACTCATTTCGGCGATCACCGCCTTGGCCGCATCCTTGCTTTCGTCGGGCACCTCGAGCGAGGTGGTGAAGATATTGGTGTTGATGAAGCCGGGGCAGATCGCGTTCACGCGGATGCCATATTGGGCAAGATCGGTCGCCGCGACCTTGGTCAGATGCAGCACGCCCGCCTTGGCGACGGCATAGGCGGTCGGCGAATAGCCAGCGCCGAGCGCCGCGACGCTCGCAGTGTTGACGATCGCGGCGCCTTTGCGGCCCTTCATATGAGGCGCAGCATAGCGGATGCCCATCGCGACCGATTTGAGGACGAGGTTCATCGTCCAGTCCCATCCGTCGGGCGTGATTTCGTCGATCGGGGCGCGGTCGCCGCCTGCGGCAGCATTGTTGAACACGATGTCGATGCCGCCGCCGCGCTTCGCGGCTTCGTCCATCAGCGCTTCGATGTCCGACGCGACGGTGACGTCGCACCGGATGAATTCGATCCGGCCGTTCGACGCCGCGGCAAGAGCCTGACCGCCCGCCTCGTCGATGTCGGCGGCGAAAACATGGGCGCCTTCGCCCGCGAGTTTCAGAACGGCCGCCTTGCCAATACCCGATGCTGCGCCGGTGACGACGGCGACCTTGCCTGCGAATCGCATTTCCTGCTCTCCCGTTTTCTTTTGCCACTTAGCTTAGGCGCATGGGAGGGCGCGTCAACGGCCCGCAATCGGACGCTACGGCGCCGTAACGGCAGCGCGGCACAGCCAAGTTGACGCTTGCGTAAACCGGGCGACTCCCCTTAGTTTGCGCGCCAGAAGAGGAGCCCGAAAGATGAGCGATCAGGACGCTTTTCGCGCCGAAGTGCGCGCCTGGCTGGAAGCCAATTGTCCCCCCGAAATGCGCGAACCCGTCCGCGACGAAGGCGATGTGTGCTGGGGCGGCCGCAAATGGGTTTTCAAGAATGACGCCCAGAAACAATGGCTCGAAGCCTGCGCCGCAAAGGGCTACACCGTTCCCGATTGGCCGAAGGAATATGGCGGCGCCGGGCTGACCCCCGAACAGACCAAGATCCTGAAACAGGAAATGAAGCGGATCAACGCGCGCTCGCCGCTCGACAGCTTCGGCATCTGGATGCTCGGCCCCGCGCTGCTCAAATTCGGTACCGAAGAGCAGAAGGTCCATTATCTGAACCAGATCGCGCGCGGCGAAATCCGCTGGTGCCAGGGCTATTCGGAACCCGGCTCGGGCAGCGACCTCGTCTCCCTGCAGACCTTCGGCGAGGACAAGGGCGATCACTGGGTCGTCAACGGATCGAAGATCTGGACCAGCTATGCCGACAAGGCCGACTGGATCTTCTGCCTCGTCCGCACCGACAAGGCGAACAAATATCAGGGCATCACCTTCATGCTCTTCGACATGGAGAGCAAGGGCGTCACGACCAAGCCGATCCTGCTGATTTCGGGCAATTCGCCCTTCTGCGAAACCTTCTTCGACGATGTCGAAGTGCCCAAGACGCAGTTCGTCGGCGAGATCAACCGGGGCTGGGACGTCGCCAAATATCTCCTCGGCCACGAACGCGAGATGATTTCGGGCGGCGGTGCGGGCGGCGACATGGTCAGCATCGGCGGCGCCTTTGCCAAGGCGATCGGCAAGAACGACCATGGCGAACTCGACGATCCGATCCTGCGCGCCGAAATGGCGGCGTTCGACGTCGATGTCTTTGCCTATCGCGCGATGGGCGAACGCTTCATGGACATGTGGAAGACCGGCCGCGCGCACCCCGCCTCGTCGAACATGATGAAATATGTCGGGACCGAGCTCAACAAGCGCCGCCACGAACTCGTCATGTCGGGCGGTGGCAGCGAAGCGCTCGAATGGGACAGCCCCGAAACAAAGGGTGGCGCCCGCCCGCGCGCGTGGCTGCGCACCAAGGCCAATTCGATCGAAGGCGGCACGAGCGAAGTGATGCTCAACGTCATCGCCAAGCGTATCCTCGATTTGCCCGGAGCCTGACCCATGCCCTTGTATCACAATGACGATCAGGCGATGCTCAAGGACAGCGTCGCGCCCTTTGTGGCCGAACAGGCCCCCGTCTCGCACCTCCGCAAGCTGCGCGACGAGGCCGACGCCACCGGCTTCTCGCGCGACCTGTGGGCGCAGTTCACCGAAATGGGCCTGCCCGGCATGCTGGTGCCGGAGGCGCATGGCGGGCTCGGCATGGGGCATATGGAAGCGGGCATCGTGCTCGAGGAAATCGGCCGCAACCTGACGCCGTCGCCCTTCCTCGCGACCAGCGTCGGCGCGGTCGCCGCGCTGGCGAAGGCGGGCGGAACGCAGGCGGGCCGCTGGCTTCCCGCCATCGCCAGCGGCGAGGCGATCGTCGCACTCGCGATCGACGAGGGTGCCAAGCACCGCCCCGACCGCATCGCGACCGCCGCGACACGCGCCGGCAACGGCTTTCGATTGGACGGCAAGAAAAGCTTCGTCCTCCACGGCCATATCGCCGACATGAGCATCGTCGCGGCGAAAACCGACGGCGGTATCACCCTGTTCGCGGTGCCGAAGGATGCAAAGGGGCTGACCGCCGATCCGCGCCGCCTCGTCGACTCCTCGTTTGCAAGCCATGTCACCCTCGACGGCGTCGAGGTCGATGCCGACGCGGTGATCGGCGAAGTCGATGCCGGCGGCCACATCCTCGACGCGCTGCTGGCCGCCACCCGCACCGGCGCTGCCGCCGAAATGGTTGGCGTCGGGCAGGGCGCGATGGACATGACCGTCAATTACCTCAAGGAACGCAAGCAGTTCGGCAAGCTAATCGGCGAGTTTCAGGCGCTCCAGCACCGCGCCGCGCATCTCTATGGCGAGATGGAAGTCGCGCGCGCCACGGTGATGAAGGCGCAGCAGCTCCTTGACGAAGGCAGCGAAGGCGCGAAGCTGATGGTCTCGGTCGCCAAGGCCAAGGCGGGCCGCGCCGCCAACCTTGCGGTGCGCGAAGGCGTTCAGATGCACGGCGGCATCGGCATGACCGACGAATATGACATCGGCCTCTACATGAAACGCGACCGCGCGCTCGCCGAATTCATGGGCGATGTGCATTACCATATCGACCAGGTCGCCCGGATGAACGGATACTGAAACGACTCAAACCCCCTGCCGCCTGCGGGAGGGGAGTGATCGGAGAAAAACAATGAACCTCAATGATATGTTCGGCCTCAACGGCCGCATCGCGCTCGTCACCGGCGGTTCGCGCGGCATCGGCAAGATGATCGTCGAAGGCTATCTCGCCGCGGGATGCGCGCGCGTCTATATCTCAGCGCGCAAAACGGCGCAGATCGAGGAAGCCGTCGCCGATTTCGAAACGCGCTATCCGGGCAAGGTCATCGGCCTTCCCGTCGATCTTTCGACCGTCGAAGGCTGCCGCGCGCTCGCCAAGGAACTCGAAGCACGCGAGGAAAAGCTCGACATCCTCGTCAACAATGCGGGCGCCGCCTGGGGCGAACCCTTCGAGAATTTCCCCGAAGCCGGCTGGGACAAGGTGATGGACATCAACGTCAAATCGCCCTTCTTCCTGACCCAGGCGTTGCACAATCTGCTGAAGGCGGCGGGCACGCCCGCACGGCCGGCAAAGGTCATCAACATCGGGTCGATCGACGGCCTGCGCCTCAACCCGTGGGAAACCTACAGCTATCATGCGTCGAAGGCGGCGATCCTCTATCTGACCAAGCGCATGGCGGCGCGGCTGGTGCAGGACAATATCATCGTCACCGCGATCGCACCCGGCGCCTTCCAGTCGGACATGAACAAGGCGGCGCGCGACCATGGCGACGCAGTTGCCAAGAGCATCCCGACCAAGCGCATCGGCGTGCCCGAGGATATGGCCGGCGCAGCGATCTTTCTCGCATCGAAGGCGGGCGATTATGTCGTCGGCGAAACGATCGCGGTCGACGGCGGTCTCGTCCATGGCGACCTCAAGACCAGCATCGACGCTTAGGCCGCTTCTTGTTGGCCATCCCGGACTTGATCCGGGGGGTATCCCTGTCGAACCGTAACCGCGTTATGGCGAGCCGACAGGAAATTGACTCGCCGCGCGCGCAGGTGTATTATTCAGATAATGCACCAAGGAGACAGTCCATGCGTTTCGCCTTCCTGATTCCCCCGATGCTGTTGCTCGGCGCCTGCGGGCACGCCGAAGACAAGAGCGATAAGGCTGAGGTCACGGTGAATGCCGATGGCGACGGCGGCAATGTCCGGATCACCGCCGGCAAGGACGGCGGCAAGGTCAGCATCGATGGCGACCACGGCTCGATGAGCTTCAAGCTCCCCGATTTCGCCAATATCGACGTCGATAGCGATTTCGACATCGACGGGGTGAAGCTCTATCCGGGCAGCAAGATCGCAAGCATCGACGTCAATGCGAGTGACAAGGGCGGCGCCGACAAGGCGAGGGTGCGCCTCGGCTTCACCTCGCCGGCGGCGCCCGCCAAGGCAGCCGACTGGATGGCCGGCGAATTTGCGAAGAAGAATATCCAGGTCCAGCGCGCCGGCGACACGCTGCGCGGAACCGACAAGGACGGCGCCGATTTCACGATCAGCTTCGAACCCGCGGGCGAGACGAGCAAGGGCGAGGTGCGGATCGTCAAGAATTGACCCCTCGTCATGGCGAGGCGCGAAGCGATTGCTTCGCCTTGCTCCTCGCCATGACGGTGTTCGGGTCTACCCGCTGTTGCGCAGCGCGGTTGCGATCGCGTTGATGGTCAACTGGATGCCCTCGGCGATGCGGGGGTCGGTTTCGCCCGCGCGGTGGCGCTTCATCAATTCGATCTGCAGCAGGTTGAGCGGCTCGATATAGGGCAGGCGCAGGCGGATCGATGCCTCGAGCGCTGGATTATTCTCGAGCAGCCGCGACTGGCCGGTGATTGTCAAAAGCCCGTCGTGGGCGCGGTGCCAGCCGTCGCGGATGCGCGAAAAGATCGCCGCATGCCCGCCCACATGCCCGGCCAGTTCGGCATAGCGCGCGGCGATGCCGATGTCCGATTTTGCCAGCACCATTTCCATATTTCCGAGCAGCGCGCCGAAGAAGGGCCAGCTTTGCGCCATATCGGCGAGCAGCGCCTGGTCCGCGAACGCCGCAAAGGCCTCGCCGGTGCCGTACCAGCCGGGCAGCATGGTGCGCGCCTGCGCCCAGCTGAACACCCAGGGAATCGCGCGCAGGTCCTCGATCGCGGTCGATTTGGTGCGGCTCGACGGCCGCGACCCGATCTTCAGCGTCGCGATCTCGGCGATCGGCGTCATCGCGCGGAAGAAGTCCTTGAAGGCGGGCGTATCGTAAACGAGCCCGCGATAGGCGGCGAAGGCATCGTTCGACAGCGCGGTCATTGCGCCCGCAAAGCGCCCGGCGTCGTCCGCGCTCATCGCCTCGGGCTCGAGGCTGGCGAGCAGGCTTGCCGATACCATCGCCTCCAGATTGGTCGCGGCGCTGTCGGCGGTGCCATATTTGGCCGCGATCACTTCACCCTGTTCGGTGATGCGGATGCGGCCCTGCACCGTCCCCGCGGGCTGCGCGCGGATCGCGGCGAAAGCGCTGCCGCCGCCGCGCCCGACCGCACCGCCGCGACCGTGGAACAGCTGCATCGCGGTATCGGCGGCCTCGAACACCGGGGTCAACGCTTCCGATGCCTGGTAGAGCCCCCATGTTGAGGTCAGATAGCCGCCATCCTTGTTCGAATCCGAATAGCCGATCATCACTTCCTGATGTCCGCGCGCGACGACATGCGGCGCAATCTCGGGCAGCGCGAAATAGGCGGCCATGATCCCCGGCGCCTCGTCGAGGTCGGCGATGGTTTCGAACAGCGGCACGACCATCAGATTGTCCTGCGCCTCGGCCGACCACAATCCGGCTTCGCGGGCGAGGACATGGACTTCGAGCAGGTCGGACAGGCTTTCGGCCTTGCTGATGATCCACTGGACGATCGCCTCGACGCCCAGCCTGGCGCGGATCGCGGCGGCGGCGTGGACGATCGCGAGTTCGCCGGCGGTTTCTTCGCTCCATTTGTGCCACGGCGCGGCAAGCGGGCGGTTGGTCGCCAGTTCGCGGCGCAGCAGCTCGACGCGCGCCTCTTCGCCCAAGCTGAGATAATCGCCTTCGACGCCCGCGACCGCGAGCAGCTCGGCGAGCACGCGTTCGTGCACCGCGCTGTTCTGCCGCATGTCGAGCGTCGCAAGGTGGAAACCGAAGACCTCGACCGCGCGGATCAACCGGCCGAGCGCGCCGATGCCGCCAAGCTGGCCCTCGCCGCTCGCCGACAGGCCGGCGGCGATGGTGACGAGGTCGCGGCGAAAATCGGCGGGGGCGGCATAGGCGTCGCCGGCCAGTGCCGACGGCCGCGGCGGCGCGCGCCCGACGATGCCGGCATAGGTTGCGCACAACCTAGCATAGATGCCCGACAGTGCGCGGCGATAGGGCTCGTCGCTGCGGCTCGGCGCGGTATCGCCGCTCGCCGCGGCCAGTGCCTCGACCGCTTCGGAGACTGTCGCGAGCGAAGACGACACCGACAGTTCGGCGCCGAGCGCATGCACCGCGTCGATATAATGGCCGAGCACCGCGGCGGCGTTGCGGCTCGTTGCCATATGCAGCGTCTCGGCGGTGACGAAAGGATTGCCGTCGCGGTCGCCGCCGATCCAGCTCCCGACGCGCAGGAAGCTTGCCGGGCGCGCGCCAAGTTCCTGTTCCCAGCGCGCATAAAGCTTGGGGATCACGGGCACGAACACGTCGCGCAAATAGGTCAGCGCATTGTCGATCTCGTCGGCAACGAACAATTTTTCGGTGCGCAGCGGCCGCGTCTGCCACAGCAGCACGATCTGGCGGCGGATCGCTTCCTCGACGACATCGCCCTCGGCGGTTTCCTCGACGCCGGCATCGCGCAGCCGCATCAGCTCGGCGATGCGGTTCTTGTGGTCGAGCATCGACTTGCGGCGCACCTCGGTCGGGTGCGCGGTGAGCACCGGCGCGACCAGCGCGGCGCCGAGCAGCGCCGCGACCGCATCGCCATCGATACCGTCCTGTTTCAGCCGGGCAAGCGCTGCCGCCACCGTCGCCTCGGGCTCGGCGGCGACGCCCTGCCGGTCTTCGGCCAGATTGGCGAGCATCGAAAACAGCATGAAGCCGCGCACGAAGGCGATGGTATCGTCGAGGCTCAGCGCCTCCAGCCCCGGATCGATCGTCTCGGCGCCCGCGATGCCGCGATGCCGGTCGACGCTCGACGATCGGATATATTCGGTCTGCCGGAACAGCTTCTCGCCGCCATAGGCGCGAATGACGTCGCCGAGGATTCGCCCGAGATAGCGGATGTCGGGATTTTGCGAGATCTGGATTGGTGGGCCCATGGACGCAGCTTGCTGCACCGCAACAGGCGCCGGGTCAAGCGGCGCATAGCTATGCCTTTATTACGTGTCTGTTAAAGCTATTGAAATGGCTTGGGCTGAGGGAGGCAATATGAAGCAACGAAGCGCCATGATTGCCGTCGGCACAGCACTGCTCCTTTCCGTGGGCGTCGTTTTGTCGCTGGCCATGGGATCGGAGGTGTCGGGCGACGAATATATCATGTCGCCGCCCTCCAGGCCTTCGGCCGGAGCCACGCCGGTCAGGCCGTGGCCGCAAGCCGCCGAGGTCCGCCTGTTCGTTGAAGATCTATCTTATGACGATCAAGAAAAGATGGGGAAATGGACGTCGCGACCCGAAGGCATTCGCCTGACAAAGGCGCAGCGGGATATTCTCGACGGATCGGTATTTCTTTACCGTCTGACAAAGAAGGAATGGGCTGAGCGGGTCCATGCGGCTTGCTTTATTCCGCATCACTTCTTTCGATATTATGACGGATCGGGGCATCAGCTCGGCGAGATTCAGGTCTGCTACTGCTGCCAAGGTGTCGGCATGACTCCCGCGCTTCGCCGGACCGATTCCTATGACGAATGGCAGTTCGACTTTCCGAGAGTCGAAAAGATGCTGCACGAGATGGGCGTGCGCACAGACCTAAACTGTGACGGCTGAGGTCAGCGCGTCTTCACCATCACCAGCGTGCCCAGGTCGATCCGCGGCGCACCGTCGAAGGTCACGCTGTTGCGCGTGTCGGTGATGAACATCAGCTTGCCCGACGCATCGGTGATCCTCGCCGCCACGGCATAGCTGTGGCGCGGGTCGAGACGGCGCTGGTCGACAGTCAGCGAAAAGGCGAAGGGCACCTGCCGGCCGTCGGCGGTGAAGCTCTGGCGTGCGATCACCGACGCGGGCGCATCCATCAGGCTGACGTCGGCCAGCGTCACCTCGACCTGCGCCGTCGGCGGCAGTGCCATGCGTTCGCGATAGGTTATCGCGCCGGTCACCGACACGGGCTGCTCGGCGGGCGCGAAGCTTGCGCAGGCGGCAAGGGGCAGGGCGGCGATGCCGATGGCGAGCGAGGCGATGGCGCGGTTCATGGCGATACTCCTGTTGACCAAATATCTGGCAATCGCCTGGCATCCTCCGGCTGAACCGGGCCTGTCAGCCCTCCAGTTCGACATCCCAGTAAAGCCAGTCGATCCAGCTTTCGTGCAGATAGCCCGGCGGAAAGGCGCGGCCATTGTCCTGAAGCTGCCAGCTCGTCGGACGCCACGGCTTCTGGTGCAGCGGCATATGCGCCTGCGCCGGCGTCCGCCCGCCCTTGCGCAGATTGCACGGCGCGCAGGCGGTGGTGACATTTTCCCAGCTCGTCCGTCCGCCCAGCCGCCGCGGCACGACATGATCGAAGGTCAGGTCCTTGCCTGACCCGCAATATTGGCAGGCGAAGCGATCGCGCAGGAACAGGTTGAAGCGCGTGAAGGCGGGATATTGCGACGGCTTCACATATTGGCGCAGCGCGATGACGCTGGGGATCGGCATTGTCCGCGTCGGCGAATGGATTTCGCGCTCGTAATTCTCGACGATCGTGACGCGATCGAGGAATACCGCCTTGACCGCGGTCTGCCACGGCCACAGGCTCAGCGGGTAATAACTCAGCGGCGTATAATCTGCATTGAGGACGAGAGCCGGACAATTATCGGGATGCCGGGCAAGATCGGGATGGAACATGGCTTGGTAACGCTGCCCCCTATGCTGCTCGGGATGGCGCGCCACTGCCTTCCTCGCGTGACACCATCATTACATGACGCATCAGAATCTGGCGTCAAGGGGGGATGTGTCGCAATATATGGAATGGATGGATTGAGAGCCCCACAGCATATGGATTCGGTCGCTGAGCCATGCTGACCCGCTTCGCCCCCAGCCCGACCGGCGAACTGCACCTTGGCCACGCGTTCAGCGCGATCCTCGCGCATGATGCCGCGCGCGCCGCGGGCGGCGGGTTCCACCTCCGCATCGACGACATCGACGGCAGCCGTTCGCGCGAGGCGTTTGTCGGCGCTGCGCTTGCCGATCTCGAATGGCTCGGCCTGACATTCGACGGTGCGCCGGTTCGCCAGTCGCAGCATCTGGGCGATTATGCCGCCGCGCTCGCCGATCTTCGCCAACGCGGGTTCGTCTACCCCTGCTTCTGCACCCGCGCCGATATTGCCGCCAGCCTCGCGGCGCCGCACGGAGCACCGCCGGACGGCGCGCCGCTTTATCCCGGCACCTGCCGCCACCTCGGCGCGGCCGAGCGCGAACGGCGGTTGGCGCAGGAGGCGCATTGCTGGCGGCTCGACATGGCAAGCGCGGTCGCGATTGCGGGCCCGCTCGTCTGGGAGGAGGGGGGGCGGGGGGGGCGCGCCGCCGATCCCGCCGCGCATGGCGACGTCGTCCTCGCGCGCAAGGATGCCCCTGCCAGCTATCATCTCGCGAGCACGATCGACGACGCTGCGATGGGGGTGACGTTGGTGGTTCGCGGCGCAGATCTGATCGCCTCGACCGACGTCCACCGGCTGCTTCAGGCGCTGCTCGGTTTTCGGCCCCCGGTCTACCGCCACCATGCGCTTGTCTGCGGCGCCGACGGCAAGCGGCTCGCCAAGCGCGACGGCGCGGCGGCGCTTGCCGCGCTGCGCGCTGCGGGCGCGGACGGGCGCGCGCTGGCCGACGATTTGCGCGCCGGGCGGCTTCCGGCTGGATATTCGCTGCAAATGCCCTAAATAGAAGACATGCAGGTGCTTCTCATCCTTGCGGTCGTTGCGTCGGCCGGCCTCGTCCTCTTCGCGCTCGCGCGCGGGCTCTTCTATTTCGCGCAGGGTCACCGCGCCGCGATGGAGGGCAATGAGCATGAAAATCAGCTCATGCAGAACCGGATGATGATGGCGCGCGTGAAGTGGCAGGCGGTGACGATCATCCTGATCGTGCTCATCGGCCTTCTCGCCGCGGGTAGCTGATCGCGGCGCGTCCGCCCGCAGCCCCTCGCTTATGGTCAAGCTCAACAAAATCTATACGCGCACCGGCGATGACGGCACGACGGGCCTCGTCGACGGGTCGCGCATCGCCAAGTCCGACGCGCTGATGGAAGCGATTGGCGATGTCGACGAGGCGAACAGCGCCCTCGGCATCGCGGTCACGGCGCTGCCTGCGGGCGGCGAGGCAGCGGCGATGTTCGCGCGCATTCAGAACGAATTGTTCGACCTTGGCGCCGATCTCGCGACGCCTGCCGATCCGCAGCATGGCTTCGGCCCGCACCAAATGGCGCTGCGCATCGTCGCGAGCCAGATCGCGCGGCTGGAGGCGGAGATCGACGCGATGAACGACAGGCTCGCGCCGCTGTCCAGCTTCATCCTGCCCGGCGGCACCGAAGCCGCGGCGCGCCTCCACCTCGCGCGCGCGATCGCGCGCCGCGCCGAACGGGCGGCGGTCGCCGCGGCGGCGACGCGGCCGCTCAACCCGCTGGCGCTTGCCTATCTCAACCGCCTGTCCGACCATCTGTTCGTCGCGACGCGCCACCTCAACGCCGCGGCGGGCGGGGACATCCTGTGGAAACCCGGCGCGACGCGCTAGGCCCGATCGCCTTATTGTTCTTTGTTTGTTCTGTACAATTCTCCGTCCTGTAACCATATTGGGGCAGGCGACGAAACCGAATCGCTCTTCGGGGGATTGTCAAACCATGGCCAGCCGAACCGATGCTTCGCCCACGACCGCTCCTTCGGCGGACGACCTGACCCGGCGCTTCACTGCGACGCGGCAGCTCTCGCTCGACCTTGTCGCGCGCCTGTCCGACGCCGACGCTAGCGTACAGTCGATGCCCGACGCATCGCCCGCCAAATGGCATCTGGCGCATACGAGCTGGTTTTTCGAAACCTTCGTCCTGCGTGATCATTGCCCCGGCTATTCGCTGTTCGATGACCGCTTCGCCTATCTGTTCAACAGCTATTATGAGGCAGAGGGGCCGCGCCATGCGCGCCCACGCCGCGGCCTGCTGACGCGGCCGTCGCTCGATGCGGTGCGCGATTGGCGCGCGCATGTCGATGCGGCGATCGTGAAGGCGCTGCCGACGCTGTCGCCGGCTGCACGCGCGCTCGTCGAGCTTGGCATCCATCATGAACAGCAGCATCAGGAATTGCTGCTCACCGACATCAAGCATCTGTTCGCGCAGAACCCGCTCGGGCCCGCCGTCTGGGACGCCTCCGACAGTGCAATCGCGAATGAAGTTGCGCAGTTTTCCGCCGGTTCTTCGGCATCGTCTGTCGCGGCGGGGCCGCTGCGCTGGATCGCGGGTACCGAGGGGATCGTTGCCGTGGGGCATGAGGGCGAGGGTTTCGCGTTCGACTGTGAACTTCCCCGCTTTTCGGCGCTTCTTGCGCCGCATGCGCTCGCCAATCGACCGGTAACGAACGGCGAGTGGCGCGACTTCATCGCCGACGGCGGCTATCGCACCCCGTCGCTGTGGCTCAGCGACGGCTGGACATGGGTCCAGGCCGAAGGCGTCGACGCCCCCGCTTATTGGGAGGGTGATCGCCAGTTCACCCTTGCCGGATGGCAGGGGATCGACCCCGCCGCTCCCGTGACGCACATCAGTTTTTTCGAAGCCGACGCCTTCGCCAGTTGGGCGGGCGCGCGGCTGCCGACCGAATTTGAATGGGAAGCGGCGGCGGCGGGATATGATCCGCGCGCGGGGCAGCAGCTCGATGCCGCCGGCCCGGTGCATCCGGCGGCGGCGGACGGCTCCGCATCGGACGGCGCTGCGCTTGCGGGGATGTTCGGCGGGGTCTGGGAATGGACCGGCAGCGCCTATCGCCCCTATCCCGGTTTTCGCGCCGCGCCGGGCGCGGTCGGCGAGTATAACGGCAAGTTCATGAGCGGCCAGTTCGTGCTGCGCGGTGGCAGCTGTGCGACCCCGCGCGGCCATGTTCGCGCCTCCTACCGCAATTTCTTCTACCCCCACCAGCGCTGGCAGTTCACCGGCCTGCGCCTTGCCAAGGATTTGTGATCATGGGCGTTGTTCGCCAATTGCGGCAGGTCGATGCCGATGACAGCGGCGTCGATATCGCCTTTCGCGCCGACGTTCATGCGGGATTGTCGCAGGCGCAAAAGGCGATTCCGGCGCGCTGGTTCTACGACGCGACCGGATCGGCGTTGTTCGAGGATATCACCGGGCTGCCCGAATATTATCCGACGCGCAGCGAGGTGGCGCTGCTCACCCGCCATGCGGGCGAACTGGCGGCGGCGATCGGGCCGGGCCGCGCGGTGGTCGAACTGGGATCGGGCAGCTCGACGAAGACGCCGCTGCTGCTCGATGCCATTGCCCCCGGCGCCTATGTGCCTGTGGATATTTCGGGCGATTTCCTGCGCGATAGCGCGGCCGCCCTCTCGGCACGCTTTCCCGATCTTCCGGTCTATCCGGTCGAGGCCGACTTCACCCAGCCGGTGGCGCTCCCGCGCGAGATTTGCGGCCTTGCCAAACTCGGCTTCTTTCCGGGCTCGACGATCGGCAACATGGTGGCGCGCAGCGCCATCGATCTGCTCCGCCATTGGCGCAGCGCGCTCGGCGACGGCGCACTGATGCTGATCGGGGTCGATCGGATCAAGGAGATCGGCACCCTCGAACGCGCTTATGACGATTCGGCCGGTGTCACCGCGGCGTTCAACCTCAACCTGCTCGAACGGATCAACCGCGAGCTGGACGGCACGATCCCCGTTGCCAATTTCGACCACCGCGCCTGCTGGAACGATGTTCATGCGCGTATAGAAATGCATCTGGTGGCGGCGTGCGACCTCGAATTCATGGTCGATGGCCGTCCTTATACGATGGCGAAGGGCGAAACGATCCACAGCGAGAACAGCCATAAATATGGGCCGCGCGACGCCAGCCTGCTCCTCCGCGCCGGAGGCTGGACGCCGATCGCGGCGTGGGACGATGTCGATCCCGCTTTCGCGCTGATCCTCGCCGAAGCGACCGAGGTGCGCGCCGCGCCCTGACGCGCGCGCCCGACTCTCGGCCTTGACGACGCTTGCCCAGTCCCTAGGGGCAGAGCTGCGATTTCCAGCGAAAGGGCATATAATGATCGTCGGCGTTATCGGGGCAGGGCAAATGGGCGCGGGGATCGCGCAGGTATCGGCAGGCGCCGGCCACGATGTGCTGCTGTCGGACATCGACATCGCCCGCGCCGAAGCCGGCAAGGCCGGGATCGGCAAGGCACTCGGGCGGCTGGTCGCCAAGGACAAGATAACGCAGGGCGATGCCGACGCGCTGCTCGGCCGGATCACCCCCGTCGCCGACCACGCCGCCTTCGCCCCGGCTGCGCTGGTGATCGAGGCCGCGACCGAGCGCGAGGAGATCAAGCGCGCGATCTTCGCCAGCGTCGGCGCGCATCTTTCGGACAGCGCGATCCTCGCCTCTAACACCAGCTCGATTCCGATCACCCGACTGGCGCAGGCGGCCCCCGATCCGGCGCGCTTCATCGGCGTCCATTTCTTCAACCCGGTGCCGGTCATGGGCCTGATCGAACTGATCCGCGGCCTTGCGACCAGCGACACGACGCTTGCCAGCGTCGAAGCCTTCGGCCGCGGACTCGGCAAGGAAATCGTCCATGCCAACGACGCGCCCGGCTTCATCGTCAACCGCGTGCTGATGCCGCTGATCAACGAAGCGGTGTTCGCGCTTGGCGAAGGGGTGGCGACGATGCAGGACATCGACACCGGATGCCGGCTCGGCCTCAATCACCCGATGGGGCCGATCACCCTTGCCGATTTCATCGGGCTCGATACCTGCCTTGAAATTATCCGCGTGCTGCACAGCGGCACCGGCGATCCCAAATTCCGTCCTGCGCCGCTGCTCGTCCAATATGTCGAGGCGGGCTGGGTCGGCAAAAAGGCCGGACGCGGCTTCTACGACTGGACCGGCGAGGCGCCCGTTCCCACGCGCTGACCCGGCGGGAGCCGAATCGGTCCTCGTTCGTTATCCCGCTGGCGCCGGTGCGGGCGCCTGCGGGCAACAGGAGGACAGGGATGATGCGGAGAACATGGCTGCCGCTGGCGATAATCGCCGCGCTATCGGTCAATGGTGCGGTGCAGGCGCAGGAAGGCGCGCCCGAGGATTCGACGCTGAAATCGACCGCGAACAGCGTGACCGAGCCCTTCGACGGCAAGGAAGTGCCCGACAAGCTGAAAGCGATCCAGGACAATCCCTATTCACTCGCGGGCTTGCGCAAATGTTCCGCGATTATCCGCGAGGTCAGCGAACTGAACGACGTGCTCGGCCCCGACGTCAACGAACCTGCCGACAAGAGCGCAGCGAAAAAGCGCGAGGAAACCGTCGGCCGCGTCGCGGGCAGCGTCGCCGGGTCGATCATTCCCTTTCGTAGCCTGATCGGCGAGGTCACGGGTGCCAACGCCGAACGTCGGCGCTATGCAGAGGCGGTCTATGCTGGCACGGTGCGTCGCGGCTTCCTGAAGGGCGTCGGGTTGCAGCGCGGTTGCAAGGCGCCGGCGCGGCCCTGACACAAAGCCGAAGCAGTCAGGTGGGGGAGAGGCCGAATGAAGGTCGAAAATATCCGCGCGTTCCGCGCCGAGGTTCCGCAGGCAGCGATCGATGATCTGAAAGACCGGCTGGCGCGCACGCGCTGGCCCGAAAAGGAGACCGTCGACGATTGGGACCAGGGCGTCCCGCTCGCCTATGCGCAGGAACTCGCGGCCTATTGGCGCGACGATTATGACTGGCGCACGGTCGAGGCGCGGCTCAACGCGCTGCCCAATTTTCTGGCCACGGTCGATGGCCTTGACATCCATTTCCTTCATATCCGCTCGGACAATCTGGCGGCGCGGCCGCTGGTGCTGACGCACGGCTGGCCGGGGTCGGTGCTCGAATTTCTCGACGTGATCGCGCCGCTGTCGGCCGACTATCATCTCGTGATCCCGTCGCTGCCGGGCTACGGCTTTTCGGGCAAGCCCGCGGCCGCGAAATGGAGCGTCGAACATATAGCTGCGGGTTGGGACGCGCTGATGCGCGCGCTCGGTTACGATCGCTATTTCGCGCAGGGCGGCGACTGGGGCAGCGCGGTTACCTGCGCCATCGGGACGAACCATGGCGACCATTGCGCGGGCATCCATGTCAACATGATCGTCGGCCAGCCCGACCCGGCGCTGATGGCCGATCTGACCGACGCCGAAAAACTCTATCTCGCGCGTTTCGGCTGGTATCAGGCAAAGGACAGTGGCTATTCGACGCAGCAGGCAACGCGGCCGCAGACCATCGGCTATGCGCTTACCGATTCACCCGTCGGGCAGATGTGCTGGATCGTCGAGAAATTCCACGGCTGGACCGATTGCGGGCATCAGCCGGGCGGCCAGTCGATCGGCGGCCATCCCGAACGCGCGCTGTCGAAGGACACGATGCTCGACACCGTCAGCCTCTATTGGTTCACCGCCAGCGCCGCGTCGTCGGCACGGCTCTATTGGCACAGTTTCCGCAGTTTCGCGGCAGGGGAGATCGAGGTGCCGACCGGCGGCAGCCTGTTTCCGAACGAGATCATGCGCCTGTCGCGCCGCTGGGCCGAAAAGCGCTATCGCAACATCGTCTATTGGAACGAGGTCGACCGCGGCGGCCATTTCGCGGCGTGGGAGCAGCCCGCCCTTTTCGCGCGCGAGGTCCGGGCGGCGCTTGCGCAAATGACGCTGTAACGGGGGAGAGGCGCCCCGCCTACATCGGCCGATTGACGGGGCGGCAGCTCTCGGGCGCGGTGCGCGCGGCGGTGTTCCACGTCACCTCATTGCCGCTGCGGTACAGCCGCGCGCCGCTCTTGTTTTCATAGGCCTGCCCCATGTTGGTCGGCGCGGCCTTGAGCACCATGCTGCGGCGGCCGTCGACGCGGACGATTGCGCCGTTGGCGACATAATCGACCTGCAACCGCGTGCCGCGATTGCATTCGTAAAGCGTGCCGGTGTTTTGCGGGTAGGAGGCACAGCCCGCAACGACAAGAATGGCCGCGCCCGCGGCGGCCAGCTTCGCGATTCGGATCATCTCCATTCCCCTCAATAGCCCGAACGGACGCACAGCACGTCGGCCAGATATATGCGGCCCGAAACCGTCTCCATATGTTCGCGGGCCGATCCGTTCCAGCCGATCGAGCGGCACCATGTGTCGGCAGTCCGCGCCGCGCAGGCGGCAGTCGCCGATCCGCTCTGGCACGCGAGAATGCGATAATTTGCGGTGGCGGGCTGGGTATGGAATTCGGCGAAATTGCCGCGCGCAACCTGATCGTTGGCGACCGGGCCGGGATTCCAGCCGCCGCCCGATCCGACGGGGCGGATAGACTGGATCTTGATGCCGCGCAGGATATTGCCCAATATCGGGGTGTCGCGTTCGACCGTCCGGCAATTGCCGCGATAGCGCGTCTTCTCGCACAGTTCCCAGCGACCGCTGGTCACGCGGATCGAATTGACCGGCCACGACAGGCCCAGATCGGGCTTCGCTTCGCCAATGAACACCGCCGGCCCCTTGTAGGCGGCGTCGCGATAGATGGTCGCCTCAGTCGGACGCATCATCCTGTCCTCGGGCGATTGCGCCTGCGACGCGGCAAGAAAACCGCCGCCGAGCGACACGGCAGCGGCGGCGAAGAGCGACCAGCGATGGATGGATTTCATCAACAACCTCCCTGTTTGGCGAACGCGACCCCGGGATTCGTTTTTCCGGGGCCGAAACTACGCCACAACAGGGGGACTTGCAAATTATCCCGTGCCGACCGGGCCTTGTGCGGCCCGGCGCTGCCCGCGCGTCAAGGTGCCTTGGCCGCGGCGGGGGCAGCGGTATCGGCGGCAGCGGGCGGCGCACCGGGAAGCGGCGCCGCCGCAACCGGCGCGGCGGTCGGGGGCGGCGGTGTGGCGACCGGCGCGGTGAAACTGAGCATAAGGCCGGCGAGCGCCGCCGACATCAGGTTCGACAGGCTGCCCGCAAGCAGCGCCTTCAGCCCCAGCCGGGCGATCATCGGCCGCTGATTGGGGGCGAGACCGCCGGTCACGGCCATCTGGATCGCGATCGAGCTGAAATTGGCGAAACCGCACAGCGCAAAGGTGGCGATCGCAACCGACACCATCGACATCCCCCCCTGGATTTTACCAAGGTCGATGAAGGCGACGAATTCGTTGAGCACGACCTTGGTACCGAACAGGCCGCCGACCGCGGCGCTTTCGTCCCACGGCACGCCCATCAGCCACATCACCGGGCGGAAGATCGCGCCGATGACCGCCTGGAACGACAGATCGGGATAGCCGAACCAGCCGCCGATCCCGGCGAGCAGCCCGTTGGCGAGCGCGACGAGCGCGACGAAGGCCAGCACCATCGCGCCGACCGCGACCGCCAGCTTGACGCCGGTTTGCGCGCCCTGCGCCGCTGCCATGATGATGTTCGCCGGCTTTTCCTCGTCATGGCTTGCCTCTGGCATGATGACGGGTTCGATACCCAAATCCTTGGGGTCGTCGGGCATCATGATCTTGGCCATCAGGATGCCGCCCGGCGCCGACATGAAGCTGGCGGCGAGCAGATAGGGCAGCAGCTGTTCGCCGATCATGCTGGCATAGGCGCCGAGGATGGTCCCCGCGACCCCGGCCATGCCGACCGTCATCACCGTAAAGAGCTGCGACGGGGTAAGACCGGCGAGATAGGGACGGATGACGAGCGGGCTCTCGCTCTGGCCGACGAAGATATTCGCCGCGGCGCCCAGGCTTTCGACCTTGGTGATTCCCGTAATCTTCTGGATCGCCCCGCCGACCCATTTGATCACGAATTGCATGATGCCGAGATAATAGAGGATCGAGATAAGCGAGGCGAAGAAGATGATCACCGGCAGCGCGGCGATCGCAAAGCTGTGGCCGCCCATTTCGGGTCCGGCGAGCGGGCCGAAAATGAAGTCGGTTCCCGCCTTGGCATAACCCAGAAGATTGGCGACGCCGGTCGACATCGCCTGAATGATCGCGCGGCCCCACGGCGTACCGATCACCAGCAGCGCGAACCCGGCCTGCAACAGAAAGGCCGGCACGACGACGCGCAGGCGAATCCAGCGACGGTTCGATGAAAACAGCACGGCAATCGCAAGCAATGCAACGATTCCGAGCAGGCCGATAAGATGTCCCATAAGTGTTTTGCGTCCCCCGCAAGTTTATTGCGCCTGTCTAGCGGGCTTTGCGGATCGGGCAAGGGGGGCGGCGGAGCATTGCAGTCATCCATAACGGCAGCGATCCTGCTTGGCGGCTCCGTGACGGCTTGATAGGCAGCGCTGAAACAGGGGGAATATGATGCGGACTGGCGTTGCGGGACATGTAATCTTGGCGATATGCGCGCTGGTGCAGGCGGGCGTGCCCGCGGCGGCGCAGGCGCCCGCCACGACCGCATCGACCCCCGCTCCGCCATTGCCCACGGCCGCCTTTGCGCAGCTTCCCTTTGCGGAAAATACCGAATTATCGCCTGACGGAACGCATATGGCGGGCCTGTTCGCGGTCCGTGGGGAACAGCGGATCGGCATCCTTCCCGTGCTGGGCGATCAGAGCAAATCGGTCATTATTGCGGTTCCCGACCAGACCGAAATCGATTGGCTGACCTGGGTCAACGACGAACATCTGCTCGTCGGCCTGCGGGCGTTGATGCCGGTGGAGGCCGACAATTGGTACGTCACCCGCATCATCGCCATCGACCGGGCCTCGGGCAAGATCACGCGGCTGTTATGGGATCTCAAGGGCCAGAATGCGTCCGATGTCGTCTGGCTGCCCAAAGACGGCAGCAGCGAAATTCTGGTCGCGGGTCAGGACTCGATATATGACAACGCCGATTTCTGGCCGGCTGTATACCGCATCGATGTGAAGACGGGGCGCAAGAAGACCGAACTGCGGTCGCGCACCGGGGTTATGGACTGGGGCGCCGACCATCTCGGCCGGGTGCGCTACGGCATCGGCTATCGCGACGATACGACCCGGGCCACGCTGCTCTATCGTAGCGCCGGAGAAGGGGCTTTCCGGTCGATCGAGCGCGCTTCGCTACGCGATGACGAGCGGCTGACGGTGCCGATCCTCTTCGTCGACGGCACCGACAACGGATTGGTGTACAAGGACCGGGACGATGGCAAGACCACGATTGCCGAGGTCAATCTTGCTACCGGTGCCGAAGTCCGCACGGTCGTTGCGCCCGACGCGGGCGACATATTGGGCGCCATTCGCGCGCCCGACGGATCGAGGCTGCTCGGCGTTCACGTCGCCGACGACTTGAAACCGGTGCGCTGGCTCGACCCGGCGATGGCAGCGCATCAGGATACGCTGGACGCGACGGCCCGCGCGGCGCGTGTCCGGATCGACAGCTATAGCCGCGACCTGAAGAAAATGCTGGTGCGGATCAGCACCCCCGACAATCCGGGGCTGCTCTATTATTATGATTCGACGACCGGCGATTTGTCGCGTCTTGCGGCAATGAACGAACGGATCGGAGCGAAGCGCCTCTCGCGCGCGAAGCTCGTCCGGTACAAGGCGCGCGACGGGCTGGAGATCGAGGGCGTGCTGACGATGCCGCGGGGCCGAGCGGCAACCAACCTGCCGTTCATCGTGCTGCCGCACGGCGGACCGTGGGGCCAGGATGAGCTGACCTACGATTATTGGGCGCAGTTCCTCGCCGAACGCGGCTATGCGGTATTGCAGCCCAATTTCCGCGGCTCGACCGGCTATGGCGCCGAGTTCGAAAAGGCCGGCGAGGGGCAGCTCGGCTTTGCGATGCAGGATGATGTGACCGACGGCGTGCGCTGGGCGGTCACCGAAAAGATCGCCGACCCCAAGCGCGTGTGCATCGTCGGCGCCTCTTATGGCGGCTATGCAGCGATGTGGGGGATCGCCAAGGATCCTGACCAGTATCGCTGCGCGATCTCGATCGCCGGGGTCGCCAATCTGCGGCGCGAGGTCAATGATTTCGGCGGCACGCTGCGCGCCAATCTGTACCGGACGCAGTGGAAGCGCATGACCCCCGACTTCGCGGCGGTGTCGCCGATCAACGCCATCGACCGGATCAAGACGCCGCTGCTGCTGATCCACGGCAAGAAGGATGTGACAGTCGATCACAGCCAGTCAGCGCGCATGTATGCGGCAATGACCAAGGCGGGGAGGACGGTGGACTTCGTCTCGCTGCCGCTCGCCGATCATTATTTCACGCGCGAGGCCGATCGCCTGATGTTGCTGCAATCGATCGAATCCTTCCTCGCCAAGTATAATCCCGCCGATTGACCGGCATCTTTCCACGCGTCGCAAAAGCGACTATCGGGCGCCGATGACCGAACCGACCTCGACCGCGCTGCCGCGCACGATCACCCCTTCGCTTTTCCTGTTCACGATCATCTATGGCGGCATGGTCGTGCTCGCCGGCGTGCTCGGGAACAAGCAGGTCGCGCTGGGCGCCGGTCTTGCGGTTGAGGCCGGGATTTTCCCGTTCCTGATCCTCGTCGCGCTCTCGAGCACCGTGTCCGAACTGCACGGACAGGCGACCGCGAACCGGCTGGTGCTGTGGGGTTTCGTGCCGCTGATCCTGTCGATCATGCTGACCTCGCTCGTCTATTTCGTCCCCGCCGCGCCCGAGATGGACCCGGCCCGGCTGGCATCGTTCGAAATGATATTGGGACAAACGCCGCGCCTGATGGCAGCCGGTATCGTCGCCTATGGCACGTCGCAGTTTCTGAACGTGACCATCTTTTCCAAACTGCGCGGCCGTGAAGGCGCGGGGACGGGGTCGACCTGGCTCGCGATCCGCGGCGCAGTCGCCAGCGCGCTCAGCCAGATCGTTGACACGCTGCTGTTCGTCACCATCGCCTTTTACGGCGTTTTTCCGATCGCCAATCTGATGGCGGGACAGATGCTGGCGAAGGTCGCGCTGTCGATCGTCGTCATTCCGGCGGTGATCACCGGCCTCGTCGCGCTCGGCCGCAGCCTCGACGCGAAGACCGCGGAATGATGACGATGACCGATCCCACGACCATGCCCGATCTGCTGACCAAGGCCGAAACGCTCGTCGAGGCGCTGCCCTATCTTCAGCGCTATGCGGGCGAAACCTTCGTCATCAAATATGGCGGCCACGCGATGGGCGATCCCGAGGCGCAGCGCGATTTTGCCGAGGATGTGGTGCTGCTGAAGGCGGTGGGGATCAACCCTGTCGTCGTCCATGGCGGCGGGCCGCAGATCGGCGCGATGCTCAAGCAACTCGGCATCGAATCGCAGTTCGTCGGCGGGCTGCGCGTCACCGACGCCGCGACCGCGGAGGTCGCCGAAATGGTCCTGGCGGGCAAGATCAACAAGGAAATCGTCGGATGGATTGCCGGGCTTGGCGGCCGCGCGATCGGTCTGTCGGGCAAGGACGCCAATCTGGTGCTGGCCGAAAAGGTCCACCGTACCGAGCCCGATCCCAATTCGGGGATCGAACGCCACGTCGACCTCGGCTTCGTGGGCGAACCCGTCGCGGTCGACCCGACGATCCTGCAGCGGCTGTCGGCCGACAATTTTATTCCGATCGTTGCTCCCGTCGCGCTCGGCGCCGATGGCGCGACCTATAATATCAACGCCGACACCATGGCCGGGGCGATCGCCGGCGCGCTTGGCGCGCGGCGTTTCTTCCTGCTGACCGACGTGGCCGGCGTGCTCGACAAGTCGGGTGCTCTGCTGACCGATCTCGACCGTCCGGCGATCGACGGGCTGAAGGCCGACGGGACGATCACCGGCGGCATGATTCCGAAGGTTGAAACCTGCGTCGCGGCGGTCGATGCGGGGGTCGATGCCGCGGTTATCCTCGACGGCCGGGTGCCGCACGCGATGCTGCTCGAAATTTTCACCGCAAGGGGTGCAGGCACGCTCATTCACCGCTAAGAGGGCCTGCAAGACCCCCCTTTACGGAGACCCGCCTTGCTTCTCATGCTCATCCAGATCGTCGACATCATCCTGACGGTCCTGTGGTGGTTCATCATCGCGCAGGCGGTGATGTCGTGGCTGATCGCCTTCAACGTCATCAACACCCACAATGACTTCGTGGCGCAGCTGTGGATGATGCTCGACCGCATCACCGAGCCGCTCTACCGGCCGTTCCGGCGCATCATGCCCGATTTTGGCGGGCTCGACCTGACGCCGATGCTCGTCCTGATCCTGATCATCATCATTCAGGGGCCGGTGCTGGGCTATCTCGCGCGCCTCGCCTATTCGAGCGGAATGGCCTGATGTCCGTCGCGACCGAGGCGCGCATCATCGACGGAAAGGCTTTCGCGGCGGGTTTGCGCGCGCGCATTGCCGGCGCCGTCCCAGCGTTCGAAGCCGCGACCGGCCGCGTGCCGGGGCTGGCGGTCGTGCTCGTCGGCGACGATCCGGCGAGCGCCGTCTATGTCGGCTCCAAGGGCAAGGCGACGGTCGCCGCCGGGATGGCGAGTTTCGAACATCGCCTGCCCGCAACCGCAAGCCAGGACGAGGTCGAGGCGCTGCTCGCGTCGCTCAACGCCGATCCCGCGGTCGACGGCATCTTGCTCCAGCTTCCGCTGCCCGGTCATCTCGACGAGCAGCGCGCGGTGGCGACGATCGATCCCGAAAAGGACGTCGACGGGCTGACCCCGGTCAGTGCCGGACGGCTCGCGCTCGGCATCCCAGGCATGGTGCCTTGCACACCCTTTGGCTGTCTGTTGCTGTTGCAGGATGTGCTCGGCGATCTTGGCGGCAAGGATGCGGTGGTGATCGGCCGCTCGATTCTGGTCGGCAAGCCGATGGCGGCGCTGCTGCTCGGCGCCAATTGCACCGTGACCATGGCGCACAGCCGCACCCGCGATCTGCCCGATCTGGTCCGCCGCGCCGATATCGTCGTGGCGGCGGTCGGCCGGCCCGAAATGGTCAAGGGCGACTGGATCAAGCCCGGCGCGGCAGTCATCGACGTCGGCATCAATCGCCTGCCGCCCGAAGCGGGCGCGGCCAAGGGGCGGCTCGTCGGTGACGTTGATTACGCCAGCGCGGCGACGGTGGCGGGCGCAATCACCCCGGTGCCCGGCGGTGTCGGCCCGATGACGATTGCCTGCCTGCTGCGCAACACGCTGGTCGCCGCGCACCGCCGCGCCGGCCTCGCCGATCCGGAGGGGTTCTGATGCGCCGACTACTCCTTGCCGGGCTTGTGCTGACCGCGCTCGTCGGTTGCGCGCAGCAGGGGCCGGAGGCGCGCAAGCGCCCGCTTTCGGCGAATCCGAGCGGCTTTATCGCGGCGGAAATCGCCTTCGCGCGGCTGGCGCAGGAAAAGGGGCAATGGACGGCCTTTCGCGAAACCGCGGCGCCCGAAGCGGTGATGTTCGTGCCGCAGCGGGTCAACGCCCGCGACTGGCTGAAGACGCAAAAGGATCCGGCCGAGGCGGTGCGCTGGCAACCGCACAAGGTGTTCGTAAGCTGTGACGGCAACAGCGGCGTGACGACGGGCGCATGGCAGAAGGGTGCGGCGCAGGGATTCTTCACCACCGTGTGGTCGCGCGATCCGATGAAGGGCGACATGCGCTGGCTGCTCGATTCGGGCGATGCGCTTGCGACCCTGCGCGTAGCGCCCGACTTCATCGAATCGAAGCAGGCGACCTGCACCGGCAAGCCGGGCGTCACGGTGACCGCCGCCGCGGAGGGTGACGATATGATGGTCGGCATGTCGCGCGACCAGACTCTGAACTGGACTTCGGTCGTGCGCCCCGACGGATCGCGCAGCATCACCGTGCGGCTGTGGGACGGGCATGACATGACGACCGTTATCGATGACCGCATCGCGGCTCCGAAGCAGCCATGATCGACCTTTTCATCTCGGCCTTCGTGACGCTTTTCGTGGTCATCGATCCGCCCGGCTGCGCGCCCATCTACGCCAGTCTGACGACGGGAGCCAGCGCGGCGCAGCGCCGGTCGATGGCGATCCGCGCGACACTGATCGCCGGTTTCATCCTGATCTTCTTCGCGATGTTCGGCGAGGCGCTGCTCAGTTTCCTGCACATCGATCTCGACAGTTTCCGCATCGCGGGCGGGGTCATGCTGTTCATCATCGCGATCGACATGGTGTTCGAAAAGCGTACCGAGCGCCGCGAACAGCGCGCCGAAAAGCTGATGGCAACGCCCGAGGTCGAAGATGTATCGGTGTTTCCGATGGCGATGCCGATGCTCGCGGGGCCGGGATCGATTGCGTCGGTGATGCTGCTGGTGTCGCAGAACAGCGGGCTTGACCGCGCGCTGGTGATTTTCGGCGCACTGCTGCTCGTGCTTCTGCTGACGCTCGCCGCGCTGCTGCTCGCCGGACCGTTCATGCGCTTGATCGGCAACAAGGGCGAGGCCGTCATCACCCGCCTGCTCGGCGTGCTGCTCGCGGCGCTCGCGGCGCAGTTCGTCATCGACGGGCTGAAAGCGAGCTTCTCGAGCCTCGCCTGACACGGTAAAGGGCGCCGCCACCCGGCGACGCCCTTTCCATCCTCCACGGGAATGGACTTTATCGTGCGGCGGCCACGTCCGCCTGCGTCACCGGCGCAATGCGGATTTCGACGCGGCGGTTGCACTGATAGTCGGCCTGCGTGCGTTCGGGTGCGCATTTGAGCTGCGTTTCGCCATAGCCCATCGTCGCCATGCGCGCGCGGTTGACGCCGCGACCTGCCAGATAGTCGGCGACCGACGCCGCGCGCCGTTCGGACAGCCCCTGATTATAGGTTTCGCTGCCCTGCGAATCGGTGTGGCCGTAAACGTCGATATAGGTGCTCGGATATTCCGACAGGGTCGAGGCGACGCTGTCGAGCGCGCCCCGGAACTGCGACTTCACGACCGCGCTGTTGAGGTCGAATGTCACGTCGCCGGGCATGTTGAGCACGAGCTGGTCGCCCTGGCGTTCGACATCGATGCCGGTGCCCGCGGTGCGTTCGCGCAGCTTCTTTTCCTGCTGATCCATATAATAGCCGACGCCCGCGCCGGCGACGGCGCCGATGCCCGCGCCAAGGATCTTTTCGGTCCGGTCATTGCGTCCGCCGACGAGATCGCCGAGCAGATAGCCGCCGAGCGCGCCGCCGATGCCGCCGATCGCGGCCTTGGAGATGCGCTGCTTGCCCGTTTCGGGGTCGGTGACGCAACCGGTCAGCGTGAGCGCGCCAAGGCTGGCGACGGCCGCTAGCTTGATCGTCCTCTTGTTCATTTCTGGCTCCCTTTTTTGGGCATCGCCGGTCCATGCGATGCCACGACCACAAGGATAACATATGATCGCGCTTTCCGTTCCGTCATTCATGCTGAACGCTGGCTGAGCGTGCCGATGTCGTCGCCATTGTGCAGCACCGCGGCTTTGGCCTATAGGACCGGCATGACCGAAGCTGACAGGGGCCGGGCGCGCCAGCGCCGTACGACCGCCCAATGACCCCTTTTCCCTGGGCGGATGTGGCGATCATCCTGATCCTTATCCTGCTCAACGGCGTTTTCGCCATGTCCGAACTCGCGATCGTTTCGGCGCGCGACCCGCGGTTGCAGGCCGCTGAGAAGCGCGGCAGCAGTGGAGCGCGGATCGCGCGTCAGCTTGCCTCCGACCCCGGCCGCTTCCTGTCGACGGTGCAGGTTGGCATCACGCTGATCGGCGTGCTGACGGGCGCCTATTCGGGGGCCAGCCTGGGCCAGCCCGTCGCCGAACGGTTGCAGGCATGGACCGGCCTTGATGCCGACACCGCGCGCACGGTTGCGTTCGCCCTCGTCATCGCGCTTACGACTTATGCCTCGCTGATCGCGGGCGAGCTTGTCCCCAAACAATTCGCGCTGCGCGCACCCGAACGGATTGCGATCTTCGTCGCGCCGATGATGTTTTGGCTTGCGCGCATTGCGGCTCCGCTGGTCTGGCTGCTCAACAACAGTTCGGGTCTGGTGTTCCGCCTGCTCGGTCTCAAGCGCGAATCGGACGATCAGGTGACCGCCGAGGAACTGCACCTGATCGTCGCCGAGGCGTCGAAATCGGGCGTGATCGAGGAGAGCGAGCGCGCGATCATCTCGGGCGTCGTGCGGCTTGCCGACCGGCCGGTGCGCGAAGTGATGACGCCGCGCAAGGATGTCGACTGGATCGACATCACGCTCGACGCGAAGGGTGTGCGCGACAAGCTGCTCGAAACGCCGCACAGCCGTCTGCCGGTCGCGCGCGGGTCGGTCGACGATATCGTCGGAGTCGTGCAAGCGCGCGACATCGCGGCGGCGCTGTTCCGTGGCGACCCGATAGACCTCGAGCGGCTGATGCGCCGCGCCGCGGTCATCCACGACCAGATCGATGCGATGGACGCGCTCGCGGCGCTGCGCCTTGCCGAAGTGCCGATGCTGCTCGTTCACGACGAATATGGCCATTTCGATGGACTGGTGACGCCCGCCGACCTGATGTCGGCGATCGCGGGTGAGTTCGCGTCCGATCAGGATATCGGCAGCGAACCCTTCGTCGTCGAACGCGAGGATGGCAGCCTGCTGATCGCCGGGTCGATGCCCGCCGACCAGATGGCCGAGCGGCTGGGGATCGAACTCGACGACGACCGCGACTATGCGACCGCCGCGGGCCACGCGCTCGCGATCCTCAAGCATCTGCCCGAGGAAGGGGAGGCCTTCACCGATCGCGGCTGGAGGTTCGAGATCGTCGATATGGACGGCCGCAAGATCGACAAGCTGCTGGTCAGCGAAATGCGCAAGCCCAAGGTCGAAGCCGAGGGCGATTGATCGGGGTTCGCGGCCTCAACGGCCGGGACTGAAGTGGCAACTGGCCGTTTATCGGGGTCGCGTCGGTCCGACATGATGCATCACCGCTTCCGCGAGTTTTCGCTCCTCGCGGGTCGGACGGACCGGCTCGGTTTCGGGCGTCGCGTGGCGCCGTCCGAACATCGGGCGGCGGACAGGAAGCAGGGGGGCATAACGCATCGGAGCACGCCTTGATCGCACGGCCGCCCCCCGGCACCGCAATGGGTCTGGTCCCCGAAACCATTCTTGCGCGCGCGGCTTGCGCGACGCTTAACGGACAGCGTTACTGGTTTCTTTGCGGTACGCTGAAGGTGCCCTTGACGCGGCCGCCCGAACCGTCGGTGACCGGATTGCCGTCGGGGCCGCGGGCAGCGCCGCGACCGTCGACCGTCGCGCGTCCGCTGTTGAGGTCGATTACAAGTCGTCCGCCCGACAGGCGGTTCGCGCCCTGCGTTAACTGGACATTGCCGACCATCGTGATCAGCCGCCGGTCGAGATCGTAGATCGCGACATTGCCCTTTGCCGTTTCATTGCCCTTGGTGACGGTGACGCCGCCCGTCGCGTCGAGCCGGTTGACGTCGGTGTTGCCGGCGCGGGTATAGGCGACGGTCATGCGCGGTGCGACCACGGTCAACCCCGCCTGCGTTACTCGCACGCCGCCCGCCAGTACGACGCGGTCGGCGCGATCCTGCACCTCGATGCTGCCCGCGTCGAAATCGACGGGGGCGTTGCTGTTGTGATTCGCCAGCGCCTGCGCATAGGCCGCGCCGCCACCATGTCCGCTTGCCAGAATCGCGAGGCTGGTCAGCACGAAGCTGGCGCCGGCCAGCGTCAGGCTCTTCACGGTCCAAAGCCCCTTCATTTGAGCGCTCCCTGGTTGATCCGAAGATGGGCGTTCCCCGACAGGCGGACGATCCGCTGGTCAAGGTCGGCGGTCAGTTCGTTGGCCGAAAAATTACCGATGTTCAACGCGCCATTGACGCCGCCGGTACCGACGAGGCTGCGATTCTTGAGGTCGATGGCGACATTGTTCGCATCGATGCGATAGCCGTCGGCGCCCTTGACTTGTACCAGTCCCGGCACGGTCACCTGTTCGCTGTCCATGTCATATTGTCCGTTCGCGGCGGCGATCGTCGCCGGGCCGTCGGCCAGCTTGATTGCCCCGGACAGTCCGTTCATCCGCACGATCGGTTCGGTCGAGCTTTTCTGCACCGCGCTATCTGCGATGAGCGCAAAGGGCTGGCCTTTGGTGTCCTGGCCGCGATATTCGGCACGCACGACCTTCATCCGCTCCTTCGCCACCTCGACCTTGTCCTTGGCGAGCAGGAAGCTGACCTCGCTGCGCTGGGTGAAGGGCGAAAAGACGAGCACCGCCGCAACGACGCCGATAACGAGCGGCAGGCCGTAGCGCAAAATGCGCACCACGCGGTCGTGGCGCGACCCGCTGGCCGCCCACAGGCGGCGCATCGTGCGGTCGATTTCGGCGCGTTCGGACACCCGCGGCGGCTCCCCGTCAGCTATGCGCGAAGATGTCGACCTCGGGCCATCCGGCGAGGTCGAGCGCGGCGCGCGTCGGGAGGAAATCGAAGCAGGATTGTGCGAGTTCGGTGCGCCCCTCGCGCGCGAGGCGGGCGTCGAGCACCTCCTTCATTGCGTGCAGAAAGCGGACATCGCTCGCGGCATAGTCGCGCTGCGCCTCGCTCAGTTCGGCAGCGCCCCAGTCGCTCGACTGCTGCTGCTTCGATACATCCTGTCCCAGCAGTTCGCGGACCAGTTCCTTGAGCCCGTGGCGGTCGGTGTAGGTGCGCACCAGCTTCGACGCGATCTTGGTGCAATAGACGGGGGCGGTGACAACGCCGAGCGCCTGCTGCATCGCGGCAATATCGAAACGGGCGAAATGGAACAGTTTCAGCCGGTCAGGATCAGTGAGGATCGCCTTGAGGACCGGTGCGTCATAGCGGCTGCCGGGGCCGAATCGCACCAGATGCTCGTCGCCCTTGCCGTCGCTGATCTGGACGAGGCACAGCCGGTCGCGCAGCGGGTTGAGTCCCATGGTTTCGGTGTCGATCGCGACGGGGCCGGGGCCGATCGCGCCTTCCGGCAGATCTTCTTCGTGGAAATATACGGTCATCGACTTGCCTTAGGCGAAGCGGCGGCGCCGCTCAATGACTGGTTTTCGCGGTACCGCCCCTCGGCGCCAGCGCTACGGCAAAGCTTGGAAATCCGCCGATCGCGGCTTTGAATTTTCTGTTCGCAGATGCCGTTCATATAGGTTATATATTGCGCCGTTAGCGGCACGGGGCGAGTCTGTGCCCATGGTGAACTGCGTCCCCGTCCGGCGCAAGGAGCCGGTTCAATCGGGTGTGGACGACCGAAAGCGACTACTAAGCAATGAGTTTCAACAAGGATCGCCGTGGCCATCGCGGACGCGGCAAGCGCGACGACTTCGGCAATTTCGACAGTTTCGAACCGGCACCTTATGGCGGCGGCGGCTTTGGCGGTGGCGACCGCGGTGGTTTCGGTGATCGCGGCGGCTTCGGTGGCGGCGATCGTGCCGGCGGCGATCGTGGTGGTGGTTTCGGCGGTGGCGATCGCGGCGGCTTCGCCGGCGGCGGTCGCGGCGGCTTTGGCGGTGGCGGCGGCGGTGCCCGCGGCGGCATGCCGGCACAGGTCGTCGGCGAAGGCCAGGGCCAAGTGAAATTCTTCAACCCCTCGAAGGGCTTTGGCTTCATCGCGCGCGACGATGGCGGTGAAGACGTGTTCGTGCACATCAGCGCGGTCGAACAGGCGGGACTGCAGGGCCTCGCATCGGGTCAGCCGCTCGGTTTCACGCTCGTCGAACGCAACGGCAAGGTGTCGGCCATCGATCTCAAGATCGAAGGCGAACCGATGCCTGTCGAGGACTTCGCCCCGCGTCCGCGCGAGGATCGTCCCGCTGCGGGCGGTGCGCGCGGCCGGCGTCAGCTGACCGGCGAACGCACGTCGGGCACGGTGAAATTCTTCAACACGACCAAGGGTTTCGGTTTCATCGCGCGCGATGACGGACAGGCGGATGCCTTCGTCCACATCAGCGCGGTGCAGCGCGCCGGCATGGCGGGCCTCGAAGAAGGCGACCGCGTCGCTTTCGACATCGAGGTGGATGATCGCGGCAAATTCGCCGCGGTGAACCTCCAGCCGACGCAGGACTGATTCGGCGTCCACCGGATGAACGAAGGGCGGCCCCGCAAAGGGCCGCCCTTTTTCGTTACCGGTGGTCTGCGCAGCCCCTCAGGCGAGGGTGGCCTTCAGGAACCAGATACGCTGCTGCGTTTCGTCCGCCCAGCCATCGACCAGGCCGCTCGTCGCAATGTCGCCATCGGCTTCGGCCGCCGTCTTGGCATCCTTGAGCTGGGCGAGCAGCGTCTCGTTGTCGGCGGCAAGGTTGCGCACCATCGTTTCGGCGTCGACGCTCGCTGCGTCGTCGTCCTTGATCGACTGGTGACGGCTGATGTCGCCGATCGAGCGGAGCGTCGCTGCGCCATTCTTGCGCACACGCTCGGCGATCAGGTCGGTCGTCGCGAGGATCTGGGCCGCCTGCTCGTCGAACAGAAGGTGCAGGCTGCGAAAACTGGGGCCCTTGACGTGCCAGTGATAATTTTTGGTCTTCAGATAGAGCGCGAAACTGTCGGCGAGCAGCGCGTTCAGCGCATCCGCAACGGCAGGCTGATTCTTGTTGGACATGGGAAAGCCTCCTTTTTCTGCTTCCCGGCCAATATAGTGCCGTAGCGGCAAAGCTGCCCATGAAGCCTGTTCGATGCTGTGATCGATAAAATCGATTACTCGGCGCCATAATCGGATTTTCTGTCAGAGACCGAAGGCGCGCATCGCGGCGTTGAGGCCCCATAGCGTGAGAATCGCGGCGCTCATCAACCGGGCGATCCGTGCCGCGGCCTGATCGGCGAGCGCGGCGCCAAAAGCGAGGAACGGGACCAGCGAGAGCGTCCAGCCGATCAGCCCCCCCGCGGCCGCCCACAGCCCGGCGCCACTCGTCGCCGCCAGCGCGCCGATCAGGAAATGGCTGCGGTCGCCGAGTTGAGCCAGAAACAGCCGTGCCGCGAGCGAGGGCAACGGAGCTTCCTCCAGACTTTGGACCGCCGGGCCGAGGCGCCCCCGCCAGACGAGCGCGACCGCCGCACCGAGCAACGCGAAGGCGAGCAGCAGCGCTACGATACCCTGACCGATCACCCGGTTTGCTGCCGTCCCCGCGACCGCCGCGATGGTCGCATTGGCCAGAAAGGCGGCGAAGGCAATCGCGACGACGGCGCGGCGATCCCCGCGCGCCGCCATCACCTGCGACAGCAAACGTCCGGTTCGGCCATCGGCGTTGGCTAGCAATACCGCGACGAGGGCAAGCATGATGGCATCCATGACGACCAGCCTACTCCAGCTATGGCAGCGAAGAAACGGGGCGGCAGAAGCATCGCAGGGCGCGGAGGATGCGCACGCCGGCCGCCTCCCGACTTCGAATCCCGCCTCCCGACTTCGAATCCCGCCCATCAATGCCAAGGCGAGGTCCGGACCGCCCAATAGACGAGGTAGAGCAGCCCTGCCCACAACAGAAGGATGAAGGCCATGCCCGCGCGGCTCGAGGGGCGCTCGCTCGCAAGCTCCGCCGCTGCATGCAATTCGCTCCACAGCGGATCGGGGATCATCTGTCGGACCAGCCACAGACCCGCTGGGACGATCAGCAGATCGTCGAGCCAGCCGAGTATAGGGACGAAATCGGGTATCAGATCGATCGGCGACAGCGCATAGGCAGCGACGGCGACCGCCAGCAGCCTGGCAATCAGTGGCGTCCGCGGGTCCCGCGCGGCGAGCCACGCGGCGTGCGCCTCGACGGAAAGCCGATGGCCCAGATCGCCGATGCGTTCGGAAAGGGATTTGCCCGTCATCGCGTCGCACATTAGTCTTCCTGCATGGCTATCCAACTGAAAAGCGCACGCGTCGAGCGTTGGCCCGTCGCGGGCGAATTCGTCATCAGCCGCGGTGCAAGCGACCATGTCGATGTCGTCGTCGCCGAAGTCGAGGAAGACGGCGTCGCCGGGCGCGGCGAGGGAACGCCGATCTACTATCAGGGCGAAGATGCGGCCGGCTGCCGCGACGCTCTGCTGCGCGTCATGCCGCATCTCGCGGGACTGGGCGCGGCGGCCGCGCGGGCAGCGGTGCAGGAATTGATGGGGGCGGGTGCGGCGCGCAACGCGATCGACTGTGCGCTATGGGATCTCGAAGCGCGCCAGCGCGCCGTCCCGCTGTGGCAGCTCGCCGGCTGCGAAGCGCCGGCGCCGCGCGTCACCGCCTTCACCATTTCGCTCGGCGGCCCTGGCACGATGGCGGCGCGAACCGAGGAAGCGGTGATGGCGGGCTATCGCCTGTTCAAGATCAAGCTGGCCGGCGACGCCGAAGATCGCGCGCGCGTTGCCGCGGTGCGGGGCGCGGCGCCCGGCGCCCGCCTGATCGTCGATGCGAACGAGAGCTGGGGCGCGCTCGACCTGCTTCCTGAGGTCGAGGCGCTCGCCGACCTCGGAGTCGAAATGATCGAGCAACCGGTGCCGGTCGGCACCGACGTGCTGCTCGACGGCATCTATGCCCCGCTGCCGTTCATCGCCGATGAAAGCTGTCATGTCGCTGCGGATGTGCCGCGCATCGGGGCCTTTTACGACGGCGTGAACATCAAGCTCGACAAGGCGGGCGGGCTGACCGAGGCACTCAAGCTGGCCGATGCCGCCGACGCGGCGGGTCTGAGCATCATGGTCGGCTGCATGCTGTCGACCAGCCTGGCGATCGCGCCGGCGTATCTGCTCGCGCAGCGGGCGCGATGGGTCGACCTCGACGGCCCCGCCTTGCTGGCGCGCGATCGCGCCGATGGCTTCAGCTTCGCCAATGGCGAAATTAGTCCATTTTAATGATAGTAAATTATATTGACTAAATGGCCGAAGCGGGAAATATTCGCCGAATGAGCAATTCGGACACCGCCCGCCACCGCGAGATCGTTATGCCCGCCCTTCTGCGCCATGCGCGCACCATCTATGGCGGAGCAATGCGCCGGGCGCTTGATCGCGCCGGATTTGACGACATCCCGGCAAACGGGCTCTATGTGATCGGCGGTTTGGCGCTGGGGGCGGAGGAGGTGCCGCTGGGGGCTCTGATCCGCGATCTGCGCATATCGAAGCAGGCGGCGGGGCAGCTTGTCGATACGCTCGTCATGCGCGGCTATCTGGAGCGCCAGGCCGATCCCGCCGACCGGCGCCGACTGACTGTGCGCCTGACCGAGCGCGGCGCCGAGGCGGCGACGATCCAGGGTCAGGCGCGCGATGCCATCGACGCGAAGCTCGCGGCGCGGGTCGGCGCCGAGGACGTCGCCGCCGCGCGCCGCGTCCTCTATGCGCTGGTCGAGATGGGGATCGAGGCCCGCGAGCGCGATGCGGCTTCTTCGTCCTAAAGCGCCACCTCGGCATGGCTGCCGAGTTCGCCTTCCTTCACCGTCGATCCGGTCATCAGGCGGAACAGACCCTTGATCCCGGCCTCTGCGGTCCAGATTTCGGCATCGTCGAGATCGAAGCGCAGCATCAGCAGGTCCGGGTCATCCTTGCCGCCTTCGTACCAGGCCTCGACCGGCTTCGACCAATATTTGTCGATCGTCGCACGGTCGGTCACCGGAGTCAGCGTGCCGGAGACGCATGCGAACAGGTCATGGCCTTTGGCGACATATTGCGCCATCGCGCGCCCGCCTGCGGCGAGACGGCCACTCTTGGCGTGGAAAAAATGGAAATAGCCGTCATTGTCTTTGTCGAGCTGCGCGGTCATCGGGATCGCATGGGCGTGACCGGCGTCGAGCGCGACCATCAGATAGGGATTGTCGGCCATTTCCTTCCAGAAACGCTGTTTGATGTCCTTGCTCATCGGGGAGGCTCCTTTCTGCTTGTGTCATGCTAACGCGCGGAGCCGCCCCGATGTTGCGCGCTTTAGCGCGCGGGCCGCGCGGCGTAGCTCACCACCTCATATTCGATGCCGTTCAGGTCGAAGAAATAGAAGCGGCGCCCGGGTTCGTAAACGCCGTGATTGAAAGGGCGCAAACCGGCATCGACCACTTTCGCCTCGATCGCATCGAGATCGTCGACCTGGATGCCGACATGGTTGAGCGGTTCGCCTTTCGCGAAATGCGCGTTCGCATGAAGGCCGTCGGGACCGGTGTAGAATGCGACATAGGCCTCATCCGATCCGACGTGGATCGACATGCCGCCGTCGCGCGCCGGCCCGCGCCAGCGTTCGTGCCAGCCGAAGATCCGCGCCATCAGCGCGGCGCTGCGTTCGGGGTCGCTGACGGTCAGATTCACATGTTCGATAAAGGGATGCGTCACGGGCTGAAACTCCTGATTCGGGTTGACGCAGACAGATATGAAAGTTCAACTAAGCTTTAGATCAAGCATATTTCGCGAAGGGGCTTTCGTGCACCGTGCCGACCTTCTGCCCATCGGCGAGCTTGCCGCACGAACCGGCGTTGCGGTGTCGGCGATCCGTTTCTACGAAGCGAAGGGACTGATCGCGTCGCTGCGCACGGCGGGCGGACAAAGACGCTTTCTGCGCGCCGACACGCGGCGCTTGTCGTTTATCCTTATCGCGCAGCAGATGGGGCTCAGCCTCGACGAGATCGCGGCGGAACTGGCGCGCCTCCCTTCGGAACGTACCCCCAATGCCGCCGACTGGCGCCGGATCAGCACCGGCCTGCGCGCGCGGATCGACGCACAGATCGCGGCGCTGGAACGGACGCGCGACCTGCTGGACGGCTGCATCGGTTGCGGTTGCCTGAGCCTGAAGAAATGCGGGCTTTATAACGCCCGGGACAAGGCGGCGCAGCGCGGCGCCGGCCCGCGCTATCTGCTGGGCGACCGATCGGGCGACATTGCCGATGCGCGATAGGGCGCAAGGAAGTAGGGATTATTCGCTGTTGCCACGGAGGCGGCCAGGTCGCGCCGGGCTTACATCGGTTCGGCCATCACCGCTTCGATTTCATGGTTCAGCACTTCGGCGCGGCGGCATTGATCGTGGTCGCCGCGCTCGCATTTTTCAGCCGCCTTGTCGCGCTGGCGCGAAAGCTTGCCCAGCCTCTCCTCGCGTTCGCGCATCGCCCGGCCGCGGTTGCGGTCGGCCTCGTCCTGGCTGGTGGTCGACCAGTCGACGACCTGTCCTGCGGCCTTCACCGGCGCGGTGACGACCGATTTCACGGTGCTTACACAGCCCGCAAGCAGGGGCAGCGCCAGCATCGCCCCGAACCATATCCGCATCGTCCTTCTCCTCGGCGTCCGGCGTTGCACATTGCCGCAGCAATGGCCAGCGGCTTGCGGCCAAAAGTGCAGCCTTTCGGCGCTTCTGTCATATCACTGAAACAAATAGTTAAATTCGCATTAACCCTCTTGGCCTAGGTCGCCCTGCATCGCTTTGCAGTCAAGAGAGACAGATGACGCCCCCCGATCCGCTATTGGCCCCCGCGACCGGACATTCGATGGCGATCGCTCACGATGCGCATCTGTCGGCGGTGATCGACATTTTCCGGGCGCAGCCGCAGTTGCGCGTCCTGACGATCGTCGACGCCGCGGGCCATCCGGTCGGAATCATCCGCGAACAGCGCGTGCGCGAATTGCTCTTTTGTCCCTATTGGTTTTCGCTGATGCAAAACCCGTCGATCGGGGGATCGATCGCCTCGCTCATCGATCCGTGCCAGATCGCCGATGTCGGCGAGAGCACCGCCGCGCTGCTGAGGATCGCCGCGCAGTCGGCGGCGCAGGAACTCGTGCTTGTCGATCGCGGCCGCTTCGTCGAAACGCTCGACTCGGCGCAACTGTCGAAATTGGCCATGCTGCGCGAGATCGAGGTGGCGCAGGAACGCAGCGCGCGCGCCGCGACGGTCGAAGCAAGCGGGCGCCGCTTCGAACAGGATATCAGCGCGCTGACCGCGACGCTCGCCGAGATGGCGCGTGAGGCAGAGGCGGTGGCGCAGGGGCTGGGGACGCGTGCCGACGAGACGGGGCGCGACGCGGTGTCGGTCGCGGGCGCAACCGCCCAGACGCTCGCGGGGCTTCAGGAGCTTGGGGATCGGGGGCGGGGGCTCGCCGCCAGCATGGCGCGCATCGTCGCCGACGGCACCCGGGCGCGCGACGTGCGGCGTCACGCCCATGCGCGCGTCCGGTCGGCGAGCGAGCGGGCGACCGCGCTGCGCGAGGCGAGCCAGTCGATCGAGCATATGCTGCGCCTGATCATCGACATGGCCAGCCGCACCAACATGCTGGCGCTCAACGCCGGGATCGAGGCGGCGCGCGCGGGGGAGGCGGGGCGCGGCTTCGCTGTCGTTGCCCAGGAAGTGAAGAATCTCGCGGCGCAGACCCGTGCCGCGGCAAGCGACATTTCGCCCTTCATCGACCATATTCGCGAAATCGTCGGGCAGGTTGCCGAAGGCTTTGCCGAGGTCGAACGCGCGATCGAGGCGAACAACGCCTTTTCGGATGCCGTCGATACGGCGGTCGACGGCCAGAGCGCGACGACCCTGCTGATCGCAAGCTATGTCGAGCAGGCGGTTGCCGCGGGGAAGGAGATCGACACGCGCGTCCATCAGATCGGCCGCGGCGCCGCGGCGGTCGGACAGGAGGCGATTGCGCTCGGCGAATTGTCGTCGGGGCTGACCCGCGCGGCGCGATCGTTGCATCAGCGCGCGAGCCAATTCGTCGAGACCGTCGCTGCGGCCTGAATCCCGCCGCGGGACATATGGTTTACAAAGACTTGCCGGGGGCATGGGCTGTGATAGGTTGCTCCCGCGCCCGCGGCGCTTCCGGCCCCGGGCGGGAGGGAGGGTCCATATGACCAATATGCAAAAGGGTCTGGCCGAGTTTATCGGCACATTCTGGCTTGTCTTCGGCGGTTGCGGCAGCGCGGTTCTAGCGGCGGCCTTTCCCGATGTCGGCATCGGATTGCTCGGCGTCGCGCTCGCCTTCGGCCTGACGGTCGTCACCATGGCCTATGCCATCGGCCATATCTCGGGCTGCCATCTCAACCCCGCGGTCACGGTCGGCCTTTGGGCCGGCGGCCGCTTTCAGTCGCGCGACATTCCACTCTATGTCGTCGCGCAGGTGCTGGGCGCGATCGTCGCCGCTTTTCTCCTCTATTATATCGCGAGCGGAAATCCCGATTTCGATCTTGCGACCAAGGGCCTCGCTGCCAACGGTTTCGGCGACGGCTCGCCCGGCCATTACGACATCTGGTCGGCGCTGATTATCGAGGTCGTGCTGACCGCCGGCTTCCTGTGGGTCATCATGGGTTCGACCGACGGCCGCGCACCCGCGGGTTTCGCGCCGCTGGCCATCGGCCTCGCGCTCACGCTCATCCACCTCATCTCGATCCCGGTGACCAACACCTCGGTCAATCCGGCGCGCAGCACCGGCCCGGCGCTCGTTGTCGGCGGGCTGGCGCTTCAGCAGCTCTGGCTGTTCTGGCTCGCACCTCTCGCCGGCGGGCTTGCCGGCGGCTGGCTCTACAAGACGCTGGGCGCCGATCGCTTTCCCAAGCCCGATATCGAGGGCGAATGACGGACGGACCGGCGGGGCGCGTCCCCGCCGGTTTCCGCCCTGCACTTCCTATTTGAGCAGATCGAGCGCGAAGGCGCGCACGTCGGCGGCCATGTCGGGGCGTTCGAGCGCGATCGCCAGATTGGCCTGGATATAGCCGGCCTTTGATCCGCAGTCGTAACGGGCGCCGTCGAAGGTGACCGCGTGAAAGGGCTGCCGGCCGATCATCGTCGCCATGGCGTCGGTGAGCTGGATTTCGCCGCCTGTGCCCTTTTCCTGGCTTTCGAGCACGCGCATCACGTCGGGCTGAAGGATATAGCGGCCCGAGATGATAAGGTTCGACGGGGCATCGTCGATCGCGGGCTTTTCGACAAGGCCGCGGACTTCGGTCAGGGCGCCGTCGGCGCGGCCCGGCGCGATCACGCCATAGCTCGACACCTGTTCGTGCGGCACTTCGAGCACCGAGATCAGGTTGCCGCCGACCTTGTGATAGGCATCGACCATCTGCTTCATGCAGCCGGGGCTGCCGTGCATGAATTCGTCGGGCAGGAAGATCGCGAAGGGTTCGTCGCCGACGATGTCGCGCGCGCACCAGATCGCATGGCCCAGCCCCATCGGCTCCTGCTGGCGGACGTAGGCGCAATTGCCGGGACCGAGCCGCGTGGGTTCCAGGACCGACAAATCCTTGCCGCGTTCGGACATCGTGCGTTCGAGTTCGAAGGCGATGTCGAAATGATCCTCGATCGCGCTCTTGCCGCGGCCGGTGACGAAGATCATCTGCTCGATCCCCGCCTCGCGCGCCTCGTCGACCGCATATTGGATCAGCGGCCGGTCGACGACAGGCAGCATTTCCTTGGGGATCGCCTTGGTCGCGGGCAGGAAGCGCGTGCCGAGGCCGGCGACGGGAAAGACGGCTTTGCGGATCGGTTTCATGGCCGGGCTCTTAGCGCGGATCGGGCAGTGTGGAAAGGCAGGGCCGACGGCGCTTCAGGGCGTCACGATGATGACGACGCGGCGATTGTCCTGCCGGCCTTCGGGCGTGTCGTTCGAAGACAGCGGCATGGTTTCGCCGCGTCCGATAATCTGGCCGGGGGCGAATTGCATTCCGCCCGCGATCAGCGGCGCGGCAACGGCCTGGGCCCGGGCTTCGGAGAGCTTCTGGTTATAGTCGGGAGCGCCCGTTGAATCGGTGTGACCTTCGACACGCGCGCTGGGGATGCCGACCGCGATCAGGCGCCGGGCAAGCGTGCCGAGGCGTTCGGTCTGTTCGGGCTGGATTGCGCTTTCGTTGGTCGCGAACAGCAGGCGATCGGCCATCGTGAGCTGCCAGCTGTCGTCGGCGGCCGCGGGGGCGGGGATGAAGCCTTCTTCCTTCAGCACCGCGATCTGTGCGGCATTGAAGCCCTTTGGCGCCGGCATGCTCTGGCACGCTGCGAGCAATGCGGCGACGGCCAGCGCGAACAGGGTGCGAAGGTGGCGGGGGGCGGCATGGGTCATTGCAGGTCTCCGGGGGGTCGTCATTTCGAAAGCTTGCCGAGCTTGTCGGCATACATGGCGGCGTCGGCCGCGGTCAGCATCGCGGTGGGATCGGTGCCGTCGGCAGGATGCACGGCAACGCCGATGCTCACCGACAGGCGGTAGCTGTCGCCGCCGGGCAGCGTGATCGGATCGGCGATGGCCGCGCGAAGGCGCTCGGCGAGCGAGTCGGGTTGTGCGTCATGTCCGGCCGGATCGACGATCATCACGAATTCGTCGCCGCCGATGCGCGCGGCGAAATCGCCCGGGTGAAGCAGCGCCTTGATCCGCTGCGACAGCGCGACGAGCACCGCGTCGCCGGCGGCGTGACCAAAGCCGTCATTCACCGCCTTGAAATTGTCGGCATCGATGAACAGCAGCGCAAAGCGGGCGGCACCCGCAGCCAGCCTCGCCGCCAGCGCTTCGTCGAACGCCGCGCGGTTGGGCAGCGCGGTGAGCGGATCGTGCGAGGCGCGGTGGGCGAGCAGCGCCTTTTCGCTTTCCATATGCCCCTGCCAGCCCTGCAGCTCGTCAAGCAGGGCATTGATGTCGCCGCCGAGCCGGTCAAGCTCGGCAATGCCGAGCCCCTGCACCCGCTTGTCGAAGCGGCGGTGCAGCCGGACATCGTGCGCGACGGTAGCAATCTCGCCGAGCGGCTTGACCAGCTCATATTCGAAGCGCCGGGCGAGGATGACCGTGCCGATCGCGGTAATGAGCAGACAGGCGAGACCGGCGAGCAGGCCGAGCCGTACATAATGGGTCAGCGTCGAACTGTCGCCCCACACCTCGATCGTCCCGATGACCGATCCGTTGCGCTGGACGGTGGTCGCAAAGGGCCGCGGAAAGAAAAAGCCCGTCAGCATCGGCATTGCATCGCCGTGCGGCGACACCCATTCGGTGAGCAGCCGTCCCTTGTCGTCAAGCACGCGCAGGCGCGCGATGCCGGGAATTCGGGTGAGCGGTTGCAACCCCTCGCGCGCCGCTTGGGGATCGTTGAAGACGAGCGCGGGTTCGACGCCATAGGCCGCGACCTGCGCCGCCAGCTCCATGTTGCGATCTGCATAGCCGCGCAGCGTCGTGATCCCGGCGAGCAGGATGGTGATCCCCGATAGGGCGACCGCAAGCAGCGTCACCCCGAAATGAAAGCGCGACAGCAGCTTTTGCAGGGTGGTGTGCGCGCCGCTGCGTTCGGGGGCAGGAGCCGGCGTCATCGCGGCCCCCCGTCGCTGCCGATCTTGAGCACGCGCGGATCGACGCGCACCGATCCGCGGCCGATCGAATCGAGATTGACCGAAAAGCTGAGCCGCTGGCCCTGCGCGCTCAGGCAGAACATCGCGCCGAGGTTGCAGTTGTTGTCATCGTCAGTGACGGTCAGGATCGCCTTTCCGTGCACCCAGCCGATCAGGCGTTGCCGGTCCGCCACGGGCATCTGCCCGAGATAGAGCATATGACAGCCCGCCCCGCCGATTGCCGCTGCGGCGCTGATGCGCCGGACGCTCACCGATCCGCGGCCGGGCAGGTCGGGCGCCGGACGTTCGGTCAGGCGCGGCGTGCCGATGATGCACATGGTGCGCGGCGCGCCCGACGCCTCGTTCGGCCATGTCGCATAGGTCACGATGCCGCCGAGCATGCGGTTGACCGCCAGCGCCATGCCGCCTGGACTGTCATCCACGACAGTTTGCGCCGCCGCCTGCATGGCGAGCTGCGGCGCCGTCATCGACGAGCCGATCAGAAGCAATGGTATCAGCACGCTGTAGCGGTCCCCACCTCGGATGGGGGTGATCCTGCCCCCGCGAGGCGGCGTCCGCTAGAGAAAAGCGCCGCTAAGTCAAGGAAAAGTGACGCCATGCGGCCATATTGCAACAGTCGGCCGGACGATGACCGACGGGCTCAGGCCTCGCGCAGCCGCTCCGAAAAGCCCTTGCGCAGCTTCGCGAGCTTCGGCGGGATTACCGCCATGCAATAGGGGTTGCGCTGGCCTTCGCCGTCCCAATAATCCTGATGATAATCCTCGGCCGGATACCAGGTCGAAGCCGGTTCGATGCGGGTCACGATCGGCGCGGGCCAGTCGGGCTGCGCGCGCGCGATTGCGGCCTCGGCGGCGGCGGCCTGCGTTTCGTCGAGCGGGAAGATGGCGCTGCGATACTGGGTGCCGATGTCGTTGCCCTGGCGATTGAGTTGCGTCGGATCGTGCGTCGCGAAGAACACGTCGAGCAGATCGGCATAGGAAATGGCCGCCGGATCATATCCGATGCGGATCGCCTCGGCATGGCCGGTATCACCGCTGCACACCTGCTTGTAGGTCGGATTGGCGACCGACCCGCCGATATAGCCGCTTTCGACGCTTTCGACCCCCGCCAGCGATTTGAATACCGCTTCGGTGCACCAGAAGCAGCCTCCGGCAAAAATGGCGGTCTCTGTCATCGCGTCGATCCTTTGATGGGGTGGGCCTTTGATGGAGTGGGCCTTGGATAGGGTGGGAGACGTCCAGATAGGATCGGGCGCTCCTTATTCCAAGGGCGGCGGTGCGCCGATGAGTGGCGGCGCGAGCGGCTGCCCCGCCGCGCGCAGCGCGTCGATCGCCCGAACCTCCTTTTCGATCGAGGCGGCGCGGTCCTCCCAACGAGGGTGGGTTCCCGCCTGAAGCAACGGACGGCCGGCACGTTGGCCGAAAGCGGTCCAGAAGCGGACTGCGGCGCGCGGATCATAGCCGGCATTCGCCATCAGCCAGGGCGAGAGGCGATCGGCTTCGATCTCTGTCTGCTTGAACAGCCGCGCATTGCGGCCGAACTGCTGCAACAGTCCGCGATCGACCCCCGCGGCGTCGAGCCGGGCGCGGTGCCTAAGAATATTATGCGCGAGTTCGTGCGCGACGGCGGCCGCCAGCTCGGCGTCGTCCTTTGCGAATTGCGCCAGCCCTGCGGAAATGACGACGAGCCGGCCGTCGGCGGCCCCGTCGGGGCGGTCGCGGGCGTCGACGCGGAAATCGGTCGCGCAGCCGACCACCGGTACGATCCGTACCGGAGCCTTGCCGGTGTCGAGCATGGCGGGCCGGTCGCTCGGCAGGCCTGCAAAAAGCCTTTCGAGGGCGGCGATGCGGGCATAGGCGTCGCTGCCCTCGCCTTGCGGCGGCAGGGAACCGGCCAGGCCTTGCACCAGGCTCCCCGCATGCAGCCCGGCGGCGGCAGCGGGCGAGCCCGCGGCGACCGCGGCGAGGAACGGCGTGTCGGTGTCCGCGGCGTCATAGGCGGCCTCGGCATCCGGGCGCTGCGCGTCGGAATAAAGCCGCGGATCGCCCCATAGCCAGCCGAACTGCGGCTGGACCCTCGCGCACCATGGGGCATTGCCCGTCGTCAGGCGGTAGCCGATGGTCGCGACGCGCGCCTCGAGCGCCGCGAGCGCCGGATAGGGAGAGGGCTCGGCCATCGCGGCGGCGGGGGCGGCGATGGCAAGCAGAAGGGCGGCGGACAGGCGCAGCATGGGGGCCGACTTATCAGCGCCTTTCTGTCGGAGCCATGAATTTCGAGCGGCGCCGCCGCCTCTTGCCTATCGCCCGGCAAGCGCCGATAGGGCGGGGCGATGTTGAACGCTTCGTCATCGGCCCGGCCGCTCCATCCCCGCCCCGCCGCGCTCGCGCGCTGGCTGTGGGCCGTCGCCATCCTCGTCATCATGGTTGTCGCCGTCGGCGGCATCACCCGGCTGACCGAATCGGGGCTGTCGATCACCGAATGGAAGCCCGTATCGGGGGTGCTGCCGCCGCTGACCGAGGCCGGATGGCAGGCCGAGTTCGAAAAATACAAGCAGATCCCCGAATATAAGGAGATCAACCTCGGCATGTCGCTCGCGGCCTTCAAGGGGATTTTCTTCTGGGAGTGGCTGCACCGGATCCTTGGCCGTCTGGTCGGCATGGCTTTGCTGGTGCCGCTTGCCTGGTACGCGTGGCGCCGCGCGATTCCGGCCGGCTATGGCTGGCGGCTGTTCGCGCTCGCCGCGCTTGTCGGCCTGCAGGGCGCGATCGGTTGGTGGATGGTCGCGTCGGGACTCGAATATCGCACCGATGTCAGCCATTTCCGGCTCGCGACGCACCTCCTGACCGCGTTGTTCCTGCTTGCGGGGCTCGTTTGGACGGCGCGCGACCTTGCGCTGCTGGCGCGCGATCCCGGTGCGCGCCCGGCGCGCCTGACGGGCGCGGCGATTGCAGTCATTGCGATTCTGATCGTCCAGCTCCTGCTCGGCGCGTGGGTTGCCGGGCTCAATGCGGGCTATGTCGCGAGCACCTGGCCGCTGATGAATGATCATTTTGTTCCCGAAGGTATCGACTGGTCGGGTGGGACCTGGCTCGCCGTCACCAACGATCCCTTGCTCATCCATTTCCTCCATCGCTGGTGGTCGTGGGTCGCGGCGGGCGCGTTGCTGTTGCTGGCGCGCTCGCTCGCCCGGCAAGGGTCTCGGCGCGAGGCCGGTCTGCTGCTGCTGGTCGTCGCGGCGCAGATGACGCTCGGCATTCTGACGGTCGTGACCGGCGTATCGATGTGGATTGCGGTGTTGCACCAGGTGACGGGCGCCATTCTCGTCGCGACGACTGCCGCCGCGCTCCACCGGCTCGGTCGCGCAGCGGCATGATCGTCCTCGGCGCCCTGTTGCTGCTTGCGGCGCAGGCGCCGGAGCCTCCGGTCCCTTCGGAAACGCAGCAGGTTGCCGCACTCGCGTTCGCACCGCCGCTCGATCGTCCGCTCACCTACCGCGTCGCAACGCGGCGGTCGAGCCGCGACGGCGGCTTCACCAGCTTTGCGCTCATTTATGATTTGCGGTGGCGGCGCGTCGGGCGCGGTTATCAGTTGTTGGCGCGGTTCGACCGCGTCGAGTCGGACGCGCATCCCGAAGTCGTGCGCACGCTGCGGCTGCTGATCGACCCGCTGATTGGCGAGACGCTGACCTACTTCGTCCCCGCCGACGGCAGCTCGGTCGATATGGTCGACCCCGAAGGACTGTGGCGCCGCGTCGTCGACCGGGCGCAGGCGCTTGCGGATGCGTCCGGCCGCCCCGAGGCGAAGCGGGCCGCGCAGATCATCGCCACCTTGCCGCCAGCCGAGCGCGACAAGCTGGCGAGTGCCGACATCCGTGCCCTCGTCGTGCCCGCAAACGGCGCGATCCCGAACGGCGCCGACGGCCCGATCATGACCGTGACGGTTGCCGGTCGGCGCACCATATCGGCGAGCGAGCCGCCCGCTGCCGGCCCGGCGCAGCCGATTAAGGTCGATACGCGCTGGACGATCGATCTGGGGACCGGGCTGCTCGCCGAGGAGCGCCGCCAGAGCTTCCTGACGAGCGGAAACGCCACCGATCGCAAGCTGGTCGAGGAGCGGATCAGGGCACTCGAACCGGGTGATCCCAGCTGATGGTATCATAATACCCGTCAGCAAAGCCGCTCTCAGCTTGACTTTCGGTCTGTCTAGCGCCATTGGCCCGCGTCGAAGCGCCGCTGAGTCCCCCTGGGGTCGGGCGGCGCGGTTTGTTTTCGGGTTGGCGGGCCTTCCGGCCGGTCACTCCCGTCCATCTCTGTCAAGGAGCGTGCCATGAAGGCGCTGACCAAGACGACCCAGTCGGCGAACGCCGGTACGGTCGAGAAGAAATGGGTGCTGATCGACGCCGACGGCCTGGTTGTTGGCCGCGTCGCTTCGATCATCGCCAATATCCTGCGCGGCAAGCACAAGCCGAGCTTTACCCCCCACGTCGATTGCGGTGACAATGTCATCGTCATTAACGCCGAAAAGGTGAAGTTCACCGGCAAGAAGCTGTCCGACAAGGTCTATTACAAGCACACCGGCTATGCCGGCGGCATCAAGGAAGTCACCGCCCAGAAGGTTCTGGAAGGCCGCTTCCCCGAGCGCGTGCTCGAAAAGGCGATCGAACGCATGATCCCGCGCGGCCCGCTCGGCCGCCAGCAGATGCGCAACCTGCGCATTTTCGCCGGCAGCGAACATCCGCACGAAGGGCAGAGCCCCGAAGTGATCGACGTCGCGTCGATGAACCGCAAGAACAAGGTGGGTGCATAATGGCTGACGAACAGACCATGACCGATCTCAAGGATCTCGCCGGCGCCGTCGAAGGCACCGTCGCTCCGGCCGCTCCGACGGCTCCGCTCCGCGAAAAGCAGGTCGACAAGCAGGGCCGCGCTTATGCGACCGGCCGCCGCAAGGACGCCGTCGCCCGCGTGTGGGTCAAGCCCGGCACGGGCAAGATCACCGTCAACGGCCGCGACCAGGAAGTCTATTTCGCGCGCCCGACGCTGCGCCTCGTCATCAACCAGCCCTTCGGTCTGACCGAACGCGCCGGCCAGTATGACGTCGTCGCGACCGTCAAGGGCGGCGGCCTCTCGGGTCAGGCAGGCGCCGTTCTGCACGGCATCGCGCAGGCGCTGACCCGCTTCGAACCGGCGCTTCGCGGCACGGTCAAGGCGGCCGGCTTCCTGACTCGCGACAGCCGCGCGGTCGAGCGTAAGAAGTACGGCAAGGCGAAGGCCCGCCGCAGCTTCCAGTTCTCGAAGCGCTAAGTTTCTTCCGCCGACGGGTGGAGAAAAGGAGGGCGGTCCGGCGACGGGCCGCCCTTTTTGCGTGGTGCTTTCTAGGCGCCGACTGCAACATCGGGCGATGGCGGCGCGTTGGTTTGGCAACAACATCGAAGGAGAAAGCCCATGCCGAACGCCGCAGCGCTCAGCGGCCGCCAGATATTGATCATGGCGACCGATGGTTTCGAACAATCCGAACTCGAAGTGCCGTTGAAGCAGCTTGAGGAGGCAGGCGCCGACCTAAGCATCGCCTCGCTGGGGACGGACGATATTCGTGGCTGGGACGGCGACGACTGGGGCGACAAGGTCGCGGTCGATTGTCTGATCAAGGACGTCGAGGTGGAGGATTATGACGCGCTGGTGCTCCCCGGCGGGCAGATCAATCCCGATCTGCTGCGCGTAGAGGACGCGGCGATCGACCTCATCCGCGCCTTCGCCAAGGCGGGTAAGCCGATTGCCGCCATCTGCCATGCGCCATGGCTTCTGATCGAGGCCGGACTGGCCGAAGGTCGTCGGATGACCGGTTACAAATCGATCCGCACCGACATAGGCAATGCCGGTGCAAGGCTGCTCGACGAAGCCGTGGTTGTCGATCGCGGGATCATCACCAGCCGCTGCCCCGACGACCTCGACGCCTTTTGCGCTGCGATCGTCGAAGCAGTCGCCGACAGCCGCGTCGCCACCTAAAGGAGGTCGAGGCTGCCCAGCGCAATCGCCTGCCGCGCGGGGCGCTCGGCCATCACCGCGAACATTTCGTCGCCGCGTTCGGTGCGTTCGACGTTCATCGACGCGAACACCGCCATGAAATATCCGCTGAGCGCGCCGACGCGGTAATCGTCCCACAATTCCGCCTCGTCGGGTTCCACGCCGCGCGCGCGCAGCGCAGAGATCCAGGCGTCGAAGGCGGCGCGATCGGCGGCCGCGCGTTCGGCGGGATCGGCGATGCTCGTCCCCACCAGATAGGCGATGTCGGTCGCGCCGCTGCCACGGCCCAATGTCTGCCAGTCGACCAGCCAGCAACGCGCTCCGTCGGGGGCGAAGAGGATATTGTCGATGCGCAGGTCGCCGTGAACGATCGTGCGCGCGGCCGGCGTGCGGGTCAGATAGGCGTCGAGACGATCGACGATCCCGGCGCCGAGATCGAGCGCGTCGCGGTCGAGCCGACCCGCGTAGCGCTCGCGAAACCCCTCATAGAGTCCGGGAAACAGCGCGCGGACGATTTGGCTCGTGTCGCGGTTCAGCCATGGCAGCGCGTCCGCGCGGACGTCGTTCCATAACAGCGCATGCAGCCCCGCCGCGGCGTCGATGCACGGCGCGAGCCCGGCAAGACCGAGGCCGGCGAGCTGGTCGCCCTGCCGCGCCGGCGCGAGGTCGGAGAGGAGCAGGATGAAGTCGACGTCATTGTCCGCAATATCGGCATGGTAGCAGTGCGGCGCCGCGACGCCGCTGCCCGCTGCCAGTTCACGATACCAGCTCACTTCCTTGACATAGGTGGCGGTGAGCGCCGCGATATTGCGGCTTGCCTCGTCATGGCTCGGGCATTTGGCGACGATCGTTGGTGGCAGCCCGGTGCCGTCCGACCAATCGAGCGTCAGACGAAAGCTGTCGCACATCTGCCCGGTGCCGATGGCGGCAGCGCTAAAGCCTATGAGCGCGCCCTGGGGCTGACCCAGCTTGTCGGCGATCCAGTCGGCCGTCATTGCCTCCGGCGCGGTCGGAAATCTCATGCAGCGGGATCCATCAGGCCAGTCAATCCGGTCGGGCTGTGCGGTCCGACGAACAATTGTTCGAGCACCCCGACGCCGCGGTGCGTCCGCCCGCCGTCGACCAAGTCTGCGGTCACGAAAGCCTGGATGTGCATTGCCAGCGGATTGCCCCAGCCGCGCTCGGCCTCGTTCAGCCGGTCATGTGCGACGGCAAGCTCGGCGCCATGGTCGAGCCCGTGACCCCAGACGGGATGCGTGTAGCCGAGCCCGCTCATCGCGAACACCGGACCCGCCGGGGTCAAGGTCAGGGCGCGGCCGCCGCCGAGATCGGCGGTCATTCGCGCGACCCGGCGCGTCCCGCTCTGCCAGTCGATGGCAAAGCCGGGCGCATCGAAATGGCGTTCGGTTCCGTCGTCGCCGCTGATCACGCCGCGCCGGTTCCATGGCGCGCCGACACCATCATCGTTGCTGTGGAAGAAGAGCGATAGAGCCTCGAAATTGCACGGCGTCCACAGCCAGAAGAACTGGTTGAAATTGCCCTCCGGCGGCGGTTGCGGTTCGGCGGCGCCGACCGGACGCACCCCCCAGCTCCGGTCGCGCGTACCCGTCCAACCCGCGCCGAGATCGGTGCGCGCGCCCTCGACCGAAAGCCATCCCGACCAGCGGCCGTTCTGCGTCATCCGCGTATAGTCCATGAACAGCCGCGTGCCGTTGCGGCGGATGAAGCGCGGTTCCTCGATCGGAAAATGCCGTCCGGTGAACGTCAGTTCGGCGGCCAGCGGTCCATCGTCGGCGGCGATCCGCAGCGTCACTTTTTGCAGCGGTTCGTCAATCGCTATGGCGATGGGGCCGACCGACAGGTCGAGCCGTTCGCCGCCCGAACGACGGCTGGCGCGCAGATTATGCTGCACCCCGTCGGCGATCACGCAAAAGCTGGCATCGACGATGCCGAGCTGGGGATAAAACCCCATCGCGGCGGCGAAAAAGACGCTGCCGTCGGCGCTGTAGCCGTTGAAGAAATAGCGGTCGTAGAAGTTGCGGTCCGTCCCGGCGAACGCAATCGGCTCGCTGGTCTGGTGCAGCGGATAATCGTCGCCTTTTGTCAGCATGATCCTCATCCCGTTTTTTTGTGCAACCTAACGGGACGCGGCACTGCGTCAATCCCGATGCGTCAATGGACGGGCGGATCGGTCGGCGGCACCGCGCCGACGGGTGCAATGGGCTCGCCGGGTTCGCGTGGCGGCCGTGCGTCGGGCGGTATGGCGTCGATCAGCATGTCGGGAGTCGGCACCCGCGCCAGATTGCGGACGCGGACCGAAATTTCGCCGCCGCTGATACGCAATTCGTTGAAGCTCGGCGGCGTCGACCGGATCCGGCGCGACAGGGTGCCGGCGCCGATCATGCGGATGGGGCCTGCGGGGGTGTCGGCGATCAGATCGAAGGCGTCATGGACATGGCCGGTCAGTACGGCGGCGACGCCGCGATCGGCAAGGGCGGCAAGAGCCGCCGCGCCGCCGCGGGTCAGCGCGCGCCCCTTGGTCCCCGCTTCGGTGAGCGGGTGGTGTGCCGTTACCAGTATCTGCGTTCCGCGCGGCAGCGCATCGATCGCGGCGAGTGTGCGGGCAAGCGCCTTGCGCGTCACCCAGCCTTTCGACCAATCGAGCCGCCATTGCGCCCGCGCCGTGGTTTTCAGCGGAACGACGGCCAGATTGCGAAAGTCGAGCTCGCGTTCGACCAGCGCCTCGATCCGCCGAATCCGGCGATAGGGGTGCAGGGATCGCGCGACGGGGTTGAAATAAGGCAGGTCGTGGTTGCCGACTTCGACCGTCACGGGGAGGTCGAGTGACATGATCCAGTCGCAGGCGGCGGCGAACTCGCGACTCCGCGCCCGCATCGTCAGATCACCGGTTATCAACACCGCGTCGGGTTGTTCGCGGCGGACGCATTCGCGGAACCAGGCGAGCGCGTCGCGATCTTCAAGACCGAAGTGCAGGTCGCTGATATGGAAGAGGCGCATCAGGCGGTCGCGATGAAGTCGATCGCGCTCTGCCCGATCGAGAAGCGGGCCGGCGAGGGGATTTCGGCCAGTTCGCCGTCATATTCGAGCGCGATGATGCGATCGCTTTGGAGGATGATCGTTTCCGCGGTCGCAACGCGCTCGTGCGGACCATCGCGAAAATCGCCGCCGAGCCATGCGAGCCCGTGGCGCAGCACATCGCCCGTGGCGTCCGCCACTATGCCGTCGGCGGTAATGCCGTCACGGGTCGGGGTCAGGATGATCGCTGGATAGACGGCGCCCGATCCCGCCACCTGCACCCCGGGGGCGTTGAGCATTTCCTCGAGCGCATCGGGCGCTTCGCGGCTCGCCTCGATCAGCCCTTGGCTGCGCATCGTTTCGCGGACCTCGGCCCAGCGTGTTGCCGGCCCCGCAACGACGGTGATGAACGCTTCTCGCGCCGCCGATCGGATGGTCGGGACCGGCGCGCGTCGCCCGCCGCTCGCTAGCGCGCGCTCCAGAATCGTGGGAGCCGGATGGTCGCCATGCAATTGTTTCGACAGGAGGTTCAGCGTCCCGCCGGGCAGCGGCAGCAGCGGGCCGTGCCAGCCTTCGCAACCGGTCGCGGCGGCATTGATCGTCCCGTCGCCGGTCCACACGATCAGCAGGTCGATGTCGCTTGCGCGCAGCGCCGCCGCGTCGGGCAGATCGTCCTTCGGCAGGACGAAGCTTGCCGCGACTCGCGCGCCTGCGGCTGCGCACGCGTCAATCAATTGGCGGTGGATGCTCTCGTCATAGCTGCCGCTCCGGTCGTTGCAGATCAGGGCGGGGCGCGAAAAGGGGCTGGTCATGCCCGCCCAACGCACGACGCGCGAAAAGGTAACGCGCACGGCGCTTGTTCGCGCTCGCCGACATCTGTAGGGCGCGGAGACGGGCCGGGTCGCGGGGTGAAGCAATGGCGGATCGGACGGTCAGGGAACAACGGCGGTTGATCAAATTCCTTCTTCTCATCGGCTTGCTCCTGCTGCTGTTCGGCGGCGGAGCCAGGGCGATCGTTGCGGGCGGTGCCAAGTCGCTCGACCTTGCCGACAAGCTGCTCGGCAGCGGCAAGGGCGCGCGCCTGCTCCTTGCGGACCAGCCCTATGGCCGCGGGGTGCGGCAGTCGCTCGATATCTGGGTGCCCGAACAGGCGCAGGCGGGCGACCGGCTGCCGGTCGTGGTCTTCTTCTATGGCGGCGGCTGGGGCAGCGGTGAACGGCAAAGCTATGGCTTCGCCGGCCGGGCGCTGGCCAACCAGGGCTTCGTCGTCGTGATCCCCGATTACCGGCTGGTCCCCAGGGCGCATTGGCCCGACTTTCTGGAGGACGCCGCGGCGGCGGTCGCGTGGACCCACCGCCACATCGGCGAACTGGGCGGCGATCCCGGTCGCATCGCACTGATGGGCCATTCGGCGGGTGCCTATAATGCGGTGATGCTCGCGCTCGATCCGGTATGGATGCGCGCGGCCAAGTGCGACGCGTCGGTGATCCGCGGCGTTGCGGGCCTCGCGGGCCCCTATGATTTCCTGCCGTTCGAAAAGGGCGGCATGGCCGACCGCGCGATGGGCAAGGTGCGCCCGCCCGAAAAGACGCAGCCGATCCACTATGCGCGCGGCGATGCGCCCCCGCTATGGCTGGCAAGCGGTGACGAGGACGAAACGGTGCGTCCGCGCAACAGCCGGAACCTTTCCGCCGCGATCGAACGGCTGGGCGGATCGGCGACGCTGCGCGTCTATCCGGGCATGGGGCACACCGGCATCGTCATGGCGCTTGCGGCCCCCTTTCGCGCGAAAGGGCCGGTGCTCGACGAGGCCACCGACTTTCTGCGCGGCGTGACGGCGCGCCGGGTCGCGCCTGCGGCGGCGGCGCAATGACAGCTCCGACGCCCGGTCCGATTTCTGCCATCGTCCTCGCCGGAAGCCGCCCCGGTGCCGACCCGCTGCTGACCGGCAGCGGCGTATCGACCAAGGCGCTGCTGCCGGTCGGCGGACGGCCGATGCTTGCCCATGTCATCGCCGCGCTGCGTGCCGCGCCCGAGGTGGGCGCGATCCGGGTGCTCGCGCAGAACAGCGCCGAACTGGCGCGCGAGCCCATGTTGGCGGCCGTGCCCGACCTGCACTTTGCCGATTCGGGACAGGGGATCAGCGCTTCGCTCGCTGCTGCGCTGCCCGAAGGCGACGCGCCGGTGCTGGTGACGACGGCCGACAATGTGCTGCTGACGCCCGCGATTATCGCCGAATTCCTCGCCGGCGCAGCGGGCAGCGATGTCGCAGTTGCGATGGTCGAGCGGCGCGCGCTGCTCGCGCGCTACCCCGAATCGCGGCGGACCTGGCTCAAATTTCGTCGCGGCTGGTGGTCGGGCGCCAATCTCTTTCGCCTGCGCGGGCAGCGCGTGCTGCCGCTGCTCGACTTTTGGGGACGGATCGAACGCGACCGCAAGAAGGGGCTGAAGATCGTTGCCGCCTTCGGACCGTGGCTGCTCGCGGGGGCTTTGCTGCGGCTGTTCACGATCCAGGGCGGCGTCGCCCGCGCCGGGCGCCGCTTCGGCCTCACCGCGCGCGTGGTGCCGATGTCCGACGCCGAAGCCTGTATCGACGCCGACAAGCCGTCGGACGTGACGCTGATTGAACGCATTCTGGCCCAGCGCGGCTAGGGTCAGGGCCCTATGCGGCCAGACGCACAAACAGGGCCAGAACGAACCAGCGCCCGAATTTGTGGTGCTGTCGGTGCGTGCGGAGCAGCGCAGCGAAAGGCATCGGCGAGGCCGCCTCGGTGAGATCGCGGTAGCGTCGCAGCTCGCGGCGCAGCGCCTGCCACGGAAGCCGGCCGGCGCGCGTGCTGACGAGACGCCAGCCGATTTTCGTATATTCCTTCGCGCAAAATTGGGCGAGGCAGTAGCGCATGTCATCGTGCATGGCGGGCAGACCGGCCGTCACCGCCGCCATGATGTCCGCCAGAACCGCTGTCAGCGCGTCATTGCCAGCCGTGTCGAAATGTCCTGCCGTACGGGTCGCGAGCCCGGTCAGGCTGCCCTCCCGCACACGGTAGTCGATCCACGGCGCGGGCTCGTAATAATGACTGCGCACCGTCAAGAACAGATGCGGGACGACTGCCATATCCTCAAAGCAGGCGAGGGGCGGAAAGCGCAGATCATGCCATAGGTTGCGGCGCGCGATCTTGGTCCATAAATGCATCCGGCGGCGAGCGAACAGGCCATAAAGCAACGCTTCGCGGTCAGTCACGATGCGGCGCGCAGTTCCCGTGAAAGCCGCCTCGTCGCGGCCCCGTTTGCGATAATCGCAGAGGACCAGATCGGGTGCATCGCGCATGACGATCGCGTGTAGCGCGGCGATCGCGCCAGGAAGCAGCACGTCGTCGGCATCGATGAACCAGACATAATCGCCCCTCGCCAAGTTGAGCAGGCGATTGCGCGCTGCGGCGACCCCGCCGTTTTCCGCCTGCCGATGCAAGCTTGCCGCCGGTCCGATCTCAGCACAGATCCGCGCGCCGATCGCGTCCGATCCGTCGTTCGACCGATCGTCCAGAAGCAGCAGTTCCACTCCCGCCGCCGGAAGCTGCGCGGCGATCGAGGCAAGCGTTTCGGCCAGACAGGGCGCGACGTTGAAGACTGGCATGAGAATGCTGAGCCATGGCCTGTTGCCGTCCGCCGCATCGTCGTTCACCTGGCATCGTCCGCTTGTCCCAGCCACAGGCAGGCGGATAGTACCACCGCGCGCGGCAAGTGCCCGCGGCTTCTGTAAAGGCGCGCGAGCGTCGCAAAAGCGATCGGCGATTCGGCGTCCATCATGCCGCGGTAGCGGGCAAGCTTGCGACGCAGGTCGCGCCAGGGCACGTGAAAGGCGCTGCTCGACAGGAGCCGCCAGCAGATTTTGGTGAACTCCTTCGCCCAGAAATGCGCGATGTGGTGCCGGGTGACGTCGCTCATGGCGGGCAGCGCCTCGCGCGTCGCCGCGTCGAAGCCGGCGAGACTCATTGCCAGATCGTCGTTCCGGCAATCGTCGAAGCGTCCCCGCGACCGGCGCAGCGACCCCATGATGCTGTCGGGACGGTCGCGATAGCGCACCCAGGCCTCGGCTGCGTGATAATGGGTTCGGGCCCGGAGCAGCAGCCACGGTGTCGTCGCTATATCTTCGAAGCATCGTCCGGCGGGGAAACGCAGGTCGTCACCCCAGAGCGACCGGCGCGCGATCTTGCTCCAGCTGTGCAGCCGCCGCTGCGCAAAAACGCCTTGCAGCAACGTCTCCCGATCATCGCTGGGCCGACCGGACGGGCCGGCGAAGCTGCTCAGATGCCGGCCGCCGCGCGCGTAATCGCAAAGGACAAGATCAGGCGCATAGCGGTCGATAATAGCCCGGAGCCTGGCGATCGAGCCCGGCATGACTTCATCGTCCGAATCGATGAACCAGATATAATCGCCCCGCGCCGCGTCGAGCATCGTATTGCGCGCCGCGCTCAATCCCGCGTTGCTGACATGGCGCATCAGCCGGACTTGCGGGTGGGACTGCGGGCAGATTTCGCTACACAGCCCCAGTGAGCCATCGGTCGAAGCGTCGTCGAGCAGGATCACCTCCACCCCCTCCGGCGGGAGCTGGGGCAACAGCGACGCCAGGCAATCACGCAGATAAGGCTCGACATTATAGACGGGGATCAGGATGCTCAGCCACCGGCGCTCGCTGCGTGGCGCACCGCCTGCGGTTCCCCCTTCGATATGTGCGGACAGACCCACGCGCATTCCCGTTTCCATTCCCGAACGCCTCTGCCCCGTCCCGCGTTACTAGATCAGCAGAGTGAAAGGGAAGTCGTTTTCCGTCGATTTGGCTGTGCAAATGGATGGAAAACGACGCCAAAGGCGATATAGGCCGCGCGCATGGAACCCGCTCCGCCCCCGGCCGACCGCCGGCCACTCTTCTATCGGACCTGGATCGATAAGGGTATTGCGGCGGTACGGCGCCTCGGCGCGCCCGCTGCAGACACGGGCGACCAGGGACCTTTCCGGCGCATCATGACCCACCTGAGCTGGATTCTCGGCGGCAAGGGTTATGGCGCAATCCTCAGCCTCTTCTACCTTGCGATCGTCACGCGCGGCCTGGGGCCGGCCGCTTATGGTTCCTTTGCCCTGATCCTCAGTTCGACGCTGGTCCTGCAGGCGATCCTCAATTTCAACATCTGGCAGGTGCTGGTCAAATATGGCCAGGAACATATCCACAGCGGCGATCATCCGGCCCTGGCGCGCCTCATCCGCTTTTGCACCGCGGTCGATCTGGCGATGGCGCTGCTCGGCATTGGCGCGGCGGCGCTGATCCTCTGGCTGGGGCGGGGGTTGCTGGGCATGCCGGCCGAGCTCGTCTGGACGGCGTTCGCCTATGTCGTGCTGTTCATGCTTTCGATCCGCAACGTGCCGCGCGGGATATTGCGGCTTCACTCCGAATTTTCGCAAACCTTCCTCGCCGAAGCGGTGGTGCCCACGCTGAAGACGCTGGGTGCCGTTGTCGCCTTTTTGACGCACCCGTCGCTCGAGATTTTCCTGATCGTGTGGGCGGGTTCGGAGATGGCGAGCACGCTCGTCTTCTGGTGGCTCGCCAACCGGTCGTGTCGCCGCGCTTATGGCCGACCCGACGGCCGGCATTGGTGGCGCGTGTGGCGCGACAACAAGGGGCTTCCCGAATTGATGGTCGCATCCAATTTCGGAACCATGGCCTATACGGTGGCGCAGCAACTGCCGGTCTTGCTGGTCGGCTCGTTCGCGGGCGCCACCGAAGCTGGCATCTATCGCCTTGCGCATCAATTGACCCAGTCGATCACGATCATGGCCGGGTTCATCGGCCTCGCCAGTTACACCGAGATGACGAATATCTACGTCAAACAGGGGCTGCGCGGCGTGGCGTCGCTCTATGTCCGGTTGACGCTGATCGCGCTCGGCCTGTTTCTTTTGCTCGCACCGGCAATCGTGCTGCTCGGCAAGCCGCTGTTGCTGCTCATGTCGGGTCCGGCGTTTCTGGGCGCCTATCCGTTCCTACTTGTGCTCGGCCTCGCAGCCTGCCTTCAAATGGCGACAGTCAGCTGCGAACCGATGCTGATGGCGGCCGGACGATCGCGCCTCATCATCGGTATCAGGCTGGCGGGCACGGCCACGCTGATCGCCGCCATTTATCTGATGCTGCCGGAGATGGGCGCGATCGGCGCCGCCTGGTCCAAGGTGCTGGCCGAAACCGTGACCTTGCTGCTGCTGTTCGGCGCCAGCTTCCTCGTCCTTCGCGAAAGCCGGATGCCGTCATGACGAAGCGTATCTTGTTCCTGTTCAACCATGATGCGGCGCATCAGGCGGCGCATATCGCAGGCATAGCGGGCGAACTCGCGCTGCACGCGCCGACGGTTCAGGTCGTCGTCGCATGCGGCGTCGAGGCGATCCGGCACAAGGTGGCAGAGATCATTCCGGCGGCGGCGCACGACCGTATCGAATGGCGGATGCTCGACCTGCCGACGGCGGAGCAGCGGCTGCTGGCGCCGATCAACAAGGTGGCGCCGGTGCTGCGTGTCGCGCGTCTTTACCGGCATCTCGATCTGTTTCGCAGTGTCGACCTGGTGGTATCGACCGAACGCACCTGCCTGCGCGTCCGGCGCCGATTGGGGGCGGCGGGGCCGCGCTTTGCCTATGTGCCGCACGGATCGGGCGATCGGAGTGTCGCCTATCACCCCGAACTCGCGCAGTTCGACCTCATGCTGCTCAGCGGACCGAAGCTAGTCGACGAAATGGTGCGCCACGGCATAACGACCGCCGACAAGTGCCGGGTCATCGGTTATCCCAAGTTCGATACGATCGATCCGGCGGTGCGCAAGCGCTTCTTCGACAATGATCGCCCGGTCTTTCTCTATAATCCGCACTTCGATCCGCACCTGTCGTCCTGGTACGGCATGGGCGAGGCGGTGATGGATTTTTTCCTCGCGCATCGCGACTATAATCTGATCGTCGCGCCGCATGTGATGCTGTTCCGCAAGCGGCTGCATTATTCGCTCGAATATCGGACCGCCAAGCTCCGGCCGGACATCGCCGACCGCTTCCGCGCGGCCGACAATATCCTGATCGACGTCGACGGCCCCAATCTCTTCGACATGAGCTACACGATGGCAGCCGACGTCTACATCGGCGATGTTAGCAGCCAGGTTTACGAGTTTCTGCTGCACCGCGGCGCCTGCTATTTTCTCGATCCGAACGGCAAGCCCGCCGACGGCGTGGCCGAACGCTATGAATTCTGGCGCAACGGAGAGGTCTTGTATGGCCCCGCTGAGCTTGCCGAGCGGATTCCGCACTGGCGCGAAAGTGCGGCGCTGCACCGCGCCGAGCAGGATCGGCTGTTCGCCTACACAATGGACCACCGGGCGGGCGAGGCGTCGGTTGCGCGGGGCGCCGCGGCGCTGGAGGCTTTCGTCGAGGGGCGCTAGCCCGTCCCGAAATCCATCAGCGTCCAGCCGTTGTCGCGTGCCGCTTTGGCAATGCGGCCGCGACGCCCGATCGCAAAGGCCTCGTCGGCTAGCGCGAACAGCGGTGCGTCGCTCGCATGGTCCGAATAGGCGCGCATATGATGCGCGGCGCGTTGCGGGTCGGCGGCAAGCCATTCGGCGACGCGGCGCGCCTTTTCCGGCCCATAGCAATTGGTACCGTCGAGCGCCGCGAGCCAGCCTCCGTCCGCGGCGCGCCGATGCCGGGTGGCGATGCAGGCATCGAAGCCCAGCGCCTCGGCCAAGGCGGCTGCGTAAAATTCGGGGGCCGCGGTTGCCAGCAGCAGATGGTAACCGGCGGCGCGGTCGCGGGCGATGGCCGCTCGGGCCCCCGGTTGAACGTCGGCGGGAACGCGCCAGGCGGCAAAGTCCGCAGCCAGGCGCGCCATTCGCTCCGCCGGCAGTCGCCGCCCGAGCATCAAGGCGATCGCCGCGGGCTTCAACGCATCGCGGCTGTAGAGGCCGAGCGCATGGCCCGCGAGCAGCCCGAGGAAAACGGGCGCCAGCAGAAGGCGCCATGGCGCGCTGCGCGCGGCCGCCCACAGAAGGAAGAGCGTGAACGTCGGCATTCGCAGCACGGTGCGATCGAGATCATAGACGGCAATGCGAAAGGGGGCTGCGGCGTCGCTCATCGCCGCCGGGCCTAGCCGCTCGCTTTGCGTGCCGCCACCGCTTTCGCGCGTGCGCCGCCGCACACCCTCTTGTCGCGGCGGTTCAATGGGGCTACGCAGCCCGCGATTGCATAGGGAGCCCGCGATATGGCCGAATTTCGTCTGCCCAAGAACAGCCGCGTCCAGAAGGGCGGCACGGTCCACAAGGCCGAGGGCGCGAGCAACGTCAAAAAATTCAAGGTCTATCGCTACAATCCCGACAGCGGCCAGAATCCGCATTTCGACACGTTCGAGATCGACACCGACAAATGCGGCCCGATGGTGCTCGATGCCCTCATCAAGATGAAGAGCGAGCAGGATTCGACGCTGACCTTCCGCCGTTCGTGCCGCGAAGGCATTTGCGGCAGCTGTTCGATGAACATGAACGGCAAGAACGGTCTCGCCTGCACCACCGCGATCGAGGATCTGAAGGGCGACATCCAGATCACGCCGCTGCCGCATATGGAGGTCATCAAGGACCTCGTCCCCGATTTCACCCATTTCTATGCGCAATATGCCTCTATCGAGCCGTGGCTGAAGACCAAGTCGACGACGCCCAGCGGCAAGGAGCGGCTCCAGTCGCCCGAGGAACGCGAGAAGCTCGACGGCCTTTACGAGTGCATCCTGTGCGCCTGCTGTTCGACGAGCTGCCCCAGCTATTGGTGGAACAGTGACAAGTTCCTTGGGCCCGCGATCCTGCTTCAGGCCTATCGCTGGCTCGCCGACAGCCGCGACGAATATACTGGCGAACGGCTCGACGATCTCGAAGATCCGTTCCGCCTCTATCGCTGCCACACGATCATGAATTGCGCCAACGCGTGCCCCAAGGGACTGAGCCCCGCACGCGCGATCGCCGAGATCAAGAAGCTCGAGGCCGAGCGGCAGGTGTGAACGACGGAATAGAGGACCCCAAGCGCGCGGATCATTTCAGTGCCGAGGCGCTGGAGGGCGGCTGGATCAGCTGGAACCTCAAGGACGCGAGCCGGTTCAACGCCTTTATCGAACCGCTGTCGGTGCGCCTCGAAAGCCCGACCGAGGATGGCCGGCCGCGCGCCCGCGTGCGGATGCTGCCGACGCGCAAACACAGCAATCTGGGCGACAATGTCCATGGCGCGGTAACGCTGGCGCTGGTCGACATTGCCCTCTTCGCCGCCTCGCACCAGTTCGGATCGCTCGAGGCCGGCCATTCGGTGACGCTCGATTTGTCGACGCAGTTCGTCGGCGGCGGCCGCCTCGACGAACCGCTCGATGCGGTGGTCGAGCAGGTGCGCGAGACGGGGCGGCTGATCTTCCTGCGCGGGCTGGTCGTTCAGGGACCGGGTGACGAGCATATCGTGCTGAGCTTTGCGGGGACGATCCGCAAGGCAAGCCGCAAGTGACAGGATTGCTTGCCGCCTATGACGCGCTGGTCGCCGCGGGCGAGCTGAAGCCTGACGCCGAACAGCGGGCGGCGGCAGAACGCCTTGCCGCGCTGCAATCCGATCTGCAGGCGGCGCCGCCGCGCGGCAGCATCCTGTGGCGGATCGCCGGGCGCAAACCCGACGCGCCGCGCGGTGTCTATCTTTGGGGCGCCGTCGGCCGCGGCAAGTCGATGCTGATGGACCTTTTTTACGACCATCTGGCCATCCAGCGCAAAAGGCGCGTCCATTTCCACGCCTTCATGCTCGACGTCCACGCGCGGATGCGCGAGGTGCGCAAAAGCGAGAGCGGCGATCCGATCCCGCAGGTTGCGGCCTCGCTGGTCGAAAATGTCCGCTGCCTCGCCTTCGACGAAATGGTGGTGAACAATAGCGCCGATGCAATGATCCTCTCGCGCCTGTTCACCGCGTTGATCGCGCACGGGGTGACGGTGGTCGCGACGTCGAACCGCCCGCCCGCCGATCTCTACAAGGACGGTCTCAACCGCGAGCATTTCCTGCCCTTCATCGCACTGATCGAGGAACGGCTCGACGTGATGGGCCTTAATGGCCCCACCGATTACCGGCGCCACCGGCTTGGCGACGGCAAGCGCTGGTTCGTGCCAGCCGACGCGGCGGCGACCGAGGCGCTGTCAGCGGCCTTCTTTCGCCTGACCGATTATCCGCCCGAGGACCGCGCGCACGTACCCTCGCTCGATCTCGACGTCGGCGGCGGGCGGACGCTGCATGTGCCCAAGGCGCTGAAGGGCGTGGCGGTCTTTTCATTCAAGCGCCTTTGTGCGGAGGCGCGCGGCGCATCGGATTATCTGGCCGTCGCGCGGCATTTTCACGCGGTGATCATTGTCGGCATCCCGCGCATGGGCCCCGAGAACCGCAACGAGGCCGCGCGCTTCGTGACGCTGATTGACGCGCTCTACGAATATAAGGTCAAACTGCTCGCGAGCGCCGCGGCCGAGCCCGATGCGCTCTATGTGGCCGGCGATGGCGCCTTCGAGTTCGAGCGCACAGCGAGCCGTCTCGCCGAAATGCAGTCCGACGAATATCTGGCGCTAGGCCACGGCCAGGATGACACCGCATAGTACCTTGCCCCACCGCGACGAGTTGATGGTCATGGCGACGACATCGCGAACATAGCGGATTTCGTGCGCGATATGTCCGACCGTCTGCTCGGCGACGCGCCGCAGCGTGCGGAGCGGCTTGGGCGCCGCCGCCGGGATGCGGCCGGGGCGGGTCGGCGGCGCGGGAAGGGTCGCGAAGCCCCCGCTGCGGACTCGCGGATCGTCGGCGACTGCCCGGCACAGCGCCTCCATCCGAGCGATTGCGAGCCCGTTCCGAACCTGACGGTCGCGGCTCAGCAATTCGAAGCTGTGGCTGAAAGCCGAAAACTGGATCGCGCCGCTCGCCGCCGCATGATCGAGCGCGTCGCGCATTTCCTCTTCGGACATGGCGCACAGCTGCGCGGGACGGAAGCTGTTCGCGCGGTCGCGCAGGCCGCTGACCGGCACTTCGCAGATGCCATGATGGACGCGCATGCCCAGATTGGCAGGATCGAGCGTGATGTCGCACCCGAGCCCCTGCCAGGCGGCGTTGAAGCTGCTGTCGAAGCGGAAGCCCAGCGCGGCGAGGGCGCGCAGTGTATCGTCGTTGGCGCCGAAATTGCCGGCGCGGAAGGCGGTCGGTCGGGGCGCCCCGGCACTCGTCAATATGTCGCGGGCGAGCGCGATCAGCCTCTTTTGCGCTGCGAAGGGGAAATCGCCGATATTGCGGCCGCGCAGCTTGCCGACCGGATTGAACCGCGCAAACTCCAGCCATTCGGTGTGGAGATGGAGCTGCACTTCATGGCCGCGCGCCAGGATCGGGCCGACGATCGCATCGACAATCCCGGGGCCGTGGACAAGCGCGGGCATGGGGTCGACGAAATAGACGCCTTTCAGACCGAAGCGGTCGAGCATGTCCATCTGGAAATGGATGCCGAAATCGCCGTCGCGGCAGCGCCCGAGGATCGAGCTTTCGAAATTGGTGCGCGCGCATGCGCCGCGGCGATGGAGCCCGGCGGACAATTCGGTATCGAAGCTGATGATCGCGCGCGTCACCCGCTCGCGCTATCAGCAGCGGTGTAACGAAGCGTTAAGCTGCCGCTGCGACCGCCCCGCAGCGATCGTTCAGGCCGACCTTCTAGAAGCGCATCGTCATCGCGACGCCGCCGCCTCCGGCATCTGCCCACGGAAAGACCTGAACCCGGTCGCTTGCGCGGCGCGCGATCAGAAAGCCCGATGCCTCGCCGATCGCGGCGCCGACCAGCACGTCATGGACATGATGCTTTCTGGCTTCGACGCGGCTCAATCCGACGAAGGTGGCAAGCGCCTGCGCGGGAAGCCCCACTTTCCAGCCGTAACGGTTCTGCAGCGTCGCGGCCGCCGCAAAGGAAACCGACGTATGGCCCGAGGGGAAGCCCTTGTTGTCGCTTCCGTCGGGGCGTCGCTCCGGAAAGGCCTGCTTCAGACCGGCGGTTACGCCGGCGGCAGCGACGAGGCTGCCGCCGGCTTGCAGCGTGCCGTCCCAATCGCTCTGGGCAAGCGGAACCCCGAACGCGGCGATCACCAGGGCGTCGCGCGTGATCGATCCCGCGTCATTCCATGTCTTTTCGCCGGCATGGGCGGGCGGCGTTGTGGCGGCGGTCAGGAAGATGGCGCAGGACAGCGCGGGGATAAAAGCTCTCTTGGTCATGGTGGCGTCGATCCTTTTGCAGGCGCAGGGCGCACGGCCCCGCCTGGCGACGCCCCAAGATCGCCACCGCCTGTCTTACGCTTGTGGCCGACCGGCGCAAGCGATGTTCACGCGGCCGGTATCGATCGCTTAGGATCGTCAGTGTTCTGGGTCTGAATCGTACCCGATCTTGCAATAACGCTATTGCGAACTATTTGCATGAAAACGCGGTTTTTCGTCCTTTTCGCGGTTGTTTCGTTAACGGAATCGGCGTAGGGCGTCGCGAGTCTTTGGGATCGGCAGGCGGCTTTGGCCCGTGGCCCCGCCGATCTGGAAATCACTGCCGGGCTTTGCCAGGAAGGGAGTGCCGCGCGCCATGGGACGCAAGAAGATCGCTTTGATCGGAGCCGGGAATATCGGCGGGACGCTGGCGCTGCTCGCCGCGCAGAAGGAACTGGGCGACGTTGTCCTGTTCGACGTGGTCGAAGGCGTGCCGCAGGGCAAGGCGCTCGACCTGTCCCAGGTCGGGCCGATCGCCGGCTTCGACGCGAAGATCACCGGCTCCAATGATTATGCCGACATTGCGGGCGCCGACGTCATCATCGTCACCGCCGGCGTCGCCCGCAAGCCGGGCATGAGCCGCGACGACCTGCTCGGCATCAATTTGAAGGTCATGAAGGCGGTGGGCGAAGGCATCAAGGCGAATGCCCCTGACGCTTTCGTCATCTGCATCACCAACCCGCTCGACGCCATGGTCTGGGCTCTCCGAGAATTCTCGGGTCTGCCGCACAACAAGGTGGTTGGCATGGCTGGCGTGCTCGACTCGGCGCGCTTCAGTCACTTCATCGCCGACGAATTCGACGTGTCGGTGAAGGATGTGAACACCTTCGTCCTCGGCGGCCACGGCGACACGATGGTTCCGGTCGTCCGCTACTCGACCGTTAACGGCATCCCCGTTCCTGATCTCGTGAAGATGGGCCTGTCAAGCCAGGACAAGATCGACGCGATCGTCAAGCGCACCCGCGGCGGCGGCGGCGAAATCGTCGCGCTGCTCGGCACCGGCTCGGCCTTCTATGCCCCGGCCGCCTCGGGCATCGCGATGGCCGAAGCTTACCTCGGCGACCAGAAGCGCATCCTGCCCTGCGCCGCCTATGTCGATGGCCAGTATGGCGTCGATGGCCTCTATGTCGGCGTGCCGGTGATGATCGGTGCGGGCGGCGTCGAGAAGATCGTCGAAATCGAACTCGACGATGCCGACAAGGCGGGCCTGCAGGTGTCGGTCGACGCGGTGAAGGAACTGCTCGACGCGTGCAAGAATCTGGATCCCAGCCTCGCCTGATGGACGTGGGCCTGCTTCTTGTAATCCTGATTGGGGCGCCGATCATTGTGGTCGGCGGCATCCAGTTTCTGATTTTCAAGCTTGCGGGTGCCGCGACGCTTAGAGCGGTTTATGTCGTTGCGGCGTCTTATTGTGCGTTCGTATGGGTGTCCGCTTACGGCGCTCCGCCGGTTTATGGAAACCGGGCCGCCTACGCGGGAATCGCAGACGGAATTACGGGAGTTCTACTTCTCGAATGTCTCGCGATTTTGCTCTGGCCGTTGGGGCGTCGCTTTTTCAGTTTGCTAGAGGCGCCGGCGCGCGGCTGATGCCGGAACAATGATAGGAATAGATAAATGAGCATCCTCATCGACAAGAATACCAAGGTCATCACGCAAGGGATGACGGGTGCGACTGGCACCTTCCACACCGAACAGGCGCTTGCCTATGGTACGCAGATGGTCGGCGGCGTGACGCCGGGCAAGGGCGGCACGACGCATATCGGCCTGCCGATGTTCGACACCGTCGCCGAAGCGAAGGCGACGACCGGCGCGACCGCGTCGGTCATCTATGTGCCGCCGCCGTTCGCGGCCGATTCGATCCTCGAGGCGATCGACGCCGAGATCGAGCTCATCGTCGCGATCACCGAAGGCATTCCGGTGCTCGACATGGTCAAGGTGAAGCGCGCGCTGTCGGGTTCGAAGTCGCGGCTGATCGGCCCCAACTGCCCTGGCGTGCTGACCCCCGACGAATGCAAGATCGGCATCATGCCGGGCAGCATCTTCAAAAAGGGCAGCGTCGGCGTCGTCTCGCGTTCGGGCACGCTGACCTATGAGGCGGTGTTCCAGACCACCAACGCCGGGCTCGGCCAGACCACCGCGGTCGGCATCGGCGGCGACCCCGTCAACGGCACCAACTTTATCGACGTCCTCGAACTCTTCCTCGCGGATGAAGCGACCAAGTCGATCATCATGATCGGCGAAATCGGCGGCGACGCCGAGGAGCAGGCGGCGCAGTTCCTGATCGACGAAGCCAAGCGCGGCCGCAAGAAGCCGATGGTTGGTTTCATCGCGGGCCGCACCGCGCCTCCGGGCCGCCGCATGGGCCACGCCGGCGCCATCGTGTCGGGCGGCAAGGGCGATGCCGAAAGCAAGATTGCGGCGATGGAAGCCGCCGGCATCACCGTGTCGGCCAGCCCGTCGGAACTCGGCACGACGCTTGCCGAAGTGCTGAAGGAACGCGTCTGATCGGATGGCCCGCCGGCGCCTGATGCCGGCGGGCTACCTTTCCCCGAATATCCCATCCCTTCCTCCCCGTGGAATCGCAGATGAACCTCGAACGACAAAGCTTCGACGTCGATGAAGTCCAGGCCGGGCCCAGCTGGGCGCCGAAGAACTGGCCCCTGATCGACAGCGATGATCTGACCGCCGCGCTCGACCCTCAGCAGATGCAGGTCGCGGTCAAGGCGGCCGCGGCGAAGGCGGGGGCGCCGCTCTCGAATGCCGAAGTCGAGCGCGCTGCCGACGATTCGATCCGCGCGATGATGCTGATCCGCACCTATCGCGTGCGCGGGCACCTTGCGGCGACGCTCGATCCGCTGGGCCTGACCCACCGCGAACTGCCGGCCGATCTGACGCCCGAATATCACGGCTTCGTCGGGGCCGACCAGGACCGTCCGATTTTCCTCGGCGGCACGCTGGGGCTCGAGAAGGCGACGATTCGCGAGGTGGTGTCGATCCTGCAGGCCAATTACTGCGGGCACGTCGGCCTTGAATATATGCACATCGCCGATGTCGAGGAGCGCCGCTTCCTCCAGGAGCGGATGGAAGGCGCCGACAAGTCGATCGACTTCACCGCCAACGGCAAGAAGGCGATCCTCAACAAGGTGATCGAGGCCGAGGAATGGGAGAAATTCCTCGCGCGCAAATATGTCGGCACGAAGCGTTTCGGGCTCGACGGCGGCGAATCGATGATCCCTGCGCTCGAGGCGATCATCAAATATGGCGGCCAATATGGCGTGAAAGAAATCGTCTACGGCATGGCCCATCGCGGCCGCCTGAACGTCCTCGCCAATGTGCTGGCCAAGCCGTACAAGGTCATCTTCCACGAATTTCAGGGCGGCACCGCGAACCCCGAGGATGTCGGCGGTTCGGGCGACGTCAAATATCACCTCGGCACCTCGACCGACCGCGAGTTCGACGGCGTGTCGGTCCATATGTCGCTGGTCCCCAACCCGTCGCACCTCGAAGCGGTCGATCCCGTCGTGCTGGGCAAGGTGCGCGCGCAGCAGGTGATGCGCGACGATCTGGCCGAACATAGCCAGGTGCTGCCCGTGCTGATCCACGGCGACGCCGCCTTTGCGGGGCAGGGGATCGTGTGGGAATGCCTCGGCTTTTCGGGCATTCGCGGTTACAATACCGGCGGCTGCATCCACTTTATCGTCAACAACCAGATCGGCTTCACGACCAGCCCGCAGTTCGCGCGCTCGTCGCCCTATCCGTCCGACGTGGCAAAGGGCGTGATGGCGCCGATCCTGCACGTCAACGGCGACGATCCCGAAGCCGTGACCTTCGCGTGCAAGCTGGCGATCGACTTCCGTCAGCAGTTCAAGCGCGACATCGTCATCGACATGTGGTGCTATCGCCGCTTCGGTCACAATGAAGGCGACGAGCCGAGCTTTACCCAGCCGCTGATGTACGCGATCATCCGCAAACATCCGCCGGTATCGGACCTCTACGCCACGCGGCTCGAGGCAGAGGGCGTCGTTTCGGCTGGCGATGCCGAAGCGCACCGGGCCGAGTTCGTCGCGCGGCTCGAAGACGAATTCGAAGCATCGAAGACTTACAAGTCGAACAAGGCCGACTGGTTCGCCGGTCGCTGGTCGGGCTTGCACGCGCCTGCCGATCCCGAAAATGCCCGGCGTAATATTTCGACCGGCGTATCGGAAAAGCTGTTCGACGCCATCGGCCGCACGATGACGACGATCCCCGACGATCTGGAGGTGCACAAGACGCTGCGCCGCGTGATCGACGCCCGGGCCGCGATGTTCGCGAACAGGGACGATGCCGAGGTGTTCGACTGGGCGACCGCCGAACAGCTCGCGTTCGGCACTTTGCTCAGCGAAGGCTATCAGGTGCGCCTGTCGGGCCAGGATTCGGGCCGCGGGACGTTCAGCCAGCGTCACGCCGTCTGGGTCGACCAGAAGGACGAGCATAAATATATCCCGCTGACCACCGTGCCACACGGCCGGTTCGAGGTGCTCGACAGCCCTCTCTCCGAATATGGCGTGCTCGGCTTCGAATATGGCTATGCGATGGCCGATCCGAAGAGCCTCGTGCTGTGGGAGGCGCAGTTCGGCGACTTCGCCAACGGCGCGCAGATCATGATCGACCAGTTCATCGCGGCGGGCGAAGCCAAATGGCTGCGCGCCAACGGCCTCGTGCTGCTGCTGCCGCACGGCTATGAAGGGCAGGGGCCTGAGCATAGCTCGGCGCGTCTCGAACGCTTCCTTCAGCTTTGCGCCGGGGACAACATCCAGGTGTGCAATATTTCGACCCCGTCGAACTATTTCCACGTCCTGCGCCGCCAGATGCTGCGCCCATTCCGCAAGCCGCTGATCATCATGACGCCCAAGTCGTTGCTCCGCCACAAGCTGGCCGTGTCGCAGCGCTCGGACTTCATCGGCGAAGCGCATTTCCGCCGCATCATGTCGGACCGCACCCCGCCGGAAGATGCGAAGGTCAAGCGTGTCGTCCTGTGTTCGGGCAAGGTCGGCTATGACCTGATGGAGGCGCGCGACGCCGCCGGGCTTGGCGACACGACGGTGATACGGATCGAACAGATTTATCCTTTCCCGGGCGAGGCGCTGGCCATCCGCCTGAAGAAGATGAAGAATCTCGAAGAGGTCGTTTGGGCGCAGGAAGAGCCGCGCAACAACGGCGCCTGGTTCTTCGTCGAGCCGCTGATCGAGGAATCGCTGATCGACGCCGGCCACAAGGGCATGCGCGCCCGTTATGCCGGCCGGGCCGCTGCGGCGTCGCCCGCCACCGGCCTGATGAGCCGCCACCAGACCGAACAGGCGGCGCTCGTCGCCGACGCGCTGGGCCTCAATGTCCGCGCCGAAATCCGTCGCAACAAGAATAAAGCCTGAGCCAGAGCTTAAGCCCTAAGGAACTGCATCAATGAGCACCGAAGTCAAAGTCCCGACGCTGGGTGAAAGCGTGACCGAAGCGACGATCGGCGAGTGGCTGAAGCAGCCCGGCGAAGCCGTCGCGCTCGACGAGCCGATTGCCAGCCTCGAAACCGACAAGGTCGCGGTCGAAGTGCCGTCGCCCGTCGCCGGCGTGATGGGGCAACAGGTCGTCGCCGTCGGCGATACCGTCAATGTCGGCGCGGTGATTGCGACGATCGAGGCCGGCGACGGCAAGGCCGCCGCCCCCGCTCCTGCGCCCGCGGCGAAGGCCGAAGCGGCGGCGCCCGCTCCCGCAGCGACCGGCGGCGAGGATGCGGTCGTCACCCTGTCGCCCGCGGTGCGCCGCCTCGTCCTCGAGCACGGCCTTGATCCGAGCAAGATCAAGGGCACCGGCAAGGACGGCCGCCTGACCAAGGAAGATGTGCTGGCGGCCGCCGAAGCCGCCCCCGATGCGGCGCCCGCGCCCGCGGCCGCCCCGGCACCTGCCGCCGCGCCCGCTGCAACGGGTGCGCCGGGCCGTCAGGAAGAGCGGGTCAAGATGACCCGCCTGCGCCAGACGATCGCCCGGCGCCTGAAATCGGCGCAGGATACGGCGGCGATGCTCACCACGTTCAACGACGTCGACATGACGGCGGTGATCGAGGCGCGCGGCCGCTACAAGGATCTGTTTGAAAAGAAGCATGGCGTGCGCCTGGGCTTCATGGGCTTCTTTACCAAGGCCGCCTGTCTTGCGCTCAAGGACATACCGGCGGTCAACGGCCGTATCGATGGCGACGAGATCGTCTATAATAATTATATGGATATCTCGGTCGCGGTCAGCGGTCCGAGCGGGCTTGTCGTGCCGGTGATCCGCAACGCCGAAAGCCTGTCCTTCGCCGGCATCGAAAAGACAATCGGCGATTTCGGCAAGCGCGCCAAGGAAGGCACGCTGACGATGGACGACATGACCGGGGGCACCTTCACCATCTCGAACGGCGGCGTTTTCGGCTCGCTGATGTCGACCCCGATCATCAATCCGCCGCAATCGGCCGTGCTGGGCCTCCATCGCATCGAGGACCGCCCGGTCGCGATCAACGGTCAGGTTGTGATCCGTCCGATGATGTATCTGGCATTGAGCTATGACCACCGGCTGGTCGACGGCCGCGAGGCGGTGACCTTCCTGAAAACGATCAAGGAAGCGATCGAGGATCCGACGCGGCTGCTGATCGACCTCTAAGAGATTTCTCCCCATCCCCCGAGGGGTAAAGGAACAACAAATGGCTGATTACGACTACGACGTCCTTGTCATCGGTGCCGGTCCCGGCGGTTATGTCGCGGCGATCCGCGCGGCGCAGCTCGGGCTCAAGACCGCGTGCGCCGAAGGGCGCGAAACGCTGGGCGGCACCTGCCTCAACGTCGGCTGCATCCCGTCGAAGGCGATGCTGCACGCGTCGGAATATTTCGAGGCGGCGGCGGGCGGCGCGATGGCGGCGATGGGCATCAAGGTGACGCCCGAACTCGACCTTGGCGCGATGCACGGCCAGCGCAAGGATGCGGTCAAGGGCCTGACCGGCGGCATCGAGTTCCTGTTCAAGAAGAACAAGATCGACTGGCTGAAGGGCTATGCGCAGTTCACCGGCAAGGACAGCGTCGAGGTTGCGGGCAAGGCCTATCGCGCCAAGAACATCATCGTCGCCACCGGATCGTCGGTGACCCCCCTTCCGGGCGTCGCGGTCGACAATGACAAGGGCGTGATCGTCGATTCGACCGGCGCGCTCGAACTTGCGAAGGTGCCTGGCCATATGGTCGTGATCGGCGGCGGCGTGATCGGGCTTGAACTCGGCAGCGTCTGGCGCCGGCTTGGCGCAAAAGTCACCGTGGTCGAATTTCTTGACCAGATCCTGCCCGGGATGGACGGCGACGTTCGCAAGGAAGCGAACAAGATCTTCAAGAAGCAGGGCATGGACTTCAAGCTGAAGACCAAGGTCACCGGGGCCGAAGTGAAAGGCAAGAAGGCCGTGCTGACGCTCGAGCCCGCCGCGGGAGGCGACGCCGAAACGCTCGAAGCCGATGTCGTCCTCGTTTCGATCGGCCGCCGTCCGAACACCGATGGCCTCGCGCTCGACAAGGCGGGGCTGACCACGAACCAGCGCGGTCAGATCGAGACCGATCATGATTTCCGCACCGCCGTCGACGGCATCTGGGCGATCGGCGACGTCGTTCCCGGCCCGATGCTCGCGCACAAGGCCGAGGATGAAGGCATTGCCTGCGCTGAAAATATCGCGGGGCTGACCGGCATCGTGAACCACGACGTCATCCCGTCGGTGGTCTACACCTGGCCCGAAATCGCCGGCGTCGGCCTGACCGAAGAGCAGGCTGTTGAGAAGGCTGGTGGGGAAAAGGACAAGGTCAAGGTCGGCAAATTCCCGATGCTCGCGAACAGCCGTGCGAAGACCAACCACGAACCCGACGGCTTTGTGAAGGTGATCGCCGATGCCAAGAGCGACCGCGTCCTGGGCGTCTGGATCATCGCCGTGCCGGCGGGCACGATGATCGCGCAGGCAGCTCAGGCAATGGAATTTGGCGCGACGTCCGAAGACATCGCCTACACCTGTCACGCACACCCGACGCACAGCGAGGCGATCAAGGAAGCCGCGATGGCAGTGACCGGAAAGCCGATCCACATCTGAGTTACCCGTCCACTGGGGTAGGGCATGGGGCGGCGGCGACGTCGCCCCATTTCCGTTGCGCCGCGCCGCCGATGATCGCATGACGAAGCGGTTGCCGGCACCGGTACCGGCCTGCGGGACGAAGAAGCATCGCTGATCCATGGACACCCAGACGCTCGTTCGCCTTCTCGATCTGACCGGCATCGCGGTCTTCGCGCTGTCGGGCGCGTTGATGGCGGTGCGGCTGCGCCAGACGCTGGTGACGGCGAGCTTCTTTGCGCTCGTCACCGGGGTCGGCGGGGGTAGCGTGCGCGACCTGCTGATTGGCGCGCCGGTCTTCTGGGTTCAGGACGGCGCGATCGGCGCGGTGTGCATCGCGATTGCGCTGGTCGTGTGGGTGACCCCCGAACGCTGGTGGCAGGGGCAGCTTCTGGAATGGGCCGATGCGGTCGGGCTCGCCGCCTATGCCGTGTTCGGGACGGCCAAGGCCCTTGCCTGGGGCGTGGCGCCGGTTCCCGCGCTGATGATGGGCGTCATCACCGGCTGTGTCGGCGGGACGATCCGCGATATACTGGCCGGGGTGCCGTCGATCATCATGCGGCCCGAAATCTATGTCACCGCGGCAGCGCTAGCCTCCGGGCTGTTTCTGATCCTGACCTGGCTCGGCGTCGCAACCTCGGTCGCCGCTGTCGCGGGCGCCGCGTCGGGTTTCGTCCTGCGCGGCGCAGCAATTCGCTGGTCTTTGGCGCTTCCGACGTATAGGGGGCGCCCCGAATCGCGGTGAATAGCGGCAGTGGGAGCCGCAACGCTCGCTTAACGCTGATCCTGTAGAGGATCCGGTGACGCGCGGAGAGGCGCGTCGTGGGGACCAGTTTCGACCTTGAAGACATTGCTGATTCATTTCGGCGCCGGGGTGGCGGCGTCCGACTGCGTGGATGCTTGTCACGACACGGCGCACACCGGGCGATGGATCATCGGCCTGTCGCTGGTGATATTTGCGCTGCCGTTTTGCGCGCATGCGGCGCGACGCGTCCTTCTGTCGCGCGCGCGCGCCGGCCGGCGCATCCGGGGTGGCGCGGTTCCGACGAAGCCGGCCCGGTTTCGCTTTCGCAGACGGGCGCCCTCTTGACCGCGCCGCGCGCAGCGGCACAGTGGCGGTTTGACGATCGGGGAGCGGCGACGGCATGGCGACAGAGCAGGCAGCGGTAAACGGGATCAGCATCACCTTCGAAGACAAGGGGCCGCGCGATGCGCCGGTGATCCTGCTGGTGATGGGGCTGGGCGGGCAGTTGACACTGTGGCCCGACGAATTTGTCGATGCGCTGAATGCGCGCGGCTTTCGGACCATCCGGTACGACAACCGCGACGTCGGCCTGTCTACGCGCTTCGACGCGGCCGGTGTCCCCAATCTCAAATGGATGTTCGTGAAGTCGCTGCTGCGCCTCCCGGTGCGGAGCGCTTACACGCTCGCCGACATGGCGGCCGACGGCGTGGCCTTGCTTGACCATCTGGGCATCGCGCGGGCGCATATCGTCGGCGTGTCGATGGGCGGGATGATTTCGCAGCATATCGCCGCGCGCTATCCGGACCGCGTGCTGTCGCTGACGTCGGTGATGTCGACGACCGGCAATCCCCGCCTGCCGCGCGCGCAGAAGGAAGCGATGCAGGTGCTGACCAGCCGCCCGATGAGCGGCGATCCCGAAGATCTGATCGCCTATTCGGTGCGCGCTGCCAAGGTGATCGGCAGCCCCGGCTACCCGCCCGACGAGGAGCGGTTGCAGCGGCGCGTGCGCAGCGATTTCGAACGTGGCTGGTATCCGCAGGGCGTCGCGCGCCAGATGGCGGCGATCGTCGCCGATGGCGACCGGCGGCCGATGCTGAAGTCGATCGACGCGCCGACGCTGGTGATCCATGGCGAGGGCGATCCGCTGGTGCCGCTGGCGGGCGGACGCGATACCGCCGACAATATTCCGGGCGCCCGACTGCTCACCATCCCCGGCATGGGGCATGATTTGCCGCTGGGATTGGTCGATACGCTGGCCGATGCGATCGCCGGTCACGCCGGGGCGGTTGCCCGGGCCTGAGCTATAGGGCGGCTTTTTGCCTTATAGCTCGCCGCCGAGGGCACCATATTTCGCCTCGAACCCCGCCTTGTCGCCCTTCGCCAGATAGCCGGCCTGGTCGACGATATTGTCGCGGACGATGCGGCCCTGAAACGCGCCGAGCTGTGGATCGATCGCGGCGATATCGGCGTCGGTCCAGGCGGCGATCTGCGCAAAGCTGGTGACGCCAAGGCCGCCGAGCAGCGTCGCCATTTTCGGCCCGACGCCCTTCAGCAATTGCAGATTATCGGCTTTGGCGGCGGCAGGGGCGGGAGCGGCTTCTGCCGGCGGGGCAGGGGCGACCGGTGGAGGCGCGGCCGGTTCGGGCTCGGGCGCATGCGCGACGGGTGCGGGCGGGACGGTGGGTTCCGCCGGAATATCGGAGGCTGTGGGCGGTGCAGCCGGCACCGGAGGCGGCGACGCGGGCGCGGGTTCCTTTGGCTTGAAGCGCGCTGGTTCGGCTTTGACGATGTCGGGCTTCGCCACTTCCAGCGGTTTTTTCGGCTCGGCCGGCATCGCTGCGGGCGGCGCTGCTTCGTCGGGCCGCTTGCGGCCGAACAGCCACCACAGCAGGACGACCGCGACGACCAGTCCGACGACCGCGATGATCCAATTTTCCTGAAGCCACGTCATGATGATCTCCCTGTTTCACTGTCAGCCTAAGCCGACGGGGGTGGCGCGTCCAGCACCGCTCAGCGCGCCTCTCGGTTGACCTCGCGCCAGCCGATGTCGCGGCGGCAGAAGCCGCTCGGGAAATCGAGCTTGTCGACCGCGGCATAGGTGCGCGCCTGCGCTTCGGTGACACTCTTGCCCGTCGCGGTGACGTTGAGAACGCGTCCCCCCGCGGCGACGATCGCGCCGTCGGCGCGCGCGGTCCCGGCATGGAAGACGCGCACGCCTCCCGCTTCGGCCGCGGCGATGTTGCGGATCGCGCCACCCTTTTCGGGGGTGCCCGGATAGCCGTTCGCCGCCATCACGACGGTCAGCGCATAGCCGCCGGTAAAGGTCGGCGCGGGCACGTCGGCGAGCCGCCCGGTCGCGGCGGCATGAAGCAGCGCGGCAAAATCTCCGGTCAGGCGCATCATCAGCACCTGACATTCGGGATCACCGAAACGGCAATTATATTCGATCAGCTTGGGGCCTTCGCTGGTCAGCATCAGCCCGGCGAACAGCACCCCGACATAGGGCGTGCCTTCGGCGGCGAGTGCGGCGACGGTGGGACGGATGATCCGATCCATCACCTCGGCTTCGAGCTCCTTGGTCAGCACAGGCGCCGGGCTGTAGGCGCCCATGCCGCCGGTGTTGGGCCCGGTGTCGCCGTCGCCGACGCGCTTGTGATCCTGGGCGCTGCCGAAGGCGATGACATTGGTGCCGTCGGACAGCGCGAAGAAGCTTGCCTCCTCGCCGGTCATGAATTCCTCGATCACCACCTCGGCACCCGCGCCGCCAAAGGCGCCCGCGAACATGTCGGCGATCGCGGCTTCGGCCTCGGCGCGAGTCTCGGCGATGATCACGCCCTTGCCCGCGGCGAGCCCGTCGGCCTTGATCACGACCGGAATCGCGAAATCGGCGAGCGCGGCCAGCGCGGCGTCGGCGCTGGTGCAGCGCACATAGCCGGCGGTCGGAATCGCGGCGCGCGCACACAGATCCTTGGTAAAGCCCTTCGATCCTTCGAGCTGCGCGGCGGCGGCGGACGGGCCGAAGACCGGAATGTCGATCGCGCGCAACCGGTCACCGAGGCCGGCGACGAGCGGCCCTTCGGGGCCGACGACGACGAAATCGATCGCATGGGTGCGCACGAAGGCGACGAGCCCGTCAACATCGTCGGCTGCGATCGGCACACATTCGGCATAGACTTCGATCCCGGGGTTTCCGGGTGCTGCATAGAGCTTGGCGCAACTCGGCGATTGTGCCAGTTGCCAGCTCAGCGCATGTTCGCGCCCCCCAGATCCGACCAGCAGGATATTCATGAGCGTCCCTTTTCCGTCCGACGATGGCACCGAAGCGCGGCTGTTAGCCGAGGCGACGGCGGGCGACAATGCACCCGCGCTGTCGGTCACGCAATTGTCGGCGGCGATCAAGCGGACGGTCGAGGACGGCTTTGCGCGGGTCCGCGTGCGCGGTGAGCTGTCGGGGGCGAAGCGTGCGGCATCAGGGCATTTCTACGCCGCGCTCAAGGACGACAACGCGCTGATCGACATGGTGATGTGGAAGGGGCAGGCGGCGCGCCTCGCCTTCCGGCCCGAAGATGGCATCGAGGTGATCGCGACGGGCAAGCTCACCACCTATCCCGGCCGCTCCAAATATCAGCTGGTCGTCGAAAGCCTGGAGGTCGCGGGCGAAGGCGCGTTGATGCTGTTGTTCGAAAAGCTGAAGGCGCGGCTTGGCGCCGAAGGGCTGTTCGACCGAGAACGCAAGCAGCCGTTGCCCTATCTGCCGCGCGTCATCGGCGTCGTTACCTCGCCGACCGGGGCAGTGATTCGCGACATTCTTCATCGCCTCGCCGATCGCTGCCCGACGCGCGTGATCGTGTGGCCGGTGCTGGTGCAGGGCGAAGGGGCGGCGGCGCAGGTTGCGAATGCGGTGCGCGGTTTCGATGCGCTCGCGCCCGGCGGACCGGTGCCGCGCCCCGACCTTGTCATCGTCGCGCGCGGCGGCGGTTCGATCGAGGATTTATGGGCGTTCAACGAAGAGATGGTGGTGCGTGCGATCGCCGATTGCCGCATTCCGACGATCAGCGCGGTCGGCCATGAAACCGATGTGACGCTGGCCGATTATGCCGCCGACGTGCGCGCGCCGACGCCAACCGCCGCCGCCGAAATGGCGGTGCCGGTGCGCGCCGAGCTCATCGCGCAGCTTGCGACGTGGCGCAGCCGTATGACGGGCGCGGCGACGCGCCAACGCGCGCTCGCCGGCGAGCGATTGACTGCGCTCGCGCGGCACCTGCCGAAGCGCGAGGCGCTCTACGCCCCCCAGCGCCAGCGGCTCGACGACGCCGCCGAACGGCTCGATCGCAGCCAGCGCCACCGGCTCGCGCTCGCCGGCGAACGGCTGGTGACGCGCAGCGCGGCGCTGCGCCCGGCGCTGCTGGCGCGTGCCTGGGACCGCGATCGCGCCAAGCTGGCGGGGCTTGCGCGGCTGCTGACCTCGCTCGACCCGCGCGCGTTGCTTGCCCGTGGCTATGCGATGGTGCGCGATGCCGACGGGGCGATCGTGCCGAGCGCGGCGCGCGCCCGTGGGGCAGGCCATCTGCGACTTGCCTTCGCCGATGGCGAGGTGCCGGTGACGGTGGTGGAGGGCGATGCGCCGCCACCCCCTGCGCCCTCCGCTGCGCCGGCGCCAAAGCCCGCGCGCAAGCCCCCCGCCGCGCCGGGGCGGGGACAGGGCGAGCTGTTCTGAGCGCCGCAGGGGTGGCCGAAATCGCGCAGGTCGCTATATTGGCCCCGATATCTTGGACAATTTGATGGACCCCGCCATGTTGATCGCCAGCCGCAACCGCCTTGCCCGCCTGCAATATGGCCCGAACGGATTTCGTATCCTGTCGCCGGGCGACCATGTGCTGTGCGCGGTGAGCGGGGTGCCGATCGGGCTCGACGAGCTGCGCTATTGGTCGGTTGCGCGGCAGGAGCCCTATGCGACCGCGGCGATTTCGGTGCAGGCCGCACTGGACGCGGCGCGCGGCGCATGACCGCGCGCGGGGCAGCGCCCCGAGCGATTGCTTCGCTGACCCTGGCCATTGCGGCGGCAGGCTGTGTACCCGCCGTGGCCGACAGTCCCCCGGCGCCCAAGGTGGCAGCGCCCGCTGCCGCCGCGCCTTCCGTACCGACCACACCCCCGGTCCCGAAGCCGCTTCCCGGTCCCGCCGATTTCGCCTTTCGCGGCAGCATGATCCAGGGCGGAACGCTGATCGGCCAAGTGCCGGGCGGAACGCGCATGTTGACGCTCGATGGCGCACCCGTTCCGGTCGCAGGCGATGGCGCTTTCCTGATCGCCTTCGATCGCGATGCGCCCGCGAGCCAGCAACTGGTAGCGACCCTTTCCGACGGGCGCACGGTTACGCGGACGCTGAGCATTGCGGCGGGGAATTGGCGGATCGAAAATATCAACGCGCCCTATCGCGGCAGCGCATCGAGCGACGCCGAGTTCGAACGCCGCCGCCCCGCCGAACTGGCGCAGATCGCCGCGGCGCGCGCGAGCCATGTCGAATCGGACGGCTGGCGGCAGCAATTTCGCTGGCCCGCTACGGGGCGGCTTTCAGGCTTCTTCGGTTCGCAGCGCGTCTATCAGGGCAAGCCGGGCAGCTATCATAGCGGCACCGATATCGCCGTGCCCGCGGGCACGCCCTTTTTCGCGCCTGCCGACGGGGTCGTGGTGCTCGCGGCCGATGCGCCCTTCACGCTCGAAGGAAATTTGCTGATCGTCGACCACGGCATGGGGCTGACCAGCGCTTTTCTGCACTGCCAGCGCCTCGATGTGAAGGTCGGCGACCGTGTGACGCAAGGGCAACAGCTCGGTACGGTGGGCGCGACGGGACGGGCAACAGGGCCGCATATGCATTGGGGGCTCAAATGGCGCGACGCGCGGCTCGACCCGGGCACGCTCGCGGGACCGATGGCGCGATAATCGAGGCGTTTCGATTGGAGGCGTAATTTAATTACGTACTAGGGTCGTTGATTATTCGAAGTGTGTGAGCGCTCATTTGTGTTGTTGCAAATTCGTCACAATCGCTCGTGAAACCGCGTCCCTCGGGGGGAATTCCCTTTACTCACCATGAATGAGCGATCATCCCGCACGCTATCGGGGTGTCTGTTCGGCGGCTTTGCGCTGCGAAAATAGGGGCCCGGGTATAACCACCACCAGTAGCAAGGGACTGCACTGTGAAGAAAACCCACTATTCCAAGCTGAAGCTTGGCGCTGCGCCGATCGTTATCGGCGTTGCCCTTGCTTCGGTTCCTGCCTTCGCGCAAGACGCCGAAGAAGGCGCCGCTGCGCCGGGTTCGGAGATCGTCGTTACCGGCACCCTGATCCGCAACCCCAACCTCGAACAGTCGACGCCCGTCAACGTCACCACTTCGGACGCGATCGAACTGAAGCAGTCGAACGTCGCTGAGGAAGTTCTTCGCGAATTGCCCGGCGTCGTTCCGAATATCGGTTCGGCGGTGAACAACGGCAACGGCGGTGCGTCCTACGTCGATCTTCGCGGTCTCGGCTCGACCCGTAACATCGTCCTGCTCAACGGCAACCGCGTTGCGCCGTCGGACGTGAACGGCCGTGTCGACCTCAACAACATTCCGCTTGCCCTGATCGAACGCGTCGACGCGCTGACCGGTGCGGCGGTGACCACCTATGGCGCAGATGCCATCACCGGCGTCGTCAACTTCGTCACCAAGCGCGATTTTGCCGGCTTTGAAATGACCGCGTCGGAACAGATCACTGAAAAGGGCGACGGCAACATCTTCCGTGTTGACGCGACGATCGGTGCGAACTTCGACGATGGCCGCGGTAATGCGGTGCTGAGCATCGGCTATCAGCAGGCCGACCCTGTCTATCAGGGTGCGCGCGGTTTCTCGGACAACACGCTCGACAGCTATTCGGACACGTTCATCGGTTCGGGTACGTCGGTCCCCTCGCGCTTCTCGGGCACGCGTCCGCTTACCGGCGGCGTACCGAACGTCCTCGCGCAGTATACGCAGACCGGCACCGTGCCGAACCCGAACTTTGACCCGACCCAGCCCGTCAGCGCAACGAACCCGGCGACTCTGCCGGTTCTCGCTCTGACGCCCGGCGGTGCTGCCAACGGCGGCGTTCGTCAGGTCAATAGTGCTGGCCAGGCGGTCGGCACGTTCCAAACCTACAACTTCAACCCGTTCAACATCTTCCAGACGCCGTTCGAGCGCTTCAACATCTATGGCCAGGCCAATTATGAAGTGTCCGATGCGGTGGAAGTGTACACCCGGGGCATGTTCTCGAAGAACACCGTGTCAACGATCATCGCACCGTCGGGTTCGTTCGGTGGCTCGGTTGCGATCAATCTGAACAACCCGAATCTGCCTGCGGCGCTGCGTGACCAGTTCTGCGCGTTCAACGTCGCTCCGGTGGTCAATGGCGTCGATGCCAACGGGGATCCGATTTCGGGCCAGGCTGAATATACGGCGCGCTTCACGCCGGCTGAGTGCGCAGCGGCAGCTACGGCTACTGGCCGGAGCGATCCCAACTACCGCGAAGTCACCGTCACGCTGAACCGTCGTACGCCCGAAGTCGGCCCGCGTATCAGCAACTATCAGACGACCTTCTTCGATTATCGCGTCGGTGCGCGCGGCGGCATCACCGATACGCTCGATTGGAGCCTCGAGGGCGCCTATGGCGAGTCGGAAAATATCCAGAGCATCAACGGCTACACGCTGCAGTCGCGTTTCCGCGAAGCGTCGCTGTCCGATGATGGCGTGACCTGTCAGAGCGGCAACGCTGATTGCGTTCCGGTCAACCTGTTCGGTCCTGAAGGATCGATCACGCCGGAAGCCGCGCGGTATCTCTCGGAAAAGAGCACCTCGACCAACCGCACTTCGCTTGCGCAGGTCCGCGGCATCATTTCGGGTGATCTCGGCTTCTCGTCGCCGGGTGCGGTCCAGCCGATCGGCTTCGCGATCGGTGGCGAATATCGCAAATACACCGCGCAGCAGTCTTCGGATCTCCTCGCCAAGACGCCGGGTGAACTCGGTGGCGCCGGCGGCGCGGCTCCCGACATCGACGGCGCTTACGATGTCTATGAAGCCTATGCCGAAATCGTGGCCCCGCTGATCGAGGACAAGCCTTTCTTCGAGAGCCTGACCCTCGAAGCGGGCATCCGTTACTCGGATTACAGCATCCGCGGCGCTGGTGGCTACAATGCCACCACGTGGAAGGCTGGCGGCAGCTGGGAACCGGGTGCGGGTCTGAAACTTCGCGGTAATTACAGCCGCGCGGTTCGCGCTCCGAACATCGGCGAACTGTTCACGCCGCAGACGGTTGGTTTGACCAACCTCGGTATCGACCCCTGCGCCGGTGGCGCTCCGGTGGCCGACGCCAATCTGCGCGCGGTCTGTATCGCGCAGGGTGCTCCTGCCGGTACGATCGGTTCGATCACCAACCCGACGGCGGCGCAGGCCAACATCACGGTGGGCGGTAACCTGAACCTGAAGCCTGAAAAGGCAGATACCTGGACGCTGGGCCTTGTCTGGCAGCCGGACTTCCTGCCGCGCTTCAACATGTCGGTCGACTATTACAACATCAAGGTCAACGACGTGCTTGGCACGCCGCTGCCGGGCGATATCATCAACGCTTGCTTCGATGGTTTGTCGGCTTCGAGCGCAACCGATCCGGCTTGTACCTCGATCCGTCGTAACCCGATCACCGGCGGCCTTGACGGTGACCCGTCGACGACCCCCGGCCTGTTCGGTCTGACCAACAACCTCGGCCGTCTGTTCACCGACGGTGTCGACCTGTTGATGAACTACAACACCGATGTCGGCTTCGCGAACCTCAGCTGGTCGTTCGTCGGCAACTGGACGCACAGCTCGAAGTATAACGCCAACGTAGCCGATCCGACTTCGCTCAACCGCGAATGCGTCGGTTACTACAGCGTGAACTGCTCGTTCACGGGTTCGATTCAGCCGGAATTCCAGTTCTCGCAGCGCTTTACGCTGGGCTTCGACAAGGTCGACGTCTCGCTGCTGTGGCGCTGGATGGACTCGGTCGACTTCGAGCCGGCGCAGCTCGCGGCGGACATCGCTGCAGCGCAGGCGGCTCCGGACGACTGTCCGAACCCGACGACGAGCGACGATGGTGGCTGCGTGGTCGATCCGAAGTTCCGTCACATCAAGGCGGCACATTATTTCGATCTCGCCACCCGCTTCAACGTGAGCGACAATCTGGTCATCACCATGACGGTCCAGAATCTGCTCGACAAGAAGCCGCCGATCGTTGGCAACACCATCGGTTCGACGACTTACAACAGCGGCAACACCTTCCCGTCGACTTACGACGCGCTGGGTCGCCGCTATGCGATCTCGGCCAAGCTGAAGTTCTAAAGAACTCTCTGCTTGGAAGGAAATTGGGGCGGGCAGCAATGCTCGCCCCTTTTTCTTTGGCAGTCAGAACCATGAGGAGCGGCAGCTTCCGACGACCTTGTTTAGGGCGGCCGCCAAGACCGTGCCTCGGGCTTGGCGCCCAACCTTCTCCGCAAGCTGTGCCTATGACGGCATAGCTAACCCGACCACTGGTGCCCGATCGCAATAGCGCATCAGGGCATAGGTAGCGCCCCTGGGAGAGCTAGCGGGATACCGGCCTGATCGGCGACAGCTTCTGCCCATCCGAGGACCTGATTGATTTCGTCTCCGTACGCCGCGTCGGCGGCAGCGAGATCACGCTGACGCTCGCCGGCTGCAAACGGCGCCCCCGACTTGCTATTGCGTGCCAGCGCTGGATGCTCGGCCAGAGCCTCTCGGTCGGCGGTAAGGCCATAATGGTCCATTGCCCCGGCGACGGCCCGAACGGGGTCGCGGGTCAGTGCCTCGCTGTCGAGTGAAGCGATCCGGTCGGGCGCCCAAGCTATGAGGGTCGCGAAAGCCCGCTGCTGGGCAAGCCACCCCATGGCGGCGATTTGTAGGTCGGACTGGCGGAAATAGTCGCGCGCATCGAAACCGAATTGCAGGAAGTCGTCTGCCAGATAGCCTTCAAACAATTCCCTGCACCACAGCCGGCACCATAGACCCTTCCGCGCGACCGACAGAAGAAAGGCGCGCAGCGGCGCATATAGCAGAATGGCGTGCGCCCCCGGACGCAGGGTTAGCGCACCGCGCGCGAGCGGATTGAAAATGTTGGAAGGCTTGATGATTACGGCTTCACCAGCGGTCAAGGGCCGTGCGAGCATCGCGAGCGCATCATCCATAACCCGCGCGTGATCGCGCGGCGCCGCGCCGCGCCGCCGCCATCCGACCATGTCATTGAGCAGCACGGGTTCGGACAATCCGGATGCAATGCCCGGCTGATCAATCGCCTGGACCAGCATGGTGGAGGCACAATAGGCCGAATGGAATAGGAAATGAACTGGCGCCGGCTCTACGTTCTGACGAGACGCGGTGCGGGACAGGACGAGCGGTGCTGCTTCCTCGCCCAAATGCATGTCTGTAAGAAAGGGGATCTCCCGGCGGATGTCGCGCGGCACGCGGCGGAAATGAAACGCGTCGTGATTGGAATCGTACCGATGCGCGAGCCATTCGGGATCACGTAAGGCGGCGGCAGAAGCGGGATGCAACATCGTTCGACCTTGCCGATTGCTGCAGTCGATGGCAAGCATCGGACATGGCCAGTATACAACCGCCCGCGCCCGCCGTGGAAGCCAATCGTCTTGGTATTGCGGCTTTGCAGGCCAACGATCCGGCGGCGGCGGCGGCGCACTTCGGCCGGGCGATTGCGTCCGATCCTCGGTCCGGTGCGCTCCAGAGAAATCTCGCGTCGGCATGGCGGGCGCTGGGAGAGGAAGAGCGTGAACTTGACGCACTTGCAGCGGCTCTAGCGATTGACCGCCGCGATCTGGTCGCCTGGATCCGCAAGGCCGAACGGCATGAATCACGAGCGGAGCGCGGTGCGGCGCTGGAGGCGTGGAGCGCGGCGCTCGCGCTTGCGGCGCAACTCGATCCTGTGCCCGATCCGCTCGTGCCGCTCCTGGCGCACGGACAAGCCTTCGTCGCGCAGGCGACCGATACTATGTTTGCCGCGGCCTCCGGCGCGATCGCTTCAATGGGCGATATACTCGATGAAACCGACACGCGGCGTGGAAAAGCATTCGTCGAAAGCACGCTTGGCCGGCGCAGGATCTATCGAAATGAATGTGCGGGCATCTATTACCCATTTTTGCCCGCCGACGAATTTTTTGACCGGCGGCATTTCCCTTGGTTCACTGAAATTGAGGCACATACCGACGCCATTCGGAGCGAACTACTCGCGCTGCTCGACGACCCGGGAGATGCGTTGCGTCCTTACGTGCGAATGGATGCCGGAACCCCCGATTCGATCTGGACCCCCCTCGACAATCGACTTGATTGGGGCGCCTGCTTCTTGTGGGAATATGGCGCCGCGAACCAAGTAGTGCTCGACCGCTGTCCGGCAACCGCTGCCGCGCTAGCAGCCGTTCCCGGCGCTCGTATCCCGGGCCGAGCGCCGAGCGCCTTTTTCTCGATGCTCAAGCCGCGCACGCGCATCCCGCCCCACACAGGCGTCACCAACACACGTGCAATTGTCCATCTGCCGCTGATCGTGCCGCCCGGATGCGGCTTTCGGGTGGGGGGTGAGACGCGCAGTTGGGAGGAAGGCCGCGCTTTCGCCTTTGACGACACCATCGAGCACGAGGCCTGGAACGATAGTGACCAACTGCGCGCTGTGCTGATCTTCGACGTATGGAACCCGCATCTCAGTCTGGCCGAGCGCGACTTGCTGGTGCGATATTTCGCATCGGCCGATTCGTCAGGCTACGCCGTACCGAGATAAGCTGTAGCGGTGGAGAAGCATATTTCGCTTGGGAACGAGAGACGTGCATCATATGGTCTGGGGATAAATGCCCAAATTTGAAGGGCTGAGGAGATTTTTGAATGTTTAGGATCATGACTTGGGCAGTGGCGGCAAGCCTGCTCGCGGCGCCAGCTGCGGCCGAGGAATTGGCCGACCGGGCGCCGCCCCCGAAGAAGCCGTCGTTGATGACTCCGACAGAAATCGAAGCCTATAACAAGGGCTTGGCACAAACCCATCCTTATTACATCAAGTGCCGCAAGACGTTGGAGATCGGCTCGCTGGTCAAGAAGACCCGCGTTTGCCACACCAATGCCGAATGGAAGGACGTGATTGCGCGCGGCAACCAGGATGCGCGCGATACGGCCGAAGCCATGACGAGCAAGGGGAGCACCTCCAACTGACGCTGGTGCCCATACGAGCCGTTATTGTGGGAGAAATGGCGATGCGAGGATGGATTACTTTGGTTGCCGCATTGAGTGCGGCAAGTGCGGTCAGCGCCAGCGAACCGACCAATCTAGCGCGAGCGCCTTCCGACATGAGCGGTGCCGAGATTGACGCATATAACGAGGGCCGCTCAGCAAATGATCCGGAGTATATCCGATGTAGACGCATCGCTGAACCCGGATCGCTGGTGAAAAAGAGCCGCATCTGCAATACAAATGCGCAGTGGCGGGTGATTACCGATCGGGGCAATCAGGATGCACGCGATTCGATGGAAATGCTCGCCCGAGGTTGGAGCAATTCGGTCGAGCCGAAGGACAGCCTGATGACCGAGATCAAGCCAAAATAGCGCGCTGCGCCGGACAGGGGTTGGTACAATGCCGAATTTCACGACCACCGTTGCGATAATCATGGCAGTCGCATCCGCGCCGGCGGCGGCGGATGCGTACACCGACCGCAAACCTCCCGATCGCCCGGCTTCGACGATGACCAACGCCGAAATCAAGGCGTTCAACCAGGGTATGGCATCGACCCATCCCTATTACATTAAGTGCCGCAAGATTGAGGAAATCGGATCTTGGGTGAAAAAGGCGCGGGTTTGCCACACCAATGAGGAATGGAAGCAATTGTGGGCGCAGGGTAATCAGGACGCGCGCGACACCGCCGAAGCGATGACGCGCGCGCCCGTCAACCACAGCAATTGACCGCTTCGCAGGTCGCCGGGTCGACCCGACTTATGCCGGCGTGAGGACAAGGCCGCCGTCGCCTTCGTCCACTTTGATCGTCGATCCGTCCTTGACTTCACCTTTCAGGATCAGGTCGGCGAGCGGGTCTTGCAGATATTTTTGCACCGCGCGCTTCAGCGGCCGCGCGCCGTAGACGGGATCGTAGCCTACCCGGCCGAGCCACGCGCGCGCGGCGTCGGTGAGGTCGAGCGTCACCTTGCGATCGTCGAGCAGCTTCTGGACGCGCGCGACCTGAATGTCGACAATGCCGCCCATATGCTGCTGCGCGAGACGGTGGAACAGCACGATCTCGTCGAGCCGGTTCAGGAACTCGGGCCGGAAATGCGCGCGCACCACCTCCATCACCGCGGGTTCGGCCTGTTCGACCGGCGCGTCGTCGGGCAGCGCCGCGATCGCCTGGCTGCCAAGGTTCGAGGTCAGGATGATCAGCGTGTTGGTGAAGTCGACCGTGCGCCCCTGCCCATCGGTCAGCCGCCCGTCGTCGAGCACCTGCAAAAGGATGTTGAACACGTCGCCATGCGCCTTTTCGACCTCGTCGAATAGGACGACCTGATAGGGACGGCGGCGGACGGCTTCGGTCAGAACCCCGCCTTCCTCATAGCCGACATAGCCCGGAGGCGCGCCGATCAGCCGCGACACGGCGTGCTTTTCCATGAATTCGGACATGTCGATGCGGACCATCGCATTGTCGTCGTCGAACAGGAACCGCGCGAGCGCCTTGGTGAGCTCGGTCTTGCCGACGCCCGTTGGGCCGAGGAAGAGGAACGAGCCCAAGGGCCGGTTCGGATCCTGTAGCCCCGCGCGGGCACGGCGGACGGCGGTCGAGACGGCGCGCACGGCTTCGTCCTGACCGATGACGCGCTTGCCGAGCGTCTCCTCCATGCCGAGCAGCTTTTCGCGCTCGCCCTCCATCATCCGGTCGACCGGGATGCCGGTCCAGCGGCTGACCACCGCGGCGATGTCGTCGGCGGTGACTTCCTCGCGCAGCATCGCATTGCCCGCGGCGGCCTCTGCCTCCTCGAGCCGCTTTTCGAGCGCGGGGATCGTGCCGTAGCTGAGCTCGCCCGCACGGCCGAGGTCGCCCGCACGCTGCGCCTGTTCGAGCGCCGAGCGTGCAGCGTCGAGTTCTTCCTTGATCTTCGCCTCGGCGTGGATCTTGTCCTTTTCGGCCTGCCATTTCTGCGTCAGTTCGGCCGACTGCTGTTCAAGATTGGCAAGCTCGGCCTGCAGCGCGGTGAGCCGGTCTTTCGATGCCGCATCGGTCTCCTTGGTCAGCGCCGCTTCCTCGATCTTCATCTGGATGATGCGGCGGTCGAGATTTTCGATCTCCTCGGGCTTCGATTCGACCTCCATGCGGATGCGGCTCGCGGCTTCGTCCATCAGGTCGATCGCCTTGTCGGGCAGGAAGCGGTCAGAGATATAGCGGTTCGACAGCGTCGCCGCAGCGACGATCGCGCCGTCGGTGATGCGCACGCCGTGGTGCAGTTCGTATTTTTCCTTGAGCCCGCGCAGGATCGAGATCGAATCCTCGACCGTCGGTTCGCCGACGAACACCGGCTGGAAGCGCCGCTGAAGCGCGGGGTCTTTCTCGACATATTTGCGATATTCGTCGAGCGTCGTCGCGCCGATGCAGTGAAGTTCGCCGCGCGCGAGCGCCGGCTTCAAGAGGTTCGACGCGTCCATCGCGCCGTCGCCCTTGCCCGCGCCGACGAGCGTGTGCATCTCGTCGATGAACAGGATGATCTCGCCCTCGGCGGACTTCACCTCGTCGAGCACGCCCTTGAGTCGTTCTTCAAACTCGCCGCGATATTTGGCGCCCGCGATCAGTGCGCCCATGTCGAGCGCAAGGAGGCGGCGGTCCTTCAGGCTGTCGGGTACGTCGCCATTGGCGATGCGCAGCGCCAACCCTTCCGCGATGGCGGTCTTGCCGACGCCCGGTTCGCCGATCAGCACGGGGTTGTTCTTGGTGCGGCGCGCGAGGATCTGCACGGTGCGGCGAATTTCCTCGTCGCGGCCGATCACGGGGTCGAGCTTGCCCGACCGCGCGACTTCGGTGAGGTCGCGCGCATATTTCTTGAGCGCTTCGAAACTGTCTTCGGCGCCCGCGCTGTCGGCGGTGCGGCCGCGGCGCAGTTCGTTGATGACAGTGTTGAGCGCGTCGGCCTTCACGCCCGCGTCGGCGAATGCCTTGCCGACCGGAGTCGAGGAGGCGAGGACCATCGCGAGCAGCAGCCGTTCGACGGTGACATAGCCGTCGCCCGCCTTGGTCGCGACCTGTTCGGCCTGATCGAGCAGGCGCACCGCGTCATTGTCGAGCCCCGGCGTCGCCTGCGCGCCCGATCCCGACACGGCGGGAACCTTGGCGAGCAGCGCGTCGATGCCGGCGACCGCGCGCGGCATGTCGCCGCCCGCCCGCTGGATCAGGCCCGCGGCCATGCCTTCATTGTCTTCGAGCAGCGCCTTGGCGATATGCTCGGGACTGATCCGCTGATGGTTCATGCGGATCGCGATCGTCTGCGCCGCCTGCAGAAAGCCCTTGGCGCGATCGGTAAATTTTTCGAGGTTCATGTGGATAAGCCCCTTTCTCGACACCAGAGATAGTGTTGCCCATTTGCAACACAAGAGCATGGCTATTCGCGCGGCAAATTTTCCGCCATGAGGTCGCCCAGTCGCCATAATATATGGAGCGGGAAAGCCGATGCGTAAATTTTTCCTTGGCCTCGTCCTCCTGCTCGTTGCGGTGGCGGTTGGCCTTGCGGCGTGGGATCCCCTGACTGCCGAAGCTTCGCCCGCGCCGGCGTTCCGGCCAACCAATGTGCAGATCGCACGCGACAGGTTCGGGGTGCCGCATATCTTCGGCAAGACCGATGCCGACGTCGCCTATGGCGTCGCCTACGCCCATTCGGAGGATGATTTCGCGACGCTGCAAGAGGTGATCGCGATGACGCGCGGGCGCACCGGCGCGCTGCTTGGTGCCGATGGCGCCAAGATCGATTATGTCGCGCAGCTCCTCGATATCCGCAAGACCGCGGCACGCGACTGGCCGCGCCTGCCCGCCGACGTGCGTGCGCTGTTCACTGCCTATGCCGCAGGTCTCAACCACTATGCCGACAAGCACCCCGACGAGGTGCGCCTGTCGGGGCTGTTCCCGGTGACCGGCGAGGATGTCGTTGCCGGTTTCGTGCTGCGTTCGCCCTTCTTCTTCGGGGTCGATTCGGTGCTGGGGCGCCTGACCGAAGGCAAGCCGTTGTTCCGCGAAGGCGGTCCAGCGCTCGATGCCGTCGGCAAGCTGGTCCCGCGCGAGCTGACCCCGGTCGGCCGCGACCCCGACCATAATGGCTCGAACGGCATGGCGGTGGCGCCGGGCCGGGCCCCCGATGGCGCGACGCGGCTCGTTTCCAATTCGCATCAGCCATGGACCGGCGGGGTCGCCTGGTACGAACTGGTCGTTCATTCGGGCGAAGGGTGGGATTTTGCGGGCGCCAACTTTCCCGGTTCGCCTTACCCTTTCCTTGGCCACAATAAATATCTGGGCTGGACCAACACGGTGAACCGGCCAGACCTGATCGACGTGTACAAGCTGGTGCTCGACGACAGCGGCGAAAAATATCGCTTCGATGGCAAATGGCTGCCGCTGGAAAAGCGGCGCGTGTGGCTGCGCGTCAAATATGGTCCCTTCGTGCTGCCGGTGCCGCAGACCGTGTGGCGATCGGTCCAGGGCCCGGTGATCAAGAATGCCAAGGGTGCCTTTGCCATTCGCTATGCCGGCATGGACCAGTCGGCGATGGTCACCCAATATTATCGGCTGAACAAGGCGAAGAATTTCGCCGAATGGCGCGCGGCCATGGCGGGGCAGGGGGTTCCGGCGACCAACTTCATCTATGCCGATGCCCAAGGCAATATCGGCCTGTTCTACAACGCGATGTTCCCCGACCGCCCGGCGGGTTTCAACTGGCGCGGCGTACTGCCCGGCGACACATCTGCCGACGTCTGGACGAAGTCGCTGCCGTTCGAGCGGGTGCCGGCGCTGGTCAATCCGCGCTCGGGTTTCGTGATGAACGCCAACAATACGCCGTGGGTCGCGGCGGGGCCGGGCAGCGAACTCGATCCGGCGGCCTTTTCGCCGCTGATGGGGATCGAGGACGACATGACCAATCGCGCGGTGCGCCTGATCGACCTGTTCGGGGCGCCAGGACCGATCGATGCCGCGCGGCTGAAGACGATCAAATATGACACCGCCTATGCGAAGAGCGGCTATGCCAAGGTCTGGATCGACCGGCTGCTCGCGCTCGATGCCAAGGGCGATGCGCAGATCGCGGCGGCGCAAGATTTGCTGCGCGCGTGGGACTGGAACCTGGACGGCAAAGGGCAGGGCGATGCGCTGGCGCTGCTTGTGCTGCGCCCGGCGAATGGCAGTCACTATCAGCGCAAGGCCGACCCCGATCCGATGACGGTGCTGCGCGACAGCGCTGTGCATCTTCAGAAATATTTCGGGACGCTCGACCCCGCGCTGGGGACCGTGCTGCGGCTGCGCCATGGCGAAGGTGCCCACCGGGTCGACCTGCCGCTCGATGGCGGCAACGATACGGTGCGGGCTTCGACCCTGTGGGACGTTGAACCCGACGGCCGGCTGAAGGTGCGGCACGGCGACAGCTTCATCATGTTCGTGACGTGGGACAAGGCGGGACGCGTCCATTCGGAATCGGTGCAGCCCTTCGGTGCCGCGACGACGCGACCGGAAAGTCCGCATTACAACGACCAGGCCCCTCTGTTCGTCGCGCATCGGTTGAAGCCGGTGCTTTTCGATCCGGCGGCGCTTCGCGCGAGCGGAGCGCGATTCTATCGGCCTTGAAAGCGCAGCAGAGCTGTCCTAAACCGTTGATACAGTGCCGTCCGGCATGCTCGTCACCGGCGCGTTTCGTGCCCCCGGTTTCAAGAGGATATCCATGACCCGCTTCCATCGCTTTGCCGTCGCCCTGGCCGTATCGACGTCGCTCGTCGCGGCCGGCCCCGCCCTTGCCAAAGCCAAGGAGGCGCAGCCCGCGCCGATTTCCGAACTGGTGAAGGCGGTCGATATTCCGTACCAGAGCTTCACGCTCGACAACGGACTGCGCGTGATCGTGCACGAAGATCACAAGGCGCCGGTCGTCGCGGTGTCGGTCTGGTATCGCGTCGGATCGAAGCACGAACCCGCGGGCAAGACGGGTTTTGCGCATCTGTTCGAACATCTGATGTTCAACGGTTCGGAAAATTCGCCGGGCGACTTCTTTGAACCGCTGCAACAGGTCGGCGCGACCGATTTCAACGGCACGACCAATACCGACCGCACCAACTATTTCGAAACGGTGCCGACCGGCGCGCTCGACCGCGCGCTGTTTCTCGAAAGCGACCGCATGGGCCATCTGCTCGGCGCAGTGACGCAGGAAAAGCTCGATAACCAGCGCGGCGTCGTCCAGAACGAAAAACGCCAGGGCGACAATAATCCCTACGGTCTGCTGCGGTACGAAATCTTCGAAAATCTGTTCCCCAAGGGGCATCCCTATCATCACAGCACCATCGGTTCCATGACCGACCTCAACACGGCGAGCCTTGCCGATGTGAAGAAGTGGTTCAGCGACAATTACGGCCCCAACAATGCCGTGCTCGTGCTGGCGGGCGACATCGACCTTGCCACCGCAAAGACCAAGGTCGCCGAATGGTTCGGCGACATTCCGCGCGGCCCCGAAGTGAAGGCGCCGCAAACCTCTGTTCCGACACTTCCCGCACCGCTCGCCAAGGAGGTCAAGGATCTCATTCCGACCACCCGCATCTACCGCATGTGGGCGATTCCCGGCCTCAACGATCCCGAATCGGTGCCGCTGCAAATGGCGACTGCGGTGCTTGGCGGCCTGTCGTCGTCGCGGCTCGACAATGCGCTCGTCCGCAAGGACCCGGTCGCGGTCAGCGTCGCGGCGTTCGCGCAAACGCTGGAGGATGCAGGCTTTCTGATCGTGCAGGCCGACGTGAAGCCGGGCGTCGACCCCAAGGTCGTCGGCGAAAAGCTTGACGCGCAGATCGCCGATTTCCTGGCGACCGGCCCGACCGCGGACGAATTGCAGCGTGCCGCGGCCAGCTATCTCGGCGGTACGATTTCGGGGCTGGAATCGGTCGGCGGCTTTGGCGGCAAGGCGGTGACGCTCGCGGAGGGCGCGCTCTATTCGAACGATCCCGCCTATTACAAGACCGAGCTCGACCGGCTGGCGAAGGTGACCCCCGAGCAGGCGAAGGCGGTGGCCGACAAATGGATGTCGCGTCCGGCTTTCTCGCTGACCTACTCGCCCGGCGAGCGTACCGAAGGCGGTGAAAATCGTGGCGGGGCCTTCACCGAAGGCAAGCCGGTGGCGGCGGTATCGCCCGACCGTTACTGGAATGCGGCGCTCGGCGACGTCGGGCCTGACACGGGTGTCGGCACGGCGACCTCGATCGCCGATCGTTCGCAGCTTCCAGCGGTGATGGACCTCAAAGCGCTCGAATTTCCGGCGATCGAACGCGCCAAGCTAAAGAACGGAATGGAAGTCGTCTTCGCGCGCCGGACCGCGGTACCGACGGTGCAGGTCGCGGTGAGCTTCGATGCCGGCTATGCCGCCGATCCGCACAATGCGCTCGGCACCCAGTCGTTGATGCTCAGCCTGATGGACGAAGGCACGACGAGCAAGGATTCGATCGCCTTCGCCGAAGCGAAGGAACGCCTCGGCGCCCAGATCGACGGTTCGGCGAACGCCGACGAAACGGTGTTCAGCCTGTTCGCGCTCAAGCCGAACCTCAGCGCGTCGCTGGGCCTGCTCGCCGATTATATCCGTAACCCGGCCTTTGACGGCAAGGAACTGGAGCGGGTGCGCGCGCAGCAGCTCAACCGCCTGAACGCTGAACTCAACAATCCCAATGCGATCGCCAGCCGCGTGCTGATGCCGGTGCTTTACGGCGCCGATCATCCCTATGGCATCCCGCCGTCGGGCCTCGGCAACGAAGCGGCGGTCAAAGCCGCGACGCGCGACCAGCTCGCGGCATTCCACCAGACGTGGATTCGCCCCGACAATGCCCGCATCTTCGTCGTCGGCGACACGACACTGAAAGACGTCACGAAGCAGCTCGACGCCGCTTTCGGCGACTGGAAGGCGCCGAAGACCGCGAAACCCGAAAAGCATTTCGAGATTGCGATTCCGAAGCCGCAGCCGCGCATCCTGCTCGTTGATCGGCCCAAGTCGCCGCAGTCGATCATCATCGCGGGCAAGGTACTCGACGTGAAGGGCGGCGACGATCTGGAAGTACTGCGCCAGGCGAACGATATTTTCGGCGGCAGCTTCCTTTCGCGCTTCAACATGAACCTGCGCGAGACCAAGGGCTGGTCCTATGGCGTGCGCTCGCGCGTTTCGGGCGAAGCCGACCGCGTGACCTGGGTGGCGGTGGCGCCGGTGCAGGCCGACCGCACCGGCGATTCGATCCGCGAATTCCAGAAGGAATTGACCGCGTTCATCGGCGACAAGGGCGTAAACGCCGAAGAGCTGGAACGCACGACGAACGGCAGCGTACGCGAACTGCCGGGCAGCTTCGAGACATCGGGCGACGTGCTCGGCGGCTTGCGTGCGATCGTCAAATATCACCGGCCCGACAATTATTATGAAACGCTGCCGGCGAAATATGAGGCGATGACGGCCGAGGAACTCGATGCTGCGGCGCGCAAGGAGCTGAGTACCGGCGACCTCGTCTATGTCGTCGTCGGGGATGCCGCTGTGGTGAAACCGCAGCTTGACGGATTGGGTCTGCCCGTGGAAACAGCGAAGCCCGCTAACTAACATTAGTTTCAGTAGGAGAGTTTCGATGTCTCAGGTCGATGGCAAATATGACTGCGTTACCAAGTCGCCGATGGGCGACCAGAAGTCGGTTTTCACCGTGAACAGCAACGGCGACAGCTTCACCGGCCAGAATGCCGGCGCGATGGGCTCGCTCGATGTCGAGAATGGCAAGGTCGACGGCAACAAGCTGACGTGGACGATGAACATGAAAGTTCCGATGCCGATGACGCTCGAATGCGAAGCGACGATCGACGGCGACGCGCTGACTGGCACGATCAAGGCCGGCCCGTTCGGTTCGATGGCGATGACGGGCACCCGTCAGGCCTGATCGTCCGGATATCGGAAATGAGAGGGGTCGCTCCGTTGGAGCGGCCCTTTTTTTGTGGACAGATGGGGCGGCATGGACTGCCGACCGCGCCGATGTTGCTGCATTGCATAGCTTTTCGGCGGCGCGGGGCTATCCAAAACCGTGCCGGAGGCGCATAGGCCTTTCGCAATGCACAAAATGACCGAATCCGCCCAGCGGTCCCGCATGCCCGGCGACCGCGAAATGGTGTTCATGATGGCGATGGTCATGGCACTCAATGCGCTCGCCATCGATTCGATGCTCCCCGCGCTCCCCGCGATCGGCGAGGGGCTGGGGGTCGCCGTCGCGAACGACCGGCAATATGTGATTTCGACCTATTTGCTCGGCATCGGCATCGGTTCGCTGTTCTACGGGCCGCTGTCCGATCGCTTCGGCCGCAAGGGCGTGCTGGTGCCCGCCCTGTTCGCCTACGTCGCCTTTTCGATCGGCTGCGGGCTGGCGAACAGTTTCCCGCTGCTGCTCGCGCTGCGCTTCGGGCACGGCATGATCAGTGCAGCGCTCGGCGTGATCGTCGTCGCGGTCATTCGCGACCTCTTTTCGGGCGACGCGATGGCGAAGCGGCTGTCGATGATCTTTCTGGTGTTCATGATCGTTCCCGCGATCGCGCCGACGATGGGCGCGGGGATCACGGCGGTCGCGAACTGGCGCGCTATCTTCATCGTGCTGGCGGTGATGGGCGTCGTGATGCTGCTGTGGCTGCGCCGCCTGCCCGAAACGCTCGATCCGGCCGACATCCGGCCGCTCAATGCGCGCACGATGATCGCGGGCTGGGCGACGGTGACGCGGCACCGCCGGGCGGCGGGCTATATGATCGCGTCCGCGATGATGCAGGGCGCGCTCTATGGCTATCTCAACAGCAGCGAGCAGATCATCGCCGAAGTGTTCGGCGCGCGAAGCTGGTTTCCGCTCGTCTTTGCCTGTGTTGCCGCGGGTATCGCGATCGCCAATTTTTCGAATGCCGCGATCGTCGAGCGCTTCGGTGCGCGGCGCGTGTCGCAGAGCGCGGTCTTTGCCTTCATGGCGACCGCGACGGTACAGATCGTCGTCGCGCTGAGCGGCACCGAGACGTTGTGGATGTTCACCGCGCTGATGATGGTCAACGTCGGGCTGATCGGCTTCATCGGCAGCAATTTCGGGTCGATCGCGATGGAGGATTTCGGCCATATGGCCGGGGTCGCCTCCTCCTATCAGAGCTTCTGCAAGACGCTGTTGGCCGCGGTGATGGGCGCGCTGATCGGGCAGCTTTACAACGGTACGACGCTGCCGCTTGCCTATGCCTTTCTGGTGTCGGGCATTGCCGGGCTGGCGCTGGTCTTCTGGGCCGAGCGCGGCAAGCTGTTCACGCGTCCGGGGACCGCGCCGAAAAGTCCCTATTAAGTTGAGCAAAAGAAAGGGGGCCGAAGCCCCCTTTCCCATTCGCGCGACGATGCCGCATCAGTCGAACGACGGCGCCGGGGGCACTGGCGGCGGCGGCGCATCGGCGTCGTCCTCATGCACCTCGACGATCCCGCGGCCGACGTGGCTGCGACGATAGCCATAGAGAAAATAGAGTACCAAGCCGACGCCACCCCAGACCGGGAGCACCATTTTCGCGTCGAACGGCAGGTTCATGTAGAGACCGAGCGTGCCGAAAATGGCGAGCGGCGATACGACCCACACGAGAGGCGTGCGGAACGGCCGATGCCGGTTGGGTTCCTTTATGCGCAGAATCAGGACCGCGATGGCGACCATGAAAAAGGCGAACAACGTGCCGGAGTTCGAAATATCGGCGAGCTTGCCGACGGGCAGGAAGGCGGCGAAGAAGGCGACCGCGACCCCCGTGATCATCGTGACGACGTGCGGGGTTTTCCACTTGGGGTGAATAGTGGCGAGCTTTTCAGGCAGAAGGCCGTCGCGTGCCATCACGAAGAAGATCCGCGTCTGCCCGAACAGCATGATCAGAATGACCGATGGCAACGCAAGGAAAGCGGCAAGACCGATGGCATTGCCCAGCGCCGGGTGGCCGATCTCACGCAGAACATGAGCCAGAGCTTCGCGCGAGCAGACAAGCGGTTCGGAGCCGGCAGCGGCGAGCGATGCGCAGCGCGCGGCAAGTTCGCTCGACCCAGGAGCGAGAATTTCGCCTCCGAGGCCTGAAACCGGCTGAGCGCCGACGGTGCCGATCGCGCCCGCTGCCACCGCGAGATAGAACACCGTACAGATAGCAAGCGAAGCGATCAGGCCGATCGGTACATTGCGCTGCGGGTTCTTTGTTTCTTCGGCTGCGGTCGAAACGGCGTCGAAGCCCACATAGGCAAAGAAGATCGAAGCGGCTGCGCCGACGGCGCCAAGCCCGGAAGCCTGACCGAACCAGCCATTGGGCAGGAAGGGTTCGAAGTTCTTCCCCTGCATCATCGGCAGAGTGAGAATGATGAACATCGTGAGGGCCGTTACCTTGATGATGACAAGGACGGCGTTAACGCGCGCGCTTTCGGTCGTGCCGATCATCAGCAGCCAAGTCACGAGCAGTGCGATAACCAGCGCCGGGAGGTTGACGATCCCGCCGGCATAGGGGCCGACGGTCAGCGACATGGGCAATTCTATGCCGGCATTGGATAAGAGCCCCACGAAATAGCCCGACCAACCGACCGACACGGCTGATGCGGCTACCGCATATTCGAGGATCAGCGCCCAGCCGACAGTCCAGGCAAGCAATTCGCCCATGACAGCATAAGTGTAGGTGTAGGCACTACCCGAAACCGGCACCATGGATGCGAGTTCGGAATAGCAGAGCGCCGCCACAACGCAGACCAGCCCCGCAATCACGAAGCTCCACATCATGCCGGGGCCGGCCTTCTGCGCCGCCTCTGCGGTCAAGACGAATATCCCCGTCCCGATGATGGCGCCAATGCCGAGCATCGTGAGCTGAAAGGCACCGAGCGTTCGGTGCAGCGACTTTTTCTCGGCCGTGGCCAAGATGGCGTCGAGCGGTTTGACGCGACCAAATATCATGCAAATATCCCCTTTGAGGCCCCGAACGGGCCCGTCTCCTGGCGGGGCAGACTAACCGCTCCTCGCGGCAGCGCAACTTAATTTCAGAGGTGTGACAGTCCGCTTTACCGCACCGTGAATCGGACGCGGTCGATCATCCGTCCACCGGGGTCGACGAGGGTCAGGATATGGCTTCCGGGGCGCGGCAAAAGCTGTTGGCCCGCGTCGGCGTCGCCGAGCACCGCCTTGTCGAGCAGCAGGCGGTAACCGGCGACGTCGCCGCTGACGATCACCGCCAAGCGCTGCCGGTCGATCGGAATATCGGGATCGAGCGCATAGACGCTGCCGCTGACCGGGCTGGTGATGCGCGGGCGGCGCGCGGCGGCCGGGGCGGCCGCCATTTCGCTTTGCGCGGTGCCGCGCAGGAAATATTCGCGTCGCGGCGGTTCGCGCGTGCCGGGAAGGCTGATCCGCCTCGTTTCGACATTGCCCGGCATCGCCGGCGGTTTGCCCGGCCGGCCCGCGTGGAGCGCGAGCATCACGTCGCGCCAGACCGGCGCCGCGCCCGATGTGCCCGACACTGCGCGCATCGAATCGCCCTCGAGATTGCCGACCCAGACGGCCACTGTGTAGCGATCCGAAAAACCGATACACCAATTGTCGCGCATCCCCTTCGACGTGCCGGTCTTCGCCGCGGCCCAGAAGGGAAGGCGCAGCGCGCTGTCGGCGCCGAAGGCATCGGTGCGCGCCGACGCGTCCGCCAATATGTCGCCGACGATGAAGGCGGCCCCCGGATTGACGATCTGGCGTTCCTCGCCGCGCGGTTCTCCCATGATGAAGTGGACGGGCGACCAGCGGCCGAGATTGGCAAGGGTGCGAAAGGCGTTCGCCTGTTCGACAAGGCTGACTTCTGCCGAGCCGAGGGCAAGGCTGAAGCCATAATATTCGCCGTCCTCGACTAGCCCGTGATAGCCAAGCGCCCAGAGCCGGTCGCGAAATTCCTGCACATCGTCAATGACGAGCGTGCGCACGGCCGGGACGTTGAGCGACGAAGCGAGCGCGCTGCGCACGCTGACCGGCCCCTTGAAGCTGTGATCGTAATTTTTGGGAACATAGAGGCCCGAGGCGGTGTCGAGCTGAACCGGGCTGTCGTCGAGGATCGAGGCGGCGGTCAGCCAGCCATGCTCGATCACCTGCGCGTAAAGATGCGGCTTCAGGGTCGAGCCCGCCTGCCGCCGCGCATTGGCGCCGTCGACCTGCGCCGCGGTCGATTTGAGGCCCACACCGCCGACATAGGCGAGCACCTCGCCGGTCGCATTGTCGAGGACGACGACCGCGCCGTCGCGGACGCGATCGGGGCCGAGCCCGGCGAGTTGGCGCCGCATCGCGACGATCGCGGCGGCTTGAACGTCGCGGTCGATGGTCGAGGTGACGCGCTTGCCCGGTTTGTCGAGCAGGCGCACCGCGAGGTGCGGCGCGAGCGCCGGGTCGTAGCGCGCGGCGCGCTCGCCCGAGGTCAGCACGCCTGCCGCGGCGCGGATCGCGCCGCAATCGGCGGCATGCGCGATGCGGCAGGCGCGTGCACCGAGCGCGTCGGGGCTTGCCGCCGGATTGGGCAGCAGACCCGCGAGCAACGCGGCGTCGGTGCCGCTCATGTCGGCCGGACGCTTGCCGAACAGATTTTCGGCGCCCGCGCCGATTCCCTGAATTTCGCCGCGCAGCGGGACGAGGTTCAGATAAGCTTCGAGCATCTGGTCGTGCGTCCAATGCGCCGCGAGTTCCTGTCCCGCGCGCATCTGGCGCAGCTTGGCGAGCCAGCCGCGCTGGCCGGGCTGTGCGAGTTCGGGCGCCAGAAAGGCGGCAAGCTGCATCGGCAACGTCGAGGCCCCACGCGAGCGTCCGCCGGTCCAGCGGGCGCGTACGGCACTCGCTATCGCCAACCAGTCGACCCCGCCATGCGACCAGAAGCGCTTGTCCTCCGCCGCGACCACCGTGTCGCGCACCGCCGGGTTGATGTCGTTCAGCGGCACCCAGGCAAGGCGGCGGCGCTCGAAATTGACGCGTTCGCTGTCGAGCAATCGCCCCTCGCGGTCGTAAAGCCATGCTTCGCTCGGCTTCCATGCAGCGCGCACCGCATCATAGTCGGGCATCGCCGGCGGGCGCGCAACCAGGTGCGCGGCGGTGGCGAGGACAAGCGCGGCGAGCGCCACCCACGCCAGCATATCGAACCAGCGGCGGCTCGGGGTTGTCGTCATCGATCGAAACGCCTGAAAATCCTCCCCGTGCCAAGGGCATGGGAAGGGGGACCATCCGAAGGATGGTGGAGGGGGCCGCAAGGGTGCGTCAAAAGCCCCTCCGTCAGCGCTGCGCGCTGCCACCGCCCCATCGCTGCGCGACAGGGAGGAACATGTTGGGCCGCAGATCCATCACTGCGCCGCGGCCGCGACCGTCATCGCACCGTTCGGCCACTGGCCGCGGATTGCGGGCGAATACATCGCCTCGACCCGCGTAGGGGGCAGGGTGAAGCGGCCCGAGCCGTTGAGGCGCAGGACATATTCCACCGCATGGGTGCCGGCGGGCATCCAGCCATAAAAGCCGCGCCAGCTGTCGCGGCCCCGCTCGACATAGCTCGGCTGCCAGTTCGATACGGTCGCCTGGGCACCGAGCATCTCGGACTGTCCGCCCAGATTGCCGACGATCGTCGCGCCGGGCGGGACCGGATCGTTGACGACGACCCAGGTGCGGCCCGCACTTGCGACGATTTCGATCCGTACCTTGATCACGTCGCCGCGGGTCAGCCGGTCCTTGTTCGCCGCCTTGACGATGCTGACCGACCGCTTGATCCGGTAGCCGGCGTCGAGCGGTTCCTTGAGCGGGACGGCCGCGCGTACGCTGACCGTCGCCCACGGATTGCCGGTGCCTTCCTGCTTCAGGCTCATCGTCCCGCTGACCAGCGGCAAGCTGAGCGGCGCGGCGTCGGCGGGAAGCGACCAGGTCTGCGCCGCACTGCCGCCGCCGAGCGCGATACGGGTCACGCCGGTGATCGCGCTTGCCGGATTGAGCTCGGCGAAGCGGCGGACCGCAATGGCGCCCCAGGCATTAGCAGGCGTCGTATCCCAATGGCCGCGACGCTGGCGCTGCGCGACGCCGACCATCATCTTGCCGGTGTCCTCTTCCCAGCCCTTGCGGCCGAGCACGGCTTCGAGCGCCTTGATCGCCATTTCGTCGCCGCTGGTCATCATCCACCAGGGCGCCTTCGCGTCGTCGACGAGGTCGAGCCGCGTGCCTTCATAGACAAGCCGCTTGCGCAGTTCGGCTTCGGCCGCGGTGCGCAGCGCTGCGGCGCCGCGGACCCCCGGCGTCCGTTCGATCGCGACGAGCCAGTCGGCAAGCGTGCCGGTCGCCATATCGACGGGCTTGACGTCGATCGCGGCGACGAGCTGTGCGCTCGAGGCATTGTTGCGGGCCAGCGCGGCGAGCGCGGCGATGCGGACCGGGCGCAGATCATAGGGGCCGTAGCCGCGGCGCGTCAGCCGTCCTTCGACGACCGCCTGCAGCGCCTTGATCATCCGTGCCTTGGGCTCTTCGGGGATCGCAAAGCCATTCGCTGCGGTCACCGCCATGACATAGGCGGTAAGCTCGGCCGAACCGTCGAGCCGGTCGTTCGGCCAATAGCGCAGCAGCCCATCCTTATCGAGATAGGTGGGCAGGGCGCCTGCCTGCGCCTGCCAGCGACCGAGGTCGCCGAGCGCGATCGCACGCGAGGTCGATTGTTCGAAGCAATTATAGGGATAGATCGCCATATAATCGCGCACTCCGGCGAGCGGCGGTGCGAGCGTTCCCGCGAGGGTGACATCGACATAGCCGCCGGGCAAGGCGCCCGCGGGCACGCCGATCGGCAGGCTGCTGGTCGAGCCGACGCGAACAAGGCTGGCGGCCCAGGTTTCGATCGGCACCGCCGGTTCGACCTGCTGGTCGAAGACGAGCCGGTCGCGCTGCTTGCCATTTTTCGACACCGCTTCGACCGTCCATTGCAGCGGGCCGGGCTGGGCGGGCGCGGTCATCGACCAGCTGATTGGCACCGCACCGCCCGCCGGGATCGTGACGGTGAGCGGCGGCGCGGTCGCAATTGCGGGCGACAGCGTGGCGTTGGCGACCACCTCCATCGGTTGATCGGTGCCGTTGCGCAGCGTGAACCGCGCATCATAGGTGTCGCCGGTGCGGACAAGGTCGGGCAGGCCGGCAAAGACGCCCAGATCCTGAACGGTGCGGACGCTCGTTTCGCCAGTGCCGAAATATTGGGCGCCGTCGGTCGCGATCGCGACGAGGCGGAAGGCTGAAAGATTGTCGGAAAGCGGCACGTCGACGACGGCGCGGCCTTTGCTGTCGAGCGCGACATGGCCCTTCCACAGCAGCACGGGACGAAAATCCTCGCGCGTCAGGCCGCTGAGGTCGCCGCCCCCGCCGCCGCCGGGCGCCAGCGCCTTGCGGCCATAGTGACGCTTGCCGACGACCTGCATCTGCGCGGTCGAGGTGAGCACGTCGAGCGGGCGTTCGCCCATCATCGCATCGAGGAGTTCCCAGCTCTTGTTCGGCGAAAGCTGGAGCAGCGCTTCATCGACCGCCGCAAAGGCGACGTCGGCGCCCGCCGCGGGTTTGCCGTTCGGGGTGCGCACCTCGATCGCGACCTTGGCATTGTCGCGGATCGCATATTTCGCCTTGTCCGCCTTGACCTTGACGTCGAGCTGATGCCCTTCCCAACCCACCTTGATGCGCGCGATGCCGAGGCGATAGCTCGGCTTGGCAAGATCGACGAGCGCGGTCGGCGGCGCGCCTTCGCTATTCTCGATCTTGAAGCCGACGGCGCGCTTCATCTTGCGAAACCAGCTCTCGCCGCCGGTTACGCGGCCGCGCACCGCCATCACCGAAACATAGACGTCGGGTGCATAGGTCGCTGGTAGCTTGACCTTCACAACCGGGTCGGTGCCCTTCAGCGGGACGACGAAGCTCGACAGCACGCCTTCGCGTTCGACGGTGACGAGGCCGGTGGCCTCGCGGAAGGGCATGCGGACCTGGAAGACCGCCGTGTCGCCGGCGGCATAGCGCGGCTTTTCGGCGATCACGTCCATGCGGTCGCCATTGTCACCGCCGAACCACCAATCGTCATCGCCCGCAAGCCAGACCGAACGGACCGCGCGCGCTTCGTTGCCATCGGCATCGACCGTGGTTGCGACCACCGTCACCTCGCCCGACACGCCGGGCGCCATCGCGCAGCTCGCCCGGCCGAGCTTGTCGGTCGTTGCGGTGCAACTGGTGCCGAGCCGGGTCGTGCGCATCTGGTTGTCATAGGCATAGAAGCCGCCGATCAGGCGCCGCCGCGCGGTCAGTATCTCGCGATTGTAGAGCGCAACCTGGATGCGCTGCCCCGCGATCGGCTTGCCGTCGAGATCGAGCGCAATGAATTTGAGCCGCAGGTCGTTGTCGCGCATCAGCCATCCGTCGGTCTTGAGCCCGAGGCGCACCGCCGAGGGGTAGAGCATGATGCCGCGGCGGCTGGTCAGCGTTTCGCCATTGGCATCCTCATAGTCCATCTCGACCGCCATCTGCGTCGGTTCGACGATCGGCTGATCGACGGTGATGCTCGTCTGCGCGCTGCCGTTGGCGTCAAGGACGAGCGGCGTCGAGCGCGCGAGTGGCATGTCGGGTTCGGGCTCGTCGCCGCTGTCGTCGAGCTGGACGATGCCCTCCTTCACCGGCTTGCCGTCGAAATCCCAGTCGCGATAGTCTTCGGGCGGTGACCAGCGCGGGGTGAAATCGGTGCGGATCTCGATCGGCAGATTGGCCGCCGGGCCGCCCGACAAATAGCCGACGAACAGCGACAACGGCACCTGCGTCGGCCGCACTGACGCCGTCTTGGGGCCGGTGATCGCTGCCTTCATCGTCGGCAGGCGATATTCGTCGACGCGGATCGATTCGGACGACCAGATCGTCTTTTCCTCGCCCTTCTTGTCCTTGGTGACGAAGACAAGGTCGTAATCGCCCATCGGCGCCGATGCAGGCACATTCCAGACATTTTCGCCGCTGCCGTTGGCGTCGATCGCGAAGGGCATGTCGAATTCGGTGTCCGAACCGCGATGGACGAGGCGCAGCTTGCCCGTCATCGCCTCGGGTATCGCAAATCCTTGGCCGACCTGTCGGCGCAGAACATGCTTCATGTTGACCGATTCGCCGGCCTTGACCAGCGAGCGGTCGAACAGGGTGTGCAACAGATCGTCGCGTTCGGACCAGCCATAGGGCAGGTCGAAATCATAGGGACGGATGCCGTCACCCCAATCGGTCAGCGTGAAGCTGTAATCGTCACCCGATCTCGCCGACACCATCAGCGCATGGCCTTCGCTGTTCGCGGGGTCGGCATCCTCTTCGCAGCTCGAATAGGTTTCGGGCTCGGGGAGGCCGGTTGGGAAGGCGAGCCGGCCGGCCTTGTCGGCGGTACCGCGCGCGAGCAGGCGCCCGGTGCAACTGTCGGTGATCCGGACATCGGCGCCGCCCACGGGCAAGCCGGTGTCGAGCGCGGTCACCCAGGCGAGCGAGGATTCGCGGCCCCATTTGAAATGCACCGCCATGTTGGTGACGAGCGCAGCGGTTGCGACATAGCGGGTCGCCTTGCGCCCCAGCAGTGCGGCGCCGAGTTCGGGGCTGGCGATTTCGACGACGTGAAAGCCCTTTTCGGCGAGCGGGATGCCGACGACCTCGAACTCCTTGCCGCCACCCGGCGGGGTCAGTTGCAGGTCGCGCCGCTCGCCGCCTGCGGGGGCGCCATCGAATACCGACGTCGTGCCGGTGTAATTGACGCTGATATCCTCGCCCTTCGCGTTCTTCTCATCGCGAAAGTCGGTCTTGCCGGCATCCTCGACGCGCTTCAGCCAGCGCGCGACCGCGGCATCGTCATCGCCGACGCGCAGGGTCGCGGCGGGCATCTTGAGCCCGCGCTGGACCAGCGAGGCTTCCACCCCGCGCACGGTAACCGGCAGGACGCCGCCCTCGCTTGCCTCCAATATGCCGAAGTCGGCCGCGAACTTGACCAGCGGCGGGGCGCGGTCGATGTGGAATTTCAGCGGAAAGTTCGACTGATTCTGCAGCGCACGGCCGCTCTGATCGCGAATGTCGGCGGGCAGCACGATCGTCGCGTCGACATTCTGCGGCAGCGGCCCCGCAAAGCGCACCTGCGTCAGCCAGGCATCGTTCTTGTCGTCGTCGCTCGCTTTGGGCGTCAGCTGTTTGCCGTCAGAGGTCTTCAGCGTCGCGGCGAGCGCGGCCGCGCGCGCGACCGGAGCAGCGAAGCTCAGCACGACATCCTTGATCGGGTTGCAGCCCGCCTGCGGATTGACGCGGCTGCACGCCATCTTGGCGGTGAAAGCGGGGCGCACATCATAGTCGAAGCGCTGATCGCGGCCGGCGGTACGGCTCGGCGCACCAAGCTGGGCGATGCGGGCATCCCAGACGAGCGCCATTTCGCGGCCGGGGGGCAGCGGACGGCGGCATTTGACCGGGACGATCCGGTCGAGCATCGCTTCGCGATCGGCGCCTGCTGCGGGCAGCCGCAGCGGCAGGCCGGCATCGTAGCTGAACTGCTGTCGCCGCCAGTCGCCGTCGCCGACGCCGGTCAGGATTTCGGTGGTCGTTTCGCGCGGCAGCACGTCGAGCGGAATCTTCTCTCCGATGCCATCGACGGCGCAATAGCCATAGCGGCCCACCGAGGCGCGATCGGCCGCGACGTTGGTGGCGACGAGGAATATCTGGTCTTCCTCGATCCCGTCATAGCGGTCGCCCGACAGGACGGCGCGCGCCGACGGACCGCCGGTGTCGATCTCGAACCGGTCGTTGCCGACGACGCTGACGCCGCGCGCCGTGCGCAGGTCGGCGCGCAGTTCGACATGGCAGCTGACACCGCCGGGGAGCGATTTGGCAAATTCCAGAACCCATGTGCGCGTATCGACCCAGCGTCCGGTCGACGGCACTTTGCAGTCGTTCGTCGCGGGTGCCTTGGCGCGCGGATCGCCGAGCGGCACCATGTCTTCGGAAAAGCGCAGGGTGAAACGGCTGATCGTGCCGTCGCCGTTTCCGGCGCTGCCCGGCGTGGCGAGCGTGACCTGCGGGACGGTGTCGCCGCCAGCGGCCGCAAGCGCAACCGCGACGGGCACGATGAGCGCGAATCGCATCTTGCCGGCCAGCCGGTTCGCCAGCCCACGCCATCCCGTCATCATCGAGTCGTCTCCCCGTCTGGACCCGTCATTATCCTGCTGGAAACAGGTGCAACTGTCCAGCATGCCCCGCGTACCGGTCCCGCCTAGCCGGAGGGCGGGGCGCCGCTGTGACACGGGTCACAGCAGCATGGGAAAGCTCAGCGCGCGAGCATCGGTCCGAGCCACTGGCCGCCGAAAATATGGACGTGGAGATGCGGCACTTCCTGCCCGCCATGGCCGCCGATGTTGGCGAGCAGGCGGTAGCCGGGTTCGACGAGCTGCCGGTCGCGGGCCACCTTGCCGACGGCGCGGATGAAACCCGCGATTTCGGCATCGCTGGCGCGTGCCGAAAAATCGTCCCAGCTGACATAGGCGCCCTTGGGAATCACGAGGATGTGGAGCGGCGCCTGCGGATTGATGTCGTGAAAGGCGAAAGCGAACTCGTCTTCATAGACGGGTTTGGACGGCAGATCGCCACGCAGGATGCGCGCGAAGATATTATTCTCGTCATAGGGCAGGGTGGCGTCGATGGGCATGGGGACTCCTGGTTTCGTACCGGTTGTGGCTCACAGCTATGGCGCGCGCGCGGCCTTTTCGGCGTGGCCCGAAATGCCGTGGCGGCGGGCGAGTTCGGCGGCGACGGCATCCCAGCCGATGCCGCGTTCGGCCAGCAGGACGGTCAGGTGAAAGACGAGGTCGGCGGCCTCGCCGGTCAGCGCCGCATCGTCCTCGGTCAGCGCTGCGATCACCGTTTCGGTCGCTTCTTCGCCCAGTTTTTGCGCGATCTTTCCGCGCCCCTTGGCGGCGAGGCTGGCGACGTAGGAGGCGCCGGCGTCGCCCGCGGCCAGGCGCGCGCGCACCACGGCCTCAAGCAGCGTCAAGGCATCGCCGATCGCGCCATCCCGTTCCTGCGTCATTCGCCCACTCCTCCGGTGCCATGGCCGTTGCAGACCGCCTAGCGAGGGAATGGACGCTGGACAAGGCGGCGCGGCTCTGGTCAAGCGCCGGCATGGCCGATGTCAAATTGCATCCCGACTGGCTCGCGCGCATCGGTGGCGAGTTCGACCAGCCCTATATGGCGCAGCTCAAGGCCTTTCTGGGCGACCAGCGCGCGAAGGGGAAGACAATCTTTCCCCGCCCCCGCGACTGGTTCGCCGCGCTTGATGCGACGCCGCCGCAGGACGTCCGCGTCGTCATCCTGGGACAGGATCCCTATCATGGGCTCGGACAGGCGCACGGGCTGTGCTTTTCGGTCCAGCCGGGCGTGCGCACGCCGCCCAGCCTCGTCAACATCTACAAGGAAATGGCGAGCGACCTCGGCATCCCGCCCGCGCGGCACGGATATCTGAAGCATTGGGCCGAACAAGGCGTGTTGCTGCTCAACAATGTGCTGACGGTCGAAAGCGGGCAGGCGGCGTCGCATCAGGGCAAGGGGTGGGAGAAGTTCACCGACGCCGCGGTCGCAGCGGTCGCTGCCGACCCCGCGCCCAAGGTCTTCATCCTGTGGGGCAGCCATGCGCAGCGCAAGGCGGCGAACGTGCCGGGACTGGGCGCCGACGGCCCGCACCTGATCCTGCGCGCACCGCATCCGTCGCCCTTGTCGGCGCATAACGGCTTTTTCGGGTCGCGGCCGTTCAGCCAGGCGAATGCCTTTCTGGAGGCGCACGGCCGGGGCGCGATCGACTGGCGGCTGCCCGACCCGGTCGACCCGCCGGTCGTATGAGCATCCTTGCCGATCCGCTGACGCTCGCGGTGCTGATCGTCGCGGTCATCCTGCTCGGCATGGCGAAGGGCGGGCTGGCCGGGGTCGGCGCGCTCGCAACACCGCTGGCGGCGCTGGTGCTGCCGCCGGCCACCGCGGCGGCTTTGTTGCTGCCGATCCTGATCGTGCAGGACGTCATCAGCGTGTGGTCGTTTCGCAAGACGTGGGACGGCTGGGTCATCGGCTGGATGCTCCCCGGCGCGGCGGTGGGCGTTGCGGCGGGATATTATTATGCCGACCGCGTCGATGAGGCGCAGTTGATGGCGGCGCTCGGTGCGATCACGCTCGCCTTCGGCCTCTATCGCCTGTGGGTCGAACGCGGCGGACGCATCGTCGCGGCGTCGCGCTCGCCGGGCTGGGTGGGGACGCTGTTCGGCGGGCTGATGGGGTTCACCAGCCAGATCGCGCATGCCGGCGGCCCGCCGTTCCAGATGTGGGTGACGCCGCGCAAGCTGCCTCACCTCAGCTTTATCGGGACCAGCGCCATCCTGTTCGCGATCGTCAACTGGATGAAGGTTCCCGCCTATCTGGCGCTCGGCGCTTTCCCGCACGAGGTGATCGTCGCGGCCCTGCTCCTGATGCCGCTGGCGATCGTCGCGACGCTGCTGACGGTGCGCTGGCTGAAGCGGATCGACGGCGCACGCTTCTATGTGATCATCTACGGGTTGATGGTCTTGTTGGGTGCGAAGCTGTTGTGGGACGGGGTTGCCGGATGAGTGGGGTGCCGACGATCCTGGTCGACGCCGACGCCTGCCCGGTGAAGGACGAAATCTACCGCGTCGCCTGGCGCCACGAAGTCCCGGTGAAGGTCGTCAGCAACAGCCGTCTGCGCGTCCCCGACCACCCGCTGATCGAGCGGATAACCGTGTCCGACGGTTTCGATGCTGCCGACGACTGGATCGCAGCGGAGGCCGATGCGCTCAGCATCGTCGTCACGGCCGATATCCTGCTCGCCGACCGCGCGCTCAAGGCGGGGGCAACCGTGTTGGCGCCGAATGGCAAGCCGTTCACTACAGCCTCGATCGGACCGGCCATCGCGACGCGCGCGATCATGGCCGATCTGCGTGCCGGCATGGGCGCCGGGATCGGCGGTCCGCCACCCTTTTCAAAGGCCGACCGCTCGCAATTCCTGCAAGCGCTCGACGCTGCACTCGTCCGGTTGAGCCGCGCGGGGTAGTGCGTTGCCGGGCTTGACCCGCGCCGCGACCCTGCGCATCTTGCCCTCATGGCGCGCAATTACAGCAGTTTTGCGGAATTCTGGCCCTTCTACCTGCGCGAGCATAGCAAGCCGCGCACGCGGGCGCTGCACTATGTGGGGACATCGCTCGTCGTGCTGCTGGCGGTAGCCGCGCTTGCGACCGGGCGCTGGTGGTTGTTCGCTGCGCTTCCTGTCGCGGGCTATGCCTTTGCCTGGGCGGCGCATTTCGGGGTCGAGAAGAATCGCCCGGCGACCTTTACCTATCCCTTGTGGAGCCTCGCCGCCGATTTTCGCATGTGGGCGCTGTGGCTGACCGGCCGGTTGGGCCGCGAGCTCGACGAGGCCGGTGTTGCCCGCTGATCCGGAACCATCGCGGCGCTGCGGGCTTCCTGCAAAGAGAGAGCCATCAGAAGGAGCAAAGCGATGACGGTCAACAGCGGTTCGGCGCGGTACGAAGGGTTCGGCAAGGACGGCAAGGGGCATATCTGGACGGCGCGCGGCGCGCTCGATGCGCAGCCCTATGGCTTTGCTTCGCGCTTCGAGGACGGGCCCGGCACCAATCCCGAAGAGCTGATCGCGGCGGCGCATGCGTCCTGCTTCACGATGGCGCTGTCCTTCGCACTGGCACGGGCAGGGTTCAGCGACGGGCAGATCGATACCAAGGCCGATGTGACGCTCGACAAGGATGGCGACGGCTTTGCAGTGACCAAATCGGCACTGACGCTGACGGCGCGGGTGCCGGGGATCGAGGCGGACCGTTTTGCGGCCATCGCCGCCGATGCGAAGGCCAATTGCCCCATCTCGAAGCTTTTGAACTGCGAAATCACGCTTGAACACACGCTCGAGAATTGAGGCGGTGCGCCGGGCCGGCACAGGCCGGCCCGGCGGAGACGCTTAGCGACAGCGCACGTCGTCCTTCTTGCTGCCGCGGTCGATCGCATTGCCCGCGACCGCCCCGCCTATGGCGCCAATCACCGTGCCCAGCGTCTTCGAATCGCCCGGCGCGATGACGTTGCCGAGGACGCCGCCCGCGATGCCGCCGACGATCAGCCCGGTGGTGCCGTCGGAGCGGCGGCAATAATATTTGCCGTCGCGGCCGCGATAGATGCGGTCGCCATCAGACATCCGGCGTTCGCGGTAGCGCCGGTCGTTCCGGTAATAATTGTCGGCATAATAGCCGCCGTAGCGCGGATCGGGATTGTTCCAGTCGTAGCGGCCGTAGCGGTCGTGATAGCTGTTGTCGTAATAGCCATAGCCGCCATCGTCATAGCCATAGCTGCCGGTCGAGGCGCAGCCCGCCAGCGCGGTCGCCGCGGCGAGGGGGGCGAGGGTGAGCATCGTTGCTTTTTTCATATCGTCTCTCCTGACCTGTCGGGGGGAAGGCCGGGGGACGGCCGGGTGGAGCGCAGGTCTTCCGTCATAGAAGACCCGCGAATGCCTCCAGTGGTTCCGTCGCGGGCCGGAGCGGCCGCCTTGACTCGGCGGCGGCGAGGGCGCCTATTCGCTGCTGAAAACAGGAACGGTTGGAGAGAGATGCCATGAACGTCGCCGCGTCGCCGCGCAGTTTTGCTCGCCTGAAAGTCACGCCGATGACCCCGTCGATCGGCGCCGAGATCGATGGAATCGACCTGTCGGCTGAGCAGGATGACGAGACGATCGCCGAAATCCGCGCCGCGCTGCTGGCACATAAGGTGATCTTCTTTCGCAACCAGTTCATCACCGCGCAGCAGCATATCGCCTTTGCCCGCCGCTTCGGGACGTTGGAGATTCACCCCGCGACGCCCAAGGACCAGCCCGATCCCGAAGTGCTGCACATCGCCTATGGCCCCGATTCGAAGGGGCAGGAGAATGCGTGGCATTCGGACGTCACCTGGCGCGCCGAACCGTCGCTGGGGTCGATCCTGCGCGCGGTCGAGGTGCCGCCCGTCGGCGGCGACACGCTGTTCGCCGACATGGGCGCCGCCTTTCGCGGCCTGTCGCCGGCGATGCAGGACTGGTGCCGCGGCCTGACCGCCGTTCACGACATCGCCCGCGTCTTTGCCCGCCGACTGGGCAAGCGGCCCGAGGAACTGCACGACCAATATCCGCCGCAGCGCCACCCAGTGGTACGCACCCACCCCGAAACCGGCGATCAGGCGCTATACGTCAACACCGCCTTTACCAGCCATATCGAGGGGCTGATCGAGAAGGAGAGCGATTGGCTGCTGACGCATCTCTACGCGCAGGCGGCCATACCCGAATATCAGTGCCGCTTTCGCTGGGAGGCGGGGTCGGTCGCCTTTTGGGACAATCGCGCCGGCCAGCATTATGCGGCATCCGACTATTTCCCCGCGGTGCGCCGGATGGAGCGGGTGACGATCGCCGGCGACCGGCCCTTCTACAAGGACGAGCGCCCGAGCAGCTGATCCCGGCGGCGCCGCGGCCCCTCCCGCCCGGTCAGTCGATGATCACATCCTTCCCCTCGGCCTTCAGCTGGGCGAGGCCGTCCTTCATCGCGGCGAGAACGTCGGGCGGGTGCGGGGTCCAGCTTTCGACTTCGCCGACGATGCGCAGCGGTGCGCGGCTGCGATAGCTGCGCGTCGGGTTGCCGGGAAATTTCTTGTCGGTGAGATTGGGATCGTCGAACCAGTCGCCGGTCGGTGCGACGATGTAGATGCGCTCGCGGCCGTCACCCGCGGCGAGCTCGCAGCCCCAGATCGCGGATTCCAGCGCGGCGGAGAAATAGATCCACGATAGCGGCTTTTCCGTGCCGTAATTGCTGGTCCAACCCGCGGCGAGCAGGTCGCCGACGGCCAGATCGGCGCGGGTGCCGTGATAGAAGGTTGCGCCCTTTTCGGGGCCGCCGGGTTCGGGGACGGTGGGAGCGGTGTCATTCATTCGGGCCCGCTTTGCCATAACTTGTCAAACTTGTCACCTCCGGGCCTTTGAAATCAGTCACTTGGTTCCGCGCCATCGCGGTCGTCGGCAGCCGGGCCGGGCAGGCGCAGCGGGTCGGCGGGCGGCGGGTCGGCGGGCACGCCGATCCGCGCGAGCGCCTCGGCCAGCCGGGCTTCGGCAGCGTCACCATCGGCAATCGCGGCGCCGCGGCCTGTGTCGCCTGACCCTGCGGCGCCAAAGCGATGGGGGCGCGCGTGCGCATCAGGAACATCGCGACCCGTTCGAGATATTCGCGCCGCGCGCCCACCTGTTCGCCCTTGTAAAATATGCGAACGGGCATGCTGTGGACCGCGCGAGCTAGCGCGGCGTCGACCAGCCGCCGCATCCCGCAATCGGTCGCGGCATCCCACGCATGGCGGAACGCATGGGCATCGGGGCGGCGGCGGAGGTTATAGGCCGACGTCGCCGACAGCCCGACGCTGCATCGGTCACGCAGGCCGTTGCGGCGAGCGGCTCGATAAACTTGCGCTGGCGGTCGGGGTGCAGGCGTTGATGCGCCGGCCGGGGTAAAGGCAGACAGCGCGGCGATCCGACTTTGCGGCTCCGGGCCTTGCAAGGCCGGGCCATGCGGCAGCGCGGCATTTTGCTTAAGATGTTTTTGCCGTGCGCCGTTACAACCGGGCCATGCCGCATCGTACTGCCTGCCGTTTCAACCCCGCCCTGCGCCTGATCCTAGGCGGGGTGTTGGTCGTTGGCTTTTCGGTCACGGCGTCGATGCTGTTCACCCACCTAAGTTATACGCAGTTCGGCGATCTGAACTATGCCGATGCGATGTGGGCATCGGCGATCGTGCCGTTGCTGGTCGCGCCCCCCGCCTATGGCTGGATCGCGTGGCTGAGCTGGCGATTGCACCGGGCGAATGCGGCGCTGGATAAGCTGGCGCGCTGCGATGCGATGACCGGGCTGGCGAACCGCCGCGCCTTTGTCGAGGCAGCGCGCGAGCGGCTGGCGGCGGGGGAGCCGATGCAGTTGCTTGTTGCCGATATCGACCATTTCAAGCGGATCAACGACAGCATGGGCCATGCCGCAGGCGACCTGGCCCTGACCCACGCCGCCGCCGTTCTGGCGCGCGCCGCGCCCGAGGCCGGGCTAGTGGCGCGGATCGGCGGCGAAGAATTCGCGCTGCTGGTTCCCGCGGAAACCGACGCGGCGGCGCTGGTCGCGCGCATCGCCGACGATCTGGCGCACACGCCCGTCCCCGCCGCGGCCGAGCTGCAACGCATGACGTGCAGCTTCGGCGTCGCGGTGGCGCAGGCGGGCGAAGGGCTCGACGGCCTGCTCTCGCGCGCCGACGCCGCGCTCTATGCGGCGAAGGACGGCGGCCGCAACCGGATGGCATTGGCCAGTTAGCAGTGGCGCAGGCACTCGGATTCAAGCGCCGGCGCGGAGCGGCCGTGTTCAACATGGGTGGTCTTGCCGACGATGCTTTCGGTCAGGATGATCTCGTCGACCGTCCAGCCGATCGGGGGCAATTTCAGCACGTTTAAACTCTGCGAATCCCGCAGGTCGCCGCGATAAGTGATCTTGATATGCGGTGCGGGGCTGATGCCGTCCATGTTCGGCGCCTTTTCGCGTAGCAGATGGTTCCCTAGCGCCTTCTGGAACGCCGGCGCCTCGGCCTGCGGCGCGCGCGTGCGCAGCATCGCCGCCTTGCGGTTCTCGATCCGGCCGAAGGCGAGCGGAAAGGGCGCCGCGGCGAAGCTGTCCGGCGCGGCGATGGTCGCGGGCAGCCCGCCCTTAACGAGGCCAAGCTATAGCGAGAAGGCTAATTGGTGCGCACAGCTGCGTATCAATCATGCTCCCGGCTACCAGCCCCCATATACAATTCGCGGCCGGTGTCCTCATAGACCTGGCTCATTTCCGCCATCCCCTTCTCGGCTTCCTCCGCCGCGATGAAGCCGGCGCTGTCCTGATTTTGCAGCTTGGCGAACTCGCGGACTTCCTGGCTGATCTTCATCGAGCAGAATTTGGGGCCGCACATGCTGCAGAAATGCGCGGTCTTGGCGCCTTCGGCGGGGAGCGTCTGGTCGTGGTACTGCTCCGCCGTGTCGGGATCGAGGCTCAGGTTGAACTGGTCGCGCCAGCGGAATTCGAAGCGCGCTTTCGATAGCGCGTCGTCGCGGACCTTGGCGGCGGGGTGGCCCTTGGCGAGGTCGGCGGCGTGGGCGGCGAGCTTGTAGGTGACGACGCCGACCTTCACATCGTCGCGGTCGGGGAGGCCGAGATGCTCCTTGGGCGTGACGTAGCAAAGCATCGCGGTGCCGTACCAGCCGATCATCGCGGCGCCGATGCCGCTGGTGATATGGTCGTAGCCCGGCGCGATGTCGGTGGTGAGCGGCCCTAATGTGTAGAAGGGCGCCTCGCCGCACGCCTCGAGCTGCTTGTCCATATTCTCCTTGATCTTGTGCATCGGGACGTGCCCCGGCCCCTCGATCATCACCTGCACATCCTGATCCCACGCGCGCTTGGTGAGCTCACCGAGCGTGTAGAGCTCGGCGAACTGCGCCTCGTCGTTCGCGTCGGCGATGCTGCCGGGGCGGAGGCCGTCGCCCAAGGAATAGGCGATGTCATAGGCCTTCATGATCTCGGTAATCTCGTCGAAGCGTTCGTAGAGGAAGCTTTCCCTGTGATGCGCGAGGCACCATTTCGCCATGATGCTGCCGCCGCGGCTGACGATGCCGGTGACGCGCTTCGCGGCGAGCGGGACGTAGGGCAGGCGGACGCCGGCGTGGATGGTGAAATAGTCGACGCCCTGCTCGGCCTGTTCGATCAGCGTGTCGCGGAAAATTTCCCACGTCAGCTCCTCTGCGATGCCGCCGACTTTCTCCAGCGCCTGATAGATGGGGACGGTGCCGATCGGCACGGGCGAATTGCGGATGATCCATTCGCGCGTGTCGTGGATGTTGCGCCCGGTCGACAGGTCCATGACGGTGTCGGCGCCCCAGCGGATCGACCAGACCATCTTGTCGACCTCGCTCGCGACGTCGGATGCGACCGCGCTGTTGCCGATATTGGCGTTGATCTTGACGAGGAAGTTGCGGCCGATCGCCATCGGCTCGCTTTCGGGGTGGTTGATGTTGTTGGGGATGATCGCGCGGCCGCGCGCGAGCTCTTCGCGGACGAATTCGGGGGTGACATAATCGGGGATGCTGGCGCCCCAGTCCTGCCCGTCGCGGATGTACTCGCTCAGGCGTTCGCGGCCGAGATTTTCGCGGGTCGCGACATATTCCATCTCGGGCGTGATGATGCCGCGGCGGGCGTAGTGTATCTGGCTGACGTTATGGCCGGGTTTGGCGCGCAGCACCGTCTTGCGGACGTTGGGGAAGGCGGGGACGCCGCCCGACCGGTCGGGGCCGAGCTGGCCGTTATCCTCGGGCCGCACCTCGCGCTGGGTCACTTCCTCGACATCGCCGCGGGCGCGGATCCACGCGGCGCGCAGTTCGGGGAGGCCCTGCGCGATGTCGATGCTCGCGTTCGGGTCGGTATAGGGACCCGACGTGTCGTAGACGCGGACGCTGGGCTCGCCCGAATGGGGGTCGAGGTCGATCTCGCGCATCGCCACGCGGATGCCGCTGCCCGTCGGGCTCGCGATGTGAACCTTGCGGCTGCCCCGAATAGGTCCGGTGGTGACGCCGATGCGGTCGGCGGCTTCAATGCGGGAATCGATGTCGGCCATGGGGTTCAGCTTTCCTTGGGGTGGGGTTCAGACAAGACGGAAGAGGCCCGCGGCGGTGAAGCCGAGGCCGAGAAGGAGCGCGAGGACGGCGAGCGGGCGCGTCCGCGTCCCCAGCTTGCGCATCCAGAAACGGACGTAGAGATCGGCAAAGGCGGTGACCGCCAGCGCCTCGATCACCGCGAGGCCGCCGAGGATGGTGAGGACAATTGCGAGCGGATCGCCCGCGGGCCAGCCTTCGGGGCCGCGATTGGCGAGATAGAGCAGGGTGCCGAAGATGATCTCGAACAGCCCGGTGAGCATCTGGAGCGCGGGCGAGCCTTCGATCTCCTCGATCATCCGGTGCCACTGGCCGGGACGGCGCAGCTCGTCGATCGCGGCCGCGAGCAGGAACAGGCCGAGGATCAGCGCCGACCAGGCGGGCGCCTGCGCGGCATAAGGAACGGCGGGGATGGCAGCATCGGGCATGGCACGCTCTCCTTCCTTCCTGACGGACGGGAAGGGGGTGCAAGCGGTCCGGTGACGATCCAGCGCGCGCCCTCCCTCCGCCCGTATTACCGGGATCAGGTTCGACGGGTCGCGGTCTATTCCGCTCTCAACCTGCGATTGCGCGGCAGGCTCCCCGGGGACGTGATGCTTCTAGGCCTGTCGCGGTGGCGTGTCCAGCGGTGCGGTGCGCGCGCCGGATTGCGCCTTTGTAATGTTGCGGACGCAGGGGCGCCATGATGGGCGTGTCATCTTCGCCTTCCCATCGGGATGAAAGGAAGGCCTGTCATGTTGAGGATCAAACTTGCCACGCTTGGCGCCGCCGCGTTGCTGGCGCTGTCGGGAACGGCGGCGGTCGCGCAGGACGCGACCCCCTATTGCTCGAAGACGGTGACCGATAATTGCATGCAGCGCGAAGACCATGCAGTCGCGGCCACGCACCATGCGGCCCGCAAGCATCAGGCAGTGCGCAAGCACGCCGCCGCGCGGCGCCACGCCGCGACGCATCGCAAGGCGGCGCATCGCAGGATGGCCGCGAAGACCCCGCCGGCACCCGCGCCCAAGAAGTGAAGCCGCGCCGTGCGTCGCCGCGGGCCGCGCGGCGCACGGCCATTTACCCCGCACGTCGCGGCTTGCGGCGCGGCGTGGCCCCGCTACACTCGCCGTCGAAGCGACGATAGCGGGAGAGCGATATGGCGTCGGTGATGGACGAAGCGCGGGCGGTCACGCCGGTCGATGTCAGCGACATCGCGCTCTATGTCGAGGATCGGTGGCGCGAGCCTTTCGCGCGGCTGCGCGCCGAGATGCCGGTGAGCTGGTGTCCCGAAAGCCCCTATGGCGGCTATTGGTCGGTCGCGACGCATGCGCTGGTGCAGGCAGTCGAGCTTGATCCGGCGACATTTTCCTCATCGTGGAAAAATGGCAATATCGTCATCGCCGATCCGCCCCCCGAATCGAACCTGCCCAATTTCATCGCCGCCGATCCGCCGGTCCACACCGCGCAGCGCAAGGTGATCGCCCCCGCCTTCAACCCGAGCCAGATGGCGGAGCGCGAAAAGACGGTGAAGCGGCGGACGCGCGAGCTGTTCGACGCGCTGCCGGTCGGCGAGACGTTCGACTGGGTCGAAAACGTGTCGGTGCCGCTGACAATCGGGATGCTGTGCATCCTGTTCGATTTTCCGTGGGAAGAACGCCACGACCTCAAACGCTGGTCCGACTATGGCGGCAATGTTTCACCCGAGACGGCAAGCGAGGAATATCGCGCGCAATGGATGGCCGAAATGGGCGCGATGCTGGCGCGCTTCGACCGCGAGCTCGAAGCGCGCAAGGCGCTGCCGCCGAGCGACGACTTGTTGTCGCGCATGGTCCACAGCGAGGCGATGGGCAGCCTCAACCCGATGGAGCGGCTCGCCAACATCGCGCTACTGATCGTCGGGGGCAACGACACGACCCGCAATTCGATGAGCGGGCTGGTCGAGGCGCTGCACCGTTTTCCCGGCGAACTCGATCGGCTGCGCGCCGACCCCGCGCTGATCCCCAATGCGGCGCAGGAGATCATCCGCTGGCAATCGCCGGTCACGCACATGCGGCGGACCTGCATGGCTGACACCGAACTGGGCGGACAGACGATCCGCCGGGGTGAAAAGGTGATCCTCTGGTATATTTCGGCGAACCGCGACGAGAGTGTGTTTCCGCAAGCCGACCTTTTCGACGTCGGCCGCGACAATGCGCGGCGCCATGTCGCCTTCGGTCACGGCATCCACCGCTGCGTCGGGGCGCGGCTGGCCGAAATCCAGCTTTGTACGCTGATCGAGGAAATCGTGGCGCGCGGCATCCGGATCGAACCGCAAGGCGCGCCCGAGCGGCTGGCGAGCCCCTTCCTCCACGGGTTCGTCCATATGCCGGTGCGGATCGTCGCCGACTGACTTTCCAGACTGGAAAATTGTCACTTGCCGAATCGGAAAGTCGGACGTATTACTTTCCGAACTGGAAAGTGATGCGGGGCACCGGTCGTTTCCGCATCAGACCCGAGGAGCAAGAGACATGAACCCGATCGAAGCCCGCGCCGCGCTCGACAGCATCGACGACGTCCAGCGCGACCTGGCACTGAAGGCGACCTATTGCCCGCCGTGGCGCCACGCGGCGTTCGGCGCGGTCATGGCGCTGCTAGTGCTGGGACAGGGTTTCGGCATCGCGATCATGGCGCCGCTGTTCGCGGTCGCGATGCTGTCGGTGGTGCTACTCGTCGCCGACGACCGGAGGCGTTATGGCCTTTTTGTAAACGGTTATCGCAAGGGCCGGACCCTGCCGGTTACGCTGGCGCTGCTCGGCGCGATGCTGGCGGCGATGTTCGGCGAAATCCACGCCCGCGAAGCCGGACTGACGCTGGGCACGAAGATAGGCATCGCCGCCATCGCCTTTGGCGTCGCCGTCGCCGCGAGCGTCGCCTGGAGCCGCATCTATCGCCGTGAGCTGCTGAAGGGCACCGCCTGAGCCATGGACGGGATCGACATGGTGCTGCATGCGCCGGCGCGGCTGCAGATCGCCGCGCTACTCGCCAAGGTCAGCGAGATGGAGTTCGCCAAGCTGCGCGAGCTGGTTCAGGTCAGCGATTCGGTGCTGTCCAAGCATCTCGCCGCGCTGGTCGACGAAGGCTATGTCGATTTGCGCAAGGCGCCGCTCGGGGGACGCCAGCGGACATGGGCTTCGCTGACCCGCGCCGGGCACCGCGCGCTCGAGGCGCATGTCGCCGCGCTGCGCGCCATCGTCGCCCATCTTCCCGTCGCGGCCGAATAAGGCTAGGGGCGTCGCGGCTTTCCGGTCGGGGTGCGGGGGCCGGCTTTGCCCATTGCCTCGCCGGATGATCTGAGCATGAAAGCAGATATGGTGCCCGATAGCGGCATCGCCGCGGGGACGGTGTCGCGGCGTGACTGGACGGCGTTGCTGGCGCTGGCGCTCGTGTTGCGGCTGGTCGCGGCGTGGCAGGAAAGCGTGCTGCACCCAGACGAGGTCTTCCAATATCTCGAAGGCGCGTTCCGCCTGTTCCACGGCTATTCGGTCGTGACCTGGGAGTATCGCGACGGGATGCGCGGCGATCTTTATCCCGCCTTGCTCGCGCTGCCGATGCGGCTCGGCGAATGGATCGCGCCCGACGGCAGCCTGACCATCTGGTTGCCGCGAATGATGATGGCGATATTGTCGCTGTCGATCGTCGCCGCAGCCGGGGCGATCGGGGCGCGCGTGTCGCGGCTGCATTTCTGGACCGCGGGACTGATCGCCGCATGCTGGCCTGACCTTGTTGCCTTTGCGCCGCATCCGCTGACCGAGCAGATGGCGGCCCTGCTCGCGGCACCAGCGATCGCGCTGCTTGGGCTACCAGGGCGCAGCGCACGACAGCTGATGATCATCGGCGCTGCCGTGGGCCTGGCGGTCGTGTTTCGGCCGCATGTCGCGCCCGCGCTGGCGCTGGGGCTGCTCGTGCACGTCTGGCGGGCCGGGCCGCGCAGTCTCTGGCCGCTTGTCGCCGGGGGTTTGGTCGGGCTGGCGATCGGCGCGGTCAGCGATGTTGCGGGGGGGCATTGGCCGTTCGAATGGTTGGTGCACAATGTCGATCGCAACATCGTCGATAATGTGTCGGCGCGTTACGGCGTGTCGGGACCATTCCAATATGCGGTCGATCTTCTGGCGCTGTGGGGCCTGTGGACCGCTCCAATCCTCGTGCTGGCGGCGCTCGGTGCGCGGCGCTATCCGCTGCTCGCGGTGGTTGCGATCGCCAATATCCTGGTCCACTCGGCGATCGGCCACAAGGAATATCGGTTTATCATCCTGTCGGTGACGGCGATCATATTGCTCGCGGGCGTCGGTACCGGCGATGCGATCGCTGCACTGCGCGCGCAGCGGGGGCGACAGGGGTGGCGGGTGGCGCTGGTGCTGGGCGCGGGCTGGATTGCCGCCGCGGCCCATGTTGCGCCCGCGCTGCATAAATGGGGCGCGCGGGTCGTAACGCCCTTCAGCGCCGCGGCCTCCGACGGGCTGCGCGCAGATCCGGGACTGTGCGGCATGGCGGTGGTCGGCAATCGCTTTTTCCGCGTCTATGGCTACGCGCGGCTGCAGCGGCGGGTGCCGATCTTCGTTCAGGCGCCGGGCGATCCGCACGTCGACCCCGCCCAGTTCAACGCCGCGCTGGTCTGGAAAGGACATGCGGACGCCCTGACCCCCGATTTTCGCGCGACGATCTGTTCTGCCGACGGCAGTCAATGCCTGTACGAGCGGAAGGGCGGTTGCAGCGCCGCGACCTCACGGGCAGAAATAAATCGCTATCTTGCCGATCGCGGGATGTAGGAGGATGCCGATGCGACCCGATCTGGACGATCCCGAGGCGCGCGCCGCCTATCGCCGTGAACTGCTCGGCGTCGGGCGCGGGATGCGGCGCGTCGGCTTTGCCGCAAGCCTGCTCGCGCTCGCGCTGCTGATGGGGCCGCGGATGGGCGGTCCGTGGATGCTCGGCCCGCTGCCGACGCAATATTGGGGCTGGGCGGCGCTGCTGCTCAGCTGGACGCTGTTCGTCGTCGTGATCGTGCGGCGCACCCGCCACCACAAGCGGCGGATGGCTGAATAGCCATCCGCCGGATCGCGATCAGGCGTAGCGGAATTCGTCGCTGCGCAGGTCGATGAGCGGGAACGCATCCTTTTCGGCCCAGTAATCCTGATTGTGCCGCCATTCGGGCTTGTCGCCGCGCCGCGGCATCGCATCGAGCCCGCGCATCAGATAGCCGGGATTGAAATTGTCCGCCTCGATCCACGGCATGATCGCCATCCCCTCGTCCTGCGGGCGCAGCACGACCTCGACCTTCTTTGCGCCGATATGGTCCATGTGGTTGAGCAGATTGCAGACGAAATCGCCCATCATGTCGACGCGCAGCGTCCAGCTCGCGCGGAAATAGCCCATCACCCACGCCATGTTGGGAACGCCGGTCATCATCATGCCGCGGTAGGTGACGGTGTCGGCCCAATCGACGGGCTTGCCGTCGACCTCGAACGGGATACCGCCCATGACCGAGAGGTTGAAGCCCGTTGCGGCGACGATGATATCGGCCTCGATCTCGGTTCCGTCCGCGGTGCGGACGCCCGTTTCGGTGAAGCTGTCGATCGTGTCGGTGACGACGGTCAGCTTGCCCGCCGTCGCGGCACGGAAGATGTCGCCTTCGGGGCAGAAGGCGAGCCGCTGCTGCCAGGGGCGGTATTTCGGGGTGAAATGCGGTTCGAACGAAAAATCCGGATCGCCCGAAAAGGCGCGGATCAGCTCTTTCAGCTCTTCGAACACCTGATCGGGTTCGGTCTGGCAGCGGCGCGTCATCAGATCCTGATCGTGCATGATCTGCGCGCGCACGACGCGGTGGACCGTAGGTTCGTCGATCCCGACCTCGCGCAGCCGGTCGGCAAGTTCGTTCTTGTTTTCGGAGCAGAAAAAATAGGTCGGCGAGCGCTGGAGCATCGTTACATGCGCCGCCTTCTCGGCAAAGGCGGGGACGATCGTCGCGGCGGTCGCGCCCGATCCGATGACGAGGATGCGCTTGCCCGCATAGTCGGTCGCGGGATCCCAGAGCTGGGCGTGGACGAACTGGCCCTTATAGTCCGAAAGGCCCGGCCAGTCGGGGATGTAGGGCTTCTCATGGTCGTAATAGCCCTGGCACATCCACAGGAAATTGGCGGTGAAGACGACGGCGGCGCCATCGGCCTTGCGCACCGCCTCGACCGTCCAGCAGTTCTGCTCGCTCGACCAGCGGCAGGCGGTGATGCGGTGGCCGTAATGAATATGGTCGCCGATGCCGTTTTCGTCGATCACCTCGCCCATATATTTCAGGATTTCATCGGCGCTGGCGATCGGCGCGCCGACCCAGGGCTTGAAGCGATAGCCGAAGGTGTAGAGATCCGAATCGGAGCGGACGCCGGGATATTTGTGCGTTTCCCAAGTGCCGCCGAACGTGTCCTTCATCTCGAGGATCGCATAGCTTTTGCCGGGGCACTGATGCTGGAGATGATAGGCCGAACCGATGCCCGAAATCCCCGCGCCGACGATCAGCACGTCGACATGATTGGCATCCTTGGCAGTGGTGGCTTCGCGCGCCGCGGCGCGCGCCGTCGTGGTCGTCATGGCTTGTCCGCTCCCATTTTCTCTAGTTAGGGTGATTACCCTATACTATCGAGCATGAGTCGCGCCAGTCCGCTTTGATGTGGATCAAAAGCGCCCGTGCCGACGCGCGGTCAGCCGGTGCGGCGTGCCAGCCAGACCCCTGCGACCATCAGCGCAATTCCGGCGAGCCGCGCGGTGTCGACCGGAAAGCGCTGGGCGCCGAACAGGCCGAAATGATCGATGATCGCGGCGCTCGTCAGCTGTCCCACCAGCACGAAGAAGATCGCATTGCCGACCCCGAAGCGCGGCGCGATGAAAGTCACGGAGATCACGTAGAAAGCAACGAACAGCCCGCCGAAATAGAAATGAAAGGGAATGTCGGCGGAAAAGCGGATGTCGCCGAGCGCGCCGGTCGCGACAGCCCCGGTAAGCGCAACGAGCAGTGCAAGCCCGAAGAGGATGACCGATGCCGCCATCGGGCTGCCAAGCCGTCCGCCGAGCCCGCCGTTGAGCGCGGCGAGGATCGGGATGCCGACGCCGGTGAGGAACATGATCGAGGCAAAGGTTGGGGCGGGGTTTGCGCTCATGCGGTCTGTCCTTGATTGCGGGGGGCGGAGGCTAGAGCCCCAGTTCGTCGAGGCCGGGGTGATTGTCAGGGCGGCGGCCCGTGTCGCCGCGATCCCAATGGAGCAAGCGCGCCGACTCGGCAATGGCGAGGTCGTTGATGCTCGCGATGCGCCGCGCCATCTGGCCGTCCACTGCAAATTCCCAATTTTCATTGCCGTAGGACCGCCACCATTGGCCGTCATGGTCGTGCCATTCATAGGCGAAGCGCACCGCGATCCGGTTGTCGGTGAAGGCCCACAGCGTCTTGATCAGGCGGTAATCCTGCTCGCGCTGCCATTTGGCGGCGAGGAAGTCGATGATGGCGCCGCGCCCGGCAAGAAAGATGTCGCGGTTCCGCCAGACGCTGTCCGGCGTATAGGCGAGCGCCACGCGCGCGGGGTCGCGGCTGTTCCATCCATCCTCGGCCAGCCGGACCTTGTGCGCTGCGCTTGCAGCGTCGAATGGCGGCAGCGGCGCGCGGGTGCCGGTCATTGTGCTGCCTCCCGCACCCATTCGTTCGTGGCGGGCCATCCGCGCATGGCGGGAAAGCCCGGGAGCGCAGCGATGCGGCGCGTCCAGTCGCGGATATGGGGCCAGTCGTCGAGGTCGATGCCGCCGTCGGGCGCGAGCGCCAGATAGGGGCTTGCGGCGATGTCGGCGATCGTCAGCCGGTCGCCGACAAGCCAGGTGCGCGCGGCCAGATGCGCATCGACGACCGGGAGGATCCGCATCGCCACGGCGTGCGCGCGCGACCGGTCGATCGTCCAGCCGAACAGCTTTTCGGCGCGCAGCAGCGCGGGGCCGTTGAAGATTTCATTGGCGGCGTGCGACAGCCAGACGGCAATCGCGCCGCGCTCTTCCGCCGTGTGGCCGTCCCAGTCCCCGGGCCGGTGGCGGGCGGCGAGATAGGCAAGGATCGCCTGGCTGTCGCGCAGGACGAAATCGCCTTCGGCATAGACGGGTATCTGCGCCATCGGATTGAGCGCGCGAAAGGCATCGCCCTGCCGCCGCTCGGCGTCGACCGTCTCTTCTTCATAGGCGAGTCCGAGGAAGGCGAGCGCCATGCGCACCTTGTGTGCATTGCCCGACAGAGGCGAACCATAGAGGCAGATCATTGTCATTCTCCCTTCTGGGCCGCGCGCAATGCGTCGACCTGCGCGCGCAGCTGGTTGAGCTCGGCAGCCATCGGACGGACGGCGGCGGAGATTTCGGCTTCGGTGAAGCGCGGCGTTATGTGCTGGGGGCAGTTCCAGTCGAAACCCGCGACGTCGATCACGAAGCCGCGCTCGGGGGTTGCGCGGTAGCCTTCGGGCATCAGCGAGGTCACGAGCGCGGGATCTTCGGCGATCTCGACGATCCGCCCCTCGCCGATCAGTTTGAGCCGCCGGCGGTTGGGATAGTCCATCAGGAACAGCGAGACGCGCGGATTTTCAGCGAGATTGGCGGTGCTGATAAATTGGCGGTTGCCCGTAAAGTCGGCGAAGCCGAGGCGGTTGCCGCCGAGCGGGCGCAGGAAGCCGGGCGGGCCACCGCGGTGCTGGATATAGGGCCAGCCGTCGGCGGTTATGCTGCCCAGATAGAAGCTGTCGCGGGCGGCAATGAAGTCGAGTTCGCGGGCGGTCAGCGTGTCGCTGCCGTCGCTGTCGGCCTCCATCCGTGCGTAGCTGGCGCGCGATCCGTGCCGCGCCTGCAGGCGCCGCGCCGCGTCGGTGAACAAAGTGCGGAGATAATGTTGCGCCATGCGGGGGGCCTTCCGACAAGAGGGCGCGAGCGGGGCGCCGGGATCGGGGGTTGGGGGCCTCCCTCGCTCGCAAACCCTATCTATCGTGTTGCTGTATGCGCGATAATCAGCGATTGATGGATATCTCTATTTCAATATGCGGAATAATCGATGGACCGGCTGCTGACTCTTGAGATGTTCGTGGCGGTGGCGGGCGAAGGCGGATTCGCTGCCGCCGCGCGCAAGATCGGCAGTTCGCCGCCCGCGGTGACGCGGGGCATTGCTGCGCTCGAGGAGCGGCTCGGCACGAGCCTTTTCCACCGCTCGACCCGCGCGGTCGCGCTGACCGACGAGGGCGCAGTCTTTCTGGGGCAGGCGCGGCGTATCCTGGCCGATCTTGCGGGGGCCGAGCGGGCGCTGCGCGGTGGCGAGGCCGAACCGCGCGGCCAACTCTACCTGACCGCGCCGGTGATGTTCGGGCGGCTGCATGTCCTGCCCGTGGTCGGCGACCTGCTCGCCCGGCATGATGCGCTGGCGGTGCGGATGATGCTGATCGACCGCAATGTCCGCATTGTCGAGGAGGGCATCGACATCGCGCTGCGTATCGGACCGCTTGCCGATTCGAGCCTGAAGGCGGTCCGCATCGGCGCGGTGCGGCAGATGTTGGTCGCGAGCCCCGGCTATCTGGCGCGGCGGGGCGCCCCCGCGACGATCGACGCGCTCGCCGACCATGATCTGATCATCTCGACCGGGCCGCGCGCGGCGGGCGAATGGAGTTTTGCCGAGCGTCGCTGGCGGGTCGAGCCGCGCCCGCGGCTGGTGGTGAACACCGTCGATGCGGCGATGGCGGCGGCCGAAGCGGGGATCGGAATCGCCAATCTGCTGAGTTATCAGGTGATGGACGGCGTCGATGGCGGGCGCCTGATCGCGCTGCTCAACGCCAAGCAGCCGCCGCCCTTGCCTGTCCATCTGGTCTTCGAACCGTCGCGCGCCGGCCTGCCCGCGGTCCGCCTTTTGATCGAGGCGATGCGGCGCCGGATGCGATCGGCGGGGCTGGGGTGACGCGGGCACCGCGCTCCGCTACGGCATGGTGATGACCGATCGTCTCTTTCCGACCGCGCGCCGATGAGCCGCGCTCCGCGCCTTGCCGGCTATGCGCTGATGGCGGCGGCGGTGCTGCTGGCGCTTGCGATGCGGCGCGGGCTGATCGAGAGCCTGGGGCCGTTTCCGGTCGCGGCGGTGGCACTGCTGATCGGGATGATCGGCGTGATGCTGGTGTTCACCGACCTGATGGTGCGCGGGCTTTATGCACAGATCGGTGCGGCCAAGCGAGCCGAGGACGAGGGCGAGTAGCGCCTTTTCGTTCGACACTATCGGCGCTTATCATTATGACGGGCCGATGACCGACCGTCCGCATACGCCGCTGCTCGACACGGTGGATGTCCCCGCCGACCTCCGCAAGCTCAAGCCCGAACAGCTTCGCCAGTTCGCCGACGAACTGCGCGCTGAAACCATTTCCGCCGTGGGAACCACGGGCGGCCATCTGGGGTCGGGGCTGGGCGTCGTCGAACTTACCACCGCGCTGCATTATGTCTTCGACACGCCCCGCGACAAGATTGTGTGGGACGTCGGCCACCAATGCTATCCGCATAAGATCATCACCGGCCGCCGCGACCGGATCCGCACGCTGCGCCAGGGCGGCGGGCTGTCGGGCTTCACCAAGCGCAGCGAGAGCGAATATGACCCGTTCGGCGCCGCCCATTCGTCGACCTCGATCAGCGCCGCGCTGGGCTTTGCGGTCGCGAACAAGCTGAAGAACGAACCCGGCCGCGCGATCGCGGTGATCGGCGACGGGTCGATGTCGGCGGGCATGGCCTATGAGGCGATGAACAATGCCAAGCAGGCGGGCAATCGCCTGATCGTCATCCTGAACGACAATGACATGTCGATTGCGCCGCCGGTCGGGGGCCTGTCGGCCTATCTGGCGCGGCTGGTGTCGTCGCGGCCCTTCGTCGAGCTGCGCGAAATCGCGCGGCGCTTCGCCCGCAAGCTGCCGCAGCCGCTGCACAAGGCGGCGAGGAAGACCGACGAGTTTGCGCGCGGCATGGCGATGGGCGGAACGCTGTTCGAGGAACTGGGCTTTTATTATGTCGGCCCGATCGACGGCCATAATCTCGACCATCTGATCCCGGTGCTCGAGAATGTCCGCGACAGCGACCATGGCCCGGTGCTGATCCATGCGGTGACGATGAAGGGCAAGGGCTATGCCCCCGCCGAGGCCGCCGCCGACAAATATCATGGCGTCCAGAAATTCGATGTCATCACCGGCGAGCAGGCGAAGGCGCCGCCGGGGCCGCCCGCGTATCAGAATGTGTTCGGCGAAACGCTGGCCAAGCTCGCCGATAGCGACCCGCGCATCGTCGCGATCACCGCCGCGATGCCGTCGGGCACCGGGGTCGACAAATTTGCGAAGGCGCATCCCGACCGGAGCTTCGACGTCGGCATCGCCGAACAGCATGCGGTGACGTTCGCGGCGGGGCTCGCGGCGCAGGGGATGCGGCCGTTCGCGGCGATCTATTCGACCTTCCTCCAGCGCGCCTATGACCAGGTCGTGCATGATGTTGCGATCCAGAATCTGCCGGTGCGTTTTGCGATCGACCGCGCCGGGCTGGTCGGTGCCGACGGATCGACCCATGCGGGATCGTTCGACGTCACCTATCTCGCAACGCTGCCCAATATGGTGGTGATGGCGGCTGCCGACGAGGCCGAGCTGGTCCACATGACCTATACCGCGGCCGAATATGACGACGGCCCGATCGCCTTTCGCTATCCGCGCGGCAATGGCACCGGCGTACCGCTGCCCGACACGCCCGAGAAGCTGGAGATCGGCAAAGGCCGCGTCGTGCGTGCCGGCAAAACGGTCGCGATCTTCTCGCTCGGCACCCGGCTTGCCGAGGCGCTGAAGGCCGCCGACACATTGGAAGCGCGCGGTCTGTCGACGAGCGTGATCGACCTGCGCTTCGCCAAGCCGCTCGACGAGGAGCTGATCCGCAAGACGCTGGCGAGCCACGAGGTGTGCGTGACGATCGAGGAGGGCGCGATCGGCGGGCTGGGCGCGCATGTGCTGACGCTGGCGAGCGACGCGGGGCTGATCGACGCAGGGCTGAAGCTGCGCACGATGCGGCTGCCCGACATGTTCCAGGACCAGGATTCGCCGCAGGCGCAATATGACGCCGCGGGGCTGAATGCGCCGCAGATCGTCGAAACGGTGCTGAAAGCGCTGCGTCACAATAGCGCGGGGGTCGAGGAAGCGGGCGCACGGGCTTGAGCGGCGCGGCGGCCTCTGGCGAGGTCTTCGAAGCATATTATTCGATTCCGCGGCTGCTGCTGGGGCTGGCCGGCGCTTTGGCCTTTGTTGCGGCGGCGCTGTTGATGGCAAACACCGGGTTCGTGTCGGGTTCATGGCTGGTCGCGGGGGCTGCGGTCGCCGGCATCGCTTTTTTCGGCTTTGTCGCCGCGATTATCGTCCGCCGCCTGTTCGACCGGCGCGTCCAGCTTCGCATCGATGCCAAGGGAATCATGGTGCGCGAATGGTCGGATCAGGTGATCGCGCATCGTTCGATCCGGCGCGCGAGCGACATGGGACAGTTCGTGGGGCTCTTCCTGCACAAGCCCGAAAAATATCCGACGACCAATCCGATGCGGCGCTTTCTGCTGCGCGTCGGGGGCGAATTGCAACGATCGGCGGGCGATATCTATATCGTGAAATATCAGTATGACCGCCGCGCGGAGGCGATTTTTGACGCGCTCGACCGGATGCGGCCACGCACGGCATTCGAAGAAGAGGTTGAGCGTCGGGTGGCTAAAGCGCGCGCGTCGAGCTGATCCGCAGGAAAGGGAGCGTCGATGGATTTTCTGAAACTGATCCAGTCGCTCGACGAACTGCTCTACGAGGTCATGTCGTGGCTGATCTTCTATCCGGTCACGCTGTGGCGGGCGCTCGCACAGCCGCTCAAGATGATGGATTATTCGGAGGCCGAACTGGGCGATCCGGCCGAGCGGCAATATACCGACACGCTGTCGCCGCCGCTGTTCCTGCTGCTGACGCTGGTAATCTGCCACGCGATCGAACTGTCTATCGTGGGGCAGAATGCGGTGATCTTGCGCCGGACCGGACTGGGCGGACTGGTCAATGACGATTCGACCTACATCCTGCTGCGCGTCGCCTTTTTCAGCCTCTTTCCGTTGATCATGGCGGCGCGGCTGGTACGCGCGCGCAACGTCAAGCTCGACCGGGTGCCGCTCAAGGCGCCCTTCTACAGCCAATGCTATGTGACCGCGCCCTTTGCGCTGATGGTGTCGACGAGCGGAATTCTGATGCAGCTCAAGCCTGGTGACAGTCCCCTCTGGGGCTTGGCGCTGCTCATCGCCGCGCTGCTGTGGTTCGGCAGTTTGCAGATATTATGGTTCGCACAGCATCTGCGGATCGGCCGGCTGCGGGCCGCGCTCCATGCCTCGCGCGCAATGGTCGAGGCGCTGATCGCTTTCGTCGCGATTTCGCTGATTTTCGTGGGGATATGAAAACGGCCCGGGGGTGCCGGGCCGTTTCGATCAATTGCCTGCGCGCAGAATCAGGCACCGGGGATCGACGCGCTGGCTTCGCGGCCGTCGCCCTGCGGCGCGGCGATGATGTCGCGGGTGACGAGGCCCTTGTCGACGACCTGCGTGTCGGGGCTGCCGACCTGGCTGCGGATGCCGGGGTCGGCGCGCGCGCCGTCGGCGCTGCCGATGATCGCGTCTTCGGCCGGGCTGCGCGGCGATTCGCCGCCGAAGAGCGCGCGCAGCGTCTGTTCGGCGGTGGTTTCGTTGCCGGGCCGCGCCGCGCCGGGGGCGGGCGGGGTCAGCGAGAAATCGGGCGGAACGACGAGCGGCGCCTGCCGCGACACCGCCATTTCGTCGGGGCGCTGGCGGCTGAACAGGCTGTTCGATCCGCAGGCCGACAGCGTCATCGCGACGATCGAGGCGGCAAGGATGGCTTTGGTCCGGTTCACTTCAAATAGACTCCCTATGCGCCCCGTTTACTCTTTCGCCGCCTGGTCGGCGGCCGTGGGGGTCTTTTCGCCGAAGAGCAGCGCGCGCGCAACCAGCAAAAGCACGCCGAGCGTGATGCAGGCGTCGGCGACGTTGAAGATCATGAAGGGGCGGAAGGCCCCGAAATGCAGATCGGCGAAATCGACGACATAGCCGAAACGCACGCGATCGATGATATTGCCGAGCGCGCCGCCGAGGATCATCGCGAGCGCGATGACGTCGCCGCGCGCCTTTTCGCGCGTCATCCACAGCGCGACCGCCGCCGCGACGATGGCGGTCACCGCGACGAGCGTCCAGCGCGTCGTATCGTTGCACTTGGCGAACATCGACAGCGAAATGCCGCAATTTTCTGCCCAGGTCAGGTTGAAGACCGGTAGCAGCTCGATCTGCCCATAGGGCTGGGTTTCGAGCGACAGCGGCACGACCACCACCCATTTGACGAGCTGATCGAGGCAAAAGGCGACCGCGGCGACGATCAGGCCGAAGCGCAGGTGGGGAGAACGCGTGCTCATTGCGCGTCCAATACCGTCTCGCAGCGATTGCACAAGGCGCCGTCGGCGGTCACTTCGGGCAGATGGCGCCAGCAGCGGCCGCATTTGTGGTTTTCGGTGCGCTTCACGTCCCAGTCGCCTTGATGGACGGTCGAGGTGATGAAGATTTCCTCATAATCGACGTCGCCGGCTTCGCTCGGGAGCCATACTTCGGCTTCGAGGCTGGAGCGGATGCGCTTTTCGCGGCGCAGCGGCTCGATGCGTTCGGTGACGAGAGCGCGGGTGCCGCGGATTTGCGCCCACTTCTCAATCAACTCGTTATTCCCGCGAAGGCGGGAATCCAGCTTTTCACCGTCGTTGGAAGCTGGACCCCCGCCTTCGCAGGGGTGACGGAGGAGGGCGGCGAAATCCGGCCACTCCAGCAGGTGGACGCTGCCCGCGTCGGGATAGCGCGTGCCCCATACTTCTTCGCTGGTGAACACGAGCACCGGCGCGGCGTAGCGGACGAGGGCGTGGAACAGCACGTCGAGGACGCTGCGATAGGCGCGGCGGGTGTCGGTGCCGAGCGGCGCGGCGGGGCCGAGGTCGCAGTAGAGGACGTCCTTGCGGATATCGAAATAAAAGGCCGACAGATCCTCGTTGCAGAAATCGGCGAGGAGGCGCGTGTAGGCGTTATAGTCGAAATCATCGACCGCTTGGCGCAGCTTCGCGTCGAGATCGGCGAGCAGCGAGAGCATATAGCGTTCGAGTTCGGGCATCGCCGCGACGTCGGTGATGCGTTCTTCCTCCGTAAACCCGTCGAGCGCGCCGAGCAGGTAGCGGAAGGTATTGCGCAGTTTGCGATACTGGTCGGCGACCCCGGCGAGGATTTCCTTGCCGATGCGGTGATCCTCGGTGAAATCGACGCTGAGCGCCCACAGGCGCAGGATGTCGGCGCCATAGTCGCGCATCAGGTCGATCGGGCTGATCGTGTTGCCGAGCGACTTCGACATTTTGAAGCCCTTGGCGTCCATCGTGAAGCCGTGGGTGAGGACGGCCTTATACGGCGCCTGTCCGCGTGTGCCGCAGCTTTCGAGCAGCGACGACTGGAACCAGCCGCGATGCTGGTCGCTGCCTTCGAGGTAGAGGTCGGCGCTGTGGGTGCCGCCGTCGTGGCGGACGAGCGCGGGCCAGCGGCCGCTTTCGAGGACGAAGGCGTGGGTGCAGCCCGAATCGAACCACACGTCGAGAATGTCGGTGATGCGCTCGTAATCGGCGGCGTTGTAGCTATCGCCGAGATATTCCTGCGCGCGCGCGTCGGACCATGCATCGACACCGGCTTCCTTCACCGCCGCGACGATGCGGTCGTTGACGAGCGGGTCGTTGAGATATTGCCCGGTCTTGCGGTCGACGAACAGCGTGATCGGCACGCCCCATGCGCGCTGGCGGCTGAGCACCCAGTCGGGGCGTCCTTCGACCATCGACCCGATGCGGTTGCGGCCCTTGGCGGGGACGAAGCGCGTGTCGTCGATCGCCTGCATCGCCGCCTGCCGCAAGGTCGGGGCGTCGCACAGGCCCTCTTCGGCGGGGTTGATCGCGCCGCCTTCGCCTTCCCAGCGCCGTTCGCCGCGCGTCTTGGGCTCGATATGCGTCATCACCTTGTCCATCGGCACGAACCATTGCGGGGTGCAGCGGAAGATGATCTTGGCCTTCGAGCGCCAACTGTGCGGATAGCTGTGCTTGTAGTCGGCGCTGGCGGCCAGCAGCGCACCGGCTTCGCGAAGGTCTGAGCAGATCGGGCCGTCGGGGGCGTTGAACTTGGGGTTGATCACCGATCCCTGACCGCCGAGCCAGCCCCAGTCCTCGCGATATTTGCCGTCGCCCTCGACCGCGAAGACGGGGTCGAGCCCATTCGCCTTGCAGAGGTCGAAGTCGTCTTCGCCGTGATCGGGCGACATATGGACGAGGCCCGTGCCGCTGTCGGTGGTGACGAAATCGCCCGCGAGGAAGGGGCGCGGACGCGCAAAGAAGCCCCCGAGTGCGTGCATCGGGTGGCGGGCGATGGTGCCGGCGAGGTCGCTGCCTTTGATCGTTTTTACGACGTCGCCCGGTGCGAACCCGTGCATTGAATGTTTGAGGCGCTTGTGGAACTCGTCCAGCAACGGTGCAGCGACTAGATATTTGAGATCTTCAACTAAGGGCATTGGATCGCCGGGGTTGAGCATTTTGGCTTGGCCACGCGCGGTAGCTACCAGCACATATTCAACCTCCGGCCCATAGGCCAAAGCCTGGTTCACCGGGATCGTCCAAGGCGTCGTTGTCCAGATCACCGCATGCGCGCCGACCAGCTCCGCGATCGGGCTTTCAACGATCTCGAACGCCACGTCGATCTGGGTCGAGACGATATCCTCATATTCGACCTCGGCCTCGGCGAGCGCGGTCTTTTCGACCGGCGACCACATCACCGGCTTGGCGCCGCGATAGAGCATGTCGTTGGCGGCGAATTTTAAGAGTTCGCGCACGATGGTCGCCTCGGCCTCATAATCCATCGTCAGATACGGATGGTCCCAGTCGCCGCCGATGCCGAGACGCTTGAGCTGCTCGCGCTGGGTGTCGACCCAATGCTGCGCATAGGCGCGACATTCGGCGCGGAACTCCTCGACCGGAACCTCGTCCTTGTTGAGCTTTTTCTTGCGATATTGTTCCTCGACCTTCCACTCGATCGGCAGGCCGTGGCAATCCCAGCCTGGAACATAGGGCGCGTCTTTGCCCTTCAGCGTCTGGGTGCGGACAACCATGTCCTTCAGGATATGGTTGAGCGCATGGCCGATGTGCATGTCGCCATTGGCGTAGGGCGGGCCGTCGTGGAGGATGAACTGGTCGCGGCCGCGGCGCGCTTCGCGAATCTGCGCCTCCAGATTGCTCTCGAGCCATTTCGCCAGAATCAGCGGCTCCTTCTGCGGCAGGCCGGCCTTCATCGGAAAGTCGGTCTTGGGCAGGAAGACGGTGTCGCGGTAATCGCGCTGATCGGGGGCGGAGGTGCTGTCGGTCATGGTCGCGGCGCTTAGCGCAAGTGAGGCGCGCTAGTCACGTTTAAGTTGATCGCGCCGTGTCCGGGGCGATTCGAAGGGCGTCTGGGGCCCGGCTTGCGCCGGGGTTCACTAGGCCCGAAACGGAGCTATTTCTGGCGCGGGCGGAGCGCCGGGCCGAGATTGTAGATGTCGTCGATCCACACATAGCCGGTAAAGCTGGCCGGGATGCGCGTAAGCTGGTCGACGCGCCACAGGCCCATGCCGCCCTGTTTGTCGCCGCGGGCGCCGGTCATCAGGACGCGGGTGCCGTGCGCCGCCGCGCGCGCCTGCAGGCGGTCGGGCCAGCCCCAATAGGCCCATTGATAGTCGAGCGGCACCATAATTGTGCCGCCGACGCAGCTCGGCGGATACCAGCCCGACCAGCCGAACTTGATGTAATCGCCGGTGCAGCGCTTGGCACCTTCGGGGTCGAGCGTCCAGGCGCGCGGCGCGCGGGCGCGGATCGGCTGGAGCACGCGCGCATTGCCGAAAAAGCCGAATCGCGGCTGGTTCGGATCGATCCCCGCGCGGGCAAAGGCGGCGAGCGCCAGCGCGCCTTCGCGCGGGTCGCGCGACTTGAAGTTGACGATCAGCGACGCATGGCCGAGGTCGCGCAGCACATCGTCGAGGCTGGGCATCAATCCCACCCCCTTGCCGCGCAGGGGGAAGGTTTTTCCGCCGTCGGCGGTATAGCCGTAGCCGATGTCGAGCCGTTTGAGTTCGGCCATCGTGCGGTCGCGAATATTGCCCTTGCCCTCGGTGCGGCAGTCGAGCGTCCAGTCGTGGAACACCGCAAGCCGGCCGTCCTTCGTCGCCGCGACGTCGAACTTCACCGCCCCGGCATCGCGGCCGATCGCGACCTTCATCGAAGGCAGGCTGTTTTCGATATAGGCATGTTCGGGCGGATGGATGCGCGTCGCGGTGCAACTGTCGTCGGTGACGCCGCGATGGTCGAAAAGCTGCGAAACGCCGCGGTGCGCGATCAGGACGCGCTTGCCGACGGGATCGGGCGCGAGCCAGGTCGCGTTCGACAGGGTGAGCCAGGCGACGAGCGCGGCGAAGAGCCAGAGGAAGATTTTGGTGCCGCGCTTCATCGGCTTTTTGGGCGGGCCGGAGAGGCCGGCGGCCCAGTCGTCGCTGTCGGTCATCTTTCCCCCGTCGTCAAGTTGGACCCGGGCCCCGGTTCATGGCGGGCATGTCAGACGTCGGCGAGCAGCCGCTTCGCCTCGTCACAATCCGCCGCAATCTGCGCCATCAGCGCGTCCATCCCCTCATATTTCGCCTCGGGCCGGATGAAGGCGCGGAATTCGACGTCGATTTCCTGACCGTAGAGATCGCCGTCGAAATCGAAGAAATGCGGTTCGAGCAATTCCTTGGGCGGATCGAAGCTCGGCCGGATGCCGAGGTTCGCGGCGCCTTTCAGGATGCGGCCCCCCGGCCCCTCGCTTAGCAGGCGGCCGGTGACGGCGTAGATCCCGTAGCGCGGGCGCAAATAGGTGCCCATGTCGATGTTCGCGGTCGGAAAGCCGAGCAGGCGGCCGTTCTTGTCGCCATGCTGGACGGTTCCGCGCACCGTGAAGGGGCGGGTGAGCAGGCGCGCCGCGGTCGCGCAGTCGCCCGCGCGCAGCGCGTCGCGGATGCGGCTCGACGAGATCACCTCGGTGCTGTCGTCGACCGGCGCGACCATCTCGGTAAAGAAGCCGAGGCGGCGGGCATGATCGGCGAGGGTCACGACATCGCCGCCCCGGCCCTTGCCGAAGACGAAATCGGCACCGGTGACGACCCCCGCCGCGCCATAGCGTTCGAGCAGCAATTCGGTGATGAAATCCTCCGCCGTCGTCGCGGCGAGCGCGGCGTCGAAGGGCAGGACGAGCATCGCGTCGGCGCCCGCCGCGCAGAACAATTGCTGCCGCTGGTCGAGCGTGGTCAGGCGGAAGGGCGGCGCGTCGGGTTTGAAGACGCGCACCGGATGCGGATCGAAGGTCGCGACGATCGCGGGGCGCCCGTCGTCCTTGGCATGATGCACCGCGCGGCCGACCACCGCCTGGTGTCCGGCGTGAAAGCCGTCGAAATTTCCAAGCGCGATGACGCCGCCACGCAGCGCACCCTCGATACGTTCGTGGCCGTCGAGGCGGATCATGGCCACCCTGTCTTCCGTTCGTGCTGAGCTTGTCGAAGCACTGTTCTTTCTTTCAACCTCGCCAGAAGGAAGGGCGGCCCTTCGACACGCTCAGGGCCGACGGATTTGGAAATCGAGTCATCGGGCCGGCGGCGTCAGCGGCACGATCCCCGCGCGGATGACGCGGAGCGCGTTGCCGCCCATCGCGGCGCGGATTTCATCGTCGCTGAAGCCCGCGTCGAGCAGCGCCTGCGTCACCTGAACCAGCTTCGACGTGTCGAAGCGGACCGTGGTCGCGCCGTCATAATCGCTGCCGAGCGCGACATATTGGATGCCGACGAGGTCGCGGACATGCTTCATCGCCCTGGCGACGCTGGCGGGCGAGGTGTCGCACACCGCCGCGTCCCAATAGCCGATGCCGATGACGCCGCCGGTCGCGGCCAGCCCACGGATTTCGTCGTCGGTGAGGTTGCGGTTGACCTTGCACGTCGCCTGCACCCCGCCGTGGCTGGAGACGACGGGACGGCGCGCCATCTTGAGGATGTCGACGACGCAGGCGTGGCTGCAATGCGCGATGTCGACGATCATGCCCTTCGCTTCCATCCGGCCGATCAGGTCGCGGCCGAGCGGGGTGAGGCCGCCCTTTTTCAGCCCGTGCATCGATCCGGCGAAGATATTGTCGAAGAAGTGGGTGATCCCCGCCATGCGGACGCCGGCGCCGTAGAGCTTGTCCAGATTGTCGATATTGCCGTCGAGATCGTGGAGCCCCTCGACACTGAGCATCGCGCCGACGGGCGGTGGGGTTTTAGTGCGCCGCGCGGCGAGCAGCGTGTCGAGTTCGGCGGGGCTCGCGACCGCCATCAGCTTGCCGTCCGACGCCGCGGCGGCGCGGTGCAGCTTCGTCGCGTGCCAGAGCGAGCGTTCGAGCAGCGAGTTCCACGTCCGCACTGGCTGCAGCTGCGCGATCACCAGCGGGGTGATATTGTCGCTGTCGTCGCCATTGGCGTCGTAATTCTGGCCCTTTGGCGATTTGGTGGTGCTGGAGAGGATCTGGAGCGCGACATTGCCCTCTTCGAGCCGCGGCAGGTCCATATGGCCGCGGGTCGCGCGGTTCAGGAAATTGCGCCCCCACAGCAGGCTGTCGCTGTGCAGATCGACGATCGTCAGCGTCTTGTGCAGCGCGGCGGCGCGCGCGCTGACCGTTGGCAGCGGCTTGCCGTCGACCTTGTTGAGCCCGCGCTCGATCATGCCGGGGGCGAGGAGGAAGAAGGCGGCCGCCCCTACGACGAGCAGTGCTAAGATGCCGATCAGCCAGCGGCGCATGTCAATTCTCCCCCATTGTCCCGCTTTGCGCGTGCCATCATCCCGCTTTGCGCGTGAAGGTGACGAAGCTGTAGGCCGGGCGCCCCCCGTCGTCGGCCGGATGATCCTCGCGCGCCACGACCTGCCAGTCGGCGGAATCGGGATAGGCGATGGTCGCATCTCCCGCGGGTTCGATCGCAACCTCGGTCAATTCGATCCGCGTCGCGAGCGGCAGGAACAGATCGTAGATTTCGGCGCCGCCGATCACCATCGCCTGCGGCGCATTGGCGAGGCGCAGCGCTTCCTCGACGCTGGCGACGGGCTCGGCGCCTTCGTCCTGCCAGCCCGCGTCGCGGGTGAGGACAATGTGGCGCCGCCCCTCCAGCACCGTGGGCAGGCTGTCGAAGGTCTTGCGGCCCATGATCATCGGGCGGCCCATGGTGAGCTGTTTGAAGCGACGCAGGTCGGCGGGCAGGTGCCAGGGAATCTTGCCCCCCGCACCGATCACGCCATTGGCGGCGCGTGCAAGGACCAGCGTGATATCCGGGCGGTTCATCGGGGAGAGGCTCCAACCCAAGTGACGTGGCCGAGCTTGCGCCCGTCGCGCACCTCGGTCTTGCCGTAGTGATGCACGTGCGCGGCGCCGTCGGCAAGCAGCGCCGGAATCTTTTCGATCTGCGCGCCGATCAGATTGTGCATCGTCACCGGCAGTAGCGGCACCGCCGTATCGCCGAGCGGCAGGCCCGCGACGGCGCGGATATGGTTTTCGAACTGGCTCGTCACCGCGCCCTCGATCGTCCAGTGGCCGCTGTTGTGGACGCGCGGCGCCATCTCGTTGAACACCGGCCCCGCGTCGGTGGCGAAAAATTCGCCGGTGAGCACGCCGACATAGTCGAGCCCATCGCCGATCGCCGCCATCATCGCGCGCGCCGCGGGTTGCTGGTCGAGGACGATGGACGGCGGCGGCAGGCTGGAGACGGCGAGAATGCCGCCTTCGTGGACATTCGCCGAACTGTCCCAAAAGCGCGTTTCGCCGTCGATGCCGCGCACCATGATAACCGAAAATTCATGGTCGAAGGCGACGAAGCCTTCGAGGATCGCGGGCTGCCCGCCGATCGCCTCCCACGCCGCATCGGCATCGGCGGGCGCGGCGATTCGCGCTTGTCCCTTGCCGTCATAGCCCATGCGCACGGTCTTGAGGATCGCGGGGGTGCCGATGGCGGTGAGCGCGCTATCGAGTGCCGCGCGCGTCGGCACCGCGGCAAAAGGCGCGGTGCGGCCGCCGAGATCGGCGACGAAGGATTTTTCGGTGAGCCGGTCCTGCGCGATTTCGAGCGGCTTGCCGCCCGGATGGACCGCGACATGGCCCGACAGGCAACGCACCGTGTCGACCGGGACATTTTCGAATTCGAAGGTCACGATGTCGCACGCGGCCGCGAAGCCCGCGAGGCGCGGTTCATCGTCCCACGCCGCCTGCGTGTGGTGGGCGGTGACTTCGGCCGCGACGCTTTCGGCGTCGGGGGCATAGACATGAACTTTGTAGCCGAGCTGCGCGGCGGCGACCGCGAGCATCCGGCCAAGCTGGCCGCCGCCCAGGATGCCGATCGTCGATCCGGGAGAAAGCAAAGCGGGTCAGCCTTCGCGCACGGGCGTCGGCGCGACGCTGTCGGTCTGTTTCGCGCGCCACGCGTCGAGCCGCGCGGCGAGGTCCGCATCGGTGTTGGCGAGCAACGCGGCGGCGAACAGCCCCGCGTTGGTCGCGCCCGCCTTGCCGATCGCAAAGGTCGCGACGGGGACGCCGCCGGGCATCTGGACGATCGAATAGAGGCTGTCGACGCCGCTGAGCGCCGCCGACTGGACCGGCACGCCGAGCACGGGAACGCGCGTCATCGCCGCGACCATGCCGGGCAGATGCGCGGCGCCGCCGGCGCCCGCGATGATCGCCTGGAGCCCGCGGTCGGCGGCGCCCTTGGCATAGGCGACGAGCCGGTCGGGGGTGCGGTGCGCGGAGACGATATGCACCTCGTGCGCGATGCCGAATTCTTCGAGGATCTGGACCGCATGCGCCATCGTCGGCCAGTCCGACTGGCTGCCCATGATTACGCCGATGCTGGCTTTCGCGCTGGCTGCGCCGTCGCCCATTCCGTCCCTCCTGCCCGGGCGATGAATCGCCGCTGCCTCCCCCTAGCGACTCGACCGCGCGCGGGCAATGTCACCAAAATGGCACCGCGTTTACGTCTTGGTATCAAGTCGTGGCTAACCTGCCTGCCATGCCCATCCTGCCGGCGTCCTGCCGGCGACCCACCGGATGCGCATCGGGGATAGGGAATGGATAGCGTAGGGGGGGCGCGGATCGCGGTCGAAAGGGCCGGTTTCGTATCCGTCGACTCCATCGAGGACCAGTTGCGCGAAATGCGCCGCGAACGCGATGCGTTGCGCCGTGAGAACCGCATCCTGAAGATCGCGGTCGCGGAGCTCGAACGCGTGTCCGAACGCGATACGCTGACCCCGCTGTTCAATCGCCGCTACTTCCTGACCGCGATTCACCAGCGCCTCGCGCGCTTCGAACGCCATGCCGAAAGCGCGGCGGTCGTGTTCATCGACGTCAATCAGCTCAAGCAGATCAACGACACGCTGGGGCATGCCGCCGGCGACTTCGCGCTCATGCAGATTGCGGGCCGCCTGTCGGCGTCGATCCGGTCGACCGATGTCGCAGCGCGGATCGGCGGTGACGAATTCGGGCTGATCCTCGATCAGTCGAGCGAAAAGGGCGCCCGCGCGCAGATCGAACGGCTGGCCGAGGTGCTGAGCGCCGAGCCCGCCAACTATGACGGGCAGGAGGTTCGCCTGTCGGCCTGCTTCGGCGTCGCGATGCTGCAGACCGGGATGAGCGAATCGGACGTGCTCGCCGCCGCCGACCGCGACATGTATCGCTGCAAACAGCGCGAAGTCGCCCGCACCCACCGCTAACCCGGCGTTAACCAAAGGCGCGCATCCTCCCTTTATGGACAGGGGGTGGATGATGCGTACCCAGGCCGATTTTTTCACCGATATCGAAAACCAGATTTCCGGGCAGATTGGCGCGCTTGCCGAAGCGCTCCCGCATTGTGCGTTGACCCAGATCGTGCAGGGGGTCGACGACATTCGTTGCCTTGCGCGCGATCATGGCTTCGCGATCGTCGAAACGCTGGCGAGCCAGCTCGAATCGGCAGTGGCCGGGGGCGGCTATCGCGCCGCCGTCCTGACCTATCTCGACGCGATGAACGATGCGGTGCGCGCACCGCGCGGCCCGATGCCCGCGGCCGCGCAGGAAGCCTGGCTCGCGTCGGTCGCGATGCGCCTCGGCCATTAAACCCGGCTATTCGCACACCGCGAGCTAGCGCTTAATCCTCCACGCTCAATAATTCGACCCATAGGCCGCCTGGCTGCGCTTCGACCGCGACATCGGCGACGATGTGGCCGGCCAGCCGCCAGTCGAAGGCGGCGAGCCGCGCCGAAAGATCAGTGAGGGCGGTTCCGGCGGGCAGCGTCAGCGCAAACCGGTGGCGCGCTCCGATGAAATTGGCGCTGGCCCAAGATCGCATCGTCGATGCGCCGAGCTGCGATCCCGGCGGCAGCAAGCGCGTCAGCAGGCGCGCGATGCGGCGGTGCGGGCAGGTGGGCCGCATGGGGGCGGTGGGCGACCAGCGGATCATGCGCGGCGGCTCTTGTTGGCGCGGCTGCCGACGCGGCGGTCGCCGATCGGCGTCACGCGGCCGGCCCGGAAGTCGGCACGCCATTTGTTCATGAAATGTTCCGCACGGCAGATCACCGCGCGGCCACAGATCCGCCCGCCGCGAAGGTCGCTCACCAGCCGCGGGTCGTGGACGGCGGCGCGGCCGAACACGCTCGGCGGCATATCGGCCTCTTTCAGAAAGGCCTCGATCCGTTCCAGCAAAATGCCCTGCATCGTCATCTCCCTGCCCGCGATTCGATCAATAGGATAATTCCTATTTGATTGGCATTTTCCTACTTGTCTAGGAAAAATCCTATTGCTAGAGATGAAATAGGAAGGACCAGTCCTTGACCGATATCGACGACGACCCGCGCCGGATGCTCGACCGGCTGCTGACCGAAAAGGGGGTGGATTATGCCCAGCTTTCGGCGCGCATCGGGCGCAACCCCGCCTATATCCAGCAATATATCAAGCGCGGATCGCCGCGGCGGTTGGGTGAACAGGACCGGGCGCGCATCGCCGCCTATCTGGGCGTGTCGGAGGCGCTGCTGGGCGGCCCGGCGCTACGCGTCGCCGCGCCTACGCCGCGCGCGCGCGGCCGCGACCTCGTGCTGGTGCCAAAGCTGGCGATCGGCGCTTCCGCGGGGCCGGGCGCGAGCGTCGATGGCGAAGCTGTGGAAAGTGAGGTCGCCTTCGATCCGCGCTGGCTGCGCGATCTGGGCGCCGACCCGCGCGCGCTGAGCATCATTCGCGTCGAAGGCGATTCGATGGCGCCGACGCTGGGCGATGGCGACGATATATTGGTCGATGGCGGCGACGCGGCCGCCCGGCTGCGCGACGGCATCTATGTGCTGCGGATGGACGATGTGCTGATGGTCAAACGCATCGCGCGCGCGCCGGGGCCGGGGCGCGTGTCGGTCATCAGCGACAATCCGCACTATCGTAGCTGGGACGATCTGCCGCTGTCGGCGATCCGGCTCGTCGGCCGGGTCATCTGGACGGGGCGCAGGGTGCGCTAGGACCGCTCGCTATCTTCTGATTGGTGATCGGCCCAGGGTCGAACCGGCTAGAGATAATTGACCGTCAGCGTGAAGGTGCCGCTGTAATCGCCCTCGGGCTGGTTCGCCGGGACGCTGAGCGTGCCGCCGACATAATAGGTTTGCACCCCGCTGGGCAGCAGCGTCGCGCTCGACCCGAGCAGGATAATGCCGCCGCCGCTTGTCGTCATCGCGCGGGTCAGCGTGGCGGTCATTGCGGGCGCGCCGCCGCCTGCGCGGGTCAGTGTCGCCGAATTGCTGCCGCTGACAGTGATCAGCAGCAGGCCGCCGGTACCCTGGAATACCCCGCGCTGCGCGCCGCTGCCGGCGAGCGTGACGCCGCCCGCCGAGCCGCGCGCATTGGTCGCCGGATTGACCGTCACCGTGCCCCCGGTCGCGCCGCTGACGATCGTGCCGAAATCGAGGTCGTCGGTCTTGATGAGCGTGTTCGGCCGCACCACCGCGGCATTCGGGGTGCCGGTCGTCTCGGCCGCCGATGCGGACGGCCCCATCAGCGCCGCTGCCGTGGCAGCGGCGGCGAGGCATAAGGCCATCGGTCGGAAGTTGGTCCCTTGAATCCCCACGATTCTGCTCCTGTCCGGCACACTATGCCAGCAGGGCATGAAGGGAGGATGCGCAGGCATGGTAAAGCGGGTCTTTACCTTTGCGCGGAGGCGGTGCGTCAGGCCCCCGACTCTATGCCTTGTCAGCGACCCCGCCGATCAGCACGAAACGCCGATCGCAATAGCCGCAATCGACGTACCCATCGTCGGGATCGATCTCCAGCCAGACGCGCGGGTGGCCGAGCGCGGCGTTGGCGAGCCCGTCGCCCGTGCCGTCGCATGCGATGCGGGTCTTGGACGTGCGGATCGTTTCGGGAGCGGGTGCAGGCTGGGTCATCGACGCGCCTTTAGCAAGCAGGTGCGGGCGGGGCAATCGGTCTCGATCGCTCCGCCCGCAACGGGCGACGCTTACAGATAGTTCAGCGTGATCGTGAAGGTGCCGCTGTAGTCGCCGGGCGCCTGATTGGCATTGACCTCCAGCGTCGCGCCGACTGGAAAATTATAATTGCCCAGCGCCGAGGTGATGCGGAAGCGCGTCGGCGAGGTCGAGAGGATCGCGGTCGGGGTGCTGCCGATCTCGAAATCGCGCACGCGCATCCGCTGGCCGGGGCCGGTGATCCAGATGCTGTTCGAACCGAGCGAGATATTGACCTGGCGATTGTAGCTGCCGAGCCCGGCGAAGCGCGCCGGTTCGCCCGAACTGCCCGCGAGCGTCGCGCCGCCGGTGCGGCTGCGCGTGCCGTCGGGGGCAAGCCGCACGGTGCCGGCGCTGCCCGAGGCGATGATGTCGCCGAAATCGAGGTCGTTGATCTTGAAGAAGGACAGCGGCCGCAGCACGATCGCTTCGGCCTGTGCCTGCGTCGTCGATTGCGGCGATGTGGTCTGGGCATGCGCCGCCGGTCCGATCGCCGGAGCCGTCAGCAGAGCGCACGCTGCGAAGCCGCGCAGTATGGCGCGCGGGTCGATGATGTGTCTGGTCCTCACGCATCCCCCCTTAGCGGTGAGGTCGCAAAATATGCTTACAGCTTATGGTAAAGAAAAGCTTGCCGCCGAGGCCCTTTCGCACCCGCACCGGCGCGGCTATGGAAGGCGCCATGAGTGAAGCCGCCATCCGCATCGACGCCGTTTCCAAAATCTATGCCGGGGGCAAGCAAGCGCTCGACAATGTCAGTTTCGATGTGCCGCGAGGTCAGATATTCGGACTGCTCGGCCCGAACGGCGCGGGCAAGTCGACGCTGATCAACATCCTCGCGGGGCTGGTCAACAAGACCAGCGGCCATGCGAGCATCTGGGGCTTCGACATCGACGCCGACCCGCGCAACGCCAAATATTCGATCGGTATCGTGCCGCAGGAAATCGTCTTCGATCCATTTTTCACGCCGTTCGAGACGCTGGAGAACCAGGCGGGCCTGTATGGCGTGCCGAAGGGCAAGCGCATTTCGGACGAATTGCTGGCGGCGGTGCACCTTAGCGACAAGCGCGATGCCTATGCGCGCACGCTGTCAGGCGGCATGAAGCGCCGCCTGCTCGTCGCCAAGGCGATGGTCCATTCGCCGCCGATCATCGTGCTCGACGAACCCACCGCGGGGGTCGATATCGAACTGAGGCAGCAGCTTTGGGAATATGTGCAAAGCCTCAACGACCGCGGCGTAACGGTGGTGCTGACGACGCATTATCTGGAAGAAGCCGAGGAGCTGTGCGACCGTATCGCGATCATTAACCACGGCAAGCTGATCGCCAACAAGCCGACGCGCGAGCTGGTCGACATGGCGCGCGAGAAGATCGTCGTCGTGACGCTGGATGCCGATGTCAGCGTGCTGCCGTCGCACTCTGCCTTCGACAAGGTCGAGCGCGAGGGCGAACGGGGGCTGGCGATCAGCTACAACAAGGATCGCACCAACGCGGGCGAGGTGCTCGCGGCGGTGAATGCGATGGGGCATGGCATCGTCGACGTGTCGACGCGCGAGGCCGACCTTGAGGATGTGTTCCTGAATTTGACGCGCGCGGCGAATGGCTGAGGCCGCGACCCACGACGTCATCATCGTCGGTTCCGGCGCGGCGGGGCTGACAGCGGCGATCGCGCTGGCGGAGCATTGCCGTGTTCTCGTGCTTGCGAAGGGCGAGCTGACCGGCGGGTCGACCGCCTGGGCACAGGGCGGGATCGCGGCGGTACTCGACGCGGGCGACACGTTCGAAAATCATATCAACGATACGATGATCGCGGGGGCCGGGCTCAACCGGCGCGAGACGGTCGAGTTCGTCGTCGAAAATGCGCCCCACGCGATCGAGCGGCTGATCGAAATGGGCGTGCCCTTCAACAAGGAGGCCGAGGCGCTGCACCTGACGCGCGAGGGTGGCCATTCGCACCGCCGCATCGTCCACGTCGACGATGCGACCGGCTGGGCGGTGCAGGCGGCGCTGCTCAAGACCGCCGAGGCGCATCCGAATATCACGCTGCTGCCGGGACAGGCGTGCATCGACCTGATCAGTGGACGTCATGAGCTACGCTATTCGGGGTCGGGCCATGTCTGGGGCGTCTATGCGCTCGACGAAAAGACGGGGAAGGTCCACGCGCATGTCGGCCGCGCGACCATATTGGCGAGCGGCGGGGCGGGGCGCGTCTATCAATTTTCGACCGCGCCGCGCGGCGCGACGGGTGACGGCATCGCGATGGCGTGGCGCGCGGGCGCGCGCGTTTCCAACATGGAAATGATGCAGTTCCACCCGACCTGCCTTTACAATCTGGAGGTCAAGAATTTCCTGATTACCGAGGCGGTGCGCGGCGAGGGCGGGATATTGAAGCATCCCGTCACCGGCCATCGCTATATGCCCGATTACGACCCGCGCGCCGAACTGGCGCCGCGTGATATCGTGGCGCGCGCGAACGACGATCAGATCAAGCGCTTCGGCCTCGACTATGTCCACCTCGACATCAGCCAAAAGGACCCCGATTTCGTCGCGGGGCATTTCCCGAACATCCACGAAAAGCTGCTGACGCTGGGTATCGACATGACGAAGCAGCCGATCCCGGTGGTGCCGGCGCAGCATTATACCTGCGGCGGCATCCTGATCGACCTTGACGGCCGCACCGACCTGCCGGGGCTCTATGCGGCGGGAGAATGCACCGAAAGCGGGCTGCACGGAGCCAACCGCCTGGCGTCCAACTCGCTGCTCGAATGTTTCGTCTTCGGCGAGGCGGCGGCGAAGGATATCATCGCCCGCTGGAACCAGCTCGAAACGCCGCCGCCGATCCGCGCGTGGGATGAAAGCCGCGTCACCGATTCGGACGAGGAAGTCGTCATCAAGCAGAACTGGACCGAGATCCGCCGCTTCATGTGGAACTATGTCGGCATCGTGCGCACGACGAAGCGGCTGGAGCGCGCGCAGCACCGTATCAACATGATGACGCACGAGGTCGAGGATTATTACGGACATTTCCGCGTGACGACCGATCTGATCGAGCTGCGCAACCTGCTCCAGTGCGCCGACCTGATCGTGCGCAGCGCCCTGCATCGCAAGGAAAGCCGCGGGCTGCACTATACGCTCGATTACCCGCGTCTGCTTCCTGAGGCACGCGACACGGTGCTGGTTCCTTAAACGCACAGCGCGCCGCGGATATTGCACCACGGCGCGCCGGCTTACGCCCTGCCTCCCCATGACCCCGCGATGCGGCGCGGGGCCGAAGGCCCCACCTCCGGGAGCGGCCAGAGCGGCCCGGAAGGGCCGCCGGCGATGAAGGGATCGCAGCGGTCGACCGGAACGCCCCCACCATGCGGCGCCAATTCCTGCTGCGCATTGACCGAAGTCAAAAAAAGCGCCGGTGCGTCAGGCAAAACCCTCGTTCAAAAAGCGTTCGGCGAGGGCGGCGTGGAGGGCGGCGCCGCGGGCCATGACCTTTTCGTCGAGTATCATGCGGTTCGAGTGGAGGCCGCAGCACTGGCGCCAGTCGCTGCCCGCCTCGCTGGCGCCGAGCCAGAACATCGCGCCGGGCACTTTTTCGAGCACATAGGCGAAATCTTCAGCCCCCATCACCGGATTGTCCATCGTCAGCCAGGCCGCCTCGCCGAATGCCTCTTCGACGACGCTCTGACCGAAGGCGGCGGCGCGGCTGTCGCACACGGTGACGGGGAAGCCCTCCTCGATTACGACCTCGGCGGTGCAGCCATGCGCTTCGGCGATCGCGGGGACGAGGCGCCGCAGTTCGGCGGCGACCATCGCGCGGCGATGCGGCGACAAGGTGCGGATCGTGCCCTGCATGTCCGCGGTTTCGGGGATGATGTTGTTTGTCGTGCCCGCGGCGATTTTGGCGATGGTGATGACGGCGGGATCGAAGACCGAGATGCGGCGCGTCACCATTGTCTGGATCGCGGTGACGATCGCGCAGGCGACGGGGATGGGGTCGATCGCATCCTGCGGCATGGAGGCGTGGCCGCCGGCGCCCTTGACGGTGATCGAGAGGACGTCGGACGAAGCGAGCAGCGGCCCGGCGCGCCCCGCGAAGATGCCGTGCGGCGCGTTGGGCATGATGTGGAGCGCGAAGGCCGCGTCGGGCAGCGGATCGATCAGCCCGTCGTCGAGCATAAACCGCGCGCCGTGATGCCCTTCCTCGCCGGGCTGGAACATGAACATCACCGTGCCGGGCAGGCGGTCGCGCGCCGCACAGAGCAGCTTCGCCGCGCCGACAAGCATCGCGACATGTGTATCATGGCCGCAGGCATGCATCGCGCCGCTGGTTTCCGAGGTGAATGCGAGGCCCGTATCCTCGACCAGCGGCAGCGCGTCCATGTCGCCGCGCAGCAGCACAGTGCGCGCGTTCCCGCCATTCCCCGCCAAACCCCCGCGCAGGATCGCGACCAGCCCCGTGGTCGACGGCCCTTCGCGAAATTCGAGCGGCAGGCCGGCGAGAGCGTCCTTGATCTTGGCGAGCGTCTTGGGATTCTGAAGGCCGAGTTCCGGCTCGCGGTGGATAGCGCGGCGCAGATCGACGAGATCATCAAGGAGGGTTTCGGCCTCGGCGGGCCAGCGGCTTGTTTCGGTCAGCGTCATCTCTCGATCCTCGACTGGGGGCGTCACGCGATCCTAGAACGTCGCCGCCGGCTTGTCAGCCTGCCGCGGCGCGGCCGAGGGTCAGCACGGCGAGCGCGATGGCGATGGCGCTGCCGTGCAGGACGATGCGGCCCCAGCGGGTCGGGGCGGGGTCGATCCATTCGACGACGAGTGCGGTCGCCGACTGGATGCCATAATAGAGAACGAAGGCTTTGGACGCCCAGGCGATGACGGTGAAGATGTCGCCCGCCCACACCACCGCGATCGAGGCTGATGTTGCGATGACATAGCCGATAGCGACGGGGATTCGCTGGCGCGAGGCGCCGGCGACGAGGCCGCTGGCGCCGTTGAGATCGGCCACCGCCGCCGAAAGCTGCGACAGAAGGGCGGCGACGATGATCGCCGGCGCAACGAGGGTGCCGACGGGGCGCAGCAGTTCGATGACATGGGTGTCGCCGCCCTCGGGCGGCAGGCGCCCGTCGAGCCACGGCGTCAGGAGGCCGATGAAGAGCATGTAGACGACGAAGGCGATCCACTGCGCATGGCGCATCGTGCGCACTCGCGTCGCGCGGTCGTAGCTGTCGCCGAGGTAGCGAGACGTCTCGAACCCCTGGACGAGGATGATGAGGCCGAGCAGGATGCGGACCGCGTCGAAACCCTCCGCCTGGTCGGCGAGCGGACGGACCGCGACCGTTCCCGCCGCGACTTCCGACCCCAGCGCCCAGGCGAGCGCGGCGATGAGCGCGACGATCATCGCCAGCTTAAGCCCGACCGAGCCCAGCTCGACATGCTCGAGCCAGCGCAGACCGCCGAAATAGCCGAGGGTGCCGAGCAGCGCGAGGATCGCGGTCGTCATCCCGTGCGCAACCACCGGATCGACGACGCCGAACGCCTTGAGCGCGAAATCGGCGAGCAGGTCGAGATAATAAGCGACCGAGACGAAATAGGCGAGGATCAGCGCAAGATCGGCGGCGCGGTCGAGCCAGAGCAGCACCGGCGGCGGCGATTCGGCCGCGAGCATCGGTTCGAGGCGACTGATATTGTCGCGCACCGCAAGGCCGAAAAGATAGGAAATGGCGCAGAGCGCCGCCATCGCCGCGACCGCATAATGGCCCGCGACATGGCCAAGGATCGGCCCCGCGACGAGGAAGCCTGACCCGATGATCGACGCGAGTGGCGTGACGGTCGCGCGCCAGTCGCGCGAGCGCAGCAGCGGCGGCGACAGCATCACCGCCGCGGTCGCGACGGCGACGACGAGCAGAACGAGGTTGGTCGAACTCACCGACCGCCGAAGAGCTGCCGCCCCGCCAGATCGAGCATGATTTCCTCGCTGCCGCCGCCGATCGCGTTGACGCGAACCTCGCGGTAGATGCGTTCGACCTTGCTGCCAGTGATGTAGCTCGCGCCGCCCAGCACCTGCGCCGCCTCGCGCGCGACCGCCTCGAGCATCCGGGTCGCCTGTACCTTGAGCATCGCGAAATCGGCGGGGCGGTCCTTGCCGGTCTTCACCTGCCAAGCGCAGAGGTCGACCCACGCCTGCGTCGCTTCGATCTGGCGTTCCATATCGGCGAGCTTGATGCGGATCGACTGGTGGCCGACGAGCGGCTTGCCGAACGTCTCGCGGTTCTGCGCCCATTCTACGGCCTCGGCGAGCGCGACGCGGGCATAGGCGCAGCAGCCCATCGCCATGCCGAGCCGTTCCGAATTGAAGTTGCGCATGATGCCGATGAAGCCGCCGTTCTCGGGCCCGATCAGGTTTGCAGCGGGGACGCGGACGTCCGCGAAATGGATCGCCGCGGTGTCGCTGCAGCGCCAGCCCATCTTGTCGAGCCGCGTGCGTTCGACGCCGGGTGCGTCCATGTCGATGAGCAGCAGCGAGATGCCGCCCGCGCCCGGACCGCCGGTGCGCACCGCGCAGGTCAACCAATCGGCGCGCATGCCGCTGGTGATGAACATCTTGCCGCCATTGACAACATAATCGTCGCCGTCGCGCACCGCCGTCGTCTTGAGGTTGGCGACGTCGCTGCCGCCGCCCGCTTCGGTAATGCCGAGCGCGATGATCTTGTCCCCAGCGAGCACGGGCGGCGCGACCCGCTGTTTCAATTCGTCCGAGCCCAGCGCGAGGATCGGCGGCAGGCCGATGCCGTGCGTCATCAGCGAGGCACCGAGTCCGCCCGCGCCGACCGCGGCGAGCTCCTCGGTCAGAACGAGGCCGTGGAAATTGTCGAAGCCTTCGGAATGGCCGCCATATTGCTCGGGGTAGCGCAGGCCAAGTATACCCGCTTCCGCCGCCTTCTTGTGCAGCGCGCGCGGCAACTCGCCCTCGGCCTCCCAGCGGTCGATGTGCGGTGCGATCTCGCGTTCGACGAAGCGGCGGACGCTTTGCGCCAGCGCCTCGTGGGTTTCGTCATAATAGGGGGAACGGGCGCACCAATCGTCGAAAGCAGTCATACCCCGATGCTGCGCCCGGTTGACGTAAACGTCAAGGGAAGCGCGACCTTGCGGTGGCGTACAGACGATAAATTTCGGCTCGATTTCCTCGCCATGCACCTTAAGGTCGCCATCTATGACGAAATCTATCCTGCTCGCCGGCCTCGCCGCGCTCGCCCTTGTCTCCACTCCCGCCGCCGCGCAGTCCTCGCCCGAGGCGGTGGCCGAGGCCGCGCTCAAGAAGGCGCCGGTCTTCGACGGGCATAATGACGTGCCCTGGGCGCTGCGCGAGCGCGCCGACAATATGATCAACGGTTTCGATTTCAACGACACCAGCCATACCGCGACGACCGATCGCATCGCGATGCACACGGACCTGATCCGATTGCGCAAGGGCCATGTCGGCGCGCAATTCTGGTCGGTCTATGTCCCGTCGAACAGCAACGAGGCGCAAGCGGTGCAGCAGACGCTGGAACAGATCGACGTGATGAAACGGCTCGTCCAGCGCTATCCGAACGACCTGATGCTCGCGACCAATTCGGCCGAGCTCGAAAAGGCGATGAAGGCGGGCAAGATCGCCGGCATGCTCGGCATGGAAGGCGGCCATTCGATCGGATCGAGCCTGGCGGTGCTGCGCGACATGTATGATCTTGGCGCGCGGTACATGACGCTGACCCACAGCCGGAACACCCCGTGGGGCGACAGCGCGACCGATGCGCCCGCGCACGACGGGCTGACCCCGTTCGGCGAACAGGTGGTGCGCGAGATGAACCGCATCGGCATGATCGTCGATCTGAGCCACACGAGCGAAGCGACGATGAAGGACGCGCTCGCCGTGGCGAAGGCGCCGGTGATGTTCAGCCACTCGGGCGCGCGCGGCGTCAACGACCATCCGCGCAATGTCCCCGACAGCGTGCTGCCGCTGGTCAAGGTGAACGGGGGGATCGTGATGGTGGTGCTGTTGCCGACCTTCCTCGATCCCCAGGTGCGCGCCTATGGCCTGTCGCGCACCGCCGAACAGGCGCGGTTGAAGGCGATGTATCCGGGCGACCCCGCCGCCGCCGACAAGGCGCTCGCCGACTGGGACAAGGCGAACCCGACGCCGACGACCGACGTCGCGAAGGTCGCCGACCATATCGATCATATCCGCAAGCTCGCCGGGATCGACCATATCGGGCTCGGCGGCGATTATGACGGAATGGATTCGGCGCCGGTCGGGATGGAGGATGTGTCGGGCTATCCCGCGTTGTTCGTCGAACTGGCGAAGCGCGGCTATTCGCAGGCCGACCTCGAAAAGATTGCGAGCGGCAACATGCTGCGCGTGCTGAAGGCGGTCGAGGCCTATGCGGCGAGCCAGAAGGGCCAGCCGCCGATCGAGACGCCAGTGGCCAAATGATTGCACGTCGCCGCCGCGACGGCGGAGGTGGCGGCTATTTCCTCTTGAACGGCCAGTCGATCGCGCCGCTCGCCCACAGCGCCCACCAGATGATGAGCGGCTGCGCGGCGAGGCGAGGGCCGTGGTACCACCAGCCGAGCGTCTGTCCGCCGATCGCGACATGCGCGAAGGCGTGATGGAAATTCGCCGGCCACACGCACAGCGCATAGAGGGCAAGGCCCCAGCCCGCCGCCTTGCGCGTCGCCGGGATCAGCAACCCCAGCGCGCCCGCCAGTTCGGCAATGCCCGTCGCGGCGACGACCAGCGCCGGCTGCGGCACCCAGGGCGGGGTGATCGCGACGAAGGGCGCGGGGGTGGCAAGGTGGCGGTAGCCCGCATAGCCATAAGCGAGCGCGAGCAGCCAGCGCAGCGCCGTGCGGATCGTCACCGCCCGATGGCTTCGATCATCGCCTCGACGCGCACGAATTTCTCGCGCGGATTGCCTTCGAGCGCGGCGGCGACCTCCGCCGCCTCTATCTTGCGCCAGTCGCGGAAGGTGACGGGCGCGATGCCGCGCCCCGCGAGCAGCGCGTCGAGTCCGGGACGGCCCGGCTTGCCGCCACCGCGGCCTATATCCTCCAGCACCATTTCGGCGATGCGCGCGCCGTCGGGCTTGTTGGTGCCGATCGTCCCCGATGGCCCGCGCCGCGCCCAGCCGACGCAATAAAGGCCGGGCAGGATCCGCCCCTCGTTATTGGCGAAGCGGCCGCGACCATGTTCATAGGGCACGCCGGGGATCGGCGGCGTCTGATAACCGATGCAGCTGACGACCAGACCCGCCTCGATCGCATAGGTTTCGCCGGTGCCATGGCTGCGCAGATCGGCATCGAGCCGCGTCCGTTCGACGATGACGCGCTGGGCGCGCCCGTCGCCCTCTATCGCGACGGGCATGGCAAAGAAGTCGAAGTCGATCGTCACCGGCTTGGCAACCGGATTCGCCGCGAACTGCCGTAGATGCGTCACCGACTTGCGCATGCCGGGTTCGAGCAGCGCATCGTCGCCTTCGTCGGGCAGATCGGCGGGGTCGACGCGCGGGCTGGCGCGTTCGAGATGGCCCAGCTCGCCCAGCTCTTTCGGTGTCATCGCGATCTGGTGCGGGCCGCGGCGGCCGAGAATGTGGATGTGCCGGATATTGCTCGTCGCGAGCAGGTCGCGCGCATGGGCGACGATGTCGCTGCCGGCGAATTCGGCGGGGGTCTTGGCAAGGATACGCGCGACGTCGAGCGCGACATTGCCGTTGCCGATCACCGCGACGCCGGGGCTGTCGAGCGGCGGGTCGAGGTCGGCGAAATCGGGGTGGCCATTGTACCAGCCAACGAAGGCGGCGCTGCCGATGACGCCGGGTAGATCGGCGCCGGGAATCCCCAGCGGCCGGTCATTGGGTGCCCCGGTCGCGAGCACGACGGCGTCGTAGAGCTGCGCCAGTTCGTCGATCCCGATGTCGGTGCCGACCGACACATGGCCGACGAAGCGCACATTGTCCGCCAGGGCGACACCCTCGTACCGCCGCGACACCGCCTTGATCGATTGGTGATCGGGGGCAACGCCGGTGCGGATCAGCCCATAGGGAACGGGCAGGCGATCGATCACGTCGACGGCGATATCCTCCGCCTTCTGCAAGGTTTCGGCGGTATAATATCCGGCCGGACCCGACCCGACGATCGCGACATGACGCATCAGCCCACCTCCAAGTGCAGGACCTGCGCCGGGGCGCGGCCCCTCTGTTCTTCTGTTCTGCGCGCGATGCTAGCGGCGAATTGGATAAGGGCAAGCCGCCTGTTGCGCGAACCCGACCGGGCGGTCGCACCGGCCTTGACAGACGGCCCACGCAATCATATTGCGCGCCCCTCATTGCCCCGTCGTCTAATGGTAAGACTACGGATTCTGATTCCGTCTATTGAGGTTCGAATCCTCACGGGGCATCCATTTTCCCGCTTTAAGACGCTGGAACGCGATGCCGCAGTAGCCGGGTAAAATCGCGCGCGCAGGTCTTTCGTGATTGTAAACCGTACACGCTCGATGCGAGTCGAGCTATGGTGCGAGCGGACTCCTGCATAGGATGCCGATCTTTGAGACTTTCTCCTCGCGTTGGAGGAAGCCGAGAGGATGGTGCTGCTTGCGTATTGCGCGTCGGCGCGCTCGAACGCCGAGGGTGGTAGTCTTTCTCCGGATATGATGATGGCCGGGGCGCCTTTTTGTCATCGATTGACACCGGTTACCTTATCAACTAACCCAGCTTCAGATCAATCAGACCTGAGGATGCCGCCATGTTCGATCGCACCTATTATGCTACTCATCCCTCCATGATGGAGGAGGTGTCGAACGCGGAACTTCGCGATCGCTATCTGATCCAGGGCCTCTTCCGCGAGGGCGAATGCGTCCTCAACTACACCCACGCCGACCGCTTCGTGATCGGCGGCGTCGCCGTGGGCAGCGCGCCGGTCAAGCTGCCGACGCAGACCGAGCCGCCGTCGGTCGCGGGGCACCCGTTCCTCGAACGCCGCGAACTCGCGATCGTCAACGTCTCGTCGGTCGAAGGCACGGTCACCGTTGACGGCGAGAGCTTCACGCTCGGCAACAAGGATTGCCTCTATGTGACGATGGGTGCGAAGGACGTCGAGTTCGCGGGCGAAGGCGCGCGTTATTATCTGGCGTCGTGCCCTGCGCACAAGGCGTTCACGACGCGCAAGCTCGGCATCGCCGACGCCAATGCGCTCGACCGCGGCAGCCTCGCCGAATCGAATGAGCGCACGATTTATCAGCTCGTCATTCCGGGCGTGTGCGACAGCGCGCAGCTCGTCATGGGGCTGACCGTGCTCAAGGAAGGCAGCGTCTGGAACACGATGCCGCCGCATATCCACGAGCGCCGCAGCGAGATCTATTTCTATTTCGAGCTCGACAATGTCGATACCGACCGCGTGATGCATTTCATGGGCGAGGGCGAGGCGACGCGCCACATCGTGATGCAGAATGAGGAAGCGGTGATCTCGCCGCCCTGGTCGATCCACATGGGCGCGGGCACGAAATCCTACGCCTTCATCTGGGCGATGGCGGGCGAGAATCAGGATTATACCGACATGAACGTCCTCGACATCTGTCAGCTGTCGTAATGGCGGGCCTCTTTGACCTGTCGGGCAAGGTGGCGCTCGTCACCGGTGCCAACACGGGCATCGGGCAGGGGCTCGCGCTCGCGCTCGCCGAGGCGGGGGCGGACATCGCGGCCGCGGGCCGCTCGCCCGCGGACGAGACTGTCGGCAAGGTGCGCGGGCTGGGGCGGAGGGGCGAGAATTTCGCCGCCGACCTGTCGAGCGTCGGCGCGGTGCAGCCGCTCGTCGACGCGGTGCTCGCCGAGTTCGGGCGCATCGACATTCTCGTCAACAATGCGGGGATCATCCGCCGCGCCGATGCGGTCGATTTCACCGAGGCCGACTGGGACGCGGTGATGGACACCAATCTCAAGACGCTCTTCTTCCTCTGCCAGAGCGTCGGGCGCCACATGATCGCGCGCGGCTCGGGCAAGATCATCAACATCGCCTCGATGCTCACCTTTCAGGGCGGCATTCGCGTCCCGAGCTATACCGCCTCGAAATCGGGGGTCGGCGGGCTGACCAAGCTGCTTGCGAACGAATGGGCGGCGAAGGGTGTACAGGTCAATGCGATCGCGCCCGGCTATATCGCGACGAACAACACCGCCGCGTTACAGGGCGACGAGACGCGCAACCGCCAGATCATGGAACGCATTCCGGCGGGCCGCTGGGGCGACCCGAGCGATATCGGCGGCGCGGCCGTGTTTCTGGCGTCGAGCGCGTCGGACTATGTGCAGGGCCATATCCTCGCCGTCGACGGCGGCTGGCTCGCGCGCTAGACTCGCGCGATGGGTAGCCGTCTTGTCTTTTTCGGCGAACTGCTGATCCGCCTGACCGCGCCGGGCAACGAGCTGCTGATGCAATCGCCCTCGCTTGCGCTCCAAGTCGGGGGAGCCGAGGCGAATGTCGCGATCGGCCTCGCGCATCTTGGTCACGATTGCGCGATGGTTGGCAAAATTCCTTCGAATGCACTGGGTCGCGGTGCAGTGGCGGCGGTGCGCGGCGCAGGCGTCGATTGCACCGCCGTCACGCTTCATCCGGGGCGCATGGGGCTCTATTTCCTGAGCGTCGGCGCCGGGCTGCGCGCCTCCGAAATCGTCTATGACCGCGCGCGATCGAGTTTCGCGGAAAGCGGGGCGGAGGATTATGACTTCGACCGGCTGCTGACGGGCGCCCGGCTGCTCCACCTGTCGGGAATTACCCCGGCGCTCGGGCCGCGTTCGGCCGCGGCGGCGCTTGCGGCGGCACGCGCCGCAAGGCGGCTCGGCGTTCCCGTCAGTTTCGACGGCAATTACCGCGCGATGCTGTGGGACGCGTGGGATAGCGATCCGCGTGCGATCCTGTCCGAACTGATCGGCAGCGCCGACATATTGTTCGGCAATCACCGCGACCTCTCGCTCGTGCTGGGGCGCGAATTTTCGGGGGAGGGCGAGGATCGTCGGCGCGAAGCGGCCGAGGCTGGCTTTGCCGCTTTCCCCGCGCTCAAACTCATCGCCTCGACCGCGCGCCACATTGTGACCGCCGATCACCACCGCATCGCCGCGCGCGTCGATTTGCGCGGGGGCGCGCATCAGACCGCCGAGGTCGATGTGACCGGCATCGTCGACCGGATCGGGGCGGGCGATGCTTTTGCCGCTGGCGTATTGCACGCGCACCTGAAGGGCGCCGACGTCAAGGCGATGGCCGAAACCGGCCTTGCGCTCACCTGCCTCAAACATTCGCTGCCGGGCGATGCCAGCCGGTTTGGTGAAACCGATATCGATGCCTTCCACGGCGGCGGACTCGATGTCCGGCGCTGAGAGGATGAGTCGTCGCGCGTTGCTGGGCGGCGCGGCGGGGCTGCTGGTCGTGGCCGCATCGCCAACGGCCCGCGCTACGCCCGTGCATGCTGTCATCGACGCCCCCGACGGGGAATATCGCAGTCTGGGCTGGGGAGAAGACGAGGTTGCCCCAATCCTAGCCTATCCCGGGATCCGTTATGCCCGCGCGGCGCGCTTTCGTGCGCCCGTTCCCGTCCTCCACGCCGAACAGCAGGATAGCGGCTTCGGCCCTGCCTGTCCCCAGACCGGCGATCGTTACCAGCCGCAATCTGAAGACTGCCTTTTCCTGAATGTCTGGACACCCGCGCTCGACGAGAAGCGCAAGCGCCCCGTCCTGGTCTATTTCCACGGCGGTGCCTATTCGACCGGCAGCGTCACCGACCCGATCAACGACGGCGCAAATCTGGCGGCGCGCGGCGATGTCGTCGTCGTTACCGTCAACCACCGGCTGAACGCGCTCGGCTATCTCTATCTCGCGCGACTCGACCCGCGCTTTCCCGACAGCGGCAATGCCGGGCAGCTCGACCTGATCGTCGCGCTGCAATGGATCCGGCGCAATATTGCGGCCTTCGGTGGCGATCCGGGCAATGTCACCGTCTTTGGCCAGTCGGGCGGCGGCGCGAAGATCGCGACGCTGATGGCGATGCCCGAAGCGAAGGGGCTGTTCCACAAAGCGATCACGATGAGCGGGCAGCAGGTCACTGCGTCGGGGCCGCTCAACGCGACAAAGCGCGCCGAAGCCTTTCTCGCCAGGCTCGGCCCCGGCGTCGATCCCGCGACCGCGCCGGTCGAACAGTTGATCGCCGCGCTGTCGGCGACCGATCCGGTCCTTGGCGGCGGCCTCTATATGGGGCCGGTGCTCGACATGACGCATCTGATGCGCCACCCCTTCTGGCCCGACGCGCCGGCGCAGTCGCTGGATATTCCGATGATGCTCGGCAATGTCGTGATGGAAACACGCGCCTTTTATGCGCCCGACAAGCCGCCACTTGCGGGGCTGACGATGGACAATCTGGCCGCCCGGATCGCGCCGCAGATGCGGATCGACATCTTGCCCGAATGGGTCGTGAGCGAATTTCGTGCCCGTTATCCGCAGGCGGAGGTGACCGAATTGTTCCACCGCATCGTCACCGCAGCGCGGAGCTGGCGCGGGCAGGTCGAGGAGGCCGAGGCGCGCGCCCGCGCCGGCGCGCCGGCCTTCGTCTATCAGCTCGATTTCGAGCAGGCGAAGCATACCGATGACATCGGGCTCAGCTTCGGCACCATATCCGATCCCACGCCGGCACAGCGGGCGATGAGCGACGTGGTGATGGGCGCCTTCGTGCGCTTTGCGCGCACCGGCAACCCGGGCTGGTCCGCCTATACACTGGCGCAGCGTGAGACGATGATCTTCGACACCGTGAGCCGCGTCGAAAACGATCCCCGGCGATGGGAGCGCGAGCTGTTCGCGCGTGTCCCCTATATTCAGCCCGGAACCTGATTCGGCCTGCAGCGTCGATGGATCAGACGATCTGTCGCCCCTTCAACCAGCCCCACAGCAATTCGGGCCAGATGGCGACGGGCAGGCCCGCCGTTTTCAGCAGGCCGAAGCCATGCTCGCCCTCGGCGAAATAATGTGCCTCGCACGACACGCCGACGCGCCGCGTTGCCGCCTGCAGACGCAGGCTGTTGTCGATCTTCACGACGCTGTCGTCCTCGGCGTGGAGCAGCCACAGCGGCGGCATGTCGGCGCGTGTGTTGCGCTCGGGCGAATAAAGCGCCTCGCGCGCCGCGTCGGGATGCGCGCCGATCAGCTTTTCGCGGCTGACCGCATGCGCGATTGCCGGGTCCATCGACACGACCGGATAAATGGCGGCGAGCGCGTCGGGGCGCGCTGACAGCGTATCGGCCCCATCGAGCGGTGCATAGACCTGCGCATCGAAGCGCGTCAGCAGACTTGTTGCGACCTGCCCGCCCGCGGAAAACCCGCCGAAAGCGACGCGTGCCGGATCGATGCCGTCGAGCGCAGCGCGGCGGCGCACGACCCGCATCGCCCGCTGCGCATCGGCGAGCGGAACGTCGGACCCGTTCGTCCAGCCGTCGCCGGGCAGGCGATAGAAGAGCACATAGACCGTCACGCCGCGCGCCTTCAGCCAGCGCGCCAGCTCATAGCCTTCCTTGTCGATCACGACGTAGCGATAGCCGCCGCCGGGCGCGAGGATGACCGCGGCGCCATTGGGTTTGTCGGGCCGGAAAATGTCGAGCCGCGGCCGCGTAATGTGCTGAAGCATCCGGTCACTGGCGTCGGGATCGTCGCTGCGCTGGACAATCTCTTCGGAAAGGCCCGGCGGCGGCTTGATATGCCCGCCCGGCCACAGCGGGATGCTGGCGTCGGGGACAAGGCCGGCGGGCCGCGTCCATACTTCTCCGGCTGCGGCGCCCGCAAAGGGCAGCGCAAGGCTGGCGGCCATCAGTTCGCGGCGACCGAGCACCATCTACGGTGCCTCCGGTTTCGGATCGGCGTCTGGATAAGCGATGATGAGCACCAAGGCCTCGTCGCCGGTCTGGCGGATGCCGACGCGGGCGCCCCGATAGAGCCACGCCGCCATCCCCGGCTTCAGCGCCTGTTCCTCGCCGTCCGAATGGACGATGCCGGTCCCCGAGACGACATAATAGATTTCGTCATGGTCGATCGGGTGGATGCCGATCGCCGCACCCGCGTGCAGCGCGCGCTTGCGAAATTCGAAACTGCGCGGGGCGGGGACGGCGTCGCTGATCCGCCACGCGGTCGACTGGCCGATGGCGCCGTGCGGCGGCGGCTCTTCCCGAATCGTCGCGGCCTCGTCGATGACCACCATCGCCGGTGCCGCGCTTCCGGCGAGCAGCAGCGCGAGCAGCGGCGTCATTTGACGCCGCCGCGCGAATCGAGGTCGCGCGCCGACAGATGTTCTTGCGGCATGGGGGTGGTCTGGCCCGGATAAGTGCCCGATTTGGGTTCCATCGTCGCCAGATCCCAATCCTTCTCTACGAAGGGCGCGCGTACGGGTTCGGTCACCTTCGGATAGGCGCTGACCTGCTTTTCGTCGTCGATGATGTCGCCGCGTCCTTCGGCGACGAAGAACAGGATGCGGATCTCTTCGGCATCGCGCGCCCAGGGCCGCGCGCCTGCGGTCGCCAGAACCGACGTTTCGACATCGTGGACCGGCAGGATTTTGTACCCATCGGTGGGCGCAAGCGGGGCCTCCGAGCGGATAAGCTGCGCGCGGGTTTCGCCATAGCGGCCGAATTCGGGCAGCGCGTTGCCGTGCCGGTCGACCGCAATATTGTCGCGGCCATAGAAGCGCAGGTCGCCATCGCCGCCGAGCATCAGAAAGGGCAGCCCCTCGTCGGTATGATTGCCGCCGCGCATGACATTGCCGATCGCGGTGATCTCGCCCGTCACATAGTCGTGGCCGACCCATTCGAGATTCATCAGATTATAGTGCACCGCGCGGTGGCCCGGATCGTAGATCAGATTGTTGATCATCAGCGCCTGCGCGCCGCCCTTGATCAGCGGATTGCGTTCGACATTGTGCGCCCAGACATTGCGATAGAAGACGATGCCCGTGGTGTTGTCATGGATCAGCGACCCCTTGCTATGCTCGCCCTTGGGGTGGCTGGCGTCGGCCAGCCCCTCGGCCGCCAGATTGTTCGAAAAGGTCACATTGCGGCTGGTCCCGTCGCGCCATTCGGCGACCGTCGCGCCCTTGAAGCGCGGACCTGATGCCGACATATTTTCGTCGAGCGCCCACAAAAAGGTGCAATGATCGACCACGACATCGTGCGCGGCGACCGTCGAGAAGGCATCGGCTTCCCAGCCGCTGCGCTTCGGCTGCCCGTCAACGCCGGTATAGATGCGCAGGTGGCGCAGCACGACATCATGCGCTTTCACGTCGATGCCGCCGCGAATGATCGTGATGCCGGGTCCGGGGGCCGTCTGGCCGGCAATCGTCAGATAGGGCTGGTCGATGGTCAGGGTACTGCGGCCGAGGTCGATCACGCCGCCGACCTCGAACACGACGATTCGCGGACCCGGCGTTTCGATCGCGGCCTTCAGCGACCCCGGACCGTCGGGGGCGAGCGTCGTGACGCGAAGGATTTTTCCGCTGCGTCCTCCCGGAGTCGCGGCGGCCGGTCCGACCGCGCCGGGGAAGGCGATTGCCTGCGCCTGAGCCGCCATCGCGGCGCCTCCGGGTACGGCCGCAGCCAGAAACAGCGCGGCAATCCACAGTTTTTTCGACATGGCATCTCTCCTTCGCATTGGGTCTTGACATAGACCGCTGCTTGCTTCAATCATTTTTGACACCGGTTACCTAAACCGGTCAAGAACATATTTTGGGGAGAGGGCGCTTGGGCCGACCGCAATGACGGCGGCCAATCCGCAACTCTCTATCGCAGGGGACGTGCAGTCGATCCGATTTTGCACTTCGACGAAAGTAACCGGTGTCATTCCTTGCCAAAGGCAGGAATGCGCTGCGAAAAGGGAGGATGACGATGGCTTTTCATAACGCGCGGGGTGGCCGCACTCTGGTCAGGCTGGCTTCGGGGGTTTCGCTTGCGGTGCTGGTCGCGACGCCGGCCTGGGCGCAGGACGCAGCAGATGCGGGCGCTGCCGACGATGCGGCAAGCAACGAGATTGTCGTGACCGGTTTTCGCCAGTCGCTGCAGGCCGCGCTCAACGTCAAGCGCGACTCGGTGGCGGCGGTCGACGCGATCGTGGCCGAAGACATCGCCAAATTTCCCGATCAGAATCTTGCAGAATCGCTTCAGCGCATTCCCGGCATCTCGATCCAGCGCGACGGCGGCGAAGGGCGCGCAATCACCGTGCGCGGTCTGGGCGCCCAATTCACCCGCGTTCGGCTGAACGGCCTGGAAACCGTCGCAACCTCGACCGACGGCGCCTCGGCCAATCGCGATCGCGCCTTCGACTTCAATGTCTTCGCATCGGAGCTTTTCAGCAGCATCGTCGTCCACAAGACCGCCGAAGCCTCGCTCGACGAAGGCTCGCTCGGCGCGGTGGTTGATCTCAACACCGGCAATCCGCTCGGCGGCAAGGCCGGGCTGCACGGCGCGCTGTCGGTCGTCGGTTCCTACAACGACCTGTCGAAGGATCTGGGGCCGCGTGTCGCCGGGCTGCTCAGCTGGCGCAACGATGCGGGCACCTTTGGCGCCTCGGTTTCCGCAGCCTATTCGAAGGGCAATACGCTTGAACTCGGCAACAATAGCGTGCGTTGGGCGCAGGCGCGTTTTGACTCGGTCGATGGTACCAATTGCTGGACGGCCCCGAACAGCGGCGGCACCTATGTCTCTGGTGCAGCGTGCGACGCGGCGGCTCTCGCATTTCATCCGCGCATCCCGCGCTATGGCGAGATCGAACACCGCCGCGAACGCCTCGGCCTGACCGGTTCGATCCAGTTCGAACCGACCGAAAGCACCCGGATTTCGCTCGACGCCCTCTATTCGCGCTTCCGCGAAGATCGCGAGGAAAAATGGGGTGAAGTGCTGCTGCGTTCGAATGAGCGGTCGATCAACGTCGTCGATCCCGTCTATGACTCGAACGGCAACATGATCTCGGCGACGCTCAACGATGCGTGGGTGCGCACCGAACATTATCTGCGCCAGTCGAAGACGAGCTTCTATCAGTTCGGCGGAAGCTGGGACCAGGATGTTTCGGACCGTTTCCGCTTCACCGTTCTGGGCGGCCTGTCGAAGTCTGACGCCGACATTCCCGTCGAAACGACCGTCGTGTTCGACGACCGCGATGCGCAGGGCTATTCCTACGACTACAGCGACATGAAGCACCCGGTGCTCACCTTCGGCACCAGCGTAACCGATCCGGCGAATTTCCAGCTCGCCGAAATTCGCGATCGTCCCTCGAACGTCACCAACCGCTTCAAGACCGCCCAGCTCCGTACCGAATGGGACGTGACCGACGGTTTTCAGGTCAAGGCCGGCGCGATGTGGCGCCGCTTCAACTTCGATGCGGTCGCCTTCACCCGCGACACGGCGGTTTGCGGCAACGGCGGGGTCGACCGCGTTCTGGGTACGTTGACCTGCTCGGCGTCGGGAGTCTTTGGGCCGACTGCCGTCTACGGCTTTCCGGTCACCTCGCAGCTTGCCGAACTGTTCACGCTCGGCAAGGCGGGTCAGCCGGCGGGAACGACGACCCAGTGGCTTATCCCGTCCTTCCCTGCGGCCACGGACTTCACCCAGCTTTACAGCCGCACCGCCAATCCGGACACGGGCAATACGCGTGCGGTTCAGGAAACCGTCTCGGGCGGCTATATCGAGTTCGATGCCAAGGGCGAATTGTTCGGGCTCGAATATGCGGGCAATGCCGGCATCCGCTATGCGCATACGGCGCAATCGTCGACCGGCGTCCTGTCGGGAACCACCGTCACGGTCGATCGCACCTATGACGACTGGCTGCCGTCGTTCAACGTGGCGCTCTACCCGAGCCGCGACGTGATTATCCGCGGTGCGATCGCCAAGGTCATCACGCGTCCGACCCTCGGCAATCTGACGCCAGGCGGCTCGATCGACGGCTTCAACTACAAGATCAGCTATGGCAACCCGCAGCTCGATCCCTATCGGGCGACCAATTTCGACCTTGGTGTCGAATGGTATTTCGCGCCGCAGGCGGTTCTGTCGATCGCCGGTTTCGTGAAGAAGGTTGAAAGCTTCCCGATCAGCCAGGCCTTCAGCGCCAGCTTTGCATCCACCGGCCTGCCGAAGGACGCGATCCCGCCGAGTTCGCCGGCTTTCCTCAATTTCGATCCCAATCAGATCTATACGATCACTGCCAACGTTAACGGGGCCGGGGCCACGCTGAAAGGCGTCGAACTCGCTGCGCAGGTTCCGTTCAGCGCCTTCACCAGCGGTGGTTTCATCAGCCACTTCGGGGTGCTTGCGAACGCGACCTTCATCAGTTCGGACGCAGATTATAATGTTCAGGGGCCGGCGGTGGTCCCGGGTGGGGCGCTGGTCAATGCGGTGCGCTCGGCGACGCTCTTTGGCGTGTCGAAGCGCGCCTACAACGGCACGCTCTATTACGACGACGGCGCCTTCAGCGCGCGCGTGTCGGCCAGCTATCGCAGCCGCTACATCGATGCGAACAGCGGCACCGGCAACGTCTTCGAAGGCTATGGCGCGACGTGGAACATGGACGCCTCGATCCGGTACAAGTTGACCGATTGGGTCGAACTGTCGGTCGAGGGCAATAATCTGCTCGACACCTATCGCTATCGCTACACCGATTTCGATGCTGACCGGAATTACGAGAATAATCATTTTGGCCGCACCATCCTGTTCGGCGCGCGCTTCAAGATGTGATCCATCAGAATTAGTCCCGGAAATAGGCCCGGTCTTCGCGCGCGAGGGCCGGGCCTTTTTCTTTGGCGCAAGAGGAGGACGCCTGTGACCGATCGCCGCGACCTGTTCAAAATGGCTGGCGCCGGCCTGCTGGCGGCCGGGCTCGGTCCGGCGCCGGGCAAGGCGCGGGCCATGTCGGCTCCCGCGGACCCGGCATCGGAGCCGCAATGGGGGCGGGGTGCCGATGGGCAGCGCCGCGCCGATTGCGGCGACGGCCGCTTCCTCAACCCGATCATGGCCGGTGATCATCCCGATCCGTCGATCCTCAAGGACGGCGACGACTATTACATGACCTTTTCAACCTTCGATTCCTATCCCGGCCTGGTCATCTGGCATTCGCGCGATCTGGTGAACTGGCGCTCCGTCGCCCCGGCGCTCACCCGCAATATCGGATCGGTCTGGGCGCCCGAGCTGTGCAAGCATGACGGCCGTTATTTTCTCTACATTCCGACCAAGGGACCGAACACGAGCTGGGTGATCTGGGCCGACCACATCGAGGGTCCGTGGAGCGATCCCGTCGACCTCGACCTGCCCGATCATATCGACCCCGGGCATGCCGTCGGCGAGGATGGTTCGCGCTGGCTGTTCCTGTCGGGCGGCGACCGCGTGCGGCTGTCGGACGATGGCTTGTCGCGGATAGGCGAACCCGAGCATGTCTATGATCCCTGGCGCTACCCCGCCGACTGGGTCGTCGAAGGATTTTCGCCCGAGGGGCCAAAGATCGTGCGCCGCGAGGGCTATTTCTATCTGATCACCGCGGTGGGCGGCACCGCGGGACCGCCCACCGGCCATATGGTCATCGCGGCGCGCGCCCTCTCGATCCACGGGCCATGGGAAAACTGCCCTGCCAATCCGATCGTCCGCACCGTTTCGCGCGACGAGGCTTGGTGGTCGCGCGGCCATGCGACGCTTGTGGAAGGTCCGTCGGGCGATTGGTGGAGCGTCTATCACGGCTATGAGAAGGACTTCTGGACGCTGGGGCGCCAGACGCTGCTCGATCCTGTCGAATGGACCACCGACGGCTGGCCGCGGATGACAGGGGGCGACCTGTCGCGGCCGCTCGCGAAGCCGCTTGGCGGCGTTGCCGGTCTGCATGGCATGGCGCTGTCGGACGATTTCACGTCGCTGGCGCTCGGCGCAAAATGGAATTTCTTCAAGCCCGCACGCGACGAGCGCGCGCGTGCCGCCGTTGCGGACGGCGCGCTGCACCTTGCGGCGCGCGGGCGGGCGCCGTCCGATTCATCGCCGCTGCTCCTAATCGCGGGCGACCGGTCCTACCGCTTCGAATGCGATATCGATATCGACTCTGGCGTGACGGCGGGCCTGATCCTCTTTTACGACGAGCGTCTCTATTGCGGACTGGGTTTCGATGCCGACCGCTTCGTGACGCATCAATATGGGATCGAACGGGCTCAGCCCGTCAATCCGCATGGCTGCCGGATGCGCCTACGGGTTACCAACGATGCGCATATCGTCACCTTCGACACCAGCGGCGATGGTGGCGAAAGCTGGACCCGCTTCGATCGCGGGATGGAGGTGTCAGGTTATCACCACAATGTCCGCGGCGGCTTTCTGATGCTGCGCCCGGGGCTGTACGCAGCGGGGTCGGGGCAGGCGCGTTTCCGGAATTTCCGCTTCTCGGCGCTGAGCTGACCCTAGAGCGTAACGCCAGATTTCCAGATCGCGATATCGCGTTCGCCATTGGCTTCCGACCGCGTTGGGCGTCCCGATGCCGTCTCGATCACCAGATCGAGCAGCGCGTCGGCGGCGCCACCGAAGCCTTCGTCGAGCACCCGGCCGGCATCGAAGTCGATCCAGCCGCTCTTGCGGTCGGCGAGGGCGGTGTTGGATGCGATCTTGAGCGTCGGGGCGGGAAAGCCGAGCGGCGTTCCGCGGCCCGTTGTGAACAGGATCAGCGTCGCACCGGCCGCGGTCAATGCTGTCGACGACACGGCATCGTTGCCGGGCGCTTCGAGCAGGGTCAGGCCGGGGCGCGTCGCCCGACCGCCATAGCGCTGCACATCGGTCAGCGGAACCTTGCCGCCCTTCTGAACCGCGCCAAGCGACTTTTCCTCAAGCGTCGTGATGCCGCCCGCGACATTCCCCGGCGAGGGATTTTCGCTCACCGGTTCGCCATGGCGTACGAAATAGGCCTTGAAGTCGTCGATCAGTGCCACCGCGCGATCGAAGACGTCGCGCGATGCCGCGCGGCTCAGCAGCATGGGCTCGGCACCGAAGATTTCGGGAATTTCGGTCAGGATCACCCGCCCGCCCGATGCCGCAATGCTGTCGCCCGTACGGCCGACCAGCGGATTGGCGGTCAATCCGGACATGCCGTCCGACCCGCCGCATTTGACCCCGAGGACGAGCTCGGAAAGCGGCGCTTCGCTCCGTTCGGCCTGCCCCGCGATGCCGACCAGTTCCTCGATCAGCGACAGGCAGGCCGCCTCGTCATCCTCGACCGACTGGGCGGCCAGACTGCGAATATGCGTCCGCCTCGCTGCGGGAATGGATTCGATCAACGCCCCGAGCTGATTATTCTCGCATCCCAAGCCGACGATCAGGACACCCCCGGCATTGGGATGCTGCGCCAGCCCGGCCAGCAGCGCACGCGTGTGCGAAAGGTCGTCGCCAAGTTGCGAACAGCCGAAAGGATGTTTGAAAGCGTGGATGCCATCGACGCTTCCGGCGTGTTTTGTCGCCGCAATCCGCGCGACCCGTTCGGCGAGATTGCCGACGCAGCCGACGGTCGGGATGATCCAGATCTCATTGCGTGTCCCAACCCGGCCATCGGCGCGCCGATGGCCGCGGAAGGCGCGGTCCGCGCCGCGGACGGACCTGGAATCGGTCTGCGCGAACATGGGAAGGGGGGCGGTGTCGGCGGTGAGCGCGGTCGCCAGATTATGGCTGTGAACATGGTCGCCGGCTTCGATCGCGACCGAGGCGCGCCCGATCGGAAAGCCGTATTTGGTCACCGCGTCGCCCCGCGCTACAGCCGCGGTAGCGATTTTATGCCCGCGCGGAATGGCGTTCGCCGCGACGATTCGCCCGCCATCGACGGCGACGCTGTCGCCCGCCGCGGCGTCGGCCAACAGCGTGGCCACATTGTCCTCGGGCGCGATCCTGATAGCGGTTACCGGTGTCATATGCGCGTTTCTCTCTGCCATCCGCCGGAAGGCTCAGGCTGTGGTGGGAGGAGCGACCGACTGGCGCTCGACAAAGGTGGACGCGAGCACCGGGCTTTCGTCGGCCGCTGCGGTGCGCGCTGCCCCGTCGAGAAAATCGGGGACCAGCGTTCGCGCGGCGCGCGCGCCCATTTCGCGGATCGGCCAGCGGACGGTGCTCAGCGCAGGCCAGATATGCGTGGCAGTCGGCGAATCGTCGAACCCGATGATCGACAGGTCGCCCGGCACCGCGATGCCCTTGCCGTGCGCCACGCTCATAACCCCGGCCGCCATCTCGTCATTCGAGCAGAAGAGCGCAGTTGGCGGTTCGGCGAGCGACAGCAGCTTTTCGCCCGCCTCGACCCCCGCCGCATAGCGATAATTACCCGGCGCGAAATAATCGGGCGGCAACGTCAGGCCGGCTTCGCGAAGGGCCGCGTGAAAACCCTCCTCGCGCTCGGCGGCCGACCGGAACCCGACAGGGCCGCGCACGAAGCCGATGCGGCGATGGCCGAGGCTGATCAGCTTGCGCACCGCTTCGGCCACGACTTCGCGGTCGTTCGACGAGACGCAATGCGCGGCATCGTCGAGCGGCGCCGAGCCGACGCGAACATAGCGCACCCCCAATTCGCTACACAGAGCGGCGAGCGCATCATTCTCGGAAATGGGCGGGAGCAGCATCGCGCCGATCGGGCGCTGCTTTTCCAGGAAGACGCGGACATCCTCGAGCATCCGGTCGGACCCGCGATCGACCGGGCGGACGAGCAGCGCCAGGTCGCTGTCCTTGATCGCGTCGAGCACGCCCTGCTGAAAATTCAGCACCGTCTGGGCATTGGGATTGTCGTGCAGAAGCGCGATCAGGAAATTGCGCCGAAAGGCGAGGGCGCGCGCCTGCGGATTGGGCACGAAGCCCAGGGTTTCGATCGCTTCCTGAACCGCCTTGCGTGTCTTTTCGGCGATGAATTCGGACCGGTTGATGACGCGGCTGACGGTCTTTTTCGACACGCCGGCAAGCGCCGCGACGTCGTTGATCGTCGGCTGCTTCGTACCCTGTCCGCCCTTCGTCGCTGGCATATTGTCTGCACTCCGCTCGCTGCCCCGCCGGATGTTCCGCAGATCGGCACCATTTCCCACCTAGTGAGCGTTCATGGCGCCGAAATCAACCGGGTCGGCGGCTATTCGCTTGCTTTTGACACCGGTGTCTTTTAGAGCGAAAGCCGGAAGAGGGAAATGACAAAGATGAGCGCGAACAGCGAAGCGGAAAATGTGGCCCAGGCGCTTCTCGCCGCGCGCGCCAAAAAGACACCGCTTACCTCCTATCCCGGCGTCATGCCGGACAGCCTAGCCGACGCCTATGCGATCCAGGATCATGCGATCCGGCTCGACGGGCGGCAAATCGGTGGCTGGAAGGTGGGGCGGATCGCGGCCGAGCTCGTTGGCCGCTATGGCGGCAATCGTCTGACCGGGCCGATATTCAGCGACGAAATCCGCGACGGATCGGCGGGCGACCGGCCCGTTATGCCGGTCTTCGTGCCGGGATTCGCCGCAGCCGAGGCCGAAATCCTTTTGCGCTTCGGCGCCGTCGGCGACGGTGATTATGACGCCGATACGATTCGCGACTGCATCGACGAGGTGCGCACCGGAATCGAGATCGCGAGTTCTCCTTTCGCCGAAATCAACCTGCACGGCCCCGCAGTTACCGCGTCCGATTACGGCAACAACAAGGGGCTCGTACTCGGTCCGCCGATCGCCGACTGGCGCGACGCCGATCTGATCCGCATGCCCGTCGCGATGTTCATCGACGGCGCGCAGGTCGGCGCGGCGACGATGGAAACGATGCTCGACGGGCCTTTCGGGTCGGCGGCATTCCTCGCCCGCACCTTGCGCGCCCGCGGCATCCCCATTGCGCCGGGAACATGGGTGTCGGCAGGCGCCATCACCGGCGTCCATGAAATCCGGGCGGGTCAGACCGCCGAAGCACTGTTCGACGGAAAAATCCGCGTCGGCTGCCGCATCGAAAGCCTCTAGAAGGCAGGAAAAGGGAGAGAGAAATGGCACAGGCAATCGCAGAGGGAGGCGCGCCGCCGCAGCCCAATGTCGGACGCTATCGTTGGGTGATCGTCGGCCTGCTGTTTCTTGCCACTGCCATCAACTATGTCGATCGGCAGATGATCGGTGTTCTCAAGCCGACGCTGCAACAGGAAATGGGATGGACCGAAGGCGACTTCGCGAACATCGTCTTCTGGTTTCAGGTCGCCTATGCCGTCGGCTACATCGGCTTCGGCCGCATCGTCGACATGGTTGGCGCCCGCATCGGCTACACCGTCGCGATCATCATCTGGACGATCAGCCATATGGCGCATGGTCTGGCGTCGAGCGTGACGCAATTCGCGCTCGCGCGGTTCGGGCTGGGCATCGGCGAATCGGGGAACTTTCCGGCGGGTATCCGGGCCGTCACCGACTGGTTCCCGCAAAAGGAACGCGCCTTTGCGATCGGGCTGTTCAACGCCGGGGCCAATGTCGGCGCCATCGTTACGCCGCTGCTCGTTCCCTTCCTCGTCCTGATGTTCGACTGGCGCGTGGCCTTTTATGTCACCGGCCTGTTCGGGGTGCTGTGGCTGATCGCGTGGTGGCTGATCTATCGCCATCCCGACGAGCATCCGAAGCTGTCGGAAGGCGAGCGCGCCTGGATTCAACAAGACCCGGCCGACCCGGTGACGCCGATCGGTTGGGGCCGCCTGCTCGGTATTCGCGAGACATGGTCCTATGCGCTCGGCAAATTCTTCATCGACCCGATCTGGTGGTTCTTTCTTTTCTGGCTGCCGGGCTATCTGTTCGAACGCTACGACATGGACCTCAAGACCTTCGGTCTGCCGCTCGCCGCCATCTATCTCATCTCCGACTTCGGCAGCATCGCGGGCGGCTGGATGTCCTCGCGGCTGATCAAGGCGGGGCGCACCCCCAATTTCGCGCGCAAGTTCACGATGTTCGTGTGTGCCTGCTGCGTCGTGCCCGTCTATTTCGCCCAAGATATCGACAGCGTGTGGACCGCGGTCCTGATCATCGGTCTCGCGACAGCCGCGCATCAGGCCTTTTCCGCCAATCTCTATACGTTGCCGTCGGACATATTTCCGCGCGGCGCAGTGGGGTCGGTGGTCGGGATCGGCGGCACGGTCGGCGCGATCGGGGGGATGAGCATGGCGTTGTTCACCGGCTACATCCTCGAGACGACGAACAATAATTATCAGATATTGTTCGGCATCTGCGCCAGCGCCTATTTCATTGCGCTACTCGCGGTGCATCTGCTGTCGCCGCGGCTCGATCGCGTCGAGGTCTAGACGCCGATGACGCGGCCGCTCTCCCTCCATCCCGACCGGCTCTTTCCGTCGGACCCGGTTCCGCGCGCCATCGCGCGCCGCCTTTATGCCGAGGTCGCCGACCTGCCGATCATCAGCCCGCACGGGCATACCGATCCGTCATGGTTCGCCGGCAATGCGCCGTTCGGCAATGCCGCCGAACTTCTGCTGCATCCCGATCATTATGTGTTCCGGATGCTCTATTCGCAGGGCATCGCGCTCGATGCGCTCGGTATCGGCAATCCGGACGCCGATCCGCGCGAAAGCTGGCGGCTGTTCGCGCAAAATTACCATCTCTTTCGCGGCACCCCCTCGCGGATGTGGATGGACTGGGTTTTCGCCGAAGCCTTCGGCTTCGACGTGCAATTCTCGTCCGAAACGTCGGACCTATATTATGACCGGATCACCGAGGCGCTTGCGACCGATGCGTTCCGGCCGCGCGCGCTTTTCGATCGCTACCGAATCGAAGTGATCGCGACGACCGAAAGTCCGCTCGACACGCTCGATCATCATCGGGTCATCAAGGACGCCAATGTGCGCGGCGAGTGGGGCGGGCGCGTCATCACCGCCTATCGCCCCGATCCGGTCGTCGATCCCGAATATGAAGGGTTCCGCGACAATCTCGCGCGCTTCTCTGATATATCGGGCGAAGACGCTTTCAGCTATGCCGGCTATCTTGCCGCGCATCGCAACCGCCGGGCCTTCTTCGCGGGCATGGGCGCGACCTCGACCGACCATGGGCATCCGACCGCGGCAACCGCCGATCTGTCGGACGCGGAGGCCGAGGCGCTGTTCGTGCGCGTTACACGCGCCGACGTCAGCGCCACCGACGCCGAGCTGTTCCGAGCGCATATGTTGACGGTGATGGCGGGGATGAGCCGCGACGACGGCCTTGTCATGCAGATCCATCCCGGCGCGCTGCGCAACCACAATTCGTGGCTGTTCACGCATTATGGCCGCGACAAGGGCGCCGATATTCCGACGCGCACCGACTATGTCCGGGCGCTGCGGCCGCTGCTCGCCCGTTATGGCAATGAAGCGGGGCTGACGATCATCCTCTTCACGCTCGACGAAAGCAGTTATGCGCGCGAGCTTGCGCCGCTGGCGGGCCATTATCCGGCGCTGAAGCTTGGCCCCGCCTGGTGGTTTCACGACAGCCCCGAGGGCATGCGCCGCTTTCGCGCCCAGACCACCGAGACGGCGGGCTTTTACAACGGCGTCGGTTTCAACGACGACACCCGCGCCTTTCTCTCGATCCCGGCGCGCCACGATGTCGCGCGGCGCATCGATTGCGGCTTCCTCGCTGCGCTGGTTGCCGAGCATTGCATGGAGGAATGGGAGGCGGCCGAGCTGGCGGTCGACCTCAGCTACAATCTCGCCAAGGCCGCGTACCGGCTGTGAGGCTGTCGGCGCAAACCGCGCTGCCGGCAGCCGTGCGCGCGCCCGCTTACGACCGTCGCCGGCAAGCGGCAGGGATCGTCCATTTCGGTATCGGTGCCTTTCACCGCGCGCATCAGGCGGTTTATACCGACGATGCGATGGGCGCGGGCGATCGCGACTGGGGCATCGTTGGCGTGTCGCTGCGTTCGGGCGATGTCGCGGCACAGCTTGGCCCGCAGGACGGGCTTTATACGGTGAGCAGCCGGACCGCTGCCGGACCTGAAATTCGATTGATCGGGGCGGTTCAGCGCGTGCTCGTCGCGGCGCAGGAACCGCAGGCCGTCATCGACGTCCTCGCTGCTCCGACAACGCATATCATCAGCTTCACCGTGACCGAGAAGGGCTATCTGCGCACCGCCGATGGCCAGCTCAATCTTGACGCGGCAAAGGGGCCATCGAGCTTCTATCGCTTCGTCGGGGCGGCGCTGGCGGCGCGCAAGGCGGCGGGATTGCCCGGCCTGACGTTGCTCAGCTGCGACAATCTGGCGAATAATGGCGCAGTGCTGCGCGCGCTGATGCGCCAATATCTCGCCACCGACCATCCAGACGTGGCCCTATGGTTCGATGCGACGTGCCGATGCCCCGCGACGATGATCGATCGCATCGTGCCCGCGACGACCGATGCCGACCGTGCGGCTGTCGAGGCGGTGCTGGGCGTGCGCGATGAAGGTGCGGTGGTCACCGAAGCATTCAGCCAGTGGGTGATCGAGGATGATTTCGCTGGCCCGCGTCCGCGATGGGATACGGTCGGGGCGGAATTCGTTGCCGACGTCGCGCCCTATGAGACCGCGAAGCTGCGCATGCTCAACGGCGCGCATTCGGCGCTGGCCTATATCGGACTGCTGGCGGGGCATGAGCATGTCCATCGGGCGGTCGCCGATCCCGCTATCCGGCCGCTCGTCGAACGGCTGATGCGCGAGGAGGCCGCACCGACCATCGACGCCGCGCCGGGGCAAGACCTTAATGCTTATGCCGATGCGCTGCTCGATCGCTTCGCCAACCCGGCGCTCGATCATCGCCTGATCCAGATCGCAATGGACGGCAGCCAGAAGATCCCGCAGCGCTGGCTCGAAACGCGGGCCTGGCATCAAAGGCGCGGCGGCACCTGCCCGTCGATCGAATACGCCATCGATGCGTGGATCGCGTTTCTGAACGATGGTCGCTGGCCGATCGACGATCCGAGGGCGGACGCGCTGCGCGCAGCGGCGGCGCAGCCCGACGCGCGCAACCGCTTGTTCGGACCCGAAGGCCTGATGCAATATGGTCTGGCCCGGCGCGGCTAGGCCTGCCCGTTTCCTTGTTCTGACGCGCCCGGGCTTCATCACCCATAGGATATTGATAGCCTAGCCATCGCACGATCTCGAGGACGCCTCGCATTGCGGCAATCTCCCCGTGGATTGAGGGAGCGAACGCCTGAAGAACCCGAGCGCGAGAAGCCGAGGCTGGGCGCCTCCCTTGCCGCCAACCGGCCGCGCCAGTGATTGCGGCCACAGCGTGATCGGGGCTGGGCGGTTACGCTTTCCCAAGATATTGGGGTCTAAAGGGAATCGCATGATCGGGGCGGAGGAAAATCGCGGACGGAGACGGGCGTCTTGGACGCTTGTTTTGCTGTGGCTTGCTGCCGCGCTTTGGGCCGTGCCCGCTGCGGCGACGCCGCTGCACATCAATGCGCCGCTCTGCCACTCGGTCGGACCGCTGGCCGCACCCGACGACGCGCTGTCCGCGCTGCGCTTTTCCTGCAGCGGCGAGCCGACGGGGTATCGCGACGGCAGCCTGTGGTTGCGGGCCGATGTCGGCAATCGTTCCGAGGATCGCAACGGCGCCGCACTGATGGTGCATTTCTCGCGCTTCGACCGGGTTGCGGTGGGGTTCACCTATGCCGACGGACAAACGCGCTGGCAGACAGTGCGCCGCGGCGATTATGGCGCGCACTGGCGCGTCGGCGGCCAGATATTGTTCGAGGCCCCGGCCCGCGGCGCGCCGCTGACCGCGGTGACCATGCGCTTCGACCGCCTCGCCGACCACAGCCTGCTGCGCGCGCGCCTCATCCCCAAGGAAAATGCGAGCCTGCAGGCGGAGGGGATGGCGGCGCTCGTCGGCGCCTCGCTCACCCTGCTGCTCGTCAGCGGCATCTATAGCCTGTCGCTCGCGGTCGCGGTGCGCCGCCAATATCTGCTGTGGCAGGCGGCATGGTCGGGCGTAATGATCGTCTGGGGCGCCTTCTGGTCGCAGATTCATCTGGTGATCTTTCCCGCCATGGCGGGAACGGTCTCGGCGCAGGCATCGACCTTGCTCGCCTGCCTTGCCATCGGCGTCGCGACCGCCAGCGCGGTGACCGCGATCGACGCCCGGCATCTTCCGCGGGCTTTGCGCCGGGGAACCCTCGCGCTGGGGCTGGCGATCGCCATCGCTGGCGTGCCGCTGGCGTTGATTCGCACCGGCAATCTGCAGATGCTCGGCAATCTGCTGGGCATCGCGGTCCTCGTCGATCTGGTCGCGGTCGCGCTGTGCATCGGCTGGAGCTGGCGCAAGGGATCGGTCGAGGCGCGCGATTTCGCGCTCGCCTGGTGTCTGCCGATGGCGACGCTCGCGATCATTCATCTGGTCGATGTCGAGGACGGATTCTGGGGCGGGGGGTCGAAACTGGCGGTGCTGGTCGCCGCAACCTGGCAGGCGCTGTGGCTGTCGGCGGCATCGACGCGGCGGCTCGCGCATCTGCGCATCGAACGCGACGATGCGCTGGCGGCCGAGGCGCAGGCGAACGAGCTTGCGCGCCGCGATCCGCTCACCGGATTGCTCAACCGGCGGGGCTTCGTCGATGCCGTCACCCCGCTGCTCGATCAGGCGCGCGAAGGGGCGCTGCCGGCGGCGCTGCTGCTCGTCGATGTCGATCGCTTCAAGTCGATCAACGATATCTACGGCCATGAAGCCGGCGATGCGGTCCTTTGCCGCATCGCCGAACGCATCGCCCGGTGGGAAGGGACGATGTGCAGCGTCGCGCGGCTGGGCGGCGAGGAGTTCGGCCTGCTGACCATCGGGATGGAAGGCATCATGCTCGATCGCTTTGCCGAGAGCATCCGCCGCGAAATCGCGCTGTGCGATCATAGCGACACGATGGGCGACCGGCCGGTGACCGCCAGCGTCGGCGTCGCCGAAGTGCGGCCGGCCCCCGATTTTCAATATCTCTATCGGATCGCCGACGAGGCGCTCTACGATGCGAAACGCGCCGGCCGGAACCGGATCAATGTCCAGCGTGTGCCGCCGCGCGGCGACGGGGAACCCGGCGCCGACGATCGCGGAGTAGCCTATCCCGCCTGAGGCGGATCAGGCCGCGCCCGGCGTGTCGTCGGCTTCGAGACCCTGATATTTGAGCTGGAGATAGCGTTCGCGCGTCGCCAGCTTGTCGATCTCGCCAGCCGCCAGGCTGCGCGCCGCGTCGCCGATCTCGCGTTCGAGCATCTTGAGCCCGCCAAGCAGCGTTTCGTCGGGCGTACGTCCCGCATGCGCTTCGCCGCGCAGCCCCGCGGGGATACGCTGATAGCCCGCGACGAGTTCGGGCAGATCCTCGCCGACCAGCTTACGGATATTAGCTGCCGCCGGCGTCGCGGCGTCGAGCGTCTGGAGCTGCGGGGCGAGCAGGTCGAGCTGGACGCCGATCCCGTCGACGAGCTGGCGTGCCGGGGCGGGAAGCGCCGGACGCTGCGCCTCGAGCCAGATTTCGGTGCGGCCGGCGAGCTGCTTAAGGTCGGCCTTGGGCAGATCGGTCTGGCGCGGTTCGGGAAAGGGCGGCCATTTGCCGAACAGCACAGCGACACCGATCAACAGCACCGTGAGCGCGAGCAGGCCCGTGAAGCCGAGCGGCTTGATGAGCGCGCCGAACAGCGCCGCGCCGATCAGCACGATCCCGCCTGCAACAAGGACGCGACCGAGCTTCTTGTAGAGATGCTGGCGGCGCAGCGCGACGCTCTTGGTGCCGATCGGTCGCCGCCGTTCGCGCGAGCGTTCGATCGCGGCGTTGCCGAGCGCGCTAATCTTGTCGACCTCGCTCATGCTCATCCTAGCCCTCGATCGCCGCCAGCGGGCTCTCGGCGCCGCCGACGCTTGCCTGCGCCTGGCTCGCGCCTTCGGCGCGCGCGATATAGCCCTTTGACTTGGCGACCTCGCCCTCGAGCGAGGTCACGGTCGTCTTCATCGTGTCGAGCGCCTTGAGCTTGAAGGTATCGATCGCGTCCATCGTGTCGTAGATATTCTGGAAAGCGCGGCTGAGCGTCTCCATCGGGATCGTGCTCGACGCCGCCTGTTCGTGGATGCGCGCCGTATTGTCCTTCAGCATCTTCGAAGTGCCATCGATGATGTTGGCGGTGGTCGTGTTGAGCGCGGTAATCTGTTCGAGCACGAGCTTCTGGTTCGTCATCGCCTGTGCGACGGTGATCGCGGTCTTGAGCGCGCCGACGGTGGTGGTCGAGGCGCGATCGACGCCCTTCACCAGCTCGACATTATTCTTTTTGACGAGATCGAGGGCGAGATATCCCTGTACCGTCACCGCCATCTGGGTCAGCAGATCCTGCGTGCGTTGCCGCGCATAGAACAGGGCATTTTCGCGGATGACCTTTGCCTTGGCGGGATCGCTGCCGTCGAGTTCGGCCGCTTTCGCCTCTAGCCGCTGATCGAGCGTGCCCGCGATGTGGATCATCTGTTCGAGCTTGCCCATCGATTCCCACATCTTGCGGCGCTCGACGTCGATGGCGGCATTGTCCATCAGCAGCTCGTCCTTGCCGTTGGCAAGCGCGGTCAGGATGCCGCCGATGTGGGTCTGGGCGCTGCGGTATTGCGCGAAATAATTGTTGATCTTGCTGCCCAGGATCTTGTCCAGAAAGCCGCGTTTGGTCAGCAGCTTGCCGTTCGCCGAGGGATCGAGACGTTCGACCGTGGTACGCAGTTCGATCAGATTCTGGCCGATGTCGGTATCGCGATCCATCGCCTTGATCGGGCGGTCGAGGAAGCGGTTCGAATGATTCGCCGCCTCCAGCATTTCCTTGCGCCCCATATTGGTGATCTGGTCGATGCGCTTGCCGAACTCGGGCGAATTTTCGTCCTGTGCCACCAGATCGTCGATGAAGCTGTCGACGCGTTCCTCGAGCTTAGATTTCTGCTCGGTCGAGAGCGGAACAAGGCCGGCGGCCTTTTCGGGCGCGACGGCGGGGACGGGTTCGGGCGGCGTCAGTTTCAGTTCGTCGGTTGCGGTCGCCGTCGCGGTCTCTTCGCTCATAACAATCCTTCCAGCCCCAGGTCGATAGTGGGCCGCCTGCCTATATGACATGCGGACCTGTGTTATTCAAGCACTACACCTCTTGGTGGCGCGCCAGCGCCGGCGCGATCCATGCCGAGAGGATCAGTTGCGCCATATGATAGACGAGGATCGGCAGCAGCACCATGCCGGCGATCGGCGAGGGAAAGAGCGTCGCGGCGAGCGGCGCGCCGACGGCGAGGCTCTTTTGCGCGCCCGAGAACAGCAGGGTGATCCGGTCGGATCGGCGGAGCGCGAGCAGCCAGCCGAGCAGCCAGGCACCGCCGAAGGCGCTACCGAGCAGCAGCGCATCGACGCCGAGCACGATCGCGATCTCGCGCCCGTCAAGCTGCGTCCAGATGCCGCCAACCACGGCCGCGGAAAAGGCGACATAAACCGCTGTCGCAATCGCGGTGCGATCCATCAGCGTCGCGAGGCCGCGGTGCCGTAGCACCAGCGGGCGAAGCCAGCGCTGCGCCGTTTGTCCGGCCAGAAAGGGAAGCAGCAGGATTGCGACGATGCGCAGCGCCGCGGCACCGTGGATCGCCCCCGCCTTGCCCGCGAGTGCGGCAAAGAGGAGCGGTGACAGAAACACGCCGGCCAGATTGAGCAGCGCCGCCGCGACAATACTTGCGGCAACATTGCCGCCCGCCATCGAACTGGCGGCGGTCGCCGACTGGACGGTCGAAGGCAATATGCCGAGAAAGAGGAAGCCGAGTGCCAGTGTCGGCGGCAGGAGCGGCGCCGTCAACGCCTGCGCGCCGAGCCCGAATAGTGCCATCGCGCCGAAACAGAAGGCGAAGGTGCCGCCCTGCAATTTCCAATTGCGGATGCCGTGCAGTACCTCTTGACGCGGCAGGCGGACGCCGTTGAGGAAGAAGAGCAGCACGATTGCCGCGGTCGAAATCCCTTGCGCGACCGGCACCGCGCTTCCGCGCACCGGCAGCAGGCTCGCGACGACGATGGTGGCGAGGAGGACGGGAACAAAGCGGTCGGGGAACAGGCGCGCGAGCATGGGGCGGAGCGATGGCCGGAAGGCGGCGCCTTGGCAAGTCCGCGCGTCGGTCGCGGCGGCGACAACACTCGACATGGCGCGAAAGAGGATTATGGCGCGCGGATGGCCCGCATCCTAATCCTCGCCGCGCTGCCCGAAGAGGCCGATGCCGTTTTTCCCGGCCAAGGCGCCGCCGAAGCGGCCGCTTTTGCGCTTCGTTCGCTGTCAGTGCATGAGCATGGCGTAACGATTGCCACCTGCGGTCTCGGAAAGGTCAACGCGGCGCTATGCGCCGGGATGCTCGGCGGCGCGGCCGATCTGCTGGTGATGAGCGGCACCTGCGGCTCGCTCGGCCCCGGACCTGGCGCCTATTGGATCGCCGAGGCGGTGCAGCACGATTATGGCGCGGCCCAGCCCGGTTTGTTCCGCCGCTATCGGGCCGGCGAATGGCCGATCGGCGAAGCGGGCGAGGCGCATTTCGCCGCGATGCCCGACCCCGGCCTGAACCTGCCACATGCGCGCATCGCAAGCGGCGACAGCTTCGTCGCCTGCCCCGACGCCGCGGCCGGACTGGTGCGCGATCTGGGCGCCGCGCTGGTCGATATGGAGGTCGGCGCAGTGGCGCAGGCGGCGATGCGGCTCGGCAAGCCCTGGGCCGCAATCAAGGCGGTGACCGACGACGCCAACGGCGACAGCGCGGGCGACTTCCGTGCCAATCTCGTGCGCGCGGCGCGCATCGCGGGAGCGGCGATCGAGCGTCTGGTCGCGCGGGTCAGCGGCTGAGCGCACCGATGCAGGCCTGCCGCGCGGCGGGAGGCGAAAGATCGTCGAGCGCGAATTCGCGCACCGTTTCGCGGGCTCGCCCCTGCGGCATATAGCGCAGCGTGCGCTTCGTGCCGCCATCGTCGACATCATAGGCGATTTCGCTCTGGCTGTTGCCGATCTCCCCGCCGCTGCGGCCGATCAGCGTCATGCCGTCGCGCATCCCGGCCTGCCATGCCGGGCCGTCCTGGGCGACGCCAGCGATAATGCGGTCGTTCGCGAGCGTCGCGTCGACATCGAAGCCGCGATCGAACACCAGTCGTTCGAATTGGCGCAACGTGCCGCACGCGGCGAGCATGTCGGCGGGCAGCGCAATCGGTTCGCCGCGATCGATGAATCGGGCGATGCCTTCGCCGATCGCCGCGTCGCGGCGCTGCGCCTCGGCACTGAACAGGGTAACAGCATCGCTGCGGGCTGCCGGAGCAGCTGCCTGCATCGCCAGCAGCAGGTTGCGCATCGACGATCCGCCTGGCGCGCGCCGCAGCCGGTCGTCAGCCCAGTGCGCGAAAAGCATCCCGCGCAAATAGGCGAGCCGCTGCGCCTTCTCGTCGGTCCAGAACAGCCGCGCCGCCTCCTTGTTGGGCGCGGCGCGAAGCGGCGAGGCATCATATTCGCGCAGCGCGTCGTTGAACTGCGCAAAATATTGTTCGGGCGTCCACACTCCGGCGCGGACCAGCGCCCGCCACGAGGTGAAATCGGTGAAGCCCTCCGACAGCCAGAATTGCTCGGCTTCGGGCACTGTGTCGGAAAAGCCGCCGATCCGGGCATTGACCCAGCTATGCGCCATTTCATGCGTCATCAGCCGGTCGAGCATCTCGGGCAGCGCGTTGGTCGTCGCAAAAAAGGCGAACGCATCGCCGCGTCCGGTGCCGCCGATCGAGGTTGCGCCGGGTCCCGGCGGCGCGAAGGGAATGATGGTGACGAGGTAGCGCCCGGCGTCGTTGCCCCAATATTCTGACATGGCTGCGGCGACGCGGCGGAAGCTTTGCGTCCAGCCGGCATCGTCGCGTGTTGCAAAGCTACCGCGCACTGCGAGCCGTGCGCCATGTCCTGCATCGATCAGGCGGAAATCGCCGCCGACGGCGATGCTTTCGATCAGGCCATCGACGGTCAGCCCGGGATGTTCGAGGTCGGACGCAAAGCGCGTCCCCGCCGGCATCCCGCGGACCGAAAAGCTTGCCGGGGTATCGCCATCCAGATGTTCTGGCCGCGCCACCACCGCGTCGCCGATCAGGTGGAACCATGTCGGCTGGATGAGCGGGCGATAGTCATTGACGACTTCGCCGTCCTGCAATTGCTCGGCCCGGTTGGCACCGCGCACAAGGTAGCGCAGGACGATCGGGGCGCCGGGAGCGTGCCGCAACGCGATCTTGGCGGGGTCGGACGATGGGGCCAGCGTCGCGCCCTCGGCGCGGATGTCGCCCAGATAATTATAAAGCTTGTCAAAGCCCCCCCATTCGTCCGGCAGATCGACGATGGTGACGCCGCTCGCGGCGCCGCGAAAGCGCAGCGTCACTTCGATCGCGCGGAAACGGCCGTCGGCTGCGACGACCGGCTGATAGGTGAGCGCGAGGCCCGCATCGGGCTCGGCCGCGCTCGAAGGCGTGACGGCGGCGAGGGTGGCAGCTAGGGCAGCGGAAAGGGCGGCGGCGACGATACCGCGAGCGAGGGAGAGGCGCATCGATATTTCCTTGAGCTGAACGCCCATGGTGTATCGCTCGAGCAACACAGTGTCAAATCGGACGCCCGCGCCTCTCTTGTTGCGCCGCAGCACCGCTTCTGTTAGGGGCGCGGCGTTTAGCGGCGCTCCAGGCGCTGCCCCCTTCCATCAAGGCTCCTACCGCATGTCTTTGCGCAATATTGCGATTATCGCACACGTCGACCATGGCAAGACGACCCTCGTCGATCAGCTTTTCCGCCAGTCGGGCACATTTCGGGACAACCAGCGTGTCGAAGAACGAGCGATGGATTCGAACGACCTGGAAAAGGAACGCGGGATCACGATTCTCGCCAAATGTACTTCGGTCGAGTGGGGCGAAGGCGCCGATGCGACGCGCATCAACATCGTCGACACGCCGGGCCACGCCGACTTCGGCGGCGAGGTCGAGCGGATCCTGAGCATGGTCGATGGCGTCATCCTGCTCGTCGATGCCGCCGAAGGCCCGATGCCGCAGACCAAGTTCGTCACCGGCAAGGCGCTGGCGCTCGGCCTCAAGCCGATCGTCGTCGTCAACAAGATCGACCGCAGCGACGCGCGCGCAGCCGAAGTGCTCGACGAAGTATTCGAACTGTTCCTGACGCTCGACGCCAATGACGAACAGCTTGATTTCCCGATCCTTTATGCCTCGGGTCGCGGCGGCTATGCCTCGGAAAGCCCTGACGCGCGCGAAGGCACGCTCGAGCCGCTGTTCAAGACGATCGTGTCGCATGTTCCGACGCCCGGCCTCGACGAAGAGGCGCCCTTCACCTTCCTCGCGACGCTGCTCGACCGCGACAATTTCATCGGCCGCATCCTGACCGGCCGCGTCCAGTCGGGCACGGTCAAGGTCAACCAGCCGATCCACGCGCTCGACATGGACGGCAAGGTCATCGAAACCGGCCGCGCGTCGAAGCTGCTGGCGTTCCGCGGGCTCGACCGCGTTCCGGTCGAGGAAGCGCGCGCAGGCGACATCGTCGCGATCGCGGGCCTGACCAACGCGACGGTCGCGAACACGATCGCCGACACGAGCGTCAGCGAGCCGATCGCCGCGCAGCCGATCGACCCGCCGACGCTGTCGATGCGCTTCGCCGTCAACGACAGTCCGATGGCTGGCCGCGAAGGCAGCAAGGTGACGAGCCGCATGATCCGCGACCGCCTGTACCGCGAAGCCGAAACCAATGTCGCGATCCGCATCACCGAAAGCGCCGACAAGGACAGCTTCGAAGTCGCGGGCCGCGGCGAGCTTCAGCTCGGCGTGCTCATCGAAACAATGCGCCGGGAAGGCTTCGAACTCGGCATCAGCCGCCCCAAGGTGCTGTACCAGACCGACGAGAACGGCCAGCGCACCGAGCCCTATGAAACCGTCGTCATCGACGTCGACGACGAGCATAGCGGCACGGTTGTCGAGAAGATGCAGATCCGCAAGGCCGAGCTGACCGACATGCGCCCGTCAGGCGGCGGCAAGACTCGCATCAGCTTCAGCGGCCCGTCGCGCGGCCTGATCGGCTATCACGGCGAATTCCTGTCCGACACGCGCGGAACCGGGATCATGAACCGCCTCTTCGAAAAATATGGCCCCTACAAAGGCGCGATCGAGGGCCGCAAGAACGGCGTCCTCATCTCGAATGGCGCGGGGGAAGCCGTCGCCTATGCGCTCGGCCCCTTGGAAGAACGCGGCATCCTGTTCGTCTCGCCCGGCGAGGCGCTCTATGAAGGGATGATAATCGGGGAGAATGCGAAGCCCGACGACCTTGAGGTCAACCCGATGAAGTCGAAGCAGCTCACGAACTTCCGTTCGACGGGCAAGGACGATGCGATCCGCCTGACTCCGCCGCGCCGCATGACGCTGGAACAGGCGATCGCCTATATCGACGACGACGAAATGGTCGAAGTGACCCCCGCGAACATCCGCATCCGCAAGGCGATCCTCGATCCGCATGAGCGGAAGAAGGCGAGCCGCAAGAAGGAAGCGGCGTAAGATCAAGGGGGCGGCCAGCGATGGTCGCCCTCTTTCTTTTTGACGGCTTGTCCCAGTCTTTTCCTCGCCTTCGTCATCCCGGGCTTGACCCGGGATCCATCGCAGCGCTGAAGTCATGGACCCCGGATCAAGTCCGGCGTGACGAAGGAAGAGGGAGGCGGGAGGCCATGCGAGGAAAGACGCGGTGAACCGCCTGATCCTGTTCAACAAGCCGTATGGCGTGTTGTCGCAATTTACCGACAAGGGCACGACCGCGCCTGCCGACGGCCCGCGCGCGACGCTGTCAGACTATATCGACGTACCCGGCGTCTACCCCGCCGGCCGGCTCGACCGCGACAGCGAGGGCTTGTTGATCCTGACCGACGACGGCGCGCTGCAGGCGCGGATTTCGTCGCCGCAGCACAAGATGCCCAAAACCTATCTGGCGCAGGTCGAGGGCGAGCCCGACGACGCCGCGCTGGCGGCGCTCGCCCGCGGCGTCACGCTGAACGACGGCCCGACGCGCCCCGCGACCGTCCGCCGCATCGACCCGCCCCAGCTATGGGACCGCGATCCGCCGGTGCGATATCGCAAAAGCGTGCCCGATAGCTGGATCGAACTGACGATCACAGAGGGGCGCAACCGCCAGGTCCGCCGCATGACCGCCGCGGTCGCCTATCCGACGCTGCGGCTGGTGCGGTGGCGGATCGGGGGGTGGGAGATTGGGGATTTGGCGCCCGGAACGTGGCGCGAGATCGCCTGATCGCGCCCGAAGATGCCGGGCGGACGGCTGCGCGCCGCCCACCCGACATCAACCCTTTGCCTGCCTTGCCGCTCAGCGGCCGGCGAAGCTCGCCTTGATTTCGCGGCCGATGGTTGCCGCATTTTCGTCGATCACGAAATGGCCAGCGTCGAGCCAGACGAGGCGCGCGCCGGGCAAGTCGCGCTTGTAGGCCTCTGCCCCCGGTGCGATGAAGATCGGATCGCTTTTGCCCCACAGGATAAGCGTCTTCGGCTGATATTGGCGGAACAGCGCGTGCCATTTGTCATAGGACGCGACATTGGACCGATAATCCTCGAACAGGTCGAGCTGGATGGCATCATTGCCCGGCCGGTCGAGCAGCGCCTGGTCGATCACCCAATTGTCGGGATTGATCGCCGCCGGGTTTTTCGCGCCATAGCTATACTGGAACTTGGTGGTGTCGAGCGTGAGAAGCGTGCGCGCCGCGGCTTCCGATGCAGCGTCACGCTGTTGGCCGATGGGGAGCAGCGCCTGCTTCACCGGGTCGCCGACGCCGTCGAGATAGGCATTGGCGTTCTGGATCACGAACCCTTTCACATGCGTTGGCCGCTGCGCGAAGAGGCGAAAGCCGACCGGCCCGCCATAATCCTGCATATAGAGAACATAGGATTGGAGCCCGAGCTGATCGATCAGACCGGCGACATGCGAGGTGAGATTGTCGAAATTATAATCGAACTCTGCGGCGGATGGGGCGTCGGACTGGCCGAAGCCCACATAGTCGGGGGCGATGATGTGAAATTTGTCGGCCAGCTGCGGGATCAGGTCGCGATACATCTGGCTGCTGCTGGGAAAGCCGTGAAGCAGCAGGATCGTGGGCGCGGCCGGGTCGCCGGCTTCGCGGTAGAATATTTTGCGGCCGTTGACCGTCGCAAAATGATAGCTGGTGGGATGCGCGGACGCGGCTGTCGCGGCCGGAGCAGCTGGTGCCGCCTCGGCGGCCAGCGGGGCTGCGGCAGAAAGCGCGACCGCGGCCGCGTGGATCAGTTTGGAAGATTGGGTCATGAGAATTCCTGTTGATGGAATGTAGGGAGGGCACGGACCGGATACCGGGTTGCGGAGCCCGTTACCTGAAGATCAGGCCGAGGTTCGGGCGCGCACCACGGGGAAGTCGATTTCGGTGCCGAAGGCTTCGTTGACGTAGTTGGTGAAGCTGTTGAGCGCGACGTGCAGGACGATTTCCAGCGCCTGCGCGTTGGTGTAACCGGCCTCGCGAAGCGCCAAGACTTCGGCCTCGGTGACATGGCCGCGGTTGTGCGCGAGCGCTGCAGCGAAGCGAACGGCGGCATCGGCAACCGGATCATTCGAAGCCCCGCTCCGGTTTGCGGTCATTTCGGCATCGTCGAGCTTGGCGAGATTGCGACCGAGATAGCTGTGCGCCGACAGGCAATAGCTGCAGCCGTTGATCTCTGCGATGGCCAGCGCGATACGCTCGCGCGTTGCGGCGGGCAGGCTTCCCTTGCCGAGCGCGCCCATCAGGCCGACATAGCCTTCGAGCGTCTCAGGGCTGGTCGACACCAACCGGAACAGGTTGGGTACACTGCCGAGTTGGGCCTGCACGGCCTGGAGCATCGCCTGCGATGCGACCGGGGCGGCTTCGACAGTGGCGGGGGTGGGAATCAGGGACATTAGGTGGACCTTTCGTCTGGGCCGGATTTGGCCTGGCCGCGAAGTAGGTCCTCCTGATTTTCGAGAGTATGGGTCAATTGCGCAAACCATCCTTCCGTAATATGGAAGGAAAATGGATCGTTTCGAGGCTATGCGGACGCTTGTCGCTGCCATCGACGGGGGCAGCCTGTCGGCGGCCTCGCGTGCGCTCGGCATCCCGCTCGCGACCGTGAGCCGGCGGGTATCGGATTTGGAGGCGCGGCTCGGCACCCGCCTGGTCGTTCGCACGAGCCGCAAACTGATACCGACCGAGGAGGGCGCCGCTTTCCTCGTGGCGGCGCGGCGCGTTCTGGAAGATCTGGGCGAGGCGGAGCGCGTTGCCTCGGGCGAATATCGGGCCCCGCGCGGGGAGTTGCTGGTCACGGCACCGATCATGTTCGGCAAATTGCACGTCGCGCCGATCGTCCATGACTTCCTGTCCGCCTATCCCGAGGTCACTGTGCGACTCGTGCTGGCCGATACGCTGGTCGACCTGGTCGAAAATCACGTCGATGTGGCGGTGCGGATAGGAAAGCTGCCCGACAGCAGCCTGATTGCGCGGCGGGTGGGCACGGTGCGATGGTTGATCTGCGCCAGCCCCCACTATCTTTCCTATAACCCGGCGCCGAGCGCGCCGGGGGATTTGGTCCGCCACGACTGCATCGCTTTCGAAGGTTTCCAGACCTATCGCCAATGGCCATTCCTTGCCGGGACGCATCCATTGTCGGTGACGATCCGGCCGCGTTTTTCGGTCAACACCGCCGACGCGGTCATTGACGGGGCCATCAACGGACTGGGGATTGCCCGAATCATATCCTATCAGGCGTCGCAAGCCGTCGGTGACGGCGCCTTGGTGCCGGTGCTCCAAACCTTCAGCCCGCCGCCGATCCCCGTCCATCTCGTCCATGCCGCCCAGACGCTGCAACCGCTGAAGCTGCGCGCATTCATGGATTTCGTCATTCCGCGCCTCGAACGCGCGCTCGCGCGCATAGACCGGGTTCTTGACCCGCCGGGCAAATCTGATTGAGCCGAGGGAGCGGCAGCGTACCTCACGCTCTCTTCTGCAAAGCGCCGCTATGCGAATGCGAGGGACCGCTCAACTGAGGGTAGTTCATGCCTTTGACGCAGGAAATTCGAGTGCGCGCTGAATATGCGGCCCTCGTCACCCTTTCCGGCGCCATGCAGGGCCGCGTCCCACACGCTCCCCTGATTTGTCCGTGTGGCTGTCCGGGACGCCGCCCATTGCGCTCGCCGATATATTGGCATAGCATATGTCAAAACATGGGGAGGGACGGGTGAACGAACGGCCTTATGAAGTCCATGGTGCGCTGGGTTCGCCCTATTCGATGAAGATTCGCGCGGCGATGCGCTATCGCCGTTTGCCCCATATCTGGGTGCATGGCGCCGCGACGCAGGGCGGGGCGCTGGCGCATGTCCGCGCGCCGGTGATCCCGGTGGTGCGCTTTCCCGACGATAGCTGGCACAATGATTCGACCCCGCTCCTCTATCTGCTCGAGGATCGCCATCCGGGCAGCCGTTCGGTGGTGCCGCCCGATCCCGCGCGCGCCTTTCTGGCGCATCTGATCGAGGATTTCGCTGACGAATGGCTGACCAAGGCGATGTTCGGCTATCGCTGGCTGGCCGAGGTCGACCAGCTTCAGATGAGTCGCTGGCTGGCCTTCGACGCGTTCAAGGGCGGCGGTGCGGAGCAGCGCGAGCGCTTTGCGGCGAGCTTTCGCGAGCGGCAGGTGGGGCGCCTGGCGATCGTCGGCTGCACGCCGGCGAATTTCCCGCTGATCGAAGCGTCGACCCGCGCGGTGCTCGCGGCGCTGGAGACGCATGTCCAGGACCGGCACTGCCTGTTCGGCACGCGGCCATCGCTCGCCGAATTCGGCCTCTTTGGCCAATTGTCGCAGTTCGGCGTCGATCCGACCGCGCAGGCGATGATGCGCACCGACTATCCCTTTGCCTATCGCTGGCTTTCGCACATCGATGACATGTCGGGGATCGACGGCGAATGGGACGCGGCCGATGCGCGGCTGCCGCCCGTGGTCGATGCGCTGCTGGCGGTGGCGGGCGCGGTCTATCTGCCCTTCTTGCGGGCGAATGCGGCGGCACTGGAAAAGGGGGAGGCGATGATACGGTTCGAGGCGATGGGGCATGGCTATGACCAGGGGGTGTTCAAATATCAGGCGAAATGCCTTGCCGACCTGCGCATGCGCTACGCGGCGCTGAACGACGCGGCGCGCGCCGCGGTCGATCCGCTGCTCGAGCGGACTGGCTGCCTGCCCGCGCTGGTGTCGGCATGAGGCGCGCGTTCGCCGCCGGGATCGCCGCTGCGCTGGTCGCGGCGCCGCTGGCCGCGCAGACCGCGGTGCCGACCGCGCCCGCAGCGCCGCGCCATCCCAATATCGTCATCCTGCTGGCCGATGACTGGGGTTTTTCGGATGTCGGCGCTTTCGGGGCCGAATTCGCGACCCCGAACATCGACGCGCTGGCGCATGCCGGGATGCGCTTTTCCAATTTCCATGTGTCGGGTTCCTGCTCACCGACGCGCGCGATGCTGCAGACGGGGGTGATGAACCACCGCGCCGGGTTGGGCAATATGCCCGAGACGATCCCCGACGCGCACCGCGGCAAGCCGGGGTACGAGACGGTGATGAACCACAGCGTCGTCACGATCGCGGAAATGCTGAAGGCGGCGGGCTATCGCACCTATCTGACCGGCAAATGGCATCTGGGCAGCGATCCGACGCGGCTTCCCGAAGCGCGCGGCTATGATCGCGCCTTCAGCCTGGCCGATGCGGGCGCCGACAATTTCGATCAGGAGCCGATAAAGGGCCTCTACGACAAGGCGAACTGGACCGACAATGGCAAGCCGGGGGTGCTGCCCAAGGATTATTATTCGTCGCGCTTCGTCGTCCAGAAGATGATCGATTATATCGACTCCGACCGCGCGAGCGGAAAGCCGTTTTTCGCGTCGGTCAATTTCCTAGCAAACCATATTCCGGTGCAGGCGCCCGACAGCGATATCGCGCGCTATCAGGCGATGTATCGCGAAGGCTGGACCGCGCTGCGCGCCGCACGGGCCAAGCGCGCCGCGGCGCTCGGCATCATGCCCGCGGGCGCGCCGATGGTGACGATGGCGACCACCCCCGACTGGCAAAAGCTGGACAGCGACGAACGCAAGGCGGCGGTCCGCGTCATGCAGGCCTATGCCGGGATGGCGACCGCCGCCGACCGCGAGATCGGGCGCCTTGTCGCGCATCTGAAGGCGACGGGCGATTACGACAATACGATCTTCGTCTTTCTGTCGGACAACGGCCCCGAACCGACCAACCCCTATAACCGGCTGCGCAACCGGCTGTTCCTGGGGATGCAATATAACACGTCGATCGGCAACATCGGCCGCCGCCACAGCTTCAGCGCCATCGGTCCGGGCTGGGCCAGCGCGGCTGCGGCGCCGCTATCGGGGTACAAGTTCAGCGCGACCGAGGGCGGGCTGCGCGTACCGCTGATAATCGCCTGGCCCGGCCATCCGCAGGTGCGCGCGGGCGCGATCTCGAAGGGGCTCGCGCATGTCACCGACATCGTCCCGACGCTGACCGACCTCGCCGGCGTGCCGGGTCACGGCGGCAGCTGGAGCGGGCGGACGGTCGAGCCGATCGCGGGGCGCAGTCTGGTGCCGATGCTGGCAGGCGGCGCGGGCAGCGTTCATGGCGACGCGCCGATTGGTTATGAACTGTCGGGCAATGCCGCGCTGTTCCGGGGGGATTACAAGTTGGTGCGCAATCTGCCGCCGACGGGCGACGGTCAATGGCGACTGTTCGACATCGCCAGCGACCCCGGCGAGACGCGCGATCTGGCCGCCGCGATGCCCGATCGCTTTGCGGCGATGAAGGCCGATTATGCGGCGTTCGCCAAGACCAACCAGGTGCTCGAAATGCCGGCGGGTTACACCGCCGACGAACAGATCAACCTTTATGCGTGGCGGCAACAGGGCCGCAAGCGGGCGATCCAGGCCGGACTGGTGCTCGGCGGGGCGATCGTCGCGCTGTCAGCCCTCTTGTGGCTTTTCGTCCGGCGGCGGCGGGCGCGCGGTGTCGATCAGGCGAATGCCAACATGATCGGTACCTAGCGAGCGTTCTTGAAACTGGCGCGCGGCGGGGCGATAGCGCGCGCAATAATTCGCCGCGCACAGAAAGCTGCCGCCCTTGATGACATTGCGGTCGGGGTCGATCGCGCTTGCCGTCCATTCCCAGACATTGCCGATCAGGTCGTGGACGCCGTGCTTGTCGGCGGGGAAGCAGGCGACGGGCGCGCGGCTCTTGAAGCCGTCGGTGCCGAGGTCGCGGACCGGGAACACGCCCTGATAATAGTTGGCGGTCGGCTTGCCGTTTGCATCGACGGGAACATCGCGCCGCGCGCCGCCGGTTGCAGCGGCAAGTTCCCATTGCGCCTCGTCGGGCAGCGCCTTGCCCTTCCAGTGCGCGTAGGCGAGCGCGTCCTCGTAGCCGACCTGGACCACCGGGTCGCGATCGCGGCCGGCGATGCCGGTCTTCGGTCCTTCGGGATGCCGCCATTCGGCCCCGACGACCCAGCGCCACCAGTTGGGATTGCCGTCAGTCGGCGCTGTAAACACCGCCGATCCGGGGATCAGCATGTCGGGCGGCGCACCGGGCAGTTTCGGCGGGTCTTTCTCGGCAAGCGTCTTGTAGCCGGTCGCCTTCACGAATTCGGCGAATTCGGCGTTCGTCACCTCATGCGTTGCCATCCAGAAACCCTTGACCGAAACCTCGCGCGCCGGTGCCTCTTCGGGCAGCGTCGCGTCGGCGCCCATGGTGAAGGTCGCGCCGGGTATCCAGACATAGTCGCGCGCCGGCATCGGCGGGCAGGTCGGGGTCTGCGCTTCGGCATGCTGTTCGGTCTTTTTGGCGCCGCATGCGGCCAGGGCGCCCAGCGCGGCGAAAGCGATCAGCGCTGCGCTGCGCTTCACCGATCGCCGCCTTGCGGAAGCGCGGCAAGCAGCGCTTCGACCATATGCGCGGTGACGGTCCCCGCTTCTTCGGCCGGCAGGCCCTGGTCGTGCCGCAACGCGCGCCAGTTCTGGAAGGAGAGGGTGGCACATAGCGCCTCCGCCGCCACCTTGTTCGCAAGGACAGGCGCGGGCAGCAGGCGCATTACCAGTTCGCGCTCGACCGTGATGACGCGGCCATATTCGGCCATCAGAAAGGGCGACTGATAGCGCTTGATATTGGCCGCGAGCCGGAACGGCAGCATCGTTTCGAACACGCGGACGCGGCGGCGGGCGAGATCGCGCATGTTCGCACGCCAGTCGTTGTCGAGATAGGGGGCGGTGACGATCGGCATCACCCGTTCGGCGATCGTCGCCGAAATCTCGCTATAGAGCGAATCCATATCGTCGAAATGGCGGAAAACGGTGCGAATGCCGATCCCGGCTTCGTCGGCGACGCGCGCCGCGCTGGGCATCAGGTCGCCGCCAGCGATCAGCTCCATCATCGCCTTGACGATGCGTTTGTGGCTCGACCGGCTGCGTTCGCGCCGACCATCGATCCGGGGCGTCTCGCTCGCCGGATTCGCCTTTGCCTCGCCCTCCGCTTTCGCCGTTGTCGTCATGTCCTCCCCGCTGGCGCAGCTTGGCGCCGTGGTCAATGCCCGCTTCGAAGCATCTTGCGCCGCGCCCGATATAATGACACATATAGTGCCAATAGTTTCGGGGCAACCGAAGAGTCGGGGGAATGATGGGGGAGCAGGCTTTTCTTGTCGGCGCGATTTGGGCGGGCGCGTTGCTGCTCTGGCTCGCCTTCCTGCTGTTCTACGATGGGTTCCGCCGCCCGCTGACGCGCGCCGAGATCGACGCCTTTCTGGGCACGCTCGGCGATCGCATGGAGGAAACGGGCAACGACAGCGCCCGCCTGCGCGCTTTTCTGGAGGACGACGACGGACGCGAATTCGTCATGGTCAATCTTGTCCGCACGCGGCCGGGCCAAGTCACCGATCCCGCCAGCGGCGAGACGCGCGCGGGCAGCGAATGGCTGCGCCGCTATTCGGACCCCTTCGTGCGCGGGCTGATCGCGCGCGGCGGGCATCCGCTCTATGTCGGCGCCAAGGTCGGCGGCTATATCGACGCGTGGAACACACCCGCCGACCCCGGCTGGTCGCTGGTCGGCACGATGCGATACCGCAGCCGCCGCGATCTGATCCGCATGGCGGCCGATCCGGCCTTTCGCGCCGTGCATCCGAACAAGACACTGGGGATCGAGACGACCTTCTCTTTCCCGACGCAGCGACAGATCGCCTTTTATGCCAGCCCGCGGGTCACGGTGGGGCTGGGGCTCGCGCTCGCTGCGGCGCTTGCGCATATCGCGCTTTTGACATGGGCTTAGAGGGGGCCGGAGGGGACCGATGAAGAAACGCTGGATTGCATTGGGCGTCGTCGCGCTGATCGGCGCGGGTGGCTATTGGGGTTTTCAGGAGAATAAATATCGTCTGCCCGGGATGATCCAGGATTGGCGCGACCCGGTGCAGCCGAACCACGCGGTGGTCTGGCAGCAGGGGCCGGGTGCGGCCCCCGTCACCGCGCCGGGGACCAAGCGCCCGCCCAACATCATCCTGATCGTCGCCGACGATCTGGGCTGGAACGACATCAGCCTGAACGGCGGCGGCGTTGCGGGCGGGATCGTCAAGACGCCCAACATCGACGCGCTGGCACGTCAGGGGCTGAACTTCACCACCGCCTATGCCGCGAACGCCACCTGTTCGCCGTCGCGCGCGGCGATGATGACCGGCCGCTATCCGACTCGCTTCGGTTTCGAGTTCACCGCGGTGCCGACCGCCTTTGCCGAGAATCTGGCGCATGGCGGCGGCCTTGGCCCGCTGAAGGCGGTATTCCACAAGGAACTGATCACCGACGATATTCCCGACTATCCCGACATGGGCGTCCCGCCGAGCGAAATTACCATTGCCGAAGCGGTGAAGGCGGCGGGATATCACACCATCCACATCGGCAAATGGCATCTGGGCGAAGCGCCGCGCTTGCAGCCCAATGCGCAGGGTTTCGACGAAAGCCTCGCGATTCTGGCGGGGGGCGCGAAATTCCTGCCCGACGACGATCCCGATACGGTCAACGCCAAGCTGCCGTGGGATCCGATCGACCGTTTCATCTGGGCCAATCTGCGCCACGCCGTCACCTTCAACGGCGGCAAGCGCTTTCATCCCCAGGGGCATATGACCGACTATTTCGCCGCCGAAGCCGAAAAGGCGATCGAGGCGAACAAGAACCGGCCCTTCTTCATGTATCTGGCGTTCAATGCGCCGCACACGCCGTTGCAGGCAACGCGCGAGGAATATGACCGGCTGCCGCAGATCAAGGATCACAAGACGCGCGTTTACGGAGCGATGATCGCGCAGCTCGACCGCCGCATCGGCGATGTCATGGCGAAGCTCAAGCAGGCGGGGATCGACGACAATACGCTTGTCATCTTCACCAGCGACAATGGCGGGGCCTGGTACACCGGCATCCCGCACCTCAACGCGCCCTATCGCGGCTGGAAGGCGACCTTCTTCGAGGGCGGCATCCGCACGCCTTTCTTCATGCGCTGGCCGGGCCATATCGCGCCGGGTTCTACCCGCGCCGACGTGACCGGGCATATCGACATATATTCGACGATCGCCGCCGCGGCGGGGGCGAAGGTGCCGACCGATCGCATCGTCGACAGCCAGAATATCCTTGCCGGGCCGGCGCATCGCCAGGCGATGTACTGGCGTTCGGGCGACTATCGCGTCGTGCGCGCGGGCGACTGGAAATTGCAGGTAACGAAGCGGCCCGAAAAGGTTCGCCTCTATAATGTCGCTATCGATCCGACCGAACAGCATGATGTGTCGGCGCAGGAGCCGCAGCGCGTCGCACAGCTTCGTGCGATGATCGAGGCGCAGAACAAGGGGATGGCCAAGCCGATCTGGCCGGGGCTGATCGAGGGGCCGGTGCGGATCGACGTGCCGCTCAACGCGCCGTGGAAGGACGGGCAGGATTATATCTACTGGACCAACTGACCGGTTCGGTCGTCGCCGGAGGGAAGGGGTCAGCGTTCGATCTTGGTCACCAATATGACCGACGTCGTCGTGCGTTCGACCCCGTCGAGCAGGCCGATCTCGTCGATCAGCTCGTTGAGCAGGGCGCTGTCCTCCGCTTCCAGCATCGCGATGATGTCATATTCGCCGCTGATCGCGTGGATCGCCTGAACCTGGGTAAAGCCGGCGAGGGCGGCCTCGACCTCGCGGTGATAGCGCGGCAACGTCTTGATCATCATATGGGCGCGGACGCGGCCGGCGGCAAAGGCTTGTCCCAGCCGCACCGTATAGCCCGCGACGATATTATCCTCTTCCAGCCGCGCGAGCCGCGAATAGACCTGGCCGCGCGAGATGCCGAGTTCCTTCGCAAGCTGTGCGATGGTCTGGCGCGCATCGTCGCGCAGCAGGGTGAGCAGGCGATCGTCGATCTCGTCGAGACTGACGGTCATCGGCGCCATCAGTCCGCCCATGCCTCGTCAGCGAAGATCGCCGTCTGTGGTTCCGCCCCGGCCGTCATCCGGCCACGATACATGCCAAGGTCGTTGAGTGCAAAGACCGGGCGGCCGTCGGGGCCCATCGCGATCAGGCCGCCGTCGCCGCCGATCGCACCGACCGCCGCGATGGTCGCCTGCGCCGCGTCGTTCAGGCTTTCGCCTTTCCACGCGACGCGGTCGCAGACCTGCCGCGCCGCGCTTTCGCGGATGAAATATTCGCCCGATCCCGTCGCCGAAACCGCGCATCGGCCGTTGCTGGCATAGGTGCCCGCGCCGATGATCGGCGAATCGCCGATGCGGCCCCAGCGCTTGCCGGTCATGCCGCCGGTCGAGGTTGCGGCGGCGAGATTGCCGTTGGCATCGATCGCAACCGCGCCGACGGTGCCGAACAGATGCGTCGGGTCGAGCGCGGCCTGATGCTTCTTGCGCCAGGCGAGCAACTGCTGCCACCGCTGATCCGTCCGGAACCAGGCGGGGTCGACCTGTTCGAGCCCCTGTTCGACCGAGAAGCGGTCGGCGCCGTCGCGCGCCAAGAGAACGTGCGGGCTCTTGTCCATCACCGCGCGGGCAAGGTCGATCGGGTGACGGGTGCGCGTGACACCCGCGACGGCACCGGCCTTGAGCGTGGCGCCGTCCATGATCGCGGAATCGAGTTCGTTGGTCCCCTCGGCGGTGAACACGGCGCCGCGACCGGCATTGAAAAGCGGATTGTCCTCGAGCACGCGCACCGCCGCCGCGACCGCGTCGAGCGCCGGGCCGCCCTTGTCGAGCACCGCCGATCCTGCGCGCAGCGCGGCGTCGAGGCCGGCGCGATAGGCGGCTTCCTTGTCGGGGGTGAGCGAGCCGGGCTTGATGACCCCGGCGCCGCCATGGATCGCGAGCGACCAGCGCGGCACCTCGACCAGTTCGCCCGCGCGCGCGGCATAGTTGCGCACGAACACCGGCGCATCGACGCGGCCCGAGGGTAGGTGAACGACCGAGCCCGGCCCGACCCCCGTCACCTTCACCCGCGGCACATCGAGCGGCCTGCGGTCGCTGACGTTGCGCAGTTCCGATCCGTCCACGACCCAGGCATAGCCGTCGGGTGCGGTCGCATAGATGCGCCCCGACCCGTCGGGTTCGACCGCGAGCGCGGCGCTTTCATCGACGCCGAGCCCGATCATCGCGGGCGCGTCGGCAGCGCGTCCGACCTGCGCCTTGGCGACGAAGGCGAAAAGGCGGCCGAGCCGGTCGCGTTCCTTGAAATGCGTATCGGTGACGATGCCCTTGAGCAGCGCCAGGTGCAGGAATTCGCCTTCGATGGTGTTAGCGGGGCCGAGCGGATCGGCGAGCGCCTCAGGACTCTTGATGCTGCCGTCGTCCATCGCGCCATAGAGTTTTTCGCCCTGCATCGCGAGGCCGGCGCTGGTCCCGGCGAGCGGCTTGCCCGCCGCGACATGCGCGTCGATGATCTCGTTGACCGGCGTGCCGCGCCAGAAGCGCACATATCGCGACTGGTCGCCGCCGGCGATGAAGATGCCGTCGGCCTTGCGCAGCCGGTCGAGAATCTTCTTGTCGGTCGCTTGCGAACGCGCGTGGAAAACGAAGATTTCGACCGACTGGATGCCGCCGATGTCGCGATAGAATTCCTCGCCGATTTCCTTGCCGTAAGAAGCGCTGAGGACGACGATGTGGCCCTTTCCGGCCTTGCCGAAGAACCATTTCATCGCGTCGATATTCCGGTCGCCTCCGCCCATCAGCAGCAGTCCGCCCGATACCGGACCCGGCGTCGGCGTGTTCAGCGCGCCATAGACATAATGTTCGTAGGGCTGGTCTTTCGCCGCCGCTGGCGGCGCGGCGAGAAGGAGCGCGTACAGCAGTGCGGTGATCCATTTGAACAGTCTGATCGGCGGCATCAGCATATCTCCTTCGGCAACTCTGATCGATGGATGTTACATAATCGACACGCAAAATGACAATATGATTCCTGTTTTAGTCATAATGATTGAAATTTTCGGTCCGTTCTGGCTGATAGGGCGCGTCTCGTGACAGGGCATTGGGGGCGCCGATTCGCGCCGCAGACAGGATAGGGGCTTTTCGATGGAACATCTCGGCCGACGGTCGCTTCGCATCATTCTAGGGCTGGGCGTCTGCCTTCCCGCGCTCGCCACGCCGGCGCTGGCGCAGGACGCGTCGGACGAGGGCGCGGTGCAGGAGATCATCGTCACCGGTTCGCGCATTCCCACGATAAAGGATCAGGGGCCGTCGGCGGTCACGACCATCGATTCCGATGCGATCCGCGCCAACGGTTATACCAGCGTCCCCGAACTGCTCGCGGCGATGACCCAGAACAGCGGCGAGACGCAAAGCCCGCAGTCGGGCAGCAGCGCCGACTTCACCCCCGGCGCGCAGCAGGTCGACCTGCGCGGGCTTGGCCCCAACCACACGCTCGTGCTCGTCAACGGGCGCCGCATCGCCGATTTCCCGCTGCCCTATATCGGCCGCAGCAACTTCACCGACATTTCGAATATCCCGGTGGGGCTGATCGACAAGGTCGAGATATTGTCGGGTGCAGCCTCGGCCATTTATGGTTCGGACGCGATTGCGGGCGTCATCAACTTCAAGATGAAGGAAAATCTGGACGGCCTGACGCTCGACTATCGCCACGGCCGCACCCAGCATGGTGGCGGCATGTCGCATCGCTTCACCGCGACCGGCGGCTGGTCGACCGACCGTTTCAGCATCGCGGCCGGTATCGAATATCTCGACCAGCGTCCGCTGTGGGCTTATGATCGTTCGATCCAGGACAGCACCGACGACAGTCCCGGCAGCACGATCGCGCGCCGCACCTTCCTGCGCTACAGCATCGAAAACGACAGCTATATCGATCCGGGTCCGGCGGCCTGCGCCGGGGTTGCGAACCTCAACGGCGGTTCGACCATCTATACGTCGCGTCCGCGCTACGGCGATTATGATCCGGCGATCGACGATTACGGCCCCGGCTATTACTGCGGCAGCAAGACGTCGATCGGCTACGGCACGATCGTTTCGGGTCGCAAGGGCTTCAACAGCTTCGGCACGATGTCGTACGAGCTGTCGGACAATGCCAAATTGTTCGCCGAATTTCAGTTCGGAATCAGTAAGGTCCGGCTGATGTACGACGTCACGAGCTGGGCGTTCGAAAGCTCGTCGTCGAGTTCGGACAACAGTTTTTACAACGCGTTCGACGATACGATCGACGACTGGTCGCGCCAGTTTGCCCCGGAAGAAACCGGCGGGCTGGAAATGCAGCGCAGCAAGCAGACGACCTACAGCATCACGCCCGGTATCCGCGGCAATTTTGGCAATGCCTGGAATTACGAGGCATCTTTCAATTACAGCCGCTACCAGTCGGTCGTGCGCTGGCCCCAGATCGTCAATTCCAAGGCGATCGCCTTCTTTCTGGGCGAACAGCTGGGGGTCGACGAGGACAGCGGCTATCCGATTTTCAACGCCGATCCCGCGCGGCTCTACACCGCGCTGACGCCTGCCGAATATGACAGCATTTCGGCCGATACGGTCTATCGTCCGTATAGCTGGACCAGCAATTTGCAGGCGACGCTGACCAATGGCGAGCTGTTCCAGCTTCCGGCCGGCCCGGTCGGGGTCGCGGTGGTCGCCGAATATGGCAAGCAGGGCTATAATCTGCGTCCCGATCCGCTGGCGCTCACCGACTATTATTACAGCTGGAAAGACAGCGACGGTGCGGGCAAGCGCAGCCATGCCGCGATCGGCGGCGAAGTGCGCGTGCCGGTGCTCGATTTCGTGACGCTGACGGGTGCCGGCCGCTATGACACCTTCGGCTTTGCCGGCCGCGATGTCGGCAAGTTCACCTATAATGGCGGGGTCGAAGTCCGACCGACGAGCAGCCTGCTGCTGCGCGCCGCCTATGGCACTGCCTTCCGCGCGCCTGACCTCCACTATGTCTTTACGGGGCCGGGCAATGTGCAGAGCAGCGTCGATGACTATTATCTGTGCGCGGTCGAAGAGCCCGACGAGGATATCGGCGATTGCAGCTATTCGGGGACCGGCGTCGTCGTGAACCGGACCGGCAACCGCAACCTCGACGCCGAAACCGGACGAACGCTGACGGGAGGCATCGTCTTTTCGCCGTCGAGCCGCCTCCATGTTTCGGTCGATTATTTCCGCGTGACGCTCGACAATCAGGTCGACGATCTCAGCATCGACACGCTGGCCCGGACCGAGGCGGACTGCAGCGTGCTGACCGCGGGCGGCACGCCCAAGCTCGATCCCAATTCGCCGACCTGTCAGGATGCCTTCGCGCGCATCACGCGCTTTGCCAGCGGCGGCAATGCCGGGCAGATCTCGTCGATCCGCGTCAATCCGATCAACATTGCGCGCGAAAGGACGAGCGGGATCGATATCGCCTTCCGCGGCAGCCTGCCAACCGGTATCGGCAACTTCACCCTGTCGCTCGCGCACAGCCATGTGTTCAAGCACAGTTTCCAGCAATATCCGGGCGATCCGTTCGTCGACAAGCTCGCCGTCGATAGCGGCTATTACCTGCCGCGCGACAAGTCGAACGGCAGCATCTCATACGAAAATGAGGGCTTTCAGCTGACCTTTTCGGGCACCCGGCTCGGCAAGCTGCCCAATTATGACGAGGATGCGTTCATCAAGGCGAGCTACCTCTTCAATGCGACCATGCAATATGATTTCACCGATCATCTGCGCGGCTCGCTGACGGTGCGCAACCTGTTCGACACGAACCCCGTCAAGGACCCGACCTGGTCGAGCTATCCCTATTACAACACCAGCTGGTTCGACAGCATCGGACGCAGCGTGTTCCTGCAGCTCACCTACAAATTGGGAGGATCGGCGCTCTGACCGGTCGCGGCGGGGGGGGGCTTCCGTCCCCGCCGCCCTCCTCTTAGGCGCTTGTGAAACAAGGCGGACGCGCGTTAAGGGGAGCCATGGCTAATGGCACCGGTCCCCTTGGCGGCGGCAATGCGCGCCCGACGATGGCCGACATCGCGCGCGAGCTGGGCGTCGCGAAGATCACCGTTTCGCGCGCGCTTTCGGACAGCCCGACGGTCAAGGAAAGCACGCGCCGGCTGATCCGCGACACCGCCGAACGCATGGGCTACCGGCTCAATATTTCGGCGCGCAATCTGCGGCAGCAACGCACCCGGACCATCGCCGTAGTCATCGAAATGGCCCCCTCGCACGACCGCCTGATGAGCGAACCTTATCCGCTCTCGCTGCTCGGCGGGATCATGCAGGAACTGACTGCAGCCGGACAGAATATGGTGCTGACGACGATCGAGTTGTTCGCACAGCACCCGCCGTCGGCCGACGGGGTCATCCTGCTGGGGCAGGGCGTGCATGACGATGCCGCCGCGGCGATCGAGGCGACCGGGCTGCCGTATGTGGTCTGGGGCGCGGCGCACGGCCCGCCCGGACGCGTCGTCGTCGGCAGCGACAATCGCGCGGGCGGCCGGCTCGCCGCCGACTATCTGCGCGCGCGCGGGCGCCGCGCGCTGCTGTTCCTTGGTGAAACCCAGCATGGCGAGGTCGAGGATCGGCTCCAGGGCTTTGCCGACGCGCTGAAGGGCAGCGACGCCGCGGTGATTGAGCGGATCGCCTGCGCCTTCACCGCCGCCGCCGGGCGCGAGGCGATCGATCGGCTTCTGGCCAAGGGCACTGCCTTCGACGGCGTCTTCGCGGCGAGCGATGCCATTGCGATGGGCGCGATCGAAGCGTTGCAGGCGCGCGGCCTGTCCGTACCCGGCGACGTATCGGTCGTCGGCTTCGACGATTCCCCCGGCGCAGCGATCGTATCGCCCAAACTCACCACCATCCGGCAGGACTGGGCGGTCGGCGGCGAATTGCTCGCCAAGAAGGTGCTCGATCTCGTCGCGGGCAAGGGCGCCGATTCGCGCGCCATGAGCGTGGAACTGGTCGCACGCGAAAGCTGAATCACTGCGCGAACGCGCCGTAGTTCGCACGTCCTTTCCCGCAATGGTATCGATAACTTGACATCGATACCATTTTTGCACCACAAGATGGCTTCGATGGAGCGCGCGCCGGCCGAGCGTGCGCCGCGGGTGAGGATGACAGTGGCAATTTCCAGCGCAGCTTCTGATACGATGCGGCTTGTCCGACACGGCGGCGACGCCGTCGGCGATCAGGCGGCCGCGCTGTTCGCGCTCGCCAACGGCCTGGTCGGCGTTGAGGGCGTCGCCGACGAATGCGCCGCTGCGCCCTGCGCCTATCTCCCCGGCGCCTATGTCAGCCGCCCGATCGATTATCATGAAAGCTTTCCCGGCTACGCGACCGCGACTGACACGCGGATCAAATGCCCGAGCCCGGTGGCCCTGCGCCTGCGGATCGACGGCGCGCCGGTCGATTTTGCGGCTGCCGAGCGCCTCGAAGCCGAGAGCCTGCTCGATCTTGCCTGGGGACAGCTTCGCCGCCGCACCCGCTGGCGTCTCGCCGATGGCCGGACGATCGAGATTGCGGCCGTTCGCATCGTTCCGCTGGACGGCGATGCCTGCGTCGCAACGCGTCTGTCGGTCTCGCCGGTGGATTTCGCCGCGACGATCGAGATCGATCTGATCTTCGGCACCGATGCCGATGGCGGCAACGCCGATGCGGCCGACGATCCGCGTATTTCCGGGCGGCTGCGGCCGGTCTGGACCGTTCAGCCTTCCGAACCGGGCGACACCCCTTCCGTGGTCCGGTTTGCCCAGGGTGCCGTCGAACTCGCCTATCGCCAGCGGGTCGCCAGCCTCGATGCGCCGGTGGTGCGCATCGACGGCGGCCATATGGTGCGCGGCGCGTTGGTCGCCGGCGGCACGCTGAGCGTCGACCGGGTGGTCGCCATGACCTGCACCCGCGGCCACCCGGTCGACATCGATGCGCTGCCCGAACCGCAGCCGTTCGAGGCCATTGCGGCGGCGCAGCAGCGCGCGGTCGACCAATTGTGGGCGCATGCCGATTTTGCGATCGCGGGCGACGACGCGCTGACGCAGGCGCTGCGTTTCGACCTGTTCCAGCTCCACCAGTCGGCCAGCCGCGACCCGGACCACAGTATCGCGGCCAAGGGGCTGTCGGGCGAAGGCTATGAGGGCCATTATTTCTGGGACGCCGAATCCTTCATGCTCCCGGTGCTGGCGCTCCAGATGCCCGACCGGGCGCGCACCCTGCTGCAGTATCGCATCGGCAAGCTTGCGGCGGCGCGGGCGCATGCGCGCGGCATTGGCCATGCGCGCGGCGCGCTCTATCCGTGGCGGACCATCGGCGGGGCCGAATGTTCGTCACATTATCCGACGGGGTCGGCGCAATATCATATCAACGGCGACATCGCGCATGGCGTTGCGCTGTATGTCGCGGCGACGGGCGATAGCGACGTCCGCCGCGCTGCGGCCGAAATGCTGTTCGAAACCGCGCGCATCTGGCCCGAGATCGGCGCCTTCGACCCGCGCCGCGGCGGGGCCTTCTGCATCTATGGCGTGACCGGGCCCGACGAATATTCGGCGCTCGTCGATAATGATTATTACACCAACGCGATCGCGGCGCGGCACCTTGCCTATGCTGCCGACACCGCCGACTGGCTGGCGCACACCGATCCCGCGGCCTTCGCGGCGCTGGCGCAGGCCATCGGCCTCGACGCCGAAGAAGTCGCGATGTGGCGCCGCGCCGCCGAGGCGATGTGGTTGCCGGTCGATGCAGAGGCCGGGGTAAGCCCGCAGGACGACGCCTTTCTGGGACGGCCGAAGCTGGCTGATCTGGCACCGCTCGACGAGCGCGGGCCGCTGCTGATGCGCTATCACCCGATGATCCTGTTCCGGCACCAAATCGCCAAGCAGGGCAATGTGCTGCAGGCGATGGCGATGGATCTCGTGTCGTTGCCGCTCGCGTTGCAGCGGCGCAATTTCGACTATTACAGCCGCGTCACCGCGCATGATTCGACGCTGTCGTCGGTGGCCTTCGCAATTGTGGCGGCGCGGCTCGGCGAGGATGGGGAGGCGCTCGATTTCCATCGCGAGGCCGCCTTCGTCGATCTGGAAAATCGCCACGGCAACACCTCGCACGGCCTGCACATGGCGGCGCTTGCGGGAAGCTGGCTCGTGCTTGCGCACGGCTGGGGCGGTCTGTGGCTCGGCGGCGATTGCCCCGCCTTCGCGCCGCGCATCCCCGCCGGCTGGGCGCGCTATCATTTCCGCCTGATGTGGCGCGGCAGCGTGATCGAGGTTGCGGTCGATGCCGAAGGGGCGACCTATCGCCGCCTGTCGGGCGCGCCGGTCGATATTGTCGATCACGGCCGCCCGGTTCGTCTTGCCGACGCGGCGGTCCGGATGGCGCGCCCGGCGGTGCAGGGCGTGATCTTCGACCTCGACGGCGTGCTGACCGACACGGCCGAGGATCATTACCATGCGTGGCAGGCGCTGGCCGATCAATATGGCTATGCCTTCGACCGCGCCGCCAACGACCGGCTGAAGGGCGTCGATCGCGCGGGATCGCTGCGCCTTATCCTGGACGGCGCGGGCGCGTCGGTCGACGACGCGCGCTTCGAGGCGATGCTTGCAGAGAAGAATGCGCTCTACCGCGCGCGGCTGGCCGCTTATTCGCCCGCCAATCTGTTCGACGGCGTGCGCGCGCTTTTTGCCGCGCTGCGCAGCGCGGGCATCAAGATCGGCCTCGCCTCGGCGAGCCGCAATGCCGGCCACGTCGTTCGGTTGCTCGGCATCGCCGACCAGTTCGATTTCATCGCCGACGCGGGCGCGATCGCGGCGAACAAGCCGGCGCCCGACATATTCCTGGCCTGTGCCGACGGCATGGGCCTCCCCCCGGAACGCTGCATCGGTATCGAAGATGCGCAGGCCGGAATTTCAGCCATCCATGCGGCGGGCATGGTGGCGATTGGCATCGGGTCTGAAGAGGCGCTGCCCGATGCCGACGTGCACGTCCCCGCCATCGGGGCGCTTTCGGTCGACCAGATCCTGTCAGCAGAACGGGAAGCGGCGAGCGCGGGCAACCTTTCAAAGAAAACAGGATAAGTGGAGGAACAGCCATGTTGAAACGGACCTATCTGCTCTCGTCGATCGCGCTCATCGCGCTGCCGGCGGTGGCCCATGCCCAGGAAGCGCCTCAGCCCGCCGACGATGCGGCAGGCAATGAAATCGTCGTAACCGGCACCGCCGGCGGCGGGGTCAGCCGCCAAGCCGCGGCCTTTGCGATTACCAGCATTTCGGCCGATGCCATCGAACAGGCCGCGCCGAACAGCACCGCCGACCTGCTGAAGGTCGTGCCGGGCGTCATGGCCGAAAGCTCGGGCGGCCAGAATGGCGCCAACATCTTCGTGCGCGGCTATCCGTCGGGCGGCGACGCCGAATTCGTCACGCTGACGACGCAGGGCGTGCCCTTCTTCTCGCCGCCGACGCTGTCGTTCCTCGAAAACACGCAGCTTATCCGCATCGACGAAACGATCGCGCGGGTCGAGGCGGTGCGCGGCGGCACCGGCGCGCTGTTCGCCAACGGCCAACCCGGCCTGACCGTCAACTTCGTCCAGAAAGAGGGCGGCCCCGAATTCGAAGGGCTTGTGAAGGCCAGCGTCACCGATTTCGGCGACATGCGCGGCGACCTGCGCCTGTCGGGTCCGCTCGGCGACAACACGACCTTCATGGTCGGCGGCTATTATTCGAGCGGCCACGGCATCCGCAATCCGGGCTTCACCGCCGAAAAGGGCGGGCAGATCACCGCCAATATCCGCCATGACCTCGACAAGGGTTCGATCCTCGTCTTCGCGCGCTATCTCAACGATCATGGCCAGTGGCTGCTGCCGATCCCGGTGATCCGCGACGGCGACAAGGTGCGCCAGTTCGGCAATATCGACCCCGGCACCGGCGTGATCGCCGGCCCCGAAACGCGCCTGTCGGTGCTTCCCGACGGCACGCGCGCCGACCTTGGCGACGGTCGCGGCGCCAAGCTGATCAACCTTGGCACCAATTTCGATTACGAGATCGGCGACGGGCTCCAGCTGCGGTATCGCGCAAGCTATCTGAAGGGCGATGCCGATACGACCGGACTGGTTCCCGCGAGCACCGCGATGTCGGCCGCCGACTATGCGGCGAGCCTCGGCAGCACGATCGGCAGCCTGACCTATGTCAATGGGGGCGATGCGGTCGCCAATGCGGGCAGCCAGCAGGTGATCCGCGCCGGCACCTGGATCGTGCGCAAGCAGATCGAGGATTTCACCAACGACCTCAACGTCGAATGGGACAGCGGCAACAACAAGTTCACGCTGGGCGCCTATTTCTCCGACTTTTCGTCGAAGGACCAGTGGAACCTCGGCAACATCCAGCTGCTGACTGCCGAAAACAATGCGCGGCTGCTCAACCTGACGCTCGCCGATGGCCGGGTCGTGACCGATCGCGGCTTTACGCAAGGCAGCTTCTTCAACGTCAACGCCGCCTATGACGGCCGCGAATATGCCTTTTATGCGGTCGACGAGTTCCAGATCACGCCCGAACTGCGCTTCGACGCGGGCTTGCGCTATCAGCATTACAAGGCAACCGGCACGCTGGAAAACAACGCGACCGTGCTCGACGCCGACGGCGACCCGAACACGCTTTACGACCAGAATGTCGCGGTGCTCGACGGCACCTTCCGCAATATTTCGTACAGCAAGGGCGCCTGGTCATGGACGGCGGGCCTGAACTACGACTTCTCGTCGTCGGTCGGCGCCTATGTCCGTTACAACCGCGGCAACACCAATCCCTTCTTCGACAATCTGCGCGACGGCATCCGCGTCTCGCCGCGCGTCGACAATTTCGAAGGCGGGGTGAAGGTGCGGACCGACATGCTGTCGCTCTATGCCACCTTGTTCCACACGAAGTTCGAAGGCCTTGTCACCACTGTCATCCAGAATGGCGCACCGCAGGCGTCGATCGGCGGCGCGCGCAGCACGGGTGTCGAGCTGGAAGGACAGCTTCGGCCGGTCGACAATTTCACGCTCGCCTTCTCGGGCACGTGGCTCAACGCCAAATATCGCGACTTCTTCACCAACAACGGTGCGACCGACCTCAGCGGCAACCGCGTCCAGCGGCAGCCGAAGTGGCAATGGCGCGTGACCCCGGCCTATGAACTGCCGTTCGGCAACGACGGCAAGGTCGGCGTCTATTCGACCTTCACCTATATCGGCGATCGCTTCTCGGATACCGGCAACACCCAGTCGCTGCCGCATTATTTCAAGATCGATGCCGGCGTGACGGTCGACGTCAACCGTGCGCTCAGCTTTGCGGTCACCGCCGACAATCTGACCAACGAGATCGGTCTGACCGAAGGCGATCCGCGCACGCTGGGCCAGAATGCGGCTGAAGTGCTGAATGCCCGTCCGATCCTCGGCCGGTCGTTCCGCTTCAGCGCCGCCTATAAATTCTAGGTCATTCCTCCCTGGGTGGTCGCGGCCTCTTCGCGACCACCCCTCTTTGCGGCAAAGGACTTGGCATGGCCCGCACGCGTTTGATTGCCGCAATGATTCTGACCTATGTCGCCTTCGCGATGCTGCTCAACAGCGTCGGGACGGTGATCCTGCAGTCGATTTCCAGCTTTCATGTCACGAAGCCCGAGGCGAGCACGCTCGAAGGTTTCAAGGATATCACGATTGCGATCGTCTCTTTCCTGACCGCGAGCTATCTGCCGCGCATCGGCCTGCGTAACGCGCTGATCGGGGCGCTGCTCCTCGCGATCGCGGCGTGTACGGTCATGCCGCTCGCGGGAAGCTTCGGCGCAGCGCAATTGCATTTCGCGATGGTCGGCGCGGCCTTCGCGGTCGCCAAAGTCGTCGTCTATTCGATGATCGGCCTCGTCACCGACGACGCGCGGCACCACGCCAGCCTGACCAGCCTGATCGAAGGCATGTTCATGGTCGGCGTGCTGTCGTCCTATTGGGTGTTCAGCGCCTTCATCGACCCGATGGGCCTGCGCTGGCTCAACGCCTATTGGGTGCTGGCGGTGATCCCGGCGCTGGCGCTGGCCTTCATCCTGTCTGCATCGCTTGACGAGCGCCGCACCCATGCGGGGGAGGAGGCCGCCGACGAACAGGGGCCGCCGCTCGTCGCGATGCTGCGGCTCGCGGCGCTGCCGCTGGTGCTCGTCTTCATCGTCTGCGCCTTTGTCTTTGTCCTGATCGAGCAGGGCATCGGTACCTGGCTGCCGACCTTCAACAACGAGGTGCTGCACCTGCCGGCGCAGATGAGCGTGCAGGCGGCGAGTCTGTTCGCGGCGTGCATCGCGCTCGGCCGTTTCGGCGCCGGCGCGGTGATGGCGCGCTTCGACTGGTATCCGGTCCTGAATGCCTGCCTGGCCGTACTCGCGGCGCTGATCATCCTCGTGCTGCCGCTCGCCGATGGCCTGCGTCCGGTGCCGATCGAAAGCTGGCGCGATGCGCCGGTCGCGGCTTTTCTCTTCCCGATGATCGGCTTCGCGCTCGCGCCCATTTATCCGACGATCATTTCGGTGATGCTGAGCGCGATGCCGAACCGGCACCACCCGTCGCTGATGGGGCTGGTCGTCGTCTTTTCGGCGCTTGGCGGCACGACCGGGTCGCTGATTACCGGGGCGCTGTTCGCGCATCTCGACGGGCGCACCGCCTTCACGCTGATGCTGGTGCCGACGGCCCTTCTCGGCGCCGGGCTGTTCCTGCTCCGCCGCCGCATACGTGCCGGAGAAACGGTAACAGCGCAGCCCGCCTAACCGAGCGAGGGCAGGTCGAGTCCCTTTTCGCGCGCGCAGTCGATCGCGATGTCATAGCCCGCGTCGGCGTGGCGCATGACGCCGGTGCCGGGGTCGTTCCACAGCACGCGTTCGAGCCGCCTGGCCGCATCGGGGGTGCCGTCGGCGACGATCACCATGCCGCTGTGCTGCGAAAAGCCCATGCCGACGCCGCCGCCATGGTGCAGCGACACCCAGGTCGCGCCGCTCGCGGTGTTGAGGAGCGCGTTGAGCAGCGGCCAGTCGCTGACCGCGTCCGACCCGTCGCGCATCGCTTCGGTTTCGCGGTTGGGCGAGGCGACCGATCCCGAGTCGAGATGATCGCGGCCGATGACCACGGGTGCCTTGAGTTCGCCCGACGCGACCATCTCGTTGAACGCGAGCCCAAGCCGGTGACGATCGCCGAGCCCGACCCAGCAGATGCGCGCGGGCAGGCCCTGGAAATGAATCTTCTCACGCGCCATGTCAAGCCAGTTGTGCAGATGCGCGTCGTCGGGCAGCAGTTCCTTCACCTTGGCATCGGTCTTGTAGATGTCCTCGGGATCGCCCGACAGCGCCGCCCAGCGGAACGGACCGATGCCGCGGCAGAAGAGCGGGCGGATATAGGCGGGAACGAAGCCGGGGAAATCGAAGGCATTTTCGACGCCCTCGTCCTTCGCGACCTGCCGGATATTGTTGCCATAATCGGTCGTCGGCACGCCCGCGGCCTGAAAATCGAGCATCGCGCGGACATGCACCGCCATCGACGCCTTGGCCGCCTTCGCGACAGCCTGCGGGTCGCTTTCGCGCTTCTCCATCCATTCGGCGACGCTCCAGCCGATGGGGAGATAGCCGTTCACCGGGTCGTGCGCGCTCGTCTGGTCGGTCAGAAGATCGGGACGGATGCCGCGGGCGAACAGGTCGGGCAGGATTTCGGCGGCGTTGCCGAGCAGGCCGACCGACACCGGCTTTTTGTCGGCGCAGCTCTTTTCGATGATCGCCATCGCTTCCTCGATCGTCTGCGCCGCGACGTCGAGATAGCCGGTGCGCAGCCGCATCTCGATCCGGCTCGGCTGGCACTCGATCGCGAGGCACGATGCGCCCGCCATCACTGCCGCGAGCGGCTGTGCCCCGCCCATACCGCCAAGCCCGGCGGTGAGCAGCCATTTGCCCGCGAGGTCGCCGCCATAATGCTGGCGCCCCATTTCGACGAAGGTTTCGTACGTCCCCTGCACGATGCCCTGTGTGCCGATATAGATCCACGATCCCGCGGTCATCTGCCCGTACATGGCGAGCCCGCGCTTATCGAGTTCGCCGAAATGCTCCCAATTCGCCCAATGCGGGACGAGGTTGCTGTTCGCGATCAGCACGCGCGGCGCGTCGGGGTGGGTGCGAAAGACCCCGACCGGCTTGCCCGACTGGACAAGCAGCGTCTCGTCGTCTTCGAGGCGCTTCAGCGTCTCGACGATGCGGTCATAGCTTTCCCAGTCGCGCGCGGCGCGGCCGATGCCGCCATAGACGACCAGTTCCTCGGGGCGTTCGGCAACGTCGGGATGAAGATTGTTCATCAGCATGCGCAGCGGCGCTTCGGTCAGCCAGCTCCTGGCGTTGAGCCGGTCGCCGGTCGGTGCCTTGATGACGCGGCTGTTGTCGAGGCGGCTCATGGATATCCTTTCGCAAAATCGAGGGTCGCGGCGATCACTTGCTGCAGCGTCGGCAGGATCGCGGGATCGGAGTCGAGCGGGCTTGGCCAGTTGCCGGGGTCGAAAGACGCCGGTTCGACCATATAGCCGCGCTGGGCGAGCTCCATCTGGATCGCGTGGATGCCCGCGTCGGGGCGGCCGTAATGGCGCGTTGTCCAGCCGCCCTTGAAGTGGCCGTTGACGACATGGCTGTGGCCGCTCGCGGCGCAGATGCTTGCAACCACGGTTTCCAGTTCGGGCGCACAGGTCGCGCCGCTGTTGGTGCCGATGTTGAATTGCGGCAATTCGCCGTCGAACAGGCGCGGCACATGGCTGCGGATCGAATGGGCGTCGTAAAGAATGACCTTGCGATGCTGCGCCTTCAGTCGTTCGATCTCTGCCGCGATCGCATCGTGATACGGGCGGTGATAGAGGCCCAGCCGGCGGACGACTTCGGTCTCGTCTGGCGCGCCGAAGCGATAGAGCGGGTCGCCGTCGAAGGTCGTCGTCGGGCAGAGCTCGGTCGTCGCCTGCCCCGGATAGAGCGAGGCGCCCGACGGATCGCGGTTCATGTCGATCACGCTGCGCGAGATCGCGGTCGCGATCGTCGTCGCGCCCAGATCGAGCGCGAAGGCGTAAAGATCGGCGATCCACCAGTCGGTATCGAGCTGCGCGCGCCATGGCGAGACGAACTGATCATCGAGGCCCGCAAGATCGGTGCCGCCGTGCGGGAAGGCGACGATCAGCGGGGCGTCGCCGCGGTGGATGCGCAGCCAGTCCATCAGCCGATCCCCGGAAGCTCCGCGGCCACCGCGGTTGCAAGGCTGCCGGTGCGGATCAGCGCGGTCGCGGCTTCCATATCGGGATGGAAATGCCGGTCGTCGCCGAGCGTGGGGACGACCGCGCGCAGATGCCTGCGCGCCGCCTCGAGCGCGGCGCTCGATGTCAGCGGGGCGTGGAAGTCGATGCCCTGACAGGCCGCGAGCAATTCGATGCCGATCACTGCGCTGACATTATCGGCCATGTCGAGCAGGCGCCGCGCGCCATGCGCCGCCATCGAGACATGATCCTCCTGATTGGCAGAGGTTGGGATCGAATCGACGCTGGCGGGATAGGCGCGCTGCTTGTTCTCGCTGACCAGCGCGGCGGCGGTGACCTGCGGGATCATGAAGCCCGAATTGAGGCCGGGCCGCGGGGTGAGGAAGGCGGGCAGGCCCGACAGCGCGGGATCGACGAGCATCGCGATGCGCCGTTCGGCGATCGACCCGATCTCGCACAGCGCCAGCGCGATCATGTCGGCGGCGAAGGCGACGGGCTCGGCGTGGAAATTGCCGCCGGACAGCGCCTCGTCGCTATCGGCGAAGATCAGCGGATTGTCCGAAACGCCATTGGCCTCGACGTGCAGCGTCGTGCCGGCCTGCCGCAGCAGGTCGAGCGCCGCACCCATCACCTGCGGCTGACAGCGGAGGCAATAGGGATCCTGCACGCGCGGATCGTCTTCGGCGTGCGAGGCGCGGATCGCCGAACCCGCCATCAGGCCGCGCAGCGCATCGCCGACCTCGCGCTGCCCCGCATGACCGCGCAGCGCGTGGATGCGCGCGTCGAACGGCGCGTCGGAGCCTTTGGCGGCTTCGGTCGAGAGCGCGCCGGTGATCAGCGCCGACTGGAACAGCGTTTCGGCGCGGAACAGCCCGGCGAGGGCGTTGGCGGTCGAAAATTGCGTGCCGTTGAGCAGCGCCAGGCCCTCTTTGGGGCCGAGCTCGAGCGGTGCCAGATCGGCGGCGGCAAGGGCCTCGGCCGCGGGCAATATCTTGCCGCCGACCTCGATCGCGCCGACGCCGATCATCGCGGCCGCCATATGCGACAGTGGGGCGAGGTCGCCGCTTGCGCCGACCGAACCCTGCGACGGGACAACGGGGGAGAGGCCCTTGGCCAGCATCGCTTCGAGTAGTCCGACCGTTTCGCGCCGTACCCCCGAGGCGCCGACGCCGAAGCTGGCGAGCTTGAGCGCCATCATCAGGCGGATGACGGGCGTGGGTGAAGCGAGGCCGGTGCCGGCGGCGTGGCTGAGCACGATGTTGCGCTGCAGGATCGACAGCTCGTCGTCGGCGATCCGGACGCTCGCCAGCTTTCCGAAGCCGGTGTTGATGCCATAGACCGGGGCGCCGCGCGCGACGATGCGCGCGACCGCCGCGGCACTTGCGTCGATCGCGTCCCAGGCCGGCGCGGCAAGCCGCGCCGCCGCGCCTTCGTAAATGGCCCGCCAGTCGGCCAGCGTCATGCCGCCCGGCTTGATGACAATCTGCGTCACGTCGTCTGTCCCATCCATATCCGCTGGTGCAGCGGGTTGAGGCCCATGCGGCCGACCAGATCGGACGGCCGTTCGATATCCCAGATCGCAAGGTCGCAGCGCTTGCCCGCCTCGATCGTGCCGATGCTGTCCGACAGGCCGAGCGCCTGCGCCGCATGGCGCGTTACGCCGAGCAGGCATTCGTCGGTAGTGAGGCCGAACAGCACCGCGCCCATGTTCATCGTCAGCAGCAGCGAGGTGAGCGGCGAGGTGCCGGGATTGCAATCGGTTGCGAGGGCGATCGGCACGCCCGCCGCGCGCAGCGCCGCCACGGGCGGCAGCTTCGTTTCGCGAAGGAAGTAAAATGCGCCGGGCAGCAGCATTGCGACCGTCCCCGCATCGCGCATCGCGGCAATTCCCGGTCCGCCGAGATATTCGAGATGATCGGCCGACAGCGCGCCATGCCGCGCGGCGAGCGCCGCGCCATGCTGGTTGGAAAGCTGCTCGGCATGCAGCTTGACCGGCAGGCCCTGCGCGGCGGCGGCGGCGAACATCCGTTCGGTCTGCGCGGGCGTGAAGCCGATATTTTCGCAAAAGGCATCGACGGCATCGGCGAGCCCTTCGGCCGCGATGGCGGGCAACACTTGCTCGCATAGCAAGTCGATATAGCCGTCGGGGTCGCCCACAAATTCGCCTGGCAGCGCGTGGGCGCCGAGAAAGGTCGTCCGCACTGTGACCGGGCGCGCGTCGCCCAGCGCCCGTGCGGCGCGCAGCATCTTCGCTTCGTCGGTCAGGGTCAGGCCATAGCCCGACTTGATCTCGATCGTCGTGACGCCCTCCGCGATCAGTGCGTCAAGGCGCGGCAGCGCGCTGCGGACCAGCGCCGCTTCGCTCGCCGCGCGCGTCGCCGCCACCGTCGACGCGATACCGCCGCCCGCGCGCGCAATCTCTTCATAGGACGCGCCCTTCTGGCGCAGTTCGAACTCGGCGATGCGGTCGCCCGCGAAGACCAGATGGGTGTGCGCGTCGATCAGCCCGGGGGTGATCCAGCGACCGTCGCAGTCGATGACATCGGCGGCATTGGGGGCGTCGGCTGCGGGGCCGGCAAAGGCGATCCGGCCTTCGCGCAAACCGATCGCGCCGCCCTCGACGACGCCGAGACCGGGCAGGTCGGCGCGCATCGTGGCGAGACGGGCGTTGGTCCACAGGCGATCGCAGCGCATGCCCTCTCCTCCGGCTTGTGGCATCGACTCAATAATGTATATACATAAATCCGAACGCGGAAGATTGTCCAGACGGGATGAGGCGATGGCGCTTTGGTGCGAACAGGCATGGTTGGCGGAGGGTTGGGCTGAGAATGTCCGGCTGACGATCGCCGATGGCCATGTCGGTGCGATCGAGGTGGCGGCGCCGCCGCAGCCGGGCGACGACCGGCACGCCATTCTGATCCCCGGTCTGCCCAATCTGCACAGCCACGCCTTTCAGCGCGGCATGGCGGGCCTTGCCGAGCGCGCGGGCGAAGGCGACGACAGTTTCTGGACATGGCGCGAGGTCATGTATCGCTTCGTCGATCGCCTCGATCCCGACGGTATGCGCGCGATCGCGGCGCTCGCTTATGCCGAAATGCTGGAGAGCGGTTTTACCCGCGTCGGCGAATTTCATTATCTGCATCACTCGCCTGACGGCCGACCCTACGGCGATGTGGCGGCGATGGCACAGGCGATTGCGGCGGCGGCCGATGAAACGGGGATCGGGCTGACCCTGCTTCCCGTCTTCTATGCCCATTCGGGGTTCGGCGGCGCGGCGCCGACTGCGGCGCAGCGGCGCTTCGTCAACGACCTCGACAGCTATGCCGCATTGATCGAGGCTTCGCGTGCCGCGGTTGCGGGGCTGGGCGATGCCATCATCGGCGTCGCGCCGCACAGCCTGCGCGCGGTGACCGCCGCCGAACTGACCGCGGTTGCCGCGATGGCCGCCGCTGCGCCGCTGCATATCCATATTGCCGAACAGATCGCCGAGGTCGAGGCATGCCGCGCATGGAGCGGCGCGCGGCCGGTCGAATGGCTGATGGCGAACGCCGAGGTCGGCGCCGACTGGTGCCTCGTTCACGCGACGCATGTCACCGAAGCCGAATGGCGCGCGGTCGCGCAGAGCGGGGCGGTCCTCGGGCTGTGCCCGATCACCGAGGCCAATCTTGGCGACGGTTTGTTCCAGGCACGCGAATTTCTGGCAGGCGGTGGCCGCTTCGGGGTCGGCTCGGATTCCAATGTCGAGATCGACGCGGCGGCCGAACTGCGCCTGCTCGAATATGGTCAGCGGCTGGCGCATCGCGGCCGCAATCTGCTCGCGGGCGGTGCGGGGCGTTCGACCGGCGCCGCGCTCCACCAGGCGGCGCAGGCGGGCGGGGCACAGGCGCTCGGCCAGGCGGGGCACGGCATTGCGACCGGCGCGGGGGCCGATCTTGTCAGCCTGACTGCGGCCGACCCCGCGCTCGCCGCGCGGCGCGGCGATGCGATCCTCGATAGCTGGATATTCGGGCGTGGGGCGCGGCTGGTCGACTGCGTCTGGCGCCGCGGCGTCCAATGCGTTGCCGGCGGCCGCCATGTCGCGCGCGCGGCGATCGACGCGCGCTATCGGGCCGCGATGCAGGCGCTGCTCGCATGAAGCAGAGCGGCGCTCTCCATGCGCAGATCCGCCGCGATATCGAAGCGCGGATCATGTCGGGCGAATGGAAGCCCGGCGACCGCATCCCCTATGAACATCAATTGATGGCGACCTATGGCTGTTCGCGGATGACCGTGAACCGGGCGCTGCGCGCCTTGGTCGAGGCGGGGGTGATTGAAAGCCGCAAGCGCGCCGGCACCTTCGTTTCGCATCCGCGCATTCACCGCGCCGCGCTCGAAATCCCCGACATCCGCGACGAAGTGGCGCAGCAGGGCGCGGATTATCGGCTCGACCTCGACCGCCGGGAGATCCGCCCCGCGAACGAGGAGGATCGGCGCCTGCTCCAGATCGACGGCGGCTCCGTGCTCGCGATCGAGTGCCGCCACCATGCCGGCGGGCGGCCCTATGCGCTCGAGAGGCGCCTTATCAATCTGGCGGCGGTGCCCGGCGCGGCCGAGGTCGATTTCGCGGTCGAGCCGCCGGGATCGTGGCTGCTCGCGCATGTTCCCTGGACCGAGGCCGAGCATCGCATCACCGCGGTCAACGCCGGGGCGAAGGAACTGGTCGCGCTCGGCATCGCGGCGGGCGCGGCCTGCATGGCGCTCGAACGCTGGACGTGGCGCGGCGCCGAGCGCATCACCTATGCGCGGCAGGTCTATCCGGGCGACCGCTACGCGCTCGTCGCGCATTTTCGGCCCTGAAGAGGAATGGTCATGGATTTTTCGCGTCTCGAAACCAGCAGCAAGATCGGCGACGGCTGGCGTTATCCGGCGGCGGAGCCGCGGCGCAGCGGCTGGCTGGACGTCGATGCCGAGGCGGGGCACCGCATCTATTGGGAGGAATATGGCGCCGCGGGCGGCGAGCCGGTGATGGTTCTTCACGGCGGGCCGGGCGGCGCCTGCTCGCCCGAGATGGCGCGTTTTTTCGATCCGGCGCGCTATCGCATCATCCTGTTCGACCAGCGCGGCTGCGGCAAGAGCGAGCCCAATGTCGCCGCCGCTGGCCCCGCCGCGGCGCTGCGCCACAATGATACGCCGCACCTGATCGACGACATCAACCGGCTGCGCGATGCGCTGGACATCGCAGGGCCGATGCATGTGTTCGGGGGCAGCTGGGGCAGCACGCTGGCGATGGCCTATGCCATCGCCTTTCCGCAGCATTGCGCCAGCCTGATCCTGCGCGGCATCTTTCTGGGATCGGCCGAGGATCTTGACTATCTGTATCAGGGCAATGCTGCGACCTGGCACGAGGCGCCCTATGCGCTGACCGCGCCCGGCGCCTATATCAACTATCCTGACGAATGGGCCGAACTGCTCGGCGTGCTGTCGGTCGCCGAACGTCGCGATGTGATGGCGTCGTACAAGGCGATCTTCGACATGGTGCCGCAGACCGACGCCGAACGCGAGCGGCAGCTGCATGCCGCGCTCGTCTGGTCGCTGTGGGAAGGGAAGATTTCCAACCTGATTCCCGAACATGGCGCGACCGGCAAGTTCGGCGACGCCGACTTCGCGCTATGCTTTGCGCAGATCGAGGCGCATTTCTTTGCAAACGACCTGTTTCTGGAGCCCGGTCATCTGATCGGCGGCGCGTCTACGCTCGCGTCCATCCCCGTGCACATCGTCCACGGCCGTTTCGATGAGGTGTGTCCGCTGACGCAGGCGTCGCGGCTGGTCGCGGCGCTGCGCGACGCGGGGCGCGAGCCCGCCACTTACGTCGTCACCAATGCGGGACACAGCGCGATGGAGCGCGAAAATGCGCTCGCGCTGACCGCGATCATGGACGGATTGCCGCCGCTGCGCTGAATTATGTCGACAGCAGCGCGAGGATCACGCCGCCGACAACCAGCAGCAGCCCCAGCGTCTCGTGCCAGCGGACGGGCTCGCGCAGATAGAAATGCGCAAAGGCGATGGTGAACACCACCTCGACTTGCCCGACGACGCGGACCAGTGCCGCGGGGGCGGCGGCGAAGCCGGTGTACCAGCACGCCGATCCGAGCGCCGACAGCAGCCCGACCTGCGCCGAGGAGCGCCACGTCCGGCCGACCGCGGCGAGCGTGTCGCGGTCGCGCGCGATGATCCACGCAAGATGCAGCGCGCTTTGCATCGCCATCACCACGACGAGGGTGACGAGCGCCGATCCCACCGTATCGACGCCCTGCAGCTCGGTAGTGGCGAGCTTTATCGCGACCGCGGCGCAGGCGAACATCGACCCCGCGCCGAGCCCGAACAACGCCGCCGGCTGACCGAGCGAGCCCGCAATTTCGCGCAGCGTCAGCCCGCGTCCCGCAAGCGCGAGGATCAGTACCCCGGCGACCCCTGCAACGATACCCGCCCAGGCAAGCAGCGGCAGATGTTCGCCGAGGAACAATGCGGTGACGAGCGCCGCCTGCACCGCTTCGGTCTTGGAAAAGGCGGTGCCGACGACGAAGCCCCGGTGGCCGAAGGCGGTGATGAGCAGGATCGTCCCCGCCATCTGGGTCACCGCGCCGACCGCCGACAGACCGGCGAAGGCGAGGCCGAGCGGTGGCAGCGCCGCATGGCGCGCGCCGAGCCAGGCGGCCGCAAAGGCGAGCGCGAAGGGGAGGCCGTAGAGATAGCGGACCAGCCCCGCGCCGCTGATGCTCAGTTCGGCGCGCAGCCGCTGCTGCAGCGCAGTGCGCCACGCCTGAAAGAGCCCGCCGAACAGCGAGGCGGGAAGCCAGATGGGGTTCATGCGGCGGCGGCGTCAGGCAGGCTGATTATACATCTCCGTCGGTCCCGGATATTCGCGGCCGTCATCTTCGCCCACCTCGCGCGCGACCAGCGCGTTGACCATCTTGTTGAGCCGCAGCACATTCGCCTTCTGCTTGGGATCGTACGCCAGATTGACGATCTCGCCCGGGTCGGCGTGGGTGTCGTATAGCTCGAGATCGTTCATCGCGGCCAGCGTCTTCCAGTCGGTCGGCGTGTGATGATGCGCCGGCGCGAAATAGCGCGCGAATTTGTAGCGGCCATCGTGAACGCCGCGGTGCAGGCGGCGCTTCGACAGGTCATATTGCTTGCTGTAATCGGGCTCGCCGCTCGGCAGATTGGCGGCGCGGTCCTTGGTCGGCTCCCAATAATGGACGACCGCATAGTTGAAGAGGTGGCCCGTCCTGTCGCGCTGCGTTGGCAGCGTCGGCGATCCGAGCAGCGCCGACACGTCGACGCCGGGCAGGCCGGGGAAACGGTTCTGCTGTTGGTCGGCGGACAAGCCGGCGAGCGTCATCAGCGTCGGAGCGATGTCGATCGCGCCCATCAGCCCCTTGGTCGACCGCCCACCGGGGAAATCGGGGTGGGCGATGATCATCGGGATATTGGTTTCTTCGCGGTACATGGTCGCGCCCTTCTGGCGCATCCCGTGCGCGGCGGCGCGCTCGCCATGGTCGCTGGTGTAGATGATGATCGTATTGTCGATCTGGCCGCTTTCCTTGAGCGCCCAGAGCAACTGGCCGAGCCGACGATCGACGTCGCGCAGGCAGTTATAGTAATAATTGTTGAAGCGGTGCCACGAGGCGAGATCGTCGTGCGCCATCTTGCCGTAGAAGACGTCGTTCAGCCGTACGATCGCGCGATGCGCCTCGGGCTTCGTCGACAGATCGTCCTTGCTGAAGCTTTCGGGCAGGTCGAACTTGTTGTCGACCTCGTAGATCGGATCGCCGGGTTCGCGGCGCAGCGGCCCCAATATGTTCGGATCGGGGCGGCTTTCGGCCTGCTTGCCCGTCGCGTCATAGAACATGATGTCGTGCGGATTGACCAGACCGACGACCTGGAACCACGGCTTGCCGCCAGCCTTGTCGTTGCGCGCATAGTCGAAGATCGCGCGCGCCGCGTCGCCCGCGACATACATGTCGGCCTTGTAGCCATCCCATGTCAGCCCGACTTCCTCGCCGTCGAAGCCGTAATCGTGGAAGCCGTATTTCTCCATGGCATTTTCGGTCGTCGGATAGATGCCGCCCGGAATCCGCGTCCAGTTGCGTTCGTAATTGATCCGGCTGAGATGCCATTTGCCCTTGTAGCTGGTGTAATAGCCCGCCGCCTGCATCATGTGGCCGAGCGTCGGCATGGTTTCCGCCGCCACCGGATAGGGGGCGTTGTCGCTGTTGAGGAACAGGCCCGTCTGCTGCGTATGGTGCGCCTGAAAGATCGTCGAGCGCGACGGGGTGCAGGGGGTCGTGTGCACATGATAATTTTCGACGAGCATCCCGCGTTCCATCAGTTCGCGGTGCGCGGGGAGCTTTTCGAGCAGGCCCTCGGGATAGCTGGCGACGCTCTGTTCCTGATCGGTGACGATCATCAGGACGTTGAGCTTCTTGCCGTTCTTCGCATAGGTCGGCATCGAGAGACCCGCGGCGGCGAGCGCCCCCATTCCCCCGACGAACGTGCGGCGGTTCACATCCCAAGCCATCTCAATCTCCCTTGGCCAGCAGTCCCGAAATGCGATCCGCGGCGCTTCGGCAAGGAAGCGCCGCGGACGGATTGCGTCAGAATTTGAACGACAGGTCCACCCCGAATTCACGCGGCGGCTGATAGAATTGCGAGATCGGGGTCGCGCCGGCGTTGGTGGCGCCCGAAATCACCTCCTGATCGGTCAGGTTGGTGCCGTAGAGCGTCACCTTCCATTTGTCGTCCTGTCCCGCGACCGCGATGCTGGCGTTGAGCAGCACCACCTCGTCCCGGTAATAGCCGGGAAGGTTGCTGCGGCCCCAGGTGTTGAAGCGCGACGAATAGCGCGCGTCGCTGTGCAGCTTGATCGCGCCGAACGACATCGGAATGGCATAATCGACCGACAGGCTGCCGCTCCATTTGGGTGCATTGGCGAGGTCGAGGCCGCTCGAATCGGTCGGGACGGCGAAGGTTCCGTTCGGCACCCCGTTGATCAGGATCGGGACCGCCGGCCCGCACTGGCCGGGTTCGGGTGCGCCGTTGGTGAAGACCCCGTTTGTGTCCGCGCAGAAATCGGTATAGCGCGCATGCAGATAGGCAAGGTTCGCGCCGATGGTGAAATTGGCGGCGGGGCGCAGCAGCGTTTCGACTTCGAAGCCCGATATTTTGGCGGCAGCGATGTTGGTCGTGATATTCTCCGCCCGTACCGCTCCCATCTTCGTCACCGAGCTTTGCAGATCGCGATACTTGTTGATGAAGCCCGACACGTTGAAGCGCAGCAACCGGTCGAACAAGTCGGTCTTGGCGCCGATTTCGAACGCGTTGACGCGTTCGGGGTTATAGGGACCGATATTCTCGGGGATCGTCCCGCGCGAGTTGAATCCGCCCGATTTATACCCTTGCGAATAGTTGGCGTAGACCATGGCGGCGGGCGAGAAGCGATATTCGGCGGTCAGGCGCGGCGTGAATTCGGCCCATGACGCCTTCAGGCTGCTCGTGAAGGACGAGGCCTGGTTGCCGTTGACGAACACCTGCGAGGCGATGTCATATTTCTTGCGGTCGTGGCTGTAGCGCCCGCCGAGCGACAGCGTCAGCCCCTCGACCGGATGGGCGTTGACGAGCGCGAACATCGCATAGCTCTGCGTGTCCTGATGAAGCTGCGCGAGCGTCGTCGTGGTCGGGGTGGCGAGCACCGTGTTGAACTGACGCCATTTGTCGGCCTGATAATAGAGGCCGACGACGAAATCGACGGGCTCGCCGGCCGGCGACACGTAGCGCAGCTCTGCGCTTTTGGATTCGCCCGAAAAGTCGCGGGTCACGTCGAGCTGCGGCGCCGGATTGATCAGCCCGTCGAAGTCGCCGCGGGTGATATAGGTGAGGTGACGATAGCCGAGAACCGAACTGATCGTGCCCCAGCCCACGTCGAGGTTCGACGACCAGGATCCGCCATAGCTTTCGGTGTTGGCATAGGGATCGAACAGCACCGCCGCCTTGCGCACGTCGGTCTTCACCGCGTCGGGCAGCAGATCCCAATTGGGATCGCCATTGTCGAGGACGTGCGGCGCCGGACCGGTCGTCTTTTGCTTCAGCCAGTCGACGATCAGCGTCGAATCGAACGGCCCGCCATGATCATAATTGAGCGCGCCGCGCACCGCCTTCACATTGGCGCCGTTAAGACGGTTGCCGGTGATGACGTTGCGGCTGTAGCCGTCATAGTCGCGGAAATTGACCGAGATTTTGGCGGCCAGCGCGCCATCGGCGAAGCGGCCGCTGTTGAGCTTGCCGCGGAACTGCTTGAGCCCGTAGGATCCCAGGCTGACGCGCGCTTCGCCCCCGAAATCGTCGGTCGGGCGCGCGGTGATGACGTTGATCGTGCCGGCAAGGTTGTTCTTGCCGAACAGCACGCCCTGCGGTCCCTTCAGCACCTCGATCCGTTCGACGTCGAACAGGTCGAGCATCGTGCTCGACACGAAGGGAATATAGACGCCGTCGATGATCGTGCTGACCTTGGGGTCGGCGTTGGGATCGGGATCGGCGGTGCTCATGCCGCGGATCGAGATCATCGGCACATTGGCGACGAGGCCCTGCGTCTGCAGCACCACATTGGGCGCGAGGCCGTTGAGGCTGGTGATATTGGTGCTGCCGCTCGCTTCGACCATCTCGGCATTGAAGGCCGAAATCGCGATCGGGACATTCTGCACGCTTTCGCTGCGGCGCTGTGCGGTGACGACGATGTCGCCATAGCTATTGTCTTCGGCGCCGGTGGCGACTTCTTCCGCCGCGGCGGTTTCGCCGGTCTGGGCATGCGCCGCCGTCGGTGTGGTGCCAACCGCGACCATGGCGGTCGAAAGCAGGAACAAGCGCGTCGTCATCATATCCTCCCACATGGTGGCCGCACCGATCCCGTTCCCGCGCGCGCCAGCGCGGCGGAAATGCGGGTTCGCATCCGGCCTTGTCAGTCCATGAAACGGGGTGATGCTGTGGCAGATTGCCCATTTTGCCGCCGGCGCCGGGCATCGTCTTGTGCCCGAATATCGTGCCGGTGGAGCGACTCTATCCTCCGTTCCCACCGCATGCTTAGCAGGATTGAAAAATACTTCAACTACTAAGTATTATGATTCTGTGACATGCGGCTGCCACGCAAAACCGCTTGATTTGACGTGCTCGCTCACCATATAAGTTAGAATCCTAAGTAAATGGCGGTAGTGAGGATCTACCCGGCGGGGAGCAAGGACAGGGTGACGTCTTTCGAAAATCCGGGCGCGGTGCGGGCGCCGCATCGATGACCGGCCCGCGCACGCTTTACGACAAGATATGGGACGCCCACGCCGTTGCCGAGGACGATGGTGAAACCCTGCTCTATGTCGATCTGCACCTGCTGCACGAAGTGACGTCGCCGCAGGCCTTCGCCGCGCTCGAGGAGGCGGGGCGGGGGGTCCGCCGGCCCGAGCGGGCGCTCGCGCTGTCGGATCATAATGTCCCGACCGAAGGACAGGCCGCCGGGCCCGCCGGAGTGGCCGATATCGAAGCGCGCGCGCAGCTCGAGGCGCTGGTCAGCAACACGGCGCGGCACGGCATCGAGAATTTCGCCATGGGCGACCCGCGCGGCGGCATCGTCCATGTCGTCGGCCCCGAACAGGGGCGCTCGCAGCCCGGCATGACGATCGTGTGCGGCGACAGCCACACGTCGACGCACGGCGCGTTCGGCGCGCTCGCCTTCGGCATCGGCACCTCTGAAGTCGAACATGTGCTGGCGACGCAGACGATTCGCCAGCGCCGTTCGCGCAACATGCGGATCACCGTCGACGGCGTGCTGCGTCCCCATGTCCAGGCAAAGGATCTGGCGCTGCATCTGCTCGCGGCGATTGGCGTCGACGGGGCGACGGGGCATGTCATCGAATATGCGGGCAGCGCGATCGGGGCGCTGTCGATGGAAGCGCGGATGACGCTGTGCAATCTCAGCATCGAAATGGGCGCGCGCGCCGGATTGATCGCGCCCGACGACACGACCTTCGCCTATCTCGCGGATCGGCCGGCGGTGCCGAAGGGCGATGCCTGGACCGCGGCACTGGCGCGCTGGCGCGCCTTGCCGACCGATGCCGGGGCCGTCTTCGACCGCGAATTGCGCATTGATGCCGACGCGGTCGGGCCGATGGTCAGTTGGGGCACCAATCCGTCGCAGGTGATTGCGATCGACGGCGTCATACCCGATCCGGCTTGCCTGGCCGATCCCGATGCGCGCGCGGTTGCCGAGCGCGCGCTCGCCTATATGGGCCTGACGCCGGGCCGCCCGATCGCCGGGACCCCGATCGATCGCGTTTTCATCGGAAGCTGTACCAACAGCCGCATCGAAGATCTGCGCGTCGTCGCGGCGGTGGTCGAGGGGCGCCGGGTCGCGGATCATGTGCGCGCCATGGTCGTGCCGGGGTCGGGGCTGGTCAAGCGACAGGCCGAGGCGGAAGGGATCGACCGCATCCTGCGCGCAGCGGGCTTCGACTGGCGCGAGCCCGGCTGTTCGATGTGCGTCGGGATGAACGCGGACCGCCTTTTGCCCGGCGAACGCTGCGCCGCGACGTCGAACCGCAATTTCGAGAATCGGCAGGGGCGCGGCGGCCGCACCCACCTGATGAGCCCCGCGCTCGCGGCGGCGAGCGCGATTGCCGGTTGCATCGCCGATCCGGCGATCCTGACCGATGAAGGAACGGGCTAGGCCGCCGTTTCGAAACGGGTGATCGCGGCCTCGTGCCGCAAGGTGCGCGCGATGTCGTCGCGTCCGTCCAGCAGCGTGCGGCGATCGTCGGGGTCGATGGCAAAATCGATGCCTTCACCCGACGCCAGGGTGAGGCGCTGCTCGACCAGGTCGACGGTCATCGGCGCGAATTGCGCGAGCGCGACCTCGTCGCGCAGCCGGTCGCAGATTGCGGCGGGCAGCCGGATCAGCAGCAGGCCGTTTTTGCGCGCATTGTTCGAAAAAATATCGCCGAAGCTCGGCGCGATCACGCAGCGGATACCGAAGTCGCGGAGCGCCCATACCGCATGTTCGCGCGACGAGCCGCAGCCGAAATTGCGGTCGGCGATCAATATCTGCGCGCCGCGGGTTGCGCCGCGGTTCAGGACGAAATCCTCACGCTCCAAGCCATCGGGCGTGTAGCGCAATTCCTGGAACAGATGCCGCCCCAGTCCGGTGCGTGACAGGGCCTTCATGAAGCGCGCCGGAATGACCATGTCGGTATCGACGTTGGCGATCGGCAGCGGCGCCGCCACGGCGGTCAGCCGGTCGAACATCCGATTATCCTTTCCATAACTTAGAAAGCTAAGTATATGGGTTGCCCCTCCCTGTCCAATGATATTGGTATATCGAAGCATATTGCCGGGCAAATCATAGGCCCCTAAGGTTCGGGAAAAGGGGAAGAGAATTGGCGAAGAAGACCCAGACGTTTCGGCATCCGGCCGAATATTACACCAATCCCGAAAACAGCATCGGCTATCTGGCGCGCATCGTCTTCCGCTCCTTTTCGCGGCTGCTCGAGCGCGGAACGCTGACCTATGATGTGTCGGCGGGGCAATGGCGGTTCCTGCGTCAGCTGTGGCGCGAGGACGGCATCACCCAGCGCGAACTGAGCGAGCGTGTCGGCATGCGCGAACCGACGACGGTGGTCGCGCTCAAGGGGCTTGAGAAGGCGGGCTTCATCACGCGCAAGAAGACGTCGGACGACCGGCGCAAGACCTTCATCCATCTGACCCCGCACGCGCGCAAGCTCGAGCTGATCCTCGCGCCGATGAATGCCGAGGTCCATGAAATCGCGACCCGCGGCATGACCGATGAAGAGGTTGAAACGCTGCAGGCGCTCATGCGCCGCGTGATCGAGAATCTGGCCGACGAAACCGCCAAGCTGTCGACGCTGTCCGACATCAAGGCCTGACCCCTTTCGCAACGGGCTTGCGGACGTCCGCGATAATAGGTTAGTATTCTAATCATTATTGCGGGGAGGGTAAATTGCCGAAAATTGCCGTTGTCGTCGGAAGCACGCGCGAAGGATCGTTCAACCGGGCGCTGGGCAGGCTCGCCATTCGCGCGCTCGAGGCGCAAGGGGCTGAGGTCACCGACGTGGATCTCGCCGGCTACGACCTGCCGCTCTATTCGGCCGCGATCGAATCCGGCGCCTTTCCCGCCGATGCCGAGCGGTTGAAGCGTGTCTTTGCGGCGCAGGACGGGCTATTATTCGTCTCGCCCGAATATAATGGCTCGGTGCCGCCGCTGCTCAAAAATGCGATCGACTGGGCGTCGCGGCCGACGGGCGACGAGGGGCTTGTCGCGCTCGTCGCCTATCGCGGCAAGGCGGCGGCGATCATGTCGGCCTCGGTCAGCCCGTTCGGCGGGTTGCGCGGCCTGATCCATCTGCGCCAGATCCTGTCGACGGTGCAGACGCTCGTGATTCCTGAACAGGTGCTGATCCCCAACGCGCATGCCGCTTTCGACGAGAGCGGCGCGTTGAAGGACGCGCTGCCCGCATCGCTGGTCGACATGACGGCGATGCGGCTCGCCAAGGTGGCGGCCGCGCTCGCCTCCTGACCCTAGGCCGGGCGGCGTTCCTTGTTGTCGCCCCAGTCGGCCTCGAGCGTCGCGAGCAAGGCGTCGAAGCGGTCGTGGCCAAGCCGATCGGCCAGCTGGTCGGCGAGCTGATCCATCGCGCGCTGCGCGTCCTGACGCATCCGGGCGCCCGTTTCGGTGAGCGAGACGATCATGTGCCGCCGGTCTTCGGGATCGGGCGCCAGTTCGACCATGCCCAGCTTGACCATCTGGTTGATCGTGCTGTGAATCGCCTGCCGCGAGACGCCCAGATTGCGCGCGATGTCCGACGGGCGCACGATACCGCTGACGATATTCGTCATCACCATCGATTGCGGGCGGCTGATGTCAGGCCAGCCGCGATCGTGCAGCCGTGCCTGCAGCCCTTCGTCGAGCCAGCAGAAGCGTTGGAAAAGAGCGATGATAAGCTGGTTGGTGCGCATGGAGTGACGCGATATTCCCCGTTTTCGGCGGCACGCCGATGGTGCGCACGCTAGAAGAAGCGCGGGGGCTAGGCAAGGCGCGGCTGAGCGTGTAAAGACAAAATGCTTAGTATACTATGTTTTTGGAATGAGCGAGGAAGAGGCGCCGCCGATGGACGGATTGATGCAGAATGTCCCGCTGACGGTCGACCGGATTTTCGACCATGCGGCGGCCTGGCACGGCGCGCGCGAAGTCGTGTCGCGCGACGCCGAAGGGCGCGTCACCCGATCGACCTATGCCGCAATCCACGCCGATGCGAAGCGGGTATCGAACGCGCTGGTGGCCGCCGGGATCAAGCCGGGCGACCGCGTTGCGACGATGGGGTGGAATGGCGCGCGGCACCTGGCCGCCTGGTATGGCGCGGCGGGGATGGGGGCGGTGCTTCACACGCTCAATCCGCGGCTGTTCATGGAGCAGATCGCCTATATCGCCAATCATGCCGCCGACCGGTTGCTGATCGCCGATCCGGCGGTGGCCGATCTGGTCGGCGAATTGCTGGCACAGGTGCCGTCGATCGAGCAGGTGATCTTTTTCTGCGATCGCGCTGCGCTGCCGCAAACACCCTATCCCGCGCTGGCGTTCGACGACTGGATCGCGGGCTATCCCGCCGAACATGACGGGGGCGGGTTCGACGAAAACAGCGCCTGCGGCCTGTGCTACACCAGCGGGACGACGGGCAATCCCAAGGGCGTGCTCTATTCGCACCGCTCCAACTATATCCACATGCTGATGACGCTGCAGCGCGATGCGCTGGCGTTGTCGGCGCGCGACACGGTGCTGCTCGTCGTGCCGATGTATCATGCCAATGCGTGGGGCGTCGTCTATTCGGCGCCCGCGGTCGGCGCGAAGCTGGTGCTGCCCGGACAGCGGATGGACGGCGAATCCATCTATAATCTGATCGAGGAGGAGGGCGTGACCTATTCGGCCGCGGTGCCGACGGTGTGGCAGATGCTGCTCCAATATTTGCAGGAAAATGGCAAGCGCTTCACGACGCTGGAACGCGTCACGATCGGCGGGTCGGCGTGCCCCGAATCGCTGATCCGCACCTTCCGCGACGATTATGGCGTCGATGTCATCCAGGGGTGGGGGATGACCGAAACGTCCCCGCTCGGCACGGTGTCGGTCCCTAATGCCTCGGTCGCGGCGAAGGGGGACGACGCGCAGATGGCGTATAAGCTCAAGCAGGGGCGGTTGCTGTGCGGGCTGGAGATGAAGCTGGTCGATGATGCCGGCCACCGCCTGCCGCACGATGGCAAGACGCCGGGGCGGCTGATGATCAAGGGGCCGACGATCGCGCGCGGCTATTTCGGCGGGGAAGGCGGCGATGTGCTCGACGATGAGGGCTTTTTCGATACCGGCGATGTCAGCACGATCGACGGCGAAGGCTATATGCAGATTACCGACCGCGCCAAGGATGTCGTCAAATCGGGCGGCGAGTGGATCAGTTCGATCGAGATAGAGAATATCGCGACCGGCCATCCCGCGGTCGCCATCGCCGCGGTCGTCGGCATCGCGCATCCCAAATGGGACGAACGGCCGATCCTGCTATGCGAGCTCAAGCCGGGCGTGCACGCGGGGGCCGACGAAATCCGCGCCTATCTGGACGGCAAGATCGCCAGATGGTGGATGCCCGACGACATAGTGTTCGTCGACGCCATCCCGCTCGGCCCCACGGGCAAGATCGACAAGAAGGCGATCCGCGCCGGGCTGGAGGGGTATGAACTGCCCTTCGAGGTGAGCCGTTAATATGTTTCCCACGCTCGTCATCCCGGACTTGATCCGGGATCCATTCTCTCGACGCTGGTTAAATGGATCCCTGATCAAGTCCGGGATGACGATTATGAGATATAACAGGCAGGAGAGAGACTGATGGACCCGAACGGGATTGCAGGACTGGACGCACAATTCATCGGCCGCACGTCGCCGACCGCGCCGCGGATTCAGGCGGGCGGCCATCCCTGTCAGGGCATATATTGGACCGAGGCGGGCAAGCGGCCCAAGGTCGCGATCATCGCCACCCATTATAATGTCGATTTTTCCGAACATTATATCGCGCCCTATTTTGCCCGCGCCGGTTTTGGCTTTCTCGGCTGGAATACGCGCTATCGCGGGTTCGAGGACCAATTCCTGCTCGAACATGCCATCCTCGACATCGGGGTCGGAATGAAGTGGCTGAAAGAAGAGGCCGGGGTCGAACAGATCGTGATCCTCGGCAATTCGGGCGGCGGCTCGCTGATGGGCGCCTATCAGGCCGAAGCGATCGCGCCGACCTTGACCGACCGGCTGCCGTCAATCGGTCAGGATGCGCTGGCGCAGCTCATCAAGGGCAATCTCTATATCAGCTTCAACGCCCACCAGGGACGTCCCGAAGTGCTGACCGACTGGATGGACGCGTCGGTGATCGACGAAAATGATCCGACGCTGACCGATCCCGAGCTCGACCCGTTCAATCCCGACAATGGCCCGCCCTATTCGGACGCTTTCATCGAAAAATATCGCGCCGGCCAGCGCGCGCGCAACCAGCGCATCACCGATTGGGCAAAGGCCGAACTCGCGCGGCTCAATGCGGCCGGAATCCCCGACCGTATCTTTCCGATGTTCCGCTGCTGGGGCGACATCCGCTGCGTCGATCCGGCGATCGACCCGTCGGACCGCAAGCCCAACTGGTGCTATCGCGGCGACCCGGCAATCGCCAACCGCACCCCCAGCATCGGCCGCGCCAATACGATCAAGACCTGGCTCAACATGTGGAGCCTCGAAACATCGCCGTGCCAGGGGCAGCCGCACCTCGCCAAGCACGACACCCCCGCGCTGGTGGTGCAGGGGCTCGCCGACACCGGCGTCTTCCCCAGCGATGCGCGCAAGATCTTCGACTTCCTCGGCACCGCGGACAAAAGGCTCGAACTGATCCCCGGCGCGCATTATTTCGAGGATTCGATCGAAGAACGGCAAAATGCCGCCGATCTGGTCAGCAGCTGGATCCGGGAGAAGCTGTAAGTGGACACGGCGACCGCCGACATCATTGCGGGATTGCGCGCGGCCGGGCTGGCGGGCGAGGGCGAGGTCGTCCTCGAGCCATTGACCGGCGGCGTGTCCTGCGACGTGTGGCGGGTCGACGGCCCGGCGGGGCCGATCGTGGTCAAGCGGCCGCTCGAGCAATTGCGTGTCGCCGCCGATTGGCACGCACCGGTCGAACGCGGCGCGAGCGAGGTGCGCTGGCTGCGCCGGGCGCGCGGCGTCGATCCGCATCTAGTGCCCGAGGTGCTGGCCGAATTGCCCGGCCACGGCTTCGCGATGCGCTTCCTGCCGGATTGTCCGGTGTGGAAGGATGAATTGATCGCGGGCCGTGTCGATCCGGGGTTCGCGGCGGCTGTCGGTCGCGGCATCGTGGCGGTCCACGCCGCGACCGCGAACAGCGCCGCCGACCGCGACGCCTTTCCGACCGATGCGATGTTCCGCGCGCTGCGCGTCGATCCCTTTCTGCTGTTCGTTGCGCAAAAGGATGCGGAGTGCGCGCCGGCGCTCTACGCGCTCGCCGACGACCTCTCGTCGCGCAAGGTGGCGCTCGTTCACGGCGACGTCAGCCCCAAGAATATTCTCGTCGGTGCAGACGGGCCGGTGTTCCTTGACGCCGAATGTGCAGTCTATGGCGACCCGGCCTTCGACCTTGCCTTTTGCACCACGCATCTGCTGCTGAAGGCGGTGTGGCTGGGGAACGAACGGCTCGGCGAGGCCGCGGCGGCGCTGGTCGAGACCTATCGCGCCGGCATCGATTGGGAAGACGCCGACGCGCTGGCGCTGCGCGCCGGCAAACTGACCGCCGCGTTGCTGCTCGCGCGGGTCGAGGGCAAATCGCCCGCGCCCTATCTGACCGACCGCCATCACAAACAAATCGTGCGCGATCAGGCGCGTGCGTTGCTGCTCGCGCCGACGCCCATCGATGCGCTCGTCGCAAACTGGAAAAGGACCAAGGAATGACGTCGCCTATCGCTTCGGTTGCCGGCCGCCAGCTTTGGGATTCGCGTGGCCGCCCCACGGTCGAGGCGGAAGTTATCCTCGAATCGGGCGCGGTTGGCCGCGCCATTGCGCCCGCCGGTGCCTCGCGCGGCGCGCATGAGGCGATCGACCTGCGCGACGGCGGCCCGGCCTTCGGCGGCTATGGCGTCAATGGCGCGGTCGCCGGGATCGGGGCCGAGATCGCGCCCGCGCTGATCGGCATGGATGCGGGCGACCAGGCGGCGGTCGACAAGGCGCTGTGCGATCTCGACGGCACCCCGAACAAGGCGCGGCTGGGGGCGAACGCCGTCGTTGCGGTGTCGATGGCGGTGCTGCACGCGGCGGCCGCCGACGCGCGGCTGCCGCTGTGGCGCTACCTCGCCGGGGACCGCAAAGTCCGCATCCCGCTGCCCGAGATCCAGATTTTCGGCGGCGGCGCCCACGCCGGGCGGCGCACCGACGTGCAGGATTTCATGATCATGTGCCCCGCGGCGGGCAGCTTTCGTCGCGCACTCGAAATCACCGACGATGTGTATCGCGCCGCGGGCAAGTTGATGGAAGCCAAGGGGCCGCTGTCGGGGGTCGCCGACGAAGGCGGCTGGTGGCCGAATTTCGCCTCGAACGAGGATGCGCTGGGCACGCTGACCAAGGCGATCGAGGCCAGCGGGCACCGCGCGGGCGAAGACGTCTTCATCTCGCTCGACATTGCGGCGAACGAACTCGGCGATGCCTCGGGCTACAGCTTCGCGCTCGACGAGGGGCGATTGACGAGCGAGGACATGGCGGCGCGCATTATCGAATGGGCGGGACGCTATCCGATCCTGTCGATCGAAGACCCGGCGGGGCAGGATGACTGGACCGCGATGGCGGCGGTCACCGCAGCTATCGGCGACCGGGTGCAAATCATCGGCGACGATGTGCTCGTCACCAATGCGGCGCGCGTCGAGCGCGCGGGCGATGCAGCGGTGTGCAATGCGGCGCTAATCAAGGTGAACCAGATCGGCACCGTCACCGAAGCGAAGGCCGCGCTCGATGCCGCGGTCGCGCGCGGCTGGGGCGCGATCGTCTCGGCACGCTCGGGCGAGAGCGAGGATGTCACGATCGCGCATCTGGCCACCGGCTGGGACGCGGGGCAATTGAAGGTCGGCAGCTTTACCCGCTCCGAACGGATGGCGAAGTGGAACGAGATGCTGCGGATCGAGGAAGCGATGGGCGCCGAGGCCGAATTTGCCGGCTTCTCGGCCTTTGCGGGGTCGATCGGGCGGGTCGCGGCATGATCGTTCTCCACGCCCGCCCAAGCCCCGGCTTCCGCGCGGCGGTCGATGCCATCTTCGGCGCGGGCGTCGTGACGCATGTCGACGAAGCCGCACCGCTCGACGCGGTGGCTGGCGAGATCACCGCGCTGCTCCATGTGCTGACCCCCGTAACGGCCGACTTCATCGCTTCGGCGCCCAGGCTCAAGCTGATCCAGAAGCTCGGCGTGGGCGTGAACACGATCGCGCTCGACGCGGCGCGCGAGCATGGTGTCGCGGTGTGCAACATGCCGGGCACCAACAGCCAGGCGGTCGCCGAAATGGCGCTGTCGCTGATGATGGCCGTGCTGCGCCGCACCTGCTTCTTCGACGCGCGGACCCGCGCCGGTGAAGGCTGGACCGCCGATCCGTCCGAACTCGATTCGGTGGGCGAGGTCGGCGGGCGCACCGTGGGGCTCGTCGGGTTCGGCAATTCGGCGCAACTGCTCGCGCCGGTGCTCGCCGCGCTGGGGGCGCGGGTGGTCTATACGGCGCGGCGCGAGCGCGACGGGCCTTATGAATTTCTGCCGCTTGGCCAGTTGCTCGCGGAGAGCGATATCGTCTCGCTGCACATGCCGCTGACCGAAGAGACGCGCGCCAGCATCGACCCGTTCGCGATGAAGCAGGGCGCGATACTGGTGAACACCGCGCGCGGCGAACTGGTCGACGAGGATCGGCTGGTCGCGGCGCTGACCGCGGACCATCTGCGCGGCGCGGGGCTCGACGTGTTTGCGGAGGAGCCGTTGCCGCGCGGGAATCCGCTGCTCGGCCTGCCCAATGCGGTGCTCGCGCCGCATGTCGCATGGCTTACGCCCGAGACGCTCGTGCGCAGCCTGACGGTGGCGCATGAGAATTGCCGTCGGCTGGGGGCGGGCGAAGCGCTGCTGCATCAGGTGGTATGAAACATTTCGTCATTGCGAGCGGAGCGAAGCAATCCAGTGCGGTTTACGCCTGCTCTGGATTGCCGCGTCGCCTTCGGTTCCTCGGAATGACGACGCTTTAGGATTGACCCCATGACGCTTCCGATCGTCCTCATCACCGGCCAGCTTTTGACCGAAGCCGTGTGGCAACCGCTCCTTGACGCCTGGACCGACCGCGAGGTCATCGTCGCCGATAACCGCAGCGACGATACGATCGCGGGCTTCGCGCAGCGGCTGCTCGACAATGCGCCGCCGAAATTCGCGCTGGTCGCACACGCCATGGGCGGCTTCATCGCCTTCGAGGTGATGCGCCGGGCGCCCGGGCGGGTTGCGAAGCTGGCGCTGATCTCGACGCTCGCCTCCGCCGATGGTCCAGCGCAGACGGCGCGGCGGCAGGGCTATATCGACCTCGTGACAAGCGGCCGGTTCGATCAGGTCGTCGAGGAGCGCATCCCGATCCTGTTTCCGGAAGAAAAGCGCGGCGACGCGCGCCTGCTCGGCATCGCGCGGCAGATGGCGGCGGATACCGGCGCCGACACTTTCCTCGCGCAGCAGCGCGCGATCATGGCGCGCATCGACAGCCGCCCGCGCCTGGGCGAGATTGCGGTGCCGACCCTGCTGATCTGGGGCGACAAGGACGGCATCACCAGCCGCGCGCAGCATGACGAGATATTGGACGCGATTCCGGGCGCGCGGCTGGAGGTGATCGCGGGGGCAGGGCATCTGCCGATGGTCGAGGCACCGGAGTTGGTGGTGCCGTTGTTGGCGGATTTCATCGACGCATAACGGTCGTCATTGCGAGCGAAGCGAAGCAATCTCCAGCCATCGGTCTCGCACAAGGCCGGTAGCTGGAGATTGCTTCGTCGCTCCGCTCCTCGCAATGACGATGGGATAGGCTATTTCAACTCCGCCCGTACCAGCGCCGCCCCGTCGACCATCGCCTTTAGCTTGGCCTGGCTATGGTCGCGGCTGTGATATTTCATCCCGCAATCAGGCGCGATCCACAGCCGTTCGGCGTCAACATAGCGCAGCGCCTCGCGGATGCGGCCCGCGACGATTTCGGGCGTTTCCACATCGGGCGTCGACAGGTCGAGCACCCCGTACATGATCGTCTTGGTCGGCAGTTCGGCGAGGATCGCGGGGTCGAGCCCCGGCTGCGCCGCCTCGATCGAAATCACGTCGATCGCCGACGCTTCGAGTTCGGCGAGGAAGTCATAGGCCTTCGGCTTCGGCCCCGTCGCCCCCGCGCTGTGGTGCACCATCGCATAGCCGAAGCAGATATGCAGCGCGGTCGTGCCGCCGACGCCATCGAGCGCGCGGTTGATCGCCTCGATCGCATAGGCGTTCGCCTCGGCGGCGCGCGCCTGCAGATAGGGTTCGTCGAGTTGGACGACATCGACGCCGGTGGCGAACAGATCCTTCACCTCGGCATTGACCGCATCGGCATAATCCATCGCGAGCGATCTGAGGTCGGGATAATAGGCGTTCTCGGCCTGCTGGGTCATGGTGAAGGGGCCGGGCAGGGTCAGCTTGACCGGCTTGGTCGAATGGCGACGGAGAAAGGCGGCGTCCTGCGCCTCGATCGGCGCCACGCGGCGGATCGGGCCCGAGACGAGCGGCACCGGATTGGCGTTGCCGGTGCGGTCGATCGCGGTGCCATGCTGTTCGGTGTCGATCCCCGACAGCGCGGTCGCGAGCCGGTTCGAATAGCTTTCGCGGCGCATCTCGCCGTCGCCGACGATGTCGATGCCCAGCTCTTCCTGATCGCGGATCGCCATCAAGGTCGCGGCTTCCTGCGCATCCGCCAGCCAGGGTTCGGGGATGCGCCACAAAGTCTCGGCACGCACGCGTGGCGGCAGGCTGGCCTTCAATCGTTCGCGGTCGATCAGCCAATCGGGTTGGGGGTAGCTTCCGACGATCGTTGTCGGCAGGATGGGGTGATCGAACAAGGCGGATCCTCTCGCTTTTTTGCTGGCCAAGTATTTGCTTAGTATTCTATCTAATTCAAGATCAAAGTGACGATGGGAGAGCGAAATGATCGATCTGGAGGCCATTCGGACGCTGGCCGATATTCCGGCGGCGCAGGCGCGCGCGCGTGGGCAGGCGGTCGCGGTCAAATATGGAGATCGCGAAACGAGTTTTGCCGCGCTTGATGCGCAGTCGAACCGGGTCGCGAACGCGCTGCTGGCGTCGGGGGTGGGGCCTGGCGACCGGGTGTCGGTGCTGACCAAGAACCACGACGCCTGGTATCCGCTCTTCTTCGGCACCGCGCGTGCGCGCGCCTGCTTGGCGCCGATCAACTGCCGCCTCGCCGCGGGCGAGATCGGTTTCATTTTGGGCGACGCGGCGCCGAAGCTGCTCTTCGTGGGCGAGGATTTCTTCGACACCGCGCTGGCCGCGGTCGCCGGGTTTGCCGAAAAGCCGCGGTTGGTGGCGCTTTATGGCGCGCACCCCGACTTCGAAAGCTTCGACGCCTGGCTCGGCGATGCGGCCGCGACCCCGCCCACCGACGCGCCGCAACTCGCCGACGATGTGTTGCAGCTCTATACGAGCGGCACCACCGGGCGGCCCAAGGGCGTCGTGCTCGCCAACAAGAATTACCGCCGCTTCCTCGAAATGGCGACCGAGGTCGATGGCTTCGCCTATGGCGAGGACGAAACGGTGATGATCGTGATGCCGCTGTTCCACGTCGCCGGCACCAATGTCAGCTTTTCGGGGCTGGCGCAGGGCGGGCGGCTGGTGCTGGTCAAGGATTTCGTCGCGGACGATGCGGTGCGGATGCTGACGGAGGAACGCGTTGCGCACGCCTTCCTCGCGCCCGCGATGATCCAGATGATGCTGCAACAGCCCGCCGCAGCGACAGGCGACTATTCGGCGTTGCGGTCGATCGCTTATGGCGCCTCGCCAATCGCGGAGGATGTGCTGCGCCGCGCGCGCGCGACCTTCGGCTGCGATTTCGTGCAATTCTACGGCATGACCGAAAGCTCGGGCGGCGGCTCCTACCTTTCGCCCGCCGCGCACGACCTGCCCGGCAAACTCACCTCATGCGGTCAGCCCTGGCCGCAGACCGAGATGGCGATCCTTGATGGCGAGGGGCGGCCGCTCGGTGACGGCGAGATCGGCGAGATCGCGATCCGCGGCGACATCGTGATGAAGGAATATTGGAACCGCGCCGAGGCGACCGCCGAAACCGTGATCGGCGGCTGGCTGCACACCGGCGATGTCGGCTATCGTGACGCCGACGGTTTCTACTTCGTCCACGACCGGATCAAGGACATGATCGTGTCGGGCGGCGAGAATGTCTATCCGGCCGAGGTCGAAAGCGCGATCATGGGCTGCCCTGGTGTCACCGATGTCGCGGTCATCGGCGTGCCCGACGACAAATGGGGCGAGGCGGTCAAGGCGCTGGTCGTCCCCGCGCCCGGCGCCACGGTCGATCCCGCCGATGTCATCGCATGGGCGCGCGAGCGCATCGCTGCCTACAAGGCGCCGAAGAGCGTCGAGACGATCGACGCGCTGCCGCGCAATCCCTCGGGCAAGGTGCTGCGCCGCGAACTTCGCGCGCCCTATTGGGAAGGCCGCGACCGAGCCGTGGGCTAGGGGCGGGGCACTGCCTTAGGCATTTCGCCTCACAATATCTCGTGGATCACATGGCGCACGCCGAAGTCGGTGCGCTCGCCGACTCCGACGGCGAGCAGACCGTTGAGCCAGTCGTATCGGGGACTCGCGGTCTCGAACACGGGCGCGATTCGCAGATAATAGCGCGCAGGATCGACATGGGGCGCGGCAGGGTCGGCGAAGGCGGTGCGGACGTCGTCGGGAATCAGGCTGCGCCCCGTATAGCTGAGGTAGATGAGCGCGCCGTCGTCGGTCTGCCACACCGCGCGCGCATCAAAGGTGCCGACCGACGCCGCTTCGCCCAGCCGCCCGCCGCGCGACCAATTGCCGCCACCCGGCAGAACGATGCCGTTGATTCGCGGTCCGAAAAATCGTCCGCCGGTGATATAGCCGAGCCGCTGGTCGCCGAAAGGCGACGCGCCGATCCCGATCAGGCCGCCGCCGACCTCGAACTCCACGGTGCACAAGGGGCGGCTCGCAAGCGCGCTCTGGCGATTTTCGTCGGTCATAATGGGAATCCTCTCTTGAAACTCTGGACAAGCATAAAACCATTAGTATACTAAGGGTCAATCAGATTGACGGATCGGACGGAGAAACCGGTACCGTTGCACTAGGCTTTATGGGAGGGTGAAGATGAAGGCTCGACATTCGAATCTGCTCGCTGGCGTCGCGACGCTTGCGATGCTGGCTACCGCCGCGCCGGCGATGGCGCAGACTGCCGACGATGGCGCCGATACGTCCGCGGAAGCAAGCGTCAGCGGCAATGAAATCATCGTGACGGCGCAAAAGCGCGCCCAGAACATCCAGGATGTTCCGATCTCGATGGAGGTCGTCAGCGGCCAGCGGCTCGACGATTTCAACTCGAACGACATCAAGGCGGTGATGAATTACACGCCGAACGTCTTCGTCCAGTCGACCGCGGGCAATGACGTGATCTACATTCGCGGCTTCGGCTCGCCGCCGGCGAACTTCGCGTTCGACCAGTCGGTCTCGCTCTATGTCGACGGCGTCTACGCCGGCCGGTCGCGTCAGGCGCAGGCACCCTTCTTCGACCTCGCGCGCGTCGAGGTGCTGCGCGGTCCGCAGGGCGCCCTTTTCGGCAAGAACACCGCGGCCGGCGCGGTCAGCGTCGTGTCGGCGGGGCCGACCGACCAGTTCGAAGGCAAGCTGACCGCCAATTATAACTTCGATTTCAAGGGCACCGACTTTTCGGGCTATCTGTCGGGGCCGCTGACCGACACGCTGAGCGCGCGCCTCGCGATGAAGGTGCTCAACCAGCAGGGCTATATCCGCAACCTCGCGACCGACCATGACGATCCGGAGATCAAGCAGCAGCTTCTCCGCCTGACGATGAAATGGGAACCGTCGGCCAATTTCGATTACACCGCGAAGGTCGAATATGCGAACCGCGATGTCGTGGGCGGCATTACCGTGTCGAGCCCGCTGACCAGCGCGCAGGATCCGCACCTTACCCGCTATCTCGACAAGTCGGCGCTCGGCGATGAAGGGACCAAGACCAAATCGGTCATGATATCGGGCACCGGCAACATCGCGATAGGCGACTATACGCTGACGTCGGTGACCGGTTACAGCTGGTTCAACGCCAATATCGTCAACGGCTTCGATCAGACGATTCCGGGCGGCGGCGGCGCGTTTACCAACAATTCGGTATACAACAGCTTCCCCGAACGCTTCGAGCAATTCTCCCAGGAAATTCGCCTGTTGTCGCCGACCGGCCGCACCTTCGATTTCATCGTCGGCGCTTATTACGACCATGGCAAATACCGGCTCGACCAGCTGCAGGGCTTCAATATCGCCAACCTGTTCGGTTCGCCCTATTTCGGCCGCATCGACAGCCGCTTCAACCAGACGTCGGACAGCTGGTCGGTCTTCGGACAGGGTACGCTGAACCTGGCCGACACCTTCCGCGTGATCGGCAGCCTGCGCTACAGCCACACGAGCAAGGACGCCGATTTCGCCTCGCGGCTGGTCTATGGCCCGTTTGCGATCCGTCCGATCTCCAGCGCGGTCGGTTCGCTCAGCGAAGGCAATGTCGATCCGTCGGTGACGGTGCAGTTCGACGTCGCACCGCGCATCATGCTCTACGCGACCTATGGCCGCGGGTCGAAGTCGGGCGGCTTTGTGTCGAATACCCTCGGCACCACGAATGCGACCTTCGCATTCAAGCCCGAGCGCTCGACCAACTATGAAGCGGGCGTCAAATCGACGCTGTTCGACGGCAAGGTCGTCGCCAACGTCTCGATCTATGACACCCAGTTCAAGAATCTGCAGGTTTCGGTCTATCAGCCGGCAAGCTCCAGCTATCTGACCGGCAACGCCGCGAGCGCGACGTCGAAGGGCATCGAAGGATCGCTTGCGCTCTATCTGTCGCCCAACCTCGATATCACCGCATCGGGTGCGTATCAGGACATCAAATACGACGATTATCCGGGGGCTGCCTGCCTTGCGTCGCAGCCGAGTACCTGCACGCCGGCGACTAACAATCTCGCCGGCTATCGTCTCGCCTATACCTCGAAATGGACCGGCAATGTCTCGGCGCACGGCCGCGTGCCGCTGGGCGACGATCTGAAGCTCGACATTACGGGCGTCGCCGCGGGCCGCTCGAAATATTTCGACTCGGACAATCAGAGCCCGATTTTCGGCATCCAGAAAGGCTATGTGAAGCTCGACCTGCGCGTGCAGCTTTCGGATGCGGACGAGCGCTGGTTCCTGGCCTTCGTCGGCAAGAATCTGACCAACGAGCTGACGACGGGCAGCGCGTTCAACCTGCCGGCGCCGATCACCGCGGTTCCGCGCGCGATTCTCTATCTCGAACCGCCGCGCAACCTGTCGATCGAAGCCGGCTTCAAATTCTAGCAGTCCCGCTAGCTGGCAGTCCCACTAGAATGCCGACCGACGCGACCGCTATCGACGCTTTCCTTGACCGGGAAGCGGCGGTGGCGGTCGTGACCGCTTATGCCACCGAGCTCGATGCGCGCGACTGGGGCGCGTATCGAGCGCTGTTCGCCGACCGGATCGCGATCGACTATGGCGCGATCGGGTCGATCGTCGCGACGATCGATGCCGATGAATGGACGCGCCGCTGCCGCGCGCTCGAGGGTTTCGACGCTACCGCGCACCGGCTGCACAATGTGCGCGCCGAGATCGAGGGCGATCGCGCCGTGGTGACGGGAATCGTCGATGCGGCGCACTTCATTACCGTCGATGGCGCCGCGCTGATGGGCGACCTTGTCGGTCATTACACCCACCATCTGATTCGCGACGGGCGATGGCGGATCGCAGGTGTCACGCTCACCGTTGCGGGCTACCCGGCGGGGAAGCCTGCCTTCGACGCCGCATTTGCCGCCGCCCGCGCCCGTTTTGCCGAAAGAGGAATTGCATGATCGAGGTTTATTTCACCCCCACGCCCAACGGGCACAAGGTTTCGATCATGCTTGAAGAGACGGGCTTGCCGCACCGCCTGCTCAAGATGGATGTGCTCGCGGGCGATCATCTCACCCCCGACTTTCGGCGCATCAACCCCAACGGACGCCTGCCCGCGATCGTCGACCATGAACCGATCGGCGGCGGGGCGCCGCTGCCTGTCTTCGAAAGCGGCGCGATCCTGCTTTATCTTGCCGAAAAGAGCGGCAAGTTCCTGCCCGGAAATCCGCGCCGTCGCAGCCAGGCGCAGCAATGGCTGATGTGGCAGATGGCCAGCTTCGGGCCGATGCAGGGGCAGGCGCATCATTTCATCCGCTACGCACCCGAAGGCCAGACCTACCCGACCGAGCGCTACCGGAACGAGACAGTTCGCCTGCTGCACGTTCTGAACGGACGCCTGTCCGAGGCAGACTATCTGGCCGAGGAATATAGCATCGCCGACATGGCGGCCTGGCCCTGGGCGCGCGCGGTGCAGCTGATCGGGCTGACGCTCGACGATTATCCTGCCGTTGCCGACTGGTTCGCGCGCGTGGGCGAGCGGCCGGCGGTGATTGCCGGAACCGACGTCAAGAATGCCGCCAACCTTGCGAGCGCGCGGCCCGTGCTGACCGAGGAGCAATGGTCGAACCTGTTCGGCAAGAATATGCTCGCCGCGCCGACGCGCTGACCTCCTGCGCCATTGCGAAGAGCGAAGCGACGCGGCTTCGCCCGCAATGACGAGCGTGGATCAGACGGTATCGGCATGACCCCACTGATATTCGATCTTTCCGGCGAGCCGCCGCACCGCGAGCCAGTCGCCCCCGGCCAAACCGTCATCCTCGATCAGCGCGATGACGCCGCCGGCGATATCCCTGGGTTCGCAGGCTTCATTATTGGCCAGCACTTGCTCCATCCACTCCGATTTGCCGCCCGCGCCCGTGGTGTCGAGGATCGGTGTATCGACAAGGCCCGGCAGCATCCCCGCGACGCGGACGTTGCATTCGGCCTTCAGCGGCGCGCAGCAGCGGGTGAACATCATCACCGCCGCTTTGGTCGTCGCATACATCGTATCGTAAAATCCGGTGCCGAGCGCGACGGTCGACACGGTGTTGACGATCACCCCGCCGCCGCGGCGGCGCATCGCCTGCACGGCGATCTGCGTCGCGGCGATCAGCGAGGTCACATTGACGTCGATGATCCAGCGGATGCGCGCCGCGTCGACGTCGGGAAATTGCGGCAGTCCCGATACGACCCCGGCATTGTTGTGGAGAATGTCGACGTCGCCATGCGCCGCGAACCAGGCTTCGGTCGCGGCGATGTCGGACAGGTCGAGGCGGTGGACCGTCGCTCGCGCGCCCGCCGCCTCGACGCGACCCGCCGTTTCGCGCAGGTCGATTTCGTTGACGTCGACAAGTGCGATCGCGGCGGCGCCGCGCTCGGCAAGCGCGACGGCGGTGGCGCGGCCGATGCCGCTCGCGGCGCCGGTAACGATGGCGGTTTTACCCTTGATATCCATTGCTCTCTCCCGTTCGATGTCGCCTTACCGTAAAGCACATTGACAGATAAACTTAAATACCTAAGTATTTTGACCCGACAAGAATCACATGTTTGGGGAGAGCCATGACGCAAGCCACCGCCCTTGATGCGGGCGCCGCGCCGGCCGACCGTTCGATCGCCGTCCGCCGCAATTTTGCGCTCGCGATGCTGTTCCTGGTCGGCACGATCAACTTCGTCGACCGCCAGCTGCTGTCGGTGCTCGTCGAACCGATCCGCGCCGATATGCAGTTCAGCGATACGCAGTTCGGCTTGCTCACCGGCCTTGCCTTCGCGCTCTTCTATGCGGCGATGGGCGTCCCGGTCGCGATGATCGCCGACCGGTGGAACCGGGTGAAGCTGATCGGTATCGCCTGCGTGGTGTGGAGCGGCTTCACCGCCGCGTGCGGCATGGTGTCGAACTTCTGGCAACTGGCGCTGATGCGCTTCGGCGTCGGCGCGGGCGAGGCGGGGGGCACCGCCCCGTCGCTGTCGGTGATCGCCGATTATTACCCGCCCGATCGCCGGCCGCTGGCGATCGGCCTGTTCACGCTGAACGGTCCGTTCGGCGTGTTCGTCGGCGCCGCCTTCGGCGCCTGGGCGGCGGCCAACATAGGCTGGCGCAATGCCTTCCTGGTCATCGGCGTCGTCGGTATCCTTGTTGCGCCGCTCTTGATCTGGCTGGTCCGCGAACCCGCGCGCGGCGCCATGGACAAGCAGCAGACGGCCGACGAAGCGCTGCCCTTTCGGCAGAGCCTTGCGATGTTCGTGCGCCGCCGGTCGCTGCGCATGGTGATGGTCGGCAGCGGCCTTGCCGCCTTCGTCAGCTATGGCATGCTCAACTGGATCCCGGCCTTCCTGATGCGCACCCAGGGCATGCCGCTCGATGCGATGGCGACCTGGTTCGCGCCCGCCGCCGGCATTACCTTCGGGATCGGCATCCTCGGCGGCGGCTGGCTGGTCAGCCACGTCGCGAAGCGATCGCCGCGCGCCTATGGATCGATTCCCGCTTTGGCCACCGCCGTCCTGATCCCGAGCTTCGCCGCGGCGCTCCTCGTCGATAGCTGGCAAGTGTCGCTTGCGCTGTTGCTGATCCCGATGGCGGCCTGCACCGCCTATGTCGCCCCGGCGCTGGCGCTGGTGCAGAATCTGACCCCGCCGCGCAGCCGCGCGACGGCCGCGGCGGTGCTGATGCTGATGTTCAACATCGTCGGCCTCGGCCTCGGTCCGCTGTTCATCGGCGTGGTGAGCGATTACCTCAAACCGGCCTATGGTGATGAAAGCTTGCGCTGGGCCTTGCTTGCCATCCTTCCCTTTGCCGTCGCCGCAGGGCTGGCCCAGTTCGCGATGACGCGCCACCTCGATCAGGATTTCGCCGAATGACCGATGTTGCAGGCAAGACGGCGTTCGTCACCGGCGGCGCCAGCGGGCTTGGTCTCGCGACGGCGCGGGCGCTGGCGGACAGGGGCGCGCGGCTGGTCCTCGCCGATATCGACGGAGCGGGGGCGGAAGCGGCGGCGGAAAGCCTGCGCGCCGCGGGGGCCGAGGCGATCGGGTTGCAGCTCGACGTGACCGACGAGGCAAGCTGGGCCGATGCCGGTGCCGCCGCGCAGGCCTTCGGCCCGGTACGCATCCTGTTCAGCAATGCCGGTGTGGGCGGCGGTTCGGGGCCGTTCGAGGATTATGACACCGACGTCTGGCGCTGGAACTATGCCGTCAATGCCCATGCGCATCTTTATGCCTGCCGCACCTTCCTCGGTGCGATGAAGGCATCGGGCGAGGCGAGCCACCTCGTCATCACATCGTCGATGGTTGCGATCGTGCCGCCGCCGATCTCGGTCGCCTATATCAGTTCGAAATATGCGACGCTCGGCATCGCGATGGCGCTGCGCAACGAGCTTGCGGGCACCTGCGTCGATATTTCGGTCCTGATGCCGGGGATGTCGGCGACGCGCATTGTCGAAACGACGCGCGATCTGCGCCCGGCGCAGGTCGAGGTGGGCCGGGCGGCCGCGACCAGCCAGGCCATGCAGGGCGTGCTTGCGGGCGGAATGGACCCGGCAAAGATCGGCGCGCGCGTCGTCCAGGCGATCGAGAATGGCGACTATTGGATTTTCACCCACCCCGAATGGAAGGCGATGGCCGAACTGGTGACGCGCGACATGCTGACAGCCTTCGGCGAATCCGCCGATCCGGATTACAAGGGCGACGATATCGACGGGCTGATCGCGGCCAATGGCGGCCGCATGTTCGGCGCGCGGATTTGAGGAGAGACTGATGAACGAACAGGACGACATTCGCGCCATGGCGACGCGCTTCTTCGACGCGATCGAGCAGGGCGATATCGAAACGATGCAGAACAGTTTCACGCCCGATGCCGAGATATGGCACAATACCGACGAACTGATCGTGACCCCGGCGCAGACGGCGCAGACGCTGACCGGGATGGTCGCGCGCATCAAGGACCGCGAATATGCCGACCGCCGCCTGACCACCTTTCCGGGGGGTTTTGTCCAGCAGCATGTGCTGAAGGGGCGCCGCGTTCACGACGACGGCCCGGTGCGCCTGCCGTGCGCCATCATCTGCGAGGTAGAAAACGGCCGGATCACGCGCCTCGACGAATATTTCGACAGCGCGCACGTCGCCGAATTCCGCAAATTTGCCAACGCCTGAGGAGTCCGTTTCATGCCCGTCTTGCGCCAGGTTCCGCGGTCCGAAGTGACCGACGAGATCGTTCTCGCTTATTATCAGCGCCTGTTCGGCGACCGCGACCCGGTGGCCGAACCCGGTACCGCGACCGGCACGCCGGGCGATTGGTGGACCGTCTATGCGCTGTCGCCCGACATCTTCAAACATGCGGTCGACGGTTTCGCGGTCTATCGCAATCCGGCGCGTTCGATCGACCCGGTGCTGCGCGAGCTTGGGCAGACGCGCGCGGGCTGGGTGAAGGGCAGCCAGTTCGTCTTTTCGCAGCATTGCAAGTCACTGCGCGGTCTGGGGGTCAGCGAAGAGAAGATCGCATCGATCGCCCATTGGCAGGTCGCCGACTGCTATAACGATCAGGAACGCGCCGTCCTCGCCTATGCCGATTGCCTCAGCCAGGCGAACGGCCGCGTCCCGACGGCGGTGTTCGACAAGCTCAAGACCTTCTGGAACGACGAGCAGATTTTCGAATTCACCTACATCACCTGCCTCTATGACATGCACGCGGTCATCACCCGCGCGCTGCGCATGGAGTTCGACGCGCGCGAAGATCCGATCGTCGAGGTCGCGGCCCCCGAAGGCTTCGATGCCGCCGACTTCCTGAGCGCGCCGCGGTCGAAACCCGAATGAGCGACTTCGGCGCGCCCGAGGTCGTCGCCACCGGCCTGCGCTTTCCCGAAGGGCCGGTGCCGATGCCCGACGGGTCGGTGCTGCTCGTCGAGATTGCCCGCGGCACGCTGACCCGCGTCGCCCCGGACGGAAGCCTGTCGATCGTGGCCGAGCTGGGCGGCGGACCCAATGGCGTGGCGATCGGCCCCGATGGTGCTGCCTATGTCTGCAACAATGGCGGGTTCCAGTGGACCCGGGCGGGGCCGCTGCTCTTTCCGGGTCATGCCGCGCACGACGCCGCCTGCGGCTCGATCCAGCGGGTCGACCTCGCCAGCGGGGCGGCGACGACGCTCTACGACAGTTTCGAGGGCGAGCGGCTGAAGGGGCCGAACGACATCGTCTTCGACCGCGATGGCGGCTTCTGGTTCACCGACCATGGTCAGGTGCGCGGCAGCGGCCGCGATCATGGCGCCATCTACTATGCCAGCACCGACGGCTCCTCGATCACGCGCCAGCGCGCCGAGATGATCGGTCCGAACGGCATCGGCCTCTCCCCCGACGGCGGGACGCTCTACGTCAGCGAGACCATGACCGCGCGCGTCTGGGCGATGGAGGTGGTGGCACCGGGCCAGCTCGCGCCGCCGCCGCCGTGGGCGCCGGGGCGGTTCGTCGGTACGCCGCCCGCCTTCCGCCTGCTCGACAGCCTTGCGATCGAGGAAGGCGGCCGCATCTGTGTCGGCACGATGGTCGAAGGCGGCATCACCATCTTCGATCCTGATGGCGGCGGGTCGGAGTTTCTACCGCTCCCCGATATCGGCGTGACCAACATTGCGTTTGGCGGCGCCGATCGGCGCGACGCCTATATCACCGCGTCGACCACCGGGACGCTCTACCGCGTCCGTTGGCCGCGCTCCGGCATAACCGTCAATTAAGTTGACGGTTATGCCGGAAGCTGCTAGAAGGATACTGAGAGGATGGCCATGAAATTCTATAATAGCGTCGGCCCCAATCCCCGTGTCGTGAAACTGTTCATGGCGGAAAAGGGGATCAGCCTGCCCGAGGTCGAGGTTGACCTGCGCGGCGGTGAAAACCGGCGCCCCCCATATAACAGCAGCGTGAACCCGGCGGGGCAGACCCCGGCGCTCGAGCTCGACGACGGAACGGTACTGACCGAGATTACTGCGATCTGCGAATATCTGGAGGAGCGCTTCCCCGATCCGGCGCTGATCGGCACGACGGCCGAGGAGCGCGCGGCGACGCGGATGTGGACGCGGCGCGTCGACCTCAAGATTTGCGAACCACTGACCAACGGCTTTCGCTTTGCGGAGGGACTGCCGCTGTTCGAACCGCGCATGCGCTGTCTGCCCGAAGCCGCGGCGGGGCTGAAGGCGATGGCACAGGACGGGCTCAAATGGCTCGATCCGCTGATCGCCGATCGCGCGTTCATCGCCGGCGACCGCCTGACGCTCGCCGACATCATGCTCTTCGCTTTCCTCGATTTCGGCGCGAGCGTCGGTCAACCGCTCGACCCCGACAACAGGAATATCCTGCGCTGGTACCAGGGCATGAAGGCCCGCCCCAGCGCCAATCCGAACTGAGACGCAAAGGAGACGGACGATGGCAGAAGCGAACAAGGAATTCGAATTTTGCGGGGTCAACCACCTCGCGCTCGTGTGCAAGGACATGGCCAGGACGGTGGAATTCTACCGCGACATTCTGGGCATGCCGCTGACCAAGACGATCGACCTTCCCGGCAATCGCGGCCAGCATTTCTTCTTCGATATCGGCAATGGCGACAGCCTGGCCTTTTTCTGGTTCGACGGTGCGCCCGAAGCGGTGCCGGGAATCTCGGCGCCCGAAGCGCTGCCGACGCAGGGCAATTTCATGTCGGCGCACGGATCGATGAACCATATCGCGATCAACGTGCCCGCCGAGCGCTTCGATGAATATTACGACCGCCTCGTCGAAAAGGGCGTCAAGGTCACCAAGATCCTGAACCACGACAATTCGCCGACGCAATCGTCGGACGAGATGAACGATGATGTGTTCGTCCGTTCGGTCTATTTCTTCGACCCCGACGGCGTGTGCCTCGAATTTGCGGCCTGGACCAAGGTATTCGACGACAGCGACGTCGCGCATGACCCGGTCCGTGCGGACGGAACGAAGGTCGAAGGCATGATCACCGCGCGCAAGCCGGTTCCCGCCGAATAAGCCGAAACCGCGAAACACTCCTCGGGCCCGGCCGCTGTGCCGGGCTCTTTTTGTTGGCGAATCTTAGGCATTCGGCGCGCGGCGCGGCGCCCCGGCGCGGAGGAAATTGCCGAGCGCGACGAACAGCATTTCGCGCGCGTCGCCGCCCAGCAATTCGGCGCTAAGCCAGTCGAACGCCGCGCGGTCGTCGCGACCGGCGGCACCGACCAGCGCCGCGAGCAACGCTTCGTCGAAGCTGGCGCGCGGGCAGCAGGGCGGGGCGACCGCGAAGGGGTCGGGCCAGCAATGAACGATCGCCTCCACGACGAGACGGTAGCGGCGCGCCGCGAGGATGTTGCCCCAGCGCCGTTCGAGTTCGGGCATCGGGTCGCGCTCGCTGCGATGGCACAGCACGCAATAGCGCAGCGCGAGGACCGCCTGCGCCGCATCGACCGGCAGTTCGCGTACGAACGGCTGTTCGGTCAGGCGGCGGACAAGCGTGCTGGCTTCCATCATTCCTCCCATCGATGGCCCAAATCCGCGGCGCATCGGCATGCAGCCCGGTCCCTCCGAAAAAGATGCCGGCTGCCGCAGGGCCGCAGCAGCCGGCAGGAGGGGACTGCGTAAACAGAGCTATTGATAATCATTCGCAAAAACAAGCAAAAAATGAGGCGCCCGCAGGCGCCCCCAAAAAATCCGTGGATTTTTGTCGTTCCGGCGTCAGTCGTCGCCGGCGGGCTTCGACTGGAGCTGGACGTAATTTTCCATTCCCATGCGCTCGATCATCTCGAACTGCTTCTCCAGCTCGTCGACATGATGCTCTTCGCTTTCCAGAATGTCGGCGAACAGATCGCGGCTGACATAGTCGCGCACGCTTTCGCTATGCGCGATCGCGTCCTTGAGCAGCGGGATCGCTTCTTCCTCGAGCGCGAGGTCGGCCTTGAGGATCTCTTCGACCGTTTCGCCGACGCGCAGCCGTCCGAGCAGCTGGAAATTGGGCAGGCCGCCCAGAAAGAGGATGCGGTCGGCCAGCTTGTCGGCGTGCTTCATCTCGTCGATCGATTCCTCGCGCTCGAAATGCGCAAGACGCGCGACGCCCCAATTGTCGAGCATGCGATAGTGCAGCCAATATTGGTTGATCGCCGTCAGCTCGTTCTTGAGCGCTTCGTTGAGAAAATCGATGACCTTGGGGTCGCCCTTCATTGTCCGTCCTGTCCTTGTCGGGTGGGGTGAGAAGACAGGATTATAGGCCCCCCGACCCGTTCAAGCCAAGCTGAAAAGTGGCGGAAATCTTGGAAAAATTCAGGCGGTCGCCGTGATGTCGCTGATGATATTGCGAGCGAAAGGCAGGCATTGACCGCATTTGGGTTTGCGACCCAGTTGCGCATAGGCGGCCTTGGCGCAGCGCAACTGGCCGTCCTTTGCGACGTCGCGCAAATCGCGTTCCCTTATTGCGTTGCAGACACAGACGACCATGTGCGAATCCTTCTCAACAAGGCTGATCTAGGGATAGTGCGAGGGATTCGCAACAGGAAAGTTGCGAGCGGTTCGCATTTCCCTGATGCGGCCGATTTGCCGCGCTGGCCCCTTGCCCGCGCGGCGATTCGCGGGCATAGGCGCGCCCATCCTCCCCGGCCCGAACCCGCCCGGCCGAAACATGAAGGTACGCGCCCATGAAAGTGAATGTCTATGTGACGCTCAAGCCCGGGGTGCTCGACCCGCAGGGCAAGGCGATCCATCATGCGCTCGAAGGGCTGGGCTTCGGCGGCGTGGCCGATGTGCGCGCCGGCCGCTTCATCGAACTCGACGTCGCCGACGGCACCAGCGATGCCGATCTCGACGCGATGTGCGCAAAGCTGCTCGCCAACACGGTGATCGAAAACTACCGCATCGAACGCGCCTGACCACCGCGAAGGAGCCTTGCTCATGAAGACCGCCGTAATCGTCTTTCCCGGCTCCAACTGCGATCGCGACATGGCCGTCGCGCTCGAAACCGTGACCGGCGTCAAGCCCGCGATGGTTTGGCACCGCGAGACGGCGCTTCCGGACGGCACCGATTTCATCGCGCTGCCTGGCGGCTTCTCCTATGGCGATTATCTGCGCTCGGGCGCGATGGCGGCGCGGTCGCCGATCCTGCGCGCCGTCGCCGACGCTGCGACGCGCGGCGTGCCGGTGCTGGGCGTGTGTAACGGCTTTCAGGTGCTGACCGAGGCGCAGTTGCTGCCGGGCGCGCTGATGCGCAACGCGGGCCTCAATTTCGTCTGCCGCACGGTGCCGCTGACTGTCGCCAACAGCCAGTCGCTGTTCACCGCCGCCTATCGCGCGGACGAGACAATCCATATTCCGGTCGCCCATCATGACGGCAATTATTTCGCCGACGCCGACACGCTCGACCGTATCGAGGGCGAGGGGCGCGTGGCCTTTCGCTATGCCGACAGCGTCAACGGCTCGGCACGCGCCATCGCAGGCGTGCTCAACGATGCGGGCAATGTCCTCGGCATGATGCCGCATCCCGAACGCGCGATCGACCGCGCGCATGGTGGCACCGATGGGCTACGCCTGTTCGAAGCTGCGCTCGGCGTTCTCGCCTGATATAGCCGCCGGCGCTGGCGCATCGGCGCGCGGCCCCAGCCAGCGTCCGACGATCAACAGCACCGTCGGCCAGAACATCGTGTTCCAGATATCGTGCCAGTGCGCGGCGTCGGGCTGGATCGCCGAGCGGCCGATCTCGGCCTGAAGGTCGAGCCATTCGCCGCCGCACGCCATGACAAGTACCGCAACCCAGGCGATCAGTCCGCCACCGCGCCGCCGCCAGATCAGCCGCACCGCCAGAAACAGCGCCAGCCCGAAATAGATATGCAGCGCGTCCTTGCCGAGCCCGACCGAGGCGACGATCGACAGCTTGTGCTCCTCGAACAGCGCGGCGAGCAGGGTCAGCGTCACGCGGATCAGACCTTGGCGCGGAAGGGGGTAAAATCGGTTCCCTCGTCAAACACGTCGACGCCCTCGCGGCGCTTGAGCGTGCCGACCACCAGATAGGTGACGGGGGTCAGCGCCGCCTCCCAGGCGGTCTTGATGAACCATTGCGACAGCACGACCTGATAAAGCTGCTCGGGCGGCCAGCCGGCGAGTCCGTAAAAGGCGAGCGGGTAGAAGATCAGGCTGTCGAGCCCCTGGCCGACGATCGTCGAACCGATGGTGCGCATCCACAGATGCCGGCCCCCGGTCCACAGCTTCATGCGCGCGAGGACATAGCTGTTGGCGAATTCGCCGACCCAGAAGGCGGTCATCGAGGCGATGACGATGCGCCAGCTGTTGCCGAACACGAATTCATAGGCCGCTTGCCCCGGCCAGTCGCGCGCCGGCGGCAGCGCGACGACGACCCATGCCATGAACGCCATGAAGACGAGCGCGGCGAACCCGGTCCAGATCACCCGGCGCGCCCGCGCATAGCCATAAACCTCGGTCAGGACGTCGCCGATGATATAGCTGATCGGAAAGAAGAGCACGCCCGCGCCAAAGGCCCATTCGGTGCCCCAGGGCAGGGTGACATAGCTCGGTTTCGATGCCCCGATGATGTTGCTGAGCAGCAGGATCGCGACAAAGGCCGCCATCACCAGATCATAATAGCGGAACTGGTGCACGCTGGCGGCGCGGACGTGCACGGGATGGGCGGGCGGCGGAGACTCGGTCATCGACGCATTGCTTAACCGGCTTTGCAGCCCTCGCAAACCACGCTATTCGCGCGATCCACAGCCTTGGTGCACGCGCCCGTAGCTCAGCTGGATAGAGCACCCGCCTTCTAAGCGGGTGGTCGCAGGTTCGAATCCTGCCGGGCGCGCCATTTTCCGTTGCTCTTTATGGTGCGACATTGCCGCTGGCGTTCGGCTACGACATTTTCGCTCCCACCGGAAACGACCGAAGCGCGACATTCACAGCATCGTCATCCTGAACTTGTTTCAGGATCCATGGTCCGCCATTTCCTTTTGCGCTGCGCCGGACGAAAGCTCCGTCCAAGGATGCTGAAACAAGTTCAGCATGACGAGAAGCGAGGACTATGCGGCGCCACATTTCCGCTCACCCTGAGCTTGTCGAAGGGTGTTCACAGGCCACCCTTCGACAAGCTCAGGGTGAGCGGTTAGGGAAAGTGGCAACGTTCGCTTCCTACCCCGTTCGAGATATCCAGGCATCGCAACGGCGCTCGCCCGCTTCACCCGTGCGGCATTTCATTTATTCACGCACATGTGAGTGAGTGTTGACATCGAAGCGGGCCGCGGTCATAAATCCGGGGCAGAGACGGCTTCGATAAGGTCGTCCAGGAGGGAGAGGTTTCATGAAGGCACCGTTGCTCGTGTCCGCTTCGGCGGTCGCCCTGTTCGCGCTACCCGTTGCTGCCCAGGCCCAGTCGTCCGACGCGCCGCCGCCCGCCGACGAGGCGGCACGGGACGGCGCGCGGCCCAGCGAAGATATCATCGTCACCGCGACGCGCCGTAGCGAACGTCTGCAAGACGTGCCGCTCAGCGTCACGGCGTTCGGCCAGCGCGAGCTCGACGATCTGGGCATCGTCGGTTATGAAGGTATCGCGCAGAATACGCCCGGCATCGTCGTCAACCGTCCGACGCAGAATTTCAACAATTTCACTGCCCGCGGCATCAACACCAACGGCTATTCGGCGGGGCTGCAGAGTGCGGTTGCCATATATGTCGACGAACTGCCGATCTCGGCGAACGGCAATTCGACCATCCTCGATCCCAATCTCTACGACGTCGAGCGCGTCGAGTTTCTGCGCGGGCCGCAGGGGACGCTGTTCGGATCGAACTCGCTGGCGGGTGCGATGCGGATCATTACGAAGAGCCCCGACCTCAACGCGTTTGCCGCATCGGCGAGCGTCGATCTGGGGCTGACGGGATCGAGTTCGCTGCGCCAGCGCTATAATGCGATGGTCAACGTGCCGATCATGCAGGACGAAATGGGTCTTCGCATCACCGGCTATTATCGCAACGAAGACGGCTGGGTCGACAATATCGGCACCGGGATCAAGGATTCGAACAGCCTTGAAGCCTATGGCGGCCGCGCGATCCTGCTGATGCGGCCGAGCGACCGGATGAAGGTGAAGCTGCTCATTTCCTATGAGAACAGCAAGCCCGCCGATTCGGGCCTGATCAACCCAACGCTTGGCAAGTTCGTGCGCAATTCGGACCGGCCCGACCTGTTTCAGGGCAAGCTCACCAACTATAATCTCACGGTCAATTACGAGTTTGATTTCGCCGAGCTGATCAGTTCGACGACGCTGTCGACCTATGATGCGTCCTTCTATGTCGACCTGGCCGGCACCTATGCGCAGGCCTTCCCCTTCGCGCTCGACGCCTATGGTTATGACGATCTGTTCGTTCAGGAAACGCGGCTCGTCTCGCGCGGCGACGGGCCGTTCCAGTGGGTTGCGGGCTTCTTCTATTATGACAAGCGCCGGAGCGTCGATTTCGCCTACCGGTCGAGCCCCGAATATCTAGCAGCGAAGAATATCGTCGGGCTGCCGGACGAATATTATCAGCGCTTCAACAGCTATACCGACCAGAACGAGGTCGCGGGCTTCGGCGAGCTGACCTACAAGTTCAGCGACAAATTCTGGATCACCGGCGGGCTGCGCTACGGCAATACGCAGGTGCAAAGCTTCACCCGCGGCGGCGGCTACAATAGCAATTACCTGACCATCGCCTATTGCCTGTCCTTCCCGGCGGCGTGCGGCTTTTATGTGCCGCCGCTCGCGATCACCTCGATCCCCTATGCCGAGGGGCTGAAGGTTTCGGACGACCGCCTGTCGTGGAAGGCGAGCGCGTCGTGGAAGCCGAGCGAGGATCTGACGACCTATGTCACGGTGTCGACCGGCTTCCGCACCCCGGTGGTCAATGCGCGCGCTGGGCTGGTGAGCACGATCGACCCCAATGATATCGTCATCCCCAGCGGCGCCCGTTCGGACAGCGTGACCAACTATGAGGCCGGACTAAAGGGCCGGTGGCTGGGCGGCGATCTGACCGCCAATCTGGCCGCCTACTATATCGACTGGAAGAATATCCAGGTCCAGGCGAACCGCGTGTCGGATTCGATCCAGTTCGCGACCAATATCGGGGGCGCCGAAAGCTATGGTCTGGAGTTCGAGATCATGGCGCGGCCCATCCAGGGCCTCAGCCTCGCGGTCAACGGATCGTTCAATGAGGCGAAGGTTACCAAGCTGACGGCGGTCGAGGCGGCCATTTCGGGCGCCGAAGTCGGCACCCGGCTGGCCTCGCCCCATTTCCAGGGCTCGGCAACGCTGCGCTATGATTTCCAGATGGCCGGCAGCAACAGCGGCTTCGGCGCGGTGAACGTGTCGCATGCGGGGTCATTCCCCAACCAGTTCCCGAACGTGCCGGGCAAGCCCAATGTGGTCAGCCCGACCTTCGATTATACCGAGGCCTGGACCAACGTGAACCTTTACGCGGGGGTCAAGATCGGCGCGCTCGGGCTGACCGCCTATGTCGAAAATCTCTTCAACGACAGTTCGATCACCTACGTCCATCCCGAAGCCTTCCTCGACGGTCGCTACGCCCGGATGCGCCCGCGCACCGTCGGCGTTCGCGCGGACTATCGCTTCTGATCGGCCGGAGCAGGAGAGACATCATGCCCCGCTTGCGGATCTGCGCGCTCGCGCTCTCGCTTCTTCTCCCGGCCCCGATCGCGGCGGCGGCGGATGCCGATCCGCTGGTCGCGGCCCCCGCGGGCAGCGTGCGCGGCGTAGTGGAACGCGACGTCCGCATATTCCGCGGCATTCCCTATGCCCAGGCCCCCGTCGGGGAGCGCCGCTGGCGCCCCCCGGTGGCGGCGGCGGACTGGGACGGGGTGCGTGACGCAAGTCAGTTCGGTGCCGCGTGCATGCAGCCCAAGCCGCGCGCCGGGAATATCTATGCGGGAAGCTTGCCCGCGATGAGCGAGGATTGCCTGTCGCTCAACGTCTGGGCGCCCGAAAATGCGAAAAATGCGCCGGTGTTCGTTTGGATACACGGCGGATCGCTGATGGCGGGATCGGGTGCCGAACCGATTTATGACGGCAGCGCGCTGGCGCGGCGCGGGATTGTCGTGGTGACGATCAACTACCGGCTCGGCATGTTCGGCTATTTCGCGCACCCGGCGCTCAGCGCCGAGGCGCCCGATCATGTGTCGGGCAATTACGGCCTGCTCGACCAGATTGCGGCGCTGCAATGGGTGAAGCGCAACATCGGCGCCTTCGGGGGCAATGCGGCGAATGTCACCGTCGCGGGCGAATCGGCCGGTGCGCTCAGCGTGATGTATCTGATGACGGCACCCGCTGCGCGCGGCCTGTTCGCCAAGGCGGTGGCACAGAGCGCCTATATGGTGTCGGCACCCGCACTGCGCGACCGGGTCAACGGCATGGTTCCGGCCGAAGAGCAGGGGAGTGATCTGGCCGCCAAGCTTGGGGCGACCGATCTTGCGGCGCTGCGGGCGCTGCCCGCCGAGACGATCGCCGACAAGGTGCCGACGACGGGCTATTTCCCCTTTCCGGCGATCGACGGCAAGACGGTGCCGCGCCAGCTCGTCGACAGCTTCGATCGCGGTGAACAGGCGCCGGTGCCGATATTGGCGGGTTTCAACAGCGGCGAAATCCGGTCGCTGCGCTTTCTCTTGCCGAAGCCGCCGGCCGATGCGGCCGCTTATCAGGCGGCGGTTCGCGCTGGCTATGGCGAGTTCGCCGACATGTTCCTCGCGCGCTATCCGGCCAAGAACATCGACGAAAGCATGCTCGCGGCGACGCGCGATGCGATGTACGGCTGGACCGCCGAGCGGCTGGTTTCCGACCAGGCGGCGGCGGGGAAGGGAGCCTATTTCTATCTCTTCGATCATGGCTATCCCGCGACCCAGGAGTGGAATCTCCACGCCTTTCACGCCTCCGAACTGCCCTATGTATTCGGCACCGCGTCGCGGACCCCGCCGCTGTGGCCGAAAATTCCCGACACGCTGGCCGAGCGCAAGCTCAGCGAAGCGATGGGCGATTATTGGGCGAGCTTCGCCGCCACCGGCAAGCCCCAGGCCAAGGGTTGGCCGGACTGGCCCGACTATACCGACGATCGCGGCTTTCTGCATTTCGCGGATACACCGCGCGCTGGCCACAATCTCTTCCCCGGCACCGCGGCGCTGCACGAGGCGGTGGTCTGCCGCCGCCGCGCGGCGGGCGATATAGCGTGGAACTGGAACGTCGGCATCATCGCGCCGCCGTTGTCGCCGAAGGCCGAGGGGTGCCAATGATCGACGGTTCGATGCAGTCCTATGCCCTGACGCTCGACAAATTCCTCTCCCATGCCGCGAAATGGCATCCCGGCGCCGAAGTGGTGTCGGCGGGACTGGACGGCGGCGTGCGGCGCATTGCCTATGCGGTGCTGCGGGACCGTGCGCTGCGCGTTTCAGCGGCGCTGGCGGCGCTCGGGATCGCAATGGGCGCGCGCGTCGCGACGCTGGCCTGGAATACGCAGGGCCATGTCGAGGCGTGGTACGGCATCATGGGGATGGGCGCGATCTGTCACACGCTCAACCCGCGCCTGACCCCGGCGCAGCTCGGGTCGATGCTGCGCCAGTCGGAAGCGTCGGTGCTGCTGGCGAGCGCCGACCTTCTGGGTCTGGCGCGCGATGCGACGCGCGGCCTCGGCGCGCCGCCGCGCATTCTTTTGCTCGACGAGGCCGAAGGGGAGGATGCGCTCGAACCGCATATCATTGGCGCGGCCGCCGATGTGCCGTGGGGCGATTTCGACGAGAATACCCCGTCGGGGCTGTGCTTTACATCGGGCAGCACGGGCGCGCCAAAGGGCGTCACCTACACGCATCGTGGTTGCTATCTTCACACGATGCGCCAGCTTCAGGCCGACGTTCTCGGCATTACCGCGCGCGATGCGGTGATGCCCGTCGTGCCGATGTTCCATGCCAATGCGTGGGGAATTCCCTTCACCGCACCGGCCGTCGGCGCCAAGCTGGTGCTGCCCGGACGGCACAGCGACGGCGCGCATCTTGCCCGGCTGATCCGGGCCGAAGGCGTTACCGCGGCGGTCGGCGTGCCGACGGTGTGGCTGGGGCTAGTCGAGCATCTGGAGGCCGAGGGCGGCGAGGTGCCGACGCTTGAGCGTATCCTGGTCGGCGGGTCGTCGATGCCGCCGGCGCTGATGGACCGGATCGAACGGCGGCTGGGTGTCGAGGTGCAGACGAGCTGGGGCATGACGGAGTTGTCGCCGCTGGGGACGGCGGCGCTGCCGGGCGACCCGGCACGGCGACCGGATCTGTCGGGGCGCCCCGCGATGGGCATCGACCTGCTGCTCACCGACGGTAACGGACGGGCGCTCGCCGAGCAGCGCGGTGCCGAGGGGCATTTGCGCGTGCGCGGCGGTTCGGTCGTGGAACGCTATTTCGGGCAGAGCGAGCCGGCGACCGATGCCGACGGCTGGTTCGACACCGGCGACCTCGCGCGGATCGACGCCGGGGGCAATCTGACCATTACCGGGCGCGCCAAGGATCTGATCAAATCGGGCGGCGAGTGGATCAATCCCGCCGAGATCGAGGCGATCGTCGCGGGGCTGCCACAAGTGTCGCTCGCCGCGGTGATCGGACGCAGCGATCCCAAATGGGGCGAGCGGCCGATCCTGCTCGTCGAAACCTGCGACGATGCGATCAGCGATGCCGATCTGCTGGGTTCGCTCGATGGCCGCGTCGCATCCTGGTGGGTTCCCGATGCCGTCGTGCGTCTGGCCGCGATGCCGCTCGCACCGACGGGCAAGATCGACAAAATGCAATTGCGGGCGGAATATGGACAGGTGTAGGCCCACGCGGTCGCACCCGATTGAACGAAGCCCCGGAAGGAAGTGAATTTGGCGTCGAAGGCAAAGACTGCGGCAAAGCGGCCATCGAAGGCGGAACAGCGCGCCGAAATGATGGAGCAGATTCTCGACGTCGCCGAACTTCTGTTTTCGAAGCATGGCTTTCACGGTGTCACGCTGAAGGATGTCGCAAAGCAGGTTGGCGTGCACCACACGCTGCTGAACTATTATTTCGACGACAAGCAGACGCTGTTCGATGCCGTTTTCGCGCGCCGCGCCGTCGTTACGATCGATCGGCGGATGCAGGCGCTCGACGATTATGAGCGCGCCGCCGCCGGCAAGCCGACGGTCGAAGGTGCGCTGCACGCCTTTCTCGACACAGACCTCGACCTCTACATCCAGGGCGGCGAGGGGTGGAAGAATTACGGGGCCTTTGGTGCGCAGGCGTCGAACAGCCCCGAAGGCGCGGAATTCATGGACAAATATTTCGATCCCGTGGTCCTGCGGCTGATCGACATATTGAAAAAGGCGCTGCCCGACGCGGCCGAGGAAGATATTTTCTGGGGCTATCACTTCGTGACCGGCGCGCTGATGCTCACGCTCGCGCGGACCGGGCGTATCGACAAATTGTCGCACGGCCTGTGCCTGTCGGACGATTATGAAGCGGTAAAGCACCGGATGGCGCGCTTCATGGCGGCGGGTTTCCGCGAAATTTGCGAGCAGCGAAAGCGGGACAGGGGTTAAAGCCAGCGTGCGCTGCGTGTCTACCGCGGCTGACAGCGCACCAGCGTAAATTCACTCACAAGTGAGTTATGATTTGAAAGCGAGAGGGCGGCGATGAAGAAGGACTTGCAGGACCGGGTAGCGATCGTGACCGGGGCGGGCGGCGGGCTGGGCCGCGCCCACGCACTGATGCTGGCAGGCCATGGCGCGCGCGTTGTCGTCAACGATCGCGACGCCGCCGCCGCCGAAGCCGTGACGGGCGAGATCGTCGCATCGGGCGGGCAAGCGATCGCGGCGCCCGCTTCGGTTACCGACACCGCTGAGGTCGCGGCGATGGTCGATGATGTGACCGCGGCATGTGGCGGGATCGACATATTGATCAACAATGCCGGCATCCTGCGCGACAAGAGCTTTGCGAAGATGGACATCGACGATTTCCGTCTGGTCATCGACGTCCATCTGATGGGCGCCGCCATCTGTTCGAAGGCAGTGTGGGACCAGATGCGCGAGCGACGCTTCGGACGCATCGTGATGACGACCTCTTCGTCGGGGCTCTACGGCAATTTCGGCCAGGCCAATTACGGCGCTGCCAAGATGGCACTCGTCGGCCTGATGCAGACGCTCGCGCTCGAAGGCGAACGGCACAATATCCGGGTCAATTGTCTGGCGCCGACCGCTGCGACGGCGATGACCGACGGCGTACTCGCGCCGGAAGCGCTGGCGCGGCTGGCGCCCGAGGCGGTGAGCCCCGGGCTGCTCGCGCTGGTCGGCGATACCGCGCCGACGCGCGCCATCCTCTGTGCGGGGGCCGGGCATTTCGCGAGCGCGCATGTCACGCTGACCGACGGGCTGTTCGTGGGCCGCGGCGAGGATGCGGCCGCGCGCGTGGTTTCGGAATGGGACCGCATCACCGATCGCCGCGGCGAGGTCGTGCCGGCCTATGGCTTCACGCAGGCCGAGCGCGAACTGGCGAATGCGGGTTTCACGGCGCCGACGATGGCGGTGCAACGCTGACAATCCCCGGGGCGTGGCGGACGGGCCGGTCAAGAGCCCGCCGTCGCTGCCGGGATGAAGGGAGAAGGATATGACGACCGACAGCCAGGCCGCGCCCGAAGCGGGCAAGGGCCAGAATGAGAAGCTGGTGATCGCTGCTTCGTCGCTGGGGACAGTGTTCGAATGGTATGACTTCTATCTCTATGGCCTGCTCGCCACGGCGCTTTCGCATCACTTCTTTTCGGGGGTGAACGAAACGACGGGCTTCATCCTTGCGCTGATGGCGTTTGCTGCGGGGTTTGCGGTGCGGCCGTTCGGCGCGCTCGTGTTCGGCCGCGTCGGCGACATCGTCGGCCGCAAGAATACCTTCCTCGTCACCATGGCGATCATGGGACTGTCGACCTTCGCGGTCGGCTTTCTGCCCGGCTATGATACGATCGGGGTCGCGGCACCGATCATCCTGATGCTGCTGCGTCTGCTGCAGGGACTGGCGATCGGCGGCGAATATGGCGGCGCCGCCGTCTATATCGCCGAACATGCCCCGCCCGGAAAACGCGGCCTCTACACCAGCTTCATCCAGACGACGGCGATGATCGGGCTGATCCTGGCGTCGACCTTTGTCGTGTCGCTGCGATTGTTCATGGATGCCGATACCTTCAACGCCTGGGGCTGGCGGCTTCCCTTCATCTTTTCGATCGTGCTGCTGTCGGTCGCGCTGTGGATACGCCTGCAGCTTGAGGAAAGCCCGGTGTTCCAACGGATGAAGGCGGCCGGCGCGACGTCGAAGGCGCCGTTGAAAGAGGCCTTTGGCGAATGGCGCAATTTGAAGATCGTGCTCATTGCGCTGTTCGGGGCGGTGGCGGGGCAGGCGGTGATCGGCTTTGCCGCGCACCTCTATCCGCTCTTCTACCTCGAACGTATCGCGCGGGTGGACGGCGCGACCGCCAATTTCCTGGTCGCGACGGCGCTCCTCATCATCATTCCAAGTTTCGTCTTCTTCGGCTGGCTCAGTGACCGTATCGGCCGCAAACCGATCATGATGACCGCCTGCGTGATCGCGGTGTTCGTCTATTTTCCGCTCTACAAGGCGCTCGTTGTCGCCGCGAACCCTGCGATGGCCGCGGCGGTCGAGCGCGCGCCGGTCACGGTCGTGGCCGATGCCGGCGAATGCTCGTTCCAGTTCGACCCGATCGGCAAGAACAGCTTTGACCAATCGAGTTGCGACATCGCCAAATCCTATCTGGCAAAGAACGGCATCAACTATGCCAACCGCGATGCGCCGGCGGGAAGCGCCGCGTCGGTGCGCGTCGGCGACCGCGTGATCGCCGTCGCCGACCCGGTGGGGCTCGACAAGGATGCTCGGGCGGCGGTGGTCGCCGCCTTCGGGCGCGAGGCGAAAACGGCGCTCGATGCGGCGGGCTATCCCGACAAAGCCGATCCGGCGCAGGTCAACAAGACGAAGGTGATTCTGATCCTCTGCGTCTTCGGACTGCTCGCGACGATGGTCTATGGCCCGCTCGCCGCACTGCTCGTCGAGCTGTTCCCGGCGCGCATCCGTTACAGTTCGCTGTCGCTGCCCTATCACATCGGCAACGGCTGGATCGGCGGCTTCATGCCGACGATCGGCTTCGCGATGGTCGCGGCGACGGGCAATATCTATCAGGGGCTGTGGTATGCAGTCATCATTGCGGCGGTGACCGCGGTCGTCGGCATCCTGTTCCTGCCCGAAACCTACAAGCGCGACATCGAGGCATGAGCGGGGGCGATGCCATTGCGCGCCGTGCGCTGATCCAGGGGGCGGTCGGCGCCGCCGCCGCGCCGGTGCTGCTTGGCAACGCCCCGGCGTCGGCGCGGCGCAAGCCCGCGCCGAAGGGCTTTCTGTGGGGCGCGGCTATCTCGGCGCATCAGAGCGAAGGGAACAACACCAACAGCGACGCCTGGCTTGCCGAGAATATCGAACCGACGCTGTTCAAGGAGCGGTCGGGCGACGCGTGCGACAGCTATCACCGCTACGATCAGGATTTCGCGCTCGCGCAGCAATTGGGGCTGAACTGCTATCGGCTCGGTATCGAATGGGCGCGAATCGAGCCGAGCGAGGGGCATTTCTCGAACGCCGAACTCGACCATTATGCCCGGGTGCTGACTGCCTGCCGCGCGCGGGGGCTGGCCCCCGTCGTGACGCTGAGCCACTTCACCGTGCCGCTGTGGTTCGCGAAGCGTGGCGGGTTCGAGGTCGCCGACGCGCCGCAGCTCTTCGCGCGCTATTGCGCCAGGGTCGCCGAGCGGCTCGGCGGGCTGATGCATCTCGTCACCACCTTCAACGAAGCCAATATCGGCCTGCTCGTGTCGCTGTTCCCCCAGTCGGAAGCCGGTGCGGAGCTGCAACGGGCGGCGCAGGCGGCCGCGGTCGCCGCAACCGGATCGCCCAAATTCTCGCGCCTCGCCTTCGCCGATCCTGCGGTTACGACCCCGCTGATGCAGGAGGCGCATCGTCGGGCCTATGCGGCGATCAAGGCAGCGCGGCCCGAACTTCCGGTCGGCATCACGCTTACGACTCAGGATATCCAGTCGGCGGGCGCGCCGTCGCTCGTCGCCGATTATGAGCGGCGGCTCTACGGCAACTGGATCGATGTCGCCCGCGACCACGCCGACTTCTTCGGGGTGCAATGCTACACGCGGCTCGTCTTCGACGAAAAGGGCATGGTGCCGCCCCCGAAGGACGCCGAAAAGACGCTGTCGGGTTATGAATTTTATCCGCAGGCCTTGGCGAATACGATCCGCTGGGCGCACCGGACGATCGGCAAGCCCATCTATGTCACCGAAAGCGGGGTCGCCGTCGCCGACGATGCGCGCCGCGTGGCCTTCATCGATGCGGCGCTCGACGGCGTCCGCGCCTGTCTCGACGAAGGCATTGCCGTCCACAGCTATATCTACTGGTCGCTGCTCGACAATTTCGAATGGACGTCGGGCTATTCGGTGCCCTTCGGGCTGGCCGCGGTCGATCGCGACACTTTCGTCCGCGCCCCGCGACCCAGCGCGCATCACTTCGGCGCGATCGTACGCGCGAACCGGATCTAGAATCCTACACTATCTTGGCGCGGCCGCGGCAAGGAGCAGCTTCCGGAAGGCGGCGGTCGTCGCCGCGACCGCACCCGCATCGACGCAGCGCGCATCGTCGCCTTCGACATGATGGAAACGATGGACGCCGAAAATGCCTGCGACCGAGGTGTAGCCTGCGGCGATGATCGCGGTGAGTTCGCCGGCCGACAATTTGTCGCTGGGGTAAGGGCTTTCAAGTCCGGCAAAGCCCGCGAACAGGCGCCGCGCGGTCGCAAGGAGCGATGGGCTGACGACCAGATAGCGCTGCGAATCGGTACCAGCCAGCGGGGCGAGGCCGAACAGGCCTTCGTGCCAGTCACGCGCCGCGAGGTTGGCGCCAAGGTGGAGCCAGAAATGCGTCGCGTCGGGCTTGGGGGCCACCGCTTTCAGCGCCTCCTCGGCGCCCAGATTTTCATATTCATGGCCGCTGTTGCACAGGAAAGCGAGGTTGTGGTCGGGGAGCAGCGCCGGGATGCCGCGGGCCAGGTCCAGCCATGCGGCAATGCCGCCGCCGCGCTCGCCCGCACAGTCGGTCCAGCCCGAACGCGGCGTCGATACGACCACCCACTTCGCCTTGCCGCGGTCGAGGCGCCCGATGACATTGAAGGCGGCCCGCCGCCCGCCCTCGCCGGTCAGGCAAACAGTCGCCGCGGCATGGCGCATCGCTGCCTCCCAAAAAGGTGCGGCGTCGGCAGGCGCGAGCAGACCGACCGGACCCGCGAACATCGGCGCTCGGCCATCGGCATTGAGCGCGATGATCTTGCCCGTCGGCCCGTTGGTGACGATCACCGCCGCCCTGGCGCCCGCCGCGAAGGCGGTCTCGACGGGCGCGCGAATCGGTTTGGCGAGCGCCGACGACCAGCGGCCATAGGGCAGGTCGACGAGCGCGATCGCGCCTGCCAACGGCGCGTCGGCGCGGCCCTGCGCATCGACGCGCACCAGTGGCCCCGTCACGCCCCCGGCGGCGGTCGGTGTCAAGATCGGCTGCGGCATCAGCGCGGCGCGGGTGTCGCCGACGACCATGTCGCACGCTCCGGCGTCGAAATGGGGAACAGAGATGGCCGGCTTTTCAACCGCGTAGCCGGCGCGCGTGAGCTGATCGGCGAGCCAGTGGCCGCACGCATTGTCGCCGGCGCCGCCTGCGCGCTTGTTGCCGAAACCGATATAGGCGGCAAGGTCGCTCGCGATCGTGTCGGTCATCGCGGCGCCCGCGCTCGCGGCGCTGGCGGCGACGGGAAGGGCGGTCGCGGCGGTGATGAAATGGCGCCTCGTCGGATCGGTCATCGGCTCTCCCTTGCGGCTGTTCCCGCCGCTGTTTTCAGACCGCGGGACATTGTGACGCGGCGCCCGTGCCGGTCAATGCCGGCTGGCGGCTTGATATTCACTCACAAGTGAGCGTAGATACTCGGGTGGACGATGGCAAGCATCGCCGCCGGGAAGAGGAAATGCGCTGATGGGCCTGTCGCCGCTTGGAAAGATCGTCATCGGCCTGTGCGCCGTCCTTGGTCTGTCGGGGGCCGCACCCGCCCCCCGCGAAGCGCCGACGGCGACCGTCGGCGAAGGACGCGTCGCCGGCACATGGCAGGACAATGTGCGCATATTCCGCGGCTTGCCTTATGCCGCGCCGCCCGTGGGCGAGCGGCGGTGGCAGCCGCCCGAAGCGCCGCCATCCTGGTCGGGCCTGCGACAGGCGGCCGAGTTCGGACCCGACTGCGTCCAGCCCGCCTATCCCGCCGACAGCGTCTATTTCGAAGCGCCCCGCCCCCAGAGCGAGGATTGCCTGACGCTCAACATCTGGGCGCCGGCGGGGGCGAAGAAGGCGCCGGTGATCGTGTGGATTCACGGCGGGTCGCTGCAATTTGGCGGCAGCGCGAGCCTGATGTACGACGGACGCGAATTCGCCCGACGCGGGATCGTCTTCGTGTCGATCAACTATCGCCTCGGCGTCTTCGGCTGGTTTGCGCACCCGGGGCTAAGCGCCGAATCGCCTCAGAATGTCTCAGGCAACTACGGCCTGCTCGACCAGATGGCGGCGCTCCGCTGGGTGCAGCGCAATATTGCGGCCTTCGGCGGCGATCCTGCCAATGTGACTGCGATGGGAGAATCGGCCGGGGGGCTCAGCGTCTCCTATCTTCTCGCCAGCCCGCGAGCCCGCGGCTTGTTCGCCAAGGCGATCGTCCAGAGCACCAATATGCGCGCGATGCCGCGCCTGCGCGAAGCGGCGTTCGGTCTGCCATCCGCCGAAGCGAGCGGGCAGGCTTTGGGCGAAGCGCTGGGCGCTGCCGACATCGCCGCGCTGCGCGCCGTCGATCCCGATGCTTTGCTGGCGGCGGCGGTTCGCGCCCGTTTCCCCGCGCAGCCGGTCGTCGATGGCGTGGTCGTCCCCGACCAGCTCGTCAACATCCTCGACCGCAGCGCGCAGATGAAGGTGCCGCTGCTCGCCGGCTTCAACAGCGGCGAGTTGCGATCGCAGCGGCGGCTCGTGCCGGCCATACCGGGCGACCCGGCGGACTATGCGGCGGCGGCCGCGAAGCGTTACGGCGATCTCGCCGCCGCCTATCTCAAGCTGTATCCGGCGTCGGGCGGGACGGAGAGCATGCTCGCCGCGACGCGCGACACCATCTACGGATGGGCAACCGAACGTCTGGTCCGCGCGCAGACCGCGGCCGGAGCGCCGGCTTATCTTTACGTCTTCGATCATTGCTACCCGGCCGCCCGCGCGCGCGATCTTTGCGCCTTTCATGCGAGCGAGCTACCGTTCGTCTTCGGCATTGCCGGGCGTCCGGTCGCGGGGTCGCGCAACTGGCCTGCGGCGGAGGGACCGGCCGAGGTGCGGCTCGCGGAGCAGATGATCGACTATTGGACCAGCTTTGCCGCGACCGCAAAGCCGGTCGCGCCGTCGGCAGTCCGCTGGCGTCCCTACGGCGGCCAGGAATATGCCATGCGCTTCGCCGATCGTCCGCTACTCGAACGCAATCCCTTTCCCGGCACCTTCGAATTTCACGAAGACCGCATGCAGCGCCATCGTGCCGAAGGGCTGCAATGGTTCATACCCTAGCGCCATAGCCGAAGGGGGGGGCTGCGGCTCGCCCCTCGATCGAAGCGCCGATACAGGCACGCATCAGCCGCGCCAGTAGAACCACGCGGCCCACAGCCAGCCGGCGATCAGCAGGGTGCCGCCCACGGGCGTGACGGCGCCCAGCCAGCGCGGCCCGCCGAGCGCCATCGCATAGAGGGTGACGGCGAAAAGTCCGCCGCCGATCAGCAGCATGATCGCCGGGCCGCGTGCGGTCCCCATGATCGCGAGCGCCGCAACAGCGTGGACCAGTTGATACAGGCCGCCGGTGCGCAGCCAGTCGGCCTCCTGCGGTCCCGCCGCGCCATGCGCCCCGAAGGCCCCCGCCGCGACCGCCAGTGCCGCCGAAATCGCCGCGAACAGTCCGATCATCTCCGTCTCTCCTTTGCAGCCATAATCTTAGCGCGCCGAGCGCGCCGATGGAATAAGCCGCGCCGCGGGGGCGTAAACGGGGCATGAAGCATGATCTGGAATCGGGCCGGGTCGCGGGGCGTTCGCCCGCCGGCCGGCCGCTGCGCATCGCGCTCTTCTCGGGCAATTACGACTGCGTGCGCGACGGGGCCAATCGGGCGCTCAACCGCCTCGTCGCCTATCTGCTCGATCGCGCGGGCATGGCGGTCCGCATCTATTCGCCGACCGCGCCGACGAAGGCGTTCGAATCGGTCGGCGATATTGTCTCGGTGCGCTCTGCAAGCATCCCGGGGCGCCCCGAATATCGCCTCGCGCTTGGCTTCACGGGCGCTGCCCGCGCCGACCTTGAGGCATTTGCCCCGGATATCGTCCATCTCTCGGCGCCCGATATCTTGGGCCGCCAGGCGCAAAAATATGCGCGGGCCGCCGGCATTCCGGTAGTCGCGAGCCTCCACACGCGCTTCGAAACCTACCCCGAATATTATCATCTCGGCTTTCTGCGCCGGCCGATGGAGGCCTATCTGCGGCGCTTCTACGGCGATGCCGACCATATCCTTCTGCCGACGGCGCCGATCCTCGACGAATTCGCGGCGCTCTACGGCCGCGACAATGTGTCGATCTGGTCGCGCGGGGTCGACCGCACCGCCTTTCATCCCGCGCTGCGCAGCAACGCCTTTCGCGCCCGGCTCGGCTATGCACCCGGCGATGTGGTGCCGCTCTTCTTCGGGCGGCTCGTGCTCGAAAAGGGGCTCGGCGTCTTTGCCGACGCGATCGAGGCGCTCCGCGCGCGCGGCTATAATGTGCGCCCGATGATCGTCGGCGAAGGACCGGCGCGCGACTGGCTCGCGCGGCGACTGCCCAATGTCGCCTTCCTCGGCCATCTGGCCGGCGCCGACCTTGGCTGCGCGGTGGCGAGCGCCGACATATTGGTCAATCCCAGCGTGACCGAGGCTTTCGGCAACGTCAATCTGGAGGCGATGGCATCGGGGATCGGGGTGGTGTCGGCCGACGTTCCCAGCGCCTCGTCGCTGATCGTGCATGGCGGCACCGGCCTGCTGGTCCCGCCGCACTACGCCGCGGCCTATGCTGATGCGATCGCGCAGCTTATCGACGAACCCGCGCAGCTCGCGGTGCTGCGCCGCGCTGCTGCGGCGGCCGCGGACCGCTATTGCTGGGACGATATTCTCGCCGGGGTCGCGGCGCTCTATGGCCGGCTCGCCGGAACCGCTACTATCGCGGCGCTGGCGAGAGTCGCCTGAGGAGTTTCGATGCGCAAGGGCCGCGACGCCGACCCCGATATCGACGGCGATCTCGCCGCGATGCGGCGCTATGCGCGCGCGCTCGCGCGCGACGATCAGGATGCCGACGATGTGGTGCAGGATGCGCTGCTGCGCGCGATCGAACGGCGCGACACCTTTCGGGCCGAGGGCAACCGCCGGGGCTGGCTGCTCGCGATCGTCCACAATGTCTTCGTATCGGGCACGCGGCGCCGCGCGGCCGAGGCGCGGCGCAACGATCGTTTCGCCGATACGCTGGCGACGCAGGCCGACGCGGCTCAGGAACATCATGCGCGGCTGCGCGAGATTGCGCACAGTTTCGCCGCGCTTCCCGACCATCATCGCGCGGTGCTGCACCTGACCGCGGTCGAAGGCCTCAGCTATCAGCAATGCGCCGACCTTCTGGCCGTCCCGATCGGAACGGTGATGTCGCGCGTTGCGCGCGCGCGCGCGGCGCTCCGCGATCTCGAAAATGGACGCGAGGACACAGACGGACGGCGCCGCGCCGCGCCGCTGCGACTGGTTGGAGGACAGGATGACTGACGGGCCGAACGAAAGCGAACTCGCCGCCTATGTCGACGGGCAACTCGATGTCGAAGGGCGTTTCGCCGTCGAGGATCATCTGCGCCGTCACCCCGACCTCGCCGCACGCGTGATGGGCGATCTCGGCGCGCGCAGCGCCTTGCAGCTTCTGGCGCAGGACAAGCGCGCGATGCCCGCCGCGGTCGCGGCGCTCGGCCGCGATCTGGCAGAGCCGGTGCGGCGCTGGGGTCGCTGGATGTCGGTCGGCGGTACCTCGGTCGCCGCGGCGGTTGTCGCGCTGCTGTTCGTCGCAACCCAGGGACCGCCCGCCTACGTCGATTATGCGATCTCGTCGCACCGCATCGCGATGATGCGCGCCGGGCTCGATTCGCAGGCCGAAACGCCCCATTACGACGCGCGCGAGATTGCGAGTAGCACCAATATCGCGATCCCCAGCGTGCCGAAGAGCTGGAAGATCACCGACGTTCAGCTTTTCCCGACCGAGCGCGGCCCGGCCCTGCTCGTTGCGGTGCGCACCCAGGCGGGCGATCCGCTGTCGCTCTTTGCGCTGCACCAGCGTTCGGGGGCGCCCGAACGCCCCGACGCGGTGCGAGAAGGCGCGCAATCGGTGGCCTATTGGCGCCGCGGCGACATGTCCTATGCGCTGGTCGGCAATACCGGGCCGGGCGCGATCGACGCGACGGCGGAGAAGCTGGCGCGCAGCTGGTCCTGACAGTGATGCAAGCGGCGCGACATGTGTTCGAAAGATTGACAATTCAAGACCTTTTTGATCGATAAAATCGATCATGGCCGCGCGGATTTCCAATTTTCGCACTGCAACATAAATCGCTAGGGGAGGGCTCCACAAACAAAAGGAGGCTCTCCATGTCCGTGCTCAACACCACCATCAAGCCCTTTAACGCGACCGCGTACAAGGACGGCAAGTTCGTCGAAATCAGCGACGAAACCGTCAAGGGTAAGTGGGCCGTCTTCTTCTTCTATCCGGCCGACTTCACCTTCGTCTGCCCGACCGAGCTCGAAGACCTCGCCGACATCTATCCGACGCTGCAAAATATGGGTGTCGAAGTGTTCGCGGTGTCGACCGACACGCATTTCTGCCACAAGGCATGGCACGACACCTCGCCGGCGATCGGCAAGATCAATTACTATATGGTCGGCGACCAGAACCACAATCTGTCGAACAATTTCGAAGTTCTGCGCCAGGGCGTCGGCCTTGCCGACCGCGGCACCTTCGTGCTCGACCCGCAGGGTGAAATCCAGCTTCTGGAAATCACTCCCGAAGGCGTGGGCCGCAACGCCGCCGAACTGCTCCGCAAGATCAAGGCGCTGCAATATTGGGTCAGCCACCCCGGCGAAGTCTGCCCCGCAAAGTGGGAAGAAGGCGCCGAAACGCTCGCGCCCTCGCTCGACCTCGTCGGCAAGATCTAAGGTGTAATCGTCCGTGTGTCCCCGCGAAGGCGGGGACCCAGAGCGTTAGGTCGCTACACTTGCGCTCTACAGCGCTGGGCTCCCGCCTTCGCGGGAGCACACGGATTTTCTTTGAAACCAGGCAGGAACTCTCCCCATGCTCGACGCCAATATGAAGCAGCAGCTTCAGGGCCTCCTCACGAACCTTCGTGAACCGATCGAACTGCTCTCGTCGCTCGGCGACGATGCGAAGTCGGCCGAGCTGGCGGCGCTCCTCAACGATATCGCCGCGCTGTCGGACAAGGTCAGCGTGACGCGCACCGACGACGATGCGCGTCGGCCCAGCTTCCTGATCCGCCGCGCGAGCGACGCCCGTGTCGCGGTGCGCTTCGCGGGCATCCCGCTCGGCCATGAATTCACCTCGCTCGTTCTCGCGCTGCTCCAGGTCGGCGGCCACCCGCCGAAGGTGAGCGCCGAGGTGCTCGGGCAAGTGGCGGAGCTCGATGGCGACTTCCACTTCGAAACCTATTTCTCGCTGTCGTGCCAGAATTGCCCCGACATCGTGCAGGCATTGAACCTGATGAGCGTGGTCAACCCGCGCATCACCCACACCGCGATCGACGGCGGGCTGTTCCAGGCCGAGGTCGAGGAGCGCAAGATCATGGCCGTGCCGACGATCTTCCTGAATGGGCAGAATTTCGGTCAGGGCCGCATGGAGCTCGAACAGATCCTCGCCAAGCTCGACACCGGCGCCGAAGCGAAGGCGGCGGAAAAGATCGGCGCTAAGGAGGCGTTCGACGTGCTCGTCGTCGGCGGTGGCCCCGCGGGCGCCGCGGCTGCGATCTACGCGGCGCGCAAGGGTATCCGCACCGGCATCGCCACCGAACGCTTCGGCGGTCAGGTGCTCGACACCATGGCAATCGAGAATTTCATCTCGGTCCAGCACACCGAAGGGCCGAAGCTCGTTGCGCAGCTCGAGAGCCACGTCAAAGATTATGACGTCGACATCATGAACCTGCAGCGCGCCGAGAAACTGATCCCGGCGAAGGCCGAAGGGGGCCTGCACGAAATCGTGCTGGCGAACGCCGCGTCGCTCAAGGCGCGCACCGTTATCCTCTCGACCGGCGCGCGCTGGCGCCAGCTCGGCGTGCCGGGCGAGGATGCCTATCGCAACAAGGGCGTCGCCTATTGCCCGCACTGCGACGGCCCGCTCTACCAGGGCAAGCGCGTCGCGGTGATCGGCGGCGGCAATTCGGGCGTCGAGGCGGCGATCGATCTTGCCGGCATCGTCGCGCACGTCACGCTGATCGAATATGACAGCCAGCTCCGCGCCGACGCCGTCCTCCAGCGCAAGCTCGCGAGCCTGCCCAATGTCCGGATCATTACCTCGGCGCTGACCACCGAAGTGCTCGGCGACGGCGAAAAGGTGACCGGGCTTGCCTATAAGGACCGCAATTCGGACGCGCCGCACCAGGTCGAACTCGAAGGCATCTTCGTTCAGATCGGCCTCGTGCCGAACACCGAATGGCTCAAGGACAGCGTTACCCTGTCGCGCCACGGCGAAATCGAGGTCGACCATCGCGGCGAGACGAGCCAGCGCGGCATCTTCGCCGCGGGCGATTGCACGACCGTGCCCTACAAGCAGATCGTTATCGCGATGGGCGAAGGATCTAAGGCGGCGCTGTCGGCCTTCGATTACATGATCCGCCTGCCCGCGGATGTGGACGTCGAAGCGGCGTGAGCGCCATATTTTCGTCATGCCGGACTTGATCCGGCATCCATTCGCGGCGCAAACTCGCATGGACCCCGGACCAGGTCCGGGGTGACGAGAGAAGAATGACCGACAAGAAGAAGCCGCCCGCACCGATTCCGCTCTGCCGTTTCGAGGAACTGGCCGAGCGCGAGAACAGGCTGCGCGAGCAAGCGGCACGCAAGGCCGCAAAGCCGACGCGCAAACCGCGCTAGCCGGCCGTCATCGCAAAGCGCCGCGGCGGCACGCCCACCGCGCGCGCAAAGGCGGTGCTGAACGCGCTCGCCGACCCATAGCCCACACGCTCGGCGATTTCGTCGATCTTGCCCGCGCGGCGGCGCAACATGTCCTTGGCCAGGCTCATGCGCCAGCTTTGCACATATTCCATCGGCGGCACGCCGACGGTGCGCGCGAAACGGTCGAAAAAGGCCGATCGCGACAGCGCCGCTTCCTGCGCAAGCGCCGCGACCGTCCAGGCGTGCGCGGGGGCATCGTGGATGCAGCGGATCGCGCTCGCCAGCCGCGGGTCGCCTAGGCCGCGCAGCATCCCCGGCGGCGCCTCGTCACCGCCCGCGGCCCGCAGCGCCTCGACCAGCAGTATCTCGACCAGCCGCGCGAGCACCAGATCGCGCCCCGGCCTGTCGCCGCCCGCTTCGCTGCGCACCATCTGCACTAGCGCCGCCAGCCGCTCGGCCCCGTGCAAATGGATCAGGGCGGGAAGCTGCGATACCAGCAGGCCGGCGTCGGGCGAAGCAAAGGCGAAATAGCCGCCGAGCATCCGGACGTCGGGCTCACCGTCGGGCTCGCCATGCCGCATATCGCCCGAAAAGGCGGTGGTGTCATGGGGATCGATCGTGACCGGATCGCACGTAGCCCCTGCGTCGATGGCCGAAATGGTAAAGCCGGGCGTCTCAGGCAACAGCACGAAATCGCCGGCAATCAGCGTGACCGGATCGGCGCCATCGACCGTCAGTCGGCAGTGACCTTGCAGCACCGTGCAAAAGCTCGGGTCGCCGAAGGATGAATAGCGCACCGCCCACTGCCCGCGTCCGCCAATCCCTTTCGCGAAGACCGTGCTGGGGCGCAGCAGCGCGATGAGATCGGAGAGCGGATCGGCCATATCAGGACTATTGGTAAAGAAATGCGGATTTTACATTATAGATAGTATCTCTTCTGCTGACTAGATCCTTTCCATCACCCTGATGAAAGGAAGAATGATGAAACGGATTCTGATCACCGGCTGCTCGTCGGGCTATGGCCTCGAAACCGCGCGCCATTTTCATGCTGGCGGCTGGACCGTGATCGCGACGATGCGCAACCCGGCCGCCGCGCCGCTCGAACCTTCGGCGCGGCTTCGCCTGCTGCCGCTCGATGTGACCGATGACGACAGCATCGCCGCCGCCATCGCCGCCGCCGGGCCGAGCGACGTTCTGGTCAACAATGCGGGGATCGGCCTGTTCGGCGCGCTCGAACATGCGCCGCTGCGGCGCATCCGCGACGTCTATGCCACCAACAGCCTCGGCACTATCGCCATGACGCAGGCGGTGATCCCGCAGATGCGCGAACGCCGGTCGGGAACGATCGTCAACGTCACTTCGTCGGCGACGCTTGCCTCCTTCCCTTATGCAGCCGCCTATACGGGCAGCAAGACCGCGATCCAGGGTTTCACCGGCAGCCTCGCGCACGAACTCGAACCGCTGGGTATCGGGGTGAAACTCGTCGAGCCGGGCTATGGTCCGACCACCGCCTTTAGCGCGAACACCGATGTCGCGCTCGCCGACGTGCTGCCCGAACCCTATGGCAACCATGCCGCGCCGATCCTTGCGGGCATGGCGCAACCCGCGCTCTTCACGACCGAGGCCGACGTCGCGGCGGCGGTGTGGGACGCGGTGCACGACCAGACGGGACGCAGCCATTTTCCGGCGGGCGCCGATGCGCTGGCGATCGCCGCGGCGGCATAGGCGGGCGGGCGATTACTCGGGCAGCGCGGGCTTGACGGCGATGCCGTCCAGAAAGGCGTCGAGCCGCTTGATGTCCTCGGCGGTGAAATGCAGCCCCAGCTTGCTGCGCCGACACAATATGTCGTCGCTCGTCTGCGCCCATTCGCGGTCGATCATCCAACGGATTTCGGCGGCCGACAGTCCGTGCGCGATCTCGCCTCCCAGATCGTCCCAGCTTTGGGCTGTGCCGAGCCATGCCCGCGCGTCGGTGCCATACGCCTTGACGATGCGGTCGACCGTCGCGGCGGAGAGGAAGGGGTGGGCTAGCCGATAGTCGGCCTTCAGCGTCGCCGCGCCGTCGGTCCGAAAATCGCCGCCGGGCAGCGGCGCGCTGGCGGTCCAGCGCGCGCCGGTCAGCGCGGCGACATGCGCCGCCAGATCGTCGATCGCATGTTCGGCGACATGGCGATAGCTGGTGATCTTGCCGCCATAGATGGTGAGCAGCGGCGCGCCTTCCTCCATGTCGAGGTCGATGCGGTATCCGCGCGTTGCCGCCTCGGGCTTGCCCGATCCGTCCTCGACCAGCGGCCGCACCCCCGAATAGGTCCACACGACATCGTCGGGGCCGATCTGCGCGGCGAAATACTGGTTCGCTCCCTCGCACAGATAGGCGATTTCCTCGGCACTTGCATGCACGTCGGCCAGCGATCCCTCATGATCCTGGTCGGTCGTCCCGATCAGCGTGAAATCGCGCTCATAGGGGATGGCGAAAAAGATGCGGCCGTCGGGAAGCTGGAAGAAATAGGCGAAATCATGGTCGAACAGCTTGCGCACCACGATGTGCGATCCGCGCACCAGCCGCATCTGATAATCGGGCGGCGCGGCGGCGCGGCGCAGCAGATCAAGCACGGCGGGGCCGGCGGCATTGACAAGGCTGCGGCCGGTAAAGCGATAGGCTTGGCCGTTCGCGCCCGTCGCCTCGACCACCCATAGCCCGTCCTCGACCCGCATCAGGTCGGCGCGGGTGCGCGTCTTGATCCGCGCCCCGCGGTCGGCGGCGTCGCGCGCGTTCAGCATCACCAGCCGCGCATCGTCGACCCAGCCATCCGAATATTCGAAACCCTTGGCATATTGCGGCTGCAGCGGCGCGCCCGCCGGATGCCGCGCCAGGTCGATCGACCGCGTTGGCGGCAATTTCCGGCGCCCGCCGATATGGTCGTAGAGAAACAGGCCGAGCCGCAGCAGCCAGCGCGGCCGCAGCCCGTCGCGATAGGGGAGGACAAAGCGCATCGGCCAGATGATGTGCGGTGCGATGCCCCACAATATCTCGCGCTCGGCCAGCGCTTCGCGCACCAGGCCGAATTCATAATGCTCCAGATAGCGCAGCCCGCCGTGGATCAGCTTGGTCGAGGCCGAGGAGGTGCCCTGCGCCAGATCGCCCTGTTCGATCAGCAGCACGCGCGCGCCGCGCCCCGCGGCATCGCGCGCGACGCCGGCCCCATTGACGCCGCCGCCAATCACGATGACATCATAGGGGATGGGCGCGTCGGTCATGGCGCGTTCCTATGCCAGATGCGGGCGGCTTGCCAATGGCGATGCAAAGCTATGCGGCTTACGTATGCGCGTTGCAATCGCCAGGGGCTTTCGCCAGCGTCCCTGTCCGTTATCCAAGGGGATATTTGTGAGCGTCAAAGTCGAAACATTGGTGCTGTTCGGGGCGACGGGGGATCTTGCCCATCGCATGCTCTTCCCCTCGCTCTACAATCTGCACATGGACGGGCTGCTCGACGATGCGATGACGATCGTCGCCTCGGGCCGCTCGCAGATGGATCGGGCAGGGGCGCACGCGATGGTACGCGCCGCGCTCGACGATCACCTCGCGGGCGATCGCATCGACGAAGCGGTGATTGCCGCTTTCCTCGAGCGGATCGACTATTGCGCGGTCGATGCCGGTGCAGCGACGGGGTACGACCGGCTCGCCGAAATGCTCGGTGACCGGATGAGCCGCCCGATCGGCGCCTATCTGTCGACCCCGCCATCGATGTTCGGCCCGATCGCGCAGGGGCTCGCCGCGGCCGGGATTGCCTGCGCCGAATGCCGGATCGCGATGGAAAAGCCGATCGGCCACGATCTCGCCTCGTCGCGTGCGGTCAACGAACAGGTCGGCAGCGCCTTTGCCGAGGATCGCGTTTTCCGCATCGATCATTATCTGGGCAAGGAAACGGTCCAGAACCTGCTCGCGCTGCGTTTCGCGAATATGCTGTTCGAACCTTTGTGGAACGCGCAAGCGATCGACCACGTCCAGATCACCGTGGCGGAAACCGTCGGCCTCGAAGGCCGGGTGTCCTATTATGACGGCGTCGGTGCATTGAAGGATATGGTGCAGAACCATATGCTCCAGCTCCTCGCGATCATCGCGATGGAGCCGCCGGCGAGCGTCTCGGCGACCGCGGTGCGCGACGAAAAGGTCAAGCTGCTGCGGTCCTTGCGCAAGATGCGCGCCGACGATGTCAAGGCGCACAGCGTCAAGGGTCAGTACACGAGCGGCGCGGTGAACGGCGGCGCGGTCGCGGGCTATGCCGACGAGCTGGGCCATCCGTCGAACACCGAAACCTTCGTTGCGCTCAAGGCCTATATCGACAATTGGCGCTGGAAGGGCGTGCCCTTTTACCTGCGCACCGGCAAACGGATGCCGCAGCGCAAGTCGGAAGTGCTGATCCAGTTCAAGCCGGTGCCGCATAATATCTTCGCGCGCGTCGGCGCGGGGGGGCTCGACGCCAACAGCATGATCATCAACCTGCAGCCCGAAGAGAATATCCGGGTCAAGGTGATGGCGAAGCAGCCGGGACTCGACCGCGACGGGGTAAAGCTCAAAGAGGTCACGCTCGACGTGTCGCTCTCGCACAGTTTCGAGGGCGAGCGGCGGCGCATCGCCTACGAACGGCTGTTGCTCGACTTCATCGAGGGCGATCAGACGCTGTTCGTGCGCCGCGACGAGGTCGAGGCGCAGTGGGAATGGATCGATTCGATCCGCGACGCCTGGGCATCGGTCGATCTGGCGCCGCAGACCTACACCGCGGGAAGCTGGGGCCCGTCGAGCGCGATCGCGCTCATCGAACGCGACGGAGCGAGCTGGCATGATTGACGGGAATAGCCATGACTGATCTCCACCCCACGATCGCCGCCGTCACCGACCGCATCACCCGCCGTAGCGCGCCGCGCCGCGCCGCCTACCTCGATCTGATGCAGCGGCAGCGCGAGGCCGGAACCAATCGCGGCAATCTGTCGTGCGGCAACCTTGCGCATGGCTTCGCGGCGTCGGGCGAGGACAAGCCCGCGATCCGCGCGGGCGCCGAGATGAATATCGGCATCGTCACCGCCTATAACGACATGCTGTCGGCGCATCAGCCCTATGGCCGCTACCCCGGACAGATAAAGATTTTCGCGCGCGAAGCCGGCGCCACCGCGCAGGTCGCGGGCGGCGTTCCCGCGATGTGCGACGGAGTGACGCAGGGACAGGCGGGCATGGACCTGTCGCTGTTCAGCCGCGACAATATCGCGCAGGGCACCGCGATCGCTCTCAGCCACGCGATGTTCGAGGGCGCGCTGCTGCTCGGCATCTGCGACAAGATCGTTCCCGGCCTGCTCATCGGCGCGCTGCGTTTCGGCCATCTGCCCACGATCCTCATTCCGGCCGGGCCGATGCCGTCGGGCCTCGCGAACAAGGAAAAGGTCCGCGTCCGTCAGCTGTATGCCGAGGGCAAGGTCGGCCGCGACGCGCTGCTCGAGGCGGAGGCGGCCAGCTATCATGGCGCAGGCACCTGTACCTTCTATGGCACCGCCAATTCCAACCAGATGATGATGGAATTGATGGGGCTGCACATTCCCGGCAGCGCCTTCGTCAATCCGGGCACCAAGCTGCGGCAGGAACTGACGCGTGCCGCGACGCACCGGCTGACCGAAATCGGCTGGACCGGCGACGACTATCGCCCGCTCGCGCGCTGCGTCGATGAAAAGGCAATCGTCAATGCCGCGATTGGCCTGCTCGCGACCGGCGGTTCGACCAATCATGCCATCCACCTGCCGGCCATCGCGCGGGCGGCGGGGATCATCATCGACTGGCAGGATTTCGACGAGCTGAGCCGCGCCGTGCCGCTGCTCGCGCGCGTCTATCCGAATGGCGCGGGCGACGTGAACAATTTCCACGCCGCGGGCGGGATCGGCTATGTCGTGCGCGAACTGCTCGGCGCCGGACTGCTCCACGGCGATGTGCTCACGGTGGGCGGGTCAATGGCCGACTATTCGGGACAGCCGGTGCTGGTCGACGATGCGCTTCATTGGGAGGCCGCACCCGAGACGTCGCGCGACGAAACGATGTTGCGTCCCGTTTCCGCTCCTTTTTCGTCCGACGGGGGCATGCGGCTGCTGTCGGGCAATCTCGGCCGCGCGATCATCAAGACGAGCGCGGTTGCCCCGAATCGCTGGACGATCGAAGCCCCGGCGCGCCTCTTCGACGATCAGGATCAGGTGCTCGCTGCATTCAAGGCGGGCGAACTCGACCGCGACTGCGTCGTCGTCGTGCGCTTCCAGGGGCCGCGCGCCAACGGCATGCCCGAACTCCACAAGCTCACCCCGGCGCTCGGCGTGCTGCAGGACCGCGGCTACCGCGTCGCGCTGCTCACCGATGGCCGCATGTCGGGGGCGAGCGGCAAGGTGCCTGCGGTGATCCACCTCTCGCCCGAGGCGCTGCCCGGCCCCGACGGGGTCAGCGGCCCGCTTGCCTGTCTGAAGGACGGCGACATGGTGCGCGTCTGCGCGGTAAACGGCGAGGTGACGGCGCTCGTTGATCCCGCTGAATGGGCCGCGCGGTCGCCCGCCATCGCCCCGCCGCCCGCACTCGGCGTCGGGCGCGAGCTGTTTGCGCTGTTCCGTCACCACGCCGACGAAGCCGAAAAGGGCGGGTCGGCGATGCTCGCGGCGATGGAAACCGTCGTCTGATGCGAAAACCGTTTGTCCTGAGCTTGTCGAAGGACCGCTCTTCCTTTCAACGGATTCGGAATAGAACAGCCCTTCGACAAGCTCAGGGCGAACGGAGTTAGAAGATGTCCGACAAGTCCATCGACCAGATCATGGCGCTAGCCCCCGTCATCCCGGTAATCGTCATCGACCGCGTCGAGGACGCCGTCCCGATGGCCGAGGCGCTCGTCGCGGGCGGCCTGCCGGTGCTCGAGGTCACGCTGCGCACCCCTGCCGCGTTCGCTGCGATCGCGGCGATGAAGGCGGTGCCGGGCGCGGTCGTCGGCGCCGGGACCGTCCTTGATCCCGCGATGCTGGCGGGCGCGATCCATGCGGGCGCCGAATTCATCGTTTCGCCGGGGCTGACCGACAATCTCGGCAAGGCGGCGGTCGCGAGCGGCATTCCCTTCCTCCCCGGCACCGCCAATGCCGGCGACATCATGCGCGGCATGGATCTTGGCCTCTCGCATTTCAAATTCTTCCCGGCCGCGACAAGCGGCGGCATCCCTGCGCTCAAGGCGCTCGCGGGGCCGTTCGGGCAGGCGCGCTTCTGCCCCACCGGCGGCATCACCGCCGCGACCGCACCCGAATGGCTCGCGCTGGACGCGGTGCTGTGCGTCGGCGGCAGCTGGGTCGTCCCCGCGGGGCCGCTCGATCCGGCCCGGATCGAGACACTCGCGCGCGAGGCGTCGGCGCTTTCGCGCCATTGATTAACCCCATTTTACCTGTCATCGTGCAGGGATAAGGCGGTACAGCCGCCAGTGGGGGAGATGCGCGTGCCAAGGCCGCAGCCGCATTTGGAAGAAGTTCTCGCGTCCGAACCCGGATCGCATATCGCCGCGCTCTTCGATTTCGACGGAACGATCATCGCAGGCTATTCGGCGACGGCGATGCTGCGCGAAAAGCTGCAGCGCCGCGAAATGTCGGTCGAGGAAATCGCCGAGACCGCGAATGTCATCGCGCAGCACAGTCTGGGCGCGATCGGCTTTTCGGGGCTGATGAGCGGCGCCGCCAAATTCATGAAGGGCGTCGAGGAGGAAAGCTTCGTCCAGTTCGGCGAAGAACTCTACAAGAAGCATATCGCGCGCAAAATCTATCCCGAGACGCGCGCGATCATCGAGGCGCATCAGGCCAAGGGGCACCGCGTCGCGATCATCTCGTCGGCGACGATCTACCAGATCGAACCGACCGCGCGCGACCTCGGCATATCCGACATCAAATGCTCCGCCTATGAAATCGAAGATGGCGTGTTCACCGGCGACATCATCCGCCCGCTCTGCTTCGGCGAAGGCAAGGTGCTTGCCGCCGAGGAGCTTGCCGCAGACTATGGCTTCGACCTCGATCAGAGCTATTTCTATTCGGACAGCGACGACGACATCGAACTGCTCGAACGCGTCGGCAAGCCGCGGCCGCTCAATCCCAATATGAAATTGAAGGCGATCGCCGACGAGCGGGGCTGGCCGGTGCAGCGCTTCGCGAGCCGCGGCACGCCGTCGTGGGTCGACTATACGCGCACCATCTACGCCACCGGCTCGCTGATCGGCGCCTTCGCGGCTGGCCTGCCGATCTGGGCGCTGACGCGTTCACAGCGCGAGGCAGTCAATTTCTCGATGGGGCTGTTCGGCGACTTCGCGACCGCGATCACCGGCGTCGAGCTCGAGGTCGAGGACGAACGCCACCTCTGGTCGTCGCGCCCGTGCATTTTCATCTTCAACCACCAGAGCAAGGCGGACGTCATGATCCTTGCCAAGCTCATCCGCCGCGACATGGGCGGGGTGGGGAAGAAGGAGATCAAGGAAATTCCCATCTTGGGGAAGCTGATGGAATGGGGCGGCACCGTCTTCGTCGACCGCGGCGACGGCAAAAGCGCGATCAAGGCTATGGAACCGCTGGTCGAAGCCATTCAGAAGGAAGGCAAGTCGATCTGCATCGCGCCCGAGGGGACGCGCAGCCTGACCCCGAAGCTCGAACCCTTCAAGAAGGGCGCCTTCCACCTCGCCATGCAGGCGGGCGTGCCGATCGTCCCGATCGTCATCCACAATGCGACCGACGTCGCGCCGAAAAACGAATTCGTGATGCGCCCCGCGACGGTGCGCGTCACCGTCCTGCCGCCCGTCGATACGTCCGAATGGCGGGTGAAGACGCTGAACACCCATGTCCGCGACGTGCGCAACATGTTCCTGCGCACCCTCGGCCAGCCCGAGGAGACTGTCGCGGAATCGGTTGCGAAGGAGGCGGCGCCAGCGGCAAACCCCGAAAAGGCGCCGAAGAAAGCGGCTACCAAGAAGCCTGCCGCCAAGAAAAAGCCGACGCCCCGAAAGGTAAAGAAGGCCTAGCCCATGTTTCACCTCGTCATTGCGAGCGAAGCGAAGCAATCCAGGGCGGGTTACGCCGCGCTGGATTGCCGCGTCACTACGCTCCTCGCAATGACGGTGGTTTAAGGCCATGGCCGACGGCACGCCCCGCAGCGAATTCGTCGCGGAGCAGCTGGCCGACCGGCTCTACATCATTGACGCGCACAACCGGATCGAGCGGCAGATATTGCTCGACTGGATCCACGCGACCTCGGTCGATCCGGGCGGGGAGGGCGCGCCGATTTGGGTCAGCCTCGCGATCGCCGATGACGATCATGCCCTCGACCTCGATGCGCTCAAGGCGCGGCTGGCGGGCGACCCTGCGCGTACGGTGGTGCCGCTGCGCGTCGCGTGGCGCATCCCCGGTTTCGAGCGCGATCGCGCGCTGAAATTCCGGCATCTGATCTTCGGCGACCCGCGCCGTCCGGGGCCGCTGCGCGCGCGGTTCATCCTGTGGCGCGACCGGCGCCGGGCGCAGATCCTGGTCGGCGAAGCGGCAACACAGACAGAGCTGAAGGCACGCTATCTCGCGCAGACCGGCGGCGGTGACGGCTGCGAGGAGGGAAGCAGCGAATTTGCCGGCTTCGTCGCGCGGCAGGCGGGGCTCGCGCTCGACGTCGCCGAACGCGGCATCCGCGGCAGCCGCTACAAGGTGCCGCGCTTCGTTGCCGACTCGCTGCGCACCAACCCCAAATTCCGCGCCGCGCTTGCCGATCTTGCCGGCCAGCTCGGCCGTCCCGTCGCGGATCTCTACCGCGAGGCGCGCCCGCTGATGAAGGAGGTCATCGCGACCCCCAGTGCGCTGTTCCTCGACCTGCGCGCGCGGCTCGACCGGATGATGTTCGGCGGCTATGCGCCCGAGATGGAGGTCGACGCGGCCGAGCTTGCAAAGCTGCGCTCGGTGCTGCGCGAACATCCGACCGCGATCCTGTTCACACACAAAACCTATATCGACGGCGCGACCCCCAGCCGCCTCGCCTATGAAAATGACCTGCCGATGCTGCACAGCTTTGGCGGCGCCAACCTCGACTTCGCGATCATGGGCCAATTCTTCCGCCGCTCGGGAATGATTTTCATTCGCCGCAGCTTTCAGGATCAGCCGGTCTACAAGCTGGTGCTGCGCCACTATATCGCCTGGCTGCTCGCCAAGCGCTTCCCGCTGTCCTGGGCCTTCGAAGGGACGCGCTCGCGCCTCGGCAAGCTGATGCCGCCCAAATATGGCCTGATGAAATATGTCCTCGACGCCGCGCATGCGACCGGGACGCAGGGGGTACATTTCGTGCCCTTCGTCACCAGTTTCGACCTGATCCGCGATGTCGAGGAATATGCCGCCGAACAGACCGGGCGGACCAAGAAACCCGAAAGCCTCGCCTGGTTCATCGGCTATATGAAGAGCCTCAAGGAACCGTCGGGGCGCATCCGTCTCGACATCGGCGAGCCCGTCGTCATTCCGGAGGCGCCAGCCCCCGACGACCGGCGCGCGCTGGAGCGTATCGCCTTCGCCGTCGCGGTCGAGGCGAACCGCGTCACCCCGCTTACCGTCACCTCGGTCATGTGCCTCATCCTGCTCGGCACCGCGCCGCGCGGCGTGACCGAGGCAGAGATGATCGCGACGATCGCGCGCATCACCGCCTGGGCGCGCGAGCGCGGCATCCGCCTCAGCCGCGAGCTCGAAGGCGGCGACGCCGCGGCGCTCGCGGCGACGCTCGACACGCTCGTCGAGGGCGGCCTGCTCACGCGGTTCGAGGCCGGCAGCGAGACCGTCTATTCGATCGACCCCGCCAAGCATCCGATGGCGAGCTATTATCGCAACATCATCGCGCATCATTTCCTCGACCGCGCGATGATCGAGCTGGCGCTGTTCGAGCTGCGCGATGCCGACAGCAAGGATTCGACCGCCGCCTTCTGGGCGCGGATCGACCGGCTGCGCGATCTGTTCAAATTCGAATTCTTCTACCCGCCGCGCGGCGAACATCTGGCCGCGCTGGAGGCCGAACTTGCGCGCATCGACCCTGCCTGGGCCAAGCGACTGGCGAGCGGCGACCGCGGCGTTGCGCAGCTCATTCGCCGCTGTCAGCCGATGGTCGGCCATGCGATCCTGCTACCCTTTGCCGAGGCCTATTCGGTCGTTGCCGACATTCTGGCGCGCGCGCGCCCCGGCGATCCGGTCGATGAAAAGGCGCTGCTCGACGCCGCGCTGATCGAGGGGCGGCAGGCCTGGCTCTTGCGCCGGATCAGCAGCGAAGCGTCGATCGGAAAATTGCTCTTCGCCAACGCCCTGTCGCAGATGCGCCATATGGGGCTGGCGGAAACCGCGACCCCCGACGGATTGCGCGCGCGCCGCGCACTGCTCGTGGAACTCCGCGGGCTCGCCAACGTCATGGAATCGATGCGGCTGGCCACGCTCGCGCTCGCCGACCGATTGCCGGGGACGGGAGAATGACATGACACCGCGTTCGTCATGGCGAGGAGCCGCAGGCGATGCGGCAATCGCTCGCCTTTGTCCCGGCGCCCGGCCGGTGACGGGAGATTGCTTCGCTCCGCTCGCAAGGACGGGATCATCGATGTTGGATGGAGGTTCGCATGCTTAAGCAACTCAGCGCCCAGGACGCCCAGTTCCTCTATACCCAGACCGCGAATAATCTGACGCATATCATGGGTATCTACATCTACGATCCGTCGACGGCGCCAGGCGGCTTCGTGCGGTTCAAGGATATCATCGCGCACGTCCAGTCGCGCGTCGACACATCGCCGCTGTTCAAGCGCCGGCTCCACCGGCTGCCGCTCGATCTCGACCACCCCTATTGGGTCGAGGACGAACATTTCGACATCGAAGCGCATATGAGCCACGCGCGCCTGCCCGAACCCGGCGACTGGCGGCAATTCTGCATCGCGGTCGCGCGCTATTTCTCGAAGCCGATGGATATGAACCGGCCGCTTTGGGACATTTACATCATCGAGGGGCTCGACCGTATCCCCGGCATCCCGAAGGGCAGCTTCGCGATGCTCCACCGCGTCCATCACGCCGCGGTCGACGGCGCATCGGGCGCGCATGCCTTCATCGCGATGAGCGACATCGACGCCAAGGGGACGCCGGCAATCCCCGGCGCGCCGGTGGAGGATCTCGGGCGCGCGCCGTCGAGCGCGGAGGTCGCCACGCGTGCCTGGACCGCGTCGATGCAATCGCCGGTCAAATTCATGAACGCGCTGCTCAAGGTGTCGCCCTCGCTGATGACCGCGGCGCGCAAGTCGATGCTCAGCGATCAGGGGATGACCGCGGGCGTCCCCGAAACGCGCTTCAACGCACCCGTCGGCCCGCACAAGATGTTCGACGCGACCCGGGTTGCGCTCGCCGATATCGCGAAGGTGCGGGCAAAGGTGCCCGGCGCGACGGTCAACGACGTCATCCTTGCGACCTGCGCGGGCGCGCTGCGCAAATATCTTCAGGCGCATGGCGAACTGCCCAAGGAAAGCGTCGTCGCGGTCGCCCCGATCAACCGGCGCGGCAAGGGCGGCAAGGCCGACAGTCCCGGCAATCAGGTGACCGCGATGAGCGTGCCGCTGCGCACCGACATTGCCGACCCGCTGAAGCGGCTCGCGGCGATCCGTGACTATACGGTGGAGGCGAAGGAGGCGAAGGCGGGCGTCAGCGCGCGGATCATGACCGACCTGTCGCAGCATATTCCGGGCGCGACGATGGCGGCGGTTGCGCGCATCCTGACGAGCGAGCGCTTCGCGGTGCGCGGCACCAATCTTTTCATCTCGAACGTCCCGGGCGCGCAGGTGCCGCTCTATCTCGCGGGGGCGCAGCTTGTGCAGCAATACGGCGCAGGCCCGCTCGCCAACAATATGGGGCTGTTCATCGCGACCCCCAGCTATAACGGTCAGGTCGGCTTCTCGATCATCTCCGAACGCGCGATCATGCCCGACATCGCCTTCTTTCGCACGTGCATCGACGAAAGTTTCGCCGACCTGCTCGCCGCGCAGCCTAAGCCCGAAAAGGCGGCGGTCAAACCGAAGCCTGCAGAAAAGCCCGCTTCGAAGACAAAGACTTCATCCAAAACGACACCCAAGGCGAAAGCGAAACCAAAAACGCCGACGAAGCGGAAGAAGGCATCACCTCCTTCGTCACCCCGGACTTGATCCGGGGTCCATTCGCGCGGCGCCGGGTCAATGGATCCCGGATCAAGTCCGGGATGACGAAGGTGTGGAAGCTGGCGTCAAAACAGTTGCCAAAGGCAACGTAACCCGCAAGAATCACTGAAAATAGAAATAGTGCAGGACCACCGAATGATCTTTTCCCCGACGCTCAGCGTGGACGCCGATCTGGCGAAGGCGCCCGACTATGCCGCCTGGATCAGAGCGGCGATTGCCGCCGACGGCAAATCGGGGATGCAGGCGTGGCGCGACGCCGACGAAAGCAAGCATTTCGACTATCGCGCGATCCGCGCCCGCCTCGAACGGCTGCGCAAGCTGTCGGCGGCGGGCGATGTGAAGGGGCTGCTCTTCGTCCTCAACGAAGGCATTCACGGCAATATCGACGGCATGGGCCACGAACGCTTGTATCAAAAGGCGCGCTTCGGCACCAAAAGGCTGATCGAGGATTATGTGGCAGAGGTCGTCTCCGCGCTGGGCAAGATCGCCGCGGCGCGCAGCATCCCGCGCGACGAAAAGCGCGATTTCTTCCGCCGCGCCCAGCATTGCTACGGCCGCTCGGCGCTGCTGCTGTCGGGGTCGGGCAGCTTTCTCTATTTCCATGTCGGCGTCGTGAAAGCGCTGTGGGAGGAGGGCGTGCTGCCGACGATCCTCGCGGGATCGAGCGGCGGTTCGATCGTCGCCGCGGTCGTCTGCACGCGCAAGGATGCCGAGGTCGGCGCCTTCCTGGCCAGCGACAAGCTTGCCAGCGCCGACCGCGATCCCGAAGTGCGCCGCCTCGCCCCTGACGAGGTCGCCGCGCGCCTCGCCGAGCTCATCCCCGACCTGACCTTTCAGGAAGCCTATGAGGTCAGCGGCCGACATCTCAACGTGTCAGTCGCGCCCGCCGAAAAATATCAGAACGGCCGCCTGCTCAACGCGATCACCGCGCCCAATGTGCTGATCCGCGAAGCGGTGCTCGCCTCGTGCGCGGTGCCGGGCGTCTTTCCGCCGGTGATGCTGATGGCGCGCGACGAAGCGGGCAAGCGCGTGCCCTATCAGCCCGACCGGCGCTGGGTCGACGGGTCGGTGACGCACGACATCCCGACCAAGCGGCTCGAACGCCTCTACGGCGTCAACCATCATATCGTCAGCCAGGCGAACCCGCTCGCGCTGCCTTTCGCGACCGACACGCGCAAGCAGATGGCGCCGATAGAGGCCATTCAGCATGCCTCGATGGCGACCTTCAAGGCATGGCTCAACGCCAATATGGTGATATTCCAGAAGCCCCTCGAACTGGTGCCGCCGCTCAACAGCCTCGCCAATATGGCGCGCTCGCTGATCAATCAGGAATATACCGGCGACATCAACATCATCCGGCCGCCCAAATTCTGGTCGCCCACAAAGATATTGTCCGATCTGTCGCAGGAGGACATCGACGAGCTGATCGACACCGGCATGCGCACCGCCTGGCCGAAGATCGAGATGGTGCGCACCCAGACCGCGATAAGCCGCGCGCTCGACGCCATCCTGGCGCGCATCGACAAGGGCGGCGACGACGGCCCCGGCCACCGCAGCGCGGCGCTGAAAAAGCCGGTCCGGTGAGCATGGCGGGCGTGATGCTGCCGCCGGGATCGGCGGGCGCGGGCGCGACGCTGCACGTCACCCATTGGCTTCCTGCTGCGGCGCCCAAGGCCGTGGTGCTCCTCGCGCACGGCTATGCCGAGCACGCCGGGCGTTACGCCCATGTGGCAAAACGGCTGACCGACGCCGGCTATGCCGTCTATGCGGTCGACCATTGGGGCCATGGCAAGTCGGATGGCGAGGGGGGCTATGTGCCGCGCTTCTCGGCTTTCACCGACGGCATGGCCGAATTGCTCACGCTCGTCGAGGTCAACCATCCGGGCGCGCCGCGCCTGCTGCTCGGACACAGCATGGGCGGCCTGATCGCGACGCTGTTCCTGATCGATCGGCAGGACGCCTTTGTCGCCGCCGCACTGTCCGGCCCGGCGATTGTCCCCGGTACGCCGCCTTCGCGCTTCACCGTCTGGATCAGCCGCTTTCTGTCACGCTTTTTTCCGCGCCTCGGCGTATTGGCGCTCGATCCCAACGGGGTCAGCCGCGATCCGGCGGTGGTCACCGCCTATCTTGCCGATCCGCTTGTCTATACGGGAAAGATCGGCGCGCGGCTCGGCAAGGAATTCATGGACGCGATGGCGGTTGCGCAGGCATGCGCACCGAAAATCACGCTGCCGATCCTGCTCCAGCATGGCGACCATGACAGCCTCGCCTCGGTGGCGGGCTCGCACTATCTGTTCGACCATGTCGCATCGACCGACAAGCGGCTCGAAATCTATCCCGGCCTGTTCCACGAAATCTATAACGAGCCCGAACGCGATGCGGTGCTGGACGATCTGATCGGCTGGTTCGATGCGCATGTGTCAGCCTGAAGCCAACGGATCGACAGGGAAATTCCGCACGTCATGAAGCTCCTCCTCATTCTGCTTTTTGCGCCGCTGATCGCTCTGGCGATCTTCTATTTCGTATTCCCCGGCCGCCTCGTCGCGATCGGTCGCGCGCTGCTCCGCCGGCGCGGCGGCACGGTGCAGAAAAGCGTTACCGTCGACGGCCGCGCCTGGCCCTATCTGGAGGGCGGCGATCCCGCCAAGCCTACGCTGCTGCTCGTCCATGGCTTTTCGGGCGACAAGGATAATTGGTCCTTTCTCGCGCCCTTTCTGACGCGCGACTATTACGTCGTCGCACCCGATCTCCCCGGTTTTGGCGAGAATGAACGCAACCCCGATCTTGCGTATGACATCGAAGCGCAGACCGCGCGGCTGAAGGCATTCGTCGATGCGCTCGGACTGCGGCAGCCGCATATCGCGGGCAATAGCATGGGCGGCTGGATCGCGCTGCGCTACGCGCTCGACTTTCCCGATGCGCTCGCCAGCCTGATCCTGATCGACAATGCCGGGGTGGCGGGCGCGAACGAGAGCGACCTTCAGAAACAGGCGGCGAACGAGGATTATAACCCGCTCGTCCTGGCCGGTATCGAGGATGCCGACCGCCTCGTCGCGATGGTCGTCCACAAACCGCCCTTCGTGCCGTCGCGATTGAAGCCGGTGCTCTATGCCGACGCGCTCAAATATCGCGATCAGCTCGACACCGCCTTCTGGGTCATTGCGACCGAGATGCGCGACCGCCCGCTCAACGACCGGCTCGGCGAGGTGACGGTGCCGACGCTAATCATCTGGGGCCGCCACGACCGGCTGATCGACATCAGCTGCGTCCCCGTGCTCGAAGCGGGTATCGCAAACAGCCGCGCGCATGTCCTCGATCATGTCGGCCATGTCCCGATGGTCGAGGATCCGAAGGCCACCGCCGCGCTGATGAAGGATTTTCTCGGGCCGCTCGATTAGCCGCCGATTACGTCGGACTTGATCCGCTGGTCAAACCATGCGTCATTGCGAACCCGGCAAAGCCGGGTGAAGCAATCCAGACTGGCTCGAGCCAGCACTGGATTGCGTCGCTTCGCTCGCAATGACGGGCAGGGAGAAGGAGGGGCTATGCGCCTGAAAGTGGGCCTGCTCGGCGGGGGGAGCTGGGGGACGACGGTCGCCGCGACGGTATCGCGCAACGCGCCGATCACCTTGTGGGCGCGCGACGCCGAAATGGTCGATGGCATCAACCGCGATCAGGAAAACCGCAAATATCTGCCCGGCATCCGCCTGCCCGCGGCGCTGCGCGCGACGGCCGATCTCGGCGAAGCTGTGGCGGGCGCCGACGTCCTCGTCATGGGCGTGCCGTCGCACAGCTTTCGCGCGGTGCTCGAGGAGGCGCGCGATCATCTGCGTCCCTGGGTGCCGGTGATCAGCCTGACCAAGGGGCTCGAACTCGCGACGGGCAAGCGGATGACCGAGGTGATCGAGGAGGTGCTGCCCGGCCACCCCGTCGGCGTGCTCACCGGCCCCAATCTCGCGCGTGAGATCATGAGCGGCCAGGCGGCGGCGAGCGTGCTGTCGATGGAGGATGAAATCGTCGTGCGCGCACTGCACCCGCTTTTCCATTCGGGGCTGTTCCGCGTCTATACCAACACCGATCTGCTCGGTTGCGAACTCGGCGGGGTGCTCAAGAATATCATCGCGATTGCGGTCGGCATGGGCGACGGGCTCGGCGCGGGCGACAATACGCGCGCCGGGCTGATGACGCGCGGGCTGGCCGAAATCACCCGGCTCGGCGTCGCGATGGGCGGGCGCCCGGAAACCTTCGCCGGTCTGACGGGCATGGGCGACCTGATCGCGACCTGCACCAGCCCGCTGTCGCGCAACCGCCACGTCGGGGTCGAACTCGGCAAGGGGCGCCATATCGACGCGATCATCGCCGACATGCACATGGTCGCCGAAGGCGTCAAAAGCGCCCCCACGGTGATGGCGCTCGCCGACCGTCACGGCATCGCGATGCCGATCGCGCGCGACGTCTTCGACGTGACGCAGGGCAAACGGACCGCGCAGGATGTGTTCCGCGGGCTGCTCAAATCGAGCGTCGGTGACGAGGCGCATCCGGGGTAGGGGCAATCGTCGATGCCGCCGTCAGCTTCGGCGTCGGATGAAAGCGCCGCCTTGCCTGCGGGGACGGCCGTGGACGGTTCCGCCGCAAGGCGTGTCGAATCCTCGTCGGTCCGTGAAGAAAAGCCGGTTCTCTTTCGTTCTTTCTCCTGACCAGCAGGGTCCACCAAGGAGACGAACGATGAAAAAAAGGACGACTTTGGCGGCGCTTATGGCTCTTCCCGCCGGTGCTGCAATGGCGACGGTTCCCTATGGGTCGATTCCGCCGGGTTTCGATCGCCCACCGGTTCGCAGCGTGCCGATTGCGGGTGTCTATAATAAATATTGGTACAATTATCGCACCGATATTCTGGAGGCTGAAAAGGAGCTCAAGAGTGACTTGGGCCGCGCAACCGATCGCGAGGATCGCTGGGATGCATGGGACGAGTGGGCGACCGAAGTCGTCGACGCCGACAAGGATTATACCAAGGTGATGCGCAAGAAGGGCTACCCTGTGGGGCGCGTCTCGATCGAAGGCTGATCGTCGAAATGAGTTTCAAAAGGCGGCGGGCGCTATGCGTCCGCCGTCTTCATTCTACACTCCGCCTTCCGCCAGCAGCGCCTTCGCTTCCTCGCCCTGCCAGTCGATGGCGCCCACCACGCGCCACAGTTCGCGCCCGTTCGCATCGTAGAGGATGCTCGTCGGCAGCGCGGTATTCGCTGCGTCCAACAAAGTGTTCTGCGGATCGAGATAGGGTTGCAGCGCCTTCAGCCCCGCCTTCTGGAACCAGGGATCGACGACCGAAGCGCCTTGCAGATCCTGCGCCACCGCGACGACCGTCAGCTTGCCTGCCTTTTGCGCGGCAAGCGCATCGAGCGTCGGCATTTCGGCGACGCAGGGCGCACACCAGGTCGCCCACAGATTGACCAGCAGCGGCTTGCCGCGAAACGACGCGACGGTCACCGGTGCGTCGTCGGGGCCGCGAAAGACGGCGGCCGGTCCGGCCTTGCCGGCGTTGCCGCGCTCGACGACATGCTGAAAGGTGGCGGGGTCGCGGCCATGCGCCGCTTCGCCGGGCGAAATATTTGCTTGCCCCGCGCCTGCTTGCTCCGAGGCCTCCTTTTGCCTATCGCACCCCGCGAAGGAACCGGCGATCAGCAGGGCCAGCACGGCAAGACGAAGATTTGGAACGCGGCGGATGGCGAATACTCCCGATAGCAACAGCATGTGGGGCGGCCGCTTCGGTGGCGGACCTGCGGCGATCATGCAAGAGATAAACGCCTCGATCCCCGTCGACAAACGTCTTTGGGAAGAGGATGTCGCCGCCAGCCGCGCGCATGCCGCGATGCTCGGCGCGCAGGGGATCATTGCCGCCGCCGACGCGGCGACCATCGATCGCGGGCTGGCGCAGATCGCCGACGAGTTCGCCGCGAACGGTGTGCCGGTCGATCTTGCGCTCGAAGATATTCACATGACGGTCGAATCGCGCCTCAAGGAACTGGTCGGCGAAGCCGCCGGGCGGCTCCACACCGCGCGCTCGCGCAACGATCAGGTCGCGACCGATTTTCGGCTCTGGGTGCGCACCGCTTGCGACCGTATCGATTCCGGCCTGAAGGCGCTTCAGGGCGCCCTGCTCGCGCGCGCCGATGAACATGCGGACAGCATCATGCCCGGCTTCACCCATTTGCAGGTCGCACAGCCGGTGACGCTCGGCCACCATCTGCTCGCCTATGTCGAAATGTTCGGCCGCGATCGCGGCCGTTTCCGCGATGCGCGCGCGCGGCTCAACGAATCGCCGCTCGGCGCCGCGGCGCTTGCGGGCACCAGCTTCCCGCTCGACCGTCCGGCGACCGCGGCGGCGCTCGGTTTCGACCGGCCGATGGCGAACAGTATCGATGCCGTATCGGACCGCGATTTCGCGCTCGAATTTTGTGCCGCCGCCTCGATTGCCGCGATTCACCTCTCGCGCCTCGCCGAAGAGATCGTGATCTGGGCCAGCCAGCCCTTCGGTTTCGTCAGTCTGCCCGACGCCTGGTCGACCGGCAGCTCGATCATGCCGCAAAAGCGCAATCCCGATGCCGCCGAACTGGTGCGCGGCCGCGCAGGCCTGCTGCTCGGTGCGTTCCAGCGGCTTTCGGTGATCGTGAAAGGGCTGCCGCTCACCTATTCGAAGGATTTGCAGGACGATAAGGAAACGGTCTTCGGTGCCTTCGACGCGCTAGCGCTTTCGCTCGCCGCGATGACCGGCATGGTCGACGCGCTGGCCTTTCGCACCGACCGGATGCGCGCGCTCGCCGCATCGGGCTTTTCGACCGCGACCGATCTGGCCGACTGGCTGGTGCGCGAGGCGGGGGTGCCGTTCCGCGACGCGCACCATATCGTCGGTGCCTGCGTGAAACGATCGGAAGAGCTCGGCGTTGAACTGTCGGCGCTTCCGGCGGACGAAGCGGCGGCGATCCATGCCGCGGTCACGCCCGCCGCGCTCGCGGCGCTGACCGTCGAGGCGTCGGTCGCCAGCCGCATGAGCTATGGCGGCACCGCGCCCGAACGGGTAAGGCAGGCTGTTGCCGCGGCGCGCGCGGCGCTGGAGATTTAGGTGATGGCAAAGATCCGCACGACGATTTTGCTGGCCGCCTCGGGCGCTGCGCTCGTGGCGCTTGGCGCGTGCGGCAAGAAGGAAGATCTGAAGCCGGTGGCGGGTTCGGCCCCGCCCGCGCTACCCATCGGGGCACAGCGCCAGCCGACCACGGAGGAGCTCACGACGCCTGACGCGCAGGCCCGGCCCGCGCGCAGCGACGACCTTCTTAAACGATCCGAAAAGCGCGAACCCGACGATTTCGACTTGCCGCCTCCGGGCTGAGTTCAGGACCTTTTCCATGGATCATTTTGCTTATCGTGACGGCGTTCTCTACGCCGAAGACATCGCCTTGCCGCGCATTGCCGAGGAAATCGGCACCCCCGTCTATGTCTATTCGCGCGCGACGCTTGAACGCCATGCGCAGGTGTTTCGCGACGCGCTTGCCGACATTCCGCGCAAGCACATTGCCTTTGCGATCAAGTGCAACCCCAACCTCGGCGTGCTGCGTGTCCTCGCGCGGCAGGGCTATGGCGCCGACGTCGTGTCGGGCGGCGAGCTCGAACGCGCGATCGCGTCGGGGATGGCGCCCGAAGATATCGTCTTTTCGGGCGTCGGAAAGACGCGGGCCGAACTGGCGCTCGGTCTCGACCGCGGCATCGGCCAGTTCAACATCGAACATGAACCCGAAGGTGTCGCGCTCGCAGAGATCGCCGCACGAAAGGAAATGACCGCGCAGGCAGTGCTGCGCGTCAATCCCGACGTCGATGCGGGCACCCACGCCAAGATCTCGACCGGCAAGGCCGAAAACAAGTTCGGCGTCGGCATCGACGTCGCGCCCGAAATATTCGACCGCCTTGCGCGGCTACCTGGCCTCAAGCTGCGCGGCATTGCACTCCATATCGGCAGTCAGCTCACCAGCCTCGACCCGCTCGAGGCGGCGTTCGTCCGCGTCGGGCGGCTGATCGCCGATCTGCGAGCGGCGGGACACGACATCACCCATGTCGATCTCGGCGGCGGGCTCGGGGTTCCTTACAAGGAGGGCGACAACCCGCCGAGCCCCGCCGATTATGGCGCGATGGTCGCGCGCGTCACCCGCGACTGGGACGTCACCTTGATGTTCGAACCCGGGCGCGTCATCGCCGGCAACGCGGGCGTGCTGCTCACCGAAGTGCTGTGGGTCAAGCCGGGAGCGCAGAGCGATTTCGTCATCGTCGACGCAGCCATGAACGATCTGGCACGTCCGGCGCTCTACGATGCGTGGCACGATTTCCAGGCAGTGCGTCCGAGCGGCGAGACGATGACCGCCTCGATCGTCGGCCCGGTGTGCGAAACCGGCGACACCTTCGCGCGCGACCGCGTGATCGACAAGGTTGCGGCGGGCGATCTCGCCGTTTTCCGTACCGCGGGCGCCTATGGCGCGACGATGGCATCGACCTACAACAGCCGCAGCCTGGTTCCCGAAGTGCTCGTCGACGGCGACCGCTATATCGTCGTCGCCGATCGCATCGCCGCCGGTACGATCATGGCGGCCGAACGCGTCCCCGACTGGATCGACTGATGCGCCAGTTTCCTCTCTTCCTGAACCTTGCAGGCCGCACGGTCGTGCTGGTCGGGGAGGGGGAGGCTGCGGATGCGAAGGCGCGGCTGATTGCGCGCGCCGGCGGGCGGATCGTGCCGCAGTGGGAAGACGGCGCGGCGATCGCCTTTGTTGCGCTGGACGAGGGAGCTGAAGAAGCGGCGGCGGAGCTGCGCGCGCGCGGCCTCCTCGTCAATGTCGTCGACCGGCCCGATCTTTGCGATTTCACCACCCCCGCGATCGTTGATCGCGCGCCGGTGACGATCGCGGTCGGCACCGGCGGCGCGTCCGCCGGGCTTGCCAAGGCGGTGCGCCAGCGGATTGAGGCGTTGCTGCCCGCCACCCTCGGCAATCTCGCCGCCGCCCTGTTCGCGGCGCGCGGTGCGATGAAAGCGCGCTGGCCCGATGCCGCCGACCGCCGCCGCGCCATCGATGCCGCGCTTGCGCCCGGCGGCGCGCTAGATCCGGTTGCCGGGCCGGACCAAGGCGCTGTCGCTGCCTGGCTCGCCGCCGATCATCTGGCGGCGCCCGCGCGCCTTGAAATGATCGCGCTCGCCAGCGACGATCCCGACGATCTGACGCTGCGCGCGGCGCGCCTGCTGGGCGAGGCCGATCATATCTTCCACCCCGCTGCGACTCCGCCCGCGATCCTGGCCCGCGCGCGAGCCGATGCGGTGCGACACTGCACCGAAACGCCGCCCGCCGATCCGCCCCCCGGCCTGTCGCTCTGGCTCGCATCGGCGATTACGCGAAGCTAATTGGGCTTCGCTCAGTCGCCTTCCTAGCCCTGTCGCCGGCGGCATCGTCGCCGCCGTTTCAGCCAGGAGAGGTTATGGAATTTCCGCCCATTGCCATCGACGCGCTCCCGCTGCTCGACACCGCGGCGGGCCTGTACGGATCGACGGCCGACGGGTCGGTCTTTGACATCGCCGTGACCATCGCGACGGTCGGCTGCAACTGTCCGCGCGCTGACGCGGTGTACTGTCTCTGCGTCGGCCCGGATCGCACGCCATGTCGCGCTCGAACCGGCCACCCTGCACGCCGCTGCGATGGCCGACGCCGATCCGCGCCCCGAAGTTCGCGCCGCCGCCGGCGCGACGCCGCGCGGTGGGGCACGATCGCCAGCCGGCCGACGCTGACGCCCCCCAAAGCGTTGCTCCGCTGCGCAATCCGCCTGACCGACAATGCCCGCGACATCGCCGACCATATGGCGGTCAGCCATCCGGTTCCGCGGGCGCGCGCCAGCGCCATCGCCGCGCTCGCTGCTGTCGCAGACGATAAGGGGGCGAACGGCGGCGCTCGAGCTCGGCCGGCGCGACGCCGATGCGCGGGTCAGGGACGATTGCGAACGATGGCTGACGCTCTGACCCTGAGCGATCAGACCCCCGGCAGGCTTTCGATTTCAGGTGCTCCGGCGAGGCAGGGGCCGAGTTTCGCGCCGAGGGTGCGGAAATGGTCCGACGCGCGGTGCGCGGCGACCGCGGCCTCGTCGTCATAGCATTCGAGCACCTTGTAAACGCCGGCTTCCGCGGTACGGAAGAGCTTGTAGAAGCTGTTACCCTTCTCGTTCGCGCGCACCGCGGGGGCCAGCTCCGCAAACACGCCTTCGAATTCCGCTTCCTTGCCCGGCTGCACGCGCAGCGTGGCGATAATGCCGATTCCGCTCATATCGTCTCTCCCCAGAAAATAGTCAGGCTCAAATGGTTAGGCGTGCAGGTCGGGATCGACCTCCCAGCCCGCCTCGACCTGGATGCCGAAGCTGTTAAGCATCATCGAAACCTGTGTGTACTGACCGACGGTCATCACCAGATCCATGCGTCCCTTGTCGCCGAGCGGCGCCAGCGCCGCCCAGGTCGCGTCGGCAACGAAATGGTTCGCGGTCAACTCGTCGGTCGCGCGCAGCATCGCGCGGTCGATATCGCTCCAGACCGCAGCGTCGGGTCCGGCCTTGATCCGCTCGATCTCGTCTTCGGTCAGGCCGCAGTCGAGTCCGATGCGCTTATGCTGCGTCCATTCATAGCCCGACCGGCAATTATAACCGGTGCGCAGGATGACGAGCTCGCGATCCCGCGGGGTAAGCGCATTGCGCTTCGACAGGATATAATTGCCCCAGCCGAGGAAAGCGGTCAGCGCCTTGGGCGCCTGCGCCAGCGTGCGGAAGATATTGAGGATTCTGCCGCCGCCCACCTTGCCGCCATCGGAGGCAAGAAAGGGTTCAAGCGCCGCGCGCTGGTCGGCATCGAGCCGGTCGAGATCGACCGGCTCGACACGCGGAGCTTTCAGCCGCAAATCAGAAGACCTCGAACAGGCCTGCTGCGCCCTGGCCGCCACCGATGCACATGGTGACGACGGCATATTTGACGCCGCGGCGCTTGCCTTCGAGCAGCGCGTGGCCGACGCAGCGCGCGCCGGTCATGCCGAAGGGGTGGCCGATCGAGATCGAACCGCCGTTGACGTTGAGCAGGTCGTTCGGAATGCCGAGCTTGTCGCGGCAGTAGAGCACCTGCACGGCAAAGGCTTCGTTGAGTTCCCAAAGGCCGATGTCGTCCATCTTGAGCTCGAAGCGTTCGAGCAGCTTCGGGATGGCGAAAACGGGGCCGATGCCCATTTCGTCGGGCTCGGTGCCGGCAACGGCCATGCCGACATAGCGGCCCAGCGGCTGAAGCCCGCGCTTTTCGGCGACCTTGGCCTCCATGACGACGCAGGCCGACGAGCCATCCGAAAGCTGGCTGGCGTTGCCTGCCGTGATCGTGTGGCCTTCGCCCATCACCGGCTTCAGGCTCTGCAGACCTTCGAGCGTGGTGTCGGGACGGTTGCACTCGTCCTTGTCGGCGACGACATCCTTGAAGGTGACTTCCTTCGTTTCCTTGTTCACCACCGCCATCGTCGCCTTGCAGGGGACGATTTCGTCGTCGAACTTGCCAGCGGCCTGGGCCGCGGCGGTGCGCTGCTGCGACTGGAGCGAATATTCGTCCTGCGCTTCACGGCTGATATTGTAACGCTTTGCAACGACTTCTGCCGTGCCGATCATCGGCATGTAGATGTCTTTGTGCATCGCCAGCAGTTCCTGGTCGGCCTCGAAGAAGGTCTTGCCGCTGCCGCTGACTTTCGAGATGCTTTCGACGCCGCCGGCGACGCAAATGTCCTGGCGGTCGACGATGATCTGCTTCGCGGCGGTCGCAATCGTCATCAGGCCCGACGAGCACTGGCGGTCGATCGACATGCCGGGGACGGTGACGGGCAGGCCGGCGCGCAGGCCGATCAGGCGCGCGACGTTCATCGTCTGCGATCCCTGCTGCATTGCGGCGCCGAACAGGACGTCGTCGATCTCGCCTCCTTCAACCCCGGCGCGTTCGACCGCGGCGGCGACCGAATAGGCGCCCAGCGTCGGCGAGGTCGTGTTGTTGAACGATCCGCGCGCCGCCTTGGTCAGCGGGGTGCGGGCGGTGGAAACGATGACGGCGTCACGCATGATAAACTTCCTTCTGCTTGGTTCCGGTTGTCTTTTCGGGGGAGGTTCGGCCGGAATGCCGGTTTATATGTCAGACGAAGAACTGGCTGATCCATTCGGCCATCAGCGCGGGCTTTTCTTCGCCCTCGATCTCAACCGTGAATTCCAGCGTCTGCTGCCACTGGCCCGGACGCTTTTCGTCGAGCTCGAGCAGCTTGAAATGGCCGCGCACGCGCTTTCCCGAGCGCACGGGGGCAAGGAAGCGCACTTTGTTGCCGCCATAGTTGACGCCCATCTTGACGCCTGCGGGGCGCGGGCAGTCGGATTTGGCCATCAACATGGGGAAAAGAGAGAGGGTCAGAAAGCCGTGCGCGATGGTGCCGCCGAAGGGCGTCAGCTTAGCCTTTTCTTCGTCGATATGGATGAACTGATGATCGCCGGTCGCGTCGGCGAACTTGTTGATCATCTCCTGATCGACCAGCACCCATTCCGACGTGCCGAGCGGCTTGCCGACCAGTTCCTTCATTTCCTGCGGCGTCATCGCGCTCATCCTTTATCCCCTCTATGTCTGTCGAGGGGCGCGTTCTAGGCCCGCGGGGCGGGGTAGCACAAGAGCCTAGGGCTTTGCGCTACGGCGCCGTAGCGTCAGGACTGTGCGGACTTCGGCGTCTTCATCGTGACGCTTTCGGCATAGGGGAGAATCATCGTCCCGTCGGGCGCCGCGGTGAAGGTCGTCTGCGTCGGATAGGCGAAGTCGTAGCCGGCGTTGGTCATCTCTTCGAAGACGCGGATGCCGATCGCGGTGCGGGCCGCGATGACCTCGTTATAGTCTGCGCTCGGAATGTCGGCGACCAGTTCGAAGTCGAGGCTAGAGGCGCCGAAGCCGATGAAACTCGACCGGATGAACTCATGCCCCTCGGCTTCGACCTGCGCCTTCAGCAGGTCGGGCAGCGCGCGCAGCATCGCGGGCGTGGTCTGATAGATTACACCGATCGCGAACTGGACGCGGCGGCGTTCGAGATGGGCATAGTTGGTGATTTCCTTCGATAGCAAATTGGTGTTGGAAATGACCAGCAGCTCGCCGTTGACCGACCGCAGATGCGTGCTTTTCAGCCCGATGCGCTCGACGGTCGCGACGCTATTGTCATATTTGATCGCTTCGCCGACGCGGAAAGGCCGGTCGAAGATGATCGACAGCGACGCGAACAGGTCGGAAAAAATGCCCTGCGCGGCAAGGCCGATCGCGATGCCGCCGATGCCCAGGCCGGCGATCAGGCCGGTGACATTGACCCCCATATTGTCGAGGATGACGATCGCCGCGACCGCGAACAGCGCGATGCTGATGAGCAGGCGGATGATGCCCATCGCGTTGACCAGCGTCTCGTTATGCCCATCGGCGGCGCGGCGCTGGATCAGCCCGAGGACGATCTCGCGCGCCCAGATCGCGACTTGCAGCACCACCGCGACGGTGAAGACCAACTGGATGATATGCAGGACGACGACCGGCGGATTGGCCGATGCCGCGACCAGTCGGACCGAGACGATCGCCAGCACCAGCGATTTGGTCTTGTGGATCACCCGCCCGACAATGTCGGTCAGCGTGAATTGCCCCGGCGCCGACTGCGCTTTCTTGAGCGCGAAACCGCGGATCAGCGACAGCGCAAAATAGATGAGGAGCCCGGCGCCGATCGCGATGCCGATCTGCAGCCAGTGCGTATCGACCCACGCGACGCTGCTGGTCCACCAGGCGCGGATCTGCGCGGCGGGGTTGGCGGTCGCGGTGGCAAGGAAAGGCAAAGTCACGTCGGTCCTCTTGGTCTGGTCGGTCGGTCAGGCGGAACGGAGCAGCGCGCCGGCATCGGGCGCGCGCTCCAGATAGGTCAAAAATCCGCGTTCGTAACGCGAAAGATATTTGGTCGCGCGCGGCAGGCGCCCCGCGACCGCGGCAAAATCTCCGCGATCCTGCGCAGCGGCGATCATCGCCGGGTGGACATAGGCGCGCCGCGCAACGGCGGGCGTGTTGCCGAGCCGGTCGGAGACGCGCGTCAGCATCGCCTTGAGCGAGGGTGGCTCTTCGGCGTCGTACAGACAGGCGAACGCCTCGACGCTCGCCCACCAGGTGCGGAAATGCTTGGCGCTGAAATCGGCGCCCATCGCCTCGCGGATATAGGCGTTGACCTCGTCGGACCCGACCGCGCACGGGCCATCCGCATCCTCATATTGGAAAAGATGCTGGCCGGGCAGGTCCTGCAACCGGCGCACCAGGGTCGCCAGGCTGCGGTCGCTGATCGTCACCTCGCGCCGCGCGCCGCCCTTGGCGCGGTAGCGGAGCCGGAGGCGCTGCCCCTCCAGTCGCGCGTGACGCCGGCGCAGCGTCGTCGCGCCGAAGCTCTTGTTTGCGGCGACATATTGTTCGTTGCCGACGCGCAGCGCGGCGAGGTCGAGCAGGCGGACGACGGCCGCGACGACGCGATCCGCGCACAGCGATCGGCGGCGCAAATCGCTTTCCAGCCGCGCGCGGAGCAGCGGCAGGGCCTGGCCGAAGCTGGCGCAGCGATCATATTTGTCCGCCTCGCGCGCGGCCCGGAAATCGGGGTGGTAGCGATATTGCTTGCGCCCGCGCGCGTCATAGCCGGTCGCAAGGATATGCCCGTTCGCGGCCGGGCAGAACCAGGCATCCTCATAGGCGGGGGGCAGCGCGATCGCGTTGAGGCGCTCGATCTCGGCGCGGTCGCGGATCACCTTGCCCGCGGCGTCGCGATAGCGCCAGCCCGATGCGGCCCGTTCGCGGCGGATGCCGGGCAGGCTGTCGTCGACATGGATCAGGCGGGGGGCGGCACGCGGCGACGGCATGCCTTGTTAAGCGTCCTGGCCGGGCGATGGTTCCCTCCGCCGGCGCAGCGGGCAGGCGTCAGCTTTGGCGGGTTTGCGCCTGCCGCCCGGCCGCCAGCCGCGACAAGAGAGCGTCGCCGCCGCGCTGGACGATCCGCCGCGCCGGGACTTCCAGCCAGCGGTGGAGCAGGTGTGAGACGGCGAGCGTCAGCGCGACGAAGGCGGCGATCTTTATCGGCGCGACCATCGCCGGATCGTCGACAAGGACCAGCTTGAACAGGATCCACAGGAAGAAGTGCGACAGATAGACAGCGTAGCTGATGTCGCCGAGCCACTGGGCGAGCCGTCCCGACAGCAGCGGATGCGGTGCGAGCGACGCCTGGAGCGCGGTGATGACGACCGCCGCCATCGCCAGCGGGATCGCCGCAGGCTGGGGCAGGCCGGCGAACAGGATCAGCGCCGCGAGCAGCGCGAAGATCGCCGCGGTCGCATATATGACCCGGCTCCCGTCGCCGCGCGCGCGCTGCGCCGTCCACCACTGGCAGAGCGCGACCCCGAGGAAGAATTCGGCGAGGCAGCGGACGAGGCCGGTCGCCGCGATATCGTCGCCGATCCCCGCGCGCCCCGTCGCGGCGAACCAGCCGCCGAGCGCTGCCGCGAGCAGCAGCGCGAAGAGCGGAAAGCTCCACCGCCCCGCGGGCAATCGCGCCGCCCAGCCGCCGGTCGCGGCGAGCAGCAGATAGGCCGCCCATTCGGTCGAGATCGACCAGGCCGGGTCGTTCCAGCGCAGATCGGCGGTGAAGCCCCAATTCTGGACCAGCAGCGCGTGCGCGGGCAGCGTGGCAAAGCCGTAATGCGGCCCCGGATCGCGCCCGCTGGCGAGCAGCGCGACCGCGAACAGCGCCATCGCCGCCAGGATCGCGAGATGCAGCGGAAAGATACGCGCGATGCGGCGGACCAGAAAGCGCGGCGCGGCGCGCGTCCCCTCGGCAACGAACGCCGGACCGTAATTCCACCACAGCACGAAGCCCGACAGGACGAAGAAGAGATCGACCGCAAGATAGCCGTGCGCGAAACCGTCGATGACCGCGCCGTGCAGATAGCCCGCCATGCCGCCCCGGATATGATAGAACAGCACCGCGAGCGCCGCAAAGCCGCGCACCCCGGTCAGCGTCGGCAGCATGCGGGGCTTTTGCGCCGCGATCATGCGGCAAATCCCTGCGCGCGCGGCCGCATCCAGTTGCGTCCCGATTCCTGCTCGCGGCGGCGGCAATAGGTCGACAGCCCGATTTCGAGCGCCAGCATCATGTAGATGAAAGGCTGGAACGCGATTCCGACGAACAGCGACCCGACCATATAGACGATATGGCCGTGCTGGAGCGCGGTCGCGAGCGGCGCGATCCATTGCTCCTCGGCGCGGCGTGTCTTGAGGTAACGGCGGCGCACCCGCTCCATCTGGACGATGCCGGTGATGTGGAGCAGCAGCCACAGCAGCGTGCCGGGATAGCCCTGTTCGCCCAGCATTTCGAAATAGGCCGAATGATAGGCGCGCGACTGTTCGTCATGGATCACCGGATCGCCCGCGCCCGGACGACCCGCATCGGCGTTCGACCCGGTGGTTTCGACGCGCAGACGGTTCTGCATATAGGCCTCGAACCCGCCGCCGAACGGATGGTCCTTCGCATAGTCCCACGTCCACGCCCACACCGCGACGCGCGTCGATGCCGACTGGTCGGTGCGATAATCCTGCAGCGTTTCCATGCGCTGGGTATAGCTTTGCGGCAGGAAGGGGATCGCCGCGGCGACGAGCAGCACCGCCCCCATGATATATAGCAGCCGGTGCTTGACTGCGCGCAGCGACAGCAGCGCGAGCACGCCGAGGCAGATCAGCCCCGTGCGCGCCTGCGTCCCGACCGGCAGCAGCATGCAGGCAAAGCAGAGCGCGAAGCAGAACAGCGAGACGCGCCAGTCGGGCGGAAAGACGGTGCCGTGGCGGCGGAACCACAGGATCGCGGGGATGATCGACACCGCGACCGTCGACATGGTGCTGCCTTCGTACAGGCCGTAATTTTCGGACAGCAGCAGTTGCAGTTCGCCATAGCCGCCGCCGCCCGCCGCGGTCTTGATCCCGCCCGCGATCGCGATCGTCGCGGCCGACAGCAGCATGAAGAGCAACAGCGATTCGATGCGCAGCTTCGTGCGCAGCGTCAGCGGCAGGAAGATCGCCCAGACCAGCGCCTTCCAAACCCATCCCCATTTATCGAGCGCCTCGACCGGAAAGTCGGCGCTCATCGTCGTCATCCAGCAATAAAAGAGCAGGATTAGCATCAACGTCTGCCGCCCCGACCAGCGCGTGTCGCGCTTGTCGTCGAAGGCGAGCCAGCCGATGATCGCGAGGATGAAGACGATCAGCGAGATCGGAATCGAATTGATCAGGAAATAGCTGAGCCGCTGCGGTGCGACGATGTCGATGTAGCAAAAGCACAGCACGAACAGGAACGGCTTGCGAAAGCCGACCCCGATGAAGGCGAACAGAAAGGCGACGAAGGCAAGGTCACGCATCGGATCGGCGATCCTCCGCGGCCTCGGCCGCCATCGCCGCCATGCGTTCGGCGTCGCGCTGTTGCTGCCACAGCATGCGCGGGCCGACCTCACGGTCGAGGTCGTCGCGGTGCAGCAGGCGCCAGAGGGCGATCGCCATCAGCACATGCGTCAGGGCAATCGCAAAATTGTCGATCATCTGCTGCGCACCTGGCTTCCCCTCCGGCCCGCAGGCCCGTTTCGGCGGCTTTACCCGATCGGGGTTGACGCGGCGTTAAGGCTTGTATGGCAAAGGCTTGGCCGATGACCCGGATCCTGCACGTCCTTGACCATAGCCTGCCGGCGCACAGCGGCTACACCTTTCGTACCCGGGCGCTGATGAAGGCGCAGGCGGCGAAGGGGTGGGCGGTCGCTGGGGTGACGGGGGTCCGCCATCCCGACCCCGGACCGCCCGTCGAAACAGTCGACGGGCTGACCTTCTATCGCACGCCGCCGATCGCGCCCGCGCGCTCGCCGTGGCGCGAATGGCGCGAAATCGGCGCGCTGGCGGACCGCGTCGCGGCGCTGGTCGACGAATGGCGCCCCGATCTGCTCCACGCCCACTCACCGGTCCTCGACGGGCTCGCGGCGCTGCGCGTCGGCAAACGGCTCGGAATTCCGGTGATCTACGAAATTCGCGCCTTCTGGGAGGATGCCGCGGTCGGTAACGGCACGGGCCGCGAGGGCAGCGCGCGCTATTTTCTGACCCGTCAGCTCGAAAGTCATGCCGTCCGCGCCGCCGACGCCGTCGCGGTGATCTGCGAAGGGCTGCGCGGCGACCTCATCGCGCGCGGGGTGGATCCCGCCAAGATCGTCGTGTCGCCCAACGGCGTCGACCTTGACCTGTTCGGCGACCCGCCGCCGCGCGACGATGCGCTCGCCGCCGACCTCGGCCTCATGCCGGGCGACGCGGTGATCGGCTTCATCGGCAGCTTCTATGATTATGAGGGGATCGACGATCTGATCGCCGCGATGCCCGCGCTCGTCGCTGCCGAACCCGGCGCGCGGCTGCTGCTCGTCGGCGGCGGGCCGATGGAGGCGGCGCTCAAGGCCCAGGCCGCGGCGTCGCCCGTCGCCGACCGCATCCTGTTCGTCGGACGGGTGCCGCACCAGGCGGTCGAGCGCTATTATTCGCTGATCGACATCCTGGCCTATCCGCGCAAGAAGATGCGGCTTACCGATCTCGTCACGCCGCTGAAACCGCTTGAGGCAATGGCGCAGGGCAAGCTCGTCGCCGCATCCGATGTCGGCGGCCACCGTGAACTGATCGCCGACGGCGTCACGGGCACGCTGTTCGCGCCCGACGACCCACCGGCAATCGCCGCGGCCCTTGCCGGGCTGCTGCGCGATCGCGACATCTGGGATGAACGCCGCCGGACCGCGCGGGCGTTCGTCGAGGCCGATCGTAACTGGTCGTCAAACATTTTGCGTTACGAGCCCGTTTACCAGAGATTGTTGCGCCGCGGCGCTGCATCGCTCGCGGCTTGATGATATAGGACAGGCTCCTCTTCGGGAGCGACGGATTTGGACGATATGGACGATAGCGCCGACGGCTCCGACAAGGTTTCGCATCGCAAGGCCCGCGCCGCCGCCTGGATGCGCGCGCTCCGCCCGGCGATGCCGGCGGTCATCGGCGCCGCGGCGCTGACCTTCCTCTTCGCCGCGATCATGCCGATGGCCTGGGTATTCGGCATTGGCTGGAATCTCTATCTCGACCGTCTGTCGGACCTGTTCGTGCCGCCGGTCGGCAATGGCGCCCGTCTCGCGCTGGCGCTTGGCATGGCGCTTGTCGCCGCGCTGGTTGCGGCCTTTGTCGCGCTGCTGATCGCCGAGCCCGAGGCGTCGGGCCTTGCCGCGCTCGGGCGCCGTCTGCGCCGCCGCCAGGAGGCTGTCGACGATGATATTCCGGTGCGCCGCCGCGCCGACCTCCACCCCGATGATCTGCCGCGCGCGCCGCTGCGCGCCGGACGCGACCTTCCCGAACAGGGGCTGGGGCCGGTCGATGCGGCGCCCGAGGTCGCGGCGGACTATCTTCTTGAATATGAACCCGACGCGCTCGCCGGTGTCGATGTCGTCGAGGATGTGGACGCTGTCGAGATCGTCGAAGCGGCCGTGGCACCCTACACGCCGCCCGCAGCCGACGCTGCGCCGGACGAAGAGGATGAACTGATCCTCGCCGATCTTGCGCCCGTCGAGGTTGAAACACCCGGTGACGAACCCTGGCTTCAGCCCGCGAAGATTGCTGGACCGGCGATGCCCGATCCCGCCGACAAATCGCTCGGCGCGATGGTTGCGCGCTTCGAGGCAGGGCTCGCCCGGCGCCGCGAAACCAGGACGGCAACCGCCGCAGTCCCGGTGCCCGATGTCGCCGCCAACGAAGATGCCGACGAAGAAATCGACTTCGCGCTCGAAGCCGCGCTCAGCACTTTGCACCGCCTGAACCGCGGCACGACGGGCTGAACCGCCGCACCCGGCGGCCTGAAATCGCTTTCCTGCATTGTTCCGGCGTGTCAGCCTCGCCGCATGCCTTCCGTGCCATCCTTTCCTGCGCGACCATCGCGGCGGCTGCGGCTTCGCGCCCTACGCACTGCCGCAGCGTCTCCGCCCCGAAACGGCCTGCCCGGTGCAATCGCGCGTGAAGTAGCGCAATTTTCCGCCATTTTTCGAATGGCACCGCGCCGCGGGCATCGCCCGGTCCTGCGGCGCCTTCGGGACGCTGCGAGCGCTGCAATCGCGTGTGAAGTTACACGCTTTTCTGCGCCTTTCGCGCCGGTGGCTGCGCGCGGCTGCGCGGCGGTGCTGACAGCGCGCAATTCCCCTGCTAACGGCGCGCGATGACGACTCCTCTCTCGCATATCCGTAATTTCTCGATCATCGCGCATATCGACCATGGCAAGTCGACGCTCGCCGACCGGCTGATCCAGTTCACTGGCGGGCTGACCGAGCGCGAAATGTCGGCGCAGGTTCTCGACAATATGGACATCGAGAAGGAGCGCGGGATCACGATCAAGGCGCAGACGGTGCGCCTGACGTACAAGGCGCACGACGGCGAAACCTATCAGCTCAATCTGATGGACACGCCCGGCCACGTCGACTTCGCCTATGAAGTCTCGCGCAGCCTGGCGGCGTGCGAGGGCGCGCTGCTCGTCGTCGACGCGGCGCAGGGGGTCGAGGCGCAGACACTCGCCAACGTCTATCAGTCGATCGAGCATGACCATGAAATCGTGCCGGTCATCAACAAGATCGACCTGCCCGCCGCCGACACCGACAAGGTGAAGGCGGAGATCGAGGATATCATCGGCCTGCCCGCCGACGATGCGGTGCTGGCCAGCGCCAAGTCGGGGATCGGCATCGAAGAAACGCTCGAAGCCATCGTCGCCAGGATTCCGCCGCCGAAGGGCGATGCCGCGGCGCCGCTCGTCGCGATGCTCGTCGACAGCTGGTACGACCCTTATCTCGGCGTCGTGATTCTCGTCCGCGTCGTCGACGGGGTGCTGAAAAAGGGTCAGCAGATCAAGTTCATGCAGGCGGGGACGACCCATCTGATCGACCGCGTCGGCTGTTTCACCCCGAAGCGGACCGACCTTGTCGAGATCGGCCCGGGCGAGATCGGTTTCATCACCGCACAGATTAAGGACGTTGCGCAGGCGCGTGTCGGCGATACGGTCACCGACGCCAAAAGGCCCGCCGCGGCGCCGCTACCGGGGTTCAAGGAGGTTCAGCCGGTCGTCTTCTGCGGCCTCTTCCCGACCGATGCCAATGATTTCGAGAAGCTGCGCGAAAGCATCCAGAAGCTGCGGCTCAACGATGCGTCGTTCAGCTTCGAAATGGAGACGAGCGCCGCATTGGGCTTCGGCTTTCGCTGCGGTTTTCTGGGTCTTCTCCACCTCGAGATCATTCAGGAGCGGCTGACCCGCGAATATGACCTCGACCTGATCACCACGGCGCCGTCGGTGGTCTACAAGCTCAAGCTCACCCGGTCGAAGGAAGGCGGCCCCACCGAGATGGAGCTCCACAATCCGGCCGACATGCCCGATCCGAACCGGATCGAGGAAATCGAGGAGCCGTGGATCGAGGCGGTTATCTATGTCCCCGACGAATATCTGGGTTCGATCCTCAAGCTCTGTCAGGACCGCCGCGGCATCCAGAAGAATCTGACCTATGTCGGCGGCCGCGCACAGATCACCTATGAACTGCCGCTCAACGAAGTCGTGTTCGATTTCTACGACCGGTTGAAGAGCATCAGCCGCGGCTATGCCTCGTTCGACTATCACCAGATCGGCCACCGCCCCGGCGATCTCGTCAAGATGAGCATCCTCGTCAACAATGAGCCGGTCGATGCGCTCAGCATGATCGTCCACCGGGGCAGCGCCGAGGCACGCGGGCGCGGGATGTGCGAGCGGCTCAAGGATCTGATCCCGCGCCACATGTTCAAGATCCCGATCCAGGCGGCGATCGGCGGCAAGGTGATCGCGCGCGAAACCATCGCGGCGCTGCGCAAGGACGTCACCGCCAAATGCTATGGCGGCGACGCGACCCGCAAGAAAAAGCTCCTCGAAAAGCAGAAGGAGGGCAAGAAGCGGATGCGCGAATATGGCAACGTCAACATCCCGCAGGAGGCGTTCATCGCGGCGCTGCGAATGGGCGACGACGCCTGAGGGTGCGCGCTACATCTCGATGATGATCTTGACCTTCGCCGGCGTCGTGCCGGCGGCCTCGGCGATCTCGCGGCGCGCCTGCGCGACCAACTGGCCAAGATGCGCCGACTGAGGCGGACCGCCGAGGCCGTTCAGGTCTGCAAGCGGGGTGCCGAGCACATCGGCGAGCCGGCGCAGCCGCGCCGGCTTGGGGCGCGACCGGTCCTGCTCCCAATAGCAGACCGACGTCACCGCAACGCCAAGCTGGCGGGCAATATCCCGCTGCGTCAGCTGCCGCGCCTTGCGCAACTGCGCCAGCCGCCCGCCAAGCGTTTCGGGAAAGGCTGCCGCCCCCGACGTTTTGAGGGGATTGAGATCCATAATATACACGACCCGGCCTTTTTTGCTTTTTGGCCGCCCCGAATATCAAAGCCCGCCACCGGCTACTTTCAACTTCTCACGCAAAAATAAGGGGCTGCACCCTCCGGCAGGAGCGATTGTCTTTCGGCCCGGGCGGCGATAGCTTGCCGAACACCGACGACAGCCGGGAAAGGACGAAGCGTGCACGCTCCCGCAAGGCCGATCGACGACATCGTCGTGCACAGCGTGCTCAACGACGGAACCGCGGTATGCCTGCGGACGATCCGGCCCGACGACGCCGGCCTGCTCCGCGCCGGAATCCAGAAACTCTCGGCCGAATCGCGCTATCTGCGCTTCTTTTCGCCTGCGCCGGCCATGCCCGATGCGGTGATCGAGCGGCTGGTCGATGTCGATGGCCACGACCATATCGCCTGGGGCGCGATTTGCACCGAATGCGAAGGCGAGCCGGCGATCGGTGCGGTTCATGCCGTCCGGCACAAGGCAGGGGCCGGCGGGGGCGAGATGCGTGTCGGCGAATATTCGATCGCAATCCTCGACGCCTTTCACGGCCAGGGCCTCGCCCGGATGATGACCGCGGCGCTGCTCGTCGATTGTCTCGCCGAAGGGTTGACGACGCTCGACGTCAATATCCTGTCCGAAAATCACGCCGCACTGGGGCTGATCAAGGCGATGGGCGGCACGCGCAAGGAGGAATCGCGCGGCGTCGCCGAATATGTGATCGACGTCGCGGCGGCGCTGGAGGCGCTGCGCAGCGACGCGGACGCACGCGGGGTTCAGGATGTGCTGAAGCAGCTCGGTGCCGGATAGGCCGGTGGTCCTCCCCGCCGCCGGGGGTCGCGACCGGCGGCGGGAAGGTGAAGAACGCGGGTGTCGGAGCTCCCGTGTCCCACGCACATCGCTCTAGCGGCGCTGCCATGACGTCACCGTGACCGGCGTCACAGGGGCCAATCTTTTATGTCGCGAACAAGCGAAAGGGCGCCAGCGGCATGCGCTGGCGCCCTTTCCAGGCTGTCCGTGACCCGCGGGGGGCGCAGGTCGGGGACAGTCTTACTTCTTCTGCGTGTCGCCGACGCCGGTTTCGGACGGGGCAACCTCGCCATTGTCGTCCATCGCGTTGGCTTTTTCCTCGCCCATTTCTTCGACCCGGTCGGCCTTGTTTTCCATGGCTTCCTTGGCGGGGCCATCGGGCATGGTGTCGGCCTGATCATCAATGGCGTCGGCCCGCGATTCGGCCTGATCCTCGACACTGTCGGCGGCGGGGCTCTGGCAAGCGCCGAGCGCGAGAGCCGAAGCGGCGGTGAGGGTAAGAGCAATCTTGCGCATTATAACAGTTCTCCCTTGTTACAGGGGGGGCAACGCCGCGCCGCTGGCATCGGTTGCAACAAAATTTGCAAGCCTATGCTTTCGCAATGCTATTTTTTGATTCCACGCCGCTCCTGTCCCGCTCCGACGCAAAAAAGGGGGCGCCCGCAGGCGCCCCCTTCATCATGTATCGCACGCGATGCGATCAGAAGCGCTGCTGGCGCTCGTAAAGATCGCGGTAGTGCTGGATACGCGTGACGCGCAGGCCCGGCATGCCGCTGCGGTCGATCGACCGCTGCCAGCCGGCAAACTCCTCGAGCGTCAGCGAATAGCGCTCGCACGCTTCGTCCACGGTCAACAGGCCGCCATTGACGGCTGCAACCACTTCCGCCTTGCGGCGAACGACCCAGCGCGTGGTGTTCGCAGGCGGCAGACTGTCCAGCGTCAGCGGTTCCCCAAGGGGGCCGATGACCTGGGCGGGCCGGATTTTCTGATTCTCGATCATGCTCATTCCATAAAATCTTCGTCGTGGGGGATCGGCAAAGCCGACGTCCGTGCTTTTATAGAAGAGGGGTTCAGCATCGGCTGAAACCCTCTGGTAAACGCGCTGTTCACAGTTTCGGGCAGCCCGTTCGCTTCGTCGGACAAGTCGAAGAAGCGCGCGGGACGAAGCATTCCGTCGTCCAGTGCCTGCACCCCGCCGCCCAGCATTTCGCGCACCGCGCCGACCGCTGCGGCATGCGATTCGTCGGTCTCGCGCTCGCGCAGCAAGCGAACGGTCGGAAGCGCTGCCTGCCGCGCCCGCGACACCGCGAGCAAAATGTCGAAGCCGGGCTTCGACAGGCTCGTCGCATCGGCTGGATGCGGAAGGTCGGAGGGAAGCAAGTTCATGCTGCCTGTCTAGCGCGTGCGGCCTAAGGTCCAGTAAATGCCCATTTCATCGCTTGTTAGCGAAGCTTAACTCGCGTCAATATCTTGACACCCGCCGCGGAAAAGCTGGCATTTTGCCTGATCGCTCCCTAGATGGCGCGCATCATGGCAACCGTAATTTCACCCGCGGGCCTCGCCCAGGCCGACTTCCAGCTCGCCGGTCCGTTAAAGGATCGGCGAATCGTGGTCGCGATGTCGGGCGGAGTCGATTCGAGCGTCGTCGCCGCGCTTGCCGCGCGGTCGGGCGCCGAGGTGATCGGCGTGACGCTGCAACTTTACGACCATGGCGCCAAGGCCAAGCGCGTCGGGGCTTGCTGCGCGGGGCAGGATATTCGTGACGCCCGCGCGGTCGCCGACCGGCTTGGCTTCGCCCATTATGTCCACGACCATGAAAGCCGCTTCCGCGATACGGTGATCGATCAGTTCGCCGACGAATATCTCGCGGGCCGGACTCCGATCCCGTGCGTCCGTTGCAACATGGGTGTGAAATTCACCGATCTTTTCCAGCTCGCGCGAGATCTGGGTGCCGATTGCCTTGCGACCGGCCATTATGTCCGCCGCATCATGGGGTCGGCCGGTGCCGAGCTGCACCGGGCGGTCGATCCCGCCCGCGACCAAAGCTATTTCCTCTTCGCCACCACGCAGGAGCAGCTCGACTTTCTGCGTTTCCCGCTCGGCGGGCTCGAAAAGAGCGTGGTGCGCGAAATCGCCCGAGATCTTGGCCTTGGCGTCGCGGGCAAACCCGACAGCCAGGATATCTGTTTCGTCCCCGACGGCGACTATACGACGCTGGTGCGCAAGCTGCGTCCGGAGGCGGAAGATCGCGGCGAGATCGTGCATATCGACGGCACGGTGCTGGGCGCTCACAAGGGGCTTATCCATTATACGGTCGGCCAACGCCGCGGCATCGACATCGGCGGGCAGACCGAACCACTTTATGTCATACGCCTCGATGCGGCGACAACGCGCGTCATCGTGGGGCCGCGCCGCGCGCTGGCCGTCGCAGGCGCGCGGATCGGCGAAGCGAACTGGCTTGCCGAGGTCGATCGTCGCCCGGTTCTGGCAAAGGTGCGCAGCATGGCGAAGCCCGTGCCGGCGCAGATGAACGGCGACCGGCTGGTCTTCGCCGCGCCCGAATATGGCGTTGCGCCCGGCCAGGCGGCGGTGCTCTATGATGCAGCCGAACCCACGCGCGTACTCGGCGGCGGCTGGATAGAGGAAAGCTTCGCGGCCGAGCCGACGGAATAGATTGCACTTTCTGTCCCGATGCCGCAGCTTCGGCGCTAAGCAAGGGGAGAGACGATCATGGTCAATTGGGTGTTGCGCGGCGCGGTCCTGCTCTGGGCGCTGCTCTTTTTCATCGTCGGCATTCGCGGCGTGTTGAACCCTGCCAGCTTTACCGAAACCTTCGGAATCATTGCCGATGGCGTCGCCGCGAACACGGTGCGTGCCGACATGTCGGCCTTTTTCCTCGTGGCCGCCGGTGGCGCGGCGCTCGGGGGGCTGCTGCGCGGCTGGTCGCGCGCGCTGCTGGTTCCCGCTGCGCTTTACGGCACTGCGCTAGTCGGCCGCCTGATCGGGGTGGCGAGCGGCGACATGGTCAATGGCGGCATCGTGCAGGCGATGATTATCGAAGCCTTGTCGGTCGGCCTGATGATCACGGCCTATTATATGCTCTCGCGCGCCTCGGCTGCGGCTTCGGGGGTCGAGATTTCGTCATAATGAGCTGATCGGTAACGAGAAATTCGGTCCTGTTGTGTTGCGGGCCGGTTTATGCGTAAATTAATATCGGGTCGCGCTTCTGTTTCCTGTGTGAAAGGGGCCGCACATGACATCCGATGACGACAAGCGGGACCGTTCGGACCGGCGCCAGAGCGATCGGCGCGTCGCGGACGATCCCGACTACAATGGCCCCGAGCGCCGTCAGGGCGACCGGCGGTCGGGCAAGGAACGCCGTACCGGGGGCTGACCGATCCGGCAGGCTGGCGGCACGGTTCAGGAGAATGACCGTGACCCGAACAGAATTGCCGCGCCTCAGCGTTGATATCGTGTCCGACGTGATGTGCCCCTGGTGCATTATCGGCTGGCTGAAGTTTCAGAAGGTCATGGCGCATTTTGAGGGACGGTTGGCCTTCCGTGTCCAATGGCACCCTTTCGAACTCAATCCGCACATGCCCCCCGAGGGCGAAGACGCGGTCGAACACGTCATCCGGAAATACGGGATTACCCAAGCACAGAGCCGGGCCAATAGCGGGCGACTGGCGGCGATTGCGGCCGACCTCGGCTTTGCATTCAATCGGGGGCCGGGTTTTCGGATGCGCAACAGCTTCGATGCGCATCGTTTGCTCACCTGGGCCGGAGCGTTGGAAGAGTCCGATCAGGCGGCAGCGACCGGCGTTCAGACCGCGCTGAAACTCGCGCTGTTCCGCGCCCATTTCACCGACAATCGCGACGTCGGCGATCCCGCCGTCCTGATCGATGTCGCGGCCTCGGTCGGACTCGACGCGGCTCGCGCCGCCGCGATTCTGGACGGCGACGACTATGCCGAGATGGTGCGGATGGAAGAGGCTTATTGGGCAGACAATAATGTCACCGGCGTTCCGGCCTTCATCCTTGGCGGCCGCATGCTGATCCCTGGTGCACAGGATCCCGAAGCCTTCATTCGGGTCATCGAAAACAAGGTTCTGGCGAGCGCCGCCTGAGGAACTGTCCCCGCCGCACGGGCGTTTTCGATCCATTCCCGCCGCACAGGCTATTGGGGCCGATAGGCGCAATCAAGGAGATGGTTCGATGCCCGCTTCCCCCGACGAAGATGCCCCCGAAATGGTCAACCGCGAACAGGATGACGAACCCGCACAGGCGCAAACTGTCGCCGCGGCGGCGCGGCAGGCGCGTCCCCTCGAAGACAGCCGGAAAGTGCCCGCGCGCGACGAGGGCGACGACGCGCAGGATCTGGTCGATCATATGCGGCAGATGGAACGATCGGGCCGCATCGACATGGACGCCTATCGCGGCGAACGCAGCGACGATGACGAGGATGACGAATTGGGACCGGGCGGGGTAGAAGACGACGAACCGCGCGGCGCTCCCTGAATATCGGCGGTACTAAAAGGGATTGAGCGTATAGCCCTGCTGCTGAAGCAGCGCGTGGGCGGTCATCGCCGATAATGCCAGTTCGACGCCCGGGAGCAGATCGGTCTTTTTGACGCCCTGTCCCGCCGCGCTTTGGCCGCACACGATAATACGGACACCGGCCTTGATCAGGGCATCGACAAGCGCGGCGTTGGGATTTTCTGCGCTGGGATACTTACGCCCATAGGCTTCGGCGCCCGCCACATCGAAGGTTGCGGGGCCATGCACGACAATTGCGAGATGGATGCGTTCCGCCAGTACCCCGGCTTCGACCTGCATGTTGAGAAAGCGGGCGGCCGATTCCAGCGTGCGATTGAGTGTCGCCTCTTTCGCCGTGGCAACGTCGAACGCGATGTGAAATTCGGTTCCGGCGGGAATGCGCATATCGGCGTCGGTGACACTTGCGACCTTGCCGAACGCCGGGATGGCCGTACCGCTATGAAAAGATGCCATCGGGTCGGGCGACGCCTTACCCATATCAGCGGCATGCAACGGCGACAGAAGGGCAAGGCCGGCAACAGCGAAGGCAAGCGCGAGCGGGCGGGACGGTGACATCGTGAGGTTCCTCTCGGATCGGGATTGATGGCGCAGCCTACCGTTCCGCTTCAGGCTGCACCAGCCCGCGAGCCCGTCAATCGCGCCGTTTGCGCATCATATCCGCCGTCGCGAGGCCGCCGACGACGACGATGAAGCTCACCATCATCAGCGCGAAAAGAAGAACGGGGGTTTGGGTCAAGGGATCGGTCATGTCTGGGGCTCCTTGGTGGTTCGGAAGCCCTGACATGAATGAGCGGCGGCGCGGCGGCATTGATCCTGATCAATGTGGCGCCGCAGTGGCGGCGTCTGCCGGTCGTCGCTGGCGGTTCGGACCGCACTCGTCATTACTTTGGTATGCCTGCGCTGGCAAATTCGCCTGCATGCCGCACCCGACAGATATCCGTTCCGCTTCGTGTCGTCGCCGTATCCGCGCCCGCCGATCTGGGGGGGTGTGGGTGCTGGTGGCGGCAGCCGGAGCCTTTGCGGGAACTTTGGCGGCTTGCAGATGCAGGCATCCGCGCCGGCCCACGCCGAGCTGTCATGGCCCACTGCCGCGCCGGAACCGCATTCGGCGCATTTCGGATTTTGTCATACCGGAGGCGGGCGCAATTGCGTCGTCGATGGCGACACCTTCTGGTTCGAGGGCTAGAAATACCGCCTCGCCGACATCGACACCCCGGAGACGCATCCGCCGCGTTGCGCGCAGGAGGCGCGTTTGGGGACGCAGGCGACCGAGCGGCTGCGCGATTGGCTCAATTCCGGGGCCTTCCGGCTCGAAGAAAACGGACGCGACAGCGATCGTTACGGGCGCAAGCTGCGCATCGCCACCCGCGACGGGGTGAGCGTGGGCAGCGTGCTCATCGATGCGGGGCTGGCGCGGCCGTGGGAAGGGTATCGGCGCCCGTGGTGCTAGTCGCCGCCGGGCGCAGGGGGTAAGGCCTCGCGCAGCGGCTTGTTCGGTCCTGCAAGCTGCGCGTCGAGATCGTCGGCCAGCAATTGCGCGACGGGGTCGTCGCGGCGCGCGCGCAGCGTATCGCGGCGATCGGTCAGCGCCGCCGCGCGCTCGGCTTCAGGCAGCGCCATCACCTCGAGGTAAAAGCGCACCGCGGTAAGCCACGGCGCGTCGTCGCCGGGCACATCTTCGGCCCAGCGCGAGAAGGGGCCGCCCGCCGGCCCCCATTCTCCATCGTGGCGGTCAAGGAAGAAAAGCAGGCGCGAGCCGAGCGGCACCATGTAGCGGACGCAGCCGCCGATATAGGCGAGCGGATGGGCGTGCTGGAGCTCGTAGGGATTGCTGAGCGTGGCGAAGCGGCCGGTGGCGAGCGCGATCGGAAGCGTCTTCGGCGCGTCGGCAAGATTGCCCTTGAGCGCCGCGATCGGCCGGATGTCGAGGCGCATGTTGTCGGGGGCGCCGGCCGCGTCCATCGGGGTGCCGCCGGTGACGGTGGCGAGGAGGACCAACTCGGCTTCGGCGGTCAGTTCCATGTTGGTCGGCACCGCATAGCCTGGCGCGGGCGAGCAGGCGGCGGCGGGAAGCGGCGTGGCGAGGCAGGCGAAAACAGCGAGGAGAAGGGGGAAGCGCATGGCGGCCAGGCTAGCCCGCGTGTCGCCGCTTGGAAAGCCGGCGCGGTTTCGGAGCGCTTCGTCCAAGCCGATGGACCCGACTCGGCGCCCCATGCGTATCAACCCCGTCGCGGCCGCCGGATCAGCTGGCGACGGCGCGGCAAGGAGAAGAACCATGGCCGAACACGATCATAGCGCTATCAAGGAGCATATGGCCGTCATCGGCGCCGACGGCGTCCATGTCGGTACCGTTGATCATGTCGATGGCGAACGCATCAAGCTGACCAAGGCCGACAGCCCCCAGGCCGAAGATGGCGAAGGCGCCGGGCACCATTATCTGCCCGCCGGCCTCGTCGCCGCGGTCGAAGGCGATACGGTGCGCCTGTCGGCGACCGCCGCCAATGCGGCCGATTTGTTCGAAGAGGCGGATTGACCGACACCCCGATAACAGATGGCCGGGACGCAATCGGGCGCCCGGCACCGAAACTGGCCCGCCCAGCTGCCTCCGGGCGGGCCATTTCATGTGCGCATCAGGCCGAAAGCTTGCGCGCGCATTCGATGCAGAGCGCCGCCTCGGGCTTGGCGGCGAGCCGTTCCTCGCCGATATCCTTGCCGCAGCTGGTGCAGATGCCGTAGCTCCCTTCGTCGATGCGGGCGATCGCCGCCGTCACCGCCGCGACTTGGCGCGCCAGCAGCGCATCCTCGCTCGCCAGCGCATCGTCATCCTCGCGCTCGATCGCTGCATCTTCGGCGTCGGCGCTGATCGGCGCGGTAAGGTCGGCGGCGACCCCCGCCCCGCGCGCTCTGAGGTCGGCGAGGCGCAGGATCAGCCTGGTGCGCACCGAGGCGAAGCTGTCACCGCCGCGGCTCATGTCGTCTGCTCCGCCGCGATGATCGCGGCGATCTCGTCGAGCAGCGCCAGCCGCTGCCGCTTCAGTTCCTCGGCATGTTCGTCGGACACCGGCTCGACTTCGCTCTCGGCGCGGTGGATGGCGCGGTTGACGACATGGTAGTGCTCCGCCAGCGCCGCAAAATGTGCGTCGCTTTCCTTGAGCCGGTGGATTGCCGCGGCATCGTCGGGAAATGCGTCGGCCAGTTCGTGGGGGGTATGCGACATGGGGCCTTCCTCCTGCTTCGATAATCCGCCGATCTTACCCCCAATGCGCCGGCGTGCATTGCGCTGAGTCAAAAACGGAGCCGGGGCACATCGCCCGGCTCCGTTCCGGTCGCCGTCCCGCGACCCACGGGACGGCGATCATCGATTGTGGCCCCGAAAGGCCGACAGCGTTTCAGCGCGCTTCTGCGGCACCCGCCGCGCGGACCGACAGATCGGCCTTGGGCAGCTTCGTCACCAGCGGCCCGGTCACGCTGTCGGCCTGGCTGTAGAGCGCCGAAAGCGGGGCATTGTAGAGCTTGCCGCCGTCGACGACGATCGCATTGTCGCCGTCGATACCCTGCACCGTGCCGATGCTCGCGCCCTTGGCGTCGGTCACCTGTGCACCGGCGCGCACCTGTTCGCGCGTTGCGAGCGTCAGCTTCGCCGAATCGACCGCATCGTTCGCGGCGCCATCGACGCTGGCGACCGTCTGGCCGACGCGGTCGGTCACGCCGCCGACGGTGGTCGCGGGATCGAGTGCGGCGCCCGCGTTGACATTGGCCGCGCCGCCAAGGCCGACCTGCGCGACGGCGGGAACGGCGACGATCGCGGCACTAGCGGCGAGCGTCATAACGGTCTTGCGCATCGGGTTTCTCCTTATTGTCCGATCAAGGCCGCCCGGAGGGGGGAAGGGGAGATGGACGGCCTTGCCGACGACAAACCGGCGCGCCGGGCGTTCGTTGCCGCACGGGCGGCGGATCGACCGGCGCGCGCGACGGAGCGATCAGGCGGGGGTGGGCCGCCGCGCGATCAGCTTGTTGAGCGTCGCGATCCGCCGCCGAGCCGCGCTCCAGTCGCGTTCGGGATGCGCCGCGATCTGGCGGAGGAGAGTGCCGAGTTCCTTGCGACGGTCGCCTTCGGTCACGGGTTGCATGGGCTTTCTCCTTTCAGGCGCGCAGCATAGCATGGCGGCGGCCCGCCTGCGCACCGCTCACCCCGCGGGCGGGGCGGACCGGCTGGCGGCGCGCGGTCCCGGATTCGGAAGAACGACGGATCAGTCGGCCGCGGTCGGGGGATAGGGGGCAGCCGCGCCGTGGTCGTAGCTCAGGCTTTCCGACAGGCGGAAGCGGCCTTCGGCGGGCATCCATTGCCAGACGTGCATGTAGCGCGCGCCGCCGACCATGTCCCAGCGCGCGTCCTTGGCATTCCATTCGAAGAAGACATGCGCCGCCTCTTCGAGTGCGCCCCAGTCGCCGAGCGCGCGGATGACGCGCGATCCGGGGACGAGCAGGCGGCGGTTGCGATAGCCCGCCTGCGCACCGCCGGGCGCGCGTGCGGCGCAATTTTTCTCCATCCCCGCGACGAAATCGGCGCGGTCGGCGATAGCCAGCCCGTCCTTGTCGTGGAGCATCCGGTAATCCGGGGTGAGCAGATCGGGCAGCGCGGCGGGATCGCAGCCTTCGAACACCGCCCAGAACAGCCGCGCATCGTTTGCCGCAATCGCCGCGTCGAGCGCGGCGCCGGTCGGCATCGGCGCGGACTGCGCAGCGACGGCGGGCGGGGGTGCAGGTGGGGCCTGCGGCGCGGGCGCCAGTGCGGCGGCGAGGAGAAGGGCGAGGGACATGGGTCGAAGCTCCTTGCTGTGTTGTTTGTATAATACGGCTGGACTCGGCGGGGCGCAAGCGGCGTGTACGCGATCCCCCCTGCCGCGCAGCGATGGAGAATCGCAGACGGCGCGCAGCGCCAGCGGCTGCTCCGTCAGCCCTTGCGGGCTGCCACCTTGTATCTTGATAATGATGCATAAGCGCGTTTGCGGGAGGGTCCGCTAGCGGACCCTCCCGCGCCGTCTGCGAGCCCGTTGCCACCTAGGTTCTCGAGACCGCTGGGGAGCTTG
>NZ_FYAT01000006.1:0-20229 GCF_900185685.1 Sphingopyxis sp. P1IMeth2
GCCGCGGGGCGCGGCGCCGGGCGGCGCGGCGGCGGTGCCGGGCGCGCCCGGACGGGGACGCGCACGATGCGAAAGCTGCGCGCGTCGATGATCGTCACGCCCAGACCGGTGCCGCGCAGCAGCCGCGCGAGCGCGGTTTCGACGTCCATCGTGCCGGCGACGCCGCGCACCCGGATCTCGCCCATCGCAGGATCGGCAAGCGCGACGCTGACGCCGCCCTGGCGCCCGAGGTCGAGGATCGCCTGGTCGAGCCGGCCGGCAGCGATGGCAAAGCGATGCGTCTCGGCGGCATGGACCGACGCGGGGGCCAGAGCCGCCACGAGGCTGGCCGCCGCCCATTGCCTGTAACGCTGCACCATCAGTTCGCGGTCAGTCGCCACTCCTCGCCGACCTTGCGGGCCGAAACGCCCATCAGGATCGCGATCTTTTCTATAGCGGCCTTATCCTTGCCGTCGATCAGGATCGTGCCCGTAAAGGTGCGATCGGCGATGGCGGGATCGACGGCGATCGGGGCGCCAAGAGCGCGCGACAGGTCGGGTGCAATATCCGACAGCGGTGTCGCGGTGAAATCGAGCCGGCCCGTCTTCCACCCCGCCACCGTCGCGGGATCGACGCGGGTGACGACCGGCGCCGCGCCGCTATGTGCGATGTGCAGCCGCTGCCCCGCGCGGAGCAGCAGGGCCGCGCGATCAGGATCGAACATCACCGCACCTTCGGCAACGCTCACTTCGGCACGTCCGTCCTCGCGCGCGACGTTGAAGACCGTGCCGACATCGCGCAGCCGCATATCGCCCGATACGACGGTGAAGGGATCGGCCGGATCGTGGGTGACGCGGAACACCGCCTCGCCGCTTTCGAGCGTGGCGATGCGCGGATTGCGGCGGTCGAGTGTCACGCGCGTTCCGCCGTTGAGGTCGATCACCGTCCCGTCGTCCAGCGTCACGCTGCGCTGCTCGCCGAGCGCGGTCTCGACCGCATAGGTCGGCACCGCGACGCGGTAAACCGGCCATGCGCTCACCGCGACAAGCAGCGCGGCGGCGACTGCACCATAGCGGCGGAAGAATCCGGGGGCATTGTCGTTGGCAGGCGCGGCGTCGGGGCGATCCGCGGCCAAGGGGCGCGCGGCGAGCGCCTCGGTCATCGCCGCATCGGCGATCGCTACCCGATCATAGGCTGCGGCGTGCGCCGGATCGGCCTCCAGCCACGCGGTGAAGGCGGGCCAATCGGCATGCGCGGGGTCGCGCTGCCGGACGAACCAGCCCACCGCTTCCTTTTCTGCCGCGCCGTTTGCCATGCCTAAAGCCGTCCCTTCGCAGCTAGGACGGTATGGTCAGTCATTTTCCGCATCGAGTTTGTCACGTAATTGCAATACGGCCTTGTAGGCCTTTTGTAGATGCTTTTCGACAGCGCTCAGGCTGAGGCCGAAATGCGCGGCAATATCGCGCTGCGGTGTGCCGTCGATGCGGTAGCTGCGGAAGATGCCGGTGGTGGGCTCGCCCAGTTCGTCAAACAGCGCCGCGACGCGGGCAAGCTCGCTCTTCGCGATCGCCGTGCGCTCGGCCGATGGAGCCGGCGACGCCTCGCCCGCGTCGCCCGTTGCCAGCGCGCTCCACGCATCGTCGCGCCGCTCGCGGCGCTGCGCCGAGCGGCGGCGATCGATCACCAGATTGTCGGCGACCCGATAGAGATAGGAGAGCGGATCGTCTGGAACCGCCGCGATCCCGCCGATCTTGATCCACAGATCCTGCAGAATATCCTCGGCGTCCGACGCGTCGCCGCAGCGGGCCCGCACGAAACGTTCCAGCGCTGCGCGGTGGGCCAGGAACGCCCCATCCAGACCGTCGGCGATCATGCGCCGCCCCATACCAATGCCGCGCGCAAGCCGCAATCGGATCGCGCCCATCGATCGGCAATGCGACGCTTTTTTCGTGCCGATGCGGAAAATCGCGCGCGGCGTCGTCCATTTGACAGGGGCGATGGTCGAATTGCGTAGCGGGAGTCTTGCCCCATGTCCCAAATCCCGTCCCGCCGCGCGCTCCGGATCGCTGCGCTGGCGGGGGCGTTTGCCGTAAGTTGCACCGCCACCGCCGCGCCGTCGCCAGCTTCCGCAACGCCGATCAGTGTCCTCACCTACAATATCCATGGTCTTCCCTGGCCGCTTGCCTGGGGGCGCAGCGATGATTTCGGACAGATCGCGGCGCGACTGCGCGCGATGCGGCAGGCGGGAATCCAGCCGCACATCGTCGTGCTGCAGGAAGCCTTCACCCGCTCCGCCCAGCGGATCGGCGCAGAAAGCGGCTATCGCTATGTCGTGGACGGCCCGGCCGCCGCCGATCGAAGCAGCCTGCCCGCAACCGACGCCGACCGCCGCTTCGCTGCCGCGGCATCGTGGTTCAAGGGCGAGCGGTCGGGCAAGCTGCTCGGCAGCGGGCTGCAACTGCTGTCGGACTATCCGATCCTCGCGGTACGCCGCGCGCCCTTTCCGGCCTATGCCTGTGCCGGTTATGACTGCCTTGCCAACAAGGGCATATTGATGGCGCTCGTCGCGGTGCCGGGCGCGGCGACGCCGGTCGTCGTCGTCACCGCACATTTCAATTCGCGCGGCGCGTCGGGGGTTTCGGATGAGCGCGCCGACTATGCCTATCGCCGCCAGCTCGACGCTGCCGGACGGTTCATGGCGCAAAGCCCATGGCATCGCTATCCGATCATCTTTGCCGGTGACTTCAACGTCGGCAAGATCGCGCCGCGCGCCCGCGCCTTCGCGTCGGCAACGGGCCGCTGGTGGGGAAATGGCCGCACCGGCGCGCTCGACGATGCGATGCACGCCTGCTCGCGCCGCACAAGCGGCCTCCCCCGCGCCGCGCTCGAAAGCTTTCGCCGCGCGAAGGACTGGCAATTATTTGCATCGACCCGCTTCGCCGCGCTCACCGCTGAAGCCATATCGGTGCCGTTCGGGCGCGGCGCCGACGGCCGCATGCTGTCCGACCATATCGGCTATGTCGCGCGCTATCGCCTCGCGCCGCTCGCGCCGACCGCCGCACGCGGACCGCTCGGCTATGTCCGTTTGAAATAGGCGATCAGGCGATCGATCGATGGCCGCGCAGACTGTAACGCCTGCTCGGTGGCGGCATCGTCGCGCCGCGCCGCGCCCTCCCGTGCCGCCTTCAGTGCTGCACTCATCTGGCCCGCCAGCGCCGGGTCGCCGACGTCGCCCGCAATGTCATCCCAATGCTGGCCGGCCATTGTCATCGCCGCATCGACCCCGGACCAGTCCGGCCGCGCCGCCGCAAGACGCGCGGCCCCGGCCAATTGCGCATAATCGATCAGCGCCATTGCCGTTGTCGCCTTCGACACCGTCGCCATATCCTCGACCAGCGCGCGATAGATTTCGAGCGCGGCGAGCGCGGCACCCTGCCGGTCGCCCTGCCGCGCTGCGGCATCGAGCGCGGCGAGCCGCGGCACGATCGCCTGCTGCGCCGCCGAACCGAGCGACGCGTGGACGCCTTTTTCGGAATAGATGGCGGTGGCGACGCGAGCGCGAAACTGCCCGGCCGATTCGTCCGGCGCCGCCACCGCGACATCGCGAAAATAGCCGGCAGCGGCATGTTTGAGCGGATCGGGATCGACCGCATAATCGGTAATGCCCGCGCGCGTCGTCAGCGAGAAGGTCGCAATAGCCTGATCGGAGGGCGAATGCGGTGCGCCGCAGGCTGCGAGAGTCAGCAGAGGCAGGATCATCGCGCCGCGCGGCCAGCGAACATGGAGCGGAAAATCGTATAGAAAATTTGGCAAAGGCCTATCCTTTGCCCGGAAGACGTCGCGGGGGCGGCAAAGCCGCACTCCCCACTCTTCCCAAAACGTCCGTCAGCTTGCGCGGTCGGCGAACAGCGCCTTCAGATCCTTCTTCAATATCTTGCCATTGGCATTGCGCGGCAGCGTGTCGGCGACGAAATGCACCGCCACCGGCACCTTGAACGCGGCGAGCCGCGCGCGCACCCAATCCTGCAATTCGCTCTCGCTTGCCGTCATCCCCGGCGCCAGATGGACGACCGCCGCGGGTTCTTCGCCCAGCGTGCGATGCGGGATGCCGATGATCGCGCAATCGGTGACCGCCGGATGTTCGTAGAGCGCGTTTTCGACTTCCGACGAATAGATATTCTCGCCGCCGCGCAGCACCATGTCCTTAGCCCGGTCGACGATATAGACGAAGCCTTCGTCATCAAGGCGCGCGAGATCGCCGGTGCGCACCCAGCCGTCGACAAAGGTTTCGGCCGTTGCCTCGGGCTTGTTCCAATAGCCTTTGACGATCATCGGGCCGCGCGCCCACAGCTCGCCGACCGTTCCCGTCGGCAGCACCGTCACGCCATCATCATCGCGGATTTCAAGGTCGGCGACCGCAACCGCCGGCCCGGCGCTGGTCGGACGATTGAGATAATCTTCCGACGAGTGCGACGTCACCGTCGCCATCGTTTCGGTCATCCCCCAGCCGTTGCCGGGCAGCGCCCCGAATTCTTCATAGATGCGCTTGACGAGTTCGGGCGCCGACGGCGCGCCGCCATAGGCGATCGCCTCGATCGACGAGAGATCGTAATTGGCGCGGTCGGGGTGCTCGATCAGCTGCCAGGCGATCGTCGGCACGCCGCCGGTCACATTGACCTTTTCGCGCGCGATGATCTCCATCGCCTGCACCACGTCCCATTTGCGCATGAAAATCGTCGTGTTGCCCGCCGCCATGCTGCCCATCAGGCTGGCCGAACAGGCGGTGACGTGAAACATCGGAATGACGGTCAGCGTCGTGCGCGGCTGCGGATCGGGGATCGCTTCGCCGCGGCGCAGAAAGCTGCGCGCCGCCGAAAAGCCGCCCGAGAGGATATTGCTCATCAGATTGCGATGGGTGCCGAGCGCGCCCTTGGGATTGCCCGTCGTACCGCTGGTGTAGAAAATCGTCGCCTCGTCATCGGGATCGATCGCGACGACGGGCCGCGCGATATCGAGAAGCGCCGCCCAGCTTGCCGGTGCGCCGACGATATCCTCGATCGCCGTGGTGTCCCCTTCAGCGCCGCCGCGCGCGACGATCCAGCGCGATACGCCGCCCAGTTCTTCGCGATGATCGCGCAGCCGCTCCAGCCGCTCGCCATCGACGATCACGACCTTCGCCCCCGAATCGCGGATGCCATAGGCCAGTTCGGCGCCGGTCCACCACGCGTTGAGCGGCACTGCGATCGCGCCGATGGTCGTGATCGCGAAAAAGACCATCGGCCATTCGGGCAGGTTGCGCATCGCAAAGGCGACGCGGTCACCCTTGCCGACGCCCATGTCCTGCAGCGCATGCGCCAGCGCCGCGGTGGCGCGCCAATTCGCCTCGAAGCTGACGCGGTCGTCGTCGAGGATGGTGAACGGCCGTGCGCCATGGGTGCGCGACAGGTCGAGAAGGACGCCCAGATCATTGGGGGCATTTTTCCAAACGCGCGTCGGGACGCCGCGGATTGTTATCGTCTCCATCTCGAAGCGCGCGCCTGGCGCGGTCAGCACCGCGGTTGCATCGGCCATCGACATTTTCGGCCAGGCCGGATCGAGCGCCACCAGCGGCTCTGTCATCACGTCACTCGTCACGCGCATTGCTCCCATATCCGTCCGGTCGGGCGCCGGAGATTCGCCTCAGCGTTACGGACGAACGACGGGCCGCACAAGCGGGCGAAGCATGGAAAGGCGCAGCGTTCGTCGCGGCGCGGCGACGCCCTAGCCCGGCGCGATCCGCCCGCCCGCAACCCGAAAGCGCGTCACCGGACCCGGCATCGCGTCAAACAGCCCCGCCTCGGTGCCGGTGAGCCACGCCTGCCCGCCCTGCCCGGCGAGGCGCGCATAAAGCGCGGCGCGGCGCAGCGGATCGAGATGCGCGGCGACTTCGTCGAGCAGCAGTATCGGCCGCTGCCCCCGCGCGCGCGCCACGCAATCGCTGTGCGCAAGGACGAGCGAAAGCAGCATCGCCTTCTGCTCGCCGGTCGAACAGCGCGCGGCAGCGCGGCCGCTCGCCGCATGGACGGCGGAAAGGTCGTCGCGGTGCGGCCCCGCGGTCGCGCGCCCGGCCGCTGCGTCGATCCGGCGCCGCGCCGCGAACAGATCGCGCAGCGCCGCCGGGTCATGCGCCGCGCCGCGCGGGGCGCCGTCGGCATCGACAAGGGTGAGGAGCGGACGCGCGAAGGGCGCGTCGGGCTGTTCCGCCAGTTCGGCGGACAGTGCCGCGAGCGTCCGCTGGCGCGCCGCATCGATCGCCGCACCATGCTCGGCCAGCTGCGCCTCTAGGCTCGCCAGCCATTGCGGATCGGCGGCGGAAAGGTCGGCGAGCAATTTGCCGCGCGCGCGCATCGCCGCCTCATAACGATTGCCATGCTGGGCATGGCCGGGGTCGAGGGCGAGGACGAGGCGGTCGAGGAAGCGTCGCCGATTGCCCGCCGTTTCCACGAACAAACGGTCCATAGCCGGGGTGAGCCAGAGGATGGCGAGCCAGTCGCCGAGTGCCGTCGCCGCCGCGGCGCTGCCATTGATCCGGACGACCCGGCGCCCCGGCGCCGAGGGTTCGACCCCGGTGCCAAGCGCCACGGGGGCGAGCGCGGGATCACCCTGCACCTCGCCGAACACCGCGAAGCCGCCGGCGGCGCCGTCGCGCACCATATCGGGCAGCGCCGCGCGCCGAAGCCCGCGCCCCGGCGCGAGCAGCGATATCGCCTCCAATATATTGGTCTTGCCCGCGCCATTGTCGCCGTGAAGCGCGACAAGGCCGGGCCCGGCCGCGAGATCGGCCCCCGCGTGATTACGGAAATCGGTCAACGAAAGGCGGATCAGCGTCATCTGCGTTGCGCCTACCCCAGCCCTGTGCGCGATGCGAGTCCCGCGCATCATCGCTGCCCGCCAAAGGTGAAGCGCAAAAAATTCCAATTTGAGGTAATTTTCACCACATCATTGATATTTTCCCGTTGAAATATAGTTTCAACGTCGAAAAAACCGCGGTTAACCGCCAATGAATGAAATTGGCACGCCTCCTGCATTACTACTGGCATCCACCGGATGGTCCGGGTGGGAGGAACGAAAGGATTATATCATGGCTCATTTCAACACCGAATCGCTCAAGAGCTACGCCATCGCGGCGGTTGCCACGCTCTACTGCTCGATCATGTTCCTGGCCGCTGCTGGCCCGAACGGTGCGGAACTCGGCCGGCTGGTCATCTGACCAGCCGCCCCCACCCACGAACAACGCCGGTCCCGGAGGGACCGGGACGGAAAGGAAAGAAATGAAACAGGGTTTTCGCAAGAATCGTCGCGATGGCATGGTCTTCGGCGTGTGCGCCGGCATGGCGGACCACTTCGGCTTCGACGTCTTGTGGACGCGCGTCGCCTTTGTGGCACTGACTTTGCTGGGCTTCGGCCTGCCGCTGCTGGTCTATCTGACCGTCGCGATCCTCGCGCCATAACGCAGCCACGGGCCGGCCGCCTTTCAGGCACGTCGCACCGGCCCCGCATATTTCCACAATCGAAGGCCCGCCGGTCCGCCGGTGGGCCTTTTCTTTTGCGCGGCGCACCTAGCCGGCGGGCAGTTTGAGCCGTACGAGCGTCCCGCCAAGATCCTCGCTCTCTTCGAGCGCGACGCTGCCGCCATAGATTTCAGCGACATCACGGACGATGGCAAGGCCAAGCCCCGTCCCCGGCTTGCCGCTGTCGAGCCGAACGCCGCGGTCGAAGATACGCTGACGGTCGGCGGGCGAAATGCCGGGGCCGTCGTCCTCGATCAGTATCTCGGCCATGCCGCCCGCGCGCTGCACGGTCACGAAAACGCTCCCGCCGCCATATTTGGCCGCATTTTCGAGCAGGTTTCCGATCAATTCGTCCAGATCCTGCCGCTCGACCCGTGCCACCAGCGTCTTGTCGCCCGCCTCGTCGAAACGCACGTCGGGATGGAGGCGGGTCAGCGCGCGCAGCACGCTGTCGACGCTGTCCCAGACAACGGCGCGCGCCTGCGCCGCCCCGCGGCGCCCGACCGCCCGCGCGCGCGCCAGATGATGATCGACCTGCCGCCGCATCGTCGCCGCCTCGCGCCGGATCGTTTCCGCAAGTTCGCTGTCCGACCCCGCGGCGCTGTTGAGCAGCACGGTCAGCGGCGTCTTGAGCGCATGCGCCAGATTGCCGGCGTGCAGCCGCGCCTCCTCGGCCTGCTTTTCGTTATGCGCGAGCAGCGCGTTCAATTCCTCGACCATCGGCTGCACCTCCAGCGGCAGCGGCGCGATGACGCGGCGGTTTTCACCGCCGCGCATCGCCGCGATCGCGCGCCGGATGTGGCGCAGCGGCCAGAGGCCGTAAAAGGTCTGCAGCGCGGCGAGGACGATCAGCCCGACGCCAAGCAGCCCCAGGCTGGGAATCAGCGTCGCGCGCACCGCGCGGATTTGCTCGTCGAGTGCCTGACGCGACTGCGCGATCTGGAAACGCCAGTTGGTCTTGCTGCCCGGAAGGATGACGTTGCGCTCCAATATGCGGAGCTGTTCGTCGGGAAACTGCGTGCTGTCATAGGTATGAAGCCCGGTATCGACGTGCGGCTTGGGCGATTTGAGCGTCCGTTCCCACAGCGAGCGCGAGCGATAAGGCTCCTGCCCACCACCACTGATCTGCCAATAAAGGCCGCTATAGGGCTCGAGGAAGCGCTGGTCGCCGAGCGGTTCGATCAGCCGCACCTCGCCATCGGGGCCGATCTCGGACGAGCGGATCATCGCGATCAGCACATATTCGAGGCTCGAATCGAAGTTGCGCGTGATCGCGCCGGTCAGCACCCGGTCGAGCGCGAAGCCGCCGCCGATCAGCAGCACCGAAATCCACAGCGCCGCAATCGCAATCATGCGCCGCGCGAGCGAACCCGTCGTCAGGCTCGCCAGCGCAGCCGGCTCCGTGCGGGTTTCGGTGCCGGGCGCGATCGGCGAGGCGGCGTCGGCCTCGGCCATGATCAGCCCTGCGGATCGTCGAGCTGATATCCGAGGCCGCGGATCGTCGTGATGATGTCGGCACCCAGCTTCTTGCGGATGCGGGTGACGAACACCTCGATCGTGTTCGAATCGCGATCGAAATCCTGATCATAGATATGTTCGATCAGTTCGGTGCGCGACACGACCTTGCCTTTGTGGTGCAGCAGGTACGACAGGAGCTTATATTCCTGCGCGGTCAGCTTGACCGGCTCGCCATCGAGCGTGACGCGGCCCGAGCGCGTGTCGAGCCGCACCTTGCCCGCGATCAACTCGCTCGACGCATTGCCCGAGGCGCGGCGGATCAGCGCGCGCAGACGAGCGATCAATTCCTCGGTCTGGAACGGCTTGGCGAGATAATCGTCGGCACCCGCGTCGAGCCCGGCGACCTTGTCCGACCAGCTGTCGCGGGCAGTCAGCACGAGAACGGGAAAGTTGCGCTTTTCGCGGCGCCAGCGATCGAGCACCGTCAGCCCGTCGACTTCGGGCAGGCCGAGGTCGAGGATCGCGGCGTCATAATCTTCGGTCGAGCCCAGGAAGTGCCCGTCTTCGCCATCGGTGGCAAGGTCGACGGCATAGCCGTTCCCCTCCAGCGTCGCCTTGAGCTGCGGACCCAGCGTGGGTTCGTCTTCGACAATCAAAATCCGCATTCAGGCACCTTTCGTCTGCGAACCCGCCGGACAGGGCGGGCCGAACGCCTCTCTACCAAGACGCAACGATCATCGCAAAATGTCGTTGCAGCGAAAAATGTCAGGGTCTGCGGCCGACGATCCGGCCGGTGCGCGCGTCGACATAGACGATCACCACCTGGCTGCCGTCCATGAACTTGAGGGCATAGACCATCTGGCGCGCATCGAACTGCGGGCCGCCGAGATAGGTCATATTGCTGTAGGGCGCGCGCGAACGGACATCGGCGATCAGGCGGTTGAGCGGGATCACCTGCCCCTGTGCCGCCGCTTCGCGCAAATTGTCCTGGTCGCGGTTGCGATCGCCGCGCGCAGCCGCCGGGCCGGCTGCAGCAAGCAGCAGCGCCGAGGCGATCGAGAGGGTCAGGGTGCGGATCATGCCGGGAGATTTAGCCCCTATGCATTGAATAGGCGATGAATGGCCCCGTCAGCCGATGTTTCGCAATGCGACAACCACCGACCATGCCACCGGGCCATGGTGGGCGCGACAGGGATTGAACCTGTGACCCCACCCGTGTGAAGGGTGTGCTCTACCGCTGAGCTACGCGCCCGTCCCGGACCGAAGCGGCTGCGCCGCGTCCGAAAGCGGGTCGTCCATAACCGCTCGCGCCGCGATTGCAACGCCGATTTGCGACTCGGCACCCCCGAAATGCAAATCGGGCCGCAGCTTGCGCCACGGCCCGAGATGTTTCTTCGTCAAGAAGCGCCAGCGATTAGTTGACGGCGTCCTTGAGGGCCTTGCCGGCCTTGAACTTCGGCTGGTTCGACGCCGCGATGGTCATCGTTTCGCCGGTGCGCGGGTTGCGGCCGGTCGACGCCTTGCGCTTGCTGACCGCGAAGGTGCCGAAGCCGACGAGACGGACTTCGCCGCCCTTCTTCAGCGCGCCGGTGATCGAATCGAACACAGCTTCGACAGCCTTGCTCGCATCGCCCTTGGTGAGGCCGCTCGAGTCAGCGACGGCGGCGATCAGGTCTTGTTTGTTCATGCCTAAGGAACCCCTGTGTGTGGTTGTTGAATGATTCTCATGGCCCGAAGCCATGGCGCGCCACTAACGATGTTTCGCCCCGCCTTGTCAAAGCAAAAAGCGGCGCGAAACCGGCCAAAATGCCGATTTTGCGATGAAAAGGCTCTTGCGGAAGCCCCGTCGGCGGTCCGGTCAGTGCCGAATCGCCGATTCGGGGTCTCCACCCGCCGAAATCGGCGGCGAAGCGGCCAATTCGTCGGCTTCGGTCCATTCGATCGGCTCGACAGGGCTGACCAGCGCCTCGGCGAGCACCTGATCGACATGACTCACCGGAATGATCTTCAGCGCCGCGGTAATGTTCGCCGGAATCTCGACCAGGTCCTTTTCATTCTCTTCGGGAATGAAAACGGTCGTGATGCCGCCCCGCAGAGCCGCAAGCAGCTTTTCCTTGAGGCCGCCGATCGCGAGCACGCGGCCGCGCAACGTGACCTCGCCGGTCATCGCGACGTCCTTGCGCACCGCGATGCCGGTCAGCGTCGACACCATCGCCGTGACCATGCCGACGCCGGCCGAGGGCCCGTCCTTGGGCACCGCGCCTTCGGGCAGGTGGATGTGGATGTCCTTGCGCGCGAACAGGCTGGGCTTGATGCCATAGGCGGGCGCCCGCGCCTTCACGAAGGACAGCGCGGCCTGCACCGACTCGGTCATCACCTCGCCCAGCTTGCCGGTGGTGCGCACCTGGCCCTTGCCCGCCGCAGTGACGGCTTCGATCGTCAGCAGTTCGCCGCCGACTTCGGTCCAGGCAAGGCCGGTAACCGCGCCCACCTGATCCTCGCGGTCCGAAACGCCGTGACGAAATTTGCGCACGCCCGCAAATTCGGAGAGGTTTTCGGGCGTCACCACGACGCTTTCCGCCTTCCCTTCGAGGATCTTGCGCAGCGCCTTGCGCGCCAGACGCGCAATCTCGCGCTCGAGGGTCCGGACGCCGGCTTCGCGGGTATAATAGCGGATCAGGTCGCGCAGACCTTCGTCGGTCAGCTCGAACTCGCCGGCCTTCAGCCCGTGCGCCTCGACCTGCTTGGCGATCAGATGACGCTTGGCGATCTCGACCTTCTCGTCCTCGGTATAGCCTTCGAGCCGGATGATCTCCATGCGATCGAGCAGCGGTTGCGGCAGGTTGAGCGAGTTGGCGGTGGTCACGAACATGATGTCCGAAAGGTCGACGTCGACTTCCAGATAATGGTCCTGGAACTTCGCATTCTGTTCGGGGTCGAGCACTTCGAGCAGCGCCGACGCCGGATCGCCGCGGAAATCCTGACCCAGCTTGTCGATTTCGTCGAGCAGGAACAGCGGGTTCATCGTGCCTGCCTTTTTGAGGTTGGTCACGATCTTGCCCGGCAGCGAGCCGATATAGGTCCGGCGGTGGCCGCGGATTTCGGCCTCGTCGCGCACGCCGCCGAGCGACTGGCGCACGAACTCGCGGCCCGTGGCCTTCGCGATCGAGCGGCCGAGCGAAGTCTTGCCGACGCCCGGAGGACCAACGAGGCACAGGATCGGCCCCTTCAGCTTGTTGGTGCGTGCCTGGACCGCCAGATATTCGACGATCCGGTCCTTGACCTTTTCGAGCGCGAAATGGTCGGCATCCAGAACGTCCTGCGCCTTCGCGATGTCCTTTTTCAGCTTCGACTTCTTGCCCCAGGGCAGGCCGATCAGGGTGTCGAGATAGTTGCGAACGACGGTCGCCTCGGCCGACATCGGCGCCATCGCGCGCAGCTTCTTGAGCTCGGCGTTCGCCTTGGTCTTGGCTTCCTTCGACATCTTCAGGCTGTCGATCTTGGCCTGCAGTTCCGCGAGATCGTCGCCGCCCTCGCCATTGTCGTTGCCGAGTTCGCGCTGGATCGCCTTCAATTGCTCGTTGAGATAATATTCGCGCTGGCTCTTTTCCATCTGGCGCTTGACGCGGCCGCGGATCTTCTTTTCGACCTGCAGCACGCCGAGCTCGCCTTCCATGAAGGCGAACACCATTTCGAGCCGCTTTGCGGGCGCATTCTCGACGAGCAGCGCCTGCTTGTCGGCGACCTTGATGTTGAGGTTGCCGGCAACCGAGTCGGCGAGGCGCGACGAATCGTCGATCTGCGACAATTGCACCGCGGTTTCGGCCGGCATCTTCTTGTTGAGCTTGGCATAGCTTTCGAACTGGTCGACGACCGAGCGCATCAGCGCCGCGGTATCGACACTGTCGTCGACGGCATCGGCGATCGGCTCGACCGTTGCCATCACGGCCTTGCCGTCATCGTCGAGCGACTGAAGCTTGGCGCGCTGCTTGCCTTCGACCAGCACGCGGACGGTGCCGTCGGGCAGCTTGAGCAATTGCAGAACGGTCGCGATCACGCCGGTATCGTACAGATCGTCGCGGACCGGATCGTCCTCGCCCGGATCGAGCTGGGCGACGAGAAAAATTTCCTTATCGGCTTCCATCGCCGCTTCGAGCGCGGCGACCGAGCGATCGCGGCCGACGAACAGCGGCACGATCATGTGCGGAAAAACGACGATGTCCCGCAGGGGCAGAAGGGGAAAAGACTGGTTCATCAGGGCTCCTGAGCGGGCGCAAGACCGCGCGCCGCCCTTTTAATAGGGTGGTTATCGCTAATATGGCGTAACTTGGCGCGCATTCAATGACGGTGCGGTGAATGGGCATCTCTCCTCCCTGTGGCAAAGCCATGGGGAGGTGGCAGCCCGAAGGGCTGACGGAGGGGTCAATGACGCAATGTCGTCGCCCTTCCACCACCGCCTGCGGCGGCGGTCCCCCTTCCCCATGGCTCTGCCACAGGGAGGATCAATTCGTCAAAACGGCAGCTTGAACCCGGGCGGCAGCGGCAGGCCGCTGGTCATCTTGCCCATTTCCTCGTTGCTCGCCTGATCGGCCTTTTCGCGCGCGTCGTTGAACGCGGCGGCGAGCAGGTCTTCGAGCATCTGCTTTTCGGCCGGAATCATCAGGCTGTCGTCGATCGCGATCGCCTTGATCCGGCCCTTGGCGGTCGCGGTAATCCTGACCAGACCGCCGCCCGAAACGCCCTCGACCTCGACATTGTCGAGCTTCGCCTGCGCCTCCTGCATCTGGGCCTGCACCGTGGCAGCCGCTTCCTGCGCCGCCTTCATCATTTCTTCGATCGATTTCATGGGGCGGACTTATGGCGATTGTCGCCATCCTCGACAAGTCTTGCGTCGGGAAATGCCGCCAAAACGGCCTTTACCACGGGCAGTTCGCGGATTCGCGCATCATTGTCGGCCAGTTTCGCGGCGCGCATTTGCGCCAGGCTGGGCCGGCCTTCACCCTCGCCCGCGCGCACCGACCAGCGATTGCCCGTCGCCGCGAGCAGCGCGTCGGCCAGGTCGCGGGCAAAGCCTTCGCCGAGCGCCGGCACGGGCGCGAACGTCAGCGTCCCCGGTTCGAGCGCGATCAGCCGCATATGGTCATAGACATCGACCGCAAGCCGGTGATTGCCGGTCGATTCGAGCAGCTGGTGAATCTGCGCGATGGTCAGCGCCGCAGGGGGCGGTGCTTCCACCGCCTCGACCGGCGGCGGCGTGGCGGCCGCAATCGACGCGCCGGGCGTATCGCCGCCGGGCGCAGGCTGCGGCGCTGCAAGCGGCATCGCCGGAACGCCGCCCGATTCGAGCAGCTTCGCCAGTTCGCCCGGATCGGGCAGCGACGCAGCATAGATCACGCGCAGCAACAGCATTTCCAGATGCTCAAGCGGATTGTTCGCGCGCAGCACCTCGTCATGCCCCTTGAGCAGCAATTGCCAAAGCCGGTTGAGCGGCGCAAAGCCCAGCTTCTGGGCCCAATCGCCGATGCGTTCGCGGTCGGCGGCGGCCAGCGCCGGATCGTCGTGGCGCGCCACCTTGGCCAGCGTCACCGCATGCGTCAGGTCCATCAACCCGCGCACCATTGCGACCGGCTCGATCCCCAGCGCATATTGCGCGCGCGCAAGGTCGATCGCGGCACCCGTATCGCCGCCCAGCACGGTCGCCATCAACTGCGCAATCGCCGTGCGGTCCGACAGGCCCAGCATCGTGCGGACCTGGTCGGCCGAAATCCGCCCGCCGCCCGCGCCATCGGCTTCCAGATCGGCGTGGGCAATCGCCTGGTCGAGGATCGAAAGCCCGTCGCGCACCGATCCTTCGGCGGCATTGGCGATCAGCCAGATGGCGGGCGCCTCGGCTTCGACGCCCTCTTTCTGCAGGATCGAACTGAAATGCGCGAACAGCATGTCGGGGGTAATGCGGCGCAGATCGAACCGCTGACAGCGCGACAGGACCGTTACCGGCACCTTGTTCACCTCGGTCGTCGCGAAGAGGAATTTGACGTGCGGCGGCGGCTCTTCGAGCGTTTTCAGAAGTGCGTTGAACGCGTTACGCGACAACATATGCACTTCGTCGATGATATAGATCTTGTAGCGCGCCGACACCGCGGCATAGCGCACCGCCTCGATGATCTCGCGCACGTCATCGACGCCGGTGTTCGACGCGGCGTCCATCTCGATCACGTCGATATGGCGCCCCTCGGTGATCGCGCGGCAGGGCTCGCACACCCCGCACGGATCGATCGTCGGCCCACCCTGCCCGTCGGGGCCGATGCAGTTCAGGGCCTTGGCGATCAATCGCGCGGTCGACGTCTTGCCGACCCCGCGCACCCCGGTCATCAGGAACGCATGCGCCAGCCGGTCGCGCGCGATCGCATTGCCGAGCGTGCGCACCATCGCATCCTGCCCGATCAGCTCGGCAAAGGTCTGCGGCCGATATTTGCGGGCAAGGACGCGGTATGGCCCGTTCGAGGCGGGCGCGGGCGGCGCCTCTGGCAAGTCCATGCCCAGCATCGGAGTGTCGTCGGCGGAATCGTCCATAGCCGGTCTTTAGGATGCGCCGCGCCGATTGTCGAAGGGTATGCGCGCGCCGCCGCGCGTCAGGTCGCCGCGCCCAGAACCGCCTCCGCCATCAGCTTGACCGCCGCATCGGGATTCGCGGGCTGCTCCATCAACCAGAGCATCTGCGCCGACGCGGTGATCGGATCGGCCACCGGCCCGTCGGCGCAGCCGGCAAGGTCGAAGGTCGGCGCCTTGTCGGCCGCCGGATGGACGCCGCTATTCTGGGCATAATCATAATATTCGCGCACCGGCAGGCACACGACGCGGGCGCTGTAGGGGCCGGCGGGAAAAACGCCGCCCCGCGCCGTATGGCTTTGCGAGAAACTGTCCTGGATCAGATGCAGCAAAGCCCCGGCCGCGCGCTTGCGTGCCAGATCGGCTGCGACATCGCCGGTCAATTCGCTGCATTTGGTCGACGCGAAGGGATTGCGGCATTCAAGCGTGAACAGCGTATGCACGCGCCACGCCTTATAGCTTTTCCCGCCTTCGGTCCGGTCGTCGCAATATGGGAAAGCCGGGCGGCGCAAAAGCTTCGGCAAGGGCGGGAGATTGGCTTCGGAAATAGGTGCAATATCCCGTCGTCGCATCGACGCCCTGCCCAGTTGCAATGGCAAAGGCCGCGCGCGTCCAGCCGAGAATCTTGGCGCCGGTTTCGGATGACGCCTCGCCCGCCGTCGGGCGCATGGCGTGCAGGAATTGCAGCGCGCCATAATGGCTGTTGCACATCAGGCCGCCAAAGGGCTTGCCCGGCCCGACATGCTTCTTGCAGCGTTCGGCGCCAAGATTGACCGCAATCTTGCCCAGACCCGTCGCACTGATCTGGCGCGCCGGATCGTCCGGCCAGCGGACGGCATCGGCGTAGACCGACCCGCCAATGTCGGTCGCCGCAAACTCGGCCGCGGTGCGGGGCAGCGGGCAATGGCTGGGCAAGGCACCGGCGGCGGCGGCAAGGCACCGCTCGGCCAGCGCGGTCAGCCGCTCATGATTGGGCTGTTTCGGTTTGATCTCATACGCCGTCGAGGTCTGCACCGCCCCCATGCCGAGCAAGACCGCCATGCCCAGTCCGGCCGGAACAAGATATCTCACGCCCATCCTCCCCTGCTGCGACGTGCAGGATGTGCGAGCTATTGCGGAGGGTCAAGCCACCGCTCGGTCGATAATAGTGGAAATGGGTGGGAGCCGGAACGACCCGCAGCGAATTCGTTGCGGCTGCTTCCTTCCGGACCTGACCGGGTTGGCGAAGACTGCGTCCGCCCGACTCCCGGCGCGCATATGGCGGCGGCGGGCGCGAATTGCAAGCGGCGCGGCTATTCGGTGCGGTCGCCCGCCACCGCGCGCGCCACATCGGCGATGATCGCGTTGGCTGCGTCGCCCTTCAGCGCGGGGCGGTCGAGATAGACGGCGATCATATATTTGTCGCCCCCCGGCTCCTCGACGAACGCCACGTCATTATAGGCGGTACCACACGACCCCGTCTTGTCGCCGACATGCCAGGTCCTGGGCAGCCCGGCGCGGATGCGTGCAAGCCCGGTTTCGCTCTTGACCAGCCAGTCGCGCAGCATCGTGCGATAGGCGGGGTCGAGCTTGTCGCCGAAGATATAGGCGGCAGCGCTCTTCGCCATCGCCGCGGGGCTGGTGGTATCGCGCGGATCGCCCGGAATATTGGCGTTGAGGTCGGGCTCCATCCGGTCGAGCCGCGTCACCAGATCGCCGGTCGCCTGAACATGATCAGTGAAGCCGGTCGGGCCACCGAAATGATCGAGCAGCAGATTGGCGGCGAGATTGTCGCTGAGCACCACGGCGTCCTCGGCGGCGAAGCCGATACGATATTCGCCCTTCCCCTCCGCATCGAGCAGGCGCTCGGCGCCCGGCGAGTAGGGCAGCAGATCGGCGCGCGTGAAGGGCAGCGGCGTGCGCAGCGACACACCGTTCTTCGCTGCGGTCAGCGTTTGTGCCGCGAGCAGCAGCTTGAAGGTCGAGCACATCGCAAAGCGCTCGTCGGCGCGGTGGCCGACGATCAGCTTCCCGAACTGGTCGGTAACGGCAACGCCCAGCCGACCGCCGCTTTTCTTCTCCAGTGCCGCGATCCGGTTCGCGACGCTCGCTTGCGCGCTGTCGCGGGCGCTGTTGGTCGCGGCAGGCGACGACGCGCACCCGGCCAGCGTGACGACGGCGGCGAGCGTCAGGGCAAGGCCCACGGCGCGCCGGCGACGCATCAGCGCGGCCCCTGCATGTTGCGGCTTTCGGACGGGATATGAACGGTCAGACCGTCGAGATCCTCGGTCAGTACGATCTGGCACGACAGGCGGCTGGTCCGGCGCACCCCGGCGGCAAGATCGAGCATATCCTCCTCCATCTCGCTGGCGGGCGGCAGGCGGCCGAAATCCTCCTTCGCGACGATGACATGGCAGGTCGAACAGGCCATCTGCCCCTCGCACGTCCCTTCCAGCGGCATCATATGCGCCTGCGCCACGTCGAGCAGGATCGAACCCGGTTCCGCGACGACTTCGGTGCGTCCCTTGCCATCGGCATGGATGAAGGTGACGCGCATCAATTCACTCCCTGCAAGCGGACCGCATCCTTGATGGCATTCAGCCCGTCGCGCAACGCCTGTTCGGACGTATAGCGTCCCCAACCGAGACGGATGGAGGCGCGCGCGTCGGCTTCGCTGATGCCCATCGCGCGCAGCACATGGCTGACCTTGCCCGATCCGCTGCCACAGGCGCTGCCCAGCGAAAAGGCGACGCCGCGCGCATCGGACATCAGCCGCAGCCCGTTGACCCCTTCGCGTCGGATATTGAGATTGCCGTGATAGCGCTGGCTTTCGGCGCCGTTGATCGTCCACTCGGGCAGCATGTCCATCGCGAGCGACCACAGGCGCTCGACATGCGCAGCGTCGACCTCCAGGCGGTCGGCCGCCAGCGCCGCCGCCGCACCGAACCCGGCACAGAGCGCGGGCGAGACGGTCCCCGATCGCAGCCCCTGTTCCTGCGCGCCGCCCAGCATCAGCGGCGGCAGATCGACGCCGTCGCGAATCCACAGCGCGCCGATCCCCTTGGGCCCGTGAATCTTGTGCGCCGATACGGCGATCAGGTCGGGCCCTTCGGGGATCGCGATGCGGCCGAACCCCTGTACCGCGTCGCACAGCAGCAGGCTGTTCTTCGCATGCGCCGCCGCGGCGAAATCGGCGACCGGCTGGATCGTCCCGACCTCGTTGTTGACCAGCATCGTCGCGACGATACCGCCTTCAGGAATCAGCGCCGCGTCGGGCGGCAGCGCCAGCCCCGCCGCATCGACCGGCAGGATCGCCGCGTCCAGCCGCTCGAGGCACTGGAGCGATGCGGCATGTTCGATGCTGAGCCCCGCAACCCCGCCGGGCATCGCGCGCGCACCGCAGAAGAGCGCCCAGTTCAGCGCCTCGGTCGCGCCCGACGTGAAGATGACGCGCCCCCCGCGCGGCAACAGCGCCGCCACCTGATCGCGCGCAACCTCGACCGCCGCCGCCGCCGCGCGCCCTGCCTTGTGCGTGCTCGCGGGGTTCGCAAAGCTGTCGCCGTCATCGCCAAGCCATCGCAGCATCGCCTCGCGCGCTTCGGGAGCGAGCGGGGTCGTGGCCTGATAGTCGAGGTAGATCATTTGCGGCATTTGCCCGCTAATCGCGTTGGTGTCGAGCGACGCTCTCTCTTTCTCGTCGGATGACCAACGAGAGTAGGAATCGCCTTCTATTGCGAACGATTCGCAAAAGTTGCAAGTTGAGACCTATTTTCTATATAGGCGCGACCTTCGCTCCGCCACCCCGCCAACCGGCGATTCGGCCGGGAGCTCAAAAAAGATAAGAGGTGCTTCCATGCCCGACGTCATTTTCCCCGGCCCCGAGGGCCGCATCGAAGGTCGTTTCTCGCCCCCGCCGCGTCCGCGCGCACCGGTTGCGCTGATCCTTCACCCGCACCCGCAGGGTGGCGGCACGATGAACGACCGCATCACCCAGGCGATGTACAAGAGCTTTGTCGCGCGCGGCTTCGCCGTGCTGCGCTTCAACTTCCGCGGCGTCGGCCGCAGCCAGGGCACGTTCGACAATGGCATCGGCGAATTGTCCGATGCCGCGGCAGCGCTCGACTGGGTCCAGTCGATCCACCCCGAGGCGCAGACGACCTGGGTCGCCGGCTTCAGCTTCGGCGCCTGGATCGGCATGCAGCTTCTGATGCGGCGCCCTGAAATTCGCGGCTTCCTGTCGGTCGCGCCGCCGGCGAACATGTACGACTTCAGCTTCCTCGCGCCCTGCCCGTCGTCGGGTATCATCGTCGCGGGCGGCCAGGACGAAATCGTCCCGCCAGGCGCGATCCAGAAGCTCGTCGACAAGCTGCGCACCCAAAAGGGCATCACCATCCACCACGACGAGATTCCGCGCGCCAACCATTTCTTCGAGCATGAACTCGATCAGCTGATGAAGTCGCTCGACAATTATCTCGACATGCGGCTTGCGCCCGATTCACCGATCCGCTGAGCTTCAAATCCTCCCTGTGGCGAAGCCATGGGGAGCAACCGTCTTCAAGCTTTCCAAGGCTGCTCATCTCGGATGATGGCGTTGAGCGCGACGACGAGTTTTCGGATGATGGCGACGATGATGAGCTTTGGGGGTTTTCCTGCG
>NZ_FYAT01000008.1:0-917 GCF_900185685.1 Sphingopyxis sp. P1IMeth2
TGCTGGTGCGGCAGCGCACCCAGCTGATCAATGCCATCCGAGGTCATCTTACCGAATATGGCTGGGTAGCGCCCAAGGGTCCCTCGCACGTCGCGATGCTCGGCGATCTGCTTGAGGACGAGATGGCCTCGTCGCTACCCGAGGCAGCCAGGTCGATGGTCCGCACGATGCTCGACCTGCTGGAGGAGCTGAACGAGAAGATCGGCGATCTCGACAAGGAGATTGCGCGGCGGGCTCGTGAGGATGCCGTCGCGAGGCGGCTTATGACGATCCCTGGGGTTGGACCGATTACGGCCACCGCATTGGCGGCTCTGGCGCCTCCAGCAGAAAGCTTCACCAAGGGCCGGGACTTTGCGGCGTGGCTAGGTCTGGCGCCAAGGCAGATGTCGACGGGCGGCAAGCAGAAGCTGGGCTCGATATCCAAAATGGGCGAGCGCACGCTGCGGCGATTGCTCATCATCGGTTGCAGTGCGGTGGTCCTGCAGGCCAGCAAGCGAGGCGCGCCTCAAGGCTCCTGGCTCGAGCAGATGATGGCGAGGAAACCGCGTATGCTGGTCACGGTTGCCCTTGCCAACAAGACAGCGCGGATCATCTGGGCCGTGCTTGTAAAGGGAGAGGATTACAGAGCTCCGGTCGCAGCCGCGGCGTAAGCCAAGGCGGACCAGAGGTCGCCGGAAGGCGTAGTCGGTCGAAGGAGAGTATGGCACAACAGTCGGCGAGACGGGGCCGGAAGAACCAGGGCTTTCCACTGTGCCGCGAGCACGCTGTGGGTGATGTGGTTCCGGTCCGCGAACTCCCATACGGGCCCGCAGCCTCCGATGCTGCATTGCAAGGCCGGACAGATGGCCGCATCCGACTACGTGCACTACCTCCAAAAATCGCTTGCGTCTTTTGGGGCGTCCACAGATGGGAAGCGG
>NZ_FYAT01000010.1:0-1143 GCF_900185685.1 Sphingopyxis sp. P1IMeth2
GCCACCTTGTATCTTGATAATGATGCATAAGCGCGTTTGCGGGAGGGTCCGCTAGCGGACCCTCCCGCGCCGTCTGCGAGCCCGTTGCCACCTAGGTTCTCGAGACCGCTGGGGAGCTTGGGCCCGGACGGATCTTTGCCAGCCCGCACGGTTGCGAGGGGTTGTACCCCGCACACGCAAGGAAGGGAACGAAGATGACGCAGCAAGATGTGATCGCCGGGATCGATGTGTCGAAGGACCGGCTCGATGTCTGTCTCTGGCCGACGGGTGAGACGATGGCCTTTGCGAACGACCCCGCCGGCTGTGCCCGGCTCGCCCGCCGGTTGGCAGGGCGGGCGGTGACGGCCGTCGCGCTCGAAGCGAGCGGCGGTTACGAGCGCGAGGCGATGGCGGCGTTGCGCGCGGCAGGCTTGCGCCTCCATCGCCTCAATGCGCTGCGGGTCCGCCGCTTCGCGCAAGGGTGCGGGATCATGGCCAAGACCGACCGGATCGACGCCGCGGTGATCGCCCGCTACCTCGCCGCCGTACCGCAGCGCGCCGCCATCGACGAGCCGGCCGCCGAGGCCGTCGCCGAACTGGTCACCGCCCGCCGCCAGCTCGTCGAGGAGATGACCCGCTGCACCAACCAGGCCGCGCAGAGCCGGCAAGCTGTGCTCCAGCGCCTCGCCCGGCGGCGCATCGCGAGGATCAAGGCGGACATCCTCGCGCTCGATCAGGCCATCGCCACAGCGGTCGAGGCCGATGCCGACATGGCCCGCAAAAGCCGCCTGATGCGCTCGGTCCCCGGCGTCGGACCGGTCCTCACCCACAGCCTGCTGGCGCTGATGCCCGAACTGGGCCGCCTCTCGGGACGCCAGGCCGCCGCCCTCGTCGGGGTCGCGCCCTTCGCCTGCGAAAGCGGACGATACAAGGGACAGCGCCGCATCAGCGGAGGACGAAAACCCCTGCGCGATACAGCCTATATGGCCGCCCTCGTCGCCGCCCGGCACAATCCCGTCATGGCCGCCTTCAAACAACGCCTCGTCGACGCAGGAAAACCCCCAAAGCTCATCATCGTCGCCATCATCCGAAAACTCGTCGTCGCGCTCAACGCCATCATCCGAGATGAGCAGCCTTGGAAAGCTTGAAGACGGTTGCTCCCCA